>NZ_JROO01000001.1 GCF_000826685.1 Streptomonospora alba
CTCCCGCCACCACCCCACCGGTGGCGCTCCGCGCCGCGTATCCCGCCGAGCGGAATTCCCGATCCTCAGGCCGACTCGGTCGGCAGCCACCCGCCTGCGCGCAGGGCGTCGAGTGCCTCGGCGACCGACTCCCCGATGGTGCGGCCCTCGGTGTCGAGCACCAGCTCGGCGTCCTCGGGTTCTTCGTAGGGGTCGGAGATCCCGGTGAACTCGGGGATCTCGCCCGCCCGGGCCTTGGCGTAGAGGCCCTTGCGGTCGCGCGCCTCGCACACTTCCAGCGGGGTGGCCACATGCACCAGGAAGAAGTCGCCCACCTCCTCCACCATCGCCCGCACCTCGGCACGCGTGGCGGCGTAAGGCGCGATGGGCGCACAGACGGCGACGCCGCCGTGGCGGGCGATCTCGGCCGCCACGTAGCCGATCCGCCGCACGTTGAGGTCGCGATCGGCGCGCGAGAAGGTCAGTCCCGCCGAGAGCATGCGGCGTACGACGTCGCCGTCGAGCAGGGTCAGTGTTCGGCCCGACTTGCGGATGCCCTCGGCCACCCCGCGGGCGATCGTGGACTTGCCCGAGCCCGAGAGCCCGGTGAAGAACACGGTGAGCCCGCGCTCGGTGCGCGGTGGGCGGATGCGCGCCAGCTCAGCGGCCACCCGGGCGGGGGTGAACCATGCGGGAAGGCCGCGGCCCAGCGCCAGCATCTCCTCGACCTCCGCCTCGTCCGGCAGTTCCGCGGCGGCCTCGGGCGCCACCTCGCCGGCCGGGCGCCACTGGGCTTGCGCCGTGTCGTAGGCCCACTCCGGCGCGCGCACCACCGCCACCGGCGCGTCGTCGGCCGCGGGAACAGCGGGGCCGGAGCCGTCGAGAGCCAGCAGGCGCGTGGCGCCGAAGGCGGCTGCGACGTGGGCACGCAGCAGCTCTCGGCGCTCGGCGGAGAGCGTGGCCGCGCCCTCGGCGGATGCGCGGGGCAGCGTCGCCACGACGAAGCGGGCGGGAGCGGGCAGCAGCGGTTCGGCGGCCAGCACGACCGGCGCCATGCCCGCGCTCTCCAGCGGGGCGTCGATGATCACCAGAACCTCCGCGCGGTCGTCACCGCCCAGCTCCTCGGCGGCGGCGCGGATCTGGTGCAGTTCGCGGTGGTGCAGCGGGCGGTCGGTGACCACGGCCAGCACCGGAACCCCGCCGTCCCCGGCGAGTTCACGCTGGCCGCGGACCTGCTCGGGTGAATCGCGCAGATGGCGCAGGGCACCGTAGACGGGCGGCTGGGCGAAGCGCACCTCGCCGGCCAGCCGGTGGCCGGGCGCGTCGTCGCCGTCGCCCTGCCCTTCCACACCCTCGGCGCCGGACCACCAGCGCTGGCCGACTCGCAACTCCGCCAACGGGGCGCCCTCGGGGTCGGTCAGTGTCAGGCGTTCGGCGTCGGCGAGCTCGTCGGGCACCGGCAGGGTGACCGGTACCGGCCATGCCCCCCCGTCGGGCATGCGGCCGTCCTTGGCCACCGAGGCGACCTCCTCACGGGTCATGAACCCGGTCAGCGGGTAAGCTCCGTTGAGGATCAGCTCCAGGTGGGCCAGGCTCACCGGATCGGGCGTGAACACCTGTGCCGCCGCCTCGTCCTCGTTGCGGTCACTGCTGTCGCTCAACCCGGCCTCCCTGATCGTCTCCGCATCCGCTTCTGCGCAACAGCGTATTCGGGTGATCAGGCGGCGGCACTCCCGCCCGTCACCCACCACCACCCACTCGAAGCGCTCCGCACCACCCACCACCCCAAACGTCACCCACCACCACCCACACCAAGCGCTCCGCACCACCCACCACCCCGAACGTCACCCACCACATCGGCGTCGCCCACCGCAGCCGGAGACGTCACGCGCATGGAACACCCCGGGCCGGTCAGGCGTTACCACTGGTGACCACTGCATTTTCCATCCATGTCGTCCCGGTGTGACCCGTCTGCGTCGCACCAGGGCATCGGGCCGGTTCCGGTCGCGGCGTCTCTCGACGCCCGGCGCTTCCGGGCCTGAGGACATGTGCGCCTCGCGGCCGTCGGCCCGGCGCACCCGATCCCGACTCCGATCGCTCCGCCGCCCCACCTGGGCGGCGCACGCCTACTGCGGCCCCGCGCGGGCGAGAAGGAGGGACATGACCTGGGACACATCCTGGATACGCCACTCCGTGCACCCGCGACAGCCGGGCGGCGTAGGCTTGCGTGCGGGGAGCCCGTCGCCCCTCCGAGGGCCGGGCACCGATCCGCCACGGCGTGCATCCGGTGCACCGCACCCGGCAGCCGCACGTACCGGGCACCCGCTCTCCCGATCGCGCGCCGCGGAGCGCAGCACGGCCGAATCCCTGTCACAGTCTTCTCTCTGGTGATATGACGCCCTCCCAATCGTCCACCGCCCACAACGGTGACGCACAGCGCCCGCTTGCCGGGCTCCTTTCCGTCGTCTCCGATGACCCGGCGCTCAGCCGGGCGGTCGAGACCGCCCGCACCGGCCGGGACCCGCGCCTCGATCTCGTCGCGCCGGCGTCGCTGCGCCCGTTCGTGATCGCGGCGCTGGCCGCCGACGCCCCCGTGGGCGCCGAGCGCCCGGTGCTGGCCATCACCGCCACGGAGCGCGAGGCAGGCGACCTCACCGAGGCGCTGGGCTCGCTGCTGCCGGAGAACTCGGTCGCCAACTTCCCGGCGTGGGAGACCCTGCCGCACGAGCGCCTCTCGCCCCGTTCCGACACGGTCGGCCAGCGGCTGGCGGTGCTGCGCCGCCTTGCCCACCCCGACCCGTCCGACCCGCTTACCGCTCCGCTGCGCGTCGTAGTGGCACCGGTACGCAGCGTCCTGCAGCCGCTGGTGGCCGGACTGGGCGACCTCAAGCCCGTGCGGGTACGCCAAGGCGACGAGGTGGGCCTGGAGGAACTGGTCCAGTCGCTGGTCGACGCCGGCTACGCGCGCACCGACCTGGTCGAGAAGCGCGGCGACATCGCCGTGCGCGGCGGGATCCTGGACGTGTTCCCGCCCACCGAGGAGCACCCGCTGCGCCTGGAGTTCTGGGGCGACCAGGTCGAGGAGATCCGCTACTTCCAGGTCGCCGACCAGCGCTCGCTCGGCGAGGGCACCCAGGCCGAGGCCGAGTCCGGGCTGTTCGCTCCGCCGTGCCGCGAGCTGCTGCTGACGCCCCAGGTGCGCGAGCGCGCCCGCGAGCTGTCCGGCCGTTACCCGGCGGTCGCCGAGGTTCTGGAGAAGCTCGCCGACGGCGTGACGGTCGAGGGCATGGAGGCCTTCGCCTCCGTGCTGGCCGACCACATGGAACTGCTGTTCGACTACCTCCCCCAGGGCGCCCACATCGTCGGTTGCGACCCCGAGCGCATCCGCAGCCGCTCCCTGGAGCTGGAGGCCACCAGCAGGGAGTTCCTCGACGCCTCCTGGATCAACGCCGCCTCCGGCGGCGAGGCGCCCATCGACCTGGGCGGCTCCGTCTACAAGTCCATCGCCGAGATCCGCTCCGACGCCGATGCGCTGAGCCTGCCCTGGTGGTCGATTTCGCCGTTCGACTCCGGCGGCGTCGCGGAGCCCGCGGAAGGCACGGCCGACGATGAGGACGGCCGCGCTGACGACGCCGGCCTGGAGCTGGGCGCGGTGGCCGCCGACACCTACCGCGGCGACACCGAGCGGGCGCTTGCCGATGTGAAGTCGTGGCTTCACGACAGCTGGAGCGTCGTGCTGCTGACACCCGGGCACGGGCCCGCCGAGCGGCTCGTGTCCATGCTGCACGACGCCGGGCTGGGGGCCCAGCTGCGCTCGGAGATCGACACCGCGCCCGAACGGGCCGTGGCCACCGTGGCCACCGGCATGATCGAGCACGGGTTCGTGTGGCGCTCGGTGCGCCTGGTGGTGCTGACCGAGACCGACCTCGTCGGCCAGCGGTCCTCCACCCGCGACATGCGGCGCATGCCCAGCCGGCGCCGCGGCACCGTCGACCCGCTGCAGCTCAAGTCCGGCGACTACGTCGTCCACGAGCAGCACGGCGTGGGCCGCTTCATCGAGATGGTCAGCCGCAGCATCCAGGGCGCCACTCGCGACTACCTGGTCATCGAGTACGCCGCCAGCAAGCGCGGCCAGCCCGGCGACCGGCTGTTCGTCCCCACCGACCAGCTCGACGAGGTCACCCGCTACGTCGGCGGCGAAGCACCCACTCTGTCCAAGATGGGCGGCGCCGACTGGTCCAAGACCAAGAGCCGTGCGCGCAAGGCCGTTCGCGAGATCGCCGGCGACCTCATCCGCCTCTACAGCGCCCGCCAGGCCTCCCCCGGCCACGCCTTCGGACCCGACACCCCTTGGCAGGGCGAGCTGGAGGACGCCTTCCCCTACGTCGAGACCCCCGATCAGCTCGCCGCGATCGAGGAGGTCAAGCGGGACATGGAGAAGCCGGTGCCGATGGACCGGCTCATCTGCGGCGACGTCGGCTACGGCAAGACCGAAGTCGCGGTGCGCGCCGCGTTCAAGGCGGTGCAGGACGGCAAGCAGGTCGCGGTGCTGGTGCCCACCACGCTGCTGGTCCAGCAGCACATGTCGACTTTCACCGAGCGCTACGCCTCGTTCCCGGTGACGGTGCGGGCCATGTCGCGCTTCCAGACCGACGGCGAGGTCGAGGCCACCCGCGAGGGACTGCGCACGGGCGCGATCGACGTGGTGATCGGCACGCACCGGCTGCTGTCCAGCGAGACCAAGATGAAGAATCTGGGTCTGATCATCATCGACGAGGAGCAGCGCTTCGGCGTCGAGCACAAGGAGACCCTGAAGCGGCTGCGCACCCAGGTCGACGTGCTGGCGATGTCGGCCACGCCCATCCCGCGCACGTTGGAGATGGGTGTCACCGGCATCCGCGAGATGACCACGATCCTCACCCCGCCTGAGGAACGGCACCCCGTGCTCACCTTCGTCGGGGCCTACGAGGAGAAGCAGATCGCCGCGGCCATCCGGCGCGAGCTGATGCGCGAAGGCCAGGTGTTCTTCGTGCACAACCGGGTGGCCTCGATCGACAAGGTCGCGTCGTCGCTCAGCCAGCTGGTGCCCGAGGCACGGATCGCCTATGCCCACGGGCAGATGAACGAGCAGCAGCTCGAACGGGTGATGATCGACTTCTGGGAGAAGAACTACGACGTCCTGGTCTCCACGACGATCGTGGAGTCGGGGCTGGACGTGCCCAACGCCAACACGCTGATCGTCGACCGCGCCGACACCTACGGCCTGGCCCAGCTGCACCAGCTGCGCGGCCGCGTCGGGCGCGGGCGCGAGCGGGCCTACGCCTACTTCCTGTACCCGCCGGAGCGGCCGCTGAGCGAGACCGCCCACGAGCGGCTGGCCACCGTCGCCCAGCACACGGAGACCGGCGCCGGCATGTACGTGGCGATGAAGGACCTGGAGATCCGCGGCGCGGGCAACATCCTGGGGGCCGAACAGTCCGGCAGCATCGCCGGGGTCGGGTTCGACCTGTACGTGCGCATGGTCGGCGAGGCCGTGCGCGAGCTCAAGGGCGACCCGAACGCGAGCGAGGACGAGACCGAGACCAGGGTCGAGCTGCCCATCGACGCCCACATCCCGCACGACTACGTGCCCGGCGAGCGGCTGCGGCTTCAGGCCTACAAGCGCATCGCCGGCGTGGGCGGCGAAGAGGACATCGCCGCGGCCCGCGAGGAGCTGGTCGACCGCTACGGCCCGCCGCCCGAGCCGGTGGACAACCTCCTGCAGGTCGCGCGGTTCCGCGTACTGGCCAAGAGCGCCGGTCTCTCCGACGTCGTGCTTCAGGGAAACCAGATCCGCTTCGCCCCGGTCGAGCTGCGCGAGTCCCAGCGCCTGCGGCTGAAGCGGCTGCACCCCAAGGCCGTCTACAAGGAACCCGCCCAGACCCTCCTGGTCCCTGCACCCAAGGCCGGCGGCATCGGCGGCCGCCAGCTGCGCGACCTGGAGCTGCTGACATGGTGCCGCGAACTCGTGGAAGCCGTGTTCGAGCCCGGGAAGAAAGAGGCACCGGCACCGGCTTCGGGCTGACGAGTGGTGGCTGACGTCCCTGCGGGGACGGCGGGCGACAGCGACGACGGCGGGCGGCCGGGGGCGGCCGCTCATCGGTCCTGCTCGCGGTTGGTCACGCGCCCGGCGTGGCGGCGGCGACCCGGTCTCGGCTCTACGCATCAGCGTTGATCTTGTACCTACGGTCATTGTGAGCGATCACATGTGACCGTAGGTACAAGATCAACGGGGGAAAGCGGTCGTCGCCGTGATCTCGCGTCGGCGCAGGTGGGCCCGGTTGGCGCGCGAGGAGTAGGCCGTGCCCCCGCCAGGGCGGCCCGCCATCCGCCGACCGCACCGACACCGGCCTTCCGCCGCCCTCGCCGCCCCGTGGGATACCTCGCCTGACGCCGACCGAACCGATCAACGCCGACCCGGACGACCGCCCTCGCCGCCCCTTCGCGCGCCCACCACCCCACCGGCTTCCGACCGACACGCTCCAACGGCCCGATCTTGCGTGTGGATCACCTGTGCGTGACCGTAAAACAACTACTCTTAGTGTTTGTTGCAGTACCGAAAGTGGTATCCGGGGAAAGGATCAGCCGGTATGGACACATCCGCCGGAGGAGACCTCACTGACGTGGCGGCCACTGTGCGCCGCCGGTGGCGGGTGGTGGCCGCGTGTGCCGCCGCCGGGCTGGTGCTGGCCGCGCTCGCGCTGCTGGTGGTACCGCCGACCTACACCTCCACGACGGCGGTCCACGTGCGCCCCACCGGCGTCCCCGAGATCACCGGCGAGCAGTCCGGGCGGACCGTCGGAGACGTCAATCTCGACACCGAGGCGCAGATCGTGCGGTCGGCCGAGGTCTCGGCGGCGGCCGCGGAGCGGCTCGGTTCCGGCGCCGACCCCGCCGAACTGCGGCGCAGGGTCGAGGTCACCGTGCCACCCAACAGCAGCGTGCTGCAGATCTCCTACCCGGGTTCCGACCGGCGGTCGGCCCGCCGGGCCTCGGCCGCGTTCGCCGACGCCTACCTCGAGTACCGGGAGGACCAGATCGACCGGCAGGTCGGCGACATCCTCTCCTCCCTGCGGGACGAGGTCGACGCCCGCTACACCGAGCTGGACCGGATCCCCGACGAGGACGGCGACGGTGCGCTCCGGCAAGGGCGCATCGCCGCTGTGCAGGACGAGATCGCCGAACTGAACAAGGAGATCCACCCGCTCACCGCCTTGCGGTCCTCGGTCGTGCCCGCACGGATCATCACCCCGGCCACCACGCCGGAGGAGGCGACCTCGCCCGTACCCGTGCTGTGGCTGGCCGCCGGAGGCGTGCTGGGTCTGGCCGCCGGGCTCACGGCGGCCTTCGGCGCGGACCGGCGCGACCGCCGTCTGCACACCGTGCGCGACGCCGAGCGCGCCGCCGGCGTTCCGGTGCTGCTGCGCACGCAGCGCTCGGAGAGCGCCGACGGCGCCGAGCCGGCGCGGGAGGCGCAGCAGGCCAACCGGGCCGCGCTGAGTCTGGTGTCCGGTATCGGGGACCTCGGCGCCCAGCGCCGTTCCGGTGCCGTCGTACTCGTACCGGGCGTCTCCCGCGGCGGGGCGTCCGCAACCGCGGCCACTGTGCTCGCCGCCGCCCTGGCTCGCGTGGGCGCCGACGTGCTGCTGGTCCGCGCCGACCCGGCCTCCGCCGGCGCGGCCGACGGTGCCGGGCTGGCCGACGCGCTGCTCGGCGGAGCCGATCCCGCCGAGCTGGAGCGGCGCACCGCCTCCGCGCCCGGGCTGCGCATCCTCGACTACGGCGGCGCCGACGCCGCGGACATGTTGCAGCGCCCGGCCATGTCCGGGCTGCTCGACCGGCTGCGCACACAGGCCGACTACGTCGTCGTCGCGACGGCACCCACCGGCGAGCGCGCCGACGCCTGCGCGCTGGCCCGCGGTGCCGATGCCGTCGTTCCCGTGATCGAGCTGGGTGCGACCCGCATCGAGGACCTGGCCTCGGCGCTGGCCGCCTTCGCCGCCGTGGACGCCACCGTTCCCGGAACGGTCGCCGCCCCCGCCGGGGTCCGCAAGCGGCTCCTGCTCCGCGGGCGGAGCGAGCGGGCGGAGCGTGCGGCCTCCCGGCACCGCGAGGAGGCCGCGGAACCGGATTCCATTGCGTCCGCAGAGCCGGAGGCGGCCGAAGAGGAGGCAGCCGCGCAGTCCCCGCAGGAGCAGACCGGGGTCGGCGGCGCCGACGCCCATGACGGCACCGACCTCGCACTGAAGCGCTGATGCCGACGTCCGAGGCCCCTTCCCCCGGCCCCGGCGGCAGACGCCCGCCGACCGGCGGCGCGGGGACCGCCACCGCGGGTTCCGCACCGGCACCGCTCGTTCGGGGCGGTCCCGTACCCGCGCCGCTGCTCCACCGCCTGTTCTCCCCCGGCTGGCCGGTGCTGTGGCTGCTGGCCGGATACCCGCTGTGGTGGGCGCTGGGGCTGGGCCGGTTCGCGTTCGTCGTGTTCGCCGTGCCGATGGCCGTCGGGCTCGTGCGGCGCCACAGGTCCGGCGGTCTCCGGCTGCCGCCGGGGTTCGGTCTGTGGGCCCTGTTCCTGCTGTGGTGCACGGCCGGTCTCACCCTCATCGGCGCCACGCTTCCGGGCACCCTGCCCGGAAGCGGCGGTCCGGTCGGGGCGCTGGCGCGGCTGGCCGGGTACCTCGCGCTGACCGTCCTGCTGCTCTACATCGGCAACCTGAGCCGCCGAGAGCTGAGTGACCTGGCCGTGGCGCGCGCGCTGGGGTGGCTGTGCCTGGCGACCGTCGCCGGCGGATGGCTGGGGCTGGCGGCACCGCGCTTCGAGTTCACCTCGCCGGTGGAGCTGCTGCTTCCCGCCGGACTGGCCGCCGATCCTTACGTCCAAGACCTCATCCATCCCGCCGCCGCCCAGGTCATGGAGGTGCTGGGCTACGACTCCGCGCGCCCCAAGGCGCCGTGGGAGTACACCAACACCTGGGGCAACATGCTCTCGCTGCTGCTGGTGTGGCTGGTGGCGGGCTGGATGCCGACGCGGGAACCGGCCGGAGCGGCGACGGGCGCGGCGCGGCGCTCCCGCGCCGACGTGGTGCGCGCCTGGATCGCGGGCGGGGCGATCGCGATGGCGGCCGCCCCCGTCGTCTACTCGCTGAACCGCGCGGTGTGGGCGGGACTGGTGCTGTCCCTCGGTTTCGTGCTGGTCCAGCTGCTGCGGCGGGGCCGCTCGGCCGCGGTCGCGGCGGTGAGCGCCGCCGCCTGCGCCGCGTTGCTGGCCGTGCTGCTGTCCCCGCTGACGGACGTGGTCCGCGAGCGACTCGACAACCCGCACAGCGACGGCGGCCGCGCCGCCACCAGCCTCGCCGCCGTGGAGGCCGCCAACGCCTCGCCGGTGCTCGGCTGGGGGACCACTCGGGACATGGCGGGCAGCTCGCAGTCGATCGCGATCGGCTCCTCGCCCGAATGCCCCGACTGCGGCAACCACACCATCGGCAACAACGGGCAGTTCTGGCTGCTCCTGGTGGCCAACGGGTGGGTCGGCACCGCGCTGTTCCTCGCCTTCTTCGCCCAGGCGCTGTGGCGCTACCGGCACGAGACGTCGGTACCGGGCTCGGCGGCGCTGCTGTCGATCCTGCTGCTGTTCTGGTACATGTTCTTCTACGTCGCGCTCGCGGCGCCCCTGGCCGTCACGATGATCGCCGTCGCCCTGCTGTGGCGGCGCGCGGCCGAGGCCCGCGGCGCCGGAGCCGTGCCGGGGGGTACGGGGTGAACGGCGAGACGACTTATCTGACCGGCCTGGCCGAGGTGCTGTGGCCCTGCGGCGGCCTGCTGGGGCGCGGCGAGCCGGGGACGGTCCCCGGCGGGTCGGCGAAGGACGGCGGCACCCGCGCGTACCTGCCGGTGCCCTCGGCTCACGATCCGCGGGTGATTCTGCCGGTGGCCGACCGCTACGCCGCGGCCCGCGCCGTGGCCGCCTTCGCCCAGCGCCACTCGGTGCGGGAGCGGCTGCGCGCGGCAGCGCTCACGACGGCCTTCGCCAGCGGGCTGGCGCCGCTCCTGCTGCGTGACCGGCTGCATGTCGGGCCCGGCCACACCATCGAGCACGAACTGTCGGCGGCGCTGGACCGCCGCGTGGTCATCGCGGTCCACGTGGGCCCTCCGCGAGCCAACCGCAAACCCGTCCTGCTGCTGCTGACCCCCGCGGGACGCACCGTGGGTTACGCCAAGATCGGGGTCAACGAGCTGACCTCGCGCCTGGTGCGCGCCGAGACCCGCGCGCTGGAGCGGCTGGCGCAGGCGCGTCTGCCCGAGATCACCGTGCCGCGGCTGCTGCACGAGGGCGAGTGGAACGGCCGTCCGCTGCTGGTTCAGGACGCACTGCCGGTGGGCGCCCAGACCCACCTGCCCACGCCGCGCCAACTGCTGCGCTGCGTCGTGCAGATCAGCGCCGTGGAACCCGTTCGGGTGCAGCCGCTTTCACAGAGCCCCTACCGCGCGGCGCTGGCCGAGCGGATCGCGGCGCTGGGCGAGCGCCCCGAGACCACACCGCTGCGCGCGTGCCTGGACCGGCTGCCCGACGCCCGCCTGCCGTTCGGCGCCTGGCACGGCGATCTGACCCGGTGGAACATCGCGGCCACTCCGCGGCGCGCGTTCGTGTGGGATTGGGAGCGGCTCGACTTCGGGGTGCCCGTCGGCTTCGACGCGTTGCACTACGAGCTCAACGAGTGCGTGCAGAACGGCGTGCACCCCGGTGTGCACCGCTGGCTGGACACCGGGGCGCGGCTGCTGCGCGATCCGCTTGTCGCCGCGGCGGGCCTCGCTCCGGGCGCGGCGGCGACGGTCATGGCCCTGTACCTGATCGACCTGGCCACGCGCTACCTGCACGACCGGCAGGCCGAGGCGGGCGCAAGCCTGGCCGCGGTGGACGACTGGCTGCTGCCTGCGCTGGCCGGCCTGCGGGACCGCGCCGCACGCGAGATCCACGACGCCGGATAGAGCCGCCGCCCCTGACGCCGCCCCGAGCCGCGGCCGGGGAAGTCCCACGGAAGGTCCACGATGCCCAACGCCAACGCCCGCCGGCTGCCTCTGCCCGAGCCGGTCAAGCATTCGGTGCGCTCGGTGCACTCCGCGCTCGGCCAGGCCACGCGCGGCGCCCGCACGCTGCCCACGTTCGTCGTGGCCGGCGCACAACGGTGCGGCACGACGTCGCTGTTCCGGTCGCTGGCGCAGCACCCCCAGGTCGCGGGCCCACCTCTGCGCAAAGGGGTGCACTACTTCGACACCGGCTACCACCGCGGGCTGGACTGGTACCGCGGGCACTTCCCCCTACGTGCTCTGGTGCGGCCCGGCAGCGGGCGCCCGCGCATCGAGGTGGGCGAGTCCAGCCCCTACTACCTCTTCCACCCGCTGGCGGCCGAGCGGCTGGCCCGCGACCTGCCGGGCGTGAAGGTGGTGGTGATGCTGCGCGACCCGGTCGAGCGCGCCTACTCCGCCCACAGCCACGAGCTTGCGCGCGGCTTCGAGACCGAACCGTTCGAGCGCGCGCTGGAGCTGGAGCCCGAACGGCTGCGCGGCGAGGAGGAGCGGTTGCGCCGCGACCCGGCGGCCCACTCGCACTCCCACCAGCACCACGCCTACCTGGCGCGTGGCCGCTACGCCGAGCAGCTGCGGCGGCTGGAGTGGCATCTGGGGCGGCACCGCATGCACGTCGTCGAGAGCGAGGCCTTCTTCGCCGACCCCGAGCGCGTGTTCGCCGGCGTCGAGGACTTCCTGGGCATCGCCCACTGTGAACGCATCCGGTTCAGCCGGCACAACGCGCGCCCCCGCCAGGGGATGCCCGAGCGGCTGCACGCCCGGCTGGCCGACCGTTTCGCCGATCCCGACCGCGACCTCGCCGCCTGGTGGGGGCGGACGCCGGTGTGGCGGGAGTGAGCACCGCCGCCCACGCCCGGGAGGGTCTGGGCCGGGTCGCCCGCGGCGGCGCGCTGAACATGGGCGGCGCCGCGGCCGGTGCGGTGCTGAACCTGGGCCTCGTCGTCACGGTCACCCGCGGATTCTCCCCGGATGCGGCGGGATCGCTGTTCGCCGCCACCTCGGTGTTCCTGATCGCTTCGGCCGTGGCCAACCTGGGCACTCCCAGCGGGCTGGTCTACTTCCTGTCCCGGTTGCGGGCGCGCGGCGCCGGGCACGCGGCCACGCGGGTGCTGCGCATCGCCCTGGTCCCGGCGGTGGCGGCGTCGCTGGGGGCCGCGGCCGTGCTCGCCGTGCTCGCCGACGACCTGGCAGGGCTCATCGGCGCTCCGGCCGCCGAGACCTACCTGCGGCTGCTGGCCGCCTTCCTGCCCTTCGCGGTGATCACCGACGCCGCGCTCGCGGCCACGCGGGCCTACCACGTGATGCGGGCGGGGGTGCTGCTGGACAGGCTCGGCCGCCCGCTGAGCCAGCTTGCACTCGTCGGCGCCGCCGCGGCGACCGGGTCGGCCGGACTGCTGGCGGTGGCGTGGGCGGGCCCCTACCTGCCGGCAGCGGTGCTCGCGTGGTGGTGGATGCGCCGCGTCCTCGGCGCGCACCGGCGCTCGGCGCCGACCGAGCCCGCGCCTCCCCCGGCTCCTCCCGACTCGCCGGGGCCGGCCCGCTCCGGCGGTTCGGGAGCCGATGCCGGCGTCTCGCCGCGTGCGTTCTGGGCGTTCTCCCTTCCCCGCTCGGTCTCCGACATCGCGCAGCTGGGCATTCAGCGGTGCGGAATCGTGTTCGCGGCCGCGCTGGGCGGCACGGCGGAGGCGGCGGTGTTCACCGCGGCCTCGCGCTTCCCGGTGGTGGGCCAGTTCGCCGGTCAGGCGCTGCAGTTCGCGGCGGAGCCGCGGCTGGCCGAACTGCTGGAGGCCGACGACCGCCGCGGCGCCAACAACCTGTTCCGCGCGGGCACCGCGTGGCTGATCTGCCTGACCTGGCCGCTGTTCCTGCCCGCGATCGTCTACGCGCCACTGCTGATGGAGCTGTTCGGTCCGCACTACGCCTCAGGCGCCCGCGTGCTCGCCGTGGTCTGCCTGGCCCAGTTGCTCGCCGCCGCCCTGGGCATGGGCGACCTGGTGCTGACCATGACCGGCCGCACCCGGACGAATCTGGCCAACAACCTGCTGGCTCTGGCCGCCGATGTCGCGCTGTGCCTGCTGCTGGTACCGATCGCCGGGGCGAGCGGCGCGGCGGCCGCGTGGGCGGGCGCCATCGCTGTACGCAAGGGGCTGCCACTGGCCCAACTGGCACGCTCGCACGGGCTGCACCCCTTCGACCGGCGGTGGGCGATGGCCGCAGGGAGCTGCCTGGTGTGGTTCGGCGGCATCCCGGCACTGTCCGCTGCGGTGCTGGGAACGGGACCGGGGTCGCTGGCCGCCGCGCTGGCCGCCGGATCGGCGGGGTTCGCCGCGACGCTGTGGCGCCTGCGCGGGCCGCTGGAGCTGGACCTGCTGCTGCGGCGCGGCGCCGCTCGAAGCGGCGCCGCCGGCTGACCCCCGTTCGAACGGGGAGCAGCCGCCACCGTCCCGCGACATCACTTTCAGCAACAAGTTAATTACTTTCTGCTGTGAAAGGATGGTGCCATGACGACCTCGCCGCTACTCTTCGTCGCGTCCAGCGGCGGCCACCTCGCCCAGCTCTGGTCGCTGCGGCCGTGGTGGATCCGACACCGCAGGATCTGGGTCACCTTCCCCACCGCCGACGCACTGCAGCTCCTCGACGGCGAGGACGTCCGCTCGGCGCACCACCCCACCACCCGCCATGCGGGCAACCTGCTGCGCAACACGGTGCTCGCGGTACGCACGCTGGCCCGTACCCGCCCCGCTGCCGTGGTCTCCACCGGCGCCGGCGTCGCCCTGCCGTTCTTCGCGCTGGCCTGGCTGCTGCGCATCCCCACCGTCTACATCGAGGTCTACGACCGCATCGACGCCCCGCCCCTGACCACCCGGCTGTGCCGGCCCTTCACCCGGCTGCACCTCACCCAGTGGGAGGAGCAGCGCGCGTTCCTGCCCCACGCCGTCACCGTTGGACCGCTGCTGTGACCGGCGACGCCCCGCAGCGCGGCGACGGACCCGCCGGTGCCGCGCAGGAGCCGGATACGGCCCCGGCCGCCGCGGAGCGCCCGCTGGTGCTGGTCGCCGTGGGCACCGACCACCACGCCTTCACCCGGCTCATCGACTGGGCCGACGGTTACGCGCTCGACAGGCCCGATGTGCGGGTCCTGGTGCAACACGGCGCCTCGGCCGCGCCGTCCGCCGCCGAGGGCACCGCCTACTTCGAGCCCGGCGGTCTCGGCGCGGCCATGGGCAGGGCCGCGGCCGTGGTCACCCACGGCGGGCCCGCCACCATCGCCGAGGCGCGCGAGGCCGGGCACCTGCCCGTCGCCGTCGCCCGCGACCCCGAACTGCACGAGCACGTCGACGACCATCAGCTGTGTTTCGTGAGCCGCCTCGACGAGGCGGGGCTGGTGCGCTCCTGCTCCAGCTACCAGCAGTTCCGCACCACCCTCGACAAGGCCCTGGCCCAGCCCCGGGACTTCCGCCTGCCGGCCCCCTCCGGCGCCGGCACCGCCACCGCCGCCCACCGCGCAGGCCGCCTCATCGACCTGCTCATCGGCACCCGCGAAGCCCGGCCCGACCGCCCGCTGCCGCGGGCGCGCGAGGACGCGCACTGGCCGGAGATCACCGCGGTCGTACCCACCCGCGACCGCCCCGACCTGCTGCGCCGGACCCTGGAGCACATCCGCGCTCAGGACTACCCCGGCACCGTGCGCACCCTCGTGGTCTTCGACGGCACAGACCCCGACCGCTCGCTGGAGCGCGACGACGGCAGACGGCCGGTGCGGGTGCTGGCCAACACCGCGGCGCCGGGACTGGCCGGTGCCCGCAACACCGGCATCCTGGCCGCCGAAACCGAACTGGTCGCCTTCTGCGACGACGACGATCTCTGGCTGCCCGGAAAACTGCGCGCCCAGGCCGCGGTGCTGTGCGCCGAACCCGCGACCGAGCTGGTGTGCTGCGGTATTCGCATCGCCTACGACGGCGCCACGTCCGACCGGGTACTGCAGCGCTCCACTGTGGACTTCGCCGACCTGCTGCGCTCACGGTTGACCGAGCTGCACCCCTCGACGTTCCTGCTGCGGCGCAGCGCTCTCCTCGACGGGTGCGGATCCGTCGACGAGGAGATCCCGGGCGGCTACGGCGAGGACTACGAACTGCTGCTGCGGCTGGCCCGGCGCGCCCCGATCCGCAACGTGGGCGAGCCGCTCGTGCGGGTGCTGTGGCACCGGCGCTCCTACTTCGGCGGCCGGTGGCAGACGATCGCCACCGCCTTGCGCTGGCTGCTCACCGCCTATCCGGAGTTCCGGCTGGTCCCGCGCGGCTACGCCCGAGTCGCAGGGCAGATCGCCTTCGCCGAGGCCGCGGCGGGCCGGCGCGGCGCCGCTCTGGAATGGTGCACGGCGGCGCTGCGCGCCCGCTGGACCGAACCGCGCGCCTACCTCGCCGCCGCCGTGGCCTGCGGACTGCCCGCCGCGGCGGTGCTGCGGGCCCTGCACAGGCGCGGCCGCGGGATCTAGCAACCGCCGCATGGGGGCACCGCTCCACCGTGCGGAAGGAATCCGAGGAATCCTCGGGAAGCGCCCCGGGGCCGTCACCCGAAGGCCGCGACGCCCCTTTTTCCGCACTCTGCACCGCCCTCGGCGGCAACGCGGCTCGCTGCGCGGCCCCCGTCGCCGCAGCCTCTCGGGGCACGGCCCCACGCGGAGGGTGCCCGACCTGAGCCGGCCTCTCAGCGGCTCCGCGATACTCCCCGCGTATTCACTTTGCGGGCCTTGTCGGCCAGTTCCATGGCCTCGTCCACGGCGTCGCGGACCTGATGGGGCACGTTGACGTAGCGGTCGCCGGAGGCCCGCAGGTAGCCGTCGGTGGCGTGGCGGTTCTCCAGGACGCGGAAGTCGCAGGTGGGCGCGGTGATCCCGTCCCAGAGCTTGACTGCGCGGATGCGCTCGTACTTCTGAAGCGCTTCGGGGATGTCGGAGTACCACTCCCTGGTGGCCTCAGGGGCGCCCGGAATCGGCACCGTTCCCATCTCGCCGATCATCACCGGCTTGTCGGGGTCGATGCCGTGTTCGGGCCCTTCGTTCTGGATCCACTCATAGGCCGGACGCAGCGCCTCCTCGAAGGTGTCGACGTGGTCCCACCTCGGCTGAAGCTCACACCCGGTCATGTTGTAGGCCTCCCAGCTGATCCAGTCGACGTAGTCGTTTCCCGGCCACAGGCCGGGCAGCCGGTCGAGGTTGGCCGGCCAGCCGGTCACGTTCCACACGAAGACGGCGTTGTCGGCGCCACTGTCGCGGTAGAGGTCGACGATGTGCCGCCAGGCGCGGACGAACTCCTCAGGCGTGCCGCGGGTGTTGTAGCGCTTCCCGGCGTCGGCCTCGTGGTCGAAGGTGACGAAGAACGGCAGGCCCAGGTCGGCGATGCGGCGCGCCTGGCCGCGCAGCGAGTCGTCGAAGCGGCCGGCGATGATGTCGCTGTAGCTCTGCGCCGGATGGCCCTGGACGTTGAACCGCTTGGCCTCGATGTTGACGTGGACGAAGCGCCCCTCCTCGGCAAGCGTGCGTTCCCTGTCCGTGGGCACGCGATGCTGGTCGACGCCGTGCCAGGTGTAGACGATGTCCAGCGGGCGGTCGGCTGCGGCCTCCAGCGGCTCGACGTTGCCCCGGTGCGGACTCGCTCCCCACCACACGCCGCATGTCGGCTCCATGATCGCGGTGACGGTGCACTCGTCTGAGGGCGGCGCGGGCGGCGCGGGGGTGGGCCCGGGAAGGTCCGGCGACGGCTGGGCGGACTCCTCCGGTGCCTCGCTCGCGGAGTGGGAGGGGAAACCGGTGGTCGGCGGGGCCGGATCGGGGCTGCCCGCAGGCGCCTCTCCCGAAGGCGAGGGCGCGGGAGCGGGATCGGGCCCTGACGGCTCCCCCGCATCAGGCGAGGCGGAAGTTCCGGCGGAGGGCTGCGGCGCCGACGCAGACGGCGAGGGCGCGGACGGCACTGACGGCGCCGACGCGGAGGCCGACGGGGAGGACGGCGCCGGTGCCGTGTGCCCGGTGCCCGCGTCGGGTGACGGGGTTCCGGCAGAGGGCTGCGGCGCACTCGCCGACGAGGAAGGGGCGGAGGGCGATCCCGAGGCGCCGGGCGGACCGCTCGGCTGCGCGGCGGCGTCGGGCCGGGGCCCTGTCGTCGGCGCGGCACCGGAGGCGCCCGCAGCCGAGGGGCGTACGGCACCCGCGGTCCCCGTCGGCGGGGTGTCCCAGACGGCGCCGCTCGGCGCCGGGGAGCCGTGGCCGGTCGCGGGCCCCGCCTCGTCGGTGGGGTAGGCGGTGGTGGTGATGGCTCCGGGCGGCGCGCACGCCGCGACCGCGATCGTCACAGCGAGCGCTGCGCCGCCGCAGCGTGTGGGAGTGCAGACTCCCAGCGCCCGCCGGACGCCGCGGCAGCTCCGCTCGGCACCTTCGACTCTCCGTGATTCTCCCATAACACAGAGCTACCATATGAATACGCATCGGCACATGCAGGCGCAACCCCTCGGCGTGCCGCATCCCGGAAAAGTCCGACACCGCCGTCGGCTGGGAACGCGCGCGGCGGCACGGTCCGCCGCCGGCGTCTGACACCGAGGCCGGATCCGACCGCTCAGTAGCCGAACCTCGGCCGGCTCGCGCAGGTCAGCGCGGAGACCGCGAACCGGCCCGGCGGCCGCAGACCGTTGCCGCGCCCCGCGTCGGCGCGCACCCGCACGGCGCCGGAGTCGAACCGCATCGGGTTGCCCGAGACCGTGTGCGTCGGTGACAGCCGCGCCGTGCCCGCGGCGTCGACCGGCAGGTCACCGGTGTGGCCGGCGAACTGCGCCAGGATGCCGAACTCCCCGGCGGGGTCGGCCACGAAATCCTCGTAGCGCACGCGCAGCGTCGGCACGCCCAGTCGGCTCACGCGCGCCAGCACCTCGTTCTGCACGGTCCACTGCACGGCTGCGCGGCCGGGCGAGTAACGGGCCATCTCCTGTTCGGGGCTGGTCGCGGTGGCATCGGGCCGCGGCACCCGTTTGCCCCATGCGTGGGCGACGTCCCGCGGGTCGCGCAGCACGTGGACCAGGTGCAGCCGTCCGCCGTAGCGGTGACGCAGGCAGGCCGCGAGAGAGGCGTGCTTGCTGGAGTCGACGACCACCCGGCAGCCGCTCACGTGGGCCGCAGCGGCGTAGAGCCGGTCGTAGAGGGCGGTGTAGTGCGCCAGCCGCTCGGCCATACGCGCCGGCGGACGGGCGCCGAGCAGAGCCGGCACGAAGCGGGTCCGGTCGACGGAGGCCTTGAGCGCGAGGACGTCGGCCGCATCCAGCCGGTCCCAGCCGCCGAACGCGGTCTCGCCGACGTCCCGCCAGAAACGGCACGCGCGGAACGGGGCTCCGCAGCCGCAGGGCTCGCCGTCGACCAGCGCCCGGCGCCACATGTGCACCACTTCGCCCAGCGAGCAGACATCGGGCAGTGCACCCAGCAGGCGCTCGATCAGCGTGGAGCCGGAGCGCCCCATACCGCCGACGTAGAGCAGTCGGAAATCGTCCACACGCGCACACTATTACCGTGCGCGCACGGGTGGTCGCGTTGCGCAGGAAAATCCGGGGCCCGCCCGTCGCCCGCCGCCGTCGGAGGAGGCGCTGAGCGCCCCGGGTGTCCAGGGCGCGATGCCGCCGCCCCTCCGCTCGGGTGCGCCGCGTCGGCGACCGGGCCGGCCCCGGCGCCGATCACTCGGTGCGGACGATCATCCCAGCGGCGACCGTGGTGTTGGTGCCTTCCTCGATGAGGACGAACCCGCCGGTCAGCCGGTTGTTCTTGTACTCGTCCACGAACAGCGGCTGGGTGGCGCGCATGCTCACGCGCCCGATCTCGTTCAGCGAGAGATCCTCGGCGCTCTCGTCGCGGTGCAGGCTGTTGACGTCCAGCCGGTAGCGCACGTCGCGCACCACGACCTTGGCGGTGCGTGTCGTGTGCTTGATGACCAGCTTGGAGCTGGGCGTGAGCTTGCGGCTCTCGGCCATCCAGCAGATCATCGCCTCGATGTCCTGCGACGCCTCGGGCTGGTTGTTGGGCCGGCACAGCATGTCGCCGCGCGAGATGTCGATGTCGTCCTCAAGCAGCACCGTCACCGACATGGGCGGGAACACCTCGTCGAGCTCTCCGTCGGCGGTGAGGATCTTGGCGATGCGGCTGGTCAGCCCTGAGGGAAGGTGCATGACCTCGTCGCCCGCCTTGAACACCCCGCCGGAGACCATCCCGCCGTAGCCGCGGTAGTCGTGCAGCTCGGGGTCGGCGGCGCGCTGCGGCCGGATGACGGTCTGCACGGGGAACCGCGCGTCGATCAGGTTCCGGTCGGAGGCGATGTGGACGTGCTCCAGGTGGTGCAGGAGCGAGGAGCCGTCGTACCACGGCATGTTGATGGAGCGGTCCACCACGTTGTCGCCGTGCAGCGCCGAGATCGGGATGAACGTGAGGTCGCTGACGTCGAGCTTGGTGGCGAAGGCTGTGAACTCCTCCTTGATCTCGTCGAACCGCTCCTGGGAGTAGTCGACGAGGTCCATCTTGTTGATGGCCACCACCAGGTGGGGCACCTGCAGCAGGGTGGTCAGGAAGGCGTGGCGGCGGCTCTGCTCCTGCAGGCCCTTGCGCGCGTCGACCAGGATGACCGCCAGGTCGGAGGTCGAGGCCCCGGTGACCATGTTGCGGGTGTACTGGATGTGCCCGGGGGTGTCGGCGATGATGAAGGTCCGCCGCGGCGTCGCGAAGTAGCGGTAGGCGACGTCGATGGTGATGCCTTGTTCGCGCTCGGCGCGCAGGCCGTCGGTGAGCAGCGCCAGGTTGGTCGTCTCCTCGCCGCGGCCGCGGCTGGTGCGCTCCACGGCGTCGAGCTGGTCCTCGAAGATCGACTTGGAGTCGAACAGGAGGCGGCCGATCAGGGTGGACTTTCCGTCGTCGACCGAGCCGGCCGTGGCGAACCGCAGAATGTCTGTACTCATATGCACGCGTTCCAAGTGGGTGGGGAGAGGGCGCCGGGGCTCTAGAAGTAGCCCTCGCGCTTGCGGTCTTCCATGGCCGCCTCGCTGGAGCGGTCGTCGGCGCGGGTCTGGCCGCGCTCGGTGACCCGGGTGGCGGCGATCTCGGCCATGATCTCCTCCAAGCTCGTGGCCGAGGAGCGCACCGCACCGGTGCAGGTCATGTCGCCCACAGTGCGGTAGCGGACGGTGGCCTCGAACAGCTCCTCGTCCTCACCGCGGTTGATGTAGGGGCCGTCGGAGAGCAGGATGCCGTCGCGCTCGAAGACCGTGCGCTTGTGCGCGTAGTAGATCGGCGGCAGCTCGATCCCCTCGCGGGCGATGTAGCCCCACACGTCCAGCTCGGTCCAGTTGGACAGGGGGAACACCCGCATGTTCTCGCCCGGGTTGATCCGGGTGTTGAAGATGTTCCACAGCTCGGGGCGCTGCTGCTTGGGGTCCCACTGGCCGAACTCGTCGCGGAAGGAGAAGACGCGCTCCTTGGCGCGGGCCTTCTCCTCGTCGCGCCGCGCGCCGCCGAACGCGGCGTCGAAGCCGTGCACTTCGAGCGCCTCCAGCAGGGCCGCGGTCTGCAACCGGTTGCGGCTGGCCATACGGCCGGTGGGCTCGACGACCTTGCCGGCGTCGATCTGCTCCTGCACCGAGGCGACGACGAGCCTTACCCCGGCCTCCGCCAAGCGGCGGTCGCGGAACTCCATCACCTCGGGGAAGTTGTGCCCGGTGTCGACGTGCATCACCGGGAAGGGGATCGCTCCGGGCCAAAAGGCCTTCTCGGCGAGCCGCAGCATGACGAGGGAGTCCTTACCGCCCGAGAAGAGCAGCACGGGCCGCTCGAACTCGGACGCAACCTCGCGCATGATGTAGATCGCCTCGGCCTCCAGGAAGTCCAGCTGGGACAGCTGGTACCTGCCGAGCGGTGCCGTACTGGCCTGACTCATGAACCCGCCTCACGCTCCTATGACTCACACGGGGGGTGTGTGCCCTACCCCGCCGCGTGTGGATCCGCGCCGTCGCGTTCGGCGACGCCGCGGATACTGGCCAACAACATATTCGACAATTCCGGTCGGCAGACAAGAATATCCGGAAGCGAGGGGTCGGTCCTGTTATAGGTGAGCTCGCTGCCGTCGATGCGCGACGTGTGCAGACCGGCCGCGCGCGCGACCGCCACCGGTGCGGCGCTGTCCCACTCGTATTGACCGCCCGCGTGCACGTAGATGTCGGCGATCCCCAGCAGCACGGCGCAGATCTTGGCTCCGGCCGAGCCCATGGGGACGATCTCCGCGCCCAGCTGGTTGGCCAGGCGCTGCACGAACTCCGGGGGGCGCGTGCGGCTGGTGGTGATGCGCAGTCGCTGCTCCGTGGGGCGCTCCTCGGGAAACCACGGGGGGTCGACGGTGGAGACCGTGGTGCCCTGGGCGGGCAGCGCCACGGCGCCCGCAGCGAGCTCGCCGTTCTCCCACAGCGCCACGTGCACCGCCCAGTCGGTGCGGCCCGACTCGGAGTACTCGCGAGTGCCGTCGAGCGGGTCGATGATCCACACCCGCCGGGCGCTCAACCGCGCCTTGTCGTCGATGCCCTCCTCGGAGAGCACGGCGTCGCTGGGGCGCAGGCGACCCAGACTGGAGAAGAGGAACTCGTGCGACGTGCGGTCGCCGAGTGTGCGCAGGACCTCGGGCTCGTCGAACCCCTGCCGCGCCCGCAGCCGGAGCAACTGCTGCCCCGCCTCGTTCGCCAGGTCACGCGCGACTTCATGATCGTTTCGGATGCTGCTCACCGGCCTTAGTACGCTCCCGCTCCGCGGACAACTGCTGACCATGTCTTCCACAGGATCTGGACGTCCAGGGTCAACGACCAGTTTTCCACGTATCGCAGGTCGAGTCGGACGGACTCCTCCCAGGAGAGATCCGACCGGCCGCTGACCTGCCACAGCCCTGTCATGCCCGGCTTGACCACCAGGCGCCGACGAACATCGCGGCCGTACCGCGCCACCTCTTCGGGCAGCGGGGGTCGCGGTCCCACGAGTGACATATCCCCCCGCACCACGTTGAGCAGTTGCGGGAGTTCGTCCAGCGAATAGCGGCGCAGCCAGCCGCCGAACGCGGTGACCCGAGGGTCGCGGCGCATCTTGAACAATACGCCGTCGTGCTCGTTGGCGAGACGCAGTCCCCCTTTGAGGTCCTCCGCCCCGGCCACCATGGTACGGAACTTGTAGAGGGTGAATTGTACTCCGTCCTTGCCCACCCGCGTCTGGCGGAACAGTGCCGGCCCGCGGTCCCGCGCGCGGATCAGCACGGCGAGGCCGAGCAGCAGGGGCGCCAGCACCACCAGGGCGAGTGCGGCGGCGGCCCTGTCGAACAGGCCCTTGACGGCGCGTCTGGCCCCGGCCAGTTCGGGGTGCTCGACGTGCAGGAGCGGAAGCCCCGCGACGGGGCGGATGGTCGTGCGCGGCCCCGCCACCTCCATCAGCGCGGGCGCCACGGTCAGGTCGGTGCCGCTCTTCTCCAGCCGCCAGGCCAGCCGGCGCAGCTCCGTCCCGTCCATCTCCGGGCACGACAGCACGGCCACCGTGTCGGCGCCGGACCGCTCGGCGGCCTCGGCGGCACCGTCGAACGCGCCCAGCACGGGGCAGCCGTCCACCTCCTCGCCCGCCTGCCGCAGCTGGTGGCCGGGCAGGCACAGGCCCATGACACGCATCCCGTGATAGGGCTCGCGGCGGAACCGGAGGATCAACTCGCGGGCGGATTCCAGGTGACCCACCGCCACCACGCCGCGCATGCACCGGCCCCGGGCGCGCAGCCGGTGCAGCCGCTTGCGCCAGGCGTAGCGCATCACCAGGCTGGCCGCCACCGCCGTGGGCAGCGCCAGCAGCACATAGCCCCGGGCGACGTCGACCCGCACGGCGTAGGCGCAGATCGCCACCGCTGCGGTCAGCACCGTTCCGGCGCTCAGTACACGGCGGAACTCCTCGGTGCCCTGCCCGATGAACCGCCGGGCGTAGCCGCCCGACAGCGCGACCGCCAGCATCCACAGCGCAGGCAGCACCAGCGAGAACAGCAGGTACCACCCCTCCGACGGCGTATCGAGGGGGTGGGCGAAGCGGGTCTGCAGCGCCGACGCCCCGGCGAGCACGCCGGCACCCGCGTCGATCCACCGCAGCCCGCGTACGTAGGAGCGCATCCACTCGGGCCACGTGCGGACGGCCGGCGCGCCTGCGGACTGCGCCGGGACCCGTTCGATGGCGACCATAAACCCCAACCTCGGCACGGCCCCCTGTTCGCGCTGCGCGGCACGGACCGGCTCACGGCTCCGCTCGCCCGTATCGGGCGCCGGAAGCGAACACGGCGAAGCGCGGTACGCGGCGAAAGGGTGCGGAAACGCGCACTGACGCGAACGATCCTAGCTAAAAGTGATCACTCAGTCGCGTAACGTGACGGAGCGTGGCCGGAAATGCTGCCTGGCAGCAGCGTGGTCGCAGACGTCCGCAATGCGGCGGACGCGGGTGCGCCGGGCGGCAGGGCGGGCGGACCGGGCCGTTCAGACCTCGGCGTGGTAGACGTTCTGCGCCTTCTCCAGGCCGTCGGTGAGGACGGTCTCGGCCGCGTCGGCGGCACGCTCGACGACGACGCCGAGCTCCTTGCGCTCGGTCGCGGAGAAGTCCTTGAGCACGTAGGAGGCCGCGTCCATCCGGCCGGGCGGACGGCCCACACCCACACGCAGCCTCAGGTAACCGGGATCCGACAGCGACGAGGTGAGCGAGCGCAGCCCGTTGTGCCCGCCCGCGCCTCCGCCGCGCTTGAGCCGCAGCGAGCCGAAGCCGACGTCCAACTCGTCGTGGATGACCAGGATGCGCTCCAGCGGGACCTTGTAGAAGCGGCTGAGCTCCGCGACGGGCCCGCCGGAGAGGTTCATGTAGGAACGGGGCTTGGCCAGCACGGCGGGAACGCCCTGGACGCGCGCCTCGGCGACCTCGGCGCGGGATTTGTGCGCCTTGAAGCGCTGCCCGGCGCGCCCGGCCAGTGCGTCGGCGATCATGAAGCCGACGTTGTGCCGGTTGCCGGCGTACGAGGGGCCCGGGTTGCCGAGCCCCACCACCAGCCACCGCTCGGTCTCGACCGGGGCCACCTCACCGCTCCGCTTCTCGGCCGGTGCGGCGGCGTCCGCGGCCGCACCGCTGGACGGCGGCGCGCCGCCCCGCAGTATCCGCCGCAGGAGAGCGCGCATCGCCGTCCGCCGTTTCGTCTCTCGTGATACTCCGTGCGCCGCGCTGCCGCAGGCAGCCGACGCACGGGGCGCGACCGGGACGCCCGCGCGGAGCGGTCCCGGCCAGGCGCCGACCTACTGTTGCTCGGAGGTGGAACCGCCCGACTCGCCGCTGGAGGACTCGGCGGACTCGCCGTCGCCCTTGGCGGCCTCCTCGGCGGCCTCGGCCGCGACGTCGGCCTCCTCGGTCTCCAGCGCCTCGACCTCCTCGTCGCTGCGCTCAGGGGCGATCGTCAGCACCATGGTCTCGGGGTCGGTGACCAGCTCGGTGCCCTGAGGCAGGTTGAGGTCGGCAGCGGTGACGTGCGCGTCCGTCGTCAGGCCGTCGACGCTGTACTCGACGCCCTCGGGGATGCGGGTCGCCTCGGTCTCGACCTCGACGGTGACCAGCTCCTGGTTGAGGACGCCGCCCGGCGCGATCTCGCCCGTCAGGCTCACCGAGATCTCGACGTGGACCTTCTCGCCCTTCTTCACCACGAGCAGGTCGACGTGCTCGAGCCAGCCCTTGATGGGGTCGCGCTGGACGGCCCGGGGCAGAACGAGGTTGTCGGTGCCGGCCAGGCCGTCGACGCGCAGCAGCACGTTCGGGGTCTTCAGAGCCAGCATCAGCTCATGGCCCGGCAGTGCGATGTGGCGAGGGTCGGTGCCGTGGCCGTAGAGGACGGCCGGCACCTTACCCGCGCGGCGGACGCGCCGTGCGGCGCCCTTGCCGAATTCCGTGCGCGGCTCGGCAGCGATGCGTACCTCGGACACGACAAAACTCCTCGGGATCGTCCCCGCGAACCGCGGGGAACACGACTTTACGTAAAAACGGCTCCCGCGTAGACGGCGACGTCCTCAGGGGCCGAGGGCCGCTGCCTGCCGACGACGGGAGCGGACCGCGCCGCGTGGAACGCACCCGCATCGGGTGCGAGCACTCGCCGACGGCGCCGCACCGGCCGCGGCGGTGCGGCCACGTTCCTGTTCAGCGCCCAGCGCGTCCCAGCGGGAGCTGGGGACACTCGGCCAAGTCTAATGGCTCTACCGGGCCCCTCGAACACATACCCCTTCGGCGGACGCGCTGGACCGCGCCCGCCGACGCGTCGACGGTCCTCGAACCGGCCCTCGGACTAGCCCTCGAACAGGCTGGTGACCGATCCGTCGCTGAAGACCTCGCTGATGGCCCGCGCCAGGAGAGGGGCGATCGACAGCTGGGTGAGCTTCTCGAACCGGCGGTCCTTGGGGATGGGCAGCGAGTTGGTGATGACCACCTCCGAGATCCGCGAGTTCTGCAGCCGCTCGGCCGCCGGACCCGAGAGCACACCGTGGGTGGCCGCGGCGATGACCTCGCGTGCGCCCTGTTCGAACAGGGCGTCGGCCGCCTTGACGATGGTGCCGGCGGTGTCGATCATGTCGTCGACCAGCACGCAGGTGCGGCCGTTCACCTGGCCCACGACCTCGTGCACCTTGACCTGGTTGACCACGTCGGGGTCGCGCCGCTTGTGGATGATCGCCAGCGGCGCGCCCATCCGGTCGGCCCAGCGGTCGGCGGTGCGCACCCGCCCGGAGTCGGGCGAGACGACGGTGGCCTCATCGGGCGAGCCGACGCGCGACTGGACGTAGTCCGCCAGCAGCGGAAGCGCGAAGAGGTGGTCCACCGGGCCGTCGAAGAATCCCTGGATCTGGTCGGTGTGCAGGTCGATCGACATCAGCCGGTCCGCGCCCGCGGTGCGGAACAGGTCGGTCATCAACCGCGCCGATATGGGTTCGCGGCCCCGGTGCTTCTTGTCCTGGCGGGCATAGCCCAGGAACGGCGTCACCACCGTGATGCGCTTGGCCGAAGCCCGTTTGAGAGCGTCGACCATGATCAGCTGCTCCATGATCGACTCGTTGATCGGGTCGGAGTGGCACTGCAGCACGAAGGCGTCGCACCCGCGCACCGACTCCAGGTAGCGCACGAAGATCTCGCCGTTGGCGAAGTCCTGGAACTTCGTCGGCGCGACCTCGATGCCGAGCTGATCGGCCACCTGCTCCGCGAGATCGGGGTGCGTGCGCCCCCCGAACAGCATGAGCTTCTTCTGACCCGCGGCCTTCATGCCGGTCACTTCAGAGATCCCCCACAGACACTGACGCAGTCAATCTTCATCGCGGCGCTCCTCGGCGGACTCGGACTGTCCGCCCTGCGCCCGCTCGGCCGCCTCGGCGGCGGCCGTTCCGGGACGCTTGCGCCCGACCCAGCCCTCGATGTTGCGCTGCTTGCCGGCCGAGACCGCCAACGCGCCGGGCGGGACGTCTTCGCGGACCACGGTGCCGGCACCGGTGTAGGCACCGTCGCCCACGTGCACGGGTGCGACGAAGGTGTTGTCGCTGCCGGTGCGGGCGTGGTCGCCGACGGTGGTTCGGTTCTTGGTGACGCCGTCGTAGTTGACGAACACCGAGGAGGCGCCGATGTTGACGCCCACCCCGATGTCGGCGTCACCGACGTAGGTCAGGTGCGGGACCTTGGAGCCCTCGCCGACGGCGGAGTTCTTGACCTCGACGAACGCGCCGATCTTGGCGTCGGACTCGATGACGGTCCCGGGACGCAGGTAGGAGTAGGGGCCGACGCTGACCCCGGGGCCGATGTCGGCGTCGTCGGCGACCACGTGGCGCACGACGGCCTCGGCTCCGACGCGGGTGGCGTTCAGGCGGCAGCCCGGACCCACCACGGCGCCCTCGTCGACGACGGTGCGGCCCAGCAGCTGGGTCTGGGGTTCCACGACGGTGTCGGGGCCGAGTTCGACCTCGGCGTCGACCCAGGTCGACGCGGGGTCGACGATTGTTGCGCCGGAGCGCATGTGCTCGGCCAGCAGGCGGTCGTTGAGCAGCCGGCGGGCCTCGGCCAGCTGCACGCGGTCGTTGACGCCCTGGATCTCGGTCCACTCTCGGGCGACGGAGGCGCCGACGCGGTGGCCGTCGCCGCGCAGGATCGCCGCGGCGTCGGTGATGTACTCCTCGCCCTTGGCGTTGTCCGTGGACAGGCGCCGTACGACCGAGGCCAGGTGGGTCCCGTCGAAGGCGTACATGCCGGAGTTGATCTCGCTGACGGCGCGCTGCTCGTCGGTGGCGTCGGCATGCTCGACGATGGCGGTGAACTCCCCGGAGGCGTCGCGCACGACCCGGCCGTAGCCGGCGGGGTCGGGGACTTCGGCGGAGAGCACGGTGACGGCGTTCCGGGCGCTCTCGTGGGCCTCGACGAGGTCGGACAGGGTGCGCCCGCGCAGCAGCGGGGTGTCGCCGTAGGCGAGGACCACGGTGCCGGAGAGGGAGACGCCCTGGGCTTCCAGCTCTTCCACGGCCATCCGCACGGCGTGGCCGGTGCCGTTCTGCTCCTCCTGGACGGCGGTGGAGACGGCCGGAGCGGTGTCCTTGAGGTGCTGGACCACCCGCTCGCGGGCGTGGCCGACCACGACCACGGTGCGCTCGGGCGCGAGGTCGTCGGCCGCGGCCAGCACATGGCCGAGCATGCTGCGGCCGCAGATCTCGTGCAGGACCTTGGGACGCCTGGACTTCATTCGGGTGCCCTCGCCCGCCGCAAGGACGATGACGGCAGCCGGACGGCTCACGCTCACTGGCGGAGACTCCTCATGTCGCTGGCGGATGCGGATGATCCCCGCGCTGACGCGGGCGGGGTTCCCGGACGCGGCACGGCGCGGCTCCCACAGGCGAGCGCGGGCCGACGTGACGCGTCCGTACGACTGACGGCGCCGGAGGAGAGCAACCTGACGTCGAAGGCGGACAGACCGCTCAGGGCCGACATGGGCAGGATACATGTGGGCTTTGCCCGACGAGGCTGCCACCGCCGCGCCCGTGCGGATGCGGTGGCGTCCGCGGGGAAGCGAAGACGGGCGCGAGCGCGGTGCGCAGGGCCCGGTGTGCGGCGGGAGCGGCGC
Source organism: Streptomonospora alba (assembly GCF_000826685.1). Classification (GTDB taxonomy): domain Bacteria; phylum Actinomycetota; class Actinomycetes; order Streptosporangiales; family Streptosporangiaceae; genus Streptomonospora; species Streptomonospora alba. Next base: position 28,290 of record NZ_JROO01000001.1, read on the forward strand.
TGCGGGAGAGTGCACGGCGCTTGCAGCGAAAGCGGCGGCGGGCGCGGGGCGTGCTGTGACATACCCGATGGGCCGACAGGCCGCGCCCCGTACTGAGCGGGCTCCCGGGGAAGGATTCGAACCCTCACCTCAAGGCACCAAAAGCCTGTGTCCTGCCCTTAGACCACCCGGGAAGAAACGAGCCGACCCGCCACGCGGCGGCGGTCCGGTCCGCATGCCAACGATAGCGGCTCCGCCCGGGTCTCGGCACATCCGTATCCCGCGCACGCGTTCTCCGCCGCGGGCTCTCCGCCTGCACCGCTTTGAACTTACGAGACCGTAGGTTACGGTTACGTAGGTATAGGTTCTTGAAAACCGGCTAGCGGTGGGGTGAGCGGAGCCGCCGCTCCGCTCCGACATCCGCAGTCGGGCCCACGAACAAGGTGGACATATGACCGCAGCACCCGAGATCGCGCCCGCACAGGCGAACAAGCGGACGCGTGAACCCGAACTCGATCCCGAAGGCCGGGGCAAGGTGGAGCGCTACACCGTCTTCGCCTTCGTCTTCATCCCACTCCTGGCGCTGGCCGCAGCGGTGCCCTTCGCCTGGGGCTGGGGGCTCACTCTGACCGACATCGCGATCGGCACGGCGTTCTACCTCGTCAGCGGCCTGGGTATCACCGTCGGCTACCACCGGCACTTCACCCACGGCTCGTTCAAGGCCAACCGCCCGCTGCGCACCGCACTGGCCGTGGCCGGCAGCCTGGCCATCCAGGGTTCGGTCATCAAGTGGGTCGCCGACCACCGGCGCCACCACAAGTACGCCGACGCCGACGGCGACCCGCACTCGCCGTGGCGCTTCGGCGACGACTGGCGCTCGGTGGCCAAGGGCCTGTACTACGCCCACATGGCCTGGCTCTACCTCGACGAGGAGAAGACCTCGCCCAAGCGGTTCGCGCCGGATCTGCTCAAGGACACCGACATCCGCCGCGTCGACCGCTTGTTCGGTCCGCTCGTGCTCTTGTCTCTGGTGGGCCCGGGGGTCGTCGGCGGCCTCGTCACCATGTCCTGGTGGGGCGCGCTCACCGCGTTCTTCTGGGGCGGCCTGGTGCGCGTCGCGCTGCTGCACCACGTCACCTGGTCGATCAACTCCATCTGCCACACCATCGGCGAGGAGAACTTCGAGGTCCGCGACCGCTCGCGCAACGTGTGGTGGCTGGCGATCCCGTCCTTCGGCGAGTCCTGGCACAACCTGCACCACGCCGACCCCACCTGCGCCCGCCACGGAGTGCTCAAGGGCCAGATCGATATTTCCGCGCGCGTCATCTGGGTGTTTGAGAAACTCGGATGGGCGAGTAAAGTCCGGTGGCCCAACGCCGACCGGCTTTCCGCCAAGCGCGTCGGCGCCGAGAGCTAGAGTGAGATTCCATGGCAGCGGTCAGCGAAAGCGAGCAGCCACGGTCGCGCCGTAGGCGCATGACCGGAAAACAGCGCCGTGAGCAACTCCTTCAGATCGGGCGCGAACTCTTCGCCGAGCGCGGGTTCGACGCCACCTCGGTCGAGGAGATAGCGGCCCGGGCGGGTGTGTCCAAACCCGTCGTCTACGAGCACTTCGGCGGTAAGGAAGGTGTCTACGCGGTCGTCGTCGACCGTGAGATGCAGACACTGCTCGAGATGATCGCCGAATCGCTGACCGCTGACACCCCGCGCGGCAAGATCGAGAACGCCGCGCTGGCGCTGCTGCGCTACGTGGAGGAGTACAGCCAGGGCTTCCGCATCCTGGCACGCGACTCCCACGCCGCTTCGGGCACCGGCAGTTTCGCCAGCCTGATCAGCGACATCGCCACCCAGGTCGAGCACATCCTGGCCGAGGAGTTCAGCAGCCGGGGCTATGACCCCAAGCTCGCGCCGATGTACGCGCAGTCGCTGGTGGGCATGGTGGCCATGACCGGGCAGTGGTGGCTGGAGGTTCGCAAGCCCAAGCGCGAGATCGTGGCGGCGCACCTGGTCAACCTCGCCTGGAACGGCCTGTCCAATCTGGAGTCCCGGCCGCGGCTGGACCACGTCCACCCCAGGCGCGGCCAGGGCCGGCTCCACTAGGGGCGTTCGGCCCGCCGTGCGCGGCGGGCCGATCCCCGCCCGCCGCGCGAACACCGCCTCCGCGCGGCGATATCCGCACCGGGCGCCACTATCTTGATATCAAGAGATAGGCTGGCGGCATGCGTGATGAGGTCGACGGTCTGGTCGAGGCGTGGCGCGCCGAGCGCCCCGACCTCGACATCGAGCCCCTCCAGGTGTTCAGCCGGGTATCCCGCCTGGCCCGGCTCCTGGACCGCGCCCGGCGCGCCGTCTTCACCGAGCACGGCCTTGAGCCCTGGGAATTCGACGTCCTGGCCGAGCTGCGCCGATCGGGCCCGCCCTACGAGCTCAGCCCCGGCCGACTGCTGCGCGCCACGCTGGTCACCTCCGGCACCATGACCAATCGCATCGACCGGCTCGCCGCCGCCGGGCTGGTGCGCCGCGGCCCGGATCCCGCCGACAAGCGCGGCGTGCTGGTGCGGCTGGCCCCCGAGGGGCGCGAGCGCGTCGACGGGGCGCTGGCGGCGCTGGTCGACTACGAGGAGTCGCTGCTGTCCGGGGTGCCCCGCGAAGACCGCCGGGCCCTGGCCTCGCTGCTGCGATCGGTGCTGTCACCCCTCGACGAGTGACGGGCCCGTCGGCCACTCTTGTCACCCGGCGGTATCCGCCCCGCTCTCACCGGGATGCCGCCCCGGCACGCCGGTTTCAGGGTGCAAGAGAAAGTGTGACGACGTGGACGACCGCTGGTGTTCCGCCGCCGCCGCGGCGGCGGCCCTGATCCTCGCAGGCTCGCTGACGGCCTGTTCTTCCGAGGACGACGCGCAGGAGGCGCCGCGCAAGCGCTTCTACCTCTCGCTGGGCGACTCCCTGGCGGTGGGTGTGCAGCCCGACGAGGACGGGACTCTCGAGCAGACCCGGCAGGGCTACACCGACGCCCTCCACACGATCCTCTACGACCGCGACTCCACGCTCGCCCACGAGCGCCTGGGCTGCGGCGGCGAGGACACCACAAGCTTCGTCGACGGCGGGCTGGAGCGCTGCGCCGACCGCTACGAGGAGGGCTCCCAGCTGGCCCAGGCCGAGCGGTTCCTCAAGGAGAACGGCGACCGCACGGAACTGGTGACCGTCGGCATCGGAGCCAACAACTTCACGGGCTGCGTCCTGGAGGCCGTGGAGAGCGGGGACGGCTCGAGCACCGGCTCGGCGGAGGGGGCCGACGGGCCCGCCCTGTCCCGGCTCACCGACATCGACCGCGAATGCGTCGACGAGGGCCTGGAACGCCTCACGGAGGAGATGCCCGTCATCGCCACGCGCCTGCGCGACGCAGCAGGCGACGACGTGCAGATCGTCGGCATGACCTACTACAACCCGTTCCTGGCGGCCCTGCTGCTGGAGGACGGCGCGGCGGGCGGCGACGGTGCCGCCGCGAGCGAGACCGTCGACTACGCCACCGGCGTCTTCGAGGAGATGAACTCCGTGATCACCGAGTCCTACTCCGATGCGGGCATCGATGTCGCCGACGTGGCCGAGGCGTTCGAGTCGTCCGACTTCGAGGTCCCCGAGGACAGCGATACGGACATGCCCGCGAACGTGCAGAACATCTGCGACTACACCTGGATGTGCGACACCGCCCGCGGGCCCGACATCCACACCAACCAGGCCGGCGCCGCCGAAATAGCCGAAACCTTCGCCGCCAACGTCGAGTAGCCGCCACCCGCCGCCGGGCGGCCGATCGCCGCCGACCGGCACCCTGCTGCCGGTCGACGGCCGACGCCGGTCAGTCGCTGATCTTCTCCGCTTCGTTGAGCCAGGCCTCCTCGAGCTCCTCCTTCTCGGCCTGGAGGGCCTTGAGCTCGGAGTCGAGTTCGGCCAGACGCGTGTAGTCGTCGGCCGCTTGGGCCATCTGCTCGTGGAGTTCGGACTCGCGCGTGCCGATGCGGTCGAGGCGGCGCTCGATGCGCTGGGTCTCCTTCTGCACGGAGCGCCGCTCGCCCGCCGAGAGCCTGGGGGCGGCCTCCGGCTCGGACCCGCCGCCGGACCCGCCGCCGGTGCCGGCCTCGGGGCGGTGCCCGGGCACGGCGGCGCCGGCGTCGGTCTGGCGTGCGCGGCGCTGCAGGTACTCGTCGACGCCGCCCGGCAGGAACAGCAGGTCGCCGTCGCCCATCAGCGCCATCACACGGTCGGAGACGCGCTCCAGGAACCACCGGTCGTGGCTGACCACCACCAGTGTGCCCGGCCAGCCGTCGAGGAGGTCTTCCAGCTCGGTGAGCGTCTCGATGTCGAGGTCGTTCGTGGGCTCGTCCATGAGCAGGACGTTGGGCTCGTTCATCAGCAGCCGCAGCAGCTGCAGGCGCCGCCGCTCGCCGCCGGAGAGTTCGCCGATCGGGGTCCACTGGCGCTCGCCGCGGAACCCGAACCGCTCCAGCATCTGGCTGGCGGTGACCTCCTTGCCGCCGAAGGTGATGTGCCGTCGGACCTCCTCGACCGCCTGCAGCGGGCGCTTGTCGGGGTCCAGCTCGGCCAGCGTCTGGGACAGGTGGGCCAGGTTCACCGTCTTGCCGTGGCGCACCCGTCCGCCGTCGGGATCGCGCTCCCCGGCCAGTGCCCGCAGCAGCGAGGTCTTGCCCGAGCCGTTGACGCCGACCAGACCGATGCGCTCCCCCGGCCCCAGCTGCCAGTCGAGTCTGTCGAGCAGGACGGTGCTGTCGGCGGTGAGCGTGAGGTCCTCGGTGTCGACGACCGTCTTGCCCAGGCGGGAGCTGGCGAAGCGCACCAGTTCCACGGTGTTTCGGGGCGGCGGCTCGCCCGCGATCAGGGCGTTGGCGGCCTCGACGCGGAACTTCGGTTTGGAGGTGCGGGCCGGCGGCCCGCGGCGCAGCCACGCCAACTCCTTGCGCATGAGGTTCTGGCGCCGCTCCTCGGCCGCGGCCGCCAGTCGCTCGCGCTCGGCCTTGGCGAGCACGTAGGCGGCGTAGCCGCCCTCGTAGCGTTCGACGCGGCCGTCGACGACCTCCCAGGTGCGGTTGGTCACGGCGTCGAGGAACCACCGGTCGTGGGTGACGACCGTGAGCGCTTCGCGGCGCCCGCGCAGGTGCTCGGCCAGCCACGCGATGGCCTCAAGGTCCAGGTGGTTGGTGGGCTCGTCGAGGATGACGAGGTCGTGGCTGTCGATCAGCAGCCGCGCGATCGCCGCCCGGCGGCGCTCGCCGCCGGAGAGGGTGGACATGGAGACGTCGAGGTCCCACCCGCTGAGCAGCCCCCGCAGAACGTCGCGCACCCGGGCGCTGCCCGCCCACTCGTGCTCGGCGAGGTCGCCCAGGACGAACCCGCCGACGGTGGCCTCGGGGAAGGTGTCGCTCTGCTGCAGGAAGCCGATGCGCAGGCCGCGGCTGTGCACGATGCGCCCGGAGGCGGGCGGGGTACGCCCCGCGATCACCGAGACCAGAGTGGACTTGCCGCCGCCGTTGCGCCCGACCACGCCGATGCGGTCGCCTTCGTCGACACCGAGGGAGACGTTGTCGAGCAGTACGAGCGGCCCGTATGCCAGGGACACGTCTTGCAGGTTCACGAGATTCGTCATCGTGCTTCCCATTGTGGTGGCCTGCGCGGGTGCCCGCGAACATGGTCCACAGGAACGGCTCCCCGGCGCGGCGGCCGCGGCGAGGAGGGCCGCGCCGGCTCCGCCCGCGGTCGGGCGGAGCCGCCGTGATCACGGCAGGAAGAACGCGCGGGCCCGCTCGGCGATGCCGGCGGTGTCGAGGCCGTGGGCCCGGTCGTGGTCGGCGGGGGTGCCGTAGCCGCGCACCTCGGTGTCGCGGCGCACGCCCAGTGAGCGCTGCCGGTGGCGGCGGTCGGCGAGCGCGGCGGCGACCTCGTGAGCCGAGGTGCCCTCCAGGTAGGGCTCGACCACAAGCACGTCGGCCTGTCCGGCCCGCGCCACGAGGCGGTTCAGCCCCTCCCTGTCGAAGGGGCGCACGGTGGCGGCATAGGCGACCGTGACGTCCAGGTCCTCGGTGGCGGCGAGCACGCGGTCCAGCATGGGACCGACCGCGACGGCGACGCCGGTGGAGCGCGCCGAGCCCGACCGGACCGTCTGCAGCCCCGGCCCGGTGGGGCGGGCCGCGGCGTTGCCGCGCTCGCTCAGCCGCAGGTAGACGTTGCCCTCCTGGTGCAGCGCCGATTCAAGCAGCGGGGCGACCTCGTCGGCGTGGCCCGGCACGTGCACGGTCCACTCGGGCAGCGAGTCCAGCAGCGCGACGTCGCCGGGCGCCATGTGGGTCCTGCCGTAGTAGGGGCTGTCGTAGGAGGCCCCGGAGCTGACCAGGACCGCTCCGACGCCTTGGTGGCCCAGGTCGAGCTTGACCTGCTCGAAGGGCCGCTCCACCAGGAAGGGCGCGAAGGTGTGGGCGATCGGCCGCATACCGGTGAGCGCCAGGCCGCCGGCCACCCCGATCATCAGCTGTTCGCGGATGCCCAGGTTGACGACGCGGTCGGGGTGGCGCCGGGCCGCGTCGGTGAAGAGGCCCGCCGAGATGTCGGCGAGGACCAGGGCGAGCCGCGGGTCGGTGTCCAGCGCGGCGGCGACGACGTCGGCGAAGGTGTCGCGCATGGGTTGGGCGGCCACTGCCGGAGCCGGTGCGGGCGGTGCTGCTGTCATGGCTGTCATCCCTTCGGGCGGACGCGGGCGACCACGGCGAGCGGCCGTCCGCGGTGCGGCCGCGTCAGTGCGTCGTAGAGGGCGGACCGGTCGCGGCCGGGCGCCGAACGGGTCTGCCAGTCCTCGGCGGAGAATCGCGCGTCGATTCCGCCGGGCCAGCCGTGGGTGGCCGAGGAGTTGTCGACCACGACGGCGGTGAGGTTGTCGAGGCCCATGCGGCCTGCGGCGGCGATGGCCTCGTGGTTGCTGCCCTCGTCGAGCTCGCCGTCGCCCATCAGGACGACGACGCGCGGCCGGGGGCGGCCCTGGGCCCTCAGTCCGAGCGCGGTGCCCACGCCCAGCCCCAGGCCGTGGCCGAGCGAGCCGCTGCTGATCTCCACGCCGGGGATCAGCGTCCGATCGGGGTGGTGGCCCAGCGGGGAGTCGAACGCGGCCCAGCGCCGCAGGGTCGCCAGGTCGATGAAGCCCTTCGCGGCGAGCACCGCGTAGTAGGGCACGGGCCCGTGGCCCTTGGACAACAGGAACCGGTCGCGGTCGGGGTCGTCAGCGGTCTCGGGCGAGACGTCGAGGACGCGGTCGTAGAGCACCCACAGCACCTCGCGGGTGGACTCGGCCGCGCTGCGGTGCTTCTCGTCGCCGGTCATCAGGCCCGACAGCGCGGGCAGGTCGGCGTATCTGGTGAGCGCTGGTGCAGTCGGCATGGCGCCAGTCTCCGACCTGAACCGAACTTGAGGTCAATACCCCGGATGCGACGCACGCGAAGCCGGGTGTGAGGTGCGGCACCCGGCGGCGCAAGGGGCCCGGGTCGGTGGCGAACGGCAGGCGCGCGCCGCGCGGCGCTCAGAGGATCGTCGTGCCCGGTACGTCGCCGTAGGCGGTGACGGCGTACGCGCAGTCGGGGGCGGTGCGCACCGCTGCTGCGACCCGCTCGGCATGCTCGGCGGAGGCGGCCAGGAACGCACACGTCGGGCCGGATCCGGACACGAAGGCGCCCAGCGCCCCCGCCGCCCTGCCGGCCTGCAGCGTCTCGGCCAGTACCGGGCGCAGCTCCAGCGCGGCGGGCTGCAGGTCGTTGCTCAGCGCGGCGCCGACGGCGGGTGCGTCGCCCTCCGCCAGCGCCGCCATCAGCGCGGAATCGCCTTGGGGCTCCCGCGCGTCGGGGCGCAGGCGGTCGTAGGCGGCGAAGACGCCGGGCGTGGGCAGTCCGCCCTCGGACAGCGCGAAGGCCCAGTGCAGCCGCGCCGCACAGCGGGCCGGCGCGAGCACCTCGCCGCGGCCGGTACCCACCGCCGTGCCGCCGAGCAGCGGGAACGCGACGTCGCTGCCGAGCCGGGCGGCCAGCTCCAGCAGCCCGTCGCGGTCCAGCCCGGTGCCCCAGAACGCGTCGCAGGCCACCAGCGCGGCTGCGGCGTCGGCGCTGCCGCCCGCCATCCCGCCGGCGACCGGGATCGCCTTGCGCAGGTGCAGGCGCACCGGTTCCCGCGCGCCGGTCTCGCGCGCGAGCAGCTCGGCGGCACGCCAGGCCAGGTTCGTGGAGTCGAGCGGCACGCGGGCCACGTGCGAGGCCAGCCCGCCCCCGCTCGCGTCCTCGGCCGTCAGCTCGACTGGGCCTCCGGTTGCGCGCGTTCGGGCACCGGTGACGGTAACCTCGTCGAACAGCGCTACTGCGTGGAAGACATTGACCAGATCGTGGTATCCATCTTCGCGCGCCGGCCCAACCGCCAGCTGGAGGTTCACCTTCGCGGGGACCCGAACGGTCACGGCGGTCGTAGTGGTCACGAGTCCTAGATCGTAAAGGAATCCCCGCCCCGGTGAACCCCCGTACTGCGACTTCGGTCGCCCCTGCCCCGGGCGCGGCCGAGTGACGGCGGCGGGCGGTTCATCGGCGGTCTCCTGCCCGCGCCGGGTTCCCGGCTGTCCGGATGCGGGCGCCGTGGCCTGCCCGGGTGGGTATCTGGGCACGAACACCGCTACCTTGGGGCCAGGCGGAGTTAGGACACCGTCGGGGAGGGTCGCTTGCCGTCGGATGGGCTCCCGAAGAACCTGGAACCGTTGGCCGCCGGAGATCCGGCGACCATCGGCCCCTATGTGCTGGCCGGCCGCCTGGGCAGCGGAGGAATGGGGACGGTCTACCTGGGCCGTACCCCCGAGAAGGGCGCCCAAGTCGCGATAAAGGTGATCCGGCCCGAGCTCGCCTTCGACGAGCCCACTCGCGCGCGCTTCCGCGACGAGATGGAGAACGCCCGCAGGGTGGCCTCCTTCTGCACGGCCAAGGTGCTCGACCACGGCACCTTCGAGGGCCGCCCCTACATGGTCACCGAGTACATCGCGGGCACCGCGCTGGCCGAGCACGTCTCCGAGCACGGGGCCCTGGACTCCAGCACGCTGCACGGCTTCGCGCTCGGGATCGCCGCCGCGCTGGCGGCCATCCACCGCACCGGCCTCGTGCACCGCGACCTGAAGCCGGCCAACGTGCTGCTGTCGCTGTCAGGGCCGCGGGTGATCGACTTCGGCATCGCGCGGGCGATGAACACCTCCGCCAACCACACGCAGACCGGCATCGTCATGGGCAGCCCCGGCTGGATGGCGCCGGAGCAGCTGCTGGAGGAGAACGTCACCACCTCCGCCGACATCTTCGCCTGGGGATGCCTGGTGGCGTTCGCGGGCAGCGGCGTCCATCCGTTCGGCAACGGCGACGCCATGACTCTGGGCAAGCGGGTACTGTTCGCCGAACCGCAGATCGGCGGCCTCGACAGCCCGTTGGACCGGCTGGTGGCCCAGGCGCTGGCCAAGGAGCCCGAGCGGCGCCCCAAGGCCCAGGACCTGCTGCTGGAGCTGGCCGGCGGCGAGGAGGCCACCAGCGGCGGCGGTGACGCCAACGAGATGGTCAGCCACGCGCTGCACAACTCGTGGCGGCCCAATCTGCCGCCCGCGGCTCCCATGCCGCCCCCGCCCGGGCCGCCGCCCAATCCGCGCCAGAGCGCCACCGGCATGCCCTACCCCGCCCAGCCGGGGCCTCCCGGACCGCCCCACGGCGGCGGCCAGTCCGGCCAAGCCGGCCAGCCCTACCCGGGGCCGCCGCAGCATGCGCCGATGCCGGCGCAGCCCAACCACCACAGCCAGCCCATGCCGCGTGCTGCGGGCATGGCGCCCCAGGCCCCCCAGGCTTCGCAGGGCCCCTCGGCGCCGCCTCCGCCCCAGTCGGCCCCCGGGCCTCAGGGGCAGAGCGGTCCGGGCGGTCACGGCGGACCGCAAGGGCCCGGTCCGCAGCCGCCCCAGGGCCAGCAGGGGCGCCAGACGGGCCAGTTCCCGGCGGTCGCGCCGAACCAGACGGGGCCCGTTCCGCAGGTGCCGCCCGGCCAGGAGCAGGGCGGCCGCAACGCCCGCCCGCACGCACAGCCCTACGTGCCGCCCGCCTCGCTGCCGCCGCATCGGCCCATGCAGCCGGGCAAGCGGCGGCGCTGGGTGGCGATCACCGCGGTGGCCGCCATCGTCCTCGTCGTGCTGCTGTTCACCACGCTGACCCTGCTGGGGATGCAGAACCTGCTCTGGCCGGGGGCGGCCGCGGGTTCGGAGGACTCCGGCGCGGACGGCGGCGAACAGGCCGCTCCCGAGGGCGCGGACGAGGACCCGGACGCCGGTGCGTCCTCGGCGCCTAACACCGCCAGCGACGGCCGCATGGTGTTCCGAGTGCAGGAGTACGAGTGCTCCCCCGAGGTCGAGGGCCGCTCCAGGGTCCACCGCGGAACCTACTGCGTGTTCGCGCTGTCGGTGCAGAACACCAGCCCCGAGCGCATCTCCCTGGAGCACAGCAGGCAGCGGCTGGCAAAGGGCGAGCAGGAGTTCCTGACGGCGTCGGAGCCCTTGGGGGCCGAGAGCCAGGCCCCGCTGTGGCGGTCGGTCCCCAGCGGCGAGCAGGCCGAGGGCCAGCTGGTGTTCATCGTCTCGGACGGGGAGGAGGTCGACACCGGCGCGCTGCACTTGAGCAGCGGAGACGGCGGTCCCCCCGCCGTGGTCGAGGTCGCCGACGTCACCAAGGCGGGCTGAGGCCCGGGAAGCCCAGAGCCTCGGGTTCAGCCGCTCTCGCGCCCTGCGCCGTCCGCGCCGCCCGGTTCCGCGGCGCTGTCGGCGTGCGCGGCGATCCTGGCGAAGGCCCCGATGTCCAGCGACTCCCCGCGGGCGCCCGGGTCGATGCCGGCGGCTCGCAGCACCCGCTCGGCCGCAGGCGCCGAGCCCGCCCAGCCTGCCAGCGCCGCACGCAGCGTCTTGCGCCGCTGCGCGAAGGCCGCGTCGACGACGGCGAACACCGCACGGCGGTCGGGAAGCGCCCCCTCGGCGCCGACGGGCGGCGCGGTTCGGCGCCGCAGCGCGACGAGCCCGGAGCCGACGTTGGGCACCGGCCAGAACACGCTGCGCCCGACCGACCCCGCCCTGCGCACCTCGGCGTACCAGGCCGCCTTGGCCGAGGGCGCCCCGTAGGTACGGCTGCCCGGCCCGGCGGCGAGCCGGTCGGCGACCTCCGCCTGGACCATGACCAGCACTCGGCGCAGGCTCGGCAGCCGCTCCAGCAGATGGAGCAGCACGGGGACGGCGACGTTGTAGGGCAGGTTGGCGACCAGCGCCGTGGGGGCGGGGCCGGGTATCTCGGTGATGCGCATCGCGTCGGCGGTGACCACGCGCAGCCGGTCGACGTGGGCGGGGCAGAACTCCTCCGCCGTCTTGGGCAGCGCATCGGCCAGGCGCGGATCGATCTCCACGGCCGTGACCGCGCGGACGTGGGGCAGCAGCGCGAGAGTCAGCGACCCGAGTCCGGGGCCGACCTCAAGCACCACGTCGTCGGCGCCCACCTCGGCCGTGCGCACGATGCGCCGCACGGTCCCGCCGTCGACGACGAAGTTCTGCCCGAGCGTCTTGGTCGGCCGCAGCCCTGTGCGCTCGGCCAGCCGCCGCACGTCGCCGGGTGTGAGCAGACGCGCATCGCCGGAGGAGTCGGATTCGGTCACCGTAACATTCTGCCAGCACACGGTCCGGCCGCGCCGTGGAGCACCGGAGCGGGCGCCGCCCCGCCCTCGGCCTTCGACCCGCCGGATCGCCGGATCGCCGGTTCCGGGAATCGGATTCCGACGCGGGTCACTCCTTGCGGGAGCGTCCCCGCTCGACGAGCTCCGCGCTCAGCACCGTGGTCTCAGGAGCCCGCTCGGCGTCGCCGATGCGGGCCAACAGCAGGTGGGCGGCCGTCGTGCCGACGTCGTAGGCCGGCTGGGAGACCACCGACAGCGGCGGGTCGACCAGCGTGGCCCATGACGCCTCGTCGAAGGCGACCACGCCCACGTCTCGTCCCGGCCGCAGTGCCAAGTCGCGCATGGTGTGCAGGACGCCGGTGGCCATGGAGCTGCTGGCCACCAGCAGGGCGTCGGGGCGCTCGGCGCCGTCCAGCATCCGGCGCGCGGCGGCGGCCGCTCCCTCCTCCTTGAACGGGGCGCGGCGCACCAGGTGAGGCGACGTGTCCATGCCCGCTTCGCGCAGGGCCTCGCGGTAGCCGGCGAGGCGGTCGTCGGCGGTGCGGATGCCCTCGGGGCCGGTGATGCACCCGACGCGGCCGTACCCCTGGGCGAGCAGGTGGCGCGTGGCCTCGGCGGCGGCCTGCCGGGAGTCGACGAGCACCGTGTCGGCGGGAGCGCCGGGCGCGGGGCGGTCGACGGCGACCATGGGCATGCCGTCGGCGCGCAGCAACTCGGTGTTGCGCTCGTCGCCGGTGCTGGAGATGATCACCCCGGCGGCGCGGTCCTGGACGGCCACCCGCACGTACTCGCGCTCCTTGCCGACGCTCTCGTCGGAATTGCACAGCAGCACCGAGTAGCCGCCGGCCCGGGCCACGTCCTCCACACCGCGTGCGACCGCGGTGAAGAACGGATTCTCCACGTCGGAGATGACCAGGGCGACGACGTCGGTCTCCTGGCGGCGCAGGTTCCGAGCCAGGGCGTTGGGCCGGTAGTCCAGCGCCTCCGCGGCCCACAGCACACGCTCGGCCATCGCGGGATCGACCGTGGCCTTGCCGTTGAGCGCCCGCGAGGCCGTGGCCACGGACACCCCCGCACGCGCCGCCACATCGCTGATGGTCGCCATCACCCGCTCCCTCGTCCCGGAGCCTTCCGGGCCCGGCCGCCCCGTGGACCGAACCGCGCGCCGACGTACGCAGGCTCCCACACGAGCGTTTCGAAACGAGTTCACCCGCGGTCGAGGGTGGCGGGCCGCCGGGCCTTCCGGCAGGCCCGCCACCACGCGGCCCTACGGACTGCCGGTGATGTGGGGATCGTCGTCGGCCGCCTCTTCGGTGTAGGGGACGGGGACGACGGGAACGTGCTTGCCCACCGGATTGCCCGACCGGTTCTCGGTGAAGCTCAGGGTGCCGGTCGCGCCCCGGACCTCGTGCTGCTCGTTCAGCAGCAGCAGGTGCTCGCGGACCTCTTGGGGCGTCGGAGGGGCCTCCTGCCACGGCTTGGTGATCCGGATCGCGTTGACGGTGATGGACATCGCGTCGTGGTAGGTGATGGCGTATCCGTTCTCCACTTCCGCGGGATCGCCGCTGACGAGGTCGCTGAATCGGGAGTGGAAATCGGCGAACCCGGCAGGCGCGTCCGGGGCGCCGTCCTGCCCCCATCGGGGGTCGGCGCCGGTGGCGTTGAGGAGGGTGATGTTGCCTTCCCGCAGCGTGGAGAGGTCTTCGTCGTCCCAGGGGTACTCCCCGATCTCCGCGAAGAGCACGGAGATCGGCTCGGACCGGCAGACGCGTTCGCTCAACGCGTCCAGGAAGACACGCAGGTCGGTCGCGCGACCGGCGAAGAGGACCATGTCGGGGCCTGCCGAGCAGATGTTCTGTGTGACGGGATAGAAGACGTTCACCCCGCCTTCGGCTATCGAGTGCCCGGCGAACGGCTGGTCGGGGAAGGCGATGTGGTCGCTGAGCCGGTTGCGGTAGGCCTTCCGCAGGGAGGTGACGAACAGGTCCTCGGGGACGCGGTCGTAGACCATGATCGCCGTTTCCAGATCGTCCCGGCCCTGCAGATAGCGATCGAGCGCGGTGGCGAAGTCGGTGTTGCTCGGCGCCGTCCTGATGAGGCCGGGGATGCTGCCGTGGTCGAGCCCGTCCGCGGTCGTGGCCCCGGTGATGATCGGAATCCCGTTCTCGGACAGCCGCTGCGCCGCCTGCTCGGTGCGCGTCGTGCTCAGTGCCTGGCCCATCACAGCGACCAACGGGGGATCTTCCTCGGTCATCTCCTCGATCCGGGCCACCGGGACCTCCCACTGCTTCTGCCGAGTCCCCTCGTTGGCGAGGTAGAGCTGGACCAGCGGCTTCTGGTCGCCCAGCTCCCTGGTGCGGTTCGCCCGGTGCAGTGCCACGTAGGCGCCTTCCAGCGCGTTGCGCACCTGGTCGGGGGCGATCGCCGTGCGCTCGGAGGCGGTCAGCGGCGCCAGCAGCGCCACCCGTACCAGCGAACGGTCCTCTTGGGCGGCTTTCTCCGCCGCCCACTGGTTCTCGTCCACGATGTCCTTCTGGACCGCGCTCAGGTGGGGAGCGAATTCGAAGGACCCGTCGGTGACCCCGACGCACTCGCCGCCGACGTGGCGTACCCCGTTCCCCATCCCTCCGCAGCGCAGATCGGGCACCCCCCACCACACGGCGCCTGCGACGAGTGCGAGCACCGCGCCGGCCGCCGCCCATGCCAGGATGCGGCGCTTGCGCCGCATCGCCCCCACAGGCGATGGGCTCGCGATACCTCCCGAGTCGGCGTGCTGGGCCGTACTCTCCTGTGACACGTGTCCCTCCTCGGTTCGGCTGCCCTGTCGCGGCGGCTGACGGCCTGCCGACTAGCTCTTCCAGTCCTGGGCGAGTGCGTCGTGCCGGTCGGCCTCCTCGAACAGGCCCACCGGGCGCGCGGAGCGGGTGGCAAGCTCCCTGAGATCGTTGGCGATCCAGGTGTGCAGGTAGTAGCGGTCGACCGCGGTTCCGGGGTCGCCGGCGATCCACATGCCGACGGTGACGCGGGCGACGGTGGGAAGGTGGCCGGGTTCCGCGTCCGCCACCTGTCCGGCCAGTTCGATCTGCAGCTCGTGCGGGGACGGCGGGGCGTGCGCGTCAGCGGCACGGGGAACGGTCGTGACGGCATGCAGCTGATCGAGCCAGGGCCGGGCGTCGCCGGTGTGGGGCAGGCTCTCGGCGAGTCCGCGGACGCACGCGGCGACGTCGCCGACCCCCAAAGCGTGGTAGAGCTCGCCGACGGTGTCGCCGCTCGTTCGGCAGCGGTCCCGCAGTTCGCGGCGCAACCGGGGCACGGTGTCGTCGCCGTGCCGATAGGACCAGCGCAG
Source organism: Streptomonospora alba (assembly GCF_000826685.1). Taxonomy (GTDB): domain Bacteria; phylum Actinomycetota; class Actinomycetes; order Streptosporangiales; family Streptosporangiaceae; genus Streptomonospora; species Streptomonospora alba. The sequence goes on from NZ_JROO01000001.1 coordinate 43,372, forward strand.
CAGCAGCCAGCGCAGGAGAGCCCGGTCCCCGGTCGTGGCGCCCTCGTGCCACAGGCACGACCGCCACAGTGCTTCCGCGCCGAGCAACGCGCCCTCCAGGCGCTCCGAGATGATCCACGCGGCGTCGTCGGCGCTGCGGGCGACGGCGAGCGCGGCCAGCGTCGCCAGCAGCGCGTCGTCCACGGGCACGGCCTCGGGCAGGTCCGGAACACTGCGCAGCAGGTCCTCACGCAGACGCTGCTCGACCAGGACCCCCGGCTTGCCCTCCGCGGCACTCCGGGGGTCCTCCTGGGCCAGCAGCGCGCCGGCTCCCTCCCGGACGGCCGACGGCCATGTCGCCGCGGCCTCCAGCATCAGCGCCGTCGAGCCCGGGTGGCCGCCAGTGAGTCCGTGGACCAGGGGTGCGACGCGGTGGTCCACCCCTCCGGGCAGCTCCGGCCGCGCCAGCTCCTCGGTCTCGCCGGGGGTGAGCTCCCTCAACGGCACGACTCGTATGTGCTCGTTGGCATGGCGTTCGCTCGCCTGCCGGGCCGTGGCCGCGGCCACCAGGGGCACCGCACGCGGCTTGTGGCCGATCGCCCGCAGGTAGTGGCGCCGGAAGCGTTCACCGAGCTCGGAGTCGATGTTGTCCAGCAGCACGACGCAGTCATACATGCCCGGCTTGGAGCGGATGCCGTGGCTGAATGCCGCACGCAGGTCGGCGAGGAACGCCTCGGTGAGCAAGCCCTCCACGGCCTCGCGGTTCTCCCGGTCGTCGAGATTGCCGGCGCGGCGGTTGAGCGCCCCGAGGACTCTCATGGGGTCCGCCGTGTGTTCCCGGTCCTGGTGCCCGTACCAGCGGTACGGCTCACCCAGCAGGAAGGAGCTCCCGGCCTCACGCGAGGTGACGTAGTCGACGCCGAGCGACGCCAGCGCTCCGAAGGTGGGCCGCAGCGGCGCGGGGACGCCCAGGAGGCCGGCGAGGTCTCCGGCGCTGGCCCGGGTGAATTCCCAGACCTTGTCGTATCCGCGGTTCCTGCGAAGCACGTCGATCATCGTGCGCCGCGCCTTGTCGGGGTCGGAGACGTCGACGTCCTCGCTCATCGCCAGCAGCCCGACGACGAGCCGGTGGAACCGCAATCGGCCGTAGCCCGGGCATCTCCGTCCCAGTTCGAACGCGAGAGCCGAAAGCACCTCCGGCAGCCCGGCGTTCTTTTCCACCCGGCCGAAGTCGAAATGCGCGTACGGCACGACCTGATCGATCTCCGCCGCGAGCTTGTTCAGCAGTGCCGTCTTTCCACTGCCACCCGTTCCCGTGAACAGGAGAAAGGCGGGCTGCTCTGCGGATCCGCTCCTGGTGATGCATTCTTCGAGTGCCTCGACCGCCTCCTGGCGGCCGAGGATCCGACCGGTACTTCCGGTGAGCACTCAAACTCCCCTCCACCGCGCCCGGCGCCTGGACCGCAATCCCCTCGCCGACCGATGAGCCGGCGCCGGAGTGGGAACGGATGCGAGGTGGGCGCGCCGAGCTTGTTGCGGAAGTGTCCGAGGGAAATGCGGTGATCCGTGAATCCAGCCTGCCGCACCAGGACGGCCGTTGTGCGCGACTAGCGTGCAGGTTCAACGTGAATGTAGCAGTGGTTCCCTGCACGCCTCAGCGAAAACGGAAAACAGATGACCGAAATCGGTGTGCACCCCGGGATACTGAACTCTGACTCCCGAGGCGCCCCGTGGTTCACACGAACACCGAGGATATTCTGTCCGCTATCGGAAACCGTCGGCACGTTTACCGACCCGATACCGCATCATCTGCGCTTCTGCGGGAAAGGCCGGCCACCCGACGCCTTCGCCGCCGCGAAGAGAATCGGATCCTCCTGTGGACCCACGTCGGACGAATGCGGTGCCGTCGGCGGCCGCATTCTGTGATCAAGGAGGTGTTCGGCGCCCGGAGCACGCGGTGAACCACCGGCGCGTTTTCCGCGGCGCGGCAAGGCGCGTCTACCCGTCGCTCTCCGGCTGCCCCATGCGCTCCGGCGGCGCTTCGCCGTCCCAGGCGGCTCGGCGCATGTCGACTCGGTCGCCGCTCGGCCGCATGGGGGTGGCTTCCGCGGCGTAATGGGCCAGCGCCTCGACCTCGTGGCCGGAGGGCGGGCTGCCGTCGGCCCGGATGACGCGCCACCAGCAGACGGCGCCGCCCCAGGCCGACATCACCGCGCCGACCTGGCGAGGACCGGCCTCGCCCAGGTACTCGGCGATGTCGCCGTAGCTCATGACCCTGCCGGGCGGAATCGCCTCGACGACTTCGAGGACACGCTCCACATACGCGGTGGGGCGGCTGAACGCGTGCGGCATGGGCCGATCGTAGTACCGCACAGGCCGACCCGGTCCTGGGGAGTCGGACGGCTTCTAGCTGCTGGGCTGCCGATCGACCGTGGGCTGCGGCGGGACGATGCGGCGGTACATCGCGACGGAGCCCGGCAGCGTCACCAGTCCGGTGACCACCGCGACGGCGCCGGCGATCCACGCCGTCATGGCCGCGGACGGGGTGTCGGCGAAGCCGAACAGCCACGGCGTCGCGATCAGGAGCAGGCCCGTGACGACGGTGGCCGCCTCGGTGACGAACAGTTCCGGGTGGATGACGGCCAGGCAGGCCAGGAACACCAGAAGCACGCCGAGCAGGAACAGCATGGCCATGCCGATTCCCAGCAGGCCGTGCCAGGCGTGGCTGACGGAGACGGCCGTGCCCGCGATAAGGGCCAGCCAGTCCGCCCACCTTCTGGCGTTTCGCATTTCGCCCTACCTCCAGGCTCGTCGGGTGCCGCCGCGAGCATACCTACCCAGACGTGGGGCCGTAGGAACGGAGGCCGCCCCCTGTGGCTGCGGTGGAGTACGCGGCTCCGGAGGCGAAACGGGCCGCCGCGGCGCAGTGCCGCGGCGGCCCGGGAGCGTATCGGCGCCGATAGCGGTCTCAGTAGGTGGGCAGGCTCGGGTCGACCTGGTTGACCCAGGCCAGCACGCCGCCGCCGACGTGGACGGCGCTGTCGAAGCCCGCGCCCTTGAGCGCACCGAGGGCCTCGGCCGAGCGCGCGCCCGACTTGCAGTGCAGGACGATGCGCTTGTCCTGCGGCAGCTTGCCGAACGCCTCGCCGCTGAGGAACTCCCCCTTGGGGATGAGCTCGGCGCCGGGGATGTTGACGATCTCGTACTCGTGCTTCTCACGGACGTCGACGAGGTGGAAGTCCTCGCCCTTGTCCATCATCTCCTTGAGCTCGCCCGCGGTGATGGTCGAGCCCTGGGCGGCACGCTCGGCCTCGTCGGAGACCTGGCCGCAGAACGCCTCGTAGTCGATGAGCTCGGTGATCGGCTCGCCCTCGGGGTCCTTGCGGACCTTGACCGTCTTCCAGCTCATCTCCAGGGCGTCGTAGATCATCAGGCGGCCGACCAGCGGTTCGCCGATGCCGCAGATCAGCTTGATGGCCTCGTTGACCATGACCGAGCCGATCGAGGCGCACAGCACGCCCAGAACTCCGCCCTCGGCGCAGGAGGGGACCATCCCGGGCGGCGGGGGCTCGGGGTAGAGGTCGCGGTACTGCGGGCCGTACTCGTTCCAGAAGACGCTGACCTGACCGTCGAAGCGGAAGATCGAACCCCACACGTAGGGCTTGTTCAGCAGCACGCAGGCGTCGTTGACCAGGTAGCGGGTCGCGAAGTTGTCGGTTCCGTCGAGGACGAGATCGTAGCCCTCGAAGATCTCCAGCGCGTTCTCGGAGTCGAGGTGCTCCTTGTGCAGGACGACCTTCGTGTTCGGGTTGATCTCCTCGATGCTCTCGCGCGCCGACTCGGCCTTGGGCTTGCCCACGTCGCTCTGCCCGTGGATGACCTGGCGCTGGAGGTTGGACTCGTCGACCTCGTCGAAGTCCACGACGCCCAGCGTGCCGACGCCGGCGGCGGCCAGGTAGAGCAGCGCGGGCGAGCCGAGCCCGCCGGCGCCCACCACGAGCACCTTGGCGTTCTTCAGACGCTTCTGACCGTCCATCCCCACATCGGGGATGATCAGGTGGCGGGAATAGCGGCGAACCTCGTCGACGGTGAGCTCGTCGGCCGGTTCGACCAGCGGCGGCAGCGACACAGCAGCTCCTCAGCATTCCTCATCGATGTCACGTCCCCGGGGCGTCGCCGGGTGAACGCGGGTGTTTACGGGCACGTGACGAGCTTGCATTCATAGCCAACCTACGGGGCGGGGTTTCGCATTCCCGCCGCGGGCCGAGCGTTCCCTCCGCCTTCGTCACTCCGGCCCGAGCCGACCGCCTTAGGGGGCCGCAGCCTCCTGCTCCCCGCGCGACCGGGCCGAACCCCTGCTGTCGACGCTGCGCAGGAAGGTGCGTACCTCGCGCCCCACGCGCTCGGGGTACTCCATCATCGCCACGTGGCCGGTCTCGGGCATCAGCACCAGCCGGCTGCGGGGGAAGGCGCGCGCGGCCCGGGCCGCCATGCGCGGGTCCACGAATCTGTCGCCTGTGGCATAGATCAGCAGTACCGGACACCGCACCCGCGAGGCCTGCTGCCACAACGAGCGGTAGCCGCACCGCAGGTACTCGGCGACCATCCCGCGAAGCGAGCGCAGGACCGCGGTCGTGGCGTGGGGGTGGGTATCGCGCTCGCGCTCGGCCTCCAGCGCCTCCATGACGCGCCGCGTCGGCACCGAGGAGGGGTCGTAGTAGGTGGTGGCGAACATGTCCTGCACGCGGACCTCGGGTGGGCGGCGCTGCATCAGCGCGTAGGCCGCCGGGCCCAGCAACGGGAACAGCGATGCCGCCATCTGGTAGGGCACCAGGCGCGGGCGCAGGTCGGGCAGCGCCGGGGAGACCAGGGTGAGCGACTTCACCAGGTCGGGGCGTTCGGCCGCCACGCGCACGGCCGCGGCGCCGCCCATGGAGTTGCCGATCAGGTGAACGGGCTCCCCTCCGGCGGCGATCAGCCGGGCGACGGTGCCGGAGTGGCCGTCGACGCTGTAGTCCTCGCCCGGCGGCGGCGGTGAGCTTCCGAAACCGGGCAGGTCCAGCGCCTCGCCGGCCCACTCGGTGCACAGGACGCCCATCAGGTCCGTCCAGTTGGTGGAGTCGCCGCCGAGCCCGTGGACGTAGAGCGCCCGGGGCCGCGTGCCGAGGGGAGCGGGGCAGGAGTCGCTGCGGACGAAGACCTGCCGCCCTTCTCCCAGATCGACGTGCTCGCCCGGCCAGGGGTCGATGGGCTCCGCCATGGTGCGGCCTCCTGTGGATCGCCGGCGTGCGGGACTTCTCGTGCGGGAGTGCGGGGGCCCGCCCGGACACCCGCACGCGTCCATGCTCCACACAGCGTGCGTATCCATGCAAGGCCGGGTAGAGGGGCCGCAGACCCGCGCTGGCGCGATCCGGCGTCGGCGGCCCAGTACCTTGGGCCGGTACCGTAGGCACGAACCGACTACGCAGGGGGAAAGCTGTGTCTCAGCCTCAGGACGACGGCGCCGATCGCCCCATCGAGAGCGGCGACGCCGATTACAGCGAGCAGCGCGCCGAGGTGGCCTCCGAGGAGGGCGACTGGACGCGCCGCGGTCGGCTGGCGGCCGAGGACGAGGTGTCCGAGGCTGACGCCGTCGAGCAGCTGCGCGAGATCGAGCTCGACGAGGACGAGTACCGCTAGGGCGCCGTCGCACGGCCGTCCGGCCCCGTCCCCGGCGGCCGCCGGGGACGGGGCGGTGCGCAGAGGGCGCCGGGCCACTGGCTGCGGTGAACCTACGTGCGAGTAAGATAGTGGCGGTGCGCCGGGTCGAGGCCGAAGGTATCCGGATCCGAACAGGCGTTCCAGGCAAGGTCGTCGAGCGCGGCAGGCTCCAGGCCGCGAGGAGTTCGGAGGGTGTTGGCTGTGACAGCTCCTTCAGACGCCCGTCCGCGCGGGACCCGCCTGCCCCGGATGGCCCGTCGGCGCCAGCTGCTGGCCGCCGCGCAGGAGGTCTTCGTCGCCCACGGCTACCACGCCGCGGCGATGGACGAGATCGCCGAGCGTGCCGGCGTCAGCAAGCCGGTGCTCTACCAGCACTTCCCCGGCAAGCTTGAGCTGTACCTGGCGCTGCTGGAGCAGCATTCCGAGGCGCTGATCGAGAAGCAGCGCGAGGCGCTGCAGAGCACCGACGACAACCGCCAGCGGGTGGCCGCGAGCTTCCGTGCGTACTTCGACTTCGTCGCCGGGGAGGGCGAGGCGTTCCGCCTGGTCTTCGAGTCCGACCTGCGCAACGTCGCCGCGGTCCGCGACAAGACCGAGCAGACGCTGCAGCGCTGCGCCGAACTGATCAGCGACGTGATCAGCCAGGACACCAGCATCTCCGACGAGGAGGCCCACCTCCTCAGCATCGGGCTGGTGGGCATGGCCGAGACCAGCGCCCGCTACTGGCTCAACAACGAGGGCAGCATCCCGCAGGAGGCCGCCGAGCAGTTGATCGCGCGGCTGGCCTGGCGCGGCATCAGCGGCTGGGACCTCACCCGCGGCTGAAACACAAGCGGCTGCGCGGGCTCCGCGCCTGTGTCGTCCTGACCCCGGTTGGTCAACAGCAGGTCAAGGACCGGCAAATTGTGACTTTGGATGTCCGTCTGTCACTCTCCGGTGATTCGGTGTGCCCACCACGGGGTAGTCGGCGTTGTGACAATGAGTCGTCTCGGTTTCGCCGGGCGGACGCGGGGCGGACCCCGGGTACCGGTCGGGGCGCCATGGAGGTGAAATCGCATGAACATCCAGCAAGGGTTAACGGACGCCTGGAGCGCCGTCGCCTCCTTCGTTCCATTGCTGGCCGCATTCCTGGTGATCCTGGTCCTGGGGTGGATCATCTCGAAGATCGCCGGCCGTCTGGTAGGCAAGGGGCTGGGCAAGGCCGGACTCGACCGCGGCCTCGACCGCAGCGGTGTGGGTGAGTACTTCCAGCGCAGCAGCTACAGCGCGAGCCAACTGTGCGGCAAGATCGTTTACTACGTCCTGCTGCTGATCACGCTGCAGCTCGCGTTCAGCGTCTTCGGGCCCAACAACCCGATCACGCAGCTGCTGAACGATGTGGTCGCCTGGATTCCGCTCGCCATCGTCGCGCTGGTCATCGTCGTGGTGGCCGGCATGATCGCCAAGGCGGCACGGGACATCGTCTCCAACGCCCTGGCCGGCGTGGGGTACGGCCGCTTGCTGGGCAACATCGCCGGGATCTTCATCATGGGCCTCGGTGTGATCGCCGCGCTGAACCAGATCGGCGTGGCCACGACCGTGACCCAGCCGGTGCTGATCGCCGTGCTGGCCACCGTCGGCGGAATCCTGGTCGTGGGCCTCGGCGGCGGACTGATCCGGCCGATGCAGGAGCGCTGGTCCAACTGGCTGCAGGTCGCCGAGCAGGAGACCGGACGGCTTCGCGAGGACTCCTACCGCGCCGGGCGCACCGACGCCATGCAGCAGGGCCCCTCCCAGGGCGCCCCGCAGCAGGCGCCGCGTGAATCCGGTGCACGGGACACCGCGACCATGGGCGGCCCTTCCCAGGGCAACCGCGCCGGCGGCGAGCAGCCGCCGGGCTCGCCCGAGCGGTGAAGGCCGCGCCGGCGCCGCGGGCGCCGGCGATCCGATCCCACGCACGCAAAGGGGGCGGGGCCGTCGAGCGGCCCCGCCCCCTTCTGCTTGTGCTTGCCCGCCTGTGCTCGCCGCCGCCGACCGGGCCGCCGGGCCCGCATCCGGGCGGGCTCAGAGCAGTTCGTCGTTGCCGAGCTCGTCGCGCGCAAGCCGGTTGATGCGGCGGACGATAAGCGCCCCGGCGATCACGACCGGAACGACAGTGAGCCAGAAGGCGATGCTCGCCCAGCCGATGCCGATGAGCACCATGACCGCCAAGGCGATCACGATGATCGAGGTGTACAGCGAGAAGTCGATGCGGTCCTGCTGAACCAGGACGCCGATCGGCGGTCGCGCCGCACCATGCCGGCCGCTCCCCATGCGCTCTTCCTTTCTTGCGGTGCGGAACACCGCGCGTACTTGTCCCAGAGTGCGGTCCCTTGCGGGTCGCTGCGGGCCCGCCTCCCGGCGCCGGCGCATCGACGCGCCGGTGCGCGTACGCCTCTGCGGCGAGCCGCGTGGCCACCCCGGATCAGGCCAAGCCTACGCTCAGTCACCACATCCGCGGGGCACTTCGCGGCTCGCCGGCGCCGCGGCGCCGGACCCGCCCCCGGGTTCGGGTGAGAGTGGGACCAAACCTAGCGGACGAAGCCGTGTTCCTTCGCCAGTCTCAGCACCGCCAGCACGCGCAGGGTCTCCCAGTCGTAACCGTCGCAGGAGGAGTGCCAGCCGCGTTCGCGGCAGCCGTCCATGAACCCGTCGAGGTAGCGGGAGAGGCCGAGCCGGGTCAGCCTGCCGCCGTCGGCGACGATCGAATCACGCACCGCCGCGGCGTGCTGGTCCAGCTCAGCGGTCATCCAGGGCTCCGTGGAATCGCCGAGCGGGCCGAACAGTCCGAACTCACGAGTCAGCCGGGCCAGCGGACCTTCGGCGAAGTACCCAGGACGCATGGAGAGCTACCTCAGACAGGGGACGGAGCAAGAACGCGACCGACTATATACGAAACAAAGAGCAAATCGTGACGCTCTATTTCAGACGCGGCAACCATGACATTCCTGGACACAGCACTGGATACCCGACAAGGCGGGCATCTGAGGCCCGGCGCGGCGCACCCGTCATGTGCTCAGGCCCATGGCCTCCAGGCGCGCCGTGTGGCTCTCGGTGAGGTCGGCGAAGATGCGGCTGACCGTCGCCAGATCGGCCGCCTGCGCCTCGGACACGTCCGCGTCCTCGGTCCCGTCGGCGGCGTGGGTGTCGGCCTCCGATGCGACGCTGCGCACACCCGACCCCAGTAGCGCCGCCAGCTCGGGCCGACGCGAGGCCACGCTCTGCGCCTGGCTCAGCGCCTCGCCCACCAGCCGACGCGCCCACAGGGACAGCCGCCCGGCCAGGGCCGGGTCCTCGGCGATGGCGCTGCGCACCTGGGAGGCGACGAACTCGGCGCGTCCCGACTCCACCAGGGTGTCGCGGACCAGCTCCTGGGTCTGCTCGTCGCACAGATCGGCGATCTTGCCGTAGAAGTCGCCGGCGATGCCGTCGCCGACGTAGGCCTTGACCAGGCTCTCCAGCCAGCTCTGCGGCTCGGTGCGCGCGTGCCAGGCGTCCAGCGGTACCGAGAAGGGCTCCATCGCCGACTCCGGCTGCACGTCCAGCTCCGCGAGGCGGTCGTGCAACCGCCGGTAGTTCGCGTGCTCGGCGGCGGCGAGGTCGGCGAGTGCGCCCTTGCTCGCCAGGGTCGGTGCCAGCTCGGCGTCGCCGGCCAGTCGGAAGAAGGCGACGAGGCGCGCGTAGGCGAGCAGGCCCAGCAGGTCGATCACGCCGCGCCCGGCCTCGGCGAAGTCGCCGCTCACGCCCGAGTCGGCACCGCGCTCCTCACTCACCGCGCACCCCCGTCGCGGCGCCGGGGCACAGGGCCCGCGCCGTCGGCTCCACTCGCTTGCGAGCACGCTTGGTCATGGGCGACAGGTTATCGCTCCGCGGAGGCTCCGCGGCCCCGGACCGCCACGGGACTATTCCTCCGCGGCAGTGTGTTGTACGTGTCGGACGACCGTTCGCGAGCGTCACGGCGCTCTTTCGCTGCGTGCCCGAAAGCGGCATATCCAGCAGAGGAGCGGCAGGTTAGAATCTGTCGCAGTGGCCGCCACGAGTCGGCCATCGCGCGGCGACCTCGCCGCAGCCGCACCGCTCCGCACAGGCGCGGGCGAGCTGCTGCAAGGCCCCGCGCGGCGGTCACCGCGCGGTCCCCCGCGCCCACCGCCGCGCGGTGTGCGCCGCGGCCAACCATGACAACAACCGTCACCGGCGCCGCGAACGCGAAGCGAGCGTCAGCGTCGACCGCCTTACGTGCCGGAACCGCCGGGACCGCGGCAGGCAAGGAGCGTGAAGTGCGGCAGACCCGTACACGCGCGCCCGCCCAGCGGCGCCCGCTGACGCTACGACAGGCGGCGGACGGCCACGCGATTGCCATCGACCCGCGCCGCCGGGCCGCGCCGGAGGTCGGAACCGACCGAGCTCCGAGCCGCGCCGGACGAGCCCGCCATCGGGCACGCGCGCGAAGCACCCGGCCCGGCCACGCCGGGCCCGTCCGCCATACACCACGGCCACGAACGCAAAAGCGGCCCGCCCAGAGGAGGCATGAGCCCTGACAAGCACAGACACCAACGAAGAACGACGAACCTTCCGCGGACTCGGTGTCAACCCCGACATCGCGGACGCGCTCGAAGCCGAAGGCATCGTCGAGCCCTTTCCGATCCAGACCCTCGCCCTCCCCCTCGCTCTCGGGGCCTCCGACATCATCGGCCAGGCCCGTACCGGCACCGGCAAGACGCTCGCCTTCGGGCTGCCGCTGCTGCAGCGGGTACAGGAGGCGCCGGGATCGCCCAAGCGCCCGCGGGCGCTGGTGGTGGTACCGACCCGCGAGCTGGCCATCCAGGTCGCCGCCGACCTCACCACGGCGGGCAAGCGCACCGGCGCGCGGATCGTCACCGTTTACGGCGGCCGCGCCTATGAGCCGCAGATCGAAGGACTCAAGGACGGCGTCGACGTCGTCGTGGGGACCCCCGGTCGGCTGCTCGACCTGGAGAACCAGAAGCACCTGAGCCTCAACGAGGTGTCGGCGGTGGTGCTGGACGAGGCCGACAAGATGCTCGACCTCGGCTTCCTCCCCGACATCAAGAAGATCCTCACCAAGATCCCCGACGAGCGCCAGGTGATGCTGTTCTCGGCCACCATGCCGAGCGAGATCGTCTCCCTGTCGCGCAACTACCTGCGCCAACCCACCCACGTGCGGGCGGGCGACGACGACGATCCCAGCCAGGCCCGCATCAGCCACGTCGACCAGCACGTCTTCCGCACCCACCCCATGGACAAGCCCGAGATGCTCGCGCGCCTGCTCCAGGCCGAGGGCCGCGGATTGACCATGGTCTTCTGCCAGACCAAGCGCGCCTGCGACAAGGTCGCCGCCGACCTCAAGGACCGCGGGTTCGCGGCCGCGGCCGTGCACGGCGACCTCGGCCAGAGCCAGCGCGAGCGCGCTCTGCGGGCGTTCCGCAGCGGCAAGATCGACGTGCTGGTGGCCACCGACGTGGCCGCGCGAGGGCTGGACGTCGACGACGTCACCCACGTGGTCAACTACGAGTGCCCCGACGACGAGAAGACCTACACCCACCGCACCGGCCGCACAGGCCGGGCCGGGCGTTCGGGCACCGCGGTGACCTTCATCAGCTGGCAGGAGGTCGCGCGCTGGAAGCTGATCAACACCGCGCTGGAACTGTCCCATCCCGACCCCGCCGAGACCTACTCCACCTCCCCGCACTTCTTCGAGGAGATGGGCATCCCGGCGGGCACCAAGGGCCGCCTGGCCGCCGACCGGCGCGAGCGCGCGGGTTTGGAGGCCGAGCAGGTCGAGGACATCGGCGACACGGGGCAGCACCGCACCGGCGGCAAGGGCGGCGGCAAGAGCGGCCGTGAGGAGAGCGGCGGCGCCAAGAGCGGACGCTCCGGCAACCGGCGGCGCACCCGCGGCTCCGGCGGGACGGGCAAGGCGTCCTCCGGTGGCGCGGGCAAGGCGTCCTCGGGCAGCGGTACGAGTGCCGATGCCGGATCCGGCGCCAAGGCCGAGGCATCCGGCGGCGGCTCGGGCGAGTCCCCGGCCCCGCGGCGTCGGCGCCGCCGGCGCACCCGCAGCGGTGTCGAGCAGCCCGGCAAGGACCAGGGCCAGTAGGCAGCGACACCCCGGAAGCCGCCACCGCGGCGGCATCCGGCGAATCCGCACCGGTCGCGGACAGCGGACCGCGACCGGGGCGTGTGGGAACAGACCGCTGACGGGGCCTTCGCCGCCGAGAGCGCGAGCACCGGCCCCGCCGCCGGCACCGCCGACCTATCCCGGTCGGCGGGTGCCCGCCCCTTTCGCCCGGAGCCGCGCCGCGCCCCTCGGCCGCGGCGGCTCCCCGGCGCTTGCGGCCGCTCAGGCGGCGCACAGCAGGGCCGAGTACGGCGCATATAGTGAGCCGACGTGAGCACTCCTCGATTCCTGGGCCTGCCGCCCGGCGTCCGGCACACCACCGTCCGCACCCCCATGGGCAGCGTCGCCGCCCTGCAGGCCACGCCCGCGGCCGGCGGCTGCGAACGCCAACCGGCGCTGCTGGTCCCCGGCTACACCGGCAGCAAAGAGGACTTCATCGCGCTGCTGCAGACGCTGGCGTCGGCGGGGCGCGCGGTGACGGCCGTCGACATGCCGGGGCAGTACCAGTCCCCCGGCTTCGTCGACCCCGAGGAGTACACCCGCGTCGGCTTGGGCCGTGTCATCGGCGAGGTCGCTCTGACACTGGACGACGGGCCCGTGCACCTGCTGGGCCATTCCTTCGGCGGGCTGGTCACACGCGAGACCGTCATCTCGGCGACGGTGCCGCTGCTGTCCTTCACCCTGATGAGCTCGGGCCCCTCGGCCATCGGCGGCTCCCGTGCCCTCGACGCCCGCAGCCTCGTAGCGGCCATCGGCCAGGCGCGCACGCGTGAGCGCCTGGAGGAGATCTGGGCCGAGCACCTGGACGCCCCCACCAGGGAGAGCGGCGTCTCCCCGGAGATCCACGCGTTCCTCCGCCGGCGCATGGTCGCCAATCACCCCGACGCGCTCGTGCGCATGGCCGAGGAGTTGCTCAACGCCGTCGACCGCACCCCCGAACTGGCCCGGTCCCAGCTGCCGATGCTCGTGCTCTACGGCGAGGAAGACGACGCCTGGCCGCCCGAGGCCCAGTCGGCGATGGCCGGCCACCTGGGCGCCGAACGGGTCGTCATCCCGGGTGCGGCCCATTCGCCCAACGTGGAGGCGCCGGAGACCACGGCCGAGGCCCTGACCGCCTTCTGGAACCAGGTGGAGTCCAAGGAGCGCGGCGGAGCGTAGCGGCCGCTCCCCGCAGCCGCTCGATCGGTACCGCCCCGGCCGGGCGGTCGCTGCCGCACGGCCGGGGCACGAGCCGCTATCGGGTGGCGACCCAGCTGTCGAAGTTCTCCGAGGCCTCGCCCACCGTGGTCTCCGGGCCGCTGTCGGGCAGCACGCGGGTGTCCGGGGGCAGGGTCAGGATCATCTCGCCGATGGAGTGCAGCTGCTGGGTGAAGTCGATGTAGCCGCCTGCCACGGTGCCGACCTCGTCCTTGCGCAGCGAGTCGCCGGTGAACACGACGCCCTTCTCCGAGATGTAGTAGGCGACGCTGCCGGTGGAGGTGCCGGGGATCGGCAGGATGTCGATCTCGATGTCGCCGGCCTTGAGCGAGCCGCCGCCTTCGATTTCGAGATCGGGTCGGCGCTCGGCGCCGTGCACCCGCCGCCAGGCGCGCACCTCGCGGCGGTGGAGGGCGATGGGCGCCTCGTCGCGCTCGGCCACCTCGACAGCGGCGGCGATGTGCGTGTTGTAGCCGTTGGTGCAGGCCACGAGGTAGACCTCGCGCTCGCCCACGGCTTCCATGACGGCTTCGGCGTCGTGGGCCGGGTCGATCACCACAACACCCTCGTCGTCGACGTCGACGATCCAGGTGTTGCTGACGACGTCGACCTCCTGGTCCTCGGCCTTGAGTACGCCGACGGTGCGCACCCGCTGCACGCCTTCCTCGTCGGGCTCGGTGACGCCCGCGGTCTCGGGCTCGTCGGCGTCGGCGAACGCGCCCTTCTTCGCGGGCGCGGCGGGGGCGGTGTCCTCGTCGTCCTCGGCGGCGTCCTCCTCGTCGGCCTCATCGGCCTCGATGCCGTCGGGATCGGCGTCCTCGGCTCCGGCGGCGTCGGGCTTCTTCGCCGCGGGGACGTCCTCGTCCGATTCCTCCGGCTCAGCGGCCGCGTCGGAGTCGTCGACGCCCTCGGCGCCGTCCGGGGTACCCGCCTTCTTCGCGGCGGACTTCTCCTCGCTCGCCCGCTCCCCGGCTCCGGTGTCCTCGGTGTCGGTGCTCGTGGTCGTCACCGCCGACTCCGCACCGGAGCCCTCGGCCTCGTCGCCGTCCTTCTTCTTGCCCTTCCGCTTCCAGAACACGGTGCCGACCCTTCGCTGTCCGTTTCGAGCACTGGTGGTTATCGGGACCATTGTCACCGCCCCGCGGGCGAGGCGGTACCCGGCCAGGCAGCTGGCCAGTGTCCCCTTCGACGGCTAAACCGCCGATAAGCCCGCGGTCCGCGGCGATCGCGCCGCTGAGCCCGCCTTATTCGGCGGTAACGGGCGCGGATCCGGTCGCCGGTTCGGTCAGGCGAGCGTACTCCTCGAAGGCGGTCGTCCGGCAACCGAGGCGGTGGCCCGTCAGCGCTCCGTGGTCGTCGCTGGAACCGGTGACCGCCAGTTCCAGCCGCTTGGCCGCACCGCGCCAGTAGGCGGCCTCATCGTCGTCGTGGGAGGGGTGATCGGCCTCGATGCCGCCGAGCCCGACTTCGGCCATCTGCTCGATCAGCGACATCGGCACCGCGCCGTCGGGAGTGGCCTCGCCGCGGGCGGGGTGGGCGACGGCGCACACTCCCCCCGCAGCGCGCACCAGTTCGACCGCCCGCAGCGCGTCGAGCGCGTAGCGGGCGACGTAGCCCGGGCGGCCGACGCCGATCCAGCGGTCGAAGGCCTCGGGCACGTCGGCGGCGGCGCCCTCCTCGACGATCGCCTGTGCGATGTGCGGGCGCCCGACGACGCTGCCCCCGGATCCGTCGGCTCCGCCTGCCCCGTCGGCGGCCCGGTCGGCGGGAAAGCCCGCCAGCGTGCGGACGCGCTCCCAGACGATCTCGACGCCCGCTCTCTGCAGCCGCTCGACCATGGTGCGGGCACGGATGGTGCGGTCGTCGCGGATGCGCCGCAGCTCGGCCGCCAGCTCGGGATGCTCGGGGGCGAAGAGGTAGGCGAGCAGGTGCACGCCGGCGCCCTCGTGCAGGCAGGACAGCTCCATTCCCGGGACCAGGGTGAATCCCCGGGGCAGGTCGGCCGCGGCCTCGGGGATGCCGGCGACGGTGTCGTGGTCGGTCAGCGCGAGGATGTCCAGACCGGCCGCCGCGGCGCGCCGGACGACGTCGGCGGGCGGCTCGGTGCCGTCGGAGACCGAGCTGTGGGCGTGCAAGTCGATGCGCATCCGCCGATCATTCCACGCGTCCGCGTTCCGCCGGGCGACAGCGGCTCAGGGGGTGGGCTTCAGCGCCGAGGAGAGGAAGGGGGAGGGCGCGCCGAAGGGCGGTTCCAGCGCCGCACCTCCGTCGCGGCGGTCGCGCAGGTCGCGAACGTCGCCCAGTTCGGCGATGAGTACGGCGGTGTCGGCGGCGCTGAAGACGATCCACAGCCAGTCGGCGAAGGCCTCGCCCGCGTACGCCGCACGCCCCATGCCGGTCTCGACGCTCCACAACGCGATGTCGTGGCCGTCGTAGCGGAGTTTGGCATCGGGCGGTCCGGCACCGAACCCGCTGCCGGGGTCGGGGCCGTCGAGCCCGGCCAGCCGCGCGCCCATGCCGATTCCGGGATCCTCCGCCACCAGCACCATCTCGCCGACGCCCCCCAGCGGCGCCGGGCCGGAGAGCGCGACCGCGGTGCCCAGCGCGCCGCTGCGGTCGTCGCCGGCGTCGGCGAATCCTGTGACCAGCCATCCTGCCGGCAGCGGCCACGGAAGCCAGACGGGCACCCGGGTTGAGGCGAGCAGGAGTTCCAGCGAGGCCGTGTGGGGGGCGCGCACCGGATTGAGCGGGGCCACGGGTCCGTGCGCACCGCACTGCCACGCGCTCGACCACAATCCCGGCGCGTGGACGGCGCGTCCGCAGCGTGGACACGAAGGATCGGACCTCATGACTGCCCCGGAAAATACCCGTGCCTGCTGTGCGGAAACGCGGCCGAGGGGAGGCAGTGGTGCCACCGGTGCCGCTGTCTCCGCCGCGGACGGCGGGACGGGTGTCGCGTGTCTTAGCCGCCCGAGCCCGGCGCGGTCCAGTTCGGTCCGCTTGGAGGGTCATCGGGGTGACCCTGCGGATGCCCGGGCGCGTAGTGCCGCCCGCCGGAGGCCGCTTCGGCGTGGCCGGGCTGATGGGGCGGCTCCCGATACCACTGGGCGGGCGTGCCCTGATCCGGCGTGGAGGGCGGAGCGGCCGGAGCCGCCGGCGCGTTCCGGTCGTGCTCGTCCTCGGGGACGGTCCTGCTCACCCCCGAGCGGCGGGCCATCCACACCACCGCCGCGCAGTAGAGGCCGACCTCGACGGCGGTACTGACGACCCCCTGCCACGAGCCGCTGCCGCTGGCGATGCGGTCGAGGCCGCCTTCGTAGGCCGTGATGGTGAACGCCACGAGGTTGTGCAGGACGTGCAGGCCCACCGCCGCCTCGATCCCGCCGGTGTACCAGCTCAACCACGCCATGGCGACGCCGAACACCGCGACGTCGAGCAGGCCCCAACTGGAGTAGTCGTGCAGCAGGGTGAACACGGTGCCGCTGATCAGGATGCCCAGGAGCGGCAGGCGCAGGAACCGGGAGACGGGGCTCGCCCCGCGGGGCTCGTCGGGTCCGGCCCCGATCGAGCCGACCGCCTGCATCACGAAGCCTCGCAGCGCGATCTCCTCTGCGGAGGCCTGGAGCGGCACCAGCAGGACGAACAGCCCGATGGTCAGGGCGAATCCGGACCCGCCGGCGTACTCGCCGACGAAGGCCGCGTCGGGAGAGGTGATCCGGTGGAGGCCGAAGAGCACGCCGAAGGAGAGCGCCAGCGCGGGCACGGCCGGCACCAGGCATCGCAGCAGCCACCGAACGCGCAGCCGCCCGGCGACCGAGAACAGTGAGCCCACGGTCCGACGCTGGATCGCCCAGGCGGTGGCGATCACGATCGGCGCCATCGTCGCGATGACGACGAGTTGCAGCACGACGTTGGCCAGCGGCGAGCGGAAGACGTCGTCGCCGGTGCCCTCGATCCCGCCGACGATCGCGGCCACCACCGCGGCCGTGGCGATGATCAACTGCACGACCAGAATGGCCACCACGGCGGTGAGGACGGCCAGCGGCGGCCTCCACCACCGGTGGCGCCGGTTCCGGGCCAGGCGGTGGTACGGCGATCCGGCGGGCGGCCGGGCGGTTCCGGTCGGGCCGCGGCGCGGCTCGGTCGGCGGTGGCCACGCCCACGCGGGGGCGTGCTGGGCCGCCGCCGGCGGCCACGCCCAGACCTGCTCGTGCTGGTGCGCCGACCGGTCCGGGCCGATGGGCCCTTGCGGTTCAGACGACCAGGACGAGCCGGGTGGCGGCGGCGGGTTTCTCATCGTTTGCCGAGATTACCGTTCGCGGTTGTATTGGCCGTGTTAAGAACGCACCGCAACCGCGCCACTACCCCGAAAGACCTGCGGCGATTCGGGGCTCCTCTCGCGGCACGCGCCCGCGGTCCGTCCCCGAGAGCGCGGTCCGGGGGACGAAAGTATGATTACCGCCCGGTACGCCAGGCGCGTGCAGGGTGATTTCGCTCACATCTTCGGCGCTCTTCGTGCTGTTTAGCGCCGTGTGCGGCCCCGATCCGCCCCTAGCGCCGGCCCCGGCGGAGCCCCTCGGCCGCGGCCGGGAAAACTCCTGCTCTGCGGTCGTCGGGGTAGCGGGAAGTCCTTGCATACCATGGAGTCATGTCCTCCACACCCACCACCGAGCAGGTAAACGCGGCTCTGGCGACCGTCCAGGACCCCGAGATCCACCGCCCCATCACCGATCTCGACATGGTCAAGAGCGTCGAGATCGCCGACGGCGGTGTCGTGAACGTCGGCATCTACCTCACGGTGGCCGGTTGTCCCATGAAGGGGCGAATCGAGAGCGACGTCACCAACGCCGTATCCAAGGTCGCAGGCGTCACCGGCGTGAACGTCGAACTCGACGTCATGAGCGACGAGCAGCGCAAGGCGCTGCAGACGAAGCTGAAGGGCGGGCAGGAGGATAAGGAGATCCCCTTCGCCAAGCCCAACTCGCTCACCAAGGTCTACGCCGTCGCCTCCGGCAAGGGCGGCGTCGGCAAGTCGTCGGTGACCGTGAACCTCGCGGCGGCGATGGCCGACCTCGGGCACAAGGTCGGCGTGGTCGACGCCGACATCTACGGGCACTCGGTGCCGCGGATGCTCGGAGTCTCGGGCCACCCGACCAAGGTCGAGGACATGATCATGCCGCCCACGTCGCACGGCATCAAGGTCATCTCCGTCGGCATGTTCACCCAGGGCAACCAGCCCGTGGTGTGGCGCGGCCCGATGCTGCATCGCGCGCTGCAGCAGTTCCTCTCCGACGTCTTCTGGGGCGACCTCGACATCCTGCTGATGGACCTGCCTCCGGGCACCGGAGACATCGCGATCTCGGTGGCCCAGCTGCTGCCCAGCGCCGAGATCCTGGTGGTGACCACGCCGCAGCAGGCCGCGGCCGAGGTCGCCGAGCGGGCCGGCGCCATCTCCGGGCAGACCCACCAGCGCGTCGCGGGCGTCATCGAGAACATGTCCTACTTCGTCACACCGGGCACCGGCGAGCGCACCCACCTCTTCGGCGAGGGCGGCGGCCAGCGCGTGGCCGACGGCCTGACCCAGTCCCTGGGCGCCCAGGTGCCGCTGCTGGGCCAGGTGCCGCTGGACATGCGGCTGCGCGAGAGCAGCGACGAGGGCCAGCCCCTCGTGCTCAGCGAGCCCAGCACCGACGCCTCGCAGGTGCTCAGCGGGATCGCCGGCGACCTCGTCGGCAAGCCGCGGGGCCTTTCGGGCATGCAGCTCGGCGTCACGCCGATCGGCGGGGGCCGGTAGCACCCGGCACCGCGCAACCGACCTCGCAGGGGCCGCCGTCGTCGACGGCGGCCCCTGCGTATGTGTGCGGCAGGCGCGGCGCGCGGGAGCGCTCCGGCGGGACCGGGGCGCTCAGCGATACCATCGGACCCCGCTGCGGCCCGCCGTCCGGGCGGGGCACCGCGCAGACCGCGACTCCGGAGGATCCGTTGCCCGCGCCCGAGGAGACCGACCGCTACCGGCAATGGCTGGAGACCGCCGTCGAGGAGGCGCGCGCCGGCTTCGACGAGGGCGGCGTCCCCGTCGGTGCCGCGCTGATCGACCGCGACGGGCGGGTTCTGGGACGCGGCCGCAACCGGCGGGTGCAGGACGGCGACCCGTCCGTGCACGCCGAGACAGCGGCGTTCCGCGCCGCCGGGCGCCAACGCGGCTACACCGGCACGACCATGGTCACCACGCTCTCGCCCTGCTGGTACTGCAGCGGGCTGGTGCGCCAGTTCGGGATCTCACGGGTGGTCGTCGGCGAGGCGCGCACCTTCTCGGGCGGCCACGACTGGCTGGCCGAGCACGGCGTCGAGGTCGTGGTGCTCGACGATCCCGGGTGCACGGCCATGATGGCCGAGTTCATCCGGACGCGTCCCGAGCTGTGGCACGAGGACATCGGCGAGGACGCCGCGGAGTGACAGCGGCCCGGCCCGGCCCTCAATCCGTGCTCGACCCCAGGGTGATGTCGGTGGTGTTGCGCTCACCGCCGCGCTCGAAGACGACCTCCACCCGGTCCCCCGAGTCGTACTCGCCGATCAACCGGATCAGCGTGTCCGCGTCGGAGATGTCGCGGCCGTCGAAGCGGACGATGACGTCGCCCGGCTGCAGCCCGGCCTGGTCGGCGGGCCCCTCGGGCTCGACCGCGTCGCCGCCGGCCTCCTGGTCGGAGGCGATGCGCGCACCCTGGTCGTAGCTGTCGTCGAGGACGACGCCGATCTGGGCCTGACCGTCCTCGGAGCCCGATCCGTCCTCTCCGTCCTCTCCCGCACCGCTGAGGATGTCGTCGACGATCCCTTCGACCTCGGCCGACGGGATCGCGAAACCGAGTCCGATGCTGCCGCTCTGCCGGCCCGCGGAGCCGCCCATCGTCGCGATGGCGGTGTTGACGCCGATCACCCGCCCCTGCGCGTCGACCAGCGGCCCCCCGGAGTTGCCCGGGTTGATCGCCGCGTCGGTCTGCAGCGCGCTGATGGCCGTCCCTTGGCCCGGGGAGTCCTCGCCCAGGCGCACCGGCCGGTCGACGGCGCTGATGATGCCGGAGGTGACGGTGCCCGCCAGGCCCAGCGGCGCCCCGATGGCCACGACCTCGTCCCCGACGGTGACGTCGTCGGAAGCGCCGAATTCCAGCGGCTGCACGTCGAGCGGGTCCTCCAACCGCAGCACGGCCAGATCGGAGTCGGGCTCGGTGCCGACGATGCCGGCGCCGCTCGTCTTGCCGTTGCTGTAGGCGACCTCCATTTCGCCGCTTTCCAGCGCCGAGGCGACGTGGTTGTTGGTGACCACGTGGTCGTTCTCGATGACGAAACCGGACCCGTTGCCGCTCATCGTCGTCCCGCCGTCCTGGATGGAGACCACGCTGGGGCTGACCCGCTGGGCGACGCCCGCGACGGTGTCGGGGGCGCGGCTGGGGGCGTCGGAGGGCAGGTCGGTGTTCAGCTTGGGCGAGGACGTCTCCTCGGGCGGGGCTCCTTGCTGCACTCCCAGGGACCCACCGAGGACGCCGCCGGCGCCCGCCGAGCCGACCGCCACCACGGCGACGACGATCAGCACCGCCCACAGCGGCATGCTGCGGGTCCTCTTGGGCGGACGGGGCTGCGGCTGCGGGAAGCCGGGGGTGCCGTAGGGCCCGCCCCCGCCGGGGCCTGCCGGGCCCGCGGGAAGGCCGGGGCCACCGGGCGGAGGGGCGCCGGGGCCGCCCGCGGGCGCGTTCATGCCGGGGGCGCCGCCCTGGGCGGCGAGGTGCGGCGGGTTCGGCGCCGGAGCGCCCGGATTCTGCGGCGGCCACTGGCCGGTTCCGGCCATCGGGGCGTGGGGAGGCTGCGCCCAGGGGCCCGACTGCGGCGCGCTCCGGGGCGCGTTCTGCGGCGCCTGGAACGCGTTGTGGGAGACCTGCGGCGGCTGTGCGTAGCCGGGTTCGGGCTGCGGCGGGCCCGGAGCCTCGTCGCCGTGCCGGGTCCGGGACTCGTCCTGCTGCTGCGCCGGGGCGGGCTCGTCCTGCCGGTCTGGCCGGTCCGCGGAGGGCGGATCCGCCTGTCCCTGCGCGGCCTCCGGGCGCCCCTCCTCCGGCGAGTGCGGATGCGACCAGGTCTGGTCCGCTCCGCTGTCGGAGGTACGGGGTCCGGTGTCGTCGGTCATCCAACTCTCCGTCTGTCGCCGCCGCCCCAATAGTGGAGCAGCTCGGATAAACCGGCCGTTAGGTCGCCCGCCAGGGCATCCCCACCGGCGGACCCTATTCCCCCGATGAGCGTTTCGCAGGGCGATGACGCCCATGACGGACCTGTCCGGTCCCCATTGTCCCCGCTCAGTCCGTAACGGCAGCCGAGAGGTAGCCGAACCCCCGCAGGACCCGCGCCCAGAACTTGGGCGGCTCCGGAGCGGAGAAGCCCTCGGCCGCCGCGTCCAGCAGATTCGCGGGCGCCTGGCCCATCGCCGTGTAGACGAAGCCGCCTGAGTCCCACATCCGCTGCTGCGGGGCGCCCGACATGGCGGTACTGTCCCCCGTTACGACCTTCGCGGCCCCCGAACCGGTTCCCTCCGATTCGCCGGGCAGGCGCCCGCGCTGAGCGAACACCGACACCACCGAGAGGCCGTCGGAGTAGGCCAGGTGGACCGCACGGCCGCTCTCGGTGTCCTTGGCCCAGGCGCGGATCAGCCGCAGATTCCAGGCGGGGCGCTCGGGGATGTGCCACCCGTCCGCGCGCAGCTGTGCCAGCTCCCCCGGCGAGAGCTCGTCGGACCAGGGGCGCGCCCGCGCCCCGGAGCCCTTCGGCCGGGCCGGGGCGCCGTCCAGGCTGACCTGGACGAATTCGACCGCGTGGACGATCCGGCCCGAGATGTCGCGGATCTCCCTGCGCAGCGGCAGCCCGGTGGCCTCGTCGACCCAGATCCGTCCGGCGACGGTGCCGTCGGCACGCAGCGCGTCGAGCACAGTGGCCTGCCGACCGCACATCCGGCCCTCGCCGGCCCGGGTCACCCGGTAGGTCCGCCCCAACTGGTCCAGCAGCAGCTCGTCGGACTTCATCAGGGGCGGGGTCTGGCCGACCATGACCTCCTGCCCCCGGCCGGGAGGCGCACCCGCCGTGTAGCGGTAGTGGGTGCCTTCACCGGCGCGGTGCACCACGTCGACAGTGAGCGTGCCGATCCCGCGGACCGTCACCACCTGCACCCCTTCGAAGGAGACTTCGCCCACGGAGTCGGCGGTCCGGCGCAGCAGCTCCATGCCGTCGTCCGCGCCCGGCGCAGGGACCTCCTCCGCGTCGGCCGCGACCGACGACGGCAACAACACGAGGAGGGCCAGCGCCAGGGATAACAGGACGAACGGGACCCGCATGGGACTTCCTCCGACGCGGAGCGTCTCCGGTGGGCGGCTGTGGGCGACGCGGAGCGTCTCCTTCGAGGGCGGCGGCGGACGGGCGCGCCCGAGACGGGCGGCCCGCGCCGCTTACCGCGGTGCGGGCGTCGGCGCCTGGGTCTCCACCACCGTGCTGACCTTCGCGAGACCGGATTCGATGTCGGGCACCGGGACTTGGCGGGAGGTCACGGCGTGCTCGACGACGTAGTCCTCGATGGGCGGGGTGACCACCGGAGGGTCCTCGGCGTCCCCGCCGGCCACGAAGGCCGTGCCCAGCGCGACGGCCAGCACCGAGACACCGGCGACAGCGAAGCGCGTGCGCTCCCAGCGCGGCCGCAGCACCGACAGCGGCCGCTGCCGGGGGGCGCGCGGGCGACGGGCGCGTTCGGGCTCCGGTGCGGCGGGGGCGGACTCGGCGACGGCAGGCGTGCCGCCGCCGGTGGTCCACGGCAGGCCGCCGCCGATGGGCCGACTGGCGCCCAGTGGCGGCCTGGAGCCGAACACGCCGCCGGGCGGCCCCTGGTCCGGAGGGTCGTCGGAGGGCGGACCGGACAGCGACGTCAGGCGCCCCAGGAAGTCGGTGGAGGGCTCAGGCGCGTCCAGGCCGTGCAGGCGGCGCTTGAGTCCGCGCAGCATCTCGGCCTCGAAGCGGCAGTTCTCGCAGGCGGCCAGATGCCGCAGGATGCGGTCGCGCTCCGCGTGGCCGAGTTCGCCGTCGACCAGAGCGGACAGACGCTCTCCCGGATGGTCCATCGTCACTCCACCTCCCCGATACCCGCATCGGCGCCGCCCTGCGCGCCGGACTCGGCCTCGCGGGCGGCGGCCAGGCGCCGCCGGTGCTCAAGGGCCTTGCGCAACTGCGCGCGGCCCCGGTGGATCCTGCTGCGCACGGTCCCCAGCTTCACGCCCAGAGTGGCGGCGATCTCCTCATACGACAGGCCCTCGATGTCGCAGAGCACGACCGGAGCACGGAACTCTGCGGGCAGGTCGTCGAGCGCGGACTGGATGTCGGCGTCGAAGTGGCGGTCGTCGAACGACTGCGCCGGCGAGGGCTCGCGGCCCTGGAGCCGGTCGTCGGCGTTGTCGGAGAACCCCTCGAACCGGATGCGCTGCTTGCGCCGCGCCGTGTCGAGGAAGAGGTTGGTGGTGATGCGGTGCAGCCAGCCCTCGAACGTGCCCGGGGTGTAGCTGGACAGCGACCGGAACACCCGGATGAAGACGTCCTGGGTCAGGTCCTCGGCGTCGTGCTTGTTTCCGGTCAGCCGGTAGGCCAGCCGGTACACGCGCGCCGAGTGGTCGCGTACGACCTCGTCCCAGCTCGGCGGCTCCCATTGCTCGAAGTCCACGGCAGCGTCGGAGTCTGCCACCGCCACTCCCTTCGGATCGCGTGCGCCCGCGGGGCTCCGCGGGGATTCGGGCGCACCGTCCCTGCGTCGTCGTCAAGCCGGTCGTGCCGGGTCCGGCATCGAAGGTTCGGATACGAACTGTCCCTACCCAGTTTGCAACGTCGCGAGGCGGTGATTAAGTTCCCCGCGCCGCCAACACGCCCCCGGGAGCCCTCGGCAGGCTAGTCTGTGCCCAGGACCCCGTCTACGGGTGAGCGCACCGGCACGAAGTGTGACCGGGTGTGCGCCCGGAGCGTGCTGCGGTCCGAGCAAGCCGGCGCACGCCGCGTCCCGCCATCCGGCCGAGCC
Organism: Streptomonospora alba; assembly: GCF_000826685.1. Classification (GTDB taxonomy): domain Bacteria; phylum Actinomycetota; class Actinomycetes; order Streptosporangiales; family Streptosporangiaceae; genus Streptomonospora; species Streptomonospora alba. The sequence goes on from NZ_JROO01000001.1 coordinate 67,485, forward strand.
AGGTCCCGCGACGGGGCCGCCCGGCCGCAGGTACACGTCACACCACACGCGGGGAGACCGCCATCGCCAGCCGAGACGACACACTGGCCCATGCACTGGCCCACATCGAGCAGTACGCCGTCGAGGACGCCAGCCTCACCTCGGCGCGCGAGGCGGGGCAGCGCGCCGAGTCCTCGCCCGTCAGCGCCTCCGGCGGGGCGGCCCTGCGCTTCCTGGCCGCCTCGATCGGCGCCCGGTCCGTGGTCGAGGTGGGTACCGGGTGCGGCAGCTCCGGAATCTGGCTGCTGCGGGGCATGCGCGACGAGTCGGTGCTGACCAGCGTCGACATCGAGCCCGAGTACCAGGAGCTGGCGCGGGCGGCTTACCGCCGGGCGGGCTTCGCGGCCGGGCGTGTGCGGCTGATCCTGGGACGCGGGCTGCACGTGCTGCCGCGCCTGACCGACGGCGCCTACGACATGGTCTTCGTCGACGCCGAGCAGGCCGCGTACCCGGCCTACCTCGCCGAGGCGCTGCGACTGCTCCGCCCCGGCGGGATCGTGGTCTTCAACAACGCCCTTGAGGCCGCCACGAACTCCGACGGGCCGCTGAGCGCGCCCGATCCGGGCACGGCGGCGGTGCGCGAGGTCGCCCGCCTGGTGCGCGACGACGAGGACTTGGTCCCGCTGCTGCTGCCGATCGGCGAGGGCCTCCTCGCGGCGATCCGCGAGGCTCCCCGAGACGGCGGCTGATCCCCGCCGCCGTCTCGGGGAGCGCTCGCCCTCACCGTCGGCGCCGCGAGCGGCTCCGGGAAGGGGCCGCCGAGATCCCGTGCGGATCGGTTCTGCTACGACCGCTTCGCCCTCCGGTGGGGGTGCCCCGCTCCGCCGCCCGAGCCGGCCGCAGCCTCGCTGCCGGACAGCCAGCGCAGCAGCAGCCGGGTGGAGAACCCGGTGCCGCCCTTGCTCAGCACGCCCTCGTCGCTCGTGGAGCGCCCGGGGCCTGCGATGTCGAGGTGGGCCCACGGCAGGCCGCCGGTGAACTCCCGCAGGAACAGCGCCGCCTCGGCGGCCCCGGGCCGCCCGTAGCCGCCGTTGCCGATGTTGGCCAGGTCGGCCACCCGGGAGTCGAGCAGCTCGCGGTACTCCTCGGTCAGCGGCATCCGCCACACGGGTTCGCCCGACTCCTGTCCCGCCGCGCTCAGCGCCGCGGCCAGGGCCTCGTCGCCGCTGAACAGAGCACCCGTGCCGGTGCCCAGCGCGACCTTGGCCGCGCCGGTGAGGGTGGCGACGTCCACGAGGGCGTCCGGTGCCAGCTCGGCCACCGCGTAGCCCAACGCGTCGGCCATGACCAGCCGGCCTTCGGCGTCGGTGTTGAGTACCTCGATCGTGCGCCCGTCGTAGGCGGTGATCACGTCGCCGGGGCGCTGCGCGGAGCCGGAGAAGGCGTTCTCGGCGACGGGCAGCAGACCTGTGACGGCGACCCGGCTGCCCAGCGCCGCCAGGGCCGACATAGTACCGAGCACCACTGCCGCGCCGCTCATGTCCGTCTTCATGAGCTTCATGTTGTCGTTGGGCTTCAGCGACAACCCGCCGGTGTCGAAGGTGATGCCCTTGCCGACCAGCACGATGTGGGCCGCGGGGTCGTCCGGGCGGTAGTCCAGCCGCACCAGCCGGGGCGGGCGGTCCGAACCTGCGCCCACGGCCAGGATCGCGCCGAAACCGTCGCGTTCGAGCCGCTTCTCGTCCCAGACCTCGGCGTGCAGGCCCGAGTTGGCCGCGACCACGCCGGCCCGCGCGGCGAGCCACGCGGGGTCCTTCTCGGCCGAGGGTGTGTTGATCAGGTCGCGCGCCAGCGCGGTCGCACGCGCCAGGGCCTCGCCGCGGCCGACCGCCGATACGGCCTCCGCGGAGTCCGCGCCCACCAGGGACAGGTCTTCCAGCGGCGCGGGTCCCTTGGTGCCGGAGGCCAGGCTGAACCGGTAGGAGGCAAGCAGCGCTCCCTCGGCGAACGCCGCCAGAGCGTCGGCGCCGCCGCGGGACACCGACTCCAGCAGTGCGACGGTGGTCGCCGCCGTGGAGTGCCCCTTGGCCGCTCGGGCCAGTGCGGCACCGGCGGTGCGCAGGTCGGCGGGCGCCGCCTCGCCGACTCCCAGCAGTACGACACGCACCAGCCCCGCACCGAGGTCGGCGGGGAACTGCGCGATTTCGCCCGGCTTTCCGGTCAGGTCGTAGTGCGCGAGCAGGTCGGCGGCGGAGGCCGGGAGCCGCGCGTCAAGCTCGGCGGGCTCGACGCCCGCGCCCGCCGTCAGGACGGTCGGCGCCTCGCCGCCGCGCACGACGGGAACGGCCACCAGTCCGGCGGCGGAGTCGATGAGGGTGCCCGGAACCGGGCGGATCTCCGTAGCGATCGGCACGGATGCTCGCAATCGTGGAATGGGATCTCGGTGGAGCCGCGGCCCGCCGCCCCGCGGTGGCTGCGGCACACGTAGGGCGGTCGTCGGGGCGTCCGCCGGGCAGGGACCGGCCGATCAGCCGACGACGCCGTCCAGGGCCTCCTTGAGTTCGGCGGCCTCGTCCGGCGTGAGCTCGACGACGAGCCGCCCGCCGCCCTCCAGCGGGACCCGCATGATGATGCCGCGGCCCTCCTTGGTGACCTCCATCGGACCGTCACCGGTCCTCGGCTTCATCGCCGCCATGCCGCATCCCCTTTCATAGGAACCTCTCGCGGGTGAATGGGCCGCTCCGGCGGAGATGCCCCTGCCTCGGGGCGGCCGGTCCGGGGCGCGCCGCATCCGCGTGACTCAGGGAACGAATCACTGTTCTTCCATTATCTCGGTTTTGAGAACCGATTGGGAACGATCGGACAGTGCCGGGACCATCGGTCCCGAGGAATCCGAACAGTAAGGTTATAGCCGCATCGCACTTTCGCGGTCGCGGGGACCGCGCCAGGAGCCGACCAGATCGGGAGATCCGCTTGTCCGAGTCAGACACCGCAGACACCACCGACAATCGGGACAATGCAGGCAACGGGGGCAGCGGTGCCGACGACGCCGGCGACACCCCTGTCGGCTACGAACTCGCCGACGGCGTCGCCACCATCCGACTGAACCGCCCCGACGCGATGAACTCGCTGACGGTGCAGACCAAGCAGGCCCTGCTGGCCGCCATCGAGCGCGCCAAGAACGACACCGAGGCCCGCGCGGTTCTGCTCACCGGCAGCGGCAAGGCGTTCTGCGCCGGACAGGACCTGCGCGAGCACGCCGAGAACCTCAACGAGGGCCGGGGGCTCAACGGAACCGTCCGCGACCACTACAACCCCATCATCCTGGGACTGGCGCGCATGCCCAAACCCGTCGTCGCGGCGGTCAACGGCACGGCGGCGGGTGCGGGAGCGTCGCTGGCCTTCGCCTGCGACCTGCGCATCGCATCCGAACGCGCGTCCTTCCTCATGGCCTTCGCCAACGTGGGACTGGGCTCGGACTCGGGCTCGTCGTGGACCCTGCCGCGCCTGGTGGGCCACGCCCGAGCGATGGAGATGCTGATGCTGGCCGAGCCGGTCCCGGCGGCCCGCGCCCTGGAGATCGGCCTGGTCAGCAAGGTGGTGCCGGACGACGAACTGGAGTCCTCGGCGCGGGAGCTCGCCGAGCGCCTGGCCAACGGCCCGACGGTGGCCTACGCGACCATCAAGGCCGAGCTCACGTTCGGCTCGGGGCTGGACCTGGCCAACGCCCTGGAGATGGAGGCGAGCCTGCAGGACCAGTGCGCCGAGACGCGCGACCACCTCAACGCCACCGTGGCCTTCCTGAACAAGGAGGGGCCGGAGTTCGAGGGCCATTAGGCAGCGGGGCCGGCGGGCGCTTCAGGAGACGATCGCGACGATGACGGCCACCACCACGATCACCACCAGCAGCGACGCCCCTGCGACGACTCCGATGATCATGCCGGCTCCGCTGCCGCCCGAGGACCGGGCCGGGGCGGAGCCGGCGGGTCCGTAGGCCGGCGGCTGCGGTCCCCACCCGGGAGCGCTCCGCCCCGGTGCGTAGGAAGCCTGAGGCCCCGACGGCACCGGCGGGCCCCCGACACTGCCCGGGCCGTAAGGCGGCTGCGGCGGCCCCGAGGCGGCCCCGGGATACCCCGGCCCCTGCGGGCCCGGCCCGTAGGGAGCGCCGCCCGCGGGAGGGTTCGCGGGGCCGGGCGCAGCCTGCCCGCCGGTCGGACCCGCCGCTGGTCCCGCCGCGTAGGGCGCGGCAGGCGGCGGTGCGGTTCCGGGGCCGTAGGGCTGCCGCCCCTGCGGCGGCCCGCCCGGACCGGGGGCGTGCGGCGGCTGGGGCCCCGACGCGGGAGCCGACGACGGCGGACCGTAGCCGTACGGCTGCTGCCCGCCGGTCGGAGGCATCGGTGACGGCCCCCCGTGGGGATGCTGCGGGCCCGAGCCCGCGGCGGGCGGGGTCCGGGGCGGGGCGCCCGAGCCGGGCGCCTGCCACTCGCCGCCGGGCGGCACGGGGGCTGCCGAGGGCGGCGTCTGCGGTCCGCCGGGCGGCGGGGTGTGGGGCCCGCTCGGGGGCGGTGTCTGGGGCCCGCTCGGCGCCGCGGGAGCGGCCTGCTGCCCGGAGGGGTGCTGGGGACCGGTTCCGGCTCGCGGCGGGGCGGGTGGAAAGGACCGGAAGAGGCCGTCCTCGTCGATGACACTCCCGCTGCCCTGCGGCAGGCTGTCGCGCAGCCCGGCCGCGGTGCGCTCGCGCACCTCCGGCGCCGCGGCGGCCACGGCACCGGCCGCCAGAGTCTGCACGGGCAGCGCGCCGGACTCGCCGGGCTCGTCGGCCTCGGCGGCGCCCGCCGCAGCGGGATCGGACATGGCCACGCCGAGGACGCCCATCAGCGTCTCGGCGGCGGTGGGCCGATCGCCGGGGGCCTTGGCCAGGCAGCGCTCGGCGATCTCGCGCAACCGACCGTCCAGCTCACCCAGTTCCGGCGGCTCGTTGGCGACGCTGTGCAGTACCTCGCGCAGCGAGTCCTGCCCGAACGGGCTGCGGCCATTGGCCGCGAAAACGATGGTGGATCCCCACGAGAAGAGGTCCACCGCGGGCTCCAGCGCTTCGCCGGCGATCTGCTCGGGGGCCATGTAGGCGGGAGTACCGGCGATCTGGCTGGTGAGGATCGCGGTTCCCTCAAGCGCGCGGGCGATGCCGAAGTCGATCACCCGCGGACCGTCGGGGCCGATGAGGACGTTGCCGGGCTTGAAGTCGCGGTGCACGATCCCCGCCTGGTGGATGGCGGCCAGGGCGGTCAGCGTGCCCACGGCCAGCCGCTCCAGAGAGGCGCCGCGCAGCGGGCCGTCGCGCAGGACCACCTCGCGCAGCGTCGGGCCCTCGATGTACTCGCTGACGACGTAGGGAGGGTCGGCGTCGATGTCGGCGGCCAGCACCTGGGCGGTGCAGAACCGCGCGACCTTGCGCGCGGTCTCGATCTCCTCGGCGAGCTGGCGGCGCAGTCCTGCCGCGTCGATGCCGTCGGAGTGCAGGGTCTTGACCGCCACGGAGCCGCCGTCGGAGTCGTCTCGGCCGAGGTAGACCACGCCCTGTCCGCCCTGCCCCAGGCGCGCGGTCAGCGTGTAGCCGCCGATGCGCCGTGGATCGTCGTCGGTCAGGGGCTGGGTACCGGTCATCTTCCCTCCAGAGGCCCTGTTCCGCGCGCGGCGGGCGCGCGGACCTCAGCGGCGCCCACCCTAACGGAGAGTCCCGGTGGAGGTCATCGGCACGCCGTTGTGGGAAACGGCGGTCCAGCGCGCTTCGAGCGTGCCCGCCGAACCGCCCCGCTTCAGGACGAGGTCGGACTCGTCCACGCAGCGCGTCTCGGGGTCGTAGGTCTCGACGTAGTCGAAGGCGAGGCGGTCGCCGGTGCGCTCGGTCAGGGTGAGGCTTCCGCGGCAGTCGAAGGTGTACCACTCCGCTACGCCGCGCTCCTCGCCCCGCTCCAGCTTGACCTCGGCGCCCCAGTCTGCGACGTGCTGGCCGTCCTCGTTGACCTGGCTCATCTCGCCCCGCCACGTCCCCGCGTAGGACTCCGGCACGGCGGAGGTGTCGGCGGTGCCGCCGCGCTGCATCACCCATACGGCGGCCGAGCCCATGCCCGAGCCCAGGACGAGGACCGCGGCGAGTCCGAGGATGAGGTTCCGCCGGCGCTTGGCGCTGTGACGAGTGGAGCGCGGCGGCGGCCACAGCGAGATGTGCCGGACGGGCGAGCCGCCCCGCGAGTCGGCATCTCCCTTGGCGGCCGCGCCGGAAAGGCCGCTCACCGCGGGCTCCCGGGCCGGGCCCGGTCGAGGGTGTTGGCTGTGATCATGGCGTGAACCTCCAAAGCGAACAGGCTCAGGCGTCCGCTCGCGGCTACAGCGACAGAGAATAAGCGACACATCCCCGCATCGCCTCCGACATGGAGTGATGTGGAGCACATCGGGTGAAAACGCTGATGCCGGACATGTCGCTACCCGTGGCACGCGCGGCGGGCCGCGGACAGGGACGGGATGTGCGGGGCCGGACCGCGCCGTGAGCGAGGGTCGCGCGCAGCGTCAGCGGACGCGGCGGCGGTGGGCGGGCCCCTTCAGCGGGAGCCTACATCGCGCGCGAGCGTGGTCGGCGCCTCACTCCGGACCTGCCTGCCGCGCGCGGCGGAAGCACCCGCTGAGGTGGTCGTCGACGACGCCGGCCGCCTGCATCGCCGCGTAGGCGGTTGTGGGGCCGACGAAGGCGAATCCGTGCCGCTTGAGCGCCTTGGCCAGCGCGGTGCTCTCGGGGGTGGAGGCGGGCACGTCGGTGACGCGCTCGGGCGCCGTGTGATGCTCGGGTGCGTGCCGCCACACCAGCGCGGACAGGCCGCCGGGCAGCTCCAGCGCGGCCCGCGCGTTGCGGATGACCGCCTCGATCTTGGGCCTGCTGCGGATCAGGCGGGCGTCGCCCAGCAGCCGCTCGACGTCGGCCTCGCCGTAGTCGGCCACGAGCTTCGGGTCGAACCCGGCGAAGACCTCGCGCAGGGCGGGGCGCTTACGCAGGACCGTCAGCCACGACAGGCCCGCCTGGAAGCCCTCAAGGCAGATCCGCTCGAACATGGCGTCGTCGCCGGTGATCGCAAGGCCCCACTCGGTGTCGTGGTAGTGCAGCAGGTCCTCGCCGCCCAGGGCCCAGTGGCAGCGGCGCCGGCCGTCGGGTCCCGGTCGGGCCGTCGCTTCGTCGCCGCTCATCGGGCACCCGGCCGCTGCGACGCGGCCGGAGCGGACTCCCGAGCGGATGCGGGGCCTCCGTCGGGGTCCGAGGTGTCGTCCGCGTCGTCGGAGGTCCCCGAGGACGCGGCCTTTCCACCGGCCCGGCGGCCGCCGGGCTCCTGCGCATCGGATCCGGACGCGGAGTCCGCGGTGGGCTCCTGCCCTTCCGCCGCGCCGCCGACCCGGTGCGTCGCGCCCGGCTCACGGGGGCCGCTCGGGTGGGAGTGGGAGCCCGTGCGCACCACGTGGGTGGGGCCGGTGTCCGCGCTCGTCCCGGAATCGATCGGGGCCGCACCGGGATCGGCGCCCGGCGCGGAGTGCGGCGGTACCGGCCGCCCGGCCTCGGCAAGGCGCCGTTCCAGGTCGGCGATCCGGGCGTCGCGTTCCGACAGCGCGCCCACGACGCGGCGCAACACGTCGTCGACCGCGCGCACGTGGTAACCCCACAGCGACAGCGGCAGCAGCACCCGGCTCACGTCGGACCCCGACAGCGGCCGATCGGCGGGAAGGTCCAACGGCGGGTGGTCGGCCTCGAAGCGCGCCAGCTCACCGCCCTTCCCCATGACCACGAACGCCACGCCGGCGAGCACGGCCACCGCGGCGAGGGCGATCAGGGCGATGATGATCGGAGACATTAGCCTCAATGGTGCCACAGCCCGGGGGACGCGGCACCGCGGCCGACGCCGCGGCGCACAGGTCACGGGGCGCCGGGAGCACCGTTCCGGCGTGCCGCCGACCACGCGGGGCGGTGGTCGCGGCACGGCACACAGCGACGGGATCGGGGGGGTCATGGCGCCGGAGGAGACGCGGTACGGCCGGGTGGTGGAGCCCGGGGCGGTCGTGGAGGACGCCGAGGACCTCGGTTACCGGCCCGCCCCCGATCGGGTGCGCGACCTCGCCGAACGCGGCCGCACGGTCCTCGTCCGCTGCGCGCCCCCGCCCTGCGCCGACAGCGGCCCCGCGCCGGGCCGGCCGGAGGAAGCGCGCGCCGCCGAGGCGGCCGAGGTGGCGCTGGCCTCGGTCTACGCCTGGCTCGGCGCCCGGGTCTTCGCCACCGGCCATCCGCAGGCGGTGCGCCAAGCCCTGGCGCTGGTCGCCTCGGCCCAGGGCCGCCGACCGCCCGCTGTGGCCCGCCGCGGCCTGGCCTAGCCCGTCACGCCCGCCTCCACCGCCCACCGCGTCCAGCTCGATCCGTGCGCTCGCCTACCCCCGTTGATCTTGTACCTACGGTCACTGTGAGCGATCACATGTGCCCGTAGGTACAAGATCAACGCTGAGAAGCGCGGCGGGTTCACTCCGGCCGCCGGCGGGGCCGGTCCTGCGGGGGCTTCGGCGCCGAGTCCGTCCGCGCAGACGGGCTCGGCGCGGGAAGCCCGCGGGAGACCGCACGCCTCACCCGGTCACGACGACTCCGAGGCCTCCTCGGCCGCGTGCAGGTCGGCGGCCTCGTCGGCCACCTGCCCCGCCTCGAACTCGCGGCGGGCCAGATCCACGTGGGACTTGCGGACGATCTCGACGACCTCGTCGGGGTCGTCGGTCAGATACATCAGCTCCGGATCGCCGGGCGAGATCGTGCCCTCTTCGAGCAGGGTGTCGCGGATCCAGTCGCGCAGGCCCGACCAGAACCGGGTGCCGACCAGCACCACCGGGAACCGGGTGACCTTGCCGGTCTGCACCAGGGTGATCGACTCGAACAGCTCGTCGAGCGTGCCGAAGCCCCCGGGCAGCACCACGAAGGCCCGGGAGTACTTCACGAACATCGTCTTGCGCACGAAGAAGTACCGGAAGGTGACGCCGATGTCGATGAAGTCGTTGAGGCCCTGCTCGAACGGCAGCTCGATGCCGAGGCCGATCGACGTGCCGTCCACGTCCTGCGCGCCGCGGTTGGCCGCCTCCATGACACCGGGACCGCCCCCGGTGATCACGGCGTAGCCCGACGCGGCCAGCTTCGTGCCGATCTCCTGGCCGAGTTCGTAGAAATGGGTGCCCGGCTTGGTGCGCGCCGAGCCGAAGACGCTGACCGCATGCCCGACCTCGGAGAGCAGGCCGAACCCCTCGACGAACTCCGACTGGATGCGCAGCACGCGCCACGGGTCGGTGTGCACCCAGTCGGCCGGTCCGCGGCGGTCCAGCAGGCGCTGGTCGGTCGTCGTTTCGGGTATCGCGTCTCCTCGGTAGGTGAGCGGTCCCGCGCTACGGGTCTTCCGAGATTCCGTCATGCCGCAACGCTATCCGGATTCGCGCTGCCGCATGCTGAATCCCAGGCCACACACGTGCGACCACAAGCGGACGTGCGCCCGTACGCGCCCGGGCTCACTCCGTTCCGGTGAGCCATGCGCTCATGCGGGCCTCGGCCTCGGCGACGGCGTCCAGCGACACCCACTCCCCGCGGGTGTGGGCCAGCGTGGGATCGCCGGGACCGTAGTTGACCGCGGGCACACCCAGCTCCGCCATCCGCGCTACGTCGGTCCAGCCCAGCTTGGCGCGGACCTCGCCGCCGCCCACGGAGGAGACGAACTCGGCCGCCGCTGGGTCGTCCAGCCCCGGGCGCGCGGGCGCCGCCGAGTCGGTCACCCGCACGTCGAAGTCCTGGAACAGCTCGCGCAGGTGCTGCTCGGCGTCCAGGGGCGTGATGTCGGGGGCGAACCGGTAGTTGACGGTCACGGTGCACTCGTCGGGGATGACGTTGCCGGCCACGCCGCCGTCGACGAAGACCGCGTTGAGGCCCTCGCGGTATTCGAGGCCGTCGACCACCGGACGGCGCGGGGTGTATTCGCGCAGCACGTCCAGGATCGGTCCGGCGCCGTGGATGGCGTTGCGCCCCATCCACGACCGGGCGCTGTGCGCGCGCTCGCCGCGGGAGATGACCTCGACTCGCATGGTCCCCTGGCAGCCGCCCTCGATGACGCCGCCCGTGGGCTCCAGCAGCACCGCGAAGTCGCCCAGGAGCCGGTCCGGCAGGTTGCGGGCCAGTCGGCGCAGCCCGTTGCGCTCGGCGTCGACCTCCTCGCAGTCGTAGAAGACGTAGGTCACGTCGTGCGCCGGCTCGGGCACCGAGGCGGCGAGGCGCAGCTGCACCGCCACGCCGCTCTTCATGTCCGAGGAGCCGCAGCCGTAAAGCCGCCCGTCCTCGGTGCGGGAGGGCACGTTGCCGACGATGGGGACCGTGTCGATGTGCCCGGCGAGAACCACACGGCGCTCCCGGCCCAGCTCGGTGCGGGCGATGATCGCGTCCCCGTCGCGCTCGACGGTCAGGTGCGGCAGTCGGCTCAGGGCGCTCTCGACGGCGTCGGCGAGAGGGCGCTCGCCGCCGCTGACGGACTCCGTGTCGACGAGCTCGGCCGTGAGCGTGCGGACGTCGGCGGTCAGATCCAGCATGTCGGCTGCCTTACAGGTCGTGGCGGATCGGGGCGGAGCGGCCCGGGCGGCGGCGCCGCGCCCACCGGTGCGCCCTCCACGGGCGCGGTGGGCGCCTCGCTCGTCTGCGCCCCGCCGCCCGGGCCCGCCGGTGACAGGGCGGGCCCGGGAAGGCGGGCTCAGGCGTTGACGCCGTGCTCCCGCAGCAGATCGTTCAGGGCGAGCTTGTCGTGCTCCTCGCCGGCCTCCAGTCGCTTGAGGACCAGCAGGCACGGCATGCCGAAGTCCCCGCCGGGGAAGCTCTTGACCCGGTTGGCGGTGACGCACACCGACCACGCGGGCGCCTCGCCGCGCGGGAGCTCCTCGCCGGACTCGGCGTCGAAGACGCGGGTGGAGGAGGTCAGGATCGTGCCGGCGCCGAGCTTGGCGCCGCGGCGCACCCGCGCGCCCTCGACGACCATGCTGCGCGAGCCGAGGAAGGCGCCGTCCTCGATGATGACGGGCGAGGCCTGCGGAGGCTCCAGCACGCCGCCGACTCCGACGCCGCCGGAGAGGTGCACGTTCTCGCCGACCTGCGCGCACGAGCCGACCGTCGCCCAGGTGTCGACCATGGTGCCCGATCCCACCCAGGCGCCGAAGTTGGTGAAGGAGGGCATCAGCACCACGCCGGGCGCCAGGTAGGAACCCCAGCGGGCGATGGCGCCGGGCACCACGCGCACACTGTCGAAGCGGGTCTTGAGCGGAATGCGGTCGTGGTAGTGGAAGCCCCCTACCTCGGCTTCCTCCATCGCCAGGACGCGGAAGCTCAGCAGGATGGAGCGCTTGGCGCGCTCGTCGACGACGACCTCGTCGGTGGCCTCGTCGACGAAGGCGACCCGGGCCTTGCCGGTGTCCAGTTCGTCGACCGCGCCCACGATCACGTCGCGGGCTTCGGTGTGGTCGGGGGTCAGTTCGGATCGGCGCTCCCAGAGGGTGTCGATCTCCTCGGGAAGCGGGCTCGTGAACGCGGTGGTCATGGGCACGGAGCCTACCGTCGGCCGCCGCACGCCCCAACCCGGCGCACGCGGGCGGCCCCAGCGCCGTGTGGGCGGATCGCGTACCCCCCGCCGCGCCGCCCCGTTCACCGAGGCCGGCCGGCCTGCGCCGCCTCCGTGCACACCGGGATACGGCCGGTTACACGCGAGCACCGCCTTCCACTACGCCTTACTATGCGTGCAGATCCCCTGCCCGGAATCGCGCGGCGGCCCGCTCTCACGGCCGGATCCGCGCGAGATCGATCCTGTCAGCCGAGGCGCGCCCACGCCCGCGTCCCCCAACCCCTACGGTCTGCCTGTGCCTGGAAAGCTCCGGAAAGTCTCCGCCTTCTTCAAGATCCTCGTCGTGTTGACGCTGGTCTGCGGCGCGCTCCTCGCCGGCGGGTACTACGTGATGAACTCGGTGCAGCCGCTGGAGGTGAGCGAACCCGAACCCGTCGAGGCCTGCACGTTCACCGCCGACGGCGACACCGACTCCCTCGATCCCGACCAGGCCGGCAACGCCGCGACGGTCGGCGGCGTGGCGTTCGCCAAGGGCCTGCCGCGCGAGGCGGTGGTGATCGCCTACGCCACGGTCTGGCAGGAGTCGAAGTTCTACAACGTCGAGTACGGCGACCGCGACTCGGTCGGACTGTTCCAGCAGCGGCCTTCGCAGGAGTGGGGCGAGCCCGAACAGCTGATGGATCCCGTCTACTCCACCGCGGCCTTCTACGACAAGCTGACCGAGATCGAGGGCTACACGGACATGCCGGTGTACGAGGCGGCCCAGGCCGTTCAGCGCAGTGCCGACGGATTCGCCTACGACCAGCACGAGCCGGTGTCGCGGCAGATGGCGAAGGCGTTCAGCGGGGCCTCGGGACCCACGGTCTCGTGCGTGCTGCCCGACGGTGTGGGCGAGGCCGATCTGCAGGGGGCCCGCGAGGAGATGGCCCGGGTCTTCGGCGCCGACCCCCGCGAGGTGCCGCCCGGCGGCTCCTACGCCACCGGCGACCTGGGCTGGGCCATGGCGCAGTGGGCCGTGGCCAACGCCAAGGACTACGGCATCGGCTCGGTGACCTACCAGGACCAGCGCTGGCGCGCCGAGGCGGGCCAGCAGGGCTGGACCACGATCCCCGAGGCCGACGCCGCGCCGCGCGGGGAGATCGTGCTGAATTAGCGGGACGGGGACGCCGTTCTGCGGATCGACCGCTCTCGTGGCCGACGGCGTCCCGCGGTCTCACCGGGGAGTCCCGCCGCGAGGCCCCGGTCGAGCCGGCGCGCAGCGTCTCCGACGGCGGCGGGCGGGGCTCAGAACAGGGCGCCGAGCCGCTTGACCGCCGCGTCGACGCGTTCGTCGGTAGCGGTGAAGGCGACGCGCACGTGCCCGGCTCCCGTAGGTCCGTAGAAGTCGCCCGGAGCGACGAGGACGCCGTGCTCGGCGAGCAGCGCCACCGACCCCCAGGCGTCGTGATCGGGGTGGGCCGCCCACAGGTACAGCCCCGCCTGCGAGTGCGTGATCCGCCAGCCCGCGGCCTCCAGCGCACCGCGCAAAGCCCTGCGCCGGGCGCCGTAGCGGGCCTTCTGCTCTTCGGCGTGGCCGTCGTCGTCCAGGGCGGCGCGCATCGCGGCCTGGACGGGGCCCGGCATGATCATGCCGGCGTGCTTGCGGACCGCCAGCAGTTCGTCGACGAGCGCCGGGTCGCCGGCGGCGAAGGCCGCGCGGTAGCCGGCGAGGTTGGAGCGCTTGGACAGCGAGTGCAGAGCGAGCAGCCCTTCGTGGGACCCGCCGCACACGTCGGGGTGCAGCACCGAGACCGGCTCCTCGCCTTCCCAGCCGAGGCCGATGTAGCACTCGTCGGAGGCCACCACGGCACCGCGCTCGCGCGCCCAGGAGACGACCTTGCGCAGGTGCTCCACGCCCAGGACCCGGCCGGTCGGGTTGGCCGGGGAGTTGATCCACACCAGCCGCACGGGCGCCGGCCCCAGGGCGGTCAGGCCGTCGGAGGCGACGGGTTCGGCACCGGCCATGCGGATGCCGATGTCGTAGGTGGGATAGGCGAGTTCGGGGAAGACCACGGTGTCGCCCTCGCCCAGGCCCAGCAGCGTGGGCAGCCAGGCCACGAACTCCTTGGAGCCCACCGACGGCAGTACCGCTGAAGGCTCGACGGTGACGCCGTGGCAGCGCGCCAGCCAGGCGGAGGCCGACGCACGCAGTTCCGGGGTGCCGTAGGTGGCGGGGTAGCCGGGGCTGTCTGCGGCCCCGGCCAGGGCCTCGCGCACGCGCTGGGGTACGGAGTCGACGGGGGTGCCTACCGAGAGGTCCACCGGGCCGTCGGGGTGCGCGCCGGCCGTCGCCTTATGGGGAGCCAGGCGGTCCCACGGGAAGGCCGGCAACCGGTCTGCCACGCGCCTGCGATCGGCCATTGCGTTCATCCCTCGATCTTCGCCGGTGCGCGGCGCGGGGCGGGTCACGCGACACACGTCGCCCGCCGCGGCGCGGCGGTGTCTCGCTGTTCAGGCGGGAGCCGCCGGCACGCCAGGGGTAAGGCCTCGTGTGCCGACACTCCCGCATCGGGAGGCGGACCCGCCGTGCGCGCCGTCTCGGATCGCAAGCGCGCGCACGGCTCGGCCCGCTCCTTATTCGGCCTGCGGGGGCAGCTTGGCGACTACGGAATGGTCGGTGTCGAGCTGGCCGACCTTGGACGCGCCTCCCGGAGAGCCGATCTCGTCGAAGAACTCGACGTTGGCCTTGTAGTACTCCGACCACTGCTCGGGAAGGTCGTCCTCGTAGTAGATGGCCTCCACAGGGCACACCGGCTCACAGGCGCCGCAGTCGACGCACTCGTCCGGGTGGATGTAGAGCATGCGCTTGCCCTCGTAGATGCAGTCGACGGGGCATTCCTCGATGCACCCCTTGTCGAGCACATCGACGCAGGGCTGCGCGATGACGTAGGTCACGTCGTACTCCTCCTCGGTCTTCGCCACGTTGACCGCGTTTACGTGTCTTCGCTGTCACATAGCCTGGGCGATGCCGGAGAGCCTGGAGTGGACCGCCGGGCATCTGACACACGATTCGCACTATCCAGTATTGCGTCTACCGAGCGTTCCCGCGTAATTGGGGGTCGATCCCATGGGCTCCGCCCCGCGCTTGAGGTCCGAACTGACTCCCGACCACGTCGGGCGGCGCGCCAACGTGCGCCTACGGCTGCCTGGCGGGGGATTCCAGGATATCGTCGGAGTTCTGGAGTCCTGGCAGGACGGTCTGCTACGGCTCCGTCGGCGCGACGGCACAGTGGCTGAAGTCACCGCCGACGACGTCGCGGGAAGCCGTATCGTGCCGCAGCAACCGCCGACACGCAGGCGCGGGACCGGCAGGCCGCCGACGGACGGCTAAGCGCCCGCCGCTGATGTTGAAGGGGGAGGTGGCGAGTTCACGCCATGCAGGAGACCGTCGCTTCCGCCCTCGCCCAGCTCTCCCGCGCCGACTCCCGCGCGGCCCAGGTCGCCGAGACCGCGCTGTCCACGCTCACCGACGGCCGCAACCTCGAGGCGCTCACCCAGCACTCCGTCCAGGAGTTCTGCTGGTTCGTGCTGCCGGTGCGCTTCTCCACCGACTCCGCCGAACGGCATTTCGCGGCACGCTCGCTGGGCCGCCTGTTCAGCCTGCTGGGGTTGGACCGCTACGCCGCCATCTGCACCTCCGGCGTCACCCGCGAGATCCTGGAGAACCACCGGGTCAGCCACGACTCCGGCCGCCAGGCCTACCGGCGGGCGATGCGCGCCTCGGGTGTCGAACCGCCCGACCTGCCCGAGCTGACCTGGGGCAGCACGCTGGGATCGGCCGAGATCTCGGCCTACCAGGCCACCGCGGCGTCTCTGGAGCTCGCCGTCGCTCTGGACGAGCTCCGACCGGGCACCCCGGCGTGGCGCAACTCCCAGCAGCAGCAGACCCGGGCCTTTCTGACCCAGCCCGACTCCCAGGGCCGCAGCAGGCTCGACCGCGTCCGCGAGGAGCGCGTGCGTGCTTGGCTCTCCTCGCCCTCCCACCCCCATCGCCAGCGGCTGTGGCCGCTGCTGGGCCAGTTGATCAGCGGCGCCGAGACCCCGCCCGACGCCGCCGCCGCGCTGGCGCCGGTGGTGCGGCTGCTGGACTACGCCGACGACGGCATCGGGCTCACCCAGATCGGCTATATCTCGCCCAGCGTGGTGCGCGAGCTGTGCGCGGAGTTCGACTGGGAGACCTCGCCCTCGCCGCCCCGCAGTGAAACCGACTCCACGCAGCTCATCGCGCTGCACAAGCTGCTGCGCACCATGCGGGCGGTACGCCGGTCGGGGCGCCGGCTGGTGCTCACCCGGCGCGGGCGGCGCCTGCACGACGACACCGAGGCGCTGTGGCGCGCCGTCGCCGAGAGCGTGCTGGACACCGACGGCTTCGCCCAGGCCGCCACCGAGACCCTCCTGGGGCTGCTGCTGTCGTTCTCCTCGCGCTCGACGGGCAACCACGCCCGCGACACCTGCACCGACATCGCCGAGGAGGCCCGCCTGGTGCTGGCCGACGCCGGCTGGGGAAGCGACGGCCGGCTGCCCGACACCCAGCAGGTCGGCTCGGTGCTGATCACCGTCACCTGGCTGCTGGAGACCCTGGGGTTCGTCGTCGGCGGCGACCTGCTGGGCGAAGGCGGCAGCCACCAGCTGACCAAGGCCGGGCACGCGTTCTCACTGACCGCCATGCACCTGTCGGCGACCACTCCCCCGACCTCGCTGTAGCCCCGGGGGGTCCTGCTCCACCCCGGAGGATGGCGGGTCCCGCCACCCGGTGCGCGTCCGGAGGCCGGTGCCCATAGCCTGGAGGCGCCGCCGCTGATCCCCCGCGCACCGCGCTTGCGCACGGTGTTGTGACCCGTTTTCCCACGAGCTGGAGCACCATGTCCGCGCCTGAGCCCACCGACCGGGACGAAGCGGCCGCGTTGCGGCCCGACGCCGACGCGGCCGTCGCCGGGGACGCCGACGAGCGCCCCGAGGGGGCCGCGCCGGTGGACGGCGACGAGCCGGAGGCAGCCGGCCCCGAGGCCGACTCCGCCGGGGAAGGCCCCGCCGCCGCGGAGCGGGACGCCGCGCGCGGCGTCGCCGACCTGCTGCCCAGTCCGTTCTTCGTGCTGCTGCTGGGGATCGCGGGGCTGGCGGGCTGGTTCTCGTGGACGCGCGCGGAGGTCGACTGGACCGGTGACGACTCCACCGTCTACCTGCCCTTCGTCTTCATCCTGGCCGGGTGGATCATCTCGCTGGCCCTGCACGAGTACGGCCACGCCGCGCTCGCCTACCGCTTCGGCGACCGGTCCCTTCGCGGCAGCGGCTACCTGCGGCTCAACCCGTTCGGCTTCCGCGATCTCTTCGCGGGGCTCCTGATGCCGGTGGCCTTTCTGCTCCTGGGCGGGATCGGCCTGCCGGGGCCGGCCACCTACCTGGACCCCTCCGCCGTACCGGGCAAGGCCCGGCGCAGTCTCGTGGCGACGGCCGGAATCACCGTCAACCTGGTGCTGGCCGCGGCGACCGCCGCCGCCGTCGTGCTGCTGGTCCCCGCGGAGATGTTCACCGACAACTGGATGCTCGGCGGGCTGATGTACCTGTGCTACCTCAACCTCGGGGCGGCACTGCTCAACGTGCTGCCGATCCCGGGCCTGGACGGATTCGGCGTCATCGCGCCGCACCTGCCCGGCGATGCGGCCGAGCGGATGCGCCCGTGGGGGCTCTTCGGCGTCATCGCCGTCTTCGCCGTGCTGTGGGTGCCGCCGGTGAACGTCGAGGTGCCCCGGGTGATGACGCAGGTGTTCGCCGGCCTGGGTCTTCCGCAGATCGACGTCGGTTTCGGCGAGGTGCTGCTGCGGTTCTGGGCGTCCTGATCGCGCCGCCGGAGTGCGCGGCCGCCGGTCAGGGGCCGGGGTCGGTGAGGACGACGGCGATACCCACGGCGGTGAGCCCGCCGAACAGGTAGCAGTAGTCGATCGCGGTCGAGGTCAGCACGACGTCGCCGCCCGAGGTCGCCGCGACGAGCGCGAACACCGACCCTGCCCAGCCGACCGCAGGCAGGCCCGAGCCCAGGCGCGAGCCCATCCCCCAGCCCGCTGCCCGGCATCCGGCGAAGAGCGCCGCCAGCAGGACCAGCAGCGCGACGGCGGCGACGGCCTGCCCGGCCATGCCGGCGCGCCACAGGTAGGACAGCCACCCGGCCATGACGGTGCCGCCCAGCCCCGCGGCCGCTCCGGTGGCGAGCAGCGCCGCATACCCCAGCCCCGTGACGACGGGGTCGGCGATCCGGGCGGCCGCCGCCGCACGGCTTTCGGCTGCGGCGCCGGGCGGCGGGGACTGCGGGTGGGGGGTCGGCTGCTGGGGTGCGGACACGGCGGTGGTTCCTTCCGGCGTCGTGGGGATAGCGGGCGGAGGAGCGGTCGCAGGGCCCGCCAGGCTTCGGCCGCGCCGGCTTCGCCGGGCTCGTTCGGCGCGGGCCTCAGGCGAACAGGTCGGTCTCGAACCCCTCGGGCCCCCGCCGCGCCGCGGCTCCGGCGATCTGGGTGAAGTACTCGACGCCCCGGATCTCCTGGGCGATCCCGTTGGACAGCGCGAACAGCTCGCCCTCGACGCTGATCTGGGTGGCGTGCGCGCGCATCGCCAGCGCCTTGGCGGCCCAGTGCGCCGAAGCGTCGATGCGCGCAGTGACGAGGCCGTCGGGCGTGCCCGGCGAGATGTCGCCGGGCCCTTGGGGCGCGCTGAAGGGCCCGGGACTGCGCCGCAGGCGCTCGGCCGACTCCTCCAGCACCGACTGCGGCTGCGCGATCGCATAGAGCTTGCGGGTCTGCCACGGCGTGCCCGGCAGCGCGCGCTCGGCGGCCTTCTCGAACGCCCGCACGGTGACGCGGTGGGCCTGGATGTGGTCGGGGTGGCCGTATCCCCCGTTGTCGTCGTAGGTGACGACGACCTGCGGGCGCACCTCGCGGATGACCGTCGCGAGCATGTGCGCGGCCTCCTCCACGTCGGCCTGCCAGAAGCAGCCGGAACCGTCGTTGGTCGCCGCGCCCATCATCCCGGAGTCGCGGTAGCGGCCCGGCCCGCCGAGGAAGCGGTGGTCGCGCACCCCCGAAGCCAGGCAGGCCTTGTCCAGCTCGCCGACCCGGTACTCGCCGAGGGTGTCGTCGCGGTCGGAGCCCAGGTGCGCGAGCTCGGCGGGGATGATCTCGCCCTCCTCGCCGCGCGTACACGTCACCAGGGTGACCTCGGCTCCTTCGGCGGCGTACTTGGCCATGGTCGCGCCGGTGACGATGCTCTCGTCGTCGGGGTGAGCGTGCACCAGCAGCAATCGCCGATCTGTCATGGTCTGGACGATACCCCGGTCGGGTCCCAGGACACGGCATCGCGCGCCCCGGCCGCCGATGTGGGTACGAGCGGCGGCATCCGCGGCGGGCGCCGCGGATGGGCCACAATCGACGCATGAGTTTTCCCCGGCAACAGGCCCGCACGCGTCGGTTCACCCTCGGCGTGCCGCGCGCCTTCCAGATCTCCCCGGACGGCAGGCGCGTGGCGTTCCTGCGCGGCAGGGACGGCGAGGACACCGCTACGTGCCTGTGGATACGCGACGTGGACAGCGCGCAGGAGCGCGTCGTGGCGGACCCCCGCACCGTCGGAACCGACGGCGAGGACCTGCCCGCCGAGGAGCGCGCCCGGCGCGAGCGGCTGCGTGAGACCGGCGGCGGCATCGTCTCCTACACGGTCGACAGCCGGTTCGCGCGTGCCGCCTTCACACTGTCGGGGCGGCTGTACACGGTCGGGTTGGACACGGGCGTGCCGCGCGAGGTCGCCGAGGCGGTCACGCCCGTGGTCGATCCCGCGATCTCGCCGCAGGGCGGCGCTGTGGCCTACGTGAGCGGCGGTGCGCTGCACGTTGTCGACCTCGGCGGGGGCGGCGACCGCGTGCTGGCCGAACCGGACGGCGACGACGTCGCCTGGGGGCTGGCGGAGTTCATCGCCGCCGAGGAGATGAACCGCTTTCGCGGGCTGTGGTGGGCGCCCGACGGCTCGGCGCTGCTGGCGGCGCGCGTGGACGGTTCGCCTGTCACCCGGTGGACCATCAGCGACCCCGCTAATCCCGACGCCGCCGCGCAGCCCGTGGCCTATCCTGCCGCAGGCACACCCAACGCCGACGTGCGGCTGGCGGTGCTGGACCTGGACGGGGGCGGAGCGGCCGAGCCGCGCTGGATCGAGTGGGACCGCGCGGAACTGCCCTACCTGGCACGCGCGGGCTGGACCGAGCGCGGCGGCCCGGCGCGGGGCGGTTCCGGCTCCGCCGAGGCCTCCGGGGCACCCGAGGTCGTGTTCACCGCCCAAAGCCGCGACCAGCGCACACTCGCGCTGCTGCGCGCCGATGCGCGCACCGGGCGGGCGCAGCGGGTGCACACCGAGACCGACCCCACGTGGGTCGAGATCATGCCGGGGGTCCCTGCTTTCACCGGGAGCGGCGAGACGGTGTGGATCGGGGGCGGCGATCAAAACGCGGGCCGTGTGCTGCTGGTGGGCGGCCGCGAGGCGGGCCCGCCGGACGGCTGCTACCTGCGGTCGGTCGCCGACGTCGACGGCGACCTGGTGCTCTACTCGGCCTCGCCGGCCGGGGCGCCCGGCGAGGTCGGCCTGTGGCTGCTCGACACGCGCAGCGGCTCGACCGCGCCCGTCGACGTGCCCGATGCGGCCGAGGGCGGCGTGGTCGCGGGCCGGATGCGCGGCGGCACCCTGGTCCTCCAGCGGCGCGACATGGCCGGCGACGGCGTGCGCACCGAACTGCTCCGTGTCCCCTCTGCCGAGGCCACGGCCGAGGCCGAAGCCGCCGGCCGGATCGAGAGCTTCGCGCAGGTGCCCGACATCCCGCGTCCCGATGTGCGCTTCTGGTCGGCGGGTGAGCGGGGGATCCCCGCGGCGCTGGTGCTCCCCTCCTGGTACGACCCGGACTCGACGGTACGCCTGCCGGTGCTGGTGGACCCCTACGGCGGCCCGCACGCCCAGCGCGTGATGCGCAGCCGCTCGGCCTATCTGACCTCGCAGTGGTTCGCCGACCAGGGGTTCGCGGTGCTGATCGCCGACGGGCGCGGCACCCCCGGCGTCGGCGTCGGGTGGGAGCAGGCGGTCCACGGCGACTTGGCGACCCCGGTGCTGGATGACCAGGTGGCCGCGCTGCACGACGCGGCGGCACGCTTCGGCTGCCTGGACCTGGACCGGGTGGCGATCCGCGGCTGGTCCTTCGGCGGCTATCTGGCGGCCCTGGCCGTGCTGCGCCGCCCCGAGGTCTTCCACGCGGCGGTGGCGGGCGCGCCGGTCACCGACTGGCACCTGTACGACACCCACTACACCGAGCGCTATCTGGGCACGCCGCAGCAGCGGCCCGACGCCTATACCCGCTCCTCGGCGCTGGAGGGCTGGGCCGACCCCCACCGCCCGCTGATGCTCATCCACGGCCTGGCCGACGACAACGTCGTCTTCGCCCACACCCAGCGGCTGTCCTCGCGGCTGCTGGCGGCGGGACGCGCCCACACCGTGCTGCCGCTGTCGGGCATCACGCACATGGCCTCCGAGGAGACGACAGCGGAGAACCTGCTGCTGCTCCAGGTGGAGTTCCTGCACCGATCGCTGGGTCCGCGTCGGGCAGGCGGGTGAGGGCCGGCTCCCGCCCACCGGGGCGGGAGCCCCTCCACGGTGCCCCGGGCCGCCACACAGGAGGCCGACGTCGCGCGGGTCCACGTTGGGTTGACATGAGATCGTGGCCGAATCCGGCCAATTGTCCGGCTGGTGGCGACGGTGGGTGATCAGCCCCCGCAGGACCCCGTGAGCACGGGGTTCCGCGGCAGGAACGTGCTTCCGACTCCTTCGCGGGGCGTGTGCGACACGGCTTGCCTCCTCTGAAGGGCCTTGATCGCGACATCGGGTGATGGCGACGTCTTCGATGTGATCTGTCGCACATGCCGCCCATGACCTATGGTTTCCCAGCGCTCACCGAAGGCCGGTGAGCGGGTGCGGCGGTCCTGTGTCCCTCTCCTTTGCGTGCGGCCGCCGCCCGTCGGCGGGCCCCGCTGAGCCCCCCGCTCTTCGTCGGGGCCCGCCTCTCCCGCGAGCCCGAAAGAGCAGAAGTGCGCCAATCCCCCTGCATCTGGGCGCTCGGCGCCGCCGTCGCAATCGGACTGGTCGTCGCCGGTGCAGCGTCCACCACCGAGAACGCAGCCGTGCCCCAGGACATCGCCCTGAGCTCCGCAGGAGGCGCCACCTCGGCGACCGCGGCGCCTCCGACCGGCTCCGACCGGGCCGAACCCCCCGGCCCCGCATCGGCACCCGAGCAGAGTCCGCACGCGGCTCCCCTGCGCGCCCGCGTCGCCGACGCCTTCGCCGAGTACCGCCCCAGCGCCGGCATCCGAGGTCTGACGGTCGTCGTGGCCGCGGGAGAGCGAACCTCCTCAGAACGTCACAACCCCCGTCGTCTCGGCGATCCGGACGCCGCCGGGGTTCGGCTCGGCTCTCCTTAGCGGCTAAGCTGCCGCTGAAGCTCGTCGGTATGCGACGAAGGCCGGAAACGGCCCGAATTGTCGCGGACGCACCACGCAGAGCACCGGTCCGATGCTCCTGCGGCGTGCCCCTCCGATCCAGCGGCTTCACGAGCGCTCCGGCGCCGACAGGGGCGCCGGGGTCTCGCGCATCGCAACGCCCGGGTGCGCGAGGCCGGCCGGCGTATCCCGTCCGCATCCATTCCCCGAATGCGCCGGCCGGCTCCCCCCGGGTCGTACGGGCCCGCCCCGCACCGCCGCACTCCGGACGCGGTGCGGCGGGCCGTTCCTAGACTGTGGCCATGCGCCTCGTCCTGCCGGCCTTCCTCCTCGACGCCGCCTTCGTGCTCGCCTTCGTGGTGATCGGACGCATCAACCACGCGGAGGGGCTTACGCCGTCCGGGGTGGCGCTCACCCTCTGGCCCTTCGCCGCGGCGCTCGTCGCGGGATGGCTGGCGACACTGCCGTGGCGGCCGTGGCGCGCTCCGAAGACACTGCTGACGACCGGCTGGATCGTGTGGGCGGTCACGGTCGGCGGAGGGACGCAGCTGCGCGACCTCGCGGGCGAAGGCGCCCCGCTCTCGTTCTCCCTGGTGACCGCGGCCTTCCTGGGCGTCACACTGCTGGGCTGGCGCGGTCTCGCGATGCTGGCCGGAAGGCGCCGGCGCGCCGCGGCCGAGTAAGGGCGTCCGCCCCCGGCGAACCGCCTTCCGTGAGCCCGAAGGACGAGTCCGGTGGGCGAACACGCATCCGCCCCGGTCCGCGCCCGACGACGCGCCGATCATCCCGCACGGCGTCGATCCGTCATCGGGAACTCGCCCCAGCGGTTGCACGTTCAGCTTAGACTCAGGGTATACACAGGTTTCTCCCAGGTTTTGCCTTCGGCCTCCGCGAGTCCGCACGTGGTCCCGGACCGAGGGCGGCTCCGCCCCCTGACGCGAGAACCTGGCCAATCGACGAGCGGGAAAGGTGACGATGCCTAAGTCGGCCGGCGCCATCAACAAGTACGGACAACTGGACGAGTACACACCCGAGGACATCGCTGCCGGTGCGCACCGCAAGCGGGTGGGCGCCTACTGGGACGAGATCGGGCAGCTCCAGTTCGACTTCCTGGTCAAGCAGGGCCTGACGCCCGAGTCCAAGCTCCTCGACGTGGGCTGCGGCTCGCTGCGCGGCGGGATCCACTTCATCCGGTACCTGGAGCAGGGCAACTACTACGGCATCGACGTCGACCCGGCGCTGGTGAAGGCCGGGCTGGAGTACGAACTGCCCGCCGTGGGGCTCAGCGACCGCCTGCCCGAGGAGAACCTGCGCGTCACCACGCGGTTCAACGCCGACTTCGGAGTGAAGTTCGACTTCGCCCTCGCGCAGTCGGTCTTCACGCACCTGCCGCTGAACCACATCCGGCTGTGCCTGTTCCGCGTGGCCAAGGTGATGCCGCCCGGCGGGCGGTTCTTCGCCACCTACTTCGAGGCCCCCGCGGACGAGCCCTTCGACAGGCCGTTCAAGAAGCGCTACCCGGAGCAGGACCCCTATCAGTACCGCCCCTACGAGATGGAATGGGCGGCCAACGTGGCCGGATGGAAGTTTCGCAACATCGGCGACTGGGGCCACCCCCGCGGCCAGCGGATGGCCGAGTACCGCAGGGTCGCCTCCCCCCGTTCCACCGTTCAGCGCGTGCGCCGCAAGGCCAAGCGCATGGTGCGCGGAAACCGGTAGCGCGCCTGAGGGCTCCGGTCCCCGCCGGGTGCCGCCGGGGGACCGCCGCGGCCGAGGCCGCGACGCGGCGAAACGGCGGGGAACCGGTACGACGCCCCGTGCGAGCGCCCCGCCCGCACGGGGCGTTCGCACGGCACGAACCGGTGCGACGGGCCGCCTCCGTGCGCCTCTAAGCTGGGAGCGTGACCGATCAGGCCCTTCCCGATTCCGCGACCCCCGACTCCGGCGCCGACGGGTTCTCCGAACGCCACGAGGTCGGTGTCGGGCCGTGGCAGGGCCCCTGGCCCGAGGGCGACCACTACGATCCCGAACTGCTGGCCGAAGGCGACCGGCGCAACGTGGTCGACCGCTACCGGTACTGGCGGCGCGAGGCGATCGTCGCCGACCTGGACGCCGGCCGCCATCCCTTCCACGTGGCCGTGGAGAACTGGGAGCACGACTTCAACATCGGCTCCGTGGTGCGAACGGCCAACGCCTTCGCCGCGGAGGCCGTGCACGTCGTGGGACGGCGCCGCTGGAACCGCCGCGGGGCCATGGTGACCGAGCGCTACCAGCACATGCACCACCACCCCGACAGCGCCGCTCTGGTCGCCTGGGCGCAGGACCGCGGCCTGCCGCTGATCGGGATCGACAACCTTCCCGGCGCGGTGCAGCTGGAGACCTATCCCCTGCCGCGTGCGTGCGTACTGGTCTTCGGCCAGGAGGGCCCCGGACTGTCCGAAGAGGCGCGGGCGGTGTGCGAATCCGTGCTGTCCATCGGCCAGTACGGGTCGACCCGGTCCATCAACGCGGGCGCTGCGGCCGCCGTCGCCATGCACGCGTGGATCCGCGCGCACGTCTTCGACCAGCGCCCCTGACACCGCGGCGGGGAACTCACCGGAAGCCGCCGCACCGGCTACCGCGGCCGGCCGCGGCGGGCAGGCGCACAGCGCTTCGCCCTGGACGGCCCCATCGCCGCGACCTCGCCGGAACCCCGCCCCTCGCGTTCTCCCGGAGGGTTCCTCGGGGCCCGCGCACTTCGGGGCCGCCCCACTGCGGGACGGCCCCGAAGGCGGTCGTTCTCGCGTCCGCGCCGCTACTCGGCCGCGCCGCTGGACAACGAGCCCAGCAGGTCGCGGTTGAGCTGGGAGATGGTGTCCAGCGGGATGCCCTTGGGGCAGACCGCGGCGCACTCGCCGATGTTGGTGCAGCCGCCGAAGTCCTCCTCGTCGTGCTGGTTCACCATCTGCACGACGCGGGCCTCCCGCTCGGGCTGCCCCTGCGGGAGCATGCCCAGGTGGGTGACCTTCGCCGCGGTGAACAGCATGCCCGAGGCGTTGGGGCAGGCGGCCACGCACGCGCCGCAGCCGATGCAGGTGGCCGCGTCGAAGGCGCGGTCGGCGTCGGCCTTGGGCACCGGGCTGGCGTGGGCGTCGGGCGCGGTGCCGGTCGGCGCGCTGATGTAGCCGCCGGCCTGGATGATCCGGTCGAAGGCGCCGCGGTCCACGACCAGGTCCTTGATCACCGGGAACGCCTTGGCCCTCCACGGCTCCACGGTGATGGTGTCGCCGTCGGAGAAGCTGCGCATGTGCAGCTGGCAGGTCGTGGTGGTCTCGGGGCCGTGGGCCTCGCCGTCGATGACCACGCCGCAGGCGCCGCAGATGCCCTCGCGGCAGTCGTGGTCGAAGGCCACCGGCTCCTCGCCCTCGAGGATGAGCCTCTCGTTGAGGACGTCGAGCATCTCCAGGAAGGACATGTCCGGCGACACGTCCTCGACCTTGTAGGTGACCATCCGACCCTTGTCGTCGGGGCCCTTCTGGCGCCAAACGCGCAGGGTGATGTTCACTTGTAGCTCCGCTGCTTCATCTCGACGTATTCGTACTCCAGGGGCTCCTTGCGCAGCACGGGCGGCTCGCCCGTCCCGCCGAACTCCCATGCGGCGACGTAGGCGAACTCGTCGTCGTGGCGGAGCGCCTCGCCGTCCTCGGTCTGGCTCTCGGAGCGGAAGTGCCCGCCGCAGGACTCCCTGCGGTGCAGTGCGTCGATGCACATCAGCTCGGCCAGCTCGAAGAAGTCGGCCACACGGCCGGCCTTCTCCAGCGACTGGTTCAGCTCCTCGTTTTCGCCCAGCACGCGGACGTTCTGCCAGAACTCCTCGCGCAGCTCGCGGATGCGCTCGACGGCCTTGCGCAGGCCCTCCTCGTTGCGCTCCATGCCGCAGTAGTCCCACATGATGTGGCCGAGTTCCTTGTGGAAGGAGTCCACGGTGCGGTTCCCGTTGATCGAGAGCAGCTTGTCGATGCGCGCGCGCACCGCCTCGGCCGCCTCCCCGGCCTCGGGCGTGCTCTCGTCGACCTCCTCGAAAGGACCGGCGGCGAGGTAGTCGTTGATGGTGTTGGGCAGCACGAAGTAGCCGTCGGCCAGGCCCTGCATGAGGGCGCTGGCGCCCAGGCGGTTGGCGCCGTGGTCGGAGAAGTTGGCCTCACCGGTCACGAACAGGCCCGGGATGGAGCTCTGCAGGTCGTAGTCGACCCACAGCCCGCCCATGGTGTAGTGCACGGCGGGATAGATGCGCATCGGAACCTCGTAGGGGTTCTCGCCGGTGATGCGCTGGTACATGTCGAAGAGGTTGCCGTACTTGGCCTCGACCGCGGGACGGCCCAGGCGCTTGATCGCGTCGGCGAAGTCCAGGTAGACGCCGAGGCCGCCGGGGCCGACCCCGCGCCCTTCGTCGCAGACGTTCTTGGCGGCGCGCGAGGCGATGTCGCGCGGCACCAGGTTGCCGAAGGCGGGGTAGATGCGCTCCAGGTAGTAGTCGCGCTCTTCCTCGGGGATCTCGCGCGGGTCGCGGGTGTCGCCGGCCTCGTTCGGCACCCAGATGCGGCCGTCGTTGCGCAGCGACTCGCTCATCAGCGTCAGCTTGGATTGGTAGTCGCCGCTGACGGGGATGCAGGTGGGGTGGATCTGGGTGTAGCAGGGGTTGGCGAAGTACGCGCCCTTGCGGTGCGCCCGCCAGGTAGCGGTGACGTTGCACCCCATGGCGTTGGTCGACAGGTAGAAGACGTTGCCGTACCCGCCGGAGGAGAGCACCACCGCGTCGGCGAAGTGGGTCTCGATCTCGCCGGTGACCATGTCGCGGGCGACGATGCCGCGCGCGCGGCCGTCGACGACGATCAGCTCCAGCATCTCGTGGCGGGTGTTCATCTCCACGGTGCCGGCCTGCACCTGGCGCTCCAGCGCCTGGTACGCGCCGATGAGCAGCTGCTGTCCGGTCTGGCCGCGGGCGTAGAAGGTGCGGGAGACCTGGACGCCGCCGAAGGAGCGGTTGTCGAGCAGGCCGCCGTACTCGCGCGCGAACGGCACGCCCTGGGCCACGCACTGGTCGATGATCTCGACGCTGACCTGCGAGAGCCGGTAGACGTTGGACTCACGCGAGCGGAAGTCGCCGCCCTTGACGGTGTCGTAGAACAGCCGGTAGATGCTGTCGCCGTCGTTGCGGTAGTTCTTGGCGGCGTTGATGCCGCCCTGGGCGGCGATGCTGTGCGCGCGCCGCGGACTGTCCTGGTAGCAGAAGGACTTCACCTGGTACCCGGCCTCGCCCAGGGTGGCGGCGGCCGAGGCGCCGGCCAGCCCGGTGCCCACGACGATGACCGACAGCTTGCGTCGGTTGGCGGGGTTGACCAGCTTCGCGGAGAAGCGGCGCTGGTCCCAGCGCTCGGCGACGGGTCCCGCGGGCGCCTTCTCGTCGCGGATCTCGTCGCCTTCGATGTAGAGGTCCTTCATTTATTCCACCAGCCCGAAAGTCACAGAGAGCGGCGTGAGCAGGAAGCCGATCGTCAGGGCCGCCGCGATCACGGTCGCGATGATGTTCAGCGAGCGCTGCCGGCTCTGCCGATTGATCCCCAACGTGGCCAGTGCGCTCCAGATGCCGTGCCGCAGGTGGAAGCCCACGGCGATGACAGCGGCGACGTAGAAGAGGGTGACGTACCAGAACTCCGGCTGGAAGCCGGCGACCATCCGCTCGTAGGGGCTCTCGGAGCGCCCGCCGGGGTGGATGGTGTTGGTCGTCAGATGCAGCACGTGGAACACCGTGAACAGCGCGATCATGATCCCGCCGTAGCGCATGGTGTAGGAGGAGTAGCTCCGCTGCACGCGCTTGGTCACCTGGTAGCGCACCGGGCGCGCACGGCCGGCCCGCCGCCACAGCGCGACCGCCGCGTAGGTGTGGATGAGGACGCTCGCCAGCAGCACTACGCGCATGATCCACAGGAAGCCCCCGTGGGGCAGCATGGGCTCGCCCAGCTCGCGCAGGTGATGGGAGTAGGTGTCGAAGGCCTCCTGGCCCGCGAACGCGTTCAAGTTGCCGTACATGTGGGCGATCAGGAAGAGCACGAGGATCACGCCGGTGACCGCCATCGCGGACTTGAGGGCCACCGTGGAGCCGAGTGCCTCCGATCGCTGTCTGGTCAGGGTACTGTTCGCCACAGCTCGTCACTTTAAGTCTTGATAAAGAAGAACGTCTAAGTCATGAGGATGCTGGTGACGATAGCCCTAGGCTATGGTCATGCAGTTTCAGCAGCTGGAGTACTTCCTCGCGGTGGCCGAGACACGCCATTTCACCCGCGCAGCCGAGGTTTCACACGTCGCCCAGCCGAGTCTGAGCCGACAGATCAGGAACCTGGAGGAGGAGCTCGGCGCGTCGCTGTTCAGCCGTGCCCGGGGAAATATCACACTCACACCCGCCGGTGAGGCCCTGCTGCCGCTGGCCCAGCGGATCGTCGCCGACATGGAGACGGCGCGCCACGAGGTGCAGGAGCTGGCCGGGATGCGGCGGGGGCGGCTGCGGCTGGGCGCCACGCCGTCGCTGTGCGCGGGGCTGCTCGCCGAGGCGCTGGCGGGCTTCCACGACCGTTTCCCCGGCGTCGGGCTGCAGGTCGAGGAGAGCGGCTCGCGCGACCTCATCCGCGCACTCGGCCACGGCGAACTGGACCTCGCGCTGATCATCCTGCCCCTGCAGAGCAGCGACCCGGCCTTCGTGACCACGCCGATTCTGCGGGAGAACCTGGTGGTGGTGCACGCGGCGGACGCGCCGCCGCCGACGCAGCGCGCGTCGATGCGCATCACCGATCTGCGCGACAGGCCGCTGGTGATGTTCCGGCACGGCTACGATGTGCGCGAGGCGACCCTGCACGCCTGCCGTGCCGCAGGCTTCGAGCCGCGGCTGGCCGTGGAGGGCGGCGAGATGGACGCGGTGCTGCGCTTCGTCGAAGCCGGCCTGGGCATCGCGGTGGTGCCCAGCATGGTGCTGAAGAACCGGCCCGGACTCCGCGGCACCCCGCTGGCCCAGCCGCGGCTGCTGCGCACGATCGCGCTGGCTCATCGCAAGGACGTCGACCCCACCCACACGGCGCGGGCCTTCCGGCGCCACCTCATGGCCTACCTGACCCACCTCACGCGCGACGACCTGGGCGAGGACCTGGAGGTCATCGCCTCGCTGCACGACCACTGAGGCAGCCGCGAGGCGAGAGCCGACCGGCGCGCCGCCGCGGACGCGGTGGGGCTTAGGGGCGGGGCGGATCCGGCGCCACTGCGCCGCACGGGCCGACCCATTCGATAAATTGTTTTCATGAAGGCTCGACTTACTTTCACATAGCGGTCATAAGCCTACATTTTTCGCGAATCAAACATAAACCTTAAAAGCCCGCATTCGCCCACATTCCACTGCAAACACGCGGTCGCCGCACCGGTGCAGTGGCATTTTTCACATGCAATTCGCGCAATTTCCGAGCTGAATTCGTGATCCCTGCGGCCTAACGTGGCAACCCAAACCCGTCCGCACTGCCTGATCAGACGGCTGCGGGATCGGCCCGCGCGCCCCGCGCTCCGCCATCGCTGGGGCCGCCCGCGCCAAGATGGAGACGCAGCGAAATGACATCGACGCTTCCCCCGCCGGAGCGGGCCGGACTCACGCGCCCACGTATCTCCGCCCGGACCCTGCGCACCGACCGCTGGTGGGCCGGCCCGGCATGGACCGTGCTGGGCCTGACGGCCTTCCTGGTCTACGGCCTGGCTCGCACGCTGCAGCAGGACAACTACTGGGTCGCCGAGTACGGATACCTGACGCCGTTCTACTCGCCGTGCGTATCGGCGTCCTGCATACCGGAATCGGCGCATTTCGGGACGCTGCCCTGGGAGTTCCCCTGGTTCCTGCCCTATGCGCTGTTCAGCCTGCCGTTGCTGCTGCTGTTCCGGTTCACCTGCTACTACTACCGCAAGGCCTATTACCGGGCGTTCTGGCAGGCGCCCACCGCGTGCGCCGTGCGCGAGCCCCACGGGCGCTACACGGGCGAAGCCCGCTTCCCGATGATCGGGCAGAACCTGCACCGCTACTTCTTCTACGCCGCCGTCGTCATCTCGCTCATCAACACCTACGACGCGGCGCTCGCGCTGTTCCACGGCAGCGACGGCGGATTCGGAATCGGGCTGGGCAACCTCGTCCTGTTCACCAACGTGATCCTGCTGTGGGCCTACACGCTCAGCTGCCACTCGTGCCGGCACGTCTTCGGCGGCCGGCTCAGGAGCTTCAGCGGCCGACCCGTGCGCTACTGGCTGTGGACCCAGATCAGCAGGCTCAACACCCGCCACATGATGTGGGCCTGGATCACGCTGGGCACGCTGGTACTCACAGACCTGTACGTGTCGCTTGTCGCGAGCGGGACCATCGCCGACCCGCGGATCTTCAACTAGCTCAGGTAGCACCGCAGACCGCAGCAAAGCAGCCCCCACAACCGCGGGTATCCGGTGCACCGCCGCCCCAGGCGCGGCAGCGGCCGGTACCAGCGCAACCGAAAGTCAGGAAGATGTCCGAGACAACACGGCACAGCTACGACGTCGTCGTGATCGGGGCCGGCGGCGCCGGCCTGCGCGCCGCGATCGAGGCCCGGGAACAGGGCAAGAAGACAGCCGTCATCTCCAAGTCCCTGTTCGGCAAGGCCCACACCGTCATGGCCGAGGGCGGCGCCGCAGCGTCACTGGGCAACGTCAACAGCAGCGACGACTGGCAGACGCACTTCCGCGACACCATCCGCGGCGGCAAGTTCATGAACAACCCCCGGATGGCCGAGCTGCACGCCCAGGAGTCGCCGCAGCGCATCCTGGAGCTGGAGTACTGGGGGGCGCTGTTCGACCGCACTTCCGAGGGCCGCATCAGCCAGCGCAACTTCGGCGGGCACGAGTACCCCCGCCTGGCCCACGTCGGCGACCGCACCGGCCTGGAGATGATCCGCACACTGCAGCAGCGCGTGGTCCAGCTGCAGCAGGCCGACGCCGCCGAGTACGGCCATCCCGAGGCGATGCTGCGGGTCTTCGCCGAGACCACGATCACCGAACTGCTGCTGGAAGGCGAACCCGGCCAGGAGGGCAGCTGCATCGCCGGAGCCTTCGGCTACGTCCGCGAGACCGGCGACCTGCTGGTGTTCGAGGCTCCCGCCGTCGTCCTCGCCACCGGCGGCATCGGTCGCTCCTTCAAGGTCACCTCCAACTCCTGGGAGTACACCGGCGACGGCCACGCCCTGGCCCTGCGCGCCGGGGCGACGCTGCTGAACATGGAGTTCGTCCAGTTCCACCCCACCGGCATGGTCTGGCCGCCGTCGGTGAAGGGCATCCTGGTCACCGAGTCGGTGCGCGGCGACGGCGGAGTGCTGCGCAACTCCGAGGGCCGGCGGTTCATGTTCGACTATGTGCCCGACGTGTTCCGCGACCACTACGCCCAGACCGAGGACGAGGCCGACGGCTGGTACGCCGACCCCGCCAACAACCGGCGCCCGCCCGAACTGCTGCCGCGCGACGAGGTGGCACGGGCCATCAACAACGAGGTCAAGCAGGGCCGCGGATCTCCGCACGGCGGTGTGTTCCTGGACGTGTCCACGCGGCTGCCCGCCGAGGAGATCATGCGGCGGCTTCCGTCGATGCACCACCAGTTCAAGGAGCTGGCCGACGTCGACATCACGGCAGGGCCGATGGAGGTCGGACCCACCTGCCACTACGTGATGGGCGGTGTCGAGGTCGACCCCGACACCGGCGCCTCCACGGTGCCCGGGCTGTTCGCCTCGGGTGAGGTGGCCGGCGGGATGCACGGCTCCAACCGGCTGGGCGGCAACTCGCTCTCGGACCTGCTGGTGTTCGGACGCCGCTGCGGTCTGGGGGCCGCCTCCTACCTGGACGGCCTCGGCGACGAGCGGCCCGCCACCGACGCCGAGGTGATCGACCGCCTCAGCCGGGAGGCCGCCGCCCCGTTCGAGCGCGAGAGCGGCGAGAACCCCTACCAGCTGCAGCAGGAGATCCAGCAGACCATGAACGACCTGGTCGGGATCATCCGGCGCGGCAACGAGATCGAGCAGGCGCTGGAGTCGCTGGAGAAGCTGCGCGAGCGCATCGCCGGGGTGCGCGCGGAGGGCGACACGATCTACAACCCCGGCTGGCACCTGAGCCTGGACCTGCGCAACATGCTGCTGGTCTCCGAGGCCGTCGCCAAGGCCGCGCTGGAGCGCGAGGAGTCGCGCGGCGGCCACACCCGCGACGACTTCCCCCAGATGTCCGCCGAGTGGCGGCGGGTGAACCTGGTCGTGTCGCTGCGGGAGGGCGGCATCCGCCTGAACCGCCGGCCGCTCGACCCCCTGCGCCCGGACCTGATGGAGCTGTTCGACCGCGAGGAGCTGGGCAAGTACCTCACCGAGGAGGAGCTGCCGCCTGCGGAGCGGTCCGACGGCGCCGAGACCGCGAAGGAGGACAACTGATGACCAAGCGGACGTTCCATGTGTGGCGCGGCGGCGGCGAGGACGGCGGTCTGAGCCAGTACGAGGTCGAGGCCAACGAAGGCGAGGTCGTGCTCGACGTCCTGCACCGCCTCCAGGCCACCCAGTGCCCCGACCTCGCCGTGCGCTGGAACTGCAAGGCCGGCAAGTGCGGCTCGTGCTCGGTGGAGATCAACGGGCGCCCGCGCCTGTCGTGCATGGCCCGGATGAGCACCTTCGAGCCCGAGGAGAGCATCACCGTCACCCCCATGCGCACCTTCCCGGTGATCCGCGACCTGGTGTGCGACGTGTCCTTCAACTACCAGAAGGCGCGCGAGATCCCCTCGTTCACCCCGCCCGAGGGCTCCGAGCCCGGCGACTTCCGGATGGCCCAGGCCGATGTGCAGCGCTCCCAGGAGTTCCGCAAGTGCATCGAGTGCTTCCTGTGCCAGGACGTCTGCCACGTCATCCGCGACCACGAGGAGAACAAGGAGGCGTTCTCCGGCCCCCGGTTCCTGATGCGCGCGTCCGAGCTGGAGCTGCATCCCGAAGACACCGCGGACCGCCGCAAGATCTCCCAGGAGGAGTTCGGGCTGGGCTACTGCAACATCACCAAGTGCTGCACCGACGTCTGCCCGGAGAACATCCAGATCACCGACAACGCGCTCATCCCGCTCAAGGAGCGCGTCGCCGACCGCCAGTACGACCCGGTGGTGTGGCTGGGCTCCAAGATCGGCCTGCGCAAGGACGCCGACACCCCCCTGCCGCCCAACACCCGCACGCCCACGTCGACCCCCGAGCAGTAGACCGCAGGGGCCGCCCCACGCGGGGCGGCCCCGACCGGGCGTTTGTCAGGACCCCCTCGAGAACCACGTGCAAGCCGTGCCGCAATGGGTGCGGCAATGGGGCTGCGGCCGCGAAGCGCTGTGGGCCGGGTTGCCGCTGGGCGAGCTGCGCCTCCTTGCCGCGGCCTCCGCGGCGGCCGGCTCCAGGCGGTTCCCGGAGGTCCCTCCGGGGCCGACCGCCGCACGTCGGCCCTGCCTAATACCCCTCCCAGGCGCCCCGCTCGTAGTCCAGCACACGCGGTCTCAGCAGCGTGGAGGCCTCCGAGCCGGTGGGTCGGCGGTCCTTGGGGAAGGTCCGGGCGGCGCGCAGCGTGGCGCCGTCGAGGAACCGCAGCGGCGGATGCTCGTCGGGCAGCGCCACGTCGGGTTTCCCGACCTCCTCCGGCGCGGCAAGGAAGAATCCCCAGTCGCCGAAGCTCGGCACGTCCACGTGGTAGCCGGAGGTCCGCCACCCCGCCGCACGCAGCCCCGCGCGCACGCTCCAGTAGGCCTCGGGCGCGAAGTAGGGCGATCCGGCCTGCACGGCCATGCGGCCCTGTTCGGCCAGTGAGCGCCGCGCCAGCGTGTAGAACTCGGTGGAGTACAGCTTGGCGGTGCCGGTGTCGTCGGGGTCGGGCATGTCGGCCAGGATCACGTCGAAGCGGCGCCGGTTCTCCCGCAGCCAGGTGAAGGCGTCGGCGTTGACCACCTCGACACGCTCGTCGGCGAACGCGTTCTCGTTGAGCGCCCGGATCTCGGGCATCGTGCGCGCCAACCGGGTGACGGCGGGGTCGAGGTCGACGAGGGTGATGGACTCGACGTCGCTGTAACCGACCAGCTCGCGCACACCCAGTCCGTCGCCGCCGCCGAGCACGAGCACGTCGCCGTGCGGACCGTTCATCGCCGGGTGCACCAGCGACTCGTGGTAGCGGTACTCGTCCAGCGAGCTGAACTGCAGATCCCCGTTGAGGAACAGCCGGGTGTCCGAACCCGACAGCTTCTGGGTGACCACGATCTGCTGGTACTCCGACCGCTGCGCGTGGACGATCGGATCGCGGTAGAGCGCCTGGCGCGCGTTCACCTCGAACCGCCCGGAAAGCGCGAACGACGACGCCAGCACCGCCAGGACCACGACCAGGCCGATCGCGGGCAGCATCCGGCCCCGCGGCGTCAGCGATCGGCGGAACAGCCACAGCACCACCCACACGCCCACGACGGCGTTCAGCGCGCCCACGATCAGCGTGCCCTTGAGCAGGCCGAACACGGGCAGCAGCGCGAACGGGAACGCCAAGCCGCCCAGGAGGCCGCCGACGTAGTCGGCGGCGAACATGTCCGCCGCCGCGTCGGCGGCCTCCTGGCGGCGGATGCGCTGGATCAGCGTCATCAGCAGCGGGATCTCCGCACCGATGAGCGCTCCGATGACCGTGGCCAGCAGCACCATCGCCGGCTGGTAGAGCGAGAACCAGGCGAAGGCGGAGTAGAGCACCAGCACCGACAGCCCGCCGACGAGCGACAGAGTCCCCTCGATGACGGCGAACCAGAACGCCGGGCGGTCGGTGAGCCGCTTGGACAGCACCGAGCCGACGCCCATCGCGAACACCATCACCGACAGCACCACCGAGGCCTGCACGATGGTGTCGCCCAGCAGGTAGCTGCCCAGCGCGACGAGGGCCAGCTCGTAGACGAGACCGCAGGCGGCGCACACGAAGACCGCGAACAGCACGAGGAAGCGCGCCAACCGGGGCCGCACCGGCAGCCGGGGGCCGTCGCCGAGCCGGGACGCGGAACCGTCCACGGCCGCCATCAGGAGATGGCCGCGGCGACCATGAGTGCGATGGCCAGGTGGGCGGCGGCGTTGACCCATACGGCGGGGTGGGTCTCGCTGTCGGTCAGCAGCTCGCCGAGCTTGCCCGGAGTCAGCGCGTCGATCAGCACGAACGACAGCGCCATCAGGACGAGGCCGACGAGGCCGTAGGCGGCGGCTCCGGCCAGGCCGATCGCCAGGCCGCCCGTGCTGATGTAGATGGCTGTCGCCACGACGATGGACACGCCCAGCAGGTTGGAGGCCACCAGCAGCGCGGCGTTGCGGTTGCGCTGCTTCCAGACCAGCTCGTGCAGCTTGCCCGGAGTCAGTACGTCGACGATCAGGTAGCCGAGCACCATGAGCGCGATGCCGAGGACGCCGTAGGCCAGGCTGGCGCCTGCTTCGTAGAGGAGGACGGGCATGGGGATTCCTTGTCTACTGGAACGGGCGGGGGTGGTGGGTCGGTCGGAGGGCGGGCGCGGGGTGGTGCGGCCGCTGCGGGGTCACTTGCCCGAGCCGGGGCCGCCGCCGCGGAAGAGTCCGCCGGACCCGCTGGACCCGCTGGACCCGCTGGAGCCGCTGGACCCGCTGGTGCCGCCGGATCTGGTGGACCCGTCGGAGCAGCCGACGTACTCGAACTCGCCGGGCCCCGTCTTGCGGTAGTCGCCCTCTCCGGGCTCGTACTCGTAGGACCTGCCGTCGTTGCCCTCCTCGATGCTGTCGCCTTCCAGGAAGTCTTCGGCGTCGGCTTGGTCGTAGTCGCCGCAGGAGGAGCCGAACGAGGGGAGTCCGAACGCCGCCACGAGGATGACGACGAAGAGCCCGATGATCAGTAGGTACTTGCCCGCTTTGGATGTGCTGCTGCCTTCGGACATGGCACTCACGCGTCCTTTCCGGGTTGGTGGCGCCCGACGGGCCGTTCACAGGTGGTCATGGTGGTCACCAGCTCTGCCGTCTGCGGGTAGGCGTGCCAGGTCCGCCACCGCACCCCGGTTTCGGCCGCGGCCTGCGGCAGCAGCGCGGTGATGGCCAGCGGGTCGCCGGGGAAGGCGGCGACCACGCCGAACGGATCGTTCTCGACCTCGGCGCGGATGCGCTCCACGCGCTCGGCGAAAGCGGCGCGGGGCAGTGCGGCCACGCGGCTGGTGAAGTCGTAGGAGGCCAGCCCGGCCACCGCCGGACGGGCCCGGTGCGGGAGTTCGCCGTCGACGTCGGGCAGGCAGGCCACGGTTTCGGTCAGCAGGGCTGCGCCGTCGGCCAGCGCCACCTGGTGGGAGGCGCCGAGCACCCGAAGTTCCACCCGGTAGCCGGCCAGCCGGCGGGTGCGGGTGAGCAGCGCGGGCAGCGCGGGCGCGTCCAGTGTCCATGTCAGGTCCGCGGCCTGGGTGTCGACGAACGCCGCGGACAGCGCGGTAGGCACCGGTCAGCTCCCCGAGGGGTAGACGGTGAAGGCCGTGCGGCCCAGCGGCGTTCCGGGGCAGGGCTCCCACCGGCCGTGGTCGAAGCGCTCGAACGACAGCAGGCGGCCGTCCACCGCCTCGTAGTCGGCGTAGTCCATGCCGCCCTCCGCCCGCAGTCCGGTGGTGCCCTCGGAGCGGTAGGAGGCGCTGCCGCGCTCGGTGAGGCGGTAGCGGACGCCTTCGAGTTCGACCTCGGGGCCGTGGGGGGTGAGGTCGAGGTCGGGCCGCCCGGTCCACAGCGCCATCTGCAGGTCGGGGTCCTGCTCGACGGAGAGCCACCGCCGAGCGCCCTCGACCTCGAGGAAGTGCTCGGCCCACACCGCGCCGCCCTCGGACAGCCGCAGCGTGCCCCGGATCCAGGTGCGCTCGGCACCGAAATCGAGCATGTCCCCGGCCTTGAGCCGCAACGGGTCGCCCTCGGTCTCACCGATGTCGGCGAAGGGGTCCGCCGGGGCGGCCGGCGACGTGCGTTGCGGAGCGGCGCGCCGCCCGTTGCGGACGAGCACGACGACGGCAGCGCCTATGATCACGACGGCTATGACCAGGACCGCGGCGAAGAGAAGCGGCGTCGGCGAGTTCAGCATCTGCTCGGAGTTCTCCAATGGGGGAACGGATCGGTCGGCAGCCGGCAGCCGTCGACCTCACCACTCCGGCGGATGGGGACGATGCCACGTTCCCGCAGGAGGAACACAACTCCATAACGGCAGGCCACCGGTCCGGTCGCCCCCGCCGCCGGTGCAACGATGCGCGCCGTCACAGCGGTCCCGGCGACCGCCAGGCGTCGACGGGTCTGGTGTAGCGGGCCAGCAGTCCGGGGGCGGTGGCGCCGACCACCGCCGCCGCGGTGTCGCGCATGCGGGCGGCCAGCGGCGACGCGCTCTGCACGGCCTCGGCCAGCTGGGCCGAGCGCTGGACCAGTGCGGTCGTGCGCGGCAGCCGGGCGTCGGTGTAGGGCTGCAGCGCGGTGGGCACGTAGGCGGCCGATCCGCTGATGTGGTGGGCCAGCACGACGGCGTCCTCCAGCGCCTGGCAGGCTCCCTGGGCCAGGTTGGGCGTCATGGCGTGGGCGGTGTCGCCCACCAGCGCGACGCGGCCCTTGTGGTAGGCGGGCAGCGGGGTGTCGACGTGCCACACGTCGGTGCGCATCACCGACTCCGGCCGCGCGGCGGCCGCCAGGCGCGGCAGCGGATCATGCCACCCGGACACCCGCGCCGAGAGTTCGGCGCGCTCGTCGGCGCTGCGCCCGCCGGCCGGCGCGTTGCCCGTGGCGTAGCAGAACACCTGGTCGCCGGTGAGCGGCAGAATCCCGGCCACCCCGCCGCGGCCCCAGCTCTCGCCGAAGGCCATGGCCGGATCCGGCCGCGGCACTACCGTGCTCCAGCAGGAGAAGCCCGCATAGACGGCGCCGGGGTGCTCCAGGAACAGCTCGGTGCGCAACGCGGAGCGTGCGCCGTCGGCCAGCACCACGAGGTCGGCGGTGTGCTCGCCCGTACTTGTGACCACGCGGGACGGCCGGCGGGTGTCGCCGGGCTCGACCGCGGTGACCGTGGCGGCCGTGTGCACCGAGCCGTCGGGCAGCCGCTCCAGCAGCATCGTGCACAGCTCGCTGCGGCGCAGCACGCACACGGCTTCGCCGAACCGCTCGCGGGTGCGCTCGGCCGAGACCCGCAGGATCCACCTGCCGTCGCTGCGGCGGATCGCGGCGATGCCCTGCTGGGCGGAGCGTTTGCGGACGTCTTCGCCGAGGTCGAGGGTGTCGAGCGCGCGCAGCGCGTTGGGCGCCAATGCCAGTGCGACCTCGGCGGGTTCCAGGCCGGGGGCGCGCTCGCAGACGGTGACCGCCCAACCCACCCGGCACAGGGCCAGCGCTGCGGCCAACCCGCCGATCCCGCCTCCGACGACAACGGCGTGCGGCTGTGCCATGGGCTCGCCCTCCGGGGAGTCGCGCCGGGGGTCCCGAGGCCGAGCCGGTGCCCGGAACCGTGTTTCGCCCCAAGGCTAGAGCCGACGGCCCGGCGGCGCCACGGAATGCCCATCCCTGTGGACGGCGGGGCGCCCCGGCCCTTGTGGGAAGGGCGATCCGGCCCCGCGGCGGCCCCGCCCGCCGGAACCGACCGGGCGGCCGGGTCCGGCGAACAGCGGCGCCGGGCGGATGCGGGGTCCCGCTCCGGCTCAGCCGCGCTTCTTGTGGGCGGCCATCCGGCCGCGCTCCTTGGAGTCGAGCACGACCTTGCGGATGCGCACCGCGTCCGGCGTCACCTCGACGCACTCGTCCTCGCTGCAGAACTCCAGGGCCTGCTCCAGCGACAGCCGCCGCGGCGGCACCAGGCGCTCCAGCTCTTCACCCGAGGAGGAGCGCACGTTGGTGAGCTTCTTCTCCTTGGTGATGTTGACGTCCATGTCGTCGGCGCGGGAGTTCTCGCCCACGATCATGCCCTCGTACACCTCGGTGCCCGGCTCGACGAACAGCACGCCGCGCTCCTGGAGGTTGAACATGGCGAAGGTCATGGCCTTGCCGGTGCGGTCGGCCACGAGCGCACCGGTGGGGCGGGTGCGCAGGTCGCCGAACCACGGCTCGAAGCCCTCGAAGACGTGGTGGGCGATGCCGGTGCCGCGGGTCTCGGTGAGGAACTCGGTGCGGAACCCGATGAGGCCGCGCGAGGGCACCAGCCAGTCCATGCGCACCCAGCCGGTGCCGTGGTTGGTCATCTGCTCCATACGCCCCTTGCGGACGCTGAGCAGCTGGGTGATGGCACCCAGGTAGTCCTCGGGCGCGTCGACGGTGAGCCGCTCGATGGGCTCGTGCAGTTTGCCGTCGATCTCGCGGGTGACCACCTGCGGCTTGCCGACGGTCAGCTCGTAGCCCTCGCGGCGCATCTGCTCGACCAGGATCGCCAGCGCGAGCTCGCCGCGGCCCTGGACCTCCCAGGTGTCGGGGCGCTCGGTAGGCAGCACGCGCAGGCTGACGTTGCCGATGGTCTCGCGGTCGAGGCGGTCCTTGACGAGCCGGGCGGTGACCTTGGCCCCCTTGGTCCTGCCCACCAGCGGCGAGGTGTTGGTACCGATGGTCATGGAGATGGCCGGCTCGTCCACGGTGATCAGCGGAAGCGGGCGCGGGTCCTCGGTATCGGCGAGCGTCTCGCCGATCATGATGTCGGGGATGCCCGCGATGGCGATGATGTCGCCGGGGCCCGCCTTGTCGACGGACTTGCGCTCCATCGACTCGGTCATCAGCATCTCGGTGATGCGCACGTTCTGCGTGCTGCCGTCGCTCTTGATCCAGGTGACCTGCTGGCCCTTTCGGATCTCGCCCTGGTGCACCCGGCACAGCGCCAGGCGGCCGAGGAACGGCGAGGCGTCCAGGTTGGTGACGTGGGCCTGCAGCGGGGCGCCGGGGGTGTACTCCGGTGCGGGGACCGTGTCGAGCAGCGTGTGGAACATCGGCACGAGGGTGCCGTTGTCGGGCGCGGTCCCGTCGGCCGGGCGCTCCAGGGAGGCCTGGCCGTCGCGGGCGCAGGCGTAGACGATCGGGAACTCGATCTGGGACTCGTCGGCGCCGAGGTCCATGAAGAGCTCGTAGGCGTCGTCGACGACCTCGGCGATGCGGCTGTCGGGCCGGTCGACCTTGTTGATGACGAGGATCACCGGGAGCTTGGCAGCGAGCGCCTTGCGCAGCACGAACCGGGTCTGGGGCAGCGGCCCTTCACTGGCGTCGACCAGCAGCACCACGCCGTCGACCATGGACAGGCCGCGCTCGACCTCGCCGCCGAAGTCGGCGTGGCCGGGGGTGTCGATGATGTTGATGACGACGTCGTCGCCCTGGGGCGTGGTGTAGTGGACCGCCGTGTTCTTGGCGAGAATGGTGATGCCCTTCTCGCGCTCGAGGTCGTTGGAGTCCATCACGCGCTCGTCGACGTCCTGGTTCTCACGGAAGACGCCGGACTGCCAGAGCATGGCGTCGACGAGAGTGGTCTTGCCGTGATCGACGTGGGCGACGATGGCGACGTTGCGGATGTCAGTCCTACGTGCGGAGCCTTCGACAGGCTGGTCGCTGGACATGCGAGTGTCTCGATCTCATGTGGTGGGAAGGCCGCGACTCCCGCGGCACGCTTCCAGTTTATGCGGCACTGCCGAGTAGGCGGGAAAACCGCCAGGTCAGCGGATACCGGAGGTCCGGGCACGGCTCGGGGCCTGCGCAGGCGGCGCGGCGGGCGCCGGGGCGGGGGCCTCAACCGCGCAGATGCGGCCGGATGTCGGTCAGGAACGGGACGTCGGCGGGCAGCCAGTCGACGCCGCAGAGCCCGCCGGCATCCAACCAGCGCAGCGCGAGGTGCTCCAGCGCACGGGGTTCGGGCCCGTCCGCGGGCAGCTCGGCGAGCCACACCCGCAGCACGGCGGCCGAACCGTCGTCGCGGACGGGAAAGGAGACGTCGCCGCCGATCCGGCGCACCGGCTCGATGCGCACGCCCAGTTCCTCCTCGCACTCGCGCACGAGGGCGCGGGTGTCGGACTCGCCGGGATCGACCTTGCCGCCGGGAAGCTCCCAGCGCCCGCGCATCACCGGGGGATGGGACCGCTGAGCGGCGAGCACCGCGCCGTCGCGGACGATCGCGGCGCCGACGACGATCTGGGAGTGGGGCACGAGCCAAGATTAGCCGCGCCCGCACCCCGCCGATCCGCGGACCCCGCCCGGCACGAGCGCCTCCCCTGCCGTTCCCGGCGCCAGGACGACCCTACGCACGCGATCGCCAAGCCGCAGGGGTCAGGCCGCCATGCGGGTGTGCTCCGCACGGCCGCCGGCCTCGGCGCCCAGGCGGCGGGCGGCGCCCTCGGGATCGGCGGCGGGGTGGGTGGACTGTGCGCCGCCGTCCTCTCGCCAGCGGAACAGACCGCCCCAGCACCACACCGTCAGGCCGCTGCGCAGGGAGAGCATCGCCACCCGACCCAGCGCACCGCCGTAGAGCCGCTGGCCGCCCGATTCGGACAGGCGGTCGCGCAACCGGGCGACGGCTTCGGCGGAGGTCGCTGGAGCTGCGGCGGAGATCGTCGAGAGGCTACCCACGGAGGAAGGACCTTTCCAGTCGGCACCTGCGGGCACGGATGCCCGCTGCGGCGATGCTGCGGCACGGCGCGGCCGGGCGCGCCTGTCGTCGACGTCGCTAATCCCCGTATCCGGCCGCCCGTAAACGGCCACAGTCGATTCGGTCACGACTCGGTCAAGGGGCGGCCGCGCGGCGGCGGCGCGTGCCCGGCGCTTCCTGCGCGCCGCCGGGGCCCGTTGATCTTGTACCTACGGTCACATGTGATCGCTCACAATGACCGTAGGTACAAGATCAACGCTGGTGCCTGGACCAGGGCCGCTAAAGACCGCGGCGACGGGCCGTGGGCGCGCGGGTGGCTCCCGCACGGCCGATCACAGGCGCAGTCCTCGGGCGCCGGTGGAGGCGGCGCCCGAGGCGGAGCGACGCTCCCCGGGGGGGAGTGGCGGGAACGTCGGCGTCCGATGGGACTGCGTCGCGGCGCGCCTGCACCGCCGATCGGTCGCCGCGCGGCGGCCGATCGGGGAGGGTGCTGCGGTGCGGCGGCCGGAAGAGGGGCCGGAGGGAGCTGGGCGCAGCGGCGGACACGGGTCGCCGTGCCGATGGCGGCCCTCCCGCTGCGACGCGGCGGCGGCGCGGTGCGGGTGCCCCGGCGGCCGGTCGGCGCCGAACGCCGGTTCCGGCACCGGATGCGGGCACGACCACTCCGCCGAACCGCGGATTCCCGTCCGGTTTCCGCTTCATAACGGGAGCCTATTCAATGGCCCCAGAACGCGGGGTGGAAACCTGAAAAACGGATCGCCGCGGTCGGGGCCGGGGCCGCCGCCGAACTCCGTTTTCACGACACCCGGACGAGTGCGCTCGCGCACCCGCCCTCGGAGAAGGCGGCGGCCCCGACCGGCCCGGTCGTCGTCCGGGAGGGATCGAACGCGACCACGGCCCGCGGGCGGCGGCACGGGGAGAGGGGGCTGTGCCGCTGCCCGACTCCGAACACGGTACTGGATATCCCCCAATATTTCAGTTGTCCACTTATACGAATCCGTTGGCTGACACGAGACACCTATTACTGAAGTGCGCCCGAATCGTCTGTTATGCCACGAAAGAGGCGAAGGAATGTAGCAGCTTGGTATGCTTTTTCAGACATCGGAGACATTCGCTCCCCTTCCAGGGTTTCTCATGCGCAGCGTGCCGAATCAACGGTTCGGGACCGCAGTCAGAAATCGGCCAGACGCTGCGCGAGAGCCGTGAACCGCCGCCCCGCGCCCGCGTTGCGCACCGCCTGGGCCAGCGCGCGGCGCGAGCCCACCAGCACGACCAGCCGCTTGGCGCGCGTGATCGCCGTATAGAGCAGGTTGCGCTGCAGCATCATCCACGCGCTGGTCGTGACGGGTACGACCACGGCCGGATACTCGCTGCCCTGCGAGCGGTGGACCGTCACGGCATAGGCGTGCACCAGCTCGTCGAGCTCGGCGAAGTCGTAGGCGATGTCCTCGTCCTCGTCGGTGCGCACCGCCACCGACTGCTCCACGCTGTCGATGCCTGCGATGACGCCGAGGGTGCCGTTGAAGACGCCGTTCGCGCCCTTGTCGTAGTTGTTGCGGATCTGGGTGACCTTGTCGCCGACGCGGAAGATCCGGCCGCCGAACCGGCGTTCGGCCACGCCCTCGCGCGAGGGCGTCAGAGCCTGCTGCAACAGCACGTTGAGATTGCCCGCGCCGGCCGGCCCTCGGTGCATGGGCGCCAGCACCTGGATGTCGCGCCGCGGGTCCAGGCCGAACGTGCGCGGGATGCGGTTGGCGACCACGTCGACGGTCAGCTCGGCCGTGGCCTCGGTCTCCTCGCTGGGGAACAGGAAGAAGTCCGACATCCCCTCGAACCGCGGCGGGGTTCCCGTGTTGATCCGGTGCGCGTTGGTCACCACGCCCGACTCCTGGGCCTGACGGAACACGTGTGTCAGCCGCACCCGCGGCAGTGGCGAGCGCTCGTCCAGCAGGTCGCGCAGCACCTGTCCGGCACCCACCGAGGGGAGCTGGTCCACGTCGCCGACCAGCAGCAGATGCGCGCCCGGCGGGACCGCCTTGGCCAGCTTGTTGGCCAGCAGCAGGTCGAGCATGGACGCCTCGTCGACCACCAGCAGGTCGCAGTCCAGCGGATTGTCGCGGTCGTAGGAGGCGTCGCCGCCCGGCTTGAGCTCCAGCAGCCGGTGCACCGTAGAGGCTTCGTGGCCGGTCAGCTCGGTCAGCCGCTTGGCCGCGCGGCCCGTCGGGGCCGCCAGGACGATCTTGTGCTTCTTCGCGGCGGCCAGGGTGATGATGGAGGCGACGGTGAAGGACTTGCCGCATCCCGGACCGCCCGTCAGAACCGCGACCTTGCGGCTCAGCGCCAGCTTGACCGCGTTCCGCTGCTCCTCGGCCAGATCGGCGCCGGTGCGCCGGCTCAGCCAGTCCAGCGCCACGTCCCAATCGACGTCGGCGAAGGCGGGCATGCGGTCGGCCGAGGCGTTCAGCAGCCCGCGCAACTGCCCCGCGAGCGCCTCCTCGGCCCGCTGGAAGGGCACCAGGTAGACGGCGGTCGTCTCCTCGCCGTCAGGGCCCACGACCTTCTCCGAGACCACGCCCTCCTCGGCGACCAGCCGGGCCAGGCACTCGATCACCAGAGCGGAGTCGACCTGCAGGATCTTCACCGCCTCGGC
Organism: Streptomonospora alba; assembly: GCF_000826685.1. Taxonomy (GTDB): domain Bacteria; phylum Actinomycetota; class Actinomycetes; order Streptosporangiales; family Streptosporangiaceae; genus Streptomonospora; species Streptomonospora alba. The sequence goes on from NZ_JROO01000001.1 coordinate 111,971, forward strand.
GATCAGCCGCTCCTCGGGCAGGTAGCAGTGGCCGTCGTCGGTGGACTCCGACAGCGTGAACTGGATGCCGGCCATCACCCGCTCCGGGCTGTCGTGCGGGATGCCGACGGCCTGGGCGATGGTGTCGGCGGTCTTGAAACCGATCCCCCACACGTCGGTGGCCAGTCGGTAGGGCTCGTTGCGGACGATCGAGATGGAGGAGTCGCCGTACTTCTTGTAGATGCGCACAGCGAGCGAGGTGGTGACCCCGATTCCCTGCAGGAAGACCATCACCTCTTTGATGGCCTTCTGCTCCTCCCAGGCGTCGGCGATCAGCTTGGTCCGCTTGGGGCCCAGCTTCGGTACCTCGATGAGGCGCTCGGGGGTCTGCTCGATGACGTCGAGGGCGTCGACGCCGAAGTGGTCCACGATGTGTTCGGCCAGCCGCGGCCCGATCCCCTTGACCAGGCCGGACCCGAGGTAGCGGCGCACGCCCTGGACCGTGGCGGGCAGGACGGTGGTGTAGTTGTCGACCATGAACTGGCGGCCGTACTGGGGGTGGGAGCCCCAGCGCCCCTCCAGCCGCAGCGACTCCCCGGGCTGGGCGCCCAGCAGCGCGCCGACCACCGTGGTCAGCTCTCCGCCTCCGCCGCGGCCGTTGTCGATCTTGGCGACCGTGTAGCCGGTCTCCTCGTTGGCGTAGGTGATGCGCTCCAGGACGCCTTCGAGCACCGTCGGCCGGAACCCGCCGCGCTCACCGGAACCGCCGCCCCGGCCCGACCGCTGGGCCATCAGGACACCCCTTCCACAACCTCGGTCCACCCATGATGCCGCCTGCGGACGACATACGGGCGAGTGCGGCGGAAGGCGCGAAGGCGACGGGACACGGTGCCCGTCACGGTGAGCTTGAAGAACGGTGAGCAGGCGAGCGCCGAAGGCGAGGCACCCTCCGGGAACCACCCGCAGCGGGGACCACGGCTCGGGGATTAGGTTCGGCGGGCCAGAGGTGAACGTTGCGCGGTTACCTGGGAAGCACGTAGACGCCCCGCCCGTGCACGGCACGAACAAGCCCGCCTTCCACGAGGTAATCCGTGGCCTTGACGGCGGTCCCCCGTGCCACCTCGAACTCCTGCCGGAGCTGATTCAACGACGGGATAGGCCGCCCGGGTGCATAGCGGCCTGCCTCGATACGAGCCGCAAGGATCGCTGCCAGTTGCAGCCACACAGGGTCCATGCCCTCGTGGTCGATCTCAGTATCGGGCCCGTAACCGGTCGGCAAGTCCATGCGGACAGAGTGCACCAGCACGGGTCACCGGATTCTTTCGGGGAAGTGCATGGACCACCAAAGATCAGCGAGTACACCATGGATCAGTAGGGTACAGTTCGATTGACAACATCAAAGCGGCCCGGCGGAAGCGGCTACTTCCCCGGGCCCGGCCAAGCGATCGGAGCGCTTGACGTGTGCCACCTTATTGCTCTGATATGCCTACCGGTACGCCTTATCCGCCCCTCGAAAGGGCTGCACGTGATGCCGCGTGCGGAACGCGTCGACCGGAGGTCGACCATCCGCACGACATACCACGCACGGGTCCGCCCCTACGCGCCCCTTCCCGCAGCGCCGGCGCCCGACGTCGGGACTGTGTGCCGGACGCGCGCTCCCTCGGTCCGCCCCTACGCGCTCGCCGCGCTTCGTCGCAGGCACCGGTTCACCGGTGTCCGCGCGTTCGCCGGGACGCTTGAGCTCGTGGGTCGGCAGCCTGGACTTCGCGGCCCCATGGCGGGGGTGGCGGTATGAGCGCCGACGAGCTGCGCGGAGCGGCGACTCCACCCGTCGCGTACGCGCTGACCGATGCCGAACGACTGGCACTGCGTGACCTGCTCGACGAGATGGTCGAGGCGACGGAGGACCACGTCTTCTGGTTCGGCCGTGCCCGCGAAGCCGCCCTGGAGATCAGGCGCCGCCTCACCGCCCTGCTCGACGGCGCCGAAGGGTAGTCCGGAGGCCGAATCCACCGGTTCGGACGTGGGCTCGAATCGAGGGCTCGGCGCTAGACTCCCGTCCACTGAAACGCGCACAGCACCGCCCGTCTCGTCCCCGCTCCCCCGCCCCCCGCTCACTCCGTCGAGTGCTTCGCGGTCGAAAGGGGGCGGGGACGGACGGGAAGGCGCGGGCACGTCTGCGAGCTGCTTGGGAGGCGCCATGAAGGCCCGGGGGACGCGGCGCCTGAGTCGGCTGCTCCCCGGCGATCCGGCGGAGGTCGGCGGCTACGAGCTGGTGGGCCGCGTCGGCGCCGGCGGGATGGGTACCGTCTACGCCGGTACGGCACCGGGCATCCGCGGCTACCTGGCGGTGAAGGTCATCAACGGCGCGTACGCCGCCACCCCGGAGTTCCGTCGGCAGTTCGCACACGAGGCGCGGCTGCTGGCGCGTGTGAACAGCCCCTGCGTGGCCCGGTTCGTCCAGGCCGACGTGGAGGCCGAGCCCCCGTGGCTGGCCACCGAATACGTCCCCGGCCCGACGGTGCGCCACTACGTCGAGCGGCACGGGCCGCTGCGCGGCGGCATGCTGATCGGGCTCGCCGCGGGCGCCGCGGAGGCGATCCGGGGCGTGCACTCGGTGGGGATCGTCCACCGCGACCTCAAACCGAGCAACGTGGTCATCGCGCCGTCGGGGCCCAAGATCCTCGACTTCGGAATCGCCCGCCCCACCACACGCGAGGACCCCACCCGCTGGATACGGCTGCGCCGGTTCCGGCAGGCCGTGCGGCGCTTGGGCCTGCCCGAACCGGAAAAGCTCCCCGGCGACGAGGACCGCAACGCGGCACCCCGCGACCGCGTAGGCACGCCCGGTTGGATCAGCCCCGAGCAGTACCGGCACGAACCCGCGACCGACCGCTCCGACGTGTTCCTGTGGGGCTGCCTCGTGGCGTTCGCGGCGGCTGCCCACAACCCGTTCGGCCACGGCCACCCCAAGGAACTCGCCCGCCGGGTGCTGCGGGAGGAGCCCGACCTCGATCGGCTGCCCGCCGAGCTGGAGCCCCTCGTACTGGCAGCGCTGTCCAAAGACCCCGCACAGCGGCCGGACTCCACACGGCTCCTGCGCGAGGTGATCGCCGCGGGGGGCGGGGAACCGACCTCGACCGCCGCCGCGCTGCCCCCAGCGGTCCGCGAGTTGCTGCGCACCCACTGGACCGAGGTCGCGGTGCGGCTGCCCCGGCCGCCCCGGGAACGCCCGTGGATGTGGTCGCCGCGATGACTGCGGGCGGCGGACGCTCACACCGGGCAAGCCCCACCGCCTCCCCGGAGACGACGAGGCCGCGCCCGACCGCCGACCCGCGTAGCCGTGTGCGCGTGCGCCTGCCGCTGCACGCCGCCATGTCCTGCAGCGTCCGCCCGACCACGGTCAGGCGGATCGGAGCCCGGGTGGCGATCTCTCCTTCGGAGACGCGCAGCGAGTGGATCCGCACCGCCGAGGACACCGCCCGGGATCGGGAGGACCGCGGCCGGCACCGCAGCGCCATGTCGACGGTGCGCCCGTCCCAGGGCGAAAGCCCGTCGAGCCGCCACAGCCGGGCGGCGGTCTCCCGGCAGGCGAACGCGCCGGGAGCCAGCGCCAACTGCGCGGCGACCACAGCCCGTTTCAGCGGCGAGGCCAGCGCGCCGTAGCCCAGCACCCGGAACACGCCCCGGTGGGGAGTACGGGCCCAGGTCCCGCGGCGCAGGTGGCCGCCGATGTCCTGAGCGGAGAGCCCGGCCCGCCGGGCCTGTTCCCGGCTGATGAGCCCGAACTGAGCAGCGGCGAAGAGGGCCACGGCGTCGTCGCCGCGGCAGGGGAGTGACTTCTTGAAGACCATGCTTCAAGGGTCATGGGGAGGGAGGCGGGGCGCCAGCGCGATCGAGGGGGTGTGGATAACTCGGCGAAAGGAACGGTCAGTCGGGAAGAAGGAAGTGGATCTCATCAGACAAAGCTCTTGCCGCCGGATCGGCTTGGGCCTGAAAAGCCTCTTCGTCGGCTTCAGCCCCATTCTCCACCGGCTTGTAGCTCAGTTCGCAGACAACGCCCTTCTTGCGCATGATCACCGAGTACTCTGAGCCCTCCGGAGCTCCACCCGGCATATAGAATACCGTCGCTCGATCCCCCCACGTACTCTTACCAGGGGATTCGTACTCACTTCCGTACTGGGAAGCGTAGTCCTCCTCGATCGACTTCATGACGGTCTTGGCTCGATCACGCACCGGAGTATCGCCATACGATTCGACGTACGCTTCGTAGGAGAGCTCTAAGCGCCAGTCAGTCAAGCCGTCCGGGGATATGAGCCATGAGCATTCGTCTTCCACGGTCCTGAACCCCGAGGAAGGCTCAGGAGTAAGGGTGGCCGAGTCTGGAGGACTGCTCACCTCGTCCTGGCGCCTCGGGTAAAGTCCCGTCTTCAGCACATCATCGTCCATGGCGCCGCAGAGGTCGAGAAGCCCAGGCTTCATGGACTCCCGTGGTTCTCTGGACGGGAGTGAGGATCGCTCATCAGAGGCTGCAGGTCCCGTCACTGTATCCGTCAGCAAGCGCACCGATCCGACGAATACGCCGATAACGAGCAGAGCAGCTGTGGTGCCACAGCCGAACATGAGGAAGAAAGCGCGCCATCCATGGATCCCCTGCTTCTTCTTCGGCGCGGCTTTCTCTTCAGGCATTTTCGGTCCTCAGCAGTGACAAGGGGGCGAGCGACGTCTACTGTGCCCGGTCGCCCAGTTGCGCCTTCACGTCGGGATGCTCCAAGGGGCGGGTGAATCCCAGGATGGGGGACCGACCGGGAGTATCGTACTCGTGCACGGCGATAGGCCCGCAGTCGGTGCACCACGCCTCGACCATGAGCCCGTCGCCGATGACCATGCCTACGTGCCCGGGGATTCCTCCAGGACCGCCCACTTTGAAGAACACCAGGTCGCCGGGTTGCTCCTCGCCTTCGGGGATCTTCGGCCCGAAGGCCCACTGGTCCTGTGACACCCGCGGGATGGAAGCGCCGATGCTCGCGTAGGCGCTGCTCGTCAGTCCCGAGCAGTCGAATGCGTCGGGCCCCACAGCACCCCAAACATAGGGCTTTCCTCGCTGGTCCAGAGCCCAGTCGACGACCGCCTGCGCCTGATCGCTCGGCGCCTGGCCGATCGGCTCTCCCTTGGTGTTGAGTTCGCAGTTGACGGCCTGCTGGACGGAGCCGCTGGTTTCGAAGTCGCCGTCGGAGTACCGACCGGCCCAGCTCTTGACGTCGTCGACGTACCACCACGCGTGGTTGTAGCCGTAGATCGCCTGGTCCATGTTCTCGCGGGCCCCGTGGGCGATGAGGTAGTCGGCCGCCGCGGGAATCGCGTCGGCGGGGTCGTAGACGTTCACGACCCCGTCGTCATTGCCGTCTTGCCCGTAACCCTCCTCGGGCCGGTCGTCGGCGTCCATGATCGGCTCGCCGCCCCAGCTGTTGCCCGCTGCCGAGCCGTCGAGTGCGCCGAACTGCATGGGGCCCGCGGCGCCCCAGTCGTTGTGGCCCTCGGTGATGCCCGGCCCTTCCCAGCGGCCGTGTTTGCTCTCGACCTGACCGACTCCGGCGAGGATGTTCCAGGGAATGCCCTTCTCCTCGCCGACGGAGCGGTAGATGTCCAGGTAGTTCTCCGGGATGGAGTCCTCGGCGTATCCGCTGCTCTCCGCCTGGTCTGCTGTTTGGTCGGCGGTGCACTGCAGCCCGCCGACGGCGTTGATGATCCCCGGGTTCAGTGCGGTCATGGGCACGATGACGACGCCGACCACGATCGCTCCGAGCAGGAACAGACCCACGGCGATCGCCAGTCGGGTCGCACACGACCCCGTGTCCGCCTTCCACGCCGCCGGTCCGGCGAACAGAGAGATCATTCAGTCACCTGCCGCATCTCCCGACTCAGTGGGGACGTCACCGAGGTTGCCGGCATCGGCGGGCTGGAAATCGTAGACTCGCCACTCTCCGCCCTCGTCCGAGACGGTGACGGCGAACTCGCCCAGGTCCTCGGTGGCGCCGTCGCTGCCTTCGGTGATCGACTGCGCCTTCACCACGAATGTCACGGAATCGTCGCCGAACGCCCGGACGGCCTCGATGTTCGCTCGCCCTTCGGCGACGGCCTCCTGCTCGGCCATGTCCTGCCATCGGGCGCTGGCACCGGAGCTTTGGGCCAGGGTCTGGGCGTAGTCGTCCGTCGCCAACTCCTGCATGCCCGCGTAGTAGTCCTCGGGCGACTTCGCGTAGTCGATGGTGCCGTAGGCCCGGGCGAACTCCTGCGCCGTGGCGGCGGCGGCCTTGAACTCCTCCTCGCTGAAGGGGAACCAGTCCATCACCTGCATGTTCTGGGCGGCCGTGGTCGGGATCGGGCTCGGCGGCGCGACGTTCTCCGAGCCGCTCTCATCGCCGCTCGCGCTAGCCGGCTCGGATCCGGACTCCGCCTCGTCGTCGGAGCCGGCGCCCCACCCGCCCAGGCTCAAATAGATACCGAAGGCCACGAGCACGACGACGAGGGCGCCGAACACGAGGCGCTGCTGACCTTCACTGAGCGATCGGGGCATGGCGGGGGTTCCTGTCGAGGGCGGTCATGGCGGTTCGTTCAGTCCTCGTCCCGCAACCAGAACGGCACATCGCGCCGGAGGTCCCGGCGGCGCTGGGACTCCGCACCGGTCCAGAAGGGACTGCTGGGGGCGTCGTTCTTCTTGTCGCCCGATCCGGTGAGCCAGCTGCCGCCGTCACCGGAGCCGTTCGACGGGGCGGAACGCGGTCGGCGCGGCTCACGCGGCGGCGGCGCGCTGCGCCCCGGCTTCGAGCGAGGGCCGCCCCACCGGGAGCCGCGGTTGACGCTGCCTCGCGGAGGTGTGGCTTCGCGGCCGCGGAATATGCCGGCACCGGAGTCGGGATCGGCGCGGCGGGAACCGCCGCCACTCGGCGGAGCCTCGTCGGCGGAGGTCCGCTGCGGAGCCGATCGCTGCTCGCCGCCGCCTCCGCGGCCGAACACGGAGGCCCAGCCGGTGTCGCCGGTCCCCGTGTAGCCGCCCGCGGGACGTGGCGGAATGCTCCCCGAGCCGGAGGAAGCCGCGCGGGCGCTGCCACGAGCCGTCCCTCCAGACGCGGCTTCGCTGAGCCGGGGAGCCTCCGCGGTTGAGCGGCCGGCCGCCGCGGCCCGCTGCTGCCCTCGTTCGCCGTCCTGCCCGAGCTTGAGGGGTGGCGGCGCCGAGTCGCCGCGGACGCGGCCGTAGCCCGCACTCGCACGTGCGCGTCCCACATCGCCGCGAGCGCGGCCTCCTGCCGCTTCGGCCGCTTCCTGCGTGCTCCCACCGCCGCGTGACGGCTCGGCCGCCTCCGCGGCACCGGCGGCCGCTCCCGCTCCACCGGTCGGCACTGCAGCGGCCGCTCCGGCGAGCTGAGGGCTCCGCTTGAGCCCCCACTTCTGGGCCCGCATGTAGGCCACGGGTGGAAGGACATTCGAACTCTTGCTCAGGGCACTGCTGGATACGGCGTCGCTCACCATCCTGGAGGTGAAGGTGTTGGCGTTTACCGATTGGAACAGGTGGGCGAACGGTCGCCGGTAGATGAACAGCGCCAGCGTGAACAGGGCAAGCAGAATCATCTGCAGCCCCCAGCCCAGCGAGGACCCGATGACCATGCCGTAGCACAGGACAAGGACCGATATCAGGAGGACGATAAACACTTGCTTCAGGAGTAGACCGAGCGTCATTTCAAACCACCGCAGCAACACCGTCCTGCCATAACCGGGGTGGATTCCAATCAGCAGGAAAACCGGAGAGAAAAGCAGGAGCAACAGAAACCCGATTTTCAGCACGATCAGCGCTACGGAACCTGCAAGAATGAGCCCGCCAGCAAACAATGAAGCGAAGAGCGCGAGCGTGGCGACACCCAGCCGGTTCCCTTGCTGCTCCCCCTCGAACAGGGGATAGATCTGCGGGTAGTTGGATTCGATTTCCGACGCTATCTGCTCGTACTGCTCCTGCTTCTCCTGGGCCAGCTCCGCCGCATCGGTCTCACCTTGGGTGATCTGCTGCTGCTCAACCCGACTGAAGGCCTGGGCTTCGAGGAGTGCCATGCCATGCTCACGCTCGGCCGTGGACGATCCGGCCACCGATCCGAACTGTCCTGCGATCCAGGGCTGGCATACCAGGCCCGACCAGAGCATCTGGGAGTTTTGACGGATTGCGAAATCGTTCTGGCTTTCCCAATCAGCTTTCTGAACCTCTTCAGCCCCGCGTGGACACGTATCGGCACCGCCTGGTGGAGTGATCCTGGATATAGAACTGTTCACCAACTGACTACCCGAGTTGACCACGGTCCCCGCATAACCGAGTATCTGCAGAGGATTGACCAGAATCCACATTCCGAGCGCCGTGGCCACAACCATCCAGATCGCACTTTCCAGAGTAAGCGTGACCCGCTTTCGGATCAGTCCGTACCAGCCCAGCCACACGGCCCCCAGTATGATCACCGTAGGAAGCAGTGGACGCCAGATCCCCTCACGCAACTCCACAACGATGTCGGCGACCATACGGTTGAAACTGTCAAGGAGCTCATTGGACAACGCCGCCTGATAGACAGTGATCGTCGACTGGTTGATCGTCTTCGACAGGTTCCATGTCGTATTGCTCAGCGTCGCAACGGCAGCCGAGCCCATCTTGTCGACGCAGGATTCGCGGATCACGTGCCATTGCTGCCCCGCGGTCCCGTACTGGCCGTAAAGACTGGAGTCCGGAGGAAGGCCGTCAGGGGAGGACGCCGCGGTCTCCGCGGCCTGCGGCGGCACCAGCAACCCGTCCGCTCCGCTCCCTGCGGCCTCCGGCTGAGGCGCCGGCTCCCCTTCGCACACCGGGGCGGCCTGGGCGCTGCTGAGAGGCGTCATCAAGAACGCCAGCATCATCCCGGCCATCACCAGGTTGCGCTTGAAGCGCCTCCGGCCTCGGCCCCGCCGCTCGCGTCGGTGCGGCGGGGCTTCGGCCGAGGGCTGTGAGCCGTCCTCGGAGTCGAACGCGGCGGTCGGCGTCGCGGTGTTGGTCACTGGTCCTGCCCCATCCTCCTGGTACCGCCGGTGCCACCCGTCGCAACCAGGGCACCGGCGCCTGAGCCGTCGTCGTCGGAGATGTCGTCCGGCCGATTCCGCGTGGGGTTGGTGTCCAGCCACTCCAGCAGCTCCTCGGACACCAGGTCCACGGCGACCCGTCCAGCGCGCCCGTCGAGGTCGCGGAAGATGCACTCGCCGTTGCCGAGGTTGCGCAGCATCGCCTGATGCTCCTCGGCGGAATCCACCCCGAGCAGCGCCATGACGCTCTCCACCTCGTGGCGCTCACTGGAACGGAAGGCGAACACACTGGACAGGCAGTTGGTGACTTGCTCATTGAGGAGGTCGCCGGCGTTCTGGCTGACCAGGATCAGGCCGGTGTTGCGGGAGCGCCCCATCCGCGACACCTCGGGCACGAGCTTGGCGCCCTCCGGCGTGGAGGTCACGGCCCAGGCCTCGTCCAGGAAGATGGCCTTGGGGAGGTGGCGGTCGAGTCCGTTCATCAGCCGCCGGGCGAACTGGCTGACCAGGTAGAGCAGGGCGACGCTGAGCCGCTGCTCATAGGAGTAGTCGTCGCGCTGGATGGCGGAGTCGGGCAGGGTGAGCCCGCCGAGCGTGAAGACGGTGGTCCAGCCTTCGGTGTCGATCTGCGTCTCGCCTTGGGGATCGAAGCACAGGCCCGCCAGCCGCATCTCCGACATCGAGCGCAGCACGGCCCCCAGGTTGCGCGACGCGGGGTCCTCGGAGTCCTCCAGGTGCTCGACGACCTTGGCCAGGCTGGGCCGCGGTTGGTTGGCGACGGCCGCCACCGCCTGGATCATCGCCGATTCCCGTTCCTCGCTCATTCTCGGCAGGAGCAGGCGCAGCGTCTCGGTGGCCATGGTCTTCTGCGCGGACAGGTCGTCGCCGAAGGAGAACGGGTCCAGCAGCCCCGGTTCTGCCGAGGCCATGGACATGATCCGGGCCTTGCGTCCGCGCCGCTGCAGCAACTGCACCAGCGACTCCGCGTCGCCCTTGGGGTCGATGGCCGCGACGGTGACGCCGCGCAGCGCGAGCTGATGGATCAGCAGCAGCGCGAGTGTGGTCTTGCCGCCGCCGGGCTCTCCGGTGATCGCGATGGCGGTGGGGCGGTTGCGCGCCGCGGCCACCATCGGGTCGAAGTGCACGACCGAGCGGGCCCGCCCGATGGTCTCGCCGATGTAGGGGCCGATCCAGCCCGATCCGGAGGAGTCGCGGCGGTCGCCCAGGTCGATGGTCGCCGTGGGCATTCCGCCGGCGATGGTGCGCAGGGGCTGGCGCTGGGCGTAGGCGTTGAGCCGGATCCTGTCGCCCGGCAGCGACTCCGAGAACAGCGCGAACTGGTCGCCGGTGGAGTTGACGACGTCGATGCCGATGTCGCGGTAGTGCTCGACGACGGCCTCCACCCGCTGCACCAGCAGGTCCTCCGTGGGCGCCGAGACCATCAGCCGGTGCCAGCCGTAGACGAACGGCAGCCGCTCCTTGGTGATGCCGTGCTCCAGCATGCGCGCGGCGTCGATCTGCTCGGCGAGCGCGATGGGGGCGGGTACCCCGGCCTCGCGGATGTGGGCGTCCATGTCGCGGGCGTGGGCGAGCTTGCGGCCGACGTCCTTGCTGGCCTTCGCGGGCGGGATGAGCTTCATCCGCAGCGACAGCTCCACCGGGAACGGCAGCGCGTCGGCGTAGTGCAGCCACGGCTCCCCGTCGGGGAAGGGCATCAGGTCGGGGAACCGGGAGAAGGACAGGTAGGCGACGTAGGTGGAGCCGGTGGGCTGGTCCAGCCGCAGCATGGACCTGCCGTTGTGGACCACGCCCTCGACCAGCTGCTCGATTTCGCCCTTGCCCCAGGTCCGGCGGCCCGCGGCCGAGCGGCGGGACTCCTCGATGGTGCCGGTGACCGCGTGCCGGATCAGCCAGGCGATCTCGTCGGACGTGGCGTGGCGGGCGTGCAGCGAGCTGGCGGCCAGCGCCCGGCCGAGGCGCTCGGCCTGGTCGGTCCAGTCGGCCAGCTCCTTGGCGTCGATGGCGTCGTCTTCCAGGCCCAGTACCTGCTCGGTGCGCTGATAGGCACTGATGAACTGCGCGAAGACCCCCTGGGAGAGCTGGCCGCGCACGCCGCCGCGCTGACCCAGGCGCACGCCCAGGTAGACCTCCTTGGTCCAGAAGTCCTTGGCCCACACGTGCCGGTACATCTCGTCGAGGTAGTCGAACCAGCCGGGCCCGGAGTCGGAGGTGGCGTCGAGCCTGGTGGCCCACTCGGCGGCGGGGTAAGTGCGGTGGGCGACACGCAGGTGCACCTCGGCGTCGTTCATCCGGATGGCCGCAAGCGCGATGGTGATGTTGGTGGCCAGGGCCTCGCGCTCGTCGGGGGTGGCGAACTCGTAGGAGACCGTGGGCAGCCGGAAGTAGGCCCAGGCCTCGGCGTCGCTGAGCAGGATGCGGTCGTCGAAGTAGCGGACCGAAAGGCGGGTGCCGCTCCTGCTGCCGTTCATCGAGTGGCCTCCCCGATCGTGTGCGTGGTGGTCTGGTGGCGCTCGCCCCGGGCTCCCGGCGGGGATGGGGACGGGGTTCCGCCGGGGGTCATCGGCGGGTCTCCGAGGGCCTGCGCCGGGGTCCGCCCGATCCGGACGCCCCCGTGTTCGCGGGGCCGTCCAGCCCGCGCATCAGCACCCCGCCGAGGGCGCCCTGGGCTCGACGGGTGGTGGCGCGCAGGGCTCCGACGTCGACGACCTTGCCCGCCGCCAGGTGGTCGTCCCAGGGCACCCGGACGATGGCCCGGCAGCGGCCGCGCGCCACCTGCTCGGCGGCGTCGACGTCGGCCAGGCTGCGCTTGCTCACCCCGTTGATCACGACGACCGACGTGGAGCGCAGCGCGGCGTAGCCGTGGCCGTCGAGCCACTCGAAGGTCATGGCGACGGCCCGCGCGGCGTCCTCGCTGGCGGGCGCGACCAGCACCATGCCGTCGGCGGCGGGCAGCGCCCGTGCGACGCCCGTCGCCGCCGGGTCGAGCACGGTGACCTCGTAGAACCGCTCCAGCAGCGCGGCCAGGCCCGCGTAGTCGCGGTCGTCGAGGGTCTGCACGTAGGGATCGTCGAGGGTCGCCACGACCTCCAGGCCGGTGGCCTGCAGGCGGGAGGTGTAGCGGCGCATGCCCGCGTAGGTGTGCACGGTGTCGGCGTTGGCCAGCAGCGAGGTCACCGTCTCGGGGGTCTCGGAGCGGATGCGCCGGGACAGGCCGCCGCTGCCGGGGTTGACGTCGACGGCGGCGACACGTTCGTCGCGGTAGGCGGCGAGGGTGTGGCCGAGCATGAGCGCGGTGGCGGTCTGGCCCGCTCCCCCGGTGCAGCCGAGGACGACCACGTTGCGCGGGCCCGGCAGGGGGGTGCGCAGCCGCCCGATGTCACCCTCGGGCAGGTCGGACTTGGCGGCCGCCTGCGAGCCGCCGGTGACCACGCGCGCCAGGCGGCGCCAGCCGCGGGTGCCGCCGGACTCGCCGCCGGACTCCTGTCGGGCGGCATCGGCCGGGCGGGCCTGCGGGGCGGGAGCGCCGTTGGGAGCTCCGCCCATCCGCTGCTGCTCGCCGGTGCCGTGGTCGAGTTGCAGTTCGGGCTTGTCCGCGTCGGCGGGAGCGCCGGGGCCGGACGCGGCGAAGCTGCGCTCGGCGGTGTGCGCACCGTCTTCGGTCGCGGGCGGAGCGGAGGTGTCGGACGCGTCGCCGGCCTGCGGCGCCGGGTCGGGCGGGGTGCCGGGCGGTGTCTGCCCGAAGAGGTGGCTGAGGCGGCGGGCGTTCTGGGCGACGCGGGCGAAGACGCCGTCGTCGATGTGGGCGGGCGGCGCGCTGCGGACGGGGCGGCGGTTGCCGGTGGAGCCGGCGGTGGCGCCGCGGGCGTCGTGTGCCCTGTCGCCGCTCGCGGAGGACGAGGCGCCGGTGCCGCCGGGAGCGTCGGCGCCCGCGGGTTCGGCGGTCACCGCGGGCGAGCCGCCGGTGGGGCTGGAGCGGATCGTGCGCGACAGCCGGTCCGACCTGTCGCCGCGCTGTGCGGCTTCGGCCCTGTCGGCGCCCTCGGGGCTGTCAGTGCTGCCAGTGCTGTCAGGGCTCTCGGCAGCGGCGTCGGTGCCGGTGGGCTGGGAGCCGGAGCGGGCGGCGGAGGCCGCTGGTGCCCCCGTGGTGCTCCGGTCCTGGAGCTGCTCGCCGGCCGCGTCGGTGCGGGGGGACTCGTCGCGCCCGCCGCCGTTTCGGCGCGCCCGGATGGCCGCGGCCTCGGCGGCCTCCAGGTCGGCCGGCGACGACCGGCGGTCCGGGGTGTCGACGCGGCTGAAGGACTCGTGTTCCCCGGTGCCGTGGTCGAGTTCGAGCGAGGGCTTGCCCGGCGTGGCGGCCGACGTCGCAGCGCCGTCCCCCTCGTCGGGTGCGTCGTCAGGTACGTCGTCGCCCGCGTCGGGGGCGGAGGCGGCTGCGGGCGCCTCGCGGTCCGCGCCGTCGGCGGCAAGGCCCGCCGCAGAGCCCTGGCCGTCGCCCGAGCTCCGGCTGTCGGCGGGGGCGGCGCTGCGGGCCGAGACGCCCCGGTCGGCCTCGTCCGGAGGACCGGCCAGCGGCGGAAGGGAGTGCCGGGCCGCCGCATCGCGGCCGTCCCCCTCGTCCGAGACGGCACCGCCCGCCGGCCGATCCTCGGCAGCGGGGGCGGCGCTGCGGGTTTCGGGCAGGCTCTCGACGGGCTCGCCGCCGCTGCCGGTCCCCGGTGCTTCCGCGCCTCCATCGGCGAGGTCGTCCGCAAGGCCGGTGCCGCGGTCGCCGTCCTGCCGGGCGCCGGCGCCGCGAAGCGACGGGGTGGCACCGGACTCGACAGGAGGGCCCGCCAGCGGCGGAAGGGTCTGCCTGCCGACAGCGGCACCGCCGCCCTCGGCGGTCGTTTCGGCGCCTTCGCCGGTCCGCGCGCCATCGGCATCCGGCCCGGAACGGTCCGGGCCGGCGTCGGCGGTGCGGTCGCCGCCCTCGTCGGCGCGGTCCTGGGTTGCGACCGGCTGAGCGCCCTCCTCATCCCGGCGCTCGGCGGTCGGCGGGTCGGCCGGCTGCTCGACGGCGGGCTCGGCCTCGTGCGCTGTGGCGCCGGGTGTCCGTTCGTTTCGCTCGCCCTCGAAGGCGCCGTCGCCCTCGCTGCGAGGGGTGGGGGACTCGGCGGAATCCGCGGAGGCGCCGCCGCCGTCCGACGGGTCACCCGCCTCGTCGGGACGGCTCGCGGAAGCGTCCGGTTCGACCCCCTCACGCGCATCGGCGCGATCGGCGCGGCCCTCGGCCGCCGGTGCTGCGGAGCCCGCAGACGCCGTGCGCTCGGCCTCGCCGGCGGGAGCGGGGGCGTCGGTGAACCAGGCCACCGGTCGGCGGGGCTCGTGCCCGCCGGCCTCAGCGAAGCGCGGCTGAGGCGGGGGCGGGGTGTCGGTGTGGCCGAGATAGCGGTCCAGGACCGCCAGCTGATCGTCTGCGTTGCGGGAACCCTCGTTCGACCGCTCGCTGGACTGCGCGGTGCGCTGGTCGGCGGACTCCGCGGCGGCTTCCTCCTGCGCCCCGTCGCCGGCGCTCCCGCCCGCAGCCGCAGGCGCCGCCTCGGCGCCGCCTGCTCCGGTCGTCCCGGTGCTCCCGGACGCGGTCTCTTCGGGCGTGCCGTCCGCGCCGGCTTCGGCTTCTGCGGCGACGGGCTCGGCGGCGACGGCCGTCGCAGGGCGGCCGGACTCGGCCGGGTCGGTCGCACCGGAAGCGCCGGAGGCGGCCGCGGGACGCGCGGCGTCACCGGCCGACCCGTCGTTCGGCGCCGCGTCCGCGTCATCCCGCCGTTCGGTCGGCTCGTCGGTGCGCCCGGAGGCGGCGGAGAAGACCCGCACGACCTGGGACATGTCCTCGTGCTCGCCCGTCCCGTGGTCCAGCTGCAGCGAGGGCTTGCCCGGCGCCGGCCGCTCCGGCGGGGTGTCCGGCCCGGCACCGGCCTCGGGCGGCTCATCGGTGCCGCTGCTGTCGGCCTCGGGGCTCGACGGGTGTTCGGCGCCGCCACCGGGGGACCGGCCGGCGCCCGCCTCGGTGCGATCAGCTCCGTGCTGCGCACGCTCGCCGGTCCGCTCCGTACCGGGGCCGGTGTGGTCGGACTGCGCGAAGAACACGCGCACGACCCCGGACAGGCTCTCGTGCTCGTCGGTCCCGTGGTCCAGCTGCAACGGCGGTTTGGCCGACGCGCCGGACCCGGTCGAGGAGGCGGCGGCGCCGACATCGCTGCCGGTGGCCGCCGCGCCGTCGCGGCGCTCCCCCGCTTGTGCTTCTGCGTCGTCTGCGTGCGCGTCCGAGTCGGCGCTGTCCAGCGGAACGGGCAGGTCCCACGGCGCGGAGTGCGGGCGGCGCTGGGCCCAGCGCTCGCGCAGCGACGGGCGACCGGTCGGTTCCGCCTCTCCCGCCGCGCGGCCGGGTTCGGCGGTCTGAGGCGCGGGCACGCGCTCGCGGGCACGCTCCGCGCCCGCCACCGCCTCGCTCCCCGCGGGAGCGGCGGGTGCAGCGGCCTGCGCGGACTCCGCCGGCGCGCTCTCGTCCGAACGCGTGCGCTCCAGGCGGCGGGCGACCTCCATGCCCTGGGCGCGCCCGCGCAACCGGCGCTGGGGGCCGGGCACGGGCGCCGCCGCACCGCCGCGGGCCGAGGCCGGCTGCTCCGTCTCGGCGGCGCCGGGCTCCGCGTCGGCGGCGCCGGATGCTGTGCCGTGCTCCCGCTCGGCGGGCATCGGCGCGGCCATCATCTCCTCGGCACGCCGACGGGCCGCCGCTGCGTCGCGCGCCGCGTGGCGGTCGACGGCCGCGGGAGGTTCGGCCGCCGCGACGGCGCGCTCGGAATCGGCGGCCGCGCGGGACCGCTCGTCGTCGCTCAGTGCCGGGCTCTCGGCCACGGCCAAGCGCTCGGCGAGGTCCGCGGGGGTGCGGGCCGCTCCGGGGATGGGTCCGGTCACCGGGCGGGCGCGGGATCCCCGCTCGCTGTCGCCCTGCGCCTCCTGGGCATCCGCGGCCTGGAGGGGCGCCTTGTCGAGGGCGAACCCGAAGTAGTTGAGGATCCTCAGGCCGACGCCGCGCTTGGGCTTCTCACCGCGATCGCCGTCGCGGTCGTAGTCCCACTCCCATTCCCGCCGCAGATCGGGCGGAGCGGCCTCGGCCGCCGACGCCGGAGCGGTTGCGGGGTGCGCCTCGGCCGGCACGTCGTCTTCGGCCGGCTCGGCGGAGCGGACGCCGAGCGCTGCGGGGTCGGGCCCGACCGCGGCTTCGGTCTCGCGCTCGTCCTCGGGCGCCGAGTGCTCGGGACGCCGCCCGTCCGCCCACGCGCCCGGATCCGGCACCGGATCGGGCGCGCTCCCGTTCGACGGCACGCCCGTCCGCACCGGGGCGTCGCCGCCCCACAGCGGGTCGGTGGCGTACTCTTCGACCTCCTCGACCGTCGGTGCGCGCTCGTCCGGCGGGCGTGCGGTCGGCAGCGCCTCGGCGAGCGGAGGCGCTTGGTCGGCCGTCCGCCGCGGCACGTCGACCGCCGCACGGCGGCTCGGCTGCTCTTCGTCCTCCCCGACGCGTTCCCGGTCCACCTCCTCCGGATCGGCTGCGCGCGTGCGCCCGCGTGCGGCCGCCGCCCCGGTGGCCTCGGGCAGCGGTCCCGCCCGCGGGTCGCGGTGCCAGACGCGCACCGTGACCGCGACGGTGCCGGACTCGCGCTCGGGCCGCAGCCGGGTGAACGCCTTGGGCTCCGCGAGGTAGCGGGCCTGGGAGGAGATCAGCTCGCTGAGCCGCTTGCCCTCGACGACGGGCCGGGTGGCCAGAAAGGCGATGACAAAGGGGGGCACGATGTAGATGACGTGCAGCGGCATCTCGGCCGGGACGCCGATCAGCTGCAGCAGCATCACCCAGACGAAGGCGACGCCCACGAGGACACCGATGTAGACGACCGAGACCGGCTGGGGAAGCCGGAAGTCATACAGCTTGTAGAGCTTCTTCTCGATCCGCCAGATGTTGGTGTACGTGGGCAGGTCCACGTCTGTGGCCTCCTACTCGGTCGAAACGCCCATCGCCTGGGCGATTGCCCGCGCGGTCACCTCGATGATCCCCGGCACGTAGAACACGATCCCGATGAAGATCGCCAGAATGATGAATTGGGCGAATCGGGTGATCTCCCTGGTGAAGAGGAAGAAGATGGCCACGACCGAGACGATCACCAGGAACAGCGGACCGAAGAACCCGCGGAGGAAGTCCGCGAGCCCGGAGGTGTCCGGGGCGTTCTCGGTCGCGGCGAGGGCGATGGGGCCCGCGGCGTCGACGACCGCGGGGGTGAGACCCGTGAGCAGGGGGTGCATGTCAGTCGCCGTCCCCTCGCGTCTCACATCTGGGTTGCATGGTTCCTCGTCTCCTCGGCTTTACGGCCCTGCTGGGTGTCGCTGCGGCTATTCGCCGAACGATCGCGGGGCTCCATGGATCTCTCGCACATACCAGTTCTCCCCGTCCTTGACGACGGTGAGTTCGTAACTCTGGGTGAGTTCGGCGGACGTGTCCTCCCCGGCCTCGGCCGGGACCCACACGACCTCGGCCGTGACTTGCCGACCATCATTGTCCCCCGAACCGGACGCGGGTACGGCGACGTCCACGAGTTCGACGAATTCCAGCGTGTCGGGGGGCAGCCGGTCGACGCGCGCTCCGGGCTCGACGAAGTCGGAGAGGTAGTCCGGGTCCTCGGCGTAGGCGCCGAAGAAGCGCTCCAGGCGGGGCAGCAGTTCGTCGCGGGCCGCGGCGTCGGTCTCGACGGTGTCGGGCGAGGGCAGCTCGGCCCGGCCGGGCGCGGCGAGGAGAGCGGGCGGGCCGGAGACGACGAAATTGTCGGGCCCGGCGGCGTAGACCGGCACGTCCAGGCTCATCGGGGCGCCGGCGACGTCGGCGCTGACGGTGACGACCGCGTTCTCGTCGTCGCGGACGTCTACTCCGACGACGCCGATGTTGTCGCCGCTGAGGGATGCGCCCTCGGCTGCGAAGGAGGCGGCCCTGCCTTCGGGGACGAAGGCGGCGAGGGCGTCGGCGCGCTCCTCGCTCTCCAGCCCCTCGGTGTTGAGGTAGACGCCGGCGAAGCGCGCGGCGAAGCCGGAGGCGGCCGTCTTGGGGAAGTCGGGCTGCTGCCCGGCCGAGCCCGCCTCGTCGGTCGAGGGTTCGGCCAGCCCGCCGCGCAGCGGCATCCAGATGCCGTTGAAGATCACGACGATGATGAACGCCCACAGCACCGCGCGCCCGGCCCCGATCCACCAGCGCCCGCCGGCGCCGGCGCTGGGGCGGCGACTGCGCCGCGGAGAGCCGCCGAACTCGTAGAGGTCGTCCGCCTCAGCGGGCTCCTCCACGGGTCCGCCGCCGCGCCGCGCGGTCGGCTTGCGAGCCATCACGCCTCCCCATCGCCTCGTGGACGCGGTCCACCGGCCGGATTCCCGGTGCCCTGTCTATCCCACACCTATGGTGCGCCATTGTTACGCATCTCGGCCGCCTCTACCTCTCCGTGTTTCATGCCTGACCCGCACGGTGTACCTACCGGCACGACTCATGGGCAAGGGGCGTTCAGCGCATGCCGGGCAATACCAGCAAAACCCAGGAAACAGACACGGTCAACGCACCGATTGCGGTCCGACCGGAAAGGAAGCTACCGCTCTACAGGAAGGTTTCTCTGTCCTTCGGGTCTCTAGAGAGGCCGGTACGGACTCACAGCGCAGGCTTCCACCTGCGTATTCGCATCGGGGGCGGGGGAACGGCCACCGAAGGCCGGCGGCCTGCGGCGCGGTGTGGGAGGGAAGAGGTGTGGCGCCTTTCACCTGGAGTTCCCAGCCGGTTCACAGCACTACGACCAAAATGTCTGAGCTGGGAAAATCACACGCAGTACAGAACCGGTCGGACAACCGGACACGGCGTGGCCGTCGTAAAAAGCTGTCCGGAATACACGCCCACAGCGCAGCAGCGGCGGTTCCGTCACCCACGTACGCCTGCGGCCGCCTCAGCCCGGTCGGCAAGGGACGACCTCGCGGGAGCGCCGTCCTGAACCGACGCGCACGGCGTCACACGTGCACCGACGACCTGTCAGGGCCGGACCACCCACGGAGCCATGTACTCAGCGATCTTCTCGACGTCGCTGAGTTCTCCGTCCGAGATAGCGAGGATCAATTCCACTCGCTCGTCCTCGGTCGCCGTGAGGTCGCAGCCGTTCATGCCATAGAACAGGAGGACAGCGACCAGCCCCAACCGCTTGTTGCCGTCCACCAAGGGGTGGTTGGTAACGAGCGAGTGCAGCAACGCGGCCGCCTTCCCGTCGAGTCCCGGGTAGGCGTCCTCTCCGAAGACCGATGCTTTGGGGCGAGCCAGGGCCGACTCGAACAGCCCCCAATCACGCACCTGGTGGCTGCGGCCGATCGCTACATCGGCCGCAGCCACCAGATCATCGAGGTCGAGGTATTCGATCTCCTCGCTCACGAATCAGCCAGTCGCTCGAGCGCGCCGGCGTTCTCGCGGCCGATCTTGGCGAGCAGGTCATCGCGCTTGCGGACACGACGCGACGTGTATTCGAGGATCGCCGCCCTGGCGACTTCCTGCTTGGACCTGTGCTCCCGGGCGGCCTGCTCAGTCAGGGCCTGGTCCTCGGCGTCAGTGAGTCGCAGTGTCATGGCCATGCCATAGACGGTAGCAAGTGATACCACGCGGTATCAAGCGAGCACTGTGATCCGAGAATCACGTCTGGACACACGGAGCGGGAGCCGAAGCGGCGGAGGAGCCGCTGACGTGGGCATTCGCGACCTGGATCTGAACAGGGGTCCAGGCGGAGACCGACACCCGCAATACCGGATCGGCGAGAGTTCTCGAGAAGCTCGGTTTCGTCCGCGAGGATACGCTGCGCGAGGACTGCATCGTCAGCGGCGACGTGTCGGACCCCTGGGTGTACGGCTTACTCAGACGCGACTGGGACCGTCGACCGACCGCGCAGTGACCAACAGTCCCCCACGACAAGGATCCTCTGTGAAATTCCTGCTGCGCCTGTCCGGCCCCGCGATCGCCCTCGGCGCGGTGCTGATCATCGTGACCGTCTCGCTCGACGTCGGGATCGGAGTGCTGTACCTGCTCGGGGTCGCCCTGCTCGTGCTGGGACCGGCGGGGCAGTTCCTGCGCGGCCGCAACCAGCGCCCCGTCGAGGAGAGGGAGCCGCTGCTCGTCGGGGTGCCCGTGACCGGTCGCTGGCGAGGACTGAACTCCCCCGCCTCGAAGGTCCCCTCGCACACCCACGGCCTCGCCCAGACCTACGCCATCGACATCACCCACGTACCCGAGGGCGCGCCGCCGCGGGCGATGGACTGGCTGTGGCCGCAGATGCGCCGCCCGCAGAGCTTTCCGTCCTTCGGCCGCCCGGTGCTCGCTCCCGTCGACGGCGTCGTCGTCGAGACCTGCGGGGCGAGCCGGGACCATCTCACGCGCCTGTCCCCTGCCGGGCTGATCTACCTGCTCGTCGAGGGCGTCGTGCGCAGCCTCGGCGCGCCCCGACGCTTGCTGGGCAACTACGTGCTCCTGCGCGCGGAGACCGACGGGTCGATCGTCGCGGTGCTGGCGCACCTGCGCCGCGGCTCGCTCCGGGTGTCGCCCGGGGACCGGGTGACCGCCGGGCAGCAG
Organism: Streptomonospora alba; assembly: GCF_000826685.1. Lineage (GTDB taxonomy): Bacteria > Actinomycetota > Actinomycetes > Streptosporangiales > Streptosporangiaceae > Streptomonospora > Streptomonospora alba. Next base: position 132,720 of record NZ_JROO01000001.1, read on the forward strand.
CTCGCCGAGTGCGGGAACTCGGGGAACTCCTCGGACCCGCACGTGCACTTCCAGCTGATGGAGGGCACGGACATCACGACCGCCCGCGGCCTGCCGTTCGAGTGGGAGTACGCCGCCGACGGTGAGGCGCGGCGCGGCGTGCCGGCGAACGAGGAGCTGTTCGTCGCGGCCGATCCGCGCTAGAGATTCCGGCGCGTCCACGATCTCGCGCAGCGCCGCGATGTACGCGTCGAACGCTGCCCGACCCTCCGACGTGAGGGAGTACCACGTGCGGGGGCGGCGTAAAACTCTGGCCGGTCCCGATATCGGACAGGCTCCATCGCAGCGACGATGAAGGTGATGACGCGCTTGGGGCTGCGGTCCTCGTTCTGGCGCACGACGAATGCCTCGGCGAGGCGGTCCCGCTTAGTCGCGTCCGGCAGCGGATCGCTCATGTTCAGCCGAGCGAGCAGATCATCGATCTCCCTGCCGGTCAGGCCGTTTTCGGTCTCCGCCAGAACGGCGGCGACCGACTTCAGAGTCCCGTAGGACCACGGCGGCTGCGGCTCGGCCACGTCAGATCACCACCTCGGCACGCAGCCTGGGAGGTCAACGGCACCGAGCCGTCAGTCCCTCACACGTTGAAGCGGAACTCCACCACGTCGCCGTCGGCCATCACGTACTCCTTGCCCTCCATGCGGACCTTGCCCGCCGCCCGGGCCGCCTGCATGGAACCCGCCGCGATCAGGTCGTCGAAGGAGACGATCTCGGCCTTGATGAAGCCCCGCTGGAAGTCGGTGTGGATGGCACCGGCCGCCTCGGGGGCCGTGGCTCCCTTGCGGATGGTCCAGGCTCGGGCCTCCTTGGGCCCGGCGGTGAGATAGGTCTGCAGGCCCAGCGTGGCGAACCCGACACGGGCCAGCTGCGCAAGCCCGGATTCGCTCTGGCCCAGCGACTCCAGCAGCTCGGCCGCTTCCTCGTCGTCGAGCTCGGTCAGCTCCGACTCGATCTTGGCGTCGAGGAAGATCGCCTCGGCCGGGGCCACCAGCTCCGAGAGCTTGGCGCGCAGCGCGGAGTCGCCCAGTTCCTCGCTGTCGAGGTTGAACACGTAGATGAACGGCTTGACCGTGAGCAGGTTCAGCTCGCGCAGCAGCGACACGTCGATGCCGGCCGGCTTGGCGCCCACCGACAGCCCGACGCCCTCGTCCAGGACCCGGCGGGCCTCCTGGGCGGCGCCCAGCGTCTCCTGGGCGGTCTTGTCCTTGGCGTTGCGCTTGGCGTCCTTCTCCAACCGCGGAAGCGCCTTGTCCAGAGTCTGCAGGTCGGCGAGGATCAGCTCGGTGTTGATGGTCTCGATGTCGCGCGAGGGCTGGATGTCGCCCTCGACGTGGGTGACATCGTCGTCGTCGAAGACGCGGATGACCTGGCAGATCGCATCGCTCTCACGGATGTTGGCCAGGAACTGGTTGCCCAGCCCTTCGCCTTCGGAGGCGCCGCGGACGATGCCGGCGATGTCCACGAAGTCGACCGTCGCCGGGATGGTCTTGGCCGAGGAGAACATCTCGGCCAGGGTGCCGATCCGGGAGTCGGGCACCCCCACGACCCCGACGTTGGGCTCGATGGTGGCGAACGGGTAGTTCGCCGAGAGAGCTTCGTTTTTGGTCAGTGCGTTGAACAGTGTGGACTTGCCGACGTTCGGCAGGCCGACGATCCCAATTGACAGACTCACGGGGCCCGAGTCTAGGCGCTCGCGGAGGGCGGACTCGCCGTCCGCGGCTGACGCGGACTTTTCGGTGACACGCGCGCCATCTTCGGATGAAACGCCCTGCGAGCTGGCCCGTTTCGGAGTAGTTTCATGTTGAACCGGTCACGTAGGCACGAGTGCATCCCATCGGGGCGCACCGTTCGGGAGGGGAACCCGGTTCGGCCGCTGGGGGCGGCGGACACGTCCGCGCCGGTGCGCCGCGGCGGGAGACGGGTGCGTGCGGGCCGCCGCTGCAGCACGCGAGGCACAGAGTGGGGGGACCGTTCGTGGTACACGGCCAGATGCGCGCCTTCGTCCACCGATACCCGGCGGTGCATTACGCCACCCGCCAGATCCGGATCCGGTTGCCCCAGCGTCTGGGCGGCCTGAACCCGGCGCAGGTCCCGCCGCGGGAGCGGCGATTCGAGCTGGCCCTGCCGCGCCGCGCCGGCTCGGGCGGCGCCGACCGCTCCTCGCTGACCATCACCGCGCCCGGCGACTACCGGGTAGCGCGGCGCCTGCACCAAGGGGGTCTTGCCTCCTACGAACCCGAGACGGTGGCCTGCTACCTCGCCGCCCTGGAGCACACCCGCCCCGGTGCGGTGCTGGACGTCGGAGCCAACATCGGCCTCTACGCCGCGCTCGCCGCCGCCCGCAGCCGCCGGCGGGTCTACGCCTTCGAGCCGGCGCCCCGTATCGCCGACACCGCCCAGGCCGTCTCCCGTGACAACGGACTCGGCGTGGAGGTCGTCCGGCTCGCGCTGAGCAACCACAGCGGAACGGCGGCTCTGCGCATCTCCCCGGTCGCCGACACCGCCAACACGCTGACTCCCGACACCAGAACCCAACTCGGCCGGGTGCTCGTGCGCGTGGAGACGCTCTCCCACTGGCGCGAGCGCGCCGGCGCGGCCCCCTCGATCGTCAAGATCGACACCGAGGGCACCGAGCCCGACGTCGTCGCCGGCGCCTTCGAGGTGCTGCGGCGCTTCCGCCCGTGGATCTTCTGCGAGGTACGCCCCGAGCACGGCGCCGAAGAGCGGCTGATGGCGCTGCTGGAGCCCTTCGGCTACTGCTGGTACCACCTCTGCGGCGAGCCGCCCTACCCGCTGCGCGCGGTCATCGTCGGCCGCGGGCCCGACCCGGGGCAGCGGATGTGGCTGTTCGCGCCCGAGCCGGTGCCCGAGCGGGTCTGGCACACCGCCCGCGACTGGTACCGCGCCTTGGGCACGCCCGCGCCCCAGGTCTGACACCGGTCGGCCGGCCGCACAGGGCCGCACAGGCACGCACCGGGGACGGCGGCGGCACGCCCTTTGCCTTCCTCTTGCCCGCGCGTGGCGCGCGGTGCCGGGGTGCGCGGGTTGAGACGATGGGCGGCTATGGACGCCCTTGACTTGATCCTGGTGCTTCTGGTGGGAATCGCGATCGGTGCGGTGCTGGGGTGGATGCTGGCGCGGGGCCGGCTCGCCGAGGCGCGAGCACACGCCGGCGCGGCCGACGAGCGCGCCGCCTACATCGAGGACCGGCTCGGCGAGCGCTTCCGGTCGCTGTCGGCCGAGGCCCTGGACGAGACCAACCGCCGGTTCATGGAGATGGCCGAAGGGCGGCTGCGCGCCGTCGGCGCCGAGACCGGCAAGGACGTGGAGGAGCGCCGGGCGGCCGTCGAGCAGCTCGTGTCCCCGCTCAAGGACACGCTCAGCCGGGTGGAGACCCAGCTGCGCGAGGTGGACGCGGGACGCCGGGCCGCGCACGCCGAGCTGGCTCAGCAGGTCGACCAGGTGCGCCAGGGTTCGGAGCGGCTGCGCGATCAGACCCAGTCGCTGGTGAGCGCGCTGCGGCGGCCCGAGGCACGCGGGCGGTGGGGTGAACTGCAGCTGCGGCGGGTGGCCGAGCTGGCGGGGATGAGCTCCTATTGCGACTTCGACGAGCAGGCCGGCGCGAACACCGACAACGGCCGGTTGCGGCCGGACATGGTGGTGCGGCTCGCAGGCGGGAAGAACATCGTCGTGGACTCCAAGGTGTCGCTGGCCGCCTACCTGGAGGCGGTCGAGACCGACGACGCCGACACGCGCGCCGAGCGCCTGCGCGCGCACAGCAAGCAGCTGCGCTCCCACGTCGACCAGCTCTCGGCCAAGTCCTACTGGGCGGCGTTCACCCCCGCCCCGGAGTTCGTGGTGCTGTTCGTGCCGGGTGAGGCGTTCCTTGCGCCGGCTCTGGAGCACGACCCCCAGCTGCTGGAGCACGCGATGGGCCGCAAAGTGCACATCGCCACGCCCACCACGCTGATCTCGCTGCTGCGCACCGCGCAGTACGCATGGCAGCAGGAGGCCCTGAGCGAGAACGCGCGGGCTGTCTTCGACCTGGGCAAGCAGCTGTACTCGCGGCTGTCGACGCTCGGCGGGCACATGGAAGGACTGGGCAAGGCGCTCTCGCGCACCGTCACGGCCTACAACCAGACGGTGGGCTCGCTGGAAAGCCGCGTGCTGGTGACGGCGCGCAGGTTCGAGGAACTGGGACTGGTCGAGGGCGATCTCGGGCGGCCGGGCGGCGTCGAGGAGCAGGCGCGGCCGCTCGCCTCGGCGGAACTGGCGGGTGAGGACCGCGGGCACGGGGAAGACACCGAGTGGGGCGCAGACTCCGAGCACGGAACCCCCTCCCCCGATCCCCGCGTCGAAATCTACGGATCGCCGTTCGAGGCGGCTGCCGTGAACGGTGACGGCTCCGCTGAGGCGGCCGTGGGCACGGACGGCGGCTCGGAGGAGCCCACCGACGCGCACCGGGACGGGGACACGGCGCGGGAGGAAGAGACAAACTTTTCACCGGGAGTGACATACTGATCACTGTGGGTCGCACTAGGGAGCGTGCCGACATGGCAACGCGCAAGCCGCAGCGCATGGACGCAGCGCCGTTCTCCGTGCAGAGCGCGCCCAGCCGCACCACCCTTCGCACCGAGCCCGAGGGCCCTGCGGGCGGGGGTGCGGCCAGGGGCGTCCGCCTCACCGGGCGCGGCGGCATCCTGCTGATCACCGCCGTAAGCCTGGTCTGCGCACTGATCGGCCACCTGGCCGGGTCGCCCCTGGTCGGCGGGATCGGGTTCACGGCCGCCTGCGTGGCGGCGGCGCTGCTGGTACGCCCCACCGACCTGCTGTCGCTGACCGTAAGCCCGCCGCTGGCCTACTTCGTCGCCGCGCTCCTGGCCGAGGTCGCGGTGACTCTGGGCCAGGAGGGGTTCTCCCGCGCGGTCGCCATCGGCATGGCCACCCGCCTGGCCGACGTCGCCCCGTCGCTGTTCCTGGGCACGGCGCTGGTCCTGGTGATCGCGGTCTTCCGCGGACTGCCCGGCAACATCCGCGACTTCAGCGACGAGGTCAACGGCCGCAGCCCTCGGTCCGCGACGCCGGACAAGCCGCACCGCAAGCAGTAGCGGGGGCGGACTCCCCCTCGACCTCGTAGCCGCCGTCGCGGCACGCCGCCGCCACCCACGGCGGTGACAGGATCGCCGCGGTTCGGATCAGAAGGGCGCGTCTTCCTGAGAGTCGCCGCCCTGGCCGCGCTCCTCCATCGCCACGGCGAGCTTGGCGCGGGCGCCTTCGAGCCACTGCTCACAGGTGGCGGCGAGGCTCTCGCCGCGCTCCCACAGGGCAAGCGACTCCTTCAACGTCAGGCCGCCGGCTTCGAGCTTGCGGACGACGGCGTCGAGTTCGTCGCGCGCCTCCTCGTAGCTCATCTCGGCCTCGGCGCCCTCGGACGCGGCGCCGGTGTCGGCGTTGCGGCTCTCCTGCGCCTTGCCGTTCGCGGCGTCGCCGTTGCCGGCGGCGCCCTTCTCGGTGCTGTCCTTGGCGGCCACTGCGCTGTCCTCCTACTCGTCGCCGTCGCCGGAATCGGTGCCGTCGACGGTCGTGGTGATGCTGTCCTCGGCGAAGCGCACCCGCAGCGGATCGCCGCGCTCGACCTCGTCGGCCGAGCGCACCACGGCTCCGTCCGCCCGCTGCACGATCGCGTAACCGCGCGCCAGAGTGGTGGCGGGTGAGAGCGCGTGCAGCCGGGCGCGGGTGTGGGAGAGGTCGTCGCCGGCGCGGTCCAGCGCCACGCTCATGCACCGCCGCGCTCGATCGCGCAGCCCGGTGACCTGCTCGGTCAACCGATCCATCTCACGCATCGGACTGGCGAGCACCGGACGCGAACGCATACCGGCCAACCACGACCGCTCGCGCTCGACGCCGCCGACAAGCACGCGCCTGCCGCGGTCGCGCAGCTGCCGGACGAGCTGGAGCTGCTCGCCGACATCGGGGATCGTCTTCTTGGCGGCGTCGGTGGGTGTGGAGGCGCGGACGTCGGCGACCAGGTCGAGCAGCGGGCTGTCCTGCTCGTGCCCGATGGCGCTGACCACCGGCGTGCGTGTCGCGGCGACGGCGCGCATCAGCGCTTCGTCGGAGAAGGGCAGCAGGTCCTCCAAGGACCCGCCGCCGCGCGCGACGATGATCACGTCGACGTCGGGGTGGGCGTCGAGCTCCTTGAGCGCGTTGAGTACCTCGCCCACGGCACGGTCGCCCTGGACGGCGACCTCGCGGACCTCGAAGCGGACGGCGGGCCAGCGGCGGCGGCCGTTCTCCAGGACGTCGCGCTCGGCCGCCGACTGGCGCCCGCAGACCAGCCCGACCGTGCCCGGCAGGAACGGCAGCGAGCGCTTGCGGTTGTCGGCGAACAGGCCCTCGGAGGCCAGTGTCGCCCGCAGGCGCTCCAGCCGGGCCAGCAGCTCGCCGAGCCCGACGTGGCGGACCTCCAGCGCGAGCAGTGAGAACGTGCCGCGGGCGACGTAGAAGTCGGGCTTGGCGTGCACGACGAGCCTGGCGCCGGCCTCGGGGACCGGCGCGACCGCCTCCAGCACCCGCACCGGGCACACCACGCGCGCCGAGACGTTGGCCACGGGGTCGCGCAGGGTCATGAAGACGGTGCCGCCCCGGCGGCTCATCTCGGCGACCTGTCCCTCGACCCAGATCTTGCCCAGCCGTCCGATCCACCCGCCGACCGCCTGCATCACGACGCGGACGGGCTGCGGGGACTCGGCCGAGCTCTCCATACCCATGGCTGCGAGCCTAGAGCAGCCCACCGACAGAACACGTTCCCGGGCACGGCGCGCTGCTTGTCACCGAACCGCGGTTCAAGGAACCGGTGCTTGACGCCTCATCAGCCGGAACCGTTCTCGAACCTGGTGGATGTGGGGCGGGACTTGCGGTGCGAGCGGGCTCTCTCGATAAGCAGGCTCCCGTCCGTGACGGCTTCCAGCCGTGCCGGACAGGTCGTCCCGCGAGTCTGCGGGCGGGACGACGACCGCCGGGGTATAGCCGGGTCCCTCACGTGAGAACCGGAACGAAGTGAATATGGGCACCGTGCGAGGTCTGCCCGCACCCATCGCCGTATCCGACGGCGGGCGGGCAGGCGCGCCGCCCGCTGTCGGGCTCGCACAACTCCAGCCGCCACATCCGCGATGTTCCGGGACGCCGACGCTGACGGCCCGGAGTCACGGCGCCCCGTCCCCGACGTCCTCGATCACGCCCTCGTCGGCGCGCCGCGGACGCAGTGAGAGCAGGAAGGCCGCCGGGTCACCCCCCCTGTTCTCGTCGGCGACGAGCTTGCCGGCGGGTGCGTTCTGCAGGCCGAGGAAGAGGAACTCCCTGGCCCGAGTGGTCGCACTGCTCGGCACGTACTCGATGGAGCACCCCGGGTGGGCGAGCATCACGAGCTCCTCCTTGAGGCTGTAGCCCGGAACCGTCGTGATCTGTGGGGACCGCGTCCCGGGCCGCCGGAATCGGGCACCAGCCCCTCGGATCCGGCCGGGTAGGCAATGGTGAGGATGGCCATGGGGAGTTTCATTGCGAATGCCACGAGGATGAGCACGATACCCAGGTTCACGCGGCGCCGATCGATCTCGATATTAGCCATGTGACCTCAGATGCGATTCATTCGTCAAGGTGTATGCGACGTGCCCTGCGACAACGGACGGCGAAGCCGGGGAATTGCGTGCTTACGGATAGGGCAGCGGATCCGTCGGCATGTCCTCATAGGTCCAGGGCCGATCGATCAGACCGAGCTTCTGCGGAACTTCACTGTACCGGCGGTGCCCCAGTTGCGGATTGTCGGGCGGGAATGCCGGAGCGAGTTCCGGAACTGATGAGGTTCTTCCCGCGATGCCAAACCAGCCGCGTGTCCTCGGTCCAGCGCTGGAAGAGGAATCCCGGGGTCGACAACTGGGCCTCGGTGTAGGAGTCGTACTGATCGGGTCCGACGAAGTCGACGCCGGCTGATCGCATCTCGGCGGCGGTCGCCGTCGTCCGGTCCTCGGATCCTCTGACCTGAAGCGACGAGAACGACCCGAGCATCCGCTCGACCGCCTCACCGAGCGAAGAGGCGACCGAGCCGGAGAGGAGCAGTCCCTTGCCCCCGCCGTAGATGTCACGATCCAGTCCCGCCGAGACTCCGGGCATGCCGAGCATCCGCCGCAGCTGATGATCGAGGGACATGGGGGTGGCGGAGCCCTGGTAGCCATCGGGTCCCACGCTGGACCGGAATGAGGTCAGGACGTTTCGGATGGCACCGAAAGGACTGTAGACGGTGAGCAGCTCATCGAGGCCGCGGGCACCGTCACCAGAGTTGAGGGGAGGCGCCCAGGGGATTCGATGATCGATGACGCATTCACGCAGGTTGTGGTCCTCGCGGCAGCGCGGGCGCGCCTTGCGCCGTCTGCTCTCCTGTGCCAGCGTCGCGCGATGATGTCGAGAGACACACCCGCCGGTGAGCTTCGTTCCATACGCAAGGTCTACGGCACCGTCACTGCGGTCGACGAGGTGTCCTTGCACGTCTACCCGGGGGAAGTGCTCGTCGTCGTGGGGCCGAACGGTTCAGGCAAGACCACGTCGATGGAAATCCTCTCGGGGCTGCGGAGCCCGGACAGCGGAGAGGCACGGATCTCCGGCGACATCGTCTCCGGCACTTTCGACGCCCGACTCCGCACCGGAGTCCAGCTCCAGGACTCCCGACTCCCCGGGGGTCTGAAGGTGCGCGAGGCCATCCACGCGAAGTCGGCCCTGTACGTCGATCCGGGACCGATCGATGTCATCGTCGACAGCATGGGGCTGCGCAGCTATCTGGGCACATCGGTGGACAAGCTCTCCGGTGGTTTGCAGCGTCGACTCGATGTCGCCGTCGCCTGCATCGGCCGACCCAGTCTGCTGATCCTCGACGAACCCACGAGCGGAATCGATCCCGACGCTCGCGGCGACATGTGGCACTTCTTCCGCGAAGTGTGCAGCGCCGGCACGGCCATCATCACCTCCACACACGACCTGTCGGAGGTCGAGGCCTTCGCCGATCGCATGATCGTCATGACGCAGGGACGCGTGGAGGCCGAGGGGACGGTCTCCGAGATCCTCGCCGGCGCCGGCGGTACCTGGCGGCTCCGCGTGAGCCGACCGGACGAGGAGGTCCGTCGCATGCTCACGGACTCCGAGCTCGAGACGCGAGAGAGGGCCTCGACAGTGACCGTGTTCGGCGAGCGAGAGCAGATCACCGCGATCGCCGATCGCCTCGAATCCATGAAGCACAGCGGCGAGGGCCGATATCGCGATCTACTCAAGGGAGCGATCCGGCTCGAGGACGTCTTCACATCGATGACGGAAAGCGGACATGACGGCTGAGAATCGCAGCGCAGAGATCTTCGCCCCGGCGGAACGACCTCGCCCGGCCGGCCGGGCGGCGATCCTTTGGGCCTGGTTCGTCCAGGAGACGAAAGTGCTGTTCAGACAGCCGGTCGCGGTCTTCTTCAGCCTCGCCTTCCCCATGGTGATCTACCTGTTCATCGGGCTCCCCTTCGCGGAGCAGCAGGTTTCCGGGGGAGTCCGCTACATCGACCAGATCTTCCCCGCACTGCTCGGAACCGCGGTTGCGAACCTGGCGGTGATGGGCCTGCCCATCTACCTCGCCGAGCTCCGCGCACGCCGGGTGGACGTCAGGTACCGGACGCTGCCGCTGCCGATCGTCCTGTTCGTCCTCGCGCTCGTGCTGTCGATGCTCGTTCTGGCACTCCTCGGGATACTCCTCGTGGTCACGGTCATCGGGCTCGCGCACGGACTGCTCCCGGCAGCCGCGAATCCGCTGTTCTGGCTCCTCGTGTTTCTCATGATCGGCTGGTTGTGCTCGCTCGGCTTCCTCGTGGGATCCCTGCCCCTGGACTCCCGCGCGATCCAGGGCATCTCCGCGGTCCTCTTCTTCGTCATGTACTTCGGATCCGGCGCCGCCGTCCCCGTTGCGGAGCTGCCGCAGATCATGCAGGACGTCCTGGAGTGGAATCCGCTCAAGCAGTGGTTCGAGGCTCTCGGTCTCCTGTACACCGGGCAGGAGATCAGCGGCTCTGTGTGGGCGAAGCTACTCATCGCGCTCCCGCTGGCGATAGCCTCCGTCGTCGGCGGCCTGCTGCTCTGGCGCAAGAAGTAGCCGATTCGGGCGGCATTCCCCTCCTGTTCAAGTGATCAGACATCGAACCGGAAGTCGACGACGTCGCCGTCGTGCATGACGTAGTCGTTGGTGGTGTCGAATCGTGGAAGCAACACCGTCGAGCAGCTGCTTCTGGAAGACCTTTGGAGGGGAGAACCCCAAGCACGCCCGCGGCCGGTTGCTGAGCTCCTCGGCGATCGCGGTCGGATACGGCTGGTGCCGGTTGATCCCGGTGCCCTTGGGCGGATACGCCCAGATCAGGCGGTTCGTGTTCCCGTCGGTGGGCCGCTGCCAGGGCGAACGCGGATCGGCGAACACACCTCCACCTCGGTCGCCGCGGCATGGCGCCCCGTCTCGGTGCCGTTGCCCCAGGGCACCGACGTCAGGCCCCAGGGGGAACGCGGAGCCCTCACGGGTCCTGGGCGCGATGCTCCGGGAGACGGGGCGCCAGTGCGGGCGCTCTCAATCCCTGTTCCACACCCGGGCGATCCGCTCCGCGATCTCCGGGGCCTGGCGGCGGCCGGCCTGGGCCGACGGGGCCCGGGCGGCGGGGTCGAGGACGTTGGGGCCGATGGCCGCGACCGCAGCGGCGTCGGGGGTGACCAGGACCGTCCGGGCGCCTGAGGCCTCCAACGCGGCGAGGTCGTCGGCGGGGCTGGGGAGCGGTCCTGCGCCGCGGGCGATGGGGGCCAGCGCCACGACGCGCTCGCTGCCTGCGGCGAGGTCGGCGTTGCAGGTCGAGTAGACACCGCCGTCGATGTAAGGGCGGCCGCCGATCACGGCGGGCGGCCAGACGCCCGGGACCGCGCAGCTGGCCGTCACCGCGTCGACGAGTTCGGCGCCCCCGTCGCGGCCGAACACCACGCGATCGCCGGTTCGGGCGTCGACCGCGGCGATGCGCAGGTCGGCGCTCGGCCATTCGGCAGCGGGCAGGCGGGAGGCGATCACGCGCCGCCGCTCGGCCAGCGAACTCTCCGATCGCGCGTGGGCCATCCGTCCGATGCGGGCGCGCGCCCGGCGGGGGTCGCGCTCACGCACGAACGCCCACACCCAGCGGGCGAGCACGCCGGGATGCAGGTGTGCGCCGATCTCGCCTTCGGGCGGGCGCAGCTGGCGGGCGTAGAGGTCCTCCAGCACGGCGCCCGAGGTGATCTGCGCGCCCACGACCGATCCCGCGGAGGTTCCGATGACGGTGTCTGCGTCGGACAGGTCGATCCCGGACTCGTGAAGCCCGGCGAGCACGCCCAGCTCCCAGGCGATTCCGGTGATGCCTCCGCCGCCCAGCACGAGCGTGCGCCCCATGGAAGCTCCTTCCGCGTATTCGACGCCGACACTCTCTCAAGCCCCCCGCCGTATCGCCACACCCCCGCCGCGCCGCTGCCCGGGCCCGTCGCGGCGAACACGGGCGGCCGAGGCCGAGTATGGCCGGGTGCGGCCAGTGTGCGGGGTTTAGGAATCCGCCCCGGCGGATGCGCGGCCGTGGCGTCGACACCGGTCTCCCACGAAGCGGGATGCCCCGTATGCGCGGGCTTTCCGGCCCTGTGCGCGGTCGCCTAGGGTGCTTCCAGGAACCGTACGGAACCGAGGAGTCGCGAGTGCACGAGCAGATCGCCGCGTTGTCCGCTTCCGCCTCCACCGCACTGGTCGAGGCCATGACCGCGGACGGATGGACCGCGCTGCGCGACCGGCTGGCTCCGGTGCTGGGACGCGGCGACCCCGACAGCCAGCAGCAGGCCCTCGCCGAACTGCAGCGCTGCAGCGACGACATCGCGGCGGCGTCCGGCACCGACCGGCCCGCGGTCCGCGCCGGAGCCGAGGCGCTGTGGCGCGAGCGGCTGCGCCGGCGGCTCGAAGAGGACCCGGGGGTGGCGGAGGAGCTGCAGGACCTGCTCGCCGAGGCATCCGAGCGCAGGGACTCCGGGCGCGACGAAGCGCGGAGCAGCCGCGCCCCCGTCAAGATCGGGGGACTCGGCGACCGGGTGAACGACATCCGCTGACGCCGGGGCCGGCCCTGGGGGCACGGCCGGACGCGGTCTGCACGCGGTCGGCGGAAACACACCGGCGCCGACGGCCACCGTCCCGCCGGCCGCGGCCGAGCGCCGCGCACGGCTCGTGGCGAGCGCTGGGCAGGACGCTGCCCGCGAGGGTGTGTACCGCCGTGGCGGCCTTGCGCGCCGCCGCCCCGACTCCTCTACCGCTCGCTGGGCCGCAGCGTCGGACCTCGCGACGGCAGCCGTAGAGCGCCCGGGGCAGCGCACCGGCCGCGTCGGCCGCGGCGCGCTGCAGGCGGCCGAGCGGCCGCCGCGTCGGGCGGCGCGACCGGTTTCGGGCGTGGGGATATGAAGTTGTGGACACGCCTGGCAGGCGCGTGCTGGCGCCGGAGGCGCACCGGCTCCTCGTCCGGCGGCGTCGCGGCGGCTTCGGGGGGCCGCCGCTCTACTCCTGCCCCTCGTTCTGCAGCTTGGCGATGCGGTTGTCGTACATCTTGATGAACTCCTGGCGCTCGCCGTGGGCGACCTCGTAGGCGCGCAGTTCGCGCACCTGGTCGATGGTGAGCTTGCGCAGGCGGGCACGGATGGAAGGCAGGGTGAGGTCGTCGTAGCCGGGGACCGGCAGGTCCTCGCCCGCGGGGGCGGCCTGGCGGCGGACGTTCTCCAGCACGGAGTCGTCGGTCTCCTGGGTGGTGGCCTCGGCGGAGGCGAGCTCGTCGGAGACGGCGGCGCGCTCCTCGGGGCTGACCAAGTGGGAGGCCTCGCCACCCTCGGAGGCGTCCCCTTCAGCGGCCTGCGCACTCTTCTCGCCCGCGGCGCCGGGCTCGGCCGTCGGGCTCTCGGTCGCCTTACCGCCGGCGGTCTTGCCGTCGGCGGTCTTGCCGTCGGCGGCCTTCCCTTCGGCAGGCGCGGCGGTCGCGGTGCCGTTGGCCGCGGCGCCGGTGCTTTGAGCCGACCCCGTCTGCGCCTTCTTATCAGCGGGCGCGGACGCCGGACTCGGCTCGGCCGCATCTTCCTTCTGTCCGAAGATGCCCTTGACCATGGACATCAGCTTGCTGGCGATGGACGGATTCGACATGGGACTGGGGGCTCCTGATGCTCTCGTCATAGGACGGGGCTGCGCGCGGCCCCGCGGACTCGGCTCGGACGGTACACGTAGCACACTCACGACTGTCCCGTCCCGCGCGATCTGACACCGCTGTAGCGGCCTTTACCTTCACCGGTGGGTCAAGAATAGGGGAGCAAGCGTCGCCGGAAGTGCGCTGAATGTGAATGCTTTCGCCTCGTCGCGACGCAAACGAGCGCCGACCGTTATCGCCGGGTCACCTGCGGACGGCACCCGGTCCCTCTGGCCTGCGCCGCGCTCCGGCGGGGCGACGGTGCCGCCCGCCACTCCCCGGCTGGGAACCCGCCGCGGCAAGCGGCCCTTAGGATGGGAGTATGACTGCGACGAACCGCCGCCGTGTCCTGCTCGCCAAGCCCCGCGGCTACTGCGCCGGCGTGGACCGCGCCGTCATCACGGTCGAGAAGGCCCTGGAGCAGTACGGCGCTCCCGTCTACGTGCGCAAGCAGATCGTGCACAACACCCACGTCGTCAGTTCGCTGGAGAAGCGCGGCGCCGTCTTCGTCGAAGACACCACCGAGGTCCCCGAAGAGGCCATCGTGGTGTTCTCCGCCCACGGCGTCTCGCCGCAGGTGCACGAGGAGGCCGAGCGGCGGGAACTGAAGACCATCGACGCGACCTGCCCCCTGGTGACCAAGGTCCACAAGGAGGCCAAGCGCTTCGCCTCCGAGGACCGCGACATCATCCTCATCGGCCACAACGGCCATGAGGAGGTCGAGGGCACCAGCGGCGAGGCTCCCGAGCACATCCAGGTCGTCGACGGCCCCGACGAGGTCGACAAGGTCGAGGTCCGCAACCCCGACAACGTCTCGTGGCTGTCGCAGACCACGCTGTCGGTCGACGAGACCAACGCCACCGTCGAGGCGCTGCGCGAGCGCTTCCCCAACCTGCTCGACCCGCCCAGCGACGACATCTGCTACGCCACCTCCAACCGGCAGGACGCCGTCAAGGAGATGGCCGCCGAATGCGACCTGGTGATCGTCGTGGGCTCGGACAACTCCTCCAACTCGGTGCGGCTCGTCGAGGTCGCCCTGGACGCCGGTGCCACCAGCGCCCACCTCATCGACACCGCCGCGCTGATGGACGAGTCCTGGCTCGAAGGCGTCGAGACGGTGGGCGTCACGAGCGGCGCCTCGGTTCCCGACCTGCTCGTCCAGGACCTGCTGGACCGCCTGGCGCTTTCGGGCTACGAGGACGTGCACGAGGTCGAGACCGCGCAGGAGAGCCTGACGTTCTCGCTGCCCAAGGAACTGCGCCGCGATCTGCGGGCCGAGCCCGCGAAGTGAGGCACAGCGGCCGACCGCGGTCGGCGTAGCCGGGCGGCACCG
>NZ_JROO01000010.1 GCF_000826685.1 Streptomonospora alba
AAAAAGCGCACGCTCGACGAAGCACCGGGGTCGGTGGATGAAGCCCCGGCCCGGTAAGCGCATTCAACCCCGTCGACGGGCGCCCGACCATAGGTAAAAGGGAACCGTCGACCGCAGACCCCGGCCATCCGCTGTCCTCGCCGCCCTCGTCGGGCGGGTCACCGGCCGCCCTGGGAGCCGGTGACCGCAGCGGGAGGGCAGGGCGCGGCTCTCGCTGGAGCGCGCGTCGTGCGCTCGGCGGCAAGCTGGCTCGCTCGCTGGGCGAGCTGCGCCCCATTGCCGCAGCCTGCTGGGGCGCCCGGCCCCACGGGGCTCCCGACGGGTGCCTGGCCCCCCGCGGGGTGGCGGTCCGGCTTGAGGCGGGGCTCTCCCCACGTTCGCAGGGCCGGGCCCGGCGGGAGCGCCCTCGCCGGGAGGACTAACCGCGCGCGGTCGCCGCCCCCTCCGGCACCAGGACCTCGACGGCACTCGGGACGGCCTCGGCGCGCAGCGGGAGCGGGCCCGCCGGCTCGCCGTCGGCGTAGGCGCGCATGTCGGGTGTGTGCACCCGTACGGACTCGGCGTGGAAGGTGCGCACCAGGGGATGCGTGGTGTGGGTGCCCCGGTAGATGCTCGGGAACGCCCGCAGCAGTCGGCCCGCCGTGCCCGGGCTCACCACGGTGACCGCGAGCCTGCCGTCGGCGGGGTCGGCGTGCGGGCAGACCCGCATGCCGCCGCCGTAGCAGGAGGTGTTGCCGACGGCGACCAGCGCCGCCTCGAACTCCTCGGTGTGCCCGTCGGCCTCGACGGTGAACGGCAGCGGCCGCAGCCGTCCCAGTTCCACCATGACCGCCGCGGCGTAGCGCATCCGACCGCGCGGCCGGCGCATGCGTTCCGTGCGCTCGACGACCAGCGAGTCGAACCCGCTGGTGAGAACAGTGCCGAACCACAGAGGGCGGTCGGCGCCCTGCGGCGTCGCGCAGCGGCCCAGGTCGATCCGGCGCCGCACGCCGCCCAGCAGGATGTCGGCGGCTGCGTCGGGGTTCTTGGCCGGTATGCCCAGGACGCGGGCGAAGTCGTTGCCGCTTCCGGTCGGCAGAACGGCCAGGGCGGTGGACGTGCCCGCCACCTCTTGCAGCGCGAGGTGGACCATGCCGTCGCCGCCGGCCACGGCCAGCACACCGGCGCCCGCGGCCACGCACTCGCGGACCCGCTGACGGGTCTCGGCGGCGTCGCGTCCGGCCACCACGTCGACCTCGACGCCGTGGGCCAGCAGGCGCCGCGCCGTCCGGCCCGCGATCTCGGCGCTCCGCCGGCCGCCCGCCGCGGGATTGGCCAGCAGCGTGATGGCGGCCGGGGACGTGCCTTCCCCGCGGGAGGTCACGAGCGCTCCGGGAGCAGTTTGCCGGGGTTGAGCACGCCCGCCGGATCCAGGGTGTCCTTGACCGCGCGGAGCACCTCCACGCCCAGGGGACCCACTTCGTCCTGCATCCACGGCCGGTGCTCGGTGCCCACGGCGTGGTGGTGGGAGATCGTGGCCCCGCATGCGGCGATCGCGTCACTCGCCGCGCGCTTGGCCGTGCGCCAGCGTCCCAGGGGGTCCTCGCCGGTGGCCGCCGCGACGGTGAAGTACAGCGACGCGCCCTCGGGGTAGACGTGTGAGACGTGGCAGAGCACCAGCGGCGCGGCGCCGTCGCGGGTCGTCAGGGCGCCGGTGAGAGCCTGGGTGACCGCATCGCGCAGGCCGTGCAGTCCCGACCACGTCGTTGCGGTCTCCAGGGTCTCGGCGAGCACCCCGGCGTCGAGCAGGGCGTCGCGCAGATAGGGGGCGAGGTAGCGCCCGCTGCGCCAGTGGGCGACCGGGTCGGGGCCGAGGTCGCTGCCGCCGGCCCGGCGCAGCGCGGCGGCGCACAGTTCGCGCACGGCGGCCACACGCTCGGCGCGGCCCTCGTGGGTGACCACCGCAAGGCAGCCGGGAGCGGCCTCCTCGCCGGCCAGGACCGCGTTGACCGACGTCTCCTGCTCGTCGGAGAGCCGGACGAGCGTCGGCCGCACGCCGTCCTGGGCCAGGGCGCGCAGGGCGGCGACACCCGTGGCGAAGTCGGGGAAGGTCCAGGCCTCGTCGTGCCGCTCCTCGGCAACGGGGTGCACCCGCAGCGTGACCTCGGTGATCACGCCGAAGACGCCCTCCGAACCGAGCAGCAGCCGGCGCAGCTCCGGCCCGGCGGCCGAGGACGGTGCGCGGCCCAGGTCCAGCGTGCCGCGCGGGGTCGCCGCCCGCAGCGACACCACCATGTCGTCGAAGCGCCCGTAGCCCGCCGAGGACTGGCCGCTGGAGCGGGTGGCCGCGTAGCCGCCGATGGTGGCGTACTCGTAGCTCTGGGGCTGGTGCCCGAGCGTGAGCCCGTGGGCGCCCAGCAGCTCCTCGGCTTCCGGAGTGCGCAGGCCCGCCTGCAAGGTCGCGGTGCGGGACGTGGCGTCCACGGCCACGAGCCGGTCCAGGCGCCGCAGGTCCAGCGCGACGGCCGCGTCGCATCCGCCCCGCAGCGGCTCCACCCCGCCCACGACGCTGGTACCCCCGCCGAAGGGGACCACGGCCACCCGGTGCTCGGCGCACACGGCCAGCACCGCTGCCACCTCGTCGTGGTCGGCGGGCAGCACCACGGCGTCGGGTGCATCGGCCACGTCGCCGGTGCGGCGGCGCAGCAGGTCGGGCGTGCTCTTGCCGCCGGCGTGGCGGACGCGGGCGGCCGCTCGGGTGTCCACGTGGTCGTCGCCGACCGCCGTGGCCAGCGCGGCGCGGGCGGCCCGAGGCAGGCCGCCGGGCGGCAGGCGCAGCTCCGCCTCGGGGGTGCGCGGCAGTCCGGCGTCGGGTGCGATGCCCAGCACCTGCCCGATCAGCTCGCGCTGGGAACCGGTCAGGGAGGCGGCGTGCGCGGGGTCGCCCCAGGCGTCCCAGGACGCCTCCCCGACGCGGTGTGTGGGCTCGGTCATACGTTACAGTTTTCCATATGGTGTCAATCAGTAATGAGGAGGAGGGGGAGGAGCCTCCCTCGGATCCGCTGGCGCAGAGCCTGCTCGACGCGGCCCGCGAGTCCATCGCGGTGTTCGGGCTGCGCCGGCTGACTCTCACCGACGTCGCCCGGCGCGCCGGCGTGAGCCGCCCGACCGTGTACCGGCGCTGGCGAGACATGGACACCCTCCTCGGCGACCTGCTGACACGCGAGATGCGCGCGGTGGTGGCATCGGCCGCGCCCCGCGCCGCCGCGGAAGGGGGCGACGGGCGCAGCCGCCTGGTGGGCGGCGCCGCCTGCGTCCTGGCCGACCTGCGCGCGCACCCGCTGATGGCCCGCATCCTCGACACCGAACCCGAAGCGCTGGTCACCTACACCTTCCGCCGACTGGGCTCCAGCCAGCGCAACGCCCTGGCCACGATCGAGGAGCAGATCCGCGCCGGCCAGGCCGACGGCTCCGTCCGCCCCGGCGATCCCGCCCAGCTCGCGCGGATGGTGCTGCTGGTGGTGCAGAGCGCGGCCCAGTCGTGGCGCCTGACCGAGGACGTCCTCCCGCTGGAGGGCCTCACCCGAGAGGTGAGCCGCATGCTCGACGGTTACCTGCAACCGGGGGAGGGCGAGTCCTGATGGTTCCGACGGCACCGCCGATCCGCACGAAGAAGCCCGCGCCGGATCCGGCGCCCCTCCGCGAAGGCGGGCGGGCGTGACCCGCGCGAGCGCCGCGGGCGCCTCCCTCAACGCCGCGCGCCGCAGTCGCGACCTCGACCGCCTCGACCGCGATCCCGACGTCGACCTGCTGGTCGTGGGCGGCGGAGTCACGGGAGCCGGTATCGCCCTGGACGCGGCCTCGCGCGGGCTGTCGGTGGTGCTGGCCGAAAAGCACGACCTGGCCTTCGGCACCAGCCGGTGGAGCTCCAAGCTCGTACACGGCGGCCTGCGCTACCTCGCCACCGGCCAGGTCGGCATCGCCCGCGAGAGCGCCCGCGAGCGCCACGTCCTGCTCTCCCGCACCGCCCCGCACCTGGCGCGCAAGCTGGCCATGCTGCTGCCCCTGCACAGCGGGATCGGCCGCGCCCAGGCCGCCGTGACCCGCGCCGGGCTGCTGGCGGGCGACGCGCTGCGGATGTCGGCGGGCACCCCCGGTTCGCTGCTGCCCGCCTCCCGCGGCGTCTCACGCCGCGACACCCTCGCCCTCGCGCCGGGCCTGCGCCCCGAGGGCCTGCGCGGCGGGCAGCTGTCCTTCGACGGGCAGTTGGTCGACGACGCCCGCTTCGTCGTCGGCCTGGCGCGCACGGCCGCCGCCCACGGCGCCTGCGTGCTGACCCGCTGCGCCGCCGAAGAGCTGCACGGCGACCGCGCCCTGCTGCGCGATCGGATCACCGGCTCCGCACTGCAGCTGCGCCCGCGCGTGACCGTCAACGCCACGGGCGTGTGGGCCCAGGAACTGGTCCCGCAGGTGAAGCTGCTCCCCAGCCGGGGTACGCACCTGGTGCTCGACCAGAGCGCCTTCGGCGGGCTGCGCTCGGCGCTGACCGTCCCGGTGCCCGGCGACCCGAGCCGCTTCACGCTCGTGCTGCCCCAGCAGGACGGCCGTGTCTACGTCGGCCTTACCGACGAACCGCTCGACGGCCCCACCCCCGACGTGCCGACGGTGCCCGACCACGATGTCGACTTCCTGCTGGACGTCCTCGGCGGCGTGCTGGCCGAGCCGCCGGACCGGGGCGACGTGGCCGGCGCCTACGCCGGGCTGCGGCCGCTGCTGGACGCCGGAGAAGGGCGCAGCGCCGACGTCTCCCGCCGCCACGCGGTCCTGACGTCGCCGGAGGGTGTGGTGACGGTGGTCGGCGGGAAGCTGACCACCTACCGGCGCATGGCCGAGGACGCCGTGGACGTGGCCCTCGCGGGTGCGGGCCTGCGCGCGGGGCCGTGCCGCACGGGCTGGCTGCCGCTCGTGGGAGCGGACGCCCCGGAACGCCTGCGCCGCCTCGATGCGCCCGCGCGCCTGGTGTCCCGATACGGCACCGAGGCCCTCGCCGTGCTCGCCGAGGCCCGGGACCGCCCCGAGCTGCTGGAGCCCCTCGCCGCGGGGGTCACCGCCGCGGAGCTGCGCTGGGCCGTCCGCCACGAGGGCGCCCTGGACGAAGCCGACCTCTTGGAGCGCCGTACCCGTGCCGCCCTGGTCGAGGGGGATGCCGACAGCCTGAAGGAGGCCGCCCGCGACGCCCTGTCCCTGCGGGCGAGCGGGTGAGGCGGCCGGTGTCCTGTTCGGCCGCCTCGGTCGCGAGCCGACGGTGCGGGCTTTCCCCGTTGATCTTGTACCTACGGTCACATGTGATCGCTCACAATGACCGTAGGTACAAGATCAACGCTGATGCGTAGAGCCGGGGCCGGCTGCGCGACCTCACCGTTCACAAAGAGGACCTAGGCGTAGGCCCGCGGTCGTCTCGCATTCCTCACTCCATTTCGCGGGCCAGCAGGGGGATCTGGCCGCCGGCGAGGACGGCTTCCACCTGCGCCGTCGAGAGCCGGTGCCGCAGCCGGTACTCCTCGCCCTTGGTCTCGTTGCGCACGGTCACCTCGCTGTGCGCGGGCAGGGTCCGGGTGAGGTCTTCGAGGACGAGCACGTCGCCCGCCTCGATGCTGTCGTAGTCGGCGGGGTCGGCGAACTCCAGCGCCAGCACGCCGAAGTTGGCGAGGTTCTGCCAGTGGATACGGGCGATCGACTTGGTGATCACCGCGCGCAGACCGAGGTAGCGCGGCGTGATGGCGGCGTGCTCGCGCGACGAACCCTGGCCGTAGTTCTCCGCTCCGACGACGAAGTGCCCCGGGCCGTCGGCGAGTTCCCGCGCCCGCCGCGGGTAGTCCTCGTCGATCCGGGTGAAGGTGAACTCGGCCAGCTTGGGCACGTTGGAGCGGAACGGCAGCGCCGCGGCGCCCGCAGGGGAGATCTCGTCGGTGGAGACGTCGTCGCCGACCTTGAGCAGGACCGGCGCCTCGATGCGGTCGGGCAGCGGAGGGAAGTCCGGCAGCGCCGAGATGTTGGGGCCCTTGACGAGCTCGACGTGCTTGGCCTCCTCCGCCGGCGGAGGAGCCACGAGCATCCGGGTGTTGACGCTGGAGCGCTCCGGCAGCTCCACCCTCGGATACGGCATGTCCAGCTTCTCGGCCAGGTCGCGCGGATCGGTGATGACCCCGGTGAGCGCGGAGGCCGCCGCCGTCTCCGGCGAGCACAGCCACACCGAGTCCTCCTTGGTGCCCGAGCGGCCGGGGAAGTTGCGCGGGAACGTGCGCAGCGAGTTGCTGCCCACCGCCGGCGCCTGGCCCATGCCGATGCAGCCCATGCAGCCCGCCTGGTGGATGCGGGCTCCGGCGCCGATCAGGTCGAAGGTCGCGCCCATCTTCGTCAGGTCGGCGAAGATCTGGCGCGAGGAGGGGTTGACGTCGAAGCTGACCGCGCTGTTGGTCTGGCGCCCCTTGACCATCGCCGCCACGATGGCGAAGTCGCGCAGCCCCGGGTTGGCCGACGAGCCGACGACGACCTGGTTGACCTCCGCGCCGGCGGCCTCGCGCACCGGCACCACCTTGTCGGGCGCCGAAGGCATGGCGATCAGCGGCTCGATCGACGACAGGTCGATCTCGTCGGTGACGTCGTACTCGGCGTCGGGGTCGGCGAGCACTTCGACGAAGTCGTCCTCGCGGTCCTCGGCGCGAAGGAAGTCGCGAACCGCCTCGTCCGCGGGGAAGACGGTCGTGGTGGCGCCCAGCTCGGCGCCCATGTTGGCGATGACGTGGCGGTCCATCGCGCTCAGCGTGTCGACACCCGGCCCGTGGTACTCGATGATGCGGTTCAGCCCGCCCTTGGTGCTGTGCCGCCGCAGCATCTCCAGGATGACGTCCTTGGCCGAGGTCCACTCCGGCAGTTCGCCGGTGAGCCGCACGCCCCAGATCTGCGGCGCGCGCACGCGCAGCGGGCGGCCGGCGATGGCCATGGCGACCTCCAGCCCGCCCACGCCCACGGCCAGCATGCCCAGCGATCCCGCGGCGCAGGTGTGGGAGTCGGAACCGACCATCGTCTTGCCGGGCACACCGAAACGCTGCATGTGGGTGGGGTGGGAGACGCCGTTGCCCGGCTTGGAGTACCACAGCCCGTAGCGCTGGGCCGCGGACTGCAGGAACTCGTGGTCCTCGGCGTTCTTCTCGTCTGCCTGAAGCAGGTTGTGGTCGACGTACTGCACGCTGACCTCGGCCCGCGTCCGGTCCAGCCCCAGAGCCTCCAGCTCCTGCATCACCAGGGTGCCGGTGGCGTCCTGGGTGAGCGTCTGGTCGACGCTCAGCGCGATCGGCTGCCCGGGCACCATCTCGCCTTCGACCAGGTGCGACTCGATCAGCTTGTGTGCGACTCCGCGTCCCATCTCGCTCCTTCCCTCTTTCCGGTCGAGGCTGACCGCACAGGACCGCCGCAAACGAGTCTTGTCGCACAGAACCGGGAAGGGAAGGGGGCGCGGCGTCCGGGGCCGCATCGGACATAAGGGTCCGCCGGCCGCCCGAGCGCGGGCCGGAGCGGCTCAGCCGCCTGCGCCGGGGGCGACGACCTCCATGGGATGGGCCTTCCACGCCTCCCAGTCGGCGCTGATCGCGCTGGCCGTGCCCAGCAGCAGCGGCAGGTGCCGATCCGTCAGCGTCGCCACGGGCGTCTCCGCGGCATGGGCGTTGACGTTGACCGCGGCCACCACCGCGCCCTGGCCGTCGCGGATCGGAGCCGCCACGGAGCGGATGCCCGGCGCCAGCTCCTCGTCGGTCAGCGCCCATCCGCGCGCCCGCACCTTGCTGAGCACCGTGCCCAGTTCGTCGCGCTCGTGGCGGTGCGCCGGCTCGATGCCCGAGCGGGAGTGCTCCGTCAGCCGCCGGTCGAGCTCCTCGGCCGACAGCGCCGCAAGCAGCACCTTGCCCAGCGAGGTCGCCGGCGCCGGGAACCGGGTGCCGATGGTCACCGAGAGGGTGACGAGTTTGGGCACCGCCACCCGCGCCACGTAGACGATGTCGGAGCCGTCCAGCTGGGCGATCGAGCAGGACTCCCCGGTCTGCTTGACCAGCTCGCGCAGGTGCGGAACCGCGAGGTCCCACATGCTCTGCGAGCGGATGTAGGCCATGCCCAGGTCGAGCACGCGCGGGGTCAGCGAGAACTCGCCGTCGCTGCTGCGGACGTAGCCCAGCTGCTCCAAGGTGATCAGGATGCGCCGTACCGTGGGCCGTGCCAGTCCCGTGGCCGCTGCCAGCTCCGAGAGCGTCATCGCCGGCCGCCCGGGCTCGAAGCAGCGCAGGACGTCGAGTCCGCGCGCGAGCGCCTCGATGAACTCGGGGGTGCTGTCTCGACGCATGCGCGACCTTTCGTTTCGATCCTCTCGCCCGGTTGCGGCGGCCACCGGTTCAGCGTAGCGCCCGGCGGCGCAGGAGCCGGTGGGCGAGGTGCGCCGTGCGCCGGGACGAGGGGCGGCCCCGGAGCCGCCGGGGGCCGCCCCTCGCCGTTCAGTCGGCGGCCTCGGTGCCGCGCAGTGCGCCGCGCCGCCGCAGCAGCACCGGCACCGCCGCCGCCAGGCCCAGCACGACGGCGCCCGCCCCGGCCCAGAGCGGGGGAGCGGACTGCCCCAGCAGGGCGTCGAGGGAGTAGGCGCCGGGGCCGGTGAAGCCCAGCGCCGCAGCGATCAGGGCGTAGACCAGCGCGACCTCGTAGCCGCCGTGGTGGGCCCACAGCCCTTTTTCGGCGTTGGCGGAGGCCGCCACGGTCATCGTGCCGACGGCGATCGCCGTGCCCAGCGGCGTCAGCAGGCCCAGCAGGATCAGGACGGCCGCCACCGCCTCCGAGACCGAGGCCAGCACCACCATCGGGCGTGCGGGGCGGAAGCCCAGGCTGTGGAACATCGACGCGGTCCCCTCAAGGCTCGCGCCCCGGAACCAGCCCAGGCTCTTCTGCGCGGCATGCCCCATCAGCAGCGCCGCCAGCGCCAGGCGCAGCAGTAGTAGTCCGATGTCCACGGCGGATCACGTCCTCGGCTGCAGTACGAAGTCGAACTCGGCGGTGACGAAGGGGGTGTCGAAGGCGGTGCCGTCGGGGGCGGTGCCCGACTCGTGGCGTCGGAAGGGGACGATCAGCTCCTGCTTGGTGCCGAAGACGACGTCGGAGTCGAGGTACTGCGCACCCTCCTCGAAGATGTGGGTGATCAGCTTCTCGTAGCCGGGCTCGTCGATCAGGAAGTGGATATGGGCGGGCCGGAAGTGGCTGATCTCGGTGCGCTCGATCAGCTCGCCCACGGGCCCGTCCATCGGGATGGTGTAGCCCTTGGGCACGACGCTGCGCAGGCAGTACGTGCCGTCCTGGCGCGTGCGGTACTTGGCCCGCAGCCGCGCCTCGTCGACCTCGGGCAGCTGGGCCTCGTAGACCCCGTCGGAGTCGGCCTGCCACACGTCCAGCACGGCGCCGCCGACCGGGTCGCCGCCGTCGTCGCGGACGGTGCCGTGCACGAACAGCGGCGCGCCCTCGGCGCCCTCGGACATGTCGTGGCCGTAGGGGGCGGTGGGGGAGCCGTCGATGTAGAAGGGGCCCAGCACGGTGGCGGGGGTGGCGTCGGGGCCGAACCGGTTGTTCATCTGGACTACCAGCATGCTCAGCCCGAGCACGTCGGAGGCCAGGATGAACTCCTCGCGCTTGTCGTCGCTGATCCGCCCGGTCTCGGTGAGCCAGCGCATCGCCGCCATCCACTCGTCCTCGGTGAGGTGCACCTCGCGGGCGAAGGCGTGCAGGTGGCGCACCAGCGCGGTCATCAGCTCGGCCAGCCTGGGCGACTCCGCGGTCGCCCAGCGCTGGACCGCCAGGTCGGTGATGTTGTCCTCAGTCGCGTAAGGCATCGTCGTCTCCGTCCTCGGGTGCGGTGTAGGTGGCGTTGCGGTCGACGAGTAGGTAGGTGTCCATGGCCATCGGGCGCCGCCGCTCCTCGGCGAGCTGTCCCAGCAGCCCTCCCGCCCGCGCCAGCAGGGCGAAGCCGCGCAGCAGGTCGGGGGGCAGGTCCAGGTCGGCCAGCGCCGCACCGCACACGCCCGCGCCGTTGAGGACCAGCCGGCGCCCCAGCACGCGCTCGTGCGTGCGGCCGATCGCCTCGAACAGGCGCAGGTGCGGGCCGGTGAGCCCTTCCTCCTCGGCGATGCGCAGCAGGGCGGGGGTGCGCGGGTCGCCCTGCTTGTGCACGGGGTGGCCCAGGCCGGGGATGATCCGCTTGGCGGTGCGTTCGCGGGTGACGACCTCCTCGGCCAGCGCGTCCCACTCGGCCTCGGTGGCGGGCTCGTCCTCGCGCTGGGCCAGGACGTCGGCCAGGAAGCGGCCGGTGTCCTCGGTGACGCCGAGGAACCGCGAACCGCCCCCGAGCAGGCCCGCGGCCAGGGCGCCCTGCAGGGAGTCGGGCGCGCTGAGATAGGTGAGCCGGGCCGCGATGGCGGTAGGGGTGAAACCGTGGTCGGCCAGCGCCACCAGGCACGCCTCGAACAGGCGCACACGGCCGGGGGAGGGCCGCTTCTGCGTCACCATCCACAGCACGAGCTCGCCGAAGCCGACCTGTCCCATCAGGTCATCGGCCAGGTCGCGGCCCAGCAGCGAGATGGTGGATTCCGTCGAGGTGCCCAGCGAAGTGGGGAAACTCGGCCCACCGCCCCCCTCTCCGCCGGCGGTGCCGCTGCGGTCGCCGTTTTCAGCCATCGTCGCCCTCCTGGTCGTCGCGGTCGTCGTTCAGCCACGCGCGGATCTGCGCGGAGTGCTCGTCGAGCCGGGGCGGCGCGTGGTCGTAGCGCGTCCGGCTGCGCGAGAAGGTGATGGGGTTGCGGATGCCCGGAACGGCGTCGGCGCCGCTGCCCGCCTGCACGACCGGATCCAGACCCAGGGAGTCGGCGAAGGCCACGCCCTCGTCGACGGTGTTGATCGGTGCGCAGGCCACGCCGCGGGCGAGGAGGAGGTCGAACCACTGGGCCTTGGTGCGCGCGGCGAGCGCCTCGACCAGGTGGGGGCGCAGCGCGTCGCGGTTGGCGGTGCGGTCCTGGTTGTGGGCGAAGCGGGGGTCCTCGACCAGGTCGGGGCGCCCCAGCGCCTCGCACAGGCGGGCGAACTGGCCGTCGTTTCCGGCGATGACGATGAGGTCGCCGTCGGCCGCCGGAAGCGGCTCGTAGGGGAACAGGCTCGGGTGGGCGTTGCCCATCCGGTGGGGCACGGTGTCGCCGGCCGCGTAGGCACCCGACTGGTTGACCAGCCCCGACAGCGCTGATGAGAGCAGGTTGACCTCGACGTGCTGGCCTTCGCCGGATTCGTTGCGCTCCTGGAGGGCGGCCAGGACGCCGATCGACGCGTGCAGTCCGGTGATCACGTCGAACACCGAGATTCCGGCGCGGAAGGGCGGGCCGTCGGGGTCGCCGGTCAGACTCATCAGCCCCGAGATCGCCTGGACCATGAGGTCGTAGCCGGGGATGGAGGCGCCCTCGCCCGAGCCGAAACCGGAGATGGAGGCGTAGACGACGCCTGCGTTGGCCTCCCGGACCGTCTCGTAGTCCAGGCCGAAGCGCTTGAGGCCGCCGGGCTTGAAGTTCTCGATCACCACGTCGGCCCGCCGGGTCAGCTCTCGCGCCGCCTCCAGGTCCTCGGGATCGGACAGGTCCAGGCTCAGCGAACGCTTGTTCCTGTTCACCGACAGGAAGTAGGTCGCCTGGTCCCCGCGCGTCGGCGGCGACCAGGTCCGCGAGTCGTCGCCACCGGGGCCCTCGACCTTGACCACCTCGGCGCCGAGGTCGGCCAGCAGCATCGTCGCGTAGGGGCCGGCAAGGATCCGCGAGAAGTCCGCGACCAGCAGGCCCGAGAGCGGGCCGCCCCCCGTGGGGTCGTTCATCAAGAGACCTTCCTCGTGACCTGTGTCCACTGTTCGGACTTGCGTCCGGAAAACCAGGGTCGACCGGGAGGGGCGGCGTGTCAATACCCGGAGAGTCGTGCTGGAGCCGTTCTGTCGGCGCAGTGTCCGACGCGCCGTGGCGCGCGGACGCGAGGGGGAGGGGTCGGCCATTGACAACCGACCTCCCTCGGATCACTCTTGGGTGGATATCGTGATCGCCTGACGGACGATTGTCCGTTCCGCTGTACGGGAGCGCCACATGTCCGACCCCACCCCCCGCAACCCCGCGCCCGAACCCGGGCGCCCCCTCGTCTTCAGAAACGGCACCGTCCTGGTGATGGACGGAACCGGCAGGGTCCTGCCCGATTCCGACGTGCTGGTGGTCGGCGACTGCATCGAGGCGGTCGGCCCCGGCCTCGACGCCCCCGAGTCCGCACAGGAGATCGACGCCTCGGGCGGCATCGTCATGCCCGGCATGATCGACACCCACCGCCACATGTGGCAGACCGTCATGCGCGGCTACGGCGCCGACTGGACCCTCTCCCAGTACTTCGTCTGGTACTACCTGGACTGGGGCTCCCGGTTCCGGCCCCAGGACATCCACGCCGGAAACCTGCTCGGCGCCTGGGAGGCCCTGGACGCCGGAGTGACCACCACCGCCGACTGGTCGCACGGGCTCGTCACACCCGAGCACGCCGACGCCGCCCTCGACGCGCTGGAGTCGGTGCCGGGGCGCTGGGTGTTCGGCTACGGCAACATCCACGCGGGTCCCTGGGAATGGGCGGCCTCTCCGGAGTTCCGCGCGTTCTACGACCGGCGCATCCACGGCAAGCGCGGCGACCGGCTCGGCTTCCAGATCGCCTTCGACGTCACCGGCGACGCCTCCTTCCCCGAGCGCCCCGCCTTCGAGACCGCCCGGGAGCTGGGGGTCGAGGTCACCACGCACGCCGGCGTGTGGGGCGCCACCGGGGACAACGGCATCCGGCTCATGCACGAGCACGGGTTCATGACCCCCGGGACCGTCTACGTGCACGCCGCCTCGCTGTCGGAGGACTCCTACCAGCGCATCGCCGCCAGCGGGGGCTCCGTCTCGGTCTCCACCGAGAGCGAGCAGAGCGCCGGGCAGGGGTACCCGCCCACCTGGCGGCTGCGGCGCCACGGCATCCCCGTCTCGCTGTCGATGGACACCGGCGTGTGGTGGAGTGCGGACCTGTTCAGCGCCATGCGGGCCACCCTGGGCGCCGACCGCTCGCGCGAGCACCTGGAGGCCCACTCGCGCAGCGAGACCGTCACCCACAGCCATCTGCGCGCCGAGCACGTCGTCGACTGGGCCACTCGCGGCGGCGCGCGCGCCCTCGGGCTGTCCCGGTCGGTGGGAAGCCTGGAGCCGGGCAAGAAGGCCGACGTCGTGCTGATCAAGAACGACGCCTCGCCCGCGATGTTCCCGATCCTCAACCCCTACGGCCACGTCGCGTTCCAGGCTCAGCGCGGCGACGTGCACACCGTCGTGGCCGACGGCCGGGTCGTCAAGCACGAGCACCGCCTGGTCGAGGCCGACCTGCAGGCGGCCCGCCGCGCCGCCGAGTCCACCGTGGACTACCTGCGCGACGAGATGGGCGACGCCTGGAACGAGGGGATGAACCCCGACATTCCGCCCACGAAGATTCTGGACAACCCTTATACCTACACGGAGTTCCGCGACTCCTCCACGCGTCGCAGCCAGGAGCCCGCGGGCGAGGCGTGAGCCGGTCCGCGTCGGTCCGCCGGGCGCCGTCCGTCCACGGCGTCCGGCGGGACCGGGACAGGGCGGTGGTGGGGGAGCGGTCTCCGCAGGGCGAAGCGCGCACGGCGCGGATCGCGGCGGCGTGCGGGCGAAGGGGGCGCCGCCGAAGGCCGGAGAGAGGGCCGCTGGGCGGCGGGCGCGCGGGCACGCTCGGCGTCTGCGGAGGGCCCGGCCCGGCGCGCGCTCCGCTACGCAACGGGGGTTGACGGTCGCGCAACGCTACCTTACGCTCACTGGAACATTACGAAGTGTGTTCGTAATGGGTAGCCGATCACCGGCGTCCTCGTTCGAGGCGCCCCGTCGGCGGAGTCGCCTGAGTGGCGGCAGGCCGCCGCGCGAGGCCGAGTCGCGGTGCGTGATCCGCGCTGCGCTCCCCGTGGGCGGCGCCCTGGCCCGCTGCTGTGCCGTTCCCATCGAGACCGATTGCCGACGATCCGCTGCACCGCAAATTGTTAGCGCTAACATTCCTTCGCTCCGCAGCCGGAGACGGAGCCGCCGCGGCTCCCCGCGCCCGGAGCGTGAGCAGGGCCGGTCCCCCAACCACGAGCCCGAGGAGCACCCCCCATGACCGCACACTCCCGAACCCCCTCGGCAGGACTCTCACGGCGGAGGCTGCTGGGCGCCGCGCTGGCGACCGGCGGCGTGGCCGCCGCGGCCGCCGCCGTCGGCACCCTCCGCCCTGAGGGTGCCGCAGCGGACCTGCGCGCCGCCGATTACCCGCTTCCCGGCCAGGTGACCGGGGACGTCCGGGTGCACGACCCTAGTTTCGTCAAGCGCCCCGGCGGCGGCTATCTCGTCGCCCACACCGCCCCCGACATCGGCCTGAAGACCTCCGGCGACCGCACCGCCTTCAGCGACGCCGGGACGGTCTTCCCCGGCGGCGCGCCGTGGACCACCGAGTACACCGGCGGCGAGCGCAACCTGTGGGCGCCGCACCTGTCGTACCTCAACGGGCGGTACCACCTGTACTACTCGGCGTCCACCTTCGGCTCGAACCGGTCGGCGATCTTCCTCGCGACCAGCACCAGCGGCGACTCCGGCAGCTGGACCAACGAGGGTGTGGTCGTCGAGTCGTGGACCTCGCAGGACTTCAACGCCATCGACCCCCACCTGTCCGTGGACGCCCAGGGCCGCTGGTGGCTGGCGTTCGGGTCCTACTGGTCGGGCATCAAGATGATCCGCATCGACCCGGCGACGGGCAAGCGGCTCGGCGACGCGTGGCACTCCCTCGCCGGACGCGGCGGGGACTCCATCGAGGCCCCGACCATCTTCCGCCACGGCGGCCGGTACTACCTGTTCGTCTCCTTCGGCGCGTGCTGCCAAGGTGCCGACAGCACCTACCGGGTCATGGTCGGGCGCTCCTCCGACATCGCCGGCCCCTACTACGACCGCAACGGCACCCCGATGACCTCCGGCGGCGGCACCGAGGTCCTGGCCGGCCACGGCGGCATCCACGGCCCCGGCCACCAGGACGTCTTCGCCGACTCCGACAGCGACGTCCTCGCCTACCACTACTACGCCGACGACGGCACGGCCCTGCTGGGACTCAACCTGCTCGGCTGGGCCAGCGCCGACTGGCCCTACGTGCACTGAGGCTGCGCGTAGGCCCCGGGCGGGCGGCCCCGGACCGGAGCGGAGGTGCGCACGCACCGTCCGTTCCTCCAGGCCGGGGCCGCTCCTCGCGGTCCGCTGCCGCGGCCGCCGCGGCAGCCGCCAGGGTTCCCCCGACTGCCCACCCTGCACTCAGCGGAGCCGATCACCGGTGAGCGACCTCTGCGGCCCCGCGGCTCCCGGCGCCGCTGCGGCCGCATCCGGTCACCGCCGCCGTACGTCGCGTGCCCGCGGCGGGGGTACACCTCGCCGCGGGCGGTCGAGCGGAGGGAGCCGGGGTGGCGACGGTGCTGGCGGGCGCGCACGTGGACCACGCCGTGCACATGTCCGGGCTGCCCGCGTGGCTGCGCGTCGGCGTCGCCCTGGTCCTGGCCGTGGTCGCCGTCGTCCACGCGCAGCACGGAGCGCAGATGGCGGGCCAGCGGCGGTGGTGGCACCTGGGGCACGCGGTCATGGCCGCCGGGATGGCGGCGATGTACCTGCTTCCGCGCATGCGCTACGAGGGCCTCCACCACGGCGGGCTCGTGCTGTTCGCGCTGCTGGCCGCGGGCACGGTCGTCGCGGCGGTGGGACTGCGCTCGCGCGAGGGGGCGCTGAACCCGATCTGGACGATGTCGGCACTGGACTACCTGGCCATGGTCTACATGCTCGCCGGCCCTGCGGTGCGCCCGGCGTGGCTCGGGTACGCCCTCGCCGCCTACTTCTCCTGCGCGGTCCTGGGCTGGGCCGCCCGCGCGTTCGACCGGCTGCCCGTGTTCGCCCGACCGGTGGCGGTCGGGGCCGGGCAGGCCGGACCCGCGCTGCTGTCGGCGCCGCCGGACGGGGACTCCGGCGGCCGGAGCCGTTCCCGGATGTCGGTGGCGCTGACTCTGGCCGTGATGGCGGCGGCCATGGCCGCCATGCTCGTCGCGATGTAGCTGACGCCCGAGCCGGGGCACGGGCACCCGGCGGCGGCCGCAGACCCCCGTGCGCTGCCGGCCTCGGCGGCTAGGCTGAGATCATGGCCGCCCCGGTGACCGTGTTCCTGTGCGGGGACGTGATGCTCGGCCGCGGCGTCGACCGGATCCTGGCGCACCCCGGCGATCCCGAGTTGCGCGAGCCCTACATCCGCGACGCGCGCGAATACGTCCGGTTGGCCGAGGAGCGCAACGGCTCCGTCCCCGCGCCGGTGCACCCCGGCTATCCGTGGGGCGAGGCGCTGGAGGAGCTGGAGGCGGCCGCCCCAGACGCACGGGTGGTCAACGTCGAGACCGCGATCACTCGCAGCGGCGACTTCGCGCCCGGCAAGTCCGTGCACTACCGCATGCATCCCGGCAACGTCGCCTGCCTGGGCGCCGCCCGTCCCGACGCCTGCGCCCTGGCCAACAACCACGTCCTCGACTTCGGCCGCGCGGGTCTCGCCGAGACCCTCGACGTGCTGGATGCCGCCGGGCTGCGCGCGGCGGGGGCGGGCCGCGACCTGCAGGAGGCGCGCCGCCCCGCGGCCGTGCCCCTGCCCGGCGGTCGGCGCCTACTGGTCTTCTCGTTCGGCATGGCCTCCAGCGGCATCCCGCGGGAGTGGGCGGCGGCAAGCGGCAGCCCCGGCATCGACCTCGCCGCCGGCACCGCGGCCGACACCGCCGCGCTCGCCGAGCGCATCGGCGCCGCCAAGCGCCCCGGCGACGTCGTCGCCGCCTCGGTCCATTGGGGGAGCAACTGGGGCTATCGGGTCGAGCCCGAGCAGAGCGCCCTCGCCCGCGCGCTGATCGACGCCGGAGCCGACATCGTGCACGGGCACTCCTCCCACCACCCGCGACCGATCGAGATCCACCGCGGACGCCTCGTGCTCTACGGCTGCGGCGACCTGGTCAACGACTACGAGGGCATCCCGTCCCTCAGTCACCGCCACCCGGAGGACTACCGCGGCGACCTGCGGCTGCTGTACTTCGCCTCGGTCGAGCCCGGCACGGGCGCGCTCGCGGGCCTGCGGATGGTCCCCCTGCGGGCGCGGCGGATGCGGCTGGAGCGCGCCGGGGCCGAGGACGCGCGGTGGCTTCAGGAGACGCTGGACCGCCTCAGCCGCGGGTTCGGTGTACGCGTGCGCTCCGAGCCCGGCGGTTCGATGACAGCGAGCCCGGCGGCGCGGGCGTGAACTCGCCTGCGCCGCCGGGCTCGACCGGGGCCCGCCCAGCGGACACGGGGCGGCCCCTCCCGCTGGGAGGTGACGGGAGGGGCCGGGATGGGGGAAGGTCCACTGTGTGGCCGCCGCCCCCGGGAGTGGCTACTCTCCGGTCGGGACGCGACGCGGAGCGGGGTAGCGGATGCTCTCCACCATCTCGGAGATGTGCCGGGCGGGAGGCGGGGTCAGCAGCGACACCACGACCGTGACCACGGCGTTGACCAGGGCGCCGACGGCGCCGATGCCCTCGGGGCTGACCCCCAGGATGTGGTCGTGCGCCGACAGCCCGAACACTTCGAGTGTGTAGAGCATGTAGGTGATGGTGAAGCCCAAGCCGACGATCATGCCGACCGCGGCGCCGATCCCGTTACACCGCTTCCAGAAGATGCCCAGCACGATGGCCGGGAAGAAACTGGAGGCGGCCATACCGAAGGCGAACGCCACCACCTGCGCCACGAAGGCCGGCGGGTTGATACCCGCGATCACCGCCACGAGGATGGCCGCCGCCATCGCGATCCGGCCGACCAGCAGCCGCTCCTGGTCGCCCGCGGTCCGGCGGACGTAGCGGAACCAGATGTCGTGCGACACCGAGGAGGAGATGACCAGCAGCAGGCCGGCCGCCGTGGACATCGCCGCGGCCATGCCGCCCGCGGCGACCAGACCGACGATCGGTGCGGGCAGTCCGGCGATCTCCGGCGAGGCCAGCACCAGGATGTCGTTGTTGACCGTGAGGTCCGCGCCGGCGGTCGGGTCGTTGCTGACCGAGTTCACCACGTCGGCGTTCTCGTTCACCGTCACCAGACCCGTGGCCGCCCAGTTGTCCACCCAGGCGGGCAGGTTGTCGGTGGCGGTCCCGTTCACCCCTTGGAGGAGATTGAGCTTGGTGAAGGCGCCCACGGCCGGAGCGGTGGTGTAAAGCAGGGCGATGAAGAACAGCGCCCAGAACGCCGAGTAGCGCGAGCCGCGCACCGTCTTTGTGGTGTAGAAGCGGATGATCACGTGCGGCAGACCCGCCGTGCCGATCATCAGCGCCATGGTCACCAGGAAGATGTCGACCATCGGCCGCGAGGTGAACGGGTCGGTGAAGACCTCCATGCCGAGTTCGGTCGACAGCGCGTTCAACTCGTTGAGGATCTGGCCGAAGGACACCTGGGGGATGGGGATGCCCGTCATCGTCTGGGCCACGGCGACGGCCGGGATCAGGTAGGCGATGATCAGCACCGTGTACTGGGCCACCTGGGTCCACGTGATGCTCTTCATGCCGCCCAGCACGGCGTAGACGAAGATGACCACCGCGGCGATCATCACGCCGTAGGTGATGTCGATGTTGAGGAACCGGCTGAACACGATGCCGCCGCCGTTCATCTGCCCCACCACGTAGGTGAAGGACACGATCACGGCCGCGACCGCGGCGATCGTTCGCACCAGTTCGGAGTACCGGTCGCCGACGAACTCGGGAACCGTGTACTTGCCCCACTTGCGCAGGTAGGGCGCCAGCAGCAGGGCGAGCAGCACATAGCCGCCGGTCCAGCCCATGAGGTAGATGCTGCCGTCGTATCCCAGGAAGGCGATCAGGCCCGCCATCGAGATGAACGACGCCGCCGACATCCAGTCGGCACCGATCGCGGCGCCGTTGGCGATGGTCGGGATGCCGTGGCCGGCCACGTAGAAGCCTTCGGTCTCCTTGACGCGGCTGCGCCAGGCGATCGTCATGTAGATGCCGAAGGTCAGGACGATGAAGATCGTCGTCCAGATCTGGATGTCACTCATGACTCGCCCCCCTTCTCGGCAGTGCCGCCGGTGGGCTCGTCGTCGTACTCGTAGACGCCGAACTCCTTGTCAAGGCGGTCCATGTACAGGCAGTAGGCGAGAATCAGCAGCAGGAACACGTAGATCGATCCCTGCTGTGCGAACCAGAACCCCAGAGGGAATCCGGCGATGACGATCTGGTTCAACTGCTCGACGAAGAGGATGCCCGCGCCGAACGACACGGCGAACCAGATGATCAGCAGGACCACCATCAGCCGGAGGTTCTTCTTCCAGTACTCGCGCCTCCAGCCGTTGCCGCCCGGGGGAGGCGGACTATTGTCTTCCGTTTCAGCCACGATCGCTTCTCCTAGTAACCGGGTAGGGACTATCGATGGGCGGGCCCCGTACCGCTGGACTAGACACCAACGCACGTGTGGCATGGCGCACAAGTCCGATGGCGCCGAACGGCCGATCCGTCTTTCGAGCGGTCGCCTGGGCACCACGAATGGCCCAGATCACACTCGGGACCGTTCGCGAGCACCGGCCGACCGCTGGCGATACATGCCCGTCCTCCTGCCCTCGGCCCCCTCAACACGCAGGTCATCCGCGGATAGGATGCGGCCATGTCAGCTTCCAACGGCTCCGCCGTCCCCGCCGCGCCCGCCGCGCGGCGCGGAATCCTCCACGCGGGCAGCCTCCGCATGATCGGCGGCGGCCTGCTGCTGATCATCGGCGCCTTTACGCCCTGGGTGTCCACTCCGCTGGGCAACCTGTCGGCCATCGCAGGTCCCGGGCTCTGGCTGCTGTGCGCCGGCGTCATCGCCGTCGCCGGCGCCCTGCTGCCCCACCGGCGCGTCGCCATCGCCCACGCGTTGGTCCCGGCCGCGGCCTGCGGGGCGATCGTGCTCTGGCAGCTCGGGACGATCGCGTACTACAGCGCGGAGACCGCGACCTGGGGCAAGATGCTGCCGGGCGCCGGCATGGTGATCGTCGGCGGCGGGGTGGCGCTGCTCCTCACTGCGGCCCGCCGCATGTACAACGCGAGCTGAGCCGTGCGCGACCCGGTGCGCGCCGACGACGGGCGCGAGCCTTCGCTGGGCTCGGCCGACGAACACGACACCCCCGCCGAAGTCGACGCCGCGTTCCGCACGCTGCGGCGGGTCGCCATCGGCCACGTCGCGGTGTTCACCTGCGTCATCATCGCGGTTCCCCTGCTGACCGCGGCACTGGGCTGGTGGTCCCAGGGACGGCTCTCCGGCGGCATGAGCCCCATGTTCGCCATGACGGCCTTCGGGCTCTACGCCTTCTTCTTCGTCATCTGCCTGGCGGCCGCCACCCTGTCCAACGCGGTCGAAGAGCGGATGCTGGGCGGACCGGCCCGTGAGGCCCACCACGACGAGGAGGGGACGCTCCCGCCGTGATGACGAGCATCCTGCTTCTCGTCGTCCTGCTCGCGGCCGTCGGGTCGGTTGCGATCCTGATCCGCCCGCAGCGTGCCTCCACCTTCGAGTTCTACCTCGCGGGGCGTCGGGTCGGCGTGGTCACCAACGCCTGCGCCATCTGCGGCGACTACTTCTCCGCCGCCTCCTTCCTCGGCGTGGCGGCGGCCGTCTACGCCTCCGGCCTCGACGGCATGTGGTACGCCACCGGTTTCGCAGCCGGCTTCGTCCCGGTGCTGCTGTTCATCGCCGCACCGCTGCGCCGCTTCGGTGAATTCTCCATCCCCGACTTCCTGGGCCGGCGGCTGGAGTCCAACAGCGTGCGGTTGACATCGGTGGCGATCGTGCAGCTGATCATCCTGGCCTACCTCGTGCCCCAGGCGGTGGCCAGCGGCATCATCTGGGAACTGTTCATCGGTCAGGGCGTGGGCGGCCTCTCGGCCTACGCCACCGGCGTGCTCGTCTCCACCGCCGCGATCATGCTCATGGTCGCGCTGGGCGGCATGCGCGGCACCACCTGGACCCAGGCCGTGCAGTTCCTGATGCTGCTGGCCATCTTCGTGTGGCTGGCGATCATCGTG
This sequence comes from Streptomonospora alba, assembly GCF_000826685.1. GTDB lineage: Bacteria > Actinomycetota > Actinomycetes > Streptosporangiales > Streptosporangiaceae > Streptomonospora > Streptomonospora alba. The sequence goes on from NZ_JROO01000010.1 coordinate 21,233, forward strand.
GTCGCCTCCGGCTTCAACTACCCCGACGCGCTGAGGGAACTGTCCTCGCGCCCGCTGGCCAACCCCGTGGAGTCCGGCGGCACCTGGCGGCTGGAGGAGGTCACCAACCGGCTGCACCCCGAGTCCCCGGCCTACTTCGGCGAGCCCGGCGGACAGTACAGCCAGCTCGGGCAGTTCGCGTTGATCCTCTCGCTGGCGCTGGGCACCGCCGGGCTGCCGCACATCATGAACCGCTACTTCACCAGCCCCACGGGCACGGCCGCGCGCATGACCACCGTGTGGGTGGTGGGCCTGGCCGGGCTGTTCTACACCCTGGCGGTGCTGCTGGGCACCGCCGCCCGCTCCGTCATCCGCGACGTCTCAGCCGAACTGCCCTGGCTGGCCGAGCTGACCACCGAAGGAGTACTGCGGGTACCCGAGTACGCGCTGCTGGTACTGGGCCAGGTCTTCGGCGGCCGTGCAGGGTTGGGGCTGATCGCGGTCGGCGCGCTGGTGGCGGTGCTCTCGACCATCGCCGGCCTGCTGCTGGCCTCGGCCGCATCGTGGGGCCACGACATCTACGAGCGCTACATCAATCTCCACGCCACCCAGAACCAGGCGCTGTGGGCCGGCCGCGCCGCGGTGGCCGTCGTCGCCGCTCTCTCGGCAGGGCTGGCACTGGCCGTGCGCCCCGAGAGCCTCACCGGACAGTTTCCCTCTATCGTTGCGACCATGGTGACCTGGGCGTTCGCTCTCGCGGGATCGGCCCTGACCCCCGTGTTCATCCTCGCCATCTGGTGGCGGCGCACCACCGGAGCGGGCGCCGTGGCCGGTATGGTCACCGGTGCCGTGACAGCGGTGACCATGTGTGCCGCAGGAGTCCTCATGGGCGATACGCCCTACGCGGCGGTGCTGATGACCCCCACCGTCGTCTCCGCGCCGTGCGCGGCCGTGGCGACGGTGGCGGTGTCGCTGGCGAGCCGGCCGCCGCAGGACATGGACCGGATCTGGGTGCGCATGCACGGCACCGCGGCCGATCGCCGCGCCGTCAGGATCGCCCGCCTGACCGTGGCCGGTATCGGCAGGCGCAGCAGGGAGGGCCGATGAGCAACGGCAGCCTCCCGCTGGCCGGCGTCGTCCTGCTCGCATGGGGGGCGGTGTACCTGGTCACCCAGCTGATCACCGCACCTCCGCTGGGCACCGGCACCACGGTGCTCATCGGAGCCGGTCTGACCACCGCGCTGATCGTCGGCTACCCCTCGGCACTGCGCGGGCCGCGCAGCAAGCGCTCCGTGCAGCCGGCCTCCGCACGTGTCCAGCAGGGGCGCCACGGCACCACGATCGCCGCGGTGGGCCGGTCGATGCCGCTGCGCTCCGGGCTCACCGCCGAGAGCGCCCACCGCACCGCACAACTGCTGCAGCCCCTGCTCAGCGGCGCGGCGGTGGCGATCACCGACCGCGAGCACGTCCTGGCATTCGCCGGCCCCGGCGCCGACCACCACCGCTCCGGCGACGACGTGGTCGCGCCGACCGCTCGCGCGCTGAACCGCGGCAAGACCGTGCTCGTGCGGCGCCGCGGCGAGCTGCGCTGCCCGAACGGCGACTGCCCGCTGCGCACGGCCGTCATCGTGCCGCTGACCGACGGCAACCGCACCGTCGGCACGCTGCAGGTCTATCGCGGCGACGGTGCGCTGTCGCCGCAGGGCGTCGTGGAAGGGCTGGCCGGCATCCTGTCGCTGCACCTGGAGTTGGCCGAGCTCAACCGCCGCCAGCGGCTGGCCGTCGACGCCAAGCTCGACGCCCTGCGCGCCCAGATCAACCCGCACTTCCTGTTCAACACCCTCAACACCATCGCCTCCAAGGTGCACACCGACACCGAGGAGACGCGGCAGCTGCTGGTGCGCCTGTCCGACTTCTTCCGCTACGTGGTGCGACAAGAGGGCCACTTCGCCGAGTTCGGCCAGGAGTACTTCTTCGTGCGCACCTACGTCTCGCTGGAGCAGGCCCGCTACGGCGACCGGGTGCGGGTGCGCTACGACATCGACCCCCAGGTGCTCACCGCGCACGTGCCGGTGCTCATCATCCAGCCGCTGGTGGAGAACGCGATCAAGCACGGGCTGGCCGGCAAGGTCGAGGGCGGCACCGTGACGCTGAAAGCCCGGGTGGACCCGCTGACCCGCACCACCTCCATCCGCGTCGCCGACGACGGCGCCGGAATCCCCGCCGACCTGCTGAAACGGATATCCGACGGCGAACGCGGCGAAGGCGACGGCCAAGGGCTGAGCAATATCGCGGGGCGCTTGGCATCGCTGTACGGTGAGCGCTATCGTCTGGACATTCAGTCCACCGAGAACGGCGGCACTGTCGTGGATCTGCAGATACCCCTTGGATGAGCCTATGCGCGCGCGTTGCCTCATCGTCGACGATGAGGCCCCGGCGCGGGCGGACCTCCGTTACCTTCTGTCGAGATTCGATCACGTCCAGGTCGTCGGCGAGGCGTCCAACTCCGAAGAAGCCCTGCTGCTGCTGGACTCCCTGGACTACGACCTGGTGCTGATGGACATCCGCATGCCCGGCGGCACCGGCCTGGACATCGCGCGCAAGCTGCGCGAGGCCGCCAACCCGCCGCGGATCATCTTCACCACGGCCTTCCCCGACTACGCTGTCGAGGCCTTCGACCTGGACGCGGCCGACTACCTGGTCAAACCCTTCGACGCCGACCGGCTCGCGCGGGCGCTGGACCGCGCCCTTGCCACGCGGGCCGAGGAGGCCGAGGTCCAACCCGTGCCCAAGCGCTCGGACGGCTCCGAGCCTCCGCACCGCATACCGGTGCACAAGGGCGACCGCACCGTGCTGCTCAACGAGTCCTCGATCATCTACGCGGGCGCGGCGCGCGGCTACTCCTACCTGCAGCTGTCCGACGAGCGGGTGCTGGTCAACTTCTCGCTCAACGAGCTGGAGCGCCGGCTGCGCGGCGCCCAGTTCTTCCGCGCGCACCGCTCCTACCTGGTCAATCTCGACTACGTCCGCGAGCTGGCGCCCGACTTCCGGGGCACGCTGATGCTGCTGATGGACGACCCCCGCAAGAGCCGGGTGGAGGTCTCCCGCCGCCAGGCCCGCGAACTGCGCCGCGTGCTGGGGCTGTAGGCGCCGGCCGCGGGCGCAGGGTGGAGGACGCCTTTCAGGAGAGCGGCGGTTCACCGGACCGGAACCGGCTCAGGCCTCTGCCGCCGCGTCGCCATGGAGCCGGTCGATCCGGGTACGGGAAGACGGGCCGCGGCGGAAACCGCGGTCCCGCCTTCGAGCGTCTGCAGGCGTCCGACGGCGGCCGCCCCTCGTTGTTCACAGCAGGGCCAGCGTCCAGGCCAGGCAGGCCGCCGAGGCCGTCGACAGCAGCGTCCGCACGGTATTCCAGCCGGTCCAGGGCTCTTCGAAACGGCGGCGCACCGCGGCCGGATCGGTTCCGCCCCCGGGCCCGGAACGGTCCAATTCGTCGTTCATCCGAATGTTGAACAGGCGGGTTATCGCGGTCATCGCCAGATAGAGCACCAGCGCCGCGACGACCGGAATCAGGATTCCGCGCTCACCGCGGACGAGGGCCAACACCGCGGTCAGCGCCGTGGCCACGGGGGCGCCGAGGAATACGAGCAGGAACCAGCCGTTCAGGATCGCGACGTTGATTCGCTGCATGACCTCGATGAACACCGGATCGGACACGCGGCGCAGAGCCGGCATGACCGCGCAGGAGAATACGAAGAAGAGTCCGGCGACCATGCCGGTCGCCACCGCCGCCACACTCAGCGACAGCAGAATCGCAAGTTCCATCGAACCGTCCTCGGTTTCGTCGGTTTCGGCGAGTCGAAAGGGATACCGCTGAGAATCCCACGGTGGCCCGACGACCGCCCTTCTGGAGGGCCCGAATGCGAGAGGCGTGTTCCTTCTCCGCTCGGTGTTCACGCCGCCGTGGTCTACAAGGGGGAGAGACCGGGCTCGGGCCCCGGTGGTGCCGCTCCCGAGCTGAAGCGGCCTCGGTCGACGGCTTCGTGCGCTGCGGAGAATGATTGCCCCCCTTGACGGAAACCGCTTTCCCCGTACATTTGTGCCTGTCGCGTTCGAGCGCGTGGTTCGGCGCGTACCCCGAGCCGTCGCGGTGCGTCGGTAGCCCCGGCCGCCGCGACGAGATCCCCCGACCCCTCATCCCCCCATCCCGACGTTCGAGAACCGGGAGGCCTCCGTGCAGGCTTTTAAATCGATTCACATCCCCCTGCGGCAGGCCCTGCGCGCCGCCGCGGCCGGTGCGTGCGCGGCGGCGCTCGCCTTCACCGGCGCCGGCGCTGTCCACGCCGACCCCTCGGCAGGCGGTCACGGCGGGCACGGCGGCCAGGGCTCCGGCGGCGTGCAGCTGGAGGACCTGGACCGCGGGCTGGTCGCCGTCTCCACCGGCGACGGCGTCTTCCTGAGCTGGCGGCTGCTGGGCCACGAGACCAAGGCCGCCACCCCCCACGGCCTGAAGGCGCCGGCCTTCCGCGTCTACCGCGACGGTCGCCGCGTCGCCACCGTCACCGACGGCACGAGCTACCTCGACACCGAGGGCTCGCCCGACGCGGAGTACCGCGTGGCCGCCGGCCGCGGGGGAGGAGGCGGCTCCTCGGCCGCGGTCTGGCCCGAGGGGCACTACGACCTGCCGTTGCGCAAGCCCGAGGGCGGCACCACCCCGACCGGCGAGGCCTACACCTACACCGCCAACGACATGAGCGTCGGCGACGTCACCGGCGACGGCCGCTACGAGTACGTCGTCCAGTGGGACCCGTCCAACTCCAAGGACGTCTCCCAGGTCGGCTACACCGGCAAGACCTACATCGACACCTACGCCCACGACGGCACCCTCCTGCACCGCATCGACCTGGGCGTCAATATCCGCTCCGGCGCCCACTACACCCAGTTCCTGGTCTACGACCTCGACGGCGACGGCCGTTCGGAGCTGATGTTCAAGACGGCCCCGGGCACCAGGACCGTCAGCTACGGCCCCGACGGCGAGGCGGTCTCCGAGCAGTACATCACCATCCCGCAGGAGGACGTCGAGGCGGGGCGCTCCCACAGCGACGACTACCGGATGAGCGCCGAGGACTACTACGACCACCTGGTCGGGATGTTCCAGGACTGGCACGAGCACCCCGAGGTCGAGGCGGGCAACTGGCCGGCCACCCTGGAGGAGGCCTTCGGGATCGAGCCCGCCTACGACTACCCGCTCTCCCGCGCCGACGCCGAGGAGCTGGCCGACTACTTCGTGGACACCTACGCACCCGGCCGCAGCGAGCGCAACTCGCTGCGCGAATTCGAGGGCTTCGTGCTCACCGGGCCGGAGTACCTGACGGTCTTCGACGGCGAGAGCGGATCCGAGCTGGACACCGTCGCCTATGAGCCTCCCAGGGGCGACGACGGCCTCATGTGGGGCGACTACGCGATGTCGCGCATCGAGCCGGGCAACCGCGTGGACCGGTTCCTCTCCGGGGTGGCCTACTTGGACGGCAGCACGCCCTCGGCGGTCTTCGCCCGCGGCTACTACACCCGCGCCACCCTGGCGGCCTACCGCTTCGACGGCGACGAACTGCGCAAGCAGTGGCTGGTCGACAGCGGCCACGCGCCGATGTCCAACCCGTTCGACGACTCCCCGCACGGAGTCGAGGGCACCGACCCCGAGTTCGGCACCCTGACCACTCAGGGCAACCACCAGATGAGCTCGGCCGACGTCGACGGCGACGGCAGGCAGGAGATCGTCTACGGCGCGGCCACCATCGACGACGACGGTTCGCTGCTGTACTCCTCCTACGCCCTCGGCCATCCCGACAGCGCCGTTCCGGGCGAGCGGGTGAAGCTGGGCCACGGCGACGCCCTGCACGTCGGCGACTTCGACCCCGGGCGCGACGGCCTGGAGATCTGGGGCGTGCACGAGGGCGCGACCTCTGCTCCCTACGGCTTCGCGATGCGCGACGCCGCCACCGGCGAGGTCCTCTTCGGCGAGTACACCGGAGCCGACACCGGCCGCGGCATGGTCGGCGACATCGACCCCCGGACGCCGGGTCTGGAGGCCTGGTCGTCGATGCCTCCCGATCAGGAGGTCGACGCCGGACTGTGGAGCGCCGAGGGCGAGTTCCTCGGCCGCGACGGCGTGCCCGGCACCAATATGAGCATCCGCTGGGCAGCGGACGGCACCACCCAGATCGTCAACGGCACGCGGAACCCCACCGTCGACGACTACAGCGACGGGACCCTGCTCACCGCCGAGGGCACCCGCACCAACAACGGCACCAAGGGCAACCCTTCGCTGGTCGCCGACGTCTTCGGCGACTGGCGCGAGGAGCTGTTGCTGCGGACCGAGGACTCCGAGGCGATCCGCATCCACACCCCGACCGAGCAGAGCGACCGCACGCTCTACACCCTCATGCACGACCCGCAGTACCGAGTGGGCATCGCCGGCCAGCAGACCGCCTACAACCAGCCGGCCTACCCCGGCTTCTACCTGGCGGCCGACACCGACTGGTCGCGGGTGCCCCTCCCGCGGGCGCACTACCCCGGCCGCGGCTAGGGACGCACCCCGGACCGGCCCAGAACCGGCCCAGCAGCGGTGCCCGTGTCCGCCTCAGCCCCGGACACGGGCACCGCGACCGGCACCGCGAGCCCGACCGGCACCGCGCCCGGGAGCGCGTTGATCTTGTACCTACGGTAAGTGAAAGCGATTTCCCGTCACCGTAGGTACAAGATCAACGGATTACCCGGCGGTCTCGTGAAGAGGGCTTCTCAGCGGGGGAAGACGGTCCCGTCGAACAGTTTGCGGGCGGTGCGGATGACGGCCGACCGGCCCACCTCGGGTGCCGGGCCGGAGCCGTCGACCTCCACGTCGACGGCGAGCGTGCCGGAGGGGTGCTCGATCTCCACCGGCGCGCCCGGAGCGGGTGCGGCGAACAGTTCGGCGCCCACCGCGCCGTCGAGCATCAGCGCGGTCACCGCGGTCACGCCGCCCAGCACCCCGATCGAGGGGTGAGGGCGCACCGGGATGAACGTGCGGGTGCAGATCGCGCCGCCCTCGCGGGGTGCCGCCACCAGGGTGGTCTTGGGCACCGAGCTGTCCGTGACGTCGCCCAGGCCCATCAGTTCGCCGGCCCGCGTGCGCAGCGCGTCGACGCGTTCGGCCAGGGCGGTGTCGGCGGCCAGGTCGGCGACGGGTTCGTAGCCGGTGACTCCCAGATCGGCCGCTCGCACGACCACGACCGGCATTCCGTTGTCGATGCAGGTGACGGGGGTTCCGTCGATCTCGTCGCGCAGCCGTCCGGTGGGCAGCAGACTGCCGCACACCGACCCCTCGGTGTCCGCGAAGTCCAGGGAGACCGGCGCCGCGGCGCCCGGCACACCGGAGACGGCCGTCGTGCCGGAATAGTCGACGCGGCCGCCGGGGGTGGCGAAGGTCGAGACGGCGGCGCCGCCGGTGTTGACCATGTGGACGCGTACCGAGGTGCGCTGGGGTCCGGCCGGCACCAGGCCGCGCTCGACGGCGAACTGGCCGACCCCGGCGAGGAGGTTCCCGCAGGTTTGCCGGTCGGAGACGGTCGGCTCGTCCACACCGAGCTGCAGGAACAGGTAGTCGATGTCGTGGTCGGCTCCGGCCGCGGCCGGAGCGACGATCGCGACCTTGCTGGTGACCGACTGGGCGCCGCCGATCCCGTCGATCTGGCGGGGGTCGGGCGTGCCCATGATCCGCAGGAGCAGGTCGTCGCGCCGCCGGGGATCTTCCGGCAGGTCTTCGGCGAGGAAGTAGGCGCCCTTGGAGGTGCCGCCGCGCATCAGCATGCAGCGGGTTCCGTCGTCGGCGGCCGCGGCTGTGCTCACGATCGGCCCGCCTCGCCGCGAGCGGGTGGGGAAGGCGTGTGCGCCTGCGGCATCGGCTCCTCCTCGCGCGTCCGTGTGACGGATACAGCATGCCCAGAGTCCACAACATTGTCAACAATTTCGTTGACGGAAATGGTGTGATGGTCGGATGGCCCCGGCCGCGGGGGAGGGGTGCGCGCTCGACGGGCCGCTCCGGGCGCGGCGCACCGGATGCGCGTCCTGCAGACCGCGGCCGGGGCCAGGCCGCGGCAGATCAGGTTTCGGCGGAGTCGGTGCGGTCGGCACCGGGCGGCGGGGCGGTGCTGGAGCGTTCGACCAGCCACGTGGGCACCAGCGTGGTACCGGGCTCGGTGGACTCGCTGCGCAGCTGGCGCAGCACACCCTGCACCAGCATGCGGCCGACCTCGGCGAAGTCCTGGTGGACCGTGGTGAGCGGCGGCATGAAGGAGCCGGCCTCGGCGATGTCGTCGAAGCCGACGACGCTCACCTCCTCCGGTACCGCCCGGCCCATCTCGTGCAGGGCACGCAGCAGGCCCAGCGCCATCTGGTCGTTGGCGGCGAAGACCGCGGTGCAGCCGGACTCCTCGGCCAGCCGCAGCCCGGCACGGTAGCCCGAATCGGCCGACCAGTCGCCCCGCAGCATCTCCGGCACCGGCCGCCCCGCGTCCTCCAGCGCGGCCCGCCAGGTGTCGGCGCGGCGCTGGGCGGCGAAGGACTCTTCGGGTCCGGCCAGGTGCCAGACCGTGCGGTGGCCCAGCTCCAGCAGGTGGTTCACGGCGGCGTACGAGCCGCCGGCCTGGTCGGTGTCGACGACGCTGTAGCGGTCGCCGGCGTTGGAGTCGGCCACCGCCACCTGCACCCCCGGCGGCAGCTCCACCGTCGCGGCGTCGAGCAGGTGCACCTCCATGATCACGATGAAGGCGTCGACCGCCAGCTCGCCCAGCCGCGTGAAGGCGCCGCGCACTTCGTCGTGGGTGGGCGCGGCCACCGGCAGCAGGGTGGTGGCGTAGCCCTCGTGGGCGGCCGAGGAGGCGATGGCCTCCAGGGTGCGCACGTTGCCGGTGGTCGACAGCGTGAACAGCACGACGCCGATCGTGCGGAACTCGCCGCGCTTGAGGGCGCGGGCCGCGCTGTTGGGACGGTAGCCCAGTTCGCGCATCGCGGCCAGCACCTGCTGGCGAGTGGCCGCCACGACCCCGGGGTGGCCGTTGGAGACCCGCGAGACGGTCTGCGAGGAGACCCCCGCAAGCCGCGCGACATCGGCCATGGAGACGCGCTTCGCGCGCCGCCGCGACCGCTCTGCGGCCGCTCCTTCGTCCATCTGCGGTTCCTCGATCCCTTGACCAGCTGCCATGAGGGAGTGTAAACATCTCGCAATGCGATGTTTACGTAAACATACCGCGTTTCGTCCCCTGTCCGCAGCGTGGGTGTTCGCGTAGGCATCCCCGTCGCTGACCGCGAGCGAGGATGATCGATATGACCACGCCGGCCGCGCCCGCCACGGTGGCCGCCGCAGCCTCCCCCTGGCGGCTCAGATCGGGGCGCTCCTGGATGGGATGGGCCTTCATCGGCCCGTTCATGGCCGTGTTCGCCCTGGTCTTCCTGGCGCCCATCGCCTACTCCCTCTACCTCAGCCTGTTCCAGGACCGGCTGATCGGCGGCAACACCTTCGTCGGGATGGACAACTACGCCCAGGCACTGACCGACACCCAGTTCTGGTCGGCGCTGTCGCGGGTCTCGCTGTTCCTGGCGATCCAGGTGCCGATCATGCTGTCCATCGCGCTGCTGGTCGCGCTGGCCATCGACAGCGGGCGCCTCTACGGCCGCGACTTCTTCCGCATCTCGATCTTCCTGCCTTATGCGGTTCCCGCCGTGGTGGCCACCCTGATGTGGGGGTTCATCTACGGCAACCGGTTCGGCCTGGTGGGCAACATCAACGACGGGCTGGGTCCCACGGTGCCCGACCTGCTCTCGCCCGACCTGGTGCTCGCCTCCATCGGCAACATCGTCACCTGGGAGTTCGTCGGCTACAACATGCTGATCTTCTACTCGGCGCTGCGCGTGGTGCCGCACTCGCTCTACGAGGCGGCCCAGATCGACGGTGCCGGGCAGTTCCGCATCATCACCGCCATCAAACTGCCCGCGATCCGCGGCGCCCTCGTCATCGCGACGATCTTCTCCATCATCGGCAGCTTCCAGCTGTTCAACGAGCCCAGCATCCTGCAGAAGCTGGCGCCCAACGCGATCACCACCGACTTCACGCCCAACCTCTACACCTACTCCCTGGCGTTCTCCGGCCAGCAGCACAACTACGCCGCCACCGTCGCCATCATCATGGGCCTGATCACGATGGTCATCGCCTACGCCGTCCAGCTGCGCGGCATGCGAAAGGACGTGTGAGCGATGAGCACCTCCGCCCCCGCCTCCTCCCGCCCCGGCGCATCCGGCGCGCGCTCCGCGGCGGTACGGCTGCGCACCCGGGGCCGCCCCCAGCAGCGCGGCGCGCAAAGCGGCATCACCCCTCGCCGCAGCGTCCTGCTCACGCTGCTGACCGGTCTCGTGCTGATCTACTCGCTGGTCCCGCTGCTCTGGCTGGCGATCAACGCCACGAAGACCCAGCAGGACCTGTTCAACTCCTTCGGGCTGTGGTTCAGCGGCGACTTCGCCCTGTTCGCCAACATCGCCGAAACCCTGACCTACGACGGCGGCATCTTCGGCCGCTGGCTTCTCAACACGGTGCTCTACGTCGTGCTCGGCGCCGGCGGGGCCACCCTGCTGGCCGTGCTGGGCGGCTACGCGCTGGCCAAGTTCGACTTCCCCGGCAGGCGCGCGATCTTCGCGATCGTCATCGGCGCGGTGGCCGTGCCCGGCACCGCGCTGGCCGTACCCACCTTCCTGATGTTCAGCGAGATGGGCCTGACCAACACCCCCTGGGCGGTGATCATCCCGTCGCTGATCTCGCCCTTCGGTCTCTACCTGATGTGGGTCTTCGCCGCTCAGGCGATCCCCGACGACCTGCTGGAGGCCGCGCGCATCGACGGCTCGGGCGAGCTGCGCACGTTCGTGCGGATCGCCATGCCGCTGCTGGGACCGGGAACGGTCACCGTAGCCCTGTTCACCATGGTCGCGACCTGGAACAACTACTTCCTGCCGCTGATCATGCTGAAGAACCCCGACTGGTATCCGCTGACGCTGGGCCTCAACGCGTGGAACGAACAGGCGGCCACCGCCGGTGGCGAGGCCGTCTTCGACCTCGTCATCACCGGATCCCTGCTCAGCATCGTCCCGCTGATCATCGCGTTCCTGCTGCTGCAGCGCTTCTGGCAGTCGGGCATGGCCGCCGGCAGCGTCAAGGGCTGATCGGGCGCCCCGCGCCCGGTGCCCCCGCCTTCCCCATCGCCGTACCCACCACCCCCCGAAAGAAGTGAGAGACCATGACCTCAACTGTGCGCCCCCCGCTGCGCGGACTCGGCACGGCCGCGGCCCTGCTGCTCGCCCTCACGGCCTGCGGCTCCGGCGGCGGCTCCTCGTCCGGCGACGTCGAGTCCGCCCTGGAGGAGGGCGGCAAGATCACCGTGTGGGCCTGGGAGCCCACGCTCGAACCGGTCGTCGAGGAGTTCGAGAAGAAGCACCCCAACGTCGAGGTCGATCTGGTCAACGCCGGAACCGGCCCCGACCAGTACTCGGCCCTGCAGAACGCCATCAAGGCCGGTTCGGGCATCCCCGACCTCGCCCAGCTCGAATACTTCGCGCTCAGCCAGTTCGCCGTGGCCGAGTCGGTGGCCGACCTTTCCTCCCTGGGTGCCGACGACCTCGACGGCACGTTCTCGACCGGCCCGTGGGGCTCGGTGAACATCGAAGGCGGCGTCTACGGGCTGCCGATGGACTCCGGCCCGATGGCGCTGTTCTACAACGCCGACCTCTTCGACGAGCACGGCATCGAGGTGCCCGAAACCTGGGACGCCTACGTCGAGGCGGCCGAAAAGCTGCAGAAGGCCGACTCCGAGGCCTACATCACCGCCGACACCGGCGAGGCCGGCCTGGCCACCAGCCTCATCTGGCAGGCCGGCGGCGAGCCCTACCGCGTCGACGGCACCGACGTGACCGTCGACTTCACCGACGAGGGCTCCACTCGCTACGCCGAGACCTGGCAGCGGCTCCTTGAGGACGACCTGCTCGCTCCGACCAACTCCTGGACCGACGAGTGGTTCCAGGGCATGTCCGACGGCAGCATCGCCACCGTGATCGCCGGCGCCTGGATGCCCGCCAACCTCGAGTCCAGCGTGGCCGACGGCGCGGGTTCCTGGCGCGTCGCCCCGCTGCCCCAGTGGGAGCAGGGAGCCGCCGCCAGCGCCGAGAACGGCGGCAGCTCGCTGGCCGTCCCCGAGGCCGGGGAGAACAAGGAACTCGCCTACGCCTTCGCCGAGTACGCGGCCGTCGGCGACGGGGTCGACACCCGCCTCGACAACGGCGCCTTCCCCGCCACCACCCGGCACCTGGAGTCCGAGGAGTTCCTCTCCCGCGAGTTCGACTACTTCGGCGGCCAGCAGGCCAACAAGGTCTTCGCCGACTCCGCTTCCAACGTCGTGGAGGGCTGGTCCTACCTGCCCTACCAGGTCTACGCCAACTCGGTGTTCAACGACACCGCAGGCAAGGCCTACGTCTCCGACACCACCCTGGCCGAAGGGCTGGCGGCTTGGCAGAAGGAGACGGTCCAGTACGGCAACCAGCAGGGCTTCACCGTCAACCAGTGACCCGGCCCGCCCGCTTCGCATGAAAGGAAACCGCAGAGAACGATGGCTGCTGCCCGACCCCACCGCTGGCTGCGCTGGCCCGAGAGCACCGCACCCCGCGGCTCCGGCCCCAGGCTGGCCTACGGCGCCGACTACAACCCCGAGCAGTGGCCGCGCGAGGTCTGGGACGAAGACGTCCGGCTGATGCGCGAAGCGGGCGTCAACATCGTCTCGCTGGGCATCTTCTCCTGGGCCCGCCTCCAGCCCGGACCCGACGAGTGGGACTTCGCGTGGCTCGACGAGGCCATGGACCTGCTGCACGCCAACGGCATCGCCGTGGACCTGGCCACGGCGACGGCCTCGCCGCCGCCGTGGCTGACCACGCTCCACCCGGAGATCCTGCCGGTCACCGCCACCGGCGAGACCGTCTGGCCCGGAGCCCGCCAGCACTGGCGACCCACCTCGCCGGTGTTCCGCTCCTACGCGCTGCGGCTGGCCGACGCCATGGCCCGCCGCTACGCCGACCACCCGGCGCTGGCGGCCTGGCACGTCTCCAACGAGCTGGGCTGCCACAACATCTACGACTACTCCGACGACGCCGCCGCGGCCTTCCGCACGTGGCTGCGCGACCGCTACGGCACCGTCGAGCAGCTCAACGCGGCCTGGGGCACCGCGTTCTGGTCCCAGCACTACACCGCCTTCGACCAGGTGCTGCCGCCGCGGCTGGCCGCCTCCCACCCCAACCCCACCCAGCAGCTCGACTTCAAGCGCTTCTCCTCCGACGTGCTCAAGGGCTACCTGCGCGCCGAACGGGAGGTGCTGGAGGCCGCAGCACCCGGCATCCCCGTCACCAGCAACTTCATGGTGATGGGGGAGAGCCGGGGGATGAACTACGCCGACTGGGCGGGCGAGGTCGACTTCGTCTCCAACGACCACTACATGCGCCCCGGCGCCCAAGCGCTGGACGAACTGTCGTTCTCGGCCAACCTCACCGGCAACATCGCCGGCGGGCGCCCGTGGTTCCTGATGGAGCACTCCACCAGCGCCGTCAACTGGCAGCCGGTCAACCGCGCCAAGGCGCCGGGCGAGACGGCGCGCGACTCGCTTCTGCACGTGGCCCACGGCGCCGACGCGGTCTGCTTCTTCCAGTGGCGCCAGTCGGCCGCGGGCGCGGAGAAGTACCACTCGGCGATGGTGCCCCACGCCGGCCCCGACAGCGCGGTCTTCCGCTCTGTGGCCGAACTGGGCGCGCGCCTGGAACGGCTGGCGCCGCTGACGGGATCGCACCGCAAGCGCGCGCCGGTGGCGATCGTCTTCGACTGGGAGTCCTGGTGGGCCTGCGAACAGGATTCCCATCCCTCCTCGCTGCTGCGCTACCGCCAGGAGGCGCTGGACTGGTATTCGGCGCTGCTTTCGCGCGGCGTGCGCGCCGACGTGGTGCCGCTGGGCACCCCGCTGGAGGACTACAGGATGGCGATCGCGCCGGTCCTGCACATGGTGACCGAGGAGCGGGCCAAGGAGCTGGTGCGCTACGCCGAAGGCGGCGGGCACCTGGTCGCGACCTACTTCTCCGGGGTGGTCGACGAGAACGACCACGCGTGGCTGGGGGGCTACCCCGGACCGCTGCGCGAGCTGATGGGCATCCGCATCGAGGAGTTCGCGCCGCTGCAGGCCGACGAGCAGGTACGGCTCGACGACGGCGGCGTCGGGACGCTGTGGAGCGACGACATCACCGTCACCGACCCCCGGGTCGAGGTTCTGGCCTCCTACGCCGAAGGGCCGCGCGCCGGGCAGGCGGCGATCACGCGCCGGCAGGCGGGGATGGGGTCTGCGGCCTACGTGTCGACGCGGCTCGGCGCCCAAGGGCTGGCGGGGGTGCTGTCCCGCCTGCTGGCGTCGGCCGGCGTCTCCGGAGAGCTGCCTCCGGGGCTGCGCGGCCGCGTGGAGCTGGCGGTGCGCGTCGGCGGCGGCGCGGAGTACTGGTTCGTCGTCAACCGCACCGCCGAACCGGTGGACATCGCCGGGCTGGGCGGTGAGCTGCTCGACCCCGCCGGCGCAGCGGGCGGAGGCACCCGCGTCCTGCCCCCGCGCGGGGTCGCGGTTCTGCGCCACCCGGCGGGCTGATCGGATGAGCGGGCCGGTCGGCTGATCGGACGGATCAGCCGACCGGCCGGACCGAGCCGGCCCCGGTCCGCTGTGCGGCCGGGGCCGGAGCAGTCATGCGGGCGGGCCGGAAGGCCCGAACCGGTGCGCCGGCGCCGAGGCCCGCGCGCACCGCCGCCTGCGGCGGCTCCGCGCCGCCGCAGGCGGCGGTGCGCGGCGGGTCCACGGCTCGGCCGGCTCAGTGCTCGTGGTCGTGGCCCTCGTGGCCCTCGGGCACCTCCTCCTCGGGCGACTCGGCGTCCGGGCTCCCCGAAGGCTGCCCGCCCGAAGGCGTGGCGGCCGAGTCGGCCCCGCCGTCGCCGTTTCCATGGTGGCCTTCGTCGGAGTGTCCGGAGTCGCCGTGGCCGCCCGATTCGGCGTGGCCGTGGTTGTCGGCCTCAGCGACCGCGACCGCGGTGGCGAACGTGGCGCCCAGCACCGCCACCGCCGCGACTCCCATGGCCACGGCGCCCGGCTCCGGCTCGGTCGTGCGCCACACCAGCGCGGCCGACACGGCCGCGAGGAGTACGACCTCCAGGCCGGCGGCGACGAGGCCCGTGGTGCCCACCGCTTCGGGGACACCGGCGTGGGGGCCGAAGGGCATGCCCACCACGCGGCTGAGGCCCCACAGCGCGAGGGTGGCGACGTTGGCCGCCGCTCCGGCGCCGAGCAGCAGCGGTCCGCTCCAGCGCAGCACGGCGACGCCCCACAACGCTTGGAGCACTCCCAGCAGCGCGAAGAAGACGCCCGAGGCCGGCCACTCCTCGGCGTGGACGGGGGCCATGACGACGTGGATCTGGGCGGCGGCGAGCGAGGCCGCCGCGGCGATGTAGCGGGCGGTGTGACTGGCGAGCGGTTTCCGGGCGCGGCGGGCTCGGGTCATGATGAACTCCCGGTCGTGTTCGGGGTATTGGACGGGTGGATCCGTCGCGGCGGGCCGCCGCGACGGTGATGCCGTGCCGCCGTGGCGCCGGTCCGCAGGGGACGGGCGCGGGCGGCGCAGGGCATCTAGACCCGCAGTACCGAGAGTTCGGCCAGGCGCAGCCGGGTGCATCGCAGGCGCCTGCGCCGCCGTCGGCGTCCGTGTACCGCGATCGCTCGCGGCGGGGACGGCGCAAGGGCGCGGGGGCCTGCGGAGAGGAAGGCGGGCCAGCACACCAGCCAGAGCACGCCCGCCGTCGGGACCACGCTCATGCAGTCGGCGTGGGAGTGCGGCTCGGCATCGGCGAGCCGGACCGCGGCGCAGTCCTGCTCTTCGCCGTCCGAGTGGTCGGCGTGGCCGTGGGACGCGTGCTCGGCGGGGGCGCGGTGTCCCTCGTGCTCGGAGTGCTCGGAGTGCTCGGACGCGACGGTGAGCGAGTGGACTCCGTGGGAGCCGCCTCCGCCGTCGGCGTGGGCGGCCGCAGCGTGCTTCAGCGCGTGATCGGGGTGCCCGTGGGTGAGCGCCCCGCCTACCCCGTGGACGGCCACGACGGGAAAGAGCACCAGCAGCAGCACGAGAAGCGGCCACGACGACGCGGCCGCCTTGCGGGCGGGGGAGCTGAGCGGCATCTTTCCTCGGTGCCTGGGGAGGCTGAGCAGGGCCCTCATCGCGCCGGTGCCGTGCACGGGGACCGGCCTGAGACACTACCCGCTCGGCCCGCCGATGCCTAGATCAGGACATGTCCGCGCAAAACCGGCGGGACTCGCTCCTTCGGCGGAACGGGGCGAGGCGGGCGCGCGGAGGTCGACGCGTGCGGCCTCAGCCGCTCGGCGGTGTGTCGGCGAGGCGGTCGAGGAACTCGCCGAGGAGGGCCCGCTCGCCCGGGGTGAACACGCCGTCCGTGCCGCCCAGTACCGCTTTCAGCCCGGCCGCGCGCTGGGCGCGGTCGCGTGCGCCGGAACTCTCGGCGCCGGTGATGGAGCCGACGGTCGCCTCGCGCAGCCGCCGGGACAGGTCGGGGTTGCGCTTCTCGGCGGGAGTGCCGATGAGGGTGAGGGCGGCCCCGACGCCCGCGGCGTGGACGACCTCCAGGCCCGTCTCGACGCTGACCGCGAGCCTGCCGGCCTCGGCGATGCGCCCGATGAGCATGCGCAGCCGCTGCGCCGCCCGTTCCGCGGCGGCCGACTGCCGTCCGGGCACCGGCTGCCCGTACATCAGGAGGTAGTGGGCCGGATACTCGAGCGCGAACTCGATGTGCAGGTCCCAACCGGTGCGCAGGTCTTCCACCGGATCGTCGGTGAGCGCCTGGTCGTGCTTGCGCACCAGGTAGGCGTCGAACCCGTCGGCGGCCACGGCGTCCAGCAGCCCGCCCATGTCGGTGAACAGCCGGTAGATGGTCGGCGGCTGCACCCCGGCCGCGGCGCTGACGGCACGCGTGGTCACCGCGTCGCGCCCCTGCGACTGCAGGAGCTCCGCCGCCGCTTCCACGATCCGCCGCCGTGTCTCGTCCCGCTCGCTCACGAATCAATGATATCACTCGATTGATATCTTTGATCGGGGTGCCTATGTCGTCGCAGCCGAGGGCGCGTCGCTCTGTCGGCGGCCGGTGGACGTTCCAGAACACCGCCGGCCTGCCGCCCGGCCGCAGGGCCTCGGCGGCCTTGCTCGCGCCCGCGACGGGGTCCACCCAGTGCCAGGTCTGCCCGGAGACCACGGTCGAAGGACCGGTCCCCGGGGGCCCAGGACTCGAATCGCGCGACCTCGACCCGGACGCCGTGGCGGCGCGCCCAAGCGGCCATGCGTTCGTCGGCCTCGACTCCGAGCACCCGGCACCCGGCCGCCTGGAACCGGCGCGCGACGATTCCGGTGCCGCAGTCGACGTCGACGACCTCGGTGCCCGGGGCGGCGCCGGCGATAGCCTCGACCACGGCCTCGGGATAGCGAGGTCGGGCGCGATCGTAGCGTCGGGGTCGGTGCCGAACGACTCCGCGATCTCGCGGACCTGCTGGGGCCGGCTTTCGGGCGGCTGCGCACCCTCCGGCGATAGGGTGGGCATGTGCCCACTCGGCAACGGCGGGACGACGACAGGGGAGGGACGGACGATGCCGACCGGGACGGCGATCCGCCACGTGCGCGAGCAGCTGTTCCGCGCCGCGGAGCGGATCCTGCTGCGGGAAGGGCCCAACGCGCTGACCAGCCGTGCCGTGACCGACGAGGCGGGCTGCGCCAAAGGTGTCGTGCACCGGCACTTCGTCGACTTCGACTCCTTCCTCGCCGAACTCGTGCGGGACCGCATCACCCGGCTCGGCGACCGGTCCGCGGCCCTGCGCGCCGCCGCCGGGACCGGAACCGTCGCCGACAACCTCACCGGCGCTCTCACGGCCCTGTTCGATCCCGTCGCCGTGGCGATCGTCGGCCTGGTCACCTCCCGGGACGGCCTGCGCGCCCGGCTCCGGCACACCACGCCCACCGGGGTCCCGCTGCTGACCGAGGCCGCGGCGATGCTTTCCGGCTACCTGGCCGCCGAGCGGGAACTGGGGCGGCTTGCGGCCGACGCCGACACCGACACCCTGGCAGCGACGCTGGTCGGAGCCGCGCACCTGCTCTTCGCCGACAGGGAGGGCGCCCCGCCGGACACCGCGGTCGTACACAGGACCGCGGACGCGGTCGTCTCCGGGGCGCTTCCCCGCGCGACGCCGGACGAGTGAGGGCCGGGGCGCGGGCGAAGAGCGAGAGCTGCACGGATCCGCATTCCGCGCCCGCATCGGCGCCCATCGGGCCGCATTCCTGCACGCCTACGCCGCCGGGTGAGGGAGCGGGATGCGCCCCCGCCCGCCCCCGAGGGGCCTCAGCGCGCATGCACATCGCCAGGGTGCTCGCGGGCAGCGGTGCGCTCGGTCCGTAGGATGACCGGATCTACGGTGCCGTAGCCGCCCAGGAGGAACCGATGGCCGCCATACCACCGCGCCGGAACCGCACGTGAGCGCAGCGCCCGGCTCCGCCCCGCGGGACGGCTGGCTGTGGTGGCTTCTGGTCACCGTGGTCGCCACCCAGACCACGCTCAATCTCTCCCGGCCCCTCATCTCCTACCACTCCGTCGCGCTGGGCGCCGACGCCCTGCACATCGGGCTGATCACGGCGGCCTTCGCGCTGCTGCCGCTGCTCGTGGCCGTCCCGTTGGGCCGGCTGAGCGACCGGCTGCGGCGCACGGCCTGGATCGTGGCCGCGGGCATCGTGCTGATGGCGCTGGCTCCGCTGCTGCTGGCCGCATCGCAACGGCTGACCACCGTCGCCGCGGGCAGCGCGGTCCTGGGGCTGGGCCACCTCACCTTCATGGTCGCCGCACAGCGCATGGTCGCCCAGCGCTCGGCCGAGAAGGCGCTGGACCGCAACTTCGGCCTGCTCACCGCCTCGGCCGCACTCGGTCAGCTCGTGGGGCCGCTGCTGTCCAGCCTCCTGCTCGCCGACGCCTCCTCCGGCCAGGGCCTGGGCGCGCAGACGCAGCAGGCGCTGCTCGTGGCGGGGCTGACCGCGGCGCTGGGCCTGCCGGCCGTCCTGGGCGTATGGTCGGCGACCCAGCCCAGATCCGAGCGCGGGGGCGCTGCGGCCCTGCCGGTCTCGGACCTGCTGCGCCGACCGGGAGTGCCCACGGGGCTGTTCACGAGTCTCGCACTGCTGGCGGCGGTGGACCTGTTGACCGCCTACCTGCCGCTCATCGCCGACCAGCGCGGCATCAGCCCCGCCGTCGTGGGCGCCCTGCTGGCCGCCCGGGCCGCGGCGTCGATCCTCTCGCGCCTGCTCGTCGACCGCCTCGTGCAGCGCTGGCAGCGCCACGTCCTCATCATGGGCAGCACCCTGGGGTCTGCCGCCGGGCTCAGCGCCGTGGCCCTGCCGATGTCGGGAACGGCCGCCATGGCCACCGCACTGGTCCTGGGCGGATTCCTGCTGGGGCTCGGCCAGCCGCTGACCATGACCATGGTCGTGCGGGCCGTGCCGCCCGACACGCGCGGAACCGCCCTGTCCCTGCGGCTGTGGGGCAACCGCCTCGGCCAGGTCGCGATCCCCGGCGCCGCGGCCCTCGTCGCCGGCAGCGCGGGCGCGGCCGGGGCGCTCTGGTTCGTCAGCGCCGTCCTCCTCGCGGCGACGGGAGCCGTCCGGGCCTCCGCCGCCCGGCACCGGTGATCGGTGCGGTCCCCGCCGCGCGAGGCCGCCTCCGGGGGTGCCGGGAGCCCTTCCCCTGAGGGGATCGCGGCCGCCGCGCACGGGCTCGGCACCGGCCCCGGCGGTCCGGGGCGGCGGCGCGCGCCGCCCCACCGAGCGAATCCCCGGCGTCCGCGGGAGTACCCTGCTGACCGGTACCGGCGGCATCGCCGCCGGTTGGGACCGCGCGAGGGCCGCCGCGGCGTCCGCGCCGCAAGCGTCCCTGCGCGCCGGCCCACGCGCACCGGGTCCGCCCGCAAACCGTCGCCGCGTCTGTCAAGGGAGCGCACATGGCCACCGTGTACGGCACCGCCGTGGACATCACCACCGAGGACGGCACCGCCGACGCCTACCTCGCCTATCCCGACGACGGCGATGCCCATCCCGGCGTCCTGATGTACATGGACGCCTTCGGCGTGCGGCCCCAGCTGGAGAAGATGGCCTCCCGCCTGGCCGAAGCCGGCTACACCGTGCTGGTCCCCAACGTCTTCTACCGCCACGGCCGTTCTCCGGTGGTGGAACTTCCGGAGTTCATCGACCCCGGCCGGCGTCCGGAGATCTTCGAGAAGCTCGGGCCGATCATGCAGTCGCTGACACCCGACCAGGCGATGCGCGACGCGGACGCCTACCTGCGCCGCCTCACCGGCCTCGACCAGACCGCCGACGGGCCGGTCGGCGTCACCGGCTACTGCATGGGCGCGGTCCTGGCGCTGCGCACCGCCGGCACCCACCCCGACCGCGTCGCCGCCATGGCCGGCTTCCACGGCGGCAACCTGGCCCCCGACGCCGCCGACAGCCCGCACCTGCTCGCCGACCGCATCAGCGCCGAGGTGTACTTCGGCCACGCCGACGAGGACCCGGCCCTGCCTCCCGAGCAGATCGAGCGCCTCGACCAGGCCCTGAACACGGCAGGCGTGCGCTACACCGCCGAGGTCTACCCGGGTGCGCGCCACGGCTACACCCAGGCCGACACCGCCAGCCACGACCCCGAGGCCACCGAGCGCCACTGGAGGGCGCTGCTGGACCTGCTCGACCGCAACCTCTGACACCCCCGCCACCGGCCGCCGCCCGCGCGGCGGCCGGATGCGCGGCTGAAGGCCGGTCCAGACCGTGGTGGGCCTGTCTCGGAGACCGGCCTCGGTGCCGGGCCGGCTCCGAGGGCACGCGCGAACGTGCCCATCCGCCGAGCACGCCTCCGGCTAGGTGGCGGACCGGCTCACTCGCGACATGATCGCGGCGTAGGCCGCTGTCACCCCCGTGGTCAGGGTCGGTTCCAGGACCGGGCCGAACTGCGGCGAGTGGTTGGCGGGCACCGGTTCACCCGAGTCGACGACCTCGTCGGGCATGCCGCCGAAGAACCAGTAGACGCCGGGCACGCCGATCGCGCCCGGAAGCACCCCGAAATCCTCGCTGCCCATCTTCGCCGGCCGGTCCACGACACGGTCGGCATCGAGGGCGTCCCGCAGCACGGCGGTGAGCGCCGCGGTCTCCTCAGGGGCGTTGACCAGCAGCGGAAAGGTGTAGAGCTCGGTGATCTCGGGACGCGGCGCCCCCGAGGCCGCGGCCTCGCCGTCGAAGACCCGGCGCAGCGCCGCCAGAAGCCGATCGCGCACGTCGGCGTCCAGGTTGCGCACGTTGATCGTGAACTCGGCCCTGTCGGGGATGATGTTCTCCTTGACGCCGGCGTGGAAGCTGCCCACGGTCACCACCGCCGCCTGCTGAGCGGGCACTTCGCGGGAGACGACGCTTTGGATGCGCACGACCATGTGCGCCGCCAGCACGACCGGGTCGATGGTGACCTCGGGCCGGGACCCGTGTCCGCCCCGCCCGTGCACCGTCACCTTCCAGGAGTCGGCCATGGACATGGCCGCCCCGCTGCTGATCTCCACGGTTCCGGCGCGGCCGGGCCAGACGTGCTGGCCGTAGACGACCTCCGGTCGCGGGGCGCGGTCCCACAGGCCGTCGTCGACCATGGCGCGGGCCCCTTCCGCGATCTCCTCGCCCGGCTGGAACACGAACACCACGGTGCCCGCCCAGGAGTCGGCGGATTCGGCCAGCAGTGTGGCCGCTCCGATCGCGCAGGTGATGTGGGTGTCGTGGCCGCAGGCGTGCATGGTCGGCACCTCGGTGCCGTCGCGCAGGGTGCCGCGAGCGGCGGAGGCGTAGTCGAGCCCGGTCTCCTCGGCCACCGGAAGCCCGTCGATGTCCGCGCGGAAGCCGACCACCGGTCCGTCGCCGTTCTCCAGGACCGCGACCACGCCGGTGCCGCCGCAGGTGAAGGTGGTGAATCCCAGGTCGCTCATGCGTCGGGCGATCAGCTCGGCGGTGCGGTGCTCCTGCATGGACAGCTCAGGATTGCGGTGCAGGTCCTTGTACAGCTCGTGCAGCTGTTCGCGGAGACGGGGCGTGATGGCCGGTGCGGTGCTGTCGGCGGTCATGCGGGCTTCCTTCCCGATGGGCGGTGCGGTGTGCGCGGCCGTCGAAGGCCCACTCCGCGCACGCGGGCGGCGCCTGCCCGGCACGGCGGCCGCGCAGGAACCTGAGCTGGGCGAGGGCCGCGACCTCCGCCGGGGGAGGGGCCGGTGGCCGCGACGGCTCCCGCTTGCGAGGATTCCTACCAGGTCGCGGGGGCGAAGCCGAGCTCGGGGGCCGACCGCGCCGACCGGTGGAGGCCGCCTGCGAGCGGCCGCTGCGGCCCTGGAGCCGGGACCGCGGTGTCGGTCCGCGTCGGCGGGTGGCCCATCGGCCCGCTCAGTGGACGAGGACCTGGTGCACCTCCACGGCGACCGGGCCGCCCGGAGCCGTCGGAAGGCACAGCCGACCCACGAAGAAGGCCGTGTTGAGCCAGGTCGGGCCCCCTTGGGGGGCCTCGAAGACCGGGTGTGTCGGGCAGGCTCGATCGGCGGCGCCTTCGGGCGGTCCGGCGGGGTCCGCGAGGCCCTCGTTGATGACGGTGACCACGGCCCCCTCGGAGGAGCGGATCTCGTAGCGCGCCCAGACGTGCACGGCGCCGTCCGCGCGCACAAGGTTCCAATCGGCGCCGCCGGGAAGGACCTCGCCGCTGAGCGCGGGTCCGTCGACGGTGCCGCCGGCGATCGGGACGACGCGGCGGAACCCCGCATAGGTCGTGCCCACCTCGCGCGGTTCCCCGAGGTCGACGGTGATGGTGAAGGCGTACTCCAGCGTGAGCGGCATGGCACTCCGTCCTGGTCGGGCCGCGGTCTGCCGGCGGGCGCAGGGAACTCGCGGGGCGGCGGACAGAACGCGGGCGAAGCGGCTCTGCCCGCCGGCGGTTCACTCCCCGGCGGCGTCGGTGAGGCGCTGGGTCGCCTCGGCGAAGTCCTCGGCCATCTCGTAGACGACGTCCTTCGCCGGGCGCACGCGGTTCATCAGGCCGACACCCTGGCCGACCCAGTAGGTCGCGAGCTCCCGCGCCCCGGTGTCGCCCTTCTCGGCGAGGCTGTCCACGTGGCGCAGCGCGGGCTCGCTGACGATGGACTGCAGTGGCATGGGCAGGGCCTCAGGACTGTCGGGGCCGTCCCACGCCTGCGTCCAGGCCGACGCGAGCTGGCGGGAAGGCTTGCCGGTGCGCCCCCGGGAGCGGACCGTGTCGCGCGAGGAGGCCGCGACCATCTTCTCCACCGTGTAGGGCGCGGTCTCCGCTTCCTCGGTGGTCAGCCACACCGACCCGGTCCAGGCGCCGTCCGCGCCGAGCGCGATCGCCGCCGCCATCTGCCGCCCTGTGACGATGCCGCCCGCGGCCAGGACGGGCACCTCGCGCACCGGCTTGATCGCCTCGACCACCTCGGGGACCAGCACCATGGTCGTGACCTCGCCGCAGTGGCCGCCCGCTTCGGTGCCCTGGGCGACGAGGACGTCCACACCCGCCTCGACCTGTTTGAGGGCGTGCTCCGCGGCCCCGACGAGGGCGGCCACGGGCACGCCTTCGGCGCGGGCCCGGTCGATCATGTACTGCGGGGGCACTCCCAGCGCGTTGGCGACGAGCTTCACCGGGTGGCGGAAGACGACGTCGAGGAGGCGCTCGCCGACCTCGTGGTCGAACCCGATTTCCAGGCCCGGCCAGTCGGCGCTGCCTGCGGGGTCGACGCCGTGCTCGTGGAGCAGGCGCCGCACGAACGCGCGGTGCTCCCCGGGTATCCGCGCGGCGAGGTCTTCGCTGCTCAGGCCCTGGCCGCGACCCTCGTACCTCTCCGGAACGATGATGTCGGCGCCGTAGGGCCTGCCGCCGACCTGTTCGTCGATCCAGGAGAGTTCGCGCTCCAACTGCTCGGGGGTGTGCGAGGAGGCGCCGAGGACGCCGAACCCGCCGGCGTTGGTGACCGCGGCGACGACGTCCCGGCAGTGGCTGAAGGCGAGCAGCGGCAGCTCGATGCCGAGCATGTCGCAGATGGCGGTTCGCACTGACGAATCCTTCCCCGCGGGACCCCCGGCTTCCGTCGGAGCGCCGGTCCGCAGCACGCTAATCCAGACGGATTCCGTTTAGCAATTGGTCCGCCGGGATTCCTCCGGTCGGACCGCGGGCCCGATGCCCTGTTCAGACGGCACCGCCGCGGGTGAGTACCGAGGTCAGGACGAAGTCGACGAAGCGCTCGGCGTATTCGGCCGCCGGCGGCGCCGCGTCGCGCACCGCCCGCGGCGCCAGGCGCGTCGTCAGCACGTGGTTCATCGCCCCGCCGCACAACGCGTCCAGCAGGTAGGTGACCGACGTGTCCTCGGGCAGCTCACCGCGGCGGATGCCCCGCCGGACGATGGCGCGCGCCGCCATGACCTGGTCCTGGGCTATGCGGGTGTACCGCTCGGCGAGTTCGGGCATGGCCGCGGCCTCCATGGCCAGGCGCATCGCGGCCCGGCCGTGCTCGCCGCCGTAGAGCTCGGTCATCTGCAGCACGAGCCGTGCCAGGTCGCCGCGCACCGATCCGGTGTCCACGTCGGTGATCGCCCCCAGGCGCGACGTCAGCGCCTCCGCGAGCAGCTCCTCCTTGCCGTTCCACCGCAGGTAGGCCGACGCCTTGCCGACACCGGCGCGCCGGCAGACGGCCTCGATGGTGAACGAGGACCAGCCCTGCTCCCCGAAGAGGTCCACCGCCGCATCGGCCAGCTTGCGGTCGACGTCGGGGTCGCGGGGGCGTCCTGAGGGCCGTGCGCTAGCCATGCCGCACATCCTCCTACATCGTCGCCCGTACCGTGATCGGTCGCGGGGCGGTGCCGAACGGGTGCCCTCTGGATTAGGCTGCCGGGATTACAGGCGGATTCCGTCCGTAATCACGTCCGGCAAGCGCCGAGGCGGACCCGTCCCCGGGGAGAACGACAGTGCCGATGAACGACCTCGACCCCGCCACCCCCGTGATCGTCGGCGTCGGTCAGGCGTCCGAGCGCATCGGCGATCCCGGTTACCAGGGGCTTTCCCCCGTGGGACTGGCCGCGGCGGCCGCCCGGCGGGCGCTGGAGGACACCGGCGCCGATCCCGCGGCCGCCGCAGCCGCCGTGGACACGGCCGCCGGCATCCGCCAGTTCGAGATCTCCTTTCCCGGCGCCGAGGCTCCGCTGGGCAGATCCGACAACTACCCCCGCTCGGTCGCCGCCCGAATCGGCGCCGACCCGCAACGCGCCATCCTGGAGGTCGTCGGCGGGCAGGGGCCCCAGCACCTGGTCAACGAGTTGGCCGCGGACATCGCCCGGGGCGGCTGCCGGGCGGCCCTGGCGTTCGGTTCCGAGGCCGTCTCCACCGTGCAGGCCATGGCGCAATCCCCGGACCCGCCCGACTTCTCCGAAAGGGTCGGCGGAAGCCTCGACGACCGGGGGCTGGGACTCGACGGCCTGATATCGCACCGCCAGGCGACCCACGGAATCACCGATGCGCCCGGCCAGTACGCCTTGTTCGAGAACGCGCGCCGGGCCCGGCTCGGCCGGACGCGCGAGGACTACGCGGCGGGCATGGGCGCGCTGTTCGCCCCCTTCACCCGCATCGCGGCGGCCAACCCGCACGCCGCCGCCCCCGTCGAGCGCAGCGCCGCGGAGTTGGTCGCACCGACGGAGCGCAACCGCCCCATCGCCGACCCCTACACCCGCTACGTCGTGGCCCGCGACAAGGTCAACCAGGGTGCGGCGGTACTGGTCGCATCCGTGGCGGCGGCGCGGGAACTGGGTGTGCCCAAGGAACGGTGGGTGTTCCTTCACGGCCACGCCGACCTGCGCGAACGCGACCTCATGCAGCGCGCGGACCTCTCCCGAAGCCCGGCGGCGGTGATGGCCGCCGAGCACGCCCTGGAGGTGGCCGGCATCGGCGCGGCGGACCTGTCGGCCCTCGACCTCTACAGCTGCTTCCCGATCGCGGTCACCAACGTCGCCGACGCGCTCGGCCTCGCCGCCGACGACCCCCGCGGACTCACCCTCGCCGGCGGGCTGCCGTTCTTCGGCGGCGCCGGCAACAACTACGCCATGCACGCCGTAGCCGAGGCGGTGCACAGCGCCCGCGCCGTCCCCGGCGGCTACTGTTTCGTCGGCGCCAACGGCGGGTTCCTGAGCAAGTACTCCGCGGGGGTCTACTCCACCGCGCCGACGGGATGGCGGACCGACCGCAGCGCCGAACTGCAGCGCGAGATCGACTCCTGGGAGGCGCCCGAGGAGGCCGCCGAGCCCGAGGGCTGGGCGCGGGTGGAGACCTACACGGTCAAGCACGGCCGCGGCGGCGAGCGCACCGGCGTGGTCGTCGGCCGGCTGGAGGCCGACGGGCGCCGGTTCCCGGCGGTGACCGAGGGGGACGACGAGGTCCTGGGGCTGCTGTCGGAGGGCGAACCCGTCGGCGCGCGCGTCTACGTGCGCACCTCCGATTCCGGCAGCCGGGTGACCACCACCCCCGCCCGGATGGCAGGACCCCATTCGGCGCCCCACGCGTCGCCGCACGACGCCCGGGGGTGACGTCGCATCCCGCACCGTGCGGTGGGGGCTGATCGGCGGCGGCCCCGACCGCGCGCGTGCGGCCGCCGGCCGGCCCGCGCCGCGGCTAACGGCCGGTGGCGGACCGGGTCGAGGACACCCACACGACCGCGGCCCAGAAGAGCGCCGCGACACCGGCGAGTACCCCCGCGACCGCCGGATACCCGGTGGCGGTCGCCATCCAGGCGGCGCCGACCGGCCCCGCGAGGCCCACCACGCCCCATCCGCTGAAGACCGCCCCGTAGGCGGTTCCGAACCGGTCCGCGGGCACGGTGTCGGCGACCGCCATCGGCGTGAGGACGGAGACGGCTCCGTACTGGGCGCCCAGAACCAGCAGCGCCGCCAGAGCGCCGGCGGGCCGGGCGACGAGGACCAGCGTCAGGCACGCGCCGACCAGGGCGGCGGCGGTGGCGTGCAGAGCCGGTACGTGGCCGATCCGATCGGCGACGGGCCCTGCTGCCAGTCGGCCGAGGAAGTTGCCCGCGTTGAGCAGCACCACCGCCGCGATCGCCGACTCCGGCGTCCGAGCGAAGTCCCCGGCATGGCCGAAGGCGACCAGCGCAGGCGCGCTGCCCAGCCAGAACATCGTCCATGAGGCGAGAATCGGCCGGCTGTACGGGCGGAGCGCCGCCAGGCCCGTCGCGGCCGGTTCAGTCGACGACGCCTCTGCCGGTGCCGGTTCCGCCGACAACGAGCGTGCCGAGGCGACCGTGTCCGGAAGCAGGGCACTCGCGCACACGACCAGGCCGCCGAGCAGGACCGCCAGCACGGCGAACATCCCCGCCCGCCCCACGACGCCCAGCAGGACGTCGACGACCGGGGCCAGCACCACGGCCCCCGCCGCATAGGCGCTGACCACCACCGCCACCGCGCTGCCGCGCTTGGTCGCCGCGGTTCCGGCCACCCGGACCGCGGTGGCATAGCCCAGGCCCGTCGCGCCGCCCAGCACGACGCCGAAGCCGAGCACGAGGACCGGCAGCGATTCCGCCGACGCGGTGGCGGCGAGCCCCAGGACGACCCCGCCGCCCACGACAAGGGCGAGCCGCCGCGGCGCCACGGCGTCGGCGAGCCGCCCGCCGACGAGGACGCCGGCCGTGAAGGCCGCCAGGCCGACGGCGTAGGCCAGGCTTGAGGACGGAGACGAAACCTGCAGTTCCGAGGACAGCACGCCGCTGAAGGCGTCCCAGAGGAACAACGGGCTGACCGCGAAATCCAACAGAGCCGCCCCGGTCAGTGCACGCCACGCCGGGCTCACCACGTCCCACAACCCATCCGTCGAATTCCGGCTCGCCGTGATCCGCGTCAGGCTACGCGAGCCCACCCGCAGCGGAGGAACCGCCCGGGCGGCCTGGGCGAGCCGCGCGGATGCCCGCTCTATCTGCCGGGGCCTGTCGGCGCCGGAAGTACGGTCCCTGCACCGAACACCGAAGTCAGCGGCAAACCGCCTGTGCCCTGCCCGCCGACTTCGAACCCGAACACGTCCTCGTCAACGGCGAGGCCCTGTTCGCCGACGGGGCGCGGGTGGACGTCGAGAAGTGACCGCGCCGCCGCGATGAGCGTGCTCCGACCGAGACATGTCCCAGGCCCGCTCGTCTACTCGGGCGACGGCGTCGCGGGCGCGGTCCCGGCTCCGTCGTCAGGTGCGGTGAAGATGCGGTCGAGTACACGATCGAGGGCGGCCGAGGCGTCGTCGGGGGCGAGGTGGCCGAGCAGTACGCGCTGCCCGCAGCCGTCCGCGAAACACAGCAACAGCGTCGTCTCGGTCTCCGGGTCGACTGCCGGGCGCACCTCACCACGCTCCTTGGCACCCCGGATCTCCTCGGTCACGAACCGCCGCAGCTCGGCATCGCTGGTCCGCAGCCCAGCTGCGATGTCGGGCCGCTGGAGCGAGCGCAACGAGAAGGCGAGCAGCACCTGGTACTCGGCGAGGCGCTGTTCGTCGGCGGGCACGGTCAGGTCGCCCAGAACCTGGCGAAGCAGCGAGCGACTGGTAGCCGGCGGTCCCACGGTGTCGACGCGTTCGGCCATCCGCTGCTGTGCGCTGAAGATCATGTGCTCCATGGCGAAATGCTCCAGCTGTTCCCTGGTCGAGAAGTAGTGCTGCACCAGGCCGACGGAGATTCCGGCCTCCGCCGCGACCTTCCGGATGCTCGCGCCCTCGATGCCGTATTTGCGGATGGCCTCCCACATGGCCTGGGCGACCTGCCGACGCCGCAGGTCATGATCGACCACCTTCGGCATCACGCCTCCTTATTTTTACAATACGAACGACTTGCAAAGTGCCCGCTGGCATCGCAGTATATATGTATGGCGAAAACAGGGCAGGTCGGCAGGGACGGGGCCGGACTCCGCTTTCGCGGCGTCGTCAAGAGCTTCGGGGGGCAGACCGCACTCGCTGGCGCCTCGTTCGAGTGCCCCGCCGGTGTCGTCACCGCCCTGATCGGACCCAACGGCGCCGGCAAATCCACGCTGTTTCGAGCGGCCGCCGGATCGGTCGACCTCGACGCCGGCGAGATCACGGTACGCGGCCATCCGGCGGGAACGCGGGAAGCGCAGCGGCGACTCTCGCTCATGCCCGAGCAGCCGGACCTCTACCCGGGTGTGTCCGTCTGGGAGCACGTCGTCTTCATAGCGCTGCTCTACAGGCTGTCCCAATGGCGCGAGCGGGCGGTCGAACTGCTTGAGCGATTCGGCCTCGCGGGTCGGCGGGATGCCCTGGCCCACGAGCTCTCCCAGGGGATGCGCAGGAGGCTGGCGCTGGTCATGGCGCTGGTGCGAGGTGCCGACGTGCTGCTGCTGGACGAGCCGTTCAACGGCTTGGACCCGCGCAGCGCGGCCGAACTGCGCTTGCTGGTCGGTGAGCTCGTGCAGGACGGGGCGAGCGTGCTCGTGGCGACCCACGTACTGGGAGACGTCGATCGCCTCGCGAAACGCACGATCGTGTTGCAAGACGGCGATGTCATCGCCCACGGCACTCTCGCGGAGTTACGCGCGAGCGCCGGAGTGGGCGGGGAAGCGGATCTGGAGAGCACGTATCTCGCGTTGACGAGCGGGGTCCCGAACCCGCATCCGGCGGCTGCGCGGCCGCGGTGACACCGGTCTCTCCCGCCTTCGCGCGGGCGTATCTGGGAACCCGCCGTTGGCGGCGCCGCGTCCTGCACCTGCGGCGGCGCCCCTGGGCACTGCTCGCTTTGCTGCTGGCTCTGGGATCCAGCGCCACGGCGCAGTACTTCCTGCTGCGCGGCACTGCCGGGACTTCCCTCCCGCCGGCGGTCGTCGACTCCGTCGCGTTGCTGGCGCCCTTCCTCCTGCCGGTCGCGGGCTTCGCGGCCACCTTCCGCTCGCCCCTTCGGCTGGCGAGCCCCGACGTGTCGTGGCTGCTCACCGCGCCGGGGGGTCGCCGGGTTCTACTCGCCCGGTACCTGTTCGGCTTCCCGTCGCTGCTGGCGGTCCTCGGTGGGGCAGGCGCGGCGGCATCGCGCATGCTGACCTCCGAGGCAGTCGCGCCGGCATGGAAACTCGCCGTCGTCTTGGGGGCCGCCGCCATCATGCTGCGGCTGGCGGCCCTGCTGTGCCACCTGCTTGCGCTCCGGGCACGCCGCGTCGCCCGCGCGGTCTCCTTCGCCGCGGCCGGTGTGCTGCTGCTCACGGCGTTCGGCGGAGAGCCCGTCGCCGGTCTGCGAGGCGAGCCGCTGATCCGGCGCTGGGCGCTGGTGGCGACCGACCCGCAAGCCGTGGCCGCGTCCTGGGTGCTCATCCCGGCCTTGACCGCGGGGGCACTGGGTTGCCTCACGCTGTACGTGGCGCGCGGCTACGTCGAAGCCGCCGACGATCGGGCGCGGCAGAACGCCGAGCTTCGGGAGACCATGCGCCGAGACTCCACGGGGATGGAATCGGGGACGCAATGGTTCCACAGCGGCTTCGCCTCCTTGCCCGGCCCCGACCGGTGGACCGGTGAGGCGGCGCTGCTGTTTCGCGGCCTCGCCCAGCAGCGCCGCATGCTGTTCGCCGTGGGCCTCGAGTTCATCGTGGAGTTCCTCGCCACGATCGCCCTGCTGGCGCTCGCCCACCACCTGGCCTGGATCCCGCTGGCCTTCGTACTCACGGCCGCGATCGCGACCAGCCCGTTCACCGGAATCGCGATGGAACTCGGCCATAACCACGCCTGGGTCGCGCCGCTGCGGCCGTTGCGAGCGCTGCTTGCCGCCACCGCCGTACCTGCTGTGACCATCGCACTCTCCGCGGAGCTGCTGTGGCTGACCCTCGGCATCGGCGGTGTGCTCACCGCGGGTGTCTGGCTGGCCGGGGCGGCGGTGCTCCCGCTCGTCGTCGTCGTCATCCTGCTGGGCGGCGCGCTCGGTCTCGCACTCGGTGGGGCGGGCCTCCTGCGGATTCCACTCGCGTTCGGCTTCGCGGCCGCGGGAGTCGCCCCGCTCGGCGCTCTGCTCGTCATGCCGGGGCCGCTCGGCCTCGCGGGCGCTGCTTCGCTGCTGCTCGGTCTCGGTGCCGTCGCCGCATCCGTCGCACGTCGGAGACTGTGGCCGGGCCGCCTGGCGTGAGCGGGTGTTCATCGCGGCGCCGCGTCCCACCCCGCCGCCGGTCGGTGCGGTGGGAGGCGGCGCCGGGGTCAATCCACCGTCGCCGAGCCGGGCAGCGTGTACCAGGTGCGGTCCTGGTACACCAGGGGGAACCGTGACTCGTCTCCCGTGCGGACGTGCAGGACGGCGGCGACGATCAGGGTGGAGCCGCCCGCGGGGACGCGTTCGGCGATCCGGGCGCGCAGCCACACGTCCGCGTCGCACAGCAGCGGCTCCCCGGTGGGCAGGCGGCGCCATGCGGCGGTGTCGGCGAACCTGTCGATCCCGCTGGTGGCGAAGCGCCGCGCCGCCTCCACCTGCCCGGCGGCGAGCAGGTGGACGACCACGGTCTCGGCGGCGGTGATCCGGGGCGTGGTCGAGGACCGGCCCGAGAGCGAGAACGCCAGCAGCGGCGGTTCCGCCGACACCGGTATCACCGAGGTCGCGGTCAACCCCACCGGGCCCTCGCCGTCGTCGGCGGTGACGACCGCGACGCCCGCGGGATGGTGCCGGAACGCGGCTTTGAATCCTTCCGGGCACGCGGGGTCGCGGACGCGGCCGCCGGGGGAGGGGGCGGGCGCCGCCGTGGCGCCTGCTCGGGTGTTGTCGGAGTGCATGTCCTGATCTGCCGCTTCGGCGTCGCAGTAGGGCATGGCCGCCTATTCGCCCGGTTCCTGCAGGGTCAGGAAAACCCATCGGCCTTCCGGGGCCATGCCGGCCAGCCATTTGCCGCAGCTCTGCAGCACGACAGGGCCCGACGTGATGTGCTGGGTCCCGGTGTTGAGGTCGCGGAAGAAGCGCTGCAGCGGACCGCGCCGGATGAGCGCCGTCGCCGCCCACCTCTGCACGGTCTGGCCGACGGCGTGCACCGACCATGTGGTGTGGTTCAGCATCAACCGGGTCAGGGTCTCCTGCTCGGTGGTGAGCAGGTCGCCGCGGTCCAGCGTCGCCTCGTTGGCGGCCCAGATCTCCATGGCCCAGGCGCGCGCCGCGCGCAGCCGGGCTTCGGCTTCGGCGTACTCGGCGCGGAACCGGTCGGTGTCCACAGCGGCGCCGGGAGATCCCGACTTCGCGGCGGCGTAGGCCTTGAGCTCGTCGAGCAGCCGGCGCCCGACACCCAGAGCCCAGCCGGTGTGGCAGACGCCCGACATGTTCGCCAGTCCCATCCGGTAGATCGCGCCGCCGTGGTGGGTGGTGGTCGTGGCCGCCTCGTGGACGCGGGTTTCCGGCACGAACACGTCGTCGAGGGTGTAGTCGATGCTGTGCGTGCCCGACAGCCCCATGACGTCCCAGTTGTCGATCAGAGTCGCCTGCTCCTTGGGCAGGGTGAAGACCAGGACCCGGCCCGTCTCCTCGCACAGCGCCGCGGTGTGGATGTGGGTGGCCACGTTGACGCCGGAGGCGAACTGCCAGCGGCCGCTCACGCGGTACCCGCCCTCCGTGCGCACGGCGGTGCCCGGCTTGGTTCCCTGCCCCGCCATGATGGCGTGGCGCCCGCCGGGGACGTCGGGGTACAGCTCGGCGACGGCCTCGGGGCCGAGGTAGGCGGCCGTGGTGCCGGCCACCATCTGCAGCGCCATGTAGCTCCAGCCGGCGGAGGCGTCGGCGTAGGCGATGCGCGCGATGGTGTCGACGACCTGGCGGGGCGAGAACTCGTAGCCGCCCAGCTCTGCGGGGATGCCCACCTTGAGTGCGCCGGTGGACAGCAGCGCCCCGACGGCCTCGTCGGTGAGGCGGCCCAGCCGCTCGCCTTCGTCGGCGGTGCCGTCGAGGACGGGGTGGATCTCCTCCAAGCGCCCCATCAGCGGCTCGTACTCGTCGCTTACGTGGATACCCCGCTTCGGGGCGAGGGCGGTGGTCATGGCGGATCAGCTCCTGGTCGGCGCGTGCTCGCGGGCGGTGATCCAGTCGAGGACGGGAGTGATCGTGCGGTCGGAGTTGGCTTCGAGAGTGAGGCCGTGGCCGTTGCCGGTGATGCCGTGCTCGGGCAGGTGGAGCTGTTCGGCGCGGGCTCCGGCGGCGGCGAGGAACGACACGACCTCGGGGGCGAAGTCGGCGAAGTCCGAGGCGCCGCCGGTCACCACGGCGACCGGCACATCGGCCAGTGCGGGGATGCGCAGCCTCGCCGGGTCGGCGGCGCGCGCCTGCGCGGGTTCGGGGATCGGCGGATCGTAGGTGACCGGTGCGGCGGTCAGCCCCCAGGAGAGCGTGCCCATGCCGGGGATCTCGGCGAAGGCGGGGCCGATCGGCTCCACCGCCGCGATCGCCACTACGCGGCCGGGACGCGCGTCGGCGGCCAGCCAGCCCACGGGGCCTCCGGCCGAGTGGGTCACCACGACGGCAGGACCGGTGATGTCGAGCAGGCGGCCGAGCCGTTCGGCGTCCAGGCGCTGGGACTCGGCGAAGTCGGCGGGGAGCGGCCCCATCGGCGCCACCAGCTGGTCGACGAGCACCGAGTCGACACCGCCGTAGCTCCACTGCGTCTGTTGTGCGGCGGCGGTGTCGGGGAAGAAGATGCCCTGGGCCGCCTCGTAGGGGAACTGGGCTGCCATGGGGCCGATGACGTCGGGGTGGTAGGGGGAGCGGCCGTGGCCGCACCGGTCGACGATGTAGACGGCGAAGCCGGCGTCGACGAAGCGGGCGGCCCAGCCGGGGCGGCCGTCGGGGGTGCCCGTCCAGTCGGTCCCCTGGCCTCCGCCGCCGTGGACGAGGATGAGCGGGTCGGGGCGGGCGCCGTGGGCGGGAGCCTCCCAGTAGACGAACATGGGCGCGCGCTGGCAGGTTCCGTGGGCGGTGCGGACGCGGTCTCCGGGGATCCAGAACTGCCCGCGGCGCACCGCGGGTCGGGGGGCGGCCGCTATGTGGGGTGCACTCGGCGAGGTCATGGTTCCCCCTGGTGGTCCGGTGAACGGGGCCGACGGGGCTGCGCCGCGGTGCGCCATGCGCGTTTCCGCGGGGTGAGATCCACCGTAGGCCGCCTTCTCCGGTGCCGATAGGAAATGCGTGCACCCCGATGTCGGATGCGCGCAGAATCCATTTGACTCGCACCGTGATGTCCAATGCGGGGCCGATGGTGTTCGGGTGGCCGAAGTCGCGGAATGGGCGCACGGGGCCGAAGCGCCGCCCTGGATTCCGCCCGTGCGTTTCGCGCCTCTCGGCGGGGTCCTCCTGCCGTGTTGTTGTTATGATGCGCATCACATCGACCCGGAGGCGCCGACACCTCCGGCAGGCTCCGCGGCAGGTCCGAACGGTACGGGAGACGAGGACGGTGGCGCTGATAGACGGACTCGAGTCCTCCGGGCTCATCGCCGACGACCTGCCCCCGCCCGTCGCGTTCGGTTCGTGGAAGGACGCGGTCGCCCGCAGCGTGCTGCAATTCGAATTCGATTGCGACCGGCCGGGAAGGTTCTCGGGCGCGCTCAGCGACCGGTCGCTGGCCGGTGTCGGATTCATCGACATGGAATGCGGGCGGCACGCCGCCTACCGCGGGCCGGAATCGATTTCCGCCGGCGACACCGGTTACTACATTCTCACCCTTCAGCTCGCCGGACGCTTAGAGCTCACCCAGCACGACCGCACGGCCGTACTCGCCCCGGGCTCCTTCGCGCTCTACGACTCGGCGCAGCCCACCAGGGTTGTATCCAGCGACGACTACAAGTCGACGTGCATCAAGTTCCCCTATGAGCGCATCGGCGTCGGTCAGGACGCGCTGTCGGAGATCACGGCGACGGCGTTCGAATGCCGCGCGGGGCTGCCCTCGGCGGCGTGGGCGACGGTGCTGGGCCTCAACCGCGGACTGGAGTCCCTGGGCCCGAGCGGCCCGCTGGCCGTGCGCGGCATGATGGAGCTGGTGACCACCATGCTCGGCAACGAACTGGGGCGGCCGCCGCCTGCCGTCGACCACCGCGCGGAGCTGCGTGCACGGATCAGCGAGTACATCGACGCCCACCTGAGCGATCCGCGGCTGAGCCCCCGGGTGATC
This sequence comes from Streptomonospora alba, assembly GCF_000826685.1. GTDB lineage: Bacteria > Actinomycetota > Actinomycetes > Streptosporangiales > Streptosporangiaceae > Streptomonospora > Streptomonospora alba. The sequence continues at coordinate 56,609 of NZ_JROO01000010.1, forward strand.
GCCGCGGCGCACTACATCTCCGCGCGCAACCTGCACCAGCTCTTCGAAGAATCCGAGCACACGGTGGCCGGGTGCATCCGCGCCCGGCGGGTCGAGCGGTGCGGCCGCGATCTCGCCGACCCGCGCCAGGCCGAGGTGCCGGCGTCGGCCATCGCCCTCCGCTGGGGGTTCGCCGACGCCTCCCACTTCGGCCAGGTGTTCAAGCGCCACACCGGCCAGACCCCCGCCGAGTTCCGCCGCGCCGCCTACCGCAGCCGCCGGTTCGCGCCGGAGTGACCGCACGCACGGCGACCGCACCGGCGTCGGCGCCCGCCGGCGAGGGCGCCTGCACCCGTGCGGGCGCCGGGCCCCGCGGCCCCGCGGTTCAGTGGCGCCGGCGCAGTTCGGCCGCGGCCGCGGTCAGAGAGCGGAGCTTGCCCAGCGCCGACGCGCGCGGCAGGTACTTCATGCCGCAGTCCGGTGCGAGCACGATCCGCTCCGGCTCCACGTACTCCAGAGCCCGTTCGGCGCGTTCGACCACCGTCTGCGGGGTCTCCACAGCCGGATCGGACAGGTCGAGCACGCCCAAGACGACGGTCTTGCCCGGCAGCCGCTGCAGAACGGCGCAGTCCAGGGCCGCCTGCGCGGTCTCGATCGAGACCTGGTCCACCGGGCAGTCGGCCAGCTCCGGCAGGAAGGAGTAGGCCTCCGGACGCTCGTGGATGATCGCCGCGTAACCGAAGCAGATGTGCACCGCCGTCGTGCCCGGTGCACCGTGCAGCGCCCGCGTGAGCACCTCGATCCCGTACTCCTTGGCCGCCTCCGCCCGCGCCTGCAGGTAGGGCTCGTCCAGCTGCACGATGTCGGCGCCCGCGGCGAAGGCCTCGTGCACCTCCTCGTTGACCGCGGCGGCGTAGCCCATCGCCATGGCGCGGGTATCGGGGTAGTGGTCGTTCTGCGCCTGCTGGGACATCGTGAACGGGCCCGGGACGGTCACCTTGACCCTCCTGTCGGTCAGGCCGCGAAGCGCGGCCGCATCCTGGGCGGTGACGCCGGAGCTGCGCCGGATGGCCCCCGCGACACGGGGGACCGGGTTGGGTTCGCCGCTGCGGTCCAGAGCCGTACCGGGGTTGTCGATGTCCACGCCCTGCAGCACCGTCGCGAAGTGGTTGGAGTAGCTTTCGCGCCGCACCTCGCCGTCGGTGACGATGTCCAGTCCCGCCTCGTGCTGGTCGTGCACCGCGAGCACCGTCGCGTCCTGGAAGGCCTCCTCACGCAGCTCCTCGGCGACGCGCCACAGCTCGCGCGCCCGTACCCGCGGAGGCAGGCGCCCTTTCAGCCTGTCCCTGTCGATCAGCCAGTTCGGCTGCGGATAGCTTCCGACCAGCGAGGTGGGAAAAAGCACGGCGCTCTCCTTCGTCGACGGCTGCACAGCCCCGGCCGTGCGCCCAAGGCAGGCGCGTGCCCCCGCAACCGGGCACCTGCGAGCCTAGGCAGCCCCGCCGCACGCCACAACGGTTGGCGGTGGGTCACCGCGGCGGTCGGGCGATCCGGCGCAGGAAGGTCCGGATGCGGTCGACGGCGTCGTCGTTGACGCGGTGCTCGGTGTCGTCGTAGACGTCGCAGGCCACGTGGGCACCCAGCCGGGACAGGCCCGAGGCCGTGGCGTGCACCCGGTGCAGGGGGACCCACGGGTCCTTCTCGGCCGAGGCCATGAGTACCGGAAGTCCCACCAGGCCGGCGCCGCCGCCGTCCCACTCGCGCTCGTGCGGCCCCGTGTAGCCGCCGGTGTGCAGGATCGCTCCGGCCAGGGCGGGGCGTCGCGTGAGCAGGTATTCGGCGAGCAGGCAGGCCCCCTGGGAGAAGCCCAGAGCCACGAGGGGCGCCTGGGCGGCCGACAGTTCGGCCGTGTGCGCCTCGACGGTCTCCAGCGCTTGGCCCAGGCGCGGCTCGTTCTCGCGGGCGGGCTGCATGAACCCGCCGGGGTACCAGGTGTGGTCCGCGGCGTTGGGCAGCACCCACGCGGCGCCGTCCAGGCCGACGCGCCGGGCGAGGTCGCGCATGTACTCCGCGGACTGCCCGCGCCCGTGGGCCGCGTAGACGATCACACCGGCCTCGTCGACGGGGGCGCCGTGGTGGGACCGCGGAACCGCCAGATGCGGGTTGTCGCTCATCGGCTGCCTTTCTGCGCGACGGTCGGGCCCCGGCCGCCGCGGCTCGGCGGCTCGGCGGCCGGGGCCCGCTCAGGCCGCGGAACGCGGTGGTCGTTGCGGGGCGGGTGCGGCTAATCGTCGGTGGTGACGGTTTCCAGCCGGGCGAGGATGGAGTCGCGCTCGGACTCGAACTGCGGAGGCAGCATGAAGTTCCTGCCCAGCTCCTCCGGGGACTCGTCGCAGTCCCAGCCGCCGTCCTGGTGGGTGACGGCCAGTTCGAACAGGGCGCCTCCCGGCGTGCGCACGTAGTGCGACTTGAAGTAGGTGCGGTCCTTGAGTTCGGAGATGTCGGTGTATCCGGCACCCTCGATGTCGAACTTGACCGCTTCCTGGTTGTCCAGGGTGTCCAGGTTCCAGGCGAAGTGGTGGTAGGTGCCCGCACCGAAGTACCAGGTCCCCTGATCGTCGGAGCGGTTGCCGGTCAGCTCGACGTAGTTGCCGAAGCCGTCCGAGCCCAGTTGCAGGCGTGCCCGATCGCCCTCCTCCTCGACCTTCTCGGCGGCGAAGAAGGCGTCGTTGGCGAACTCCACGAGCCGGTCCTGGTCGAAGACGTGCATGCCCACCCCGTGGATGCCGTGGACGGCGTGCTCGGGCGGCACCCCGTGGCCGGGGTGGCCCACGCGGGGGTCGCCCTCGGTGCCGACGAGGACGTACTCGATGCCCGAAGGGTGGCGCAGTTCGAGGCGCCGCTGCCCGAACGCCTCGGCGTGGGCGGCATCGACGCCGTACCGGGCCATGCGCCGGGACCAGAAGTCGAGGGAGGTGGCGGGTACCGACAGCAGCACCTCGCGGGCCTGGTTGGTGCCGCGCTTGCCGTAGACCCCGGCCTGGGCCCAGGGGAAGCACGTGATGACGGAGGAGGGATCGCCGTCGGCGTTGGAGTAGTAGAAGTGGTAGATCGGCATGGCGCCGTCGTAGAGGACGGTCTTTTTGATGAAGCGCATGCCCAGCGCCTTGGTGTGGAAGTCGACGTCGGCCTGGGCGCCTCCCACGGACAGGGTCACGTGGTGTGAGCCGAGCAGGTAGGTCATGGCTGTGCTCCTTCGTCGGTGCGCCGTCCGAGAGGCGGGGGCGGAAGTGGTGCGGAGGCCCGACAGCGGCGTCCCTGCGCCGAGGAACGCCTCATGGGATCGTCGTACAGGACGGCGGCCGAGGGAAGGGGTGCAGCCCCGCAGCGGCCGGGTTTCGCCGTTCGGCCGCCCTGCCGGCCCCGCCGGAGCGTTCGCCGCGGCGGCCGGGACGGCACGGTGCCCGCAGCGCCGGGACCCGCCGGCCGTCACCTGCCGTCGTAGGCGGCGCCGGCGATGGCGCGGAGAAGGTCGGGTAGCGTGCGACGACCTCGTCCTGCGACAGCCCGCCCGTGGGCGTGGACCGGTTCGCCGCAGCCACCCGCATCGTGGTGACCGCCCGGCCGGTGTCCACCGCGTGTCGGCCCGGCCGGTGTGCTCCAGCAGCGCCCGTGCGGGACCGGACGGGGAGCGTGACAGCGACGCGGCGGCCGGGGGAGCGGCGCCGTTACCGCCCCCGGCACCGACCGCTAGCACCGGTCCAGGACGTCTTCGATCTCGTCGGCCGCGGACTGCGCTCCGCCCGCCGCGTCCATGCGCTCGCGCATCCCCTCGATGCGCTCGTGCACCCGCGGGTCCGCGACGACCTCGTCCACCGCGTCCCACAGCGCCTCGGGGGTCGTGCCGCCCGGATCGATGCGCAGGCCCAGCCCCAGCTCGACGAGACGGTCGGCGTTGGCGCGCTGCTCGGCCATCTGCGGCAGGGCGACCATGGGCACGCGGTGGTACAGCCCTTCCATCGTGCCGCCCATCCCGGCATGGGTGACGAACGCGTGCGCGTGGCGCAGCACCGCCAGCTGCGGTACCTGCGAGTGCACCTCGACGTTGTGCGGGACGGCGCCGAGTTCGTCGGGGTCGACGTCGCCGACCGCCATCACGACGTGCCAGGGGCGGTCGGCGGCGGAATCAACGAGCATCCGGTAGAAGTCGGGCCGGTCGTTGTACGCGGTGCCCAGGGAAACCAGCAGCACCGGCGTCCCGTCGCCGGGCGGAGTCCACTCAGCTTGGAACGCGCGGTCGGTCAGCGCCGGCCCCACGAAGGCGTAGCCGTCGGTGAAGGTCTCCCCGGCGGGCTGGAAGCACCGCGGAATCGTCACGATCCTCCGAGCCGCGGAGGCGCCTTGGAAGAACCCGCCGACGTCGGTGATCCCCTCGCTGCGCAGATACCGCGCCACCCGCAGCATCGTGGCCAGGAAGCACGGGCTCAGCGGATTGATCTTCGCGTAGCGGTTCATGGACCAGTGCCGGTTGCTCACGAAGTTCGGCCATGTCTCCACCGCCGGCACCCGCCACCGGTGCGCGAGGATCCGGCCCCACCACGCGAGCGTGCCGTCGTGCACCACCAGGTCGGGTGGCCGGGCCTCGGCGAGCGCGGGCACGAGCGCCTTCGTCTCCTCCAGGAGCAGCCCCATCCCCCGGATCAGTTCCCTGCCGTGCATCTGCGGCACGGGGCCGCTGCCCATCGCCTCCATGTGGAGACCACCGGCACGAAGTCCGCGCCCGTCTCGGCGACGCCGTCGGCGAACCGCCGCGGCGCGTAGTACGTCACCGTGTGCCCTCGGCGCACCAGCTCCGCGACGATGCCGAGCGTAGGGTTGACATGCCCGGCGCCGAGCGGGCCGTAGAAGGAGATCGCCGCCACAGGGGCGATGCTATCGCCCGAGTCATCGCCCGGGAGCTGGAGCCGTTGCGCGCCAGGGGGCGGGCGGCCTGGTCGGCCGCCTGCCCGGCTGCGCCGCTTCCAGCGATCGCCCTGCCCGTCCCGACGTCACCGCGCCCCCGCCTCCTCCCGGATGCCGGGGGAGAGCGGGGGCGGCGAACCTGGGGTCAGCGGAAGCGGAATCCGGTGGTCAGTCCGGCTTCGGCGGCCCACTCTCCGGCGGGGAGTTTGTTTCCGCCGGTGTGCTGAACCCGCCCGACGCGGAGCACACCGCCGTTGAGCCGGATCGAAAAGCCCTCGTCGTCGACGTCGAGAACCTGCCCGGGCATGCCGGGGCGCTGTTCGGGGGCGAGACGGCAGTCGAAGAACCGCAGTTTCTCCCCGTTGAGGAGGGTCCACGCGCCCGGCCGGGGGTCGCAGCCCCGGATCAGGTCGTAGACCACCCGCGCGGGACGGTGCCAGTGGATCTCGACGTGCTCGTCGCGGCATCCGGGCTCGAACGTCGCCTCAGCGTGGTCCTGCTCGGTGCGCGGCGCGTCTCCCGCCGCCACCAGTGACACCGCCTCGGACATGGCCTCCACACCAAGGGGGAAGAGGCGGTCGAAGTAGAGGCTGCCCACGGTGTCGTCGGGGCCGATCGCGCACCGCTTCTGCAGCAGGATCGGGCCGGTGTCGATTCCCCGGTCCGGCCAGAAGACGCTCAGCCCGATCTCGTCGTCCCCGTTGATGAGCGCCCAGTTGATCGCCGACATGCCGCGATGCAGCGGAAGCAGACTGGGGTGGTACTGCGCCGTGCCGTACTCGGGCACCGCGAACACCTCGTCCGGAAGGAACTGGGTCACGAACGCCATGAGGCAGAAGTCGGGCTCGATCTCCTTCCACTTGACGAGGCCGCCGGGCTCTTTCAGCTCAGCGGTCGACACCCGCGGGATGCCGTCGGCTTCACTCGCCGCCCAGAGCGGGTCCTGCCGCCCGCCATCGGTGGGCTCCGGTGCCGCGATACCGGCAACGGTCACGCCATCGTCCTGCAACCGCCGGAGCACCGCTTCTCCGAAGGCCGCCTGCCCGATAATGGCAACACGCATATATCACTCCCGGCTGACATGTCCGTGGATCACCCCGTCTGAGCCTTTCGGCAAGGTATCGGATGGGTTCGGGCGAGCCACGACTGCCTGGGGGAAGGGCTGTCTCACTCAGGAGCCTGTTCGGTGTTTCCGCTCGCCGGCGCCGAGCGTGCGGCTCCGGTGCGGCAGCCGTGCACGGCACCGCTCGGCTTCGCCGGATCCGGCTTCGCTAGTGCGGCCCGCCTCCGTGGAGGAGCTGCTCGAAGGGGACCGGATCGGTGAACGAGTCCGACTCCGTATGGGGCCGGGCCGGGCGTCCTCGCACGGCTGCCGCGAGTTCGCCCGCCGCGCGGGCGATGCGCCGGTTGAGGTCGGTGTCGCCGCCCCAGTCGGCGCTGGCGGCGAAGACGGCGGTGGGTACCGCCTGTGCGCGCAGGTAGGCCAGCAGCGGGCGCAGCGCGTGCTCGAGCACCAGCGAGTGCCGTTCGGTGCCGCCGGTCGCGCCGAGCAGCACCGGCTTGTCCCGCATCGACTCGGGATCGACGACGTCCATGAAGGACTTGAACAGGCCGCTGTAGGAGGCGCTGAACGTCGGGCTCACCAGGATGAGCCCGGCTGCGGCGTCGAGCCGGTCCAGCACCTGCTGCAGGCGCCGGTCGGCGAAACCGGTGAGCAGGTGATCGGTGATGTCGTGGGCGTAGTCGCGCAGCTCGACCACCTCGATCGCGGCCTCGCCGCCGAGCTCGCCGCGGGTGGCCGTGGCCAGCCGGTCGGCCAGCAGGCGGGTGCTGGAGGGCTGTGACAGTCCCGCGGAGATCGCGAGGATGTCGGTCATTGCGGGCTCCCCTCGGTGCCGTGTCGCTGTGCCTGGACCAGGGACTCGTGGGTGGGTGCGTCGGGGACGTGGGCGGGGCGGGCCGCGTCGAACTCCTTGCGCAGCACGGGGACGACCTCCTCGCCGAGCAGGTCGAGCTGTTCCAGCACGGTCTTCAGCGGCAGGCCGGCGTGGTCGATCAGGAACAGCTGGCGCTGGTAGTCGCCGACGTAGTCGCGGAACCCCAGTGTCCTGTCGACGACCTCGGCCGGACTTCCCACGGTCAGCGGGGTCTGCTCGGAGAACTGCTCCAGTGACGGGCCTCCGCCGTAGACCGGGGCGTCGTTGAAGTAGGGCCGGAACTCCTCGACCGCGTCCTGGGAGTTGCGGCGCATGAACACCTGCCCGCCCAGGCCGACGATGGCCTGATCGGCCCCGCCGTGGCCGTAGTGCTCGAAGCGTCGGCGGTAGAGATCGACCATCCGCTTGGTGTGCTCGGGCGGCCAGAAGATGTGGTTGTGGAAGAAGCCGTCGCCGTAGTAGGCGGCCTGCTCGGCGATCTCGGGGCTGCGGATGGAACCGTGCCACACGAACGGCGGCACACCGTCCAGCGGCCGCGGCGTGGAGGTGAAGCCCTGCAGCGGGGTGCGGAACTCGCCTCGCCAGTCGACGACGTCTTCGCGCCACAGCCGGTGCAGCAGGTGGTAGTTCTCCACGGCCAGCGGGATCCCCTTGCGGATGTCCTGGCCGAACCAGGGATAGACCGGGCCCTGGTTGCCGCGGCCCATCATCAGATCCACCCGCCCGTCGGCCAGGTGCTGCAGCATCGCGAAATCCTCGGCGATCTTGACCGGGTCGTTGGTGGTGATCAGCGTCGTCGACGTGGACAGGATCAGTCGCTCGGTCCGGGCCGCGACATAGCCCAGCATCGTGGTCGGCGAGGACGGCACGAACGGCGGGTTGTGGTGCTCGCCGGTGGCGAACACGTCGAGCCCGACCTCCTCGGCCTTGCGCGCGATGGCCACCATCGCCTTGATGCGCTCGCCCTCCGTCGGCGTGCGCCCGGTCGTCGGGTCGGGCGTGACGTCCCCTACCGTGAACACCCCGAACTGCATTGCGACCTCCTCGGTCGTTCAGATTTTAACCGACCGCGTGAACGGTGGCGGGGCGGGTGCTATTCCCTCCCCGGCCGGATGCTGCGGCGCGTGCGGGGTGCGACCGCTGCGCCCGGCCCGGCCGCGCCGGTCGCGGGGGCCGAGCCCGCCTTCTGCGCACGAAGCCTGGCGGCGTCACTCCTCAGCGGCCTCCGCCCTGCTCCCCGGTCGGTGGCCCGGCCGGTTCGTCGGCCGCCCGCCGGTCCTGCAGGCGGCATCGCACACGGGTGAACACGCGCGCGAGCACGTGCAGTTCGTCCTCGTCGAGATCGTCGGTGAACAGCCGCTGCACCGTCGCGATGTGGTGGCGGTCCGCCTCGCGCAGCGCTTCGAGTCCCGTGGCGGTCAGCACCGCGTGGCTGACCCGCCTGTCGTCCGGCGAAGGGTGCCGCAGCACCCAGCCGCGCCGCTCCAGCACCTTGACCTGATAGGTCAGCCTGCTCGGCGAGAACACCATGCGCGCCGCCAGCTCACCCATCCGCAACCGATGCGCGGGACTCTCCGAGAGCACAAGCAGCACGTGGTAATCCACCAGGCTCATTCCGGCGGCCGTGCGCAGGTCCTCGTCGAGCCGGGTCTCCAGCAGCAGGCTCGCCTCGATATAGGGCCGCCAGGCGCGCCGCTGAAGCGAACTGTGCCAGGTCGACATACCTGCAGCCTAGCAAGTGCTTCAATACTTGAAATACCGACGCAGTCCGGTGCCCGAAGGTGCGGAAGGGCGCCGTGCGGTCTCTGCGTTCAGTCGGCGGAGGCGCTCTCGTGGGCGCCGCGCCTCCAGCGCAAGCGCGCTCCACGGCCGGCGCCAGACCGACGCACGACGGCAGACACCTCCACGCGTGGACATCCGATGGACCTCAAGGGGAGCCGGTCTCTAAACTGCCGGAGCAGTCGGCGATGGGGGCGAACCCGGCGGCAAGGATCCTCCCGGGAGCACGTGCACCCCACAGAGAAGAGGACCGCATGGGCCGCGAGCAGCGATCGGAGCCCCAGCCCGATGTCGCCGGACTCGGCGAGGCGACGGAGCCGGAATGGCTCACCGCCGATACCGCCGCGACGGTGACCGCGGCCGAACCGAGCCCCTTCACCGGCAGCGAGTACCGGGCCCGGCTGGACAGCGTCCGGCGCCGGATGGCCGACGCCGGGCTGGACGCGATGGTGGTGTTCCGCCCCTCCAGCGTCGAGTACCTGTGCGGCTACCACACCGCCGAGACGGCTCCCCAGCCGTTGCTGGTCACCGGAGACGACACCTACCTCTACGTTCCCGACCTGGAGGTCGGCCGGGCACTGGCCAGCTCCCGGCCGGGGCACATCCGCTACGTCGGCTACGCCGACGCGCTGCGCAGCCTCGGACTGTTCCTCGACCACGCCGCCGGGGTGCTGCCGCAGGGCGCCCGGGTGGGCGTCGAGGCCGGCCACACCTCCACCCCTCCGCATGCGGTGGAGATCCTGCGCGCCCGCCGGGTGACCGTCGTCGACCCCGACCACCTCGTCGAACGCGTCAGGCTGGTGCTTTCCGACGCCGAGATCGGCTGTGTGGAAAGGGCCGCGCTGGCCACCCGGGCGGGGACCGGCGCGGCCGCCGCCGAGGCACGCAAGCCCGACGCCACCGACTCCTCGGTCGCCGCCGCGATCGCTGCGGCGCTCTTCGAACACGCCGACTCCCCGTCGGCATGGGGGCCGGTGGTGGCCACCGGGAACCGGGCGGGCATTCCGCACTCGAGCTGGGTGCACCGCAGCCTGGGCGCGGGTCCGACGTTCCTGGAGTTCGCCGGCGCCCACCAGCGCTACCACGCGCCGGTCATGCGCACCCTGGCACTGGGACGGCTCTCGCCCGAGGACCGGCGATTGGCGGAGCTGGCGCAGACCGCGCTCGCCGCGGTGCTGGAGACCGCCAGGGCCGGAGTCCCGTGTTCCCACGTCGCCGACCACGCCGCGCGGGCGGTCGGCCGGTTGCCCGACGACGTGGTGTTCCACCGGCTCTACGGTTATCCGGTCGGGCTGGCGCACAAGCCGCACTGGATGGACGGCGCGCCTTTCTACCTCACCCAGGACAACCACGAGCTGCTGCAGAGCGGGATGGTCTTCCACGTACCGGCGTCGTTCCGCTCGTTCGGCCGCTCGGGAGTGGGGCTCAGCCAGACGTTCCTCGTGGAGGAGCACGGCACCCGGGTACTGACCCACGGCCCGGCCGAACCGATCGAGGTGCGATGACGAGCGGAGCGCGGGCGCCGGGTGAGGGCGGCCCGAGCACGCCGCAGAGCCGAGGGCCGGCCCCGGTCGCCGCGGTGCGGCGGCGGGCGGCGACGGCGGTCACGATCGCCAACAGGGAAACGCAGTCCACCCTCCCGAACCCGTCCTGTGGAACCGTTCGTGTCGCGATCGCGCACGTGGAGGCCGAGTGAGCACAGGGCCGAAACCGGAGCACGCCGTCGTCGTCGGAGCGGGCACGGTCGGCCTGTCGACGGCGTGGTTCCTGCAGGAACGCGGAGTCCGGGTCACCGTCGTGGACCGCTCCGGGACGGCGGCCGGCGCCTCCTGGGGCAACGCCGGGCTCCTGGCTCCCGCGTTCACCCTGCCGCTGCCCGAACCGGCTGTCCTGCGCTCCGGGGCCGCCTCCCTGCTCGACCGGTCCTCTCCGGTGGCCGTCCCCCTGACGGGCGGCCGGCAGCTGTGGCCCTTCCTCGCCGCGTTCGCAAGGAACTGCACTCCGGCCCGATGGCGCCGCGCGATGGCCGTCTTCAACGAGCTGAACCGCCTCAGTTTGAACGCCTATGACCGGCTCACCGACGGCGGTGTCGCGGCACCGGTCAAACACGCCGACCCGTTCATCGTCGCGTGCGCATCCCACACCGAACGCAAGCACGTCGTCGACGAGCTCGCGGCGGTGCGCGCGACCGGCGGCGAGGTCTCCTACGACCTCGCCACCGGCGACGAGCTGCGCGCCCTCGAACCGGCGCTGAGCGCAGGCGTGCGGACGGGCCTGCGTGTGCACGGCCAGCGCTTCGTCAACCCGCCCGAGTTCGCCCACGCGCTGGCCGGTGCCGTCCGCGCCCGGGGCGGCGACATCGTCGACGGGTTCGACGTGACCCGCGTGCTCGATCTCGGTGCTTCCGGTGTCGACCTGGTATCGACCGACGGACGACGGTTGCGGGCGGACGCGGCCGTACTCGCCGGCGGCGTCCGAGTGGGTTCCCTGGCCCGCCCCTTCGGCGTCCGCACACGCGTCCAGGCCGGCCGCGGCTACAGTTTCAGCGTCCACCCGCGGGAGATGCCGACCCATCCCCTCTACTTCCCCGCCCGGAAAGTGGCCTGCAATCCGCTGGGCGACCGCTTCCGGATCACCGGGATGATGGAGTTCCGCCCCGAGGACGCCCCGCTGAACCCCCGGCGCATCCACACGATCGTCGACTCGGTGCGCCCGATGCTCTCCGGCGTGGACTTCGACGCCCGCCACGAGGAGTGGGTCGGCTCGCGCCCCTGCACACCCGACGGGCTGCCGCTCATCGGCGCGACCTCCTCGCCGCGGGTGCACGTCGCCGGAGGACACGGCATGTGGGGCATCGTGCTGGGTCCGCTGACGGGTCGGCTGCTCGCCGAGTCGATGACCACCGGCCGCACCCCCGACCTGATGCGGCACTTCGACCCGCTGCGCTAGCAGGCGGCACTTCGCTCAGTGGACCGGGTGCTCGTGCCGCGGCCGGTCGGCGGCGGCATCGCCGTAGGCGGCGCATCGCCGCTTCGGAAGGAGCGCGGCCGTCCACAGCGGACGACGAAAAGGGAAGGCACGGAGTTTTCCACTCCCTGCCACTTTCAATCTATAGCGCACCGGGGGCCTTGCGGCAAGACCCGGTGCCTGCTGCAGAATTCTCGGGCCGAAGCCCGGACCCGCGGAAATCGGGATTCACAAAGCACGCGAGCTGTTGTCGACGTGCCGGTCCCGCGCGGCGCCGAACCGACGCCGGGTTCCGCGCGGGGGTGTGGGGCCGGTGCGGAGGTGCGTGATAGCGCACCCGCGGACTGCGCGAAGCGGCCGGGCGAAATGCGATGTTGTCGAACGGGGTTTTCATGATCGATGTGATCGTCGCCGGCGGGGGACCGACCGGCATGATGCTGGCCGCCGAGTTGCGGCTGCACGGCCTGCATGCGCTGGTGTTGGAGAAGGAGGAGGAGCCCGCCGCCTTCGTCCGCTCGCTCGGCCTGCACGTACGCAGCACCGAGGTGATGGACCAGCGCGGTCTTCTGGAACGGTTCCTCGCGCACGGAAAGCAGTACCCGGTCGGCGGTTTCTTCGCCGGCATCGCCAAGCCGCCGCCGGAGCGGCTGGACACCGCGCATCCTTACGTCCTCGGCATTCCGCAGACGGTCACCGATCGCCTGCTGGCCGAACGCGCCGCGGAGGTCGGCGCCGAGATCCGGCGCGGCCGCGAACTGGTCGGGCTGAGCCAGGACGAACACGGGGTGAGCGCCGACCTGGCCGACGGTACGCGCCTGCGCTCGCGCTACCTGGTCGGCTGCGACGGCGGCCGCAGCACGGTGCGCAAGCTGCTGGGCGTCGGCTTCCCCGGCGAGCCCTCCACGGTCGAGACGCTGCTGGGCGAGATGGAGGTGACCGCGCCGCCGGAGACCGTGGCCGCGGTCGTGGCCGAAGTCCGCAAGACCCAGCTGCGGTTCGGCGTCGGGCCCCTTGAGGACGGGGTGCACCGCGTCGTCGTGCCCGCCGAGGGGGTGGCCGAGGATCGCTCGGCCCCGCCGACCCTCGACGAGTTCAAGCAGCAGCTGCGGGTGGTGGCCGGCACCGACTTCGGCGTGCACTCGCCGCGCTGGCTGTCCCGGTTCGGCGACGCCACGCGGCTGGCCGAGCGCTACCGCACCGGCCGGGTGCTGCTGGCCGGCGACGCGGCGCACATCCACCCGCCGACCGGCGGGCAGGGGCTCAACCTCGGCATCCAGGACGCGTTCAACCTCGGCTGGAAGCTGGCCGCCGAGGTCGACGGCTGGGCACCGGAAGGGCTGCTGGACAGCTACCACGCCGAGCGGCATCCGGTGGCCGCCGACGTGCTGGACAACACCCGTGCGCAGATGCAGCTGATGTCCACCGAGCCGGGGCCCCGGGCGGTGCGCCGGCTGGTGTCGGAACTGATGGACTTCGATGAGGTGAACCGGTACCTGATCGAGAAGATCACCGCGATCGCGGTCCGCTACGACTTCGGCGAGGGGCACGACCTGCTCGGTCGGCGAATGCGCGACGTGGAGCTGAAGGGAGGGCGCCTCTACGAGCTGATGCACGGCGGCCGCGGGCTTCTGCTCGACCAGACCGGCCGGCTCTCGGCGGCGGGCTGGGCGGACCGGGTCGACCACGTCGTCGACGTCAGCGAGGAACTGGACGTGCCCGCGGTACTGCTGCGGCCGGACGGGCACGTGGCGTGGGCCGGTGAAGATCAGCGGGAGCTGGTCGAGCGGCTGCCCACGTGGTTCGGCGCCGCGGCCGGATGAGCGCGCGGCTGCGGCACGAAACAGGGTGCGACGTCGGGACCCGGCGCGCGTAAAGCCTCGGACGGGCCCGACTTCAGCGGCACCGGCCGTCTCCGGTCGGCGACCGCCGTGGTGACCGGGGAGCGCGGGGGAGCGGTCGGCGACCGACGGCCGCTCTCTCCCCGGAGCCGGTAGCCCCGGCTCCGGGCGTTCGAGGGCGCGCCTTAGCCTGTGAAGCGACCAACGCGGCAGATACCGGGAATTCAGCGTAGGTCCGACCCGAGCGGATTCGAGGAGCAGTGTGAGCATCAGTCCACGTGTCACGGCGATCGCCTTCCGCGTCGTGGCGATCGCCGAGGCCCTGACCTGGATCGGGCTCCTGGGCGGCATGTACGTCAAGTACCTGGGAAGCGGCAGCGAGGCGGGCGTGGAACTCTTCGGACCGGTGCACGGCGGCGCCTTCCTCGTCTACGTGGCGATCACCCTGGCCGCCGCCCTGCACCTGCGCTGGAACCTGTGGGCGGCCCTGGCGGCCCTGGCCGCGTCCGTGCCTCCCCTCGGCACCCTTGCCGCGGACTGGTGGCTGCACCGCACCGGGCGCCTGCCGACCCGCCCGCGGGAACGGGACTCCGCCCCTCACCCCGCGGCGTGAGCGTGACCGGCTCGACGGAGGCGTCGTCCCCGCTGGTGCCGGGGAGCCCGGTGTGCTCCGCCGCCGGGGCGGTCGATGGCCGGTCTCGCTGCCGGTTCACCAGCGCAGCAGGACCAGATCGGCGGAGAACCCGGGGCCCAGGGCCATGAGCAGCCCCGGTTCGCCCTCGGACGGGCGGCGCTCGGCAATCGTCTCCTCCAGTACGTCGAGCACCGAGACCGACGACAGGTTCCCCAGCCGCCGGAGGGACCGCCAGGTGAGGTCGAGGTCGCCGGGGCCGAGCGCAAGAACGCTGCTGAGCTTGTCGATCACCTTGGGGCCGCCGGGGTGGCACACCCACGACGCCACCTCCTCCGGCGCGAGCCCGTGGTCGTCGAGGAACGAGGCGACATCCTCGGCGAGGACGGACTCCACGTGGTCCGCCAGGTCGGCGGCAAGGATCGTGCGGAACCCGTGCTCACCGATGTCCCAGCCCATGAGGCGGTCGGTGTCGGGGTACAGCTTGCTGCGGGACGCCACGACCCGGGGCCCGTGCCCGGCCGCATCGCTCCGCTCGGCGCGCTGTTCCCCCAGCGCCACCACCGCCGCGGCCCCATCTCCGAACAGGCCGCTGGCCACCAGGTTCGCCTTGGAGGTGTCGTCGCGCTGCAGGGTCAAGGAGCACAGTTCGACGCACACCAGCAGGGCCACCTGGTCCGGCCAGCCGTGCAGGTAGTCGTGCAGCCGCGCCAATCCGGCGGCGCCCGCCGAGCACCCCAGCCCGAACACCGGCACGCGTTTGACGTCGGCCCGGAATCCGACGCGCTGGGCCAGGCGAGCGTCCAGCGAGGGGGTGGCGATGCCGGTGGAGGAGCACACGATCACCTGGTCCACCTCGCTCGGGGCCACCTGCGCCCGCGAGAGGGCCGCCTGTATCGCACGCTCTCCCAGGTCGAGCGCGTTGTCGATGAAGGCGTCGTTGGCCGTGGTGAAGTCGTTCAGCTTCCGGTACTCCTCAAGCGGCCACACCAGGGGCCGACCGGTCACCTGGGTGGCGGCATGGAACCGGCGCAGCAGTCGTTCATCGGCCTCCGTCCACCGCGCGAAGGCGTCGGTGATCTCTTCTTGGCTGTAGTAATGCTCCGGCAGCACAGTCCGTACGGCCGCGATACGCATGACGTCTCCCAGATCTGCCCCGGACCCGCCCCGTTCGCGGACCTCCGAGCGGGATCGGCGGATCACCCGTGGCGTGTACGCCCCCACGAACGACGAAGAGGGCGATCGCCTCACCGATCCCGCTACCCGGTAAGCCCAGTGCTAACGACGCGGAGAAAGGCGGCCTCTCCGGCGGCAACCGACGGACCCGTGGGCGCCGTTCGCCACGACCGCCGTGCCGGCCCGTCGCCCGGCCCCGAAGCCGATCCTCCTCGCGGGACACCTTCCTGCCGCCGGTCAGCCGCCCACACCGGGAGGTCCGTCGAGCACGGTGGGCACGTACTCGAGCAACTGGAGCCGACCGTCGAACGTGCGGCTGTCGACCAGGTCGAGGGCGATGTCGGGGTACCCGTCGTAGATGCGGTCCCTGCCGGTGGCGCCGGTGATGACGGGGAAGACGACCACGCGGAAGCGGTCGACGACGCCGGCTCGGAGCAGCGACCGGCACAGGCTGAGACTGCCGATGGTGCGCAGAGGGCGGGAGTCGCGCCGTTTCATGTCCTGTACGGCCGCGACCGCGTCCCCGGCGACCAGCTCGGTGTTGTCCCACGACAGAGGGGGCTCCAAGGTCGAGGAGAACACGACCTTGGGCGTCGCGGTCAATTCCGCGAGGCCGGGCTCGTCGGGCGCCTCGGCGGCGAACCCGGACATCAGCCGGTAGGTCGTCGCGCCCATGAGGGCGACGTGCTCGTGTTCGGCGCCTTTCCCGATCCAGGCGAGATACTCGGGCCCCTCCATGCCCCAGAAGCCGGGCCAGCCCTCCGCGGCCGCGTAACCGTCGAGTGAAACGATGAAATCGACCATCAGGCTCGGCATCGGTCTTCCCTTTCCGTCGGCGGCGCTGGCGCGCCCTGCGCGTGCTCCGGTCGAGCCGCATCGGTTGACGGGCTCGCCGGTGGTGACCGATCGCAAAGCGGAAACTCATCGCCTCGGACCCGAACGAACACGACGGCCCGCCTGACCACGGGAACGCCCGTACCTCCGTGCAAGCCGGTGCCAGCGGCGCTCCCCGCGCGGCTCTCACCGGGCGCGGGGTCGCGGCTCACTCGGAGCGCGGACCGCTGAGGCCGGCTGATCAGGCCGTTGGGCCGGCCTCGCCGTCTCCGGCGCCGGCCGCAGGAACGACCGGTTGCCGCAGGACGGTTCGAAGCTTCTCGGGTGCGACCTTGCGGGCGTCGCCGAGGTAGATCTCGTGGTGCCTGCCGCTCATGCGCAGCCCGTTGTCCGGGATGAACCCGCGGTGCATCCGCGCGAGCACGTCCGCCTCGTCGTCGTAGGACCCGATGTGCAGCGTCTGCACGCACCGTCCCTCGGACAGCGTCTCCAGCCGGACCTCGTCCAGACGCTTCGGCCGGTTCTTCTCCCCCACCCGTTCGACGGCGGCGGCGAACATGTCCTGGCCGATCCAGTCCGGGACCATGATCATCAGCGTCCAGTCCCATCGCGACTTGTCTCGCGCAGCCGTGAACGCGTCCATGTCCTCGGCCCACCAGAGGCCCTCCAACGGCATGACGACGTAGTCGCGTCCGAGGCCCTGCTTGCTGGCGAACTTCAGCTTGTAGGCCATCGGGTAGAGCGCTTCGACCGCTTCGGTGAACGCGGGTGAGGTGTTGGGGTCACCATGCCCGTCGATCATGAGGTACTGCAGATCAGGCACCTCCACGATCCGGAACCGGTCCCGTGCCGCCCGGTAGGCGTCGAGTGTCTTCTTGAAGTCGATCTTTTCGGTCATCGGGCACCTGGACTCGGTCGGCGAGCCACGACCTTTCCGCCTCCAAGAGGCTCAGTGAATAGGAGAACACCTCGCGCCCCGGATGACGCGGCATCGGTCGGCGTGCCGAGCGAGATCCGGTCAGCGTCCCGACCGGATCCGGGGAGCAGGACGATCCACGGATCCGCAGGTGCAATCAACCTCGGGTGAATAAGGGTCACCATGGCCGCCGGCTCCGGGTTTCGCATATTCGGAGAAGCACGTGCGGCTGTTGCCGATCGATGTCGCACCTTTATATGTTCTCCAGGGGTTGCCGGGTTCCAAGCGATTTCATGTAGCACGCCGGTATCCCGCGAGTCGATATGGGAGGAATCCTGCGACGCACGCCAAGCGGCTGCTCAGCCGAGCCTCCTCCTGGGGCGCCGGGCGCATCCACCCTGGAATCCGGCATCGACGTGGGCAGCCTGGACCGGGCGGGTCGGACCGAAACTCCGCACCTCGACGTCGTTCCTGCAGCACGTCGGACGCCCGGGGCGGCGCCCGGGCGCCGGGCGCACGGGGGCGCAGGAGCCGACGCTGCGCGCAGCACGCCCTCTCGCTCACCGCCGCTCAGGTGCACTCCGCGTACTCGGTGGTGAAGATGCCGTCGGCAGCGTCGTAGCAGATCCCGACCGGGGGAAGCCCTTCCCCCTCGGCGGTCGGGTGCTGGAAGGCCAGCAGGCCGCTTTCCGGCGCGCCGGGGATCGAGAGGGTGAACTCGTTGGTCTCCTGCCCCTGCGGCTCCTCCAGGTCGGGGGTGTAGCTGAACTCCGCGTCCGGAGTCAGCTCCTCGCCGTCGGCGACCACGTGGAACGCGTCCTGGGCGAACTCGGGCGCATGCGCCCGAACTCCCTGGGTCTGCCCGTTGACGGTGAACCGGATCCCGCCGCCGGCGGGTTCCGGGCTGTGGACGAATACCTGCGTTGAGGCGATGCCGCCGCCCAAGGACGCCGTGAACAGCCCGACGTTCCCCTGCGCGGCACCGACCTCGGCCGTCGCGCTCTCGACGTCGTTTGCGCTGGAGACCTGGTCGACGGCGGCGGCGGGCAGGGCGTCGTCGTCGCCTTCCTGGCCGTCCCCGCTCCCGCTGTCGCCTCCGTCGCCCGCCTGACCGCTCCCGCTGCTACCGTCGTCGCCCGCCTGGCCGTCCCCGCCCGCCTGGCCGACGTCGCTCCCGGTGTCCGCGCCGTCTCCGCCGTTGCCTGCGCCGCCCTGCTCGGACAGCAGGTCCATCGCTACGGGGGCGACGAAGGCCCCGCCGCCCACGAGCGCCAGGGCGCCCACGACCGCCCCGGCGATCAGCAGGGGACGGCGGAGCCGCTTGCGGGGCGGCTTCGGCGGCGCCGCTTCCATCCCGGTCCACTCCGCGTTGAGCAGCGTGGTGACCGCGGTATCCGGAGCCGGGGCGAGGGCGGGATCCGGGGCGCGGGTGGTGCCCCACAGCTGCTTGACGGCTTGGAGTGTCGTTCCCGCCGCGGGACGGGCGGCCGGGTCCTTCGCCAGCGCCGCCTCCAGCAGCGGCCGGAGTTCGTCGGATACGCCCTCCAGATCGGGCTCGGACCGCATCACCCGATAGGCCAGCGCGTTCGGCGCGCCGGACCCGAACGGCTCTCGGCCGGTGGCGGCGAAGGCCACCAGGGCTCCCCAGGAGAAGATGTCGGACCGCTCGGTGAGCCGGCCGCTGCCGTACTGCTCCGGGCTCATCCAGCCGGCAGTGCCGACGACCCCGCCGGTGCGCGTGAGCGCGGTCTCCTCGACCGCGCGGGCGATCCCGAAGTCGAGCACCTTGGGGCCCGACGGTCCCAGGATGACGTTGCCCGGCTTGAGGTCCCGGTGCACGATGCCCTGGCCGTGGATGGCGTGCAGCGCCTCCGCGAGGCCGGCGGCCAGCGCCAGGAGCTTCCCGCCGCTCAGCGCGCCGTTCATGCGGAGGTACTCGCGCAGCGTGGGCCCGGGAACGTACTCGGTGGCCAGCCAGGCGGGGGTGCTCCGGGTGTCGGCGCCGCGAAACGCCGGCACACAAGGGCTGTGCACCCGCTGCACCAGGTCGACCTCGCGGGCGAACCGGGTCCGGAACTCGGGGTCCGTGGCGAGTTCGTCGAGTATCACCTTCACCGCGACGTACTGGTCGCGCTGGTCGTGCCGGCGGTCTTGGGCGGCGAACACGGTCCCCATCCCGCCCGCACCGACGCGGCCCACCACCGTGTAGGGGCCGATGCGTCCGGGGTCGTCGTCCAGCAGCGGGCGGAAGCGCTCGGGGGGTGCGTCAGTCATCGACCTGTTCCCGTGTCAGTGCGGCGGTGCGGGATCGTTCGTGCGGGTTCGACGCGCGGCGTCGCCGTCCGGTTCAGCCGCGTCCATCCGGTCGCCTCGGGGTGCCCGGGCCCGGGTCACCCGCACGGCAGTCCGCCGCCCTCGCCGCCCCCCATCGGCGGCTGGTCGTGCCACCCGGGGCCCTCCTCGTAGCACACCCCGAAGGCGTTGCGTTCCGGCGCTGTGAGGGTGTGTCCCCACAGCTCCTCGGGAGGCTCGTAGCGGAGGTAGCGCATCTCGTACTCCGTGACGGGGCTGGCGGCCGGGTTCTCGTTCTCCGGCGGGACGTCGTGGACGGTGAGGGTGAACTCCTCGGTGGGCCGGTCGGCGTCCAGCGTGGTCAGCACCTCGGAGTCCCTGGACCGGTAGAACCTGTCCCAGTCCCGGTTGTAGAGGTTCTCCTCGTCCTCCTCCTGCAGCCGGAACTCCATGGCCTGGAAATCCTGGGTGTGCAGGGTGTAGCTGCCCGTGTCGCGGAAGTACTCGGCGCTGCCGGCGAAGACGACGTCCTCGCCCCGGCGCTCGGCGGAGGAGAAGCTGATGTGCAACTGCGGCTCCCAATCCCCGACAGTGGCCCCGCCGTCGCTGTGCGCCTGCCGGGTGGCGACCTCGATGGTCTCGGGGGAGATGTTCTCCACCTGCACCGCGCCGACGGTGAAGTCGTCCTCGGAGTCGACGGCGCGCAGGTTGGCGCCGCCCTGGTCGATGTCGGCAAGGTCGTCGCCGCCGGAGCCGCCCTGCGCCTCCCCTGAGCCGCCCTGTGGCCCGCCGCCGTCGCCCTGCGCGCCGCCGCCGTCGCCGGCCTGCCCTTGCTCCCCGCTGCCGCCTTCCAGGGCGCCCGTGGTGCGCTGCCAGGCCACGGTTCCCGCGCCCCCGATCAGCACCAGTGCGAGCGCCGCGGCCACCGGCACCAGCACCCTGGGGCTGCGCCACCGGGAGCGCTTGGGCGGGGCGAGGCTGTTCCACGTGGTGGTGCTGTCCTCGGCGCCCCCGACCCCGGTCCAGCGTTGTACCAGCAGGTCGGGGAGGACGCTGGTCGCCTCCTCGTTCGTGACCTGCGGGCTTCCCGTCCACAGTGCGGTGACCGCGTTCAGCGCCTGGGTGGCGGTGGGACGCCGGGCCGGGTCCTTGGCCATCGCCGCGGCGACCAGCGGACGCAGCTGCTCGGGAACCCCCGCCAGGTCGGGTTCGTGCTCCAGGGTGCGGAACGCGAGCTCCTCCGCGGTTCCCGAGCCGAACGGGCGCCGGCCCGCGGCCGCATAGGCCACCAGCCCGCCCCAGGCGAACATGTCCGACTGCGGTGCGGGGTCGGCACCCCGGTACTGCTCCGGGGCGAGCCACCCCGGGGTGCCGAAGAGGCCGCCGGTGCGGGTGATCGCGGACTCCTCGACCGCCCGGGCGATCCCGAAGTCCAACACCTTGGGCCCCGACGGCGCGAGGATGACGTTGCCCGGCTTGAGGTCGCGGTGCACGATTCCGGCAGCGTGCACCACCTGCAGCGCCTCGGTGATCCCGGCGGCCAGCCCCAGCAGCATGTCGCCGCTCAGCGGGCCGTTCTGGTCGAGGTGCCCCTTCAGCGTCAGGCCCGGCACGTACTCGATACCCAGCCACGGGCGATCGCCCGTGGTGTCGGCGTCACGGAACTCCGGTACACAGGTCCCGGTCACCCGGCGCAGCAGGTCCACCTCGCGGGCGAAGCGCGCGCGGAACTCGGCGTCGGTGGCGTACTGGCGGTGCACCACCTTCAGCGCCAGCGGGGCGCCGTCGTCGTCGACGGCCGCGTAGACGGCCCCCATCCCACCCGAGCCCAACCGCCCGACGACACGGTAGCCGCCGATCCGGGTCGGGTCCTTGTCAGTGCGAGGAGCGAGGCCGGCGGCGGCGAACTGATCAGGAGGACTGTGCACTGGGCTCTTCCGGGGGGCAACAGGGGCGAGGACGGACGGCGGGGGACCCCCGCGGGTGCCGGGCGTGTTCGGCGCGGGGCGGGTCCGGCGTGGCACCGCACGGGAAAGTCATGGGTATTAGACCCGACGAAGCGTGACCGGAACAACTTCGGCCGGTTCCTGCGCCGCCGCCCGTCAGCCGTCGGCCGGCTGGAGCCGGCCCTGGAGCTGACCGTCGTTCTCGTCCTCGACCGGGTTCGCCGTGCGCTCGCCCTGTCGATCCCCATGGTGCAGAGGGCGCCGTCATCGAGCAGCCCTGCGCCGACGCGGTCGTAGTCCGCGGTGAACTCGGGGCGGGTCACCGACCGGGCCCGCGGGTGGCAGCGGTTCCCGTCTCCCAGCGGTCCGGGCACCTGTCCGGTTGTGGACACACTCGGGCTGCGCGGCGGCCGCCGCGCGGATCGCGCACCCGAAGCCGCCGCGTGCCGCGACCGCGGAGCGGACCGCGGCACGACGGGGCCCGATCCGGGGTCAGTGGAGCTCGATGTAGTCCAGTTCGGCGTAGCCGGTGGCGCCTTCGAAGTGCGGTGAGCCCTTGGCCAGGCGGACGACGTTGTATCCGGCGTGCAGGTCGACAGTGGTCGACACGGTGCCGCCGAACTCGCCCCAGCCGCCGGTGGCCGGGTACTCGACGGTGCTCCACGGGCCGCCGTTGTAGGCCAGCCCGTGGGTGGCGGGCGCGCCGGTCCCGTTCGCGTAGCCGATCGTCATCGTGTATTCGCGCGCTTCGGGGACCTCGACGGTGAAGTCGACGTAGCTGTCGGTGCGGAAGTCCCCGCTGTTGTCGATCCGCCCGACGTAGCCGCCGTTGGACATGCTGCCGGACTCCAGGCGCTCGGCCCGGAACACCGACGCGTTCTCGGCCTCGTACCGCTGAGGATGGTCGGTCCCGCCGACGGGCTCCACCACGAGCCGGTAGGCGCTCGTCTCGACCATCCCGGCGATCTCGATCTCGACCTCGCCGCCCTCGACGGCCCGGGTCTCCTCCAGCACGGTGTCGGGCTGGGGCACGTGGGTGAAGCGCCCGGAGGCCGGGGTCGACTCGACGCGAACGCGCACCCGCTGGCCGAGGCCCTCCAGTCCGGTGACGCGGACGGTGTTGTCGCCGGCCTGGTCGCCGAAGACGGCGCTGAACGCGCGGCGCTCCTCGTCGTAGGCGGCGAACCCGTCCAGGCCGGTCCGTCCAGGCGGCTCGGTGTCCACCATCCGCCCGGTCATGTCGCCGTACCACTTGTACAGCCACCAGGTGCCGGTGGGCTTGTCGTTGTCGGTCACCAGCCCGTTGACGGTGCCGTACTCGAACCAGAACGCGCGGTTGGCCGAGTCCACGCCGCCGCGTTCGAGCTTGGCGATGTAGCCGGCGACCGGACCGGGCTGATCCACCTTGTCCCGTGCGTCGTTGGACGAGCCGTACTCGTTGATCGCGATCGGGCGGGGGCTGATCCCCAGCTCCTGCTCCAGGGCGCGGTAGTCGGCGATGTTCTGCTCGACGCGCTCGGGGGTGGCCTGGAGCTCGTGCCAGCACACGACGTCGGGCAGCGTTCCGGTATCGCGGGCGTGGGTCAGGAAGGACCGCATGAAGTCCTCCCGGTAGCTGGAGATGCTCGGGCCGATGATGGGCGTCACCGAGTCCTGCGAGCGGACCCGCTCGAAGGTGCGCACCCATCCCTGGTTGAAGGGCCCCGCTGCCTCGGTGTCCCAGGTCCAGCCGGGCTCGTTCCACAGCTCGTAGCCCTCGACATTGCTGATGGTCGAGGCGTCGAGGCGGTCCTGCACCTGGGTGTCGACCTTGTTCAGCCAGTCGTCCCAGCTCACCCATTGGTAGGGGAAGTCGGGATAGATGTCGGGCATCCGGATGATCACGCCGGCGCCGGCCCGATCCGCCTGGGGAGCCACGAGCAGGGCGTCGCCGCCGGGCGGCTGCCCGTTGGGCTCGTGCAGGCTGCCGGGCGCCGGCTGGGTGACGTTGCGCATCCGGATCGGGTGGAGCATGGAGTCGTCGGGGCGCTCGTTCTCGGCGAGCGCGTAGAGCCCGCCGCTGGCGGCGTGGGTCACCGGCCCGAGTGCCTCGGAGGCGTCGACCACGAGTGTCGCGGCGGAGAGGGCGGGAGTGGCGCTGAGGCCCGCCGCGGCCACGGTGAACACCGTGGTCGTGGCAGCCCAGCGCAGTGCCGTTCGTTTCATGGGGGACCTTTCTGCACGGTCCGGCACAACGGCCGGTTGCGCGGATCGGGTGGGTCGCGGCTCGTCCGGTCCGGGGGAGACGGACGCGTGGAGGAACGAACCGGTTCGACGGTGCTGTCGGCCGCAGACGCTAATTTCGAACGTCGTTCGCCACAAGCCCCGCTCGCAATAAACTTTTGATCTGGGGAAATGTCGCCGATCGGGGTTTACGTCCGCGAAAAGCGAGGCTAAGGTCCGAACCGGTTCGCATCGAAGCAAGGGAGTAGGTCATGGCCACAATCGGGGACGTCGCCCGCGCCGCAGGCGTCGCGCGTTCGACCGCCTCCTACGCCCTCAGCGGCAGGCGCGCCGTCTCCGACGAGGTGCGCGAGCGGGTCCGGCAGGCGGCGCGCGAGCTGGGCTACGCGCCGAACGCGGGCGCCCGCGCACTGGCCACCTCCCAAACGAGGGTGATCGGCCTGCTCGCGCAGTTCCTGCCCGACGAGTTCGCGCCGGCCATGCTGCAGTACATCCAGGGCGTGGCGAACACGGCTCGCGACGCCGGATACGACATCCTGCTCAGCTCCGACCCGGACGGGCCCACGGCGCTCAAGCGCATCACCGACTCGCGCATGGTCGACGGCGTCGTCCTGCTCAACGTCGCCGAGCACGACGACCGCCTGCCCGTGCTGCGGGCGGCGCCGCAGCACGGCGCGCTGGTGGGCCTGCCGGGCGACTGCACCGGCGTGGACGTGTTCGACCTCGACTTCGAGGAGTCCGGCCGCAGCATGGTCGCGCACCTGCACACACGCGGACACCGCGAACTGCTCCTCGTCTCGCAACCCGAGCATGTGATCGAGCGCGGCGGCGCCTACGTCTGGCGCCTGCAAAACGCCGCGCTCGAGACCGCCGCCGCCCGCGGCATCACCGTGCACGCGGTCTACGGCTCCTCGGCCCAGCCCGAGATCGGCCGCGAGCTGCACGCCCTCCTCGACGCCTATCCCCACGTCACCGGGCTGCTACTCAACAACGAGGCCGCAGCCGCGGCCCTGCCCACCGTCCTGCACGAACGAAACCTGTCGGCACCCGAGGACCTGTCCGTCATCGGGCGCTACTCCGACGAGTTCGCCCGGACGTTCTCCCTGCCGTTCTCCTCGATCGAGAGCGCCCCCGACCGGCTCGGGCGCATGGCCGTGCGCCAGCTCGTACGCCGGATCGAGAAGGAGGTCTCCGCCGACGCCCCCTACGTGGTGCGGTTCGTGTCGCCGGACCTGGTGGACCGGGGCAGCACCGCCGCCCCGCCGCCGGCGGCCTGACTGCGCCTCCCGCGCGGCGACGCCGCGACCGGGACTGTCCAGGAAGGAACCCCCCATGCACAACCCCCCACGCACGTCCGCGGCCCGCTCCGTGCCGGCCGGCCTGGCCGCCGCAACACTCGTCCTGGCCACCGCGTGCTCCTCGTCCGGCGACGGCGGCGGCACCAGCCAAGACGCCGACACCTACACCTGGTGGGACCCCTATCCGCAGCACAGCGAGGGCTCCGCCTGGGCTGAGCGCGTCGACGACTGCGGCGAGCGGGCCGGCGTGGAGATCGAGCGGACCGCCTCCGACACCACCGACCTGACCAACCGGGCGCTGCTGGCCGCGCAGGAGGGCACCAGCCCCGACGTCATCCTGCTCGACAACCCCGCGGTGCCCACGCTGGCGGACACCGGCATGCTCGCCACCGTCGGCGAACTCGGTCTCGAAGTGGGAGCCGTGGACGAGAACCTCCTGGCCGCCGGCGTCGTGGACGAGAAGACCTACGGCATCCCGATCGGCGCCAACACCCTGGCGATCTACTACAACGCCGAGATCCTCGACGGCGCCGGCGTCGATCCGGAATCGATCGGCGACTGGGAATCGCTGACGGGCGCGCTCGCCCGAGTCGTCGACAACGGCGACAAGGGCATCACCTTCGCGGCCACCGGCACCGAGGAGGGCTCCTTCCAGTTCCTGCCGTGGTTCTGGGGCGCCGGAGCCGACCTGCACGACCTCGACTCGCCCGAAGCGGTCAAGGCGCTTGAGCTGTGGGACGGCTGGCTGGCGGAGGGATACGCGCCCGAATCGGTGATCAACAATTCTCAGAACACCACATGGGAGGAGTTCTCGACCGGCGAGTTCGGCTTCGCCGTCAACGGCACCTGGCAGGTCAACAGCGCCGCCGAGGCCGACTTCGACACCGGAGTCATCCAGATTCCGGCCCAGGGCGGGGGCACGGCGCCCGCACCGACCGGCGGCGAGTTCATCGTCGCCCCCCTGCAGGCCGAGACCGACCGCTACGACGTCACCCGCCAGATCGTGGAGTGCATGACCACCCCCGAGGGCTTCGTCGAGACCGCGACGACCTTCGCCTACTACATCCCGCCGACGGCCGAGGGCCAGGAGGCGCTGCTGGAGAAGCAGCCCGAACTGGAACCGTGGGTCCAAGCGGTGCGCGACGCCAAGGGCCGCACCAGCGACAACCTCGGCACCGATTACCCCGAGATCTCCGAGCCGATGTGGACCGCGGTGCAGAACGCGTTGTCGGGATCGGCCACACCCGCCGAGGCACTGAAGCAGGCACAGGCCGACGCCGAAGCCGCGACCGGCCGATGACGAGGAGTGTCCCGCACATGGCCACGACCTCCGTCGAGACGACGAGAGGTGTGTCCGGCGGCGGTGCGGCGGGCCGGGTGCCCGCCGCACCGGCTCGGCGCGGACGCCGCCGGCTCCCGGGCACCCCGCAGCAGTGGAGCGCGATCGGCTTCGCGGTGCCCCTGCTGGTCTATCTGCTGGCGTTCTACGCCTACCCGCTGTGGCGCAACGTCGAGCTGAGCCTGCACGACTACACCGTTCGGGCCTTCGTGCAGGGCGATCCGGAATTCGTCGGGTTCGCGAACTACGCCGAGGTGTTCACCTCCGGCACCTTCGGCGCCGCACTGATCAACACCGCCGTGTTCACACTCGTCTCGATCGGTTTCCAGTACACGATCGGTCTGGTGCTGGCGGTGTTCTTCCAGGCGAACTTCCGGTTGTCGAGCGTGCTGCGCGCGCTGTTCCTCGTGCCCTGGCTGCTGCCGCTGATCGTCTCGTCCTCGACGTGGGCGTGGATGCTCAACAGCGAGTACGGGATCGTGAACTCGGTCATCACGGCGTTCGGCGGGCAGCAGATCAACTGGCTGACCTCACCGGAAACCGCCCTGATCTCGGTGATCATCGCCAACGTCTGGCTGGGCATCCCCTTCAACCTGGTGATCCTGTACTCGGGCCTGCAGCAGATCCCCGCCGACCTCTACGAGGCGGCATCCCTGGACGGCGCCACGACCTGGCAGCGTTTCCGGCACATCACCGTCCCGCTGCTGCGCCCGGTCACCGCCATCACCCTCCTGCTCGGCTCCATCTACACCCTCAAGGTGGTCGACGTCGTGTGGATCATGACCACCGGCGGGCCCGGCGACGCCTCGCTCATTCTCGCTGTGTGGTCGTATCGGGAGGCCTTCGGTACAGGCCGGCCGGAGTTCTCTCCGGCCGCCGCGATCGGCAACCTGCTCATCGTCATCGCGCTCGTGTTCGGATTCGTCCATCTGCGGATGCAGCGTTCCCGGGAGAGATCATGACCGCCCGCCCCTGGTGGAAGACGGCGCTCGGCGCGGTGCTCACCGCGTTCATGCTGTTCCCCGTCTACTGGATGGTGAACGTGTCGCTGACGCAGACTCAGGACCTGCGTCGCGGCGATCCGCACTGGTTCCCGAGCGCCCCGACCTTCGACGGCTACACCGCAGCCTTGTCGCAGCAGCTTCCGGCGCTGGGCACGAGCCTGATCATCGGATTCGGGTGTGTGGCCCTCACCGTCGCGATCGCCGCTCCGGCCGGCTACGCGCTCGCGATCCTCCACCTGCGCGGCGGACGCACGCTGAGCTTCCTACTGCTGGTCGCCCAGATGATCCCGGCGGTGGTCATGGCGATGGGCTTCTACGCGGTCTATGTGCACCTGGGCCTGCTCAACACGGTCTGGGGACTGATCGTGGCCGATTCGACGATCGCGGTCCCGTTCGGCGTGCTGCTGTACTCCACGTTCATGGCGGGCATCCCGCGCGAGCTCGTCCAGGCCGCACGCATCGACGGTGCCGGTGTCTGGCGCATCTTCTCCGCGATCGTCCTGCCGGTGAGCAGGAACTCCACCGTCACAGTGTCGCTGTTCGCCTTCCTGTGGGCGTGGTCGGACTTCATCTTCGCCTCCACACTCAACCGCTCGGGCGAACTCGTCCCCATCACCCTCGGCATCTACCAGTACATCGGCAACAACACCACCCAGTGGAACGCGATCATGGCCACCGCCGTGGTGGCGTCCCTTCCTGCGGCGATCCTGCTGGTCGTCGCGCAACGCTATGTGGCCGCCGGAGTGACCGCCGGCGCCGTGAAGGACTGACACGTGGAAAACGACACCCGCACCCGCGCCGTTTCGGTCGCCCCTTCCACCGGTCCGCGCCGGGGACTCGGACTGGAGGAGTTCCACCTGGGCGGCGGTTTCTGGGAACGGATGCAGCGGTCGAATGCGCGCAACACCCTGCGCCACTGCCTCGACTGGATGGACCGGCTGGGCTGGACGGCGAACTTCGACCGGGTATCGCAGGGCGCGACCGAGGCCCCCCGGCCGGGATGGCCGTTCTCCGACTCGGAGATCTACAAGCTGATGGAGGCCCTGGCCTGGGAATACGGCCGCTCGGGCGAGGCCTGGGCGAACGCGGTGCTGGAATCGCTCGTCGACCGGATCGCCGCGGCACAGGACGGCGACGGCTACCTCAACACCTGCTTCGGCCACGCCGGCCAGCACCCCCGCTACACCGACCTCGAATCCGGGCACGAACTGTACTGCACGGGTCACCTGCTGCAGGCAGCCGTCGCCCGTGCGCGGACCGTCGGTCACGACAAGCTCGTCGAGGTGGCCCGCCGGGCCGCCGATCACGTGTGCCGCGAGTTCGGCCCCACCGGCCGAGCGGGCCTGTGCGGCCACCCGCAGATCGAGCTCGGCCTGGCCGAACTGGGGCGCGTGCTGGAGGAACCGCGCTACACCGAGCAGGCGCGCGTGTTCATCGAGCGTCGCGGGCACGGCACGTTGAGACCCATCGCGCTGCTGGACGCCTCCTACTTCCAAGACGACGTGCCCATACGCGAGGCCGCGGTGTGGCGCGGCCACGCGGTGCGGGCGCTGTACCTGGCGGCCGGAACCGCCGACGTGGCCGCGGACACGGGCGACGTAGGGCTGCTCGACGCCGTCCAGCGGCAATGGGCGCGCACTGTGGAGCGGCGCACGTACCTGACCGGCGGCATGGGGTCGCGGCACCAGGACGAGGGGTTCGGCGAGGACTGGGAGTTGCCGCCCGACCGCGCCTACTGCGAGACGTGCGCGGGAATCGCCTCCGTCATGGTCTCGTGGCGGCTCTATCTCGCCACCGGCGAGGTGCGCTACGCCGACCTGATGGAGCGCACGCTCTACAACGTGGTCGCCGCCTCGCCGGATGCCGACGGCCGCGCCTTCTTCTACGCCAACCCGTTGCACCAGCGCACCGCCGCGGCCGACATACGGCCGGACCGGGTGAACCCGCGCGCCGAGGGAGGCGTGCGTGCGCCCTGGTTCGACGTCTCGTGCTGCCCGACGAACCTGGCACGCACTCTCGCCGCCTGGCAGGGCTACGTCGCCTCGGTCGAGGGCGACACCGTGACGCTGCTGCAGTACGCGGCCGGCGAGCTGCGCCTGGCCCTGGACGGCGGCGGTGCCCTGGTCCTGCGCATCACGACCGAGTACCCGCACGACGGGGCCGTGCGCATCGAGGTCGTCGAGGCGCCCGACCGGGAGGTGCACCTGCGGCTGCGGGTGCCGCACTGGGCGCACGGCGCCACGCTGGCCGACCGCGGGGGCGAGCGCGGCGTCGCACCCGGCTGGGCGCAGGCGCGCGGCACGTTCGCCCCCGGTTCGGTCCTCGACCTCAGGCTCCCGGTGGAGCCCCGGTTGAGCTGGCCCGACCCCCGCATCGACGCGGTACGGGGCTGCGTCGCCGTCGAGCGCGGGCCGCTCGTACTGTGCGCGGAATCCATCGACCTGCCGGAATCCTGGTCGCTGGAGGATGTCCGACTCGACACGGCACGTCCTCCGCGGGCCGACGGCGACGGTGCGGTGGCGCGGATGACCTCGGTGCGGCCGCCGCCTCCCGGACCGGACGGCTCCGGGTACCCCCCGTACCGGTCGTCGGCCACACCGCCGCGCGAGGCCGGTGCGCCCGCGCGGCGCGAGGTGCCCCTGGTCCCGTACTACCGGTGGGCACGTCGGGGAAGCTCGGCGATGCGCGTATTCCTCCCCACGGCACAGCACGGCTCGGGAGGCGACGACTGACCGACGGGGCCGCACAGAGGCGTCGCGCCGGCCCGGTCAGACGGGGCCGAGTCCGATCTCGGCGCAGGCGTGGCGGAAGGTTTCGAGGCCGAACGCGTCGACGGGGCCGACGACTCCCGGTGTGGCGCCGGGGCGGGTGGCGAGGCGCTGGGCCGCCCAGGCGATGAGTTCGCCGGTGAGGCTGTAGGGGTCGGGACCCTCGACATGGACTTCGGCGAGCGGGGCGCTGCCCGGGGCGCCGGTCGAGGCGACGGCGACGACATGGCTGCGGGTACGCGCGCGTGCGGTCGCGTCGGGGCCGCCGGGCGGGCCGGTGGCGAGCGGGCGGGTCAGGGCGTCGGTCAGCCGGGGGCCTCCGGGCAGCCGCGTTATGGCGTTGGTGGCGGCTGACAGCAGGGAGATCGGGCGGCTGAGGGCGGGGAACCAGCCGTTGTAGACGGTGATGTCGCCGAGTGCGGGAACGGTTTCGGGCAGGAACAGCACTTCGGTGCCGGAGACCGAGAAGGCGGCCCTGCGGCGCCCGCCGACGGTGAATCGGCGGACATGGGAGGCCGTGCGTTCCTCGACCAGCCGGTGCCGATGCCGCCGCTCCGATGGAAGAGCCAGGCCGTCGCGCATGGTGGCGCGCGTGCCTTGGCTGACCCCGCCCCGGCGCCGGCCGGTGGCGAAGTAGCCGATGTCGAGCGCTCGGACGGCGTCGCCTGCGTGGAGGGCGGCGAGGGTTCCGGCGAGGATGCCGGGGACGTAGTCGTAACCGAAGGCGGGGAGCATCACCGAGCCGGTTTCGCGGGCACGTCGGTGGCATCGCTCGTGCACGGTGCGGACGAAGCCGACTTCACCGGTGGAGTCGATGTAGTGGGCGCCGATGTCGGCGGCGGCCCGGGCGACGGCGTGCCCGTAGCGACCGAAGGGCCCGACGGTGGTGATGAGGACGTCGCCGTGCCGCAATCGCTCGCGCAGGCCGTCCGGGTCGGTGGCATCGACGACCACGTGGTCGAGTCCGCCCGCCCGTTCGGCGAGGGCGGTCAGCTTGGCGGCGTTGCGTCCGGCAAGGGTCGGTCGCACCCCGCGGCGCAGCAGAGCGTCGAGGACGAGGCCGCCGGTGTAGCCGGTGGCGCCGAGCACGAGGATGCGGCCGGTCATAGGTTCTGTTCTCCTTCGTGGAGGTTCACGCGGACGTGGCTGCATGGAACGGCGAGCCGTTCGGCGGGGACCGGTTGGCGCGGCCCGCCATCGGGCCACGGCGCCCCCGGTGGGGCGGTGCGGAACCGCTCTGGAGCAAGGTCGGGGATGCTGGGGCGTGCAGCTACCTGCGGGAATGGCGGAAGAGGGTGTCCAGGTGGGCGTCCAACACGGTCAGGGCGGTCTCAGCGGAGTAGTGCTCGCCGAGGGCGTGCATACCGAGCCCGTCGGCGAGGGCGAGGAGCGCGGTCGCCGCGTGGGCCGGGTCGGTCTCCGCGGGCGCCTCGCCGGCCGCCTGCGCGGTCCGGACCTGGTCGGCAATGTAGGCACGCATCTGCGCGGTGTTCTCGCGCAGTGCCGCGGCGACGCTCGGCTTCACCGCCGTATAGGCGAGGAAGGCGATGGCCACGCGGCCCTCGACGCGTCGCGGCTCGTCGAGCGGGAGGAGCTGGAGCAGCAGCGCCCGGACCCGTGCCTTGGGCGTCGATGGAGGACCGGACTCGGCGGCCTCGGCGTCGAGCCGGGCCTGGACCTTCTCGCTGACCACCTCTAGGGCGAAGGCCATCATCTCCTCCTTGGTGCGGAAGTAGTGCTGCACCATGCCGGATGTCACCCCGGCCTCCGCTGCGACGTGTCGGAGGCTGACCGCTTCGAGCCCGCGGTCGGCCGCGACCCGCATCAGCGCGTCTGCGATCAGAGTGCGCCGTGCGTGGGGATCGACTCTCTTCGGCATCCGGCCATTTTTTCACATTGCATCTGCATTGACACCAGGGTCGGCCGCGTTTACATTTCAACTGCAATGTGAAAGGTGCGGTATCCGCAACGCGACCACCAGGAAGGCGACCGCCATGACGATCACGACACGGAGGCTCCCGTTCGAGCAGCCGCACCCCATGCAACCGCCTCCCGGCTACGCCGAACTGCGTGAGACCGAGCCCGTCGCCCCGGTGACCACCTCTGACGGGCGGCCGGCCTGGCTGGTCACCTCCTATGACGCCGTTGCGGACGTACTGTCCGATTCGCGGTTCGGGGTGACCCGGCCCGCCGATGCGTCGGCGGACAACGGCACGCTGCTGCAGGACGGCGAGGCCCACGCTCGACTGCGCCGCCTGATCGGGAAGGCGTTCACCCCCCGCCGCGTCGAAGCGCTGCGTCCGCGGGTCGAGCGGATGGCTGCCGACCGCGTAGCGGACCTCGCCTCCAGCGGCCCACCCGCCGACCTCGTCACAGGACTCGCCGCCCCGCTGTCGATCACGGTGATCAGCGAGCTGCTGGGTGTGGCGATCGAGGAGCGCGAACGCTTCCGCGAACTGGCCGACGCCGCGAGCGCCGCGGATTTCCTCTCCCCGGACGAGGCCCCGGAGACGGTGGAGAGGGTTTGGGGCGAGTTCGGCGGCCATGTCGCCGAACTGGTCGCCGCCAAACGCCGCGATCTCGGCGACGACCTGATCAGCGACCTGATCACTGTGCATGACACCGACGACGGGCGGCTCGACGACTACGAGCTCGTCACCCTGGCCCTCACGATCCTCGCCTCGGGCTACCTGACCGCGTGCAACGCCGTCTCCGTCGGCGCGATCCTGCTCATCACCGAAGGGCGCCTGCCCGCCCTCGCCGCCGACCCCGACCGTACGGAGGCCGCGGTGGAGGAGATCGTGCGCCTGGAGATCGGCCTGATCGGCGACGTCTTTCCACGCTGGGCGCATGAGGACGTCGAGCTGGCCGGCGTCCCGATCAGCGCGGGCGACCTGGTCCTCGTCCGCCTTGGAGCGGCCAACCGCGATCCGAAGCACTTCGCCGAGCCCGACCGGTTCCTGCCCGGCAGATCCGCCGGTCCGCATCTGGCGTTCGGCCGCGGCCCCCACCACTGCCTCGGTGCCGCGCTGGCGCGCTTGGAGGTCGGGGCCGTCCTCCGGGAGCTCGCCCAGCACCTGCCTGACCTGCGACTCCAGGGTTCGGTCCACGATATCGCCTGGGCACGCGGCCACGCTGACGTCGGCCCCACGGCCGTCCACGTGACCTGGTGAGGGAAGCGCGAGGGCGAGCGCGGAGAGCGTGCGCCGACCCGTTCAGCGCGGCCGACGCGACCGCTTCGGGCATGGGGGCGACCGGGCCGCGATCGTGCGGGATCCGCGAATTCCGGCGGTGCAGGCACGGCTCCGCGCTTCCCGGCGATGCGGCCGCATCGCGAACCGATCGCCGGGAGGCCGGCGAGTCCAGGGCACCACGCCGGAGGCGCGGGACTCACCGATCGGCGGGCGCGGTGGTCTCGGGCAGGCGGCCGACGCCGCACAGGAACACGCGCTGGTCCTCGCGTACGCCTACGGGCCCCTCGGGGCGCCATTCGGGGAGGTGGCAGACGCCGAACTCGTCGATCTCCAGGCCGTCGAAGAAGGAGGTGATCTCGGCGCGGCTGCGGAACCGGCCGCTGCCCAGGCTCGTGAGCACGATCTCCTCACTGGATCGGGCCTTGGCCCGCACCCGATCCCCGACGGGGCCGGTCAGGTCGCTGCCGTCGTAGAAGTGGCTCAGAGCCAGCATCGACCCCGGGGCCAGGCGCTGCAGGTAGGAGCGCACCAGCGCGTTCGGGTCGTCGGCGTCGTCGAGGTGGTGCACGATGCTGATCATCAGCAGTCCGACCGGCTGGGACAGGTCCAGCAGGCGGCGGGTCTCGGGGGCGGCGAAAACCCCCTCGACGTCGCGCAGGTCGGCCACGACCACGTGGGTGGAGTCGTTGTCCTCCAGCAGTGCGTGGCCGTGGACGAGTACGACGGGGTCGTTGTCCACGTAGACGACGCGGGCGCCGGGGGTGATGCGCTGGGCGGCCTGGTGGGTGTTGTCCATGGTGGGCAGCCCCGCCCCCAGGTCCAGGAACTGGGTGATGCCGCAGCGGGCCATGTGGCTCACCGCGCGGATGAGGAAGTCGCGGTTGTCGCGGGCGACCGCCCGGGCTTGGGGGACGGAGGCCATGATCGTGTCGGCGATGTCGCGGTCGACGGCGTAGTTGTCCTTGCCGCCGAGCACCGCGTCATAGACCCGTGCCACCGTGGGTGTCTGCGGGGGATGCGGCGGGGGGACGGGGACGTCGCTGGTCATGCTCGGGTCCTTAGGGTCGTCGGTGTCTGGACCGCGGGTCCGGTGTCTACAAGGGCCGGGCGGAGGGCCGCGCGATCGCCGGTCGAGTAGGCAGCCCGCCGGTGCGCATCAGGACGGCGATTGCAGCGGAGGATATCCCGCCCGCCGGCCGCGTGCCCAGAGCGCGACAGCAGAGGTCCGGGTCGGTGCGGCCGCAGGCACCCATCCGGTTGATCTTGTTCCTACCGTCACGGGAAATCGCTATCCCTCACGGTAGGTACAAGATCAACGATTCTTGGGGCAGGCGTCGTCGAGTGGGGCACGGAATTCCAGCTCCCGACTGAGCATGCGGTACATCGAGGCGTTGGACGGAACGGAGTGCGAAGCGGTCATCCGCTCCGGTGGAGCGGTCCTGAACCGCATCCCGACCCGCTGCCGCTGCCGCCGTGGGTGCGGATCGAGTAGGGGTCGCCGCTCAAGTTCTCCAGCGCAAAGCCGCGGTGGCGGTCCAGCGCGAGATCGAGAGCATGTCGTCGGTGGGAACCGTGGCCGACCAGGTCTCGCCCATAGTGGGTGGGAAAGCCGAGGAGCGGCAGTGAGAACCGCGGTCATCGGCGGGGACCGGCGGGCCCCTCCTCACCGCTCTTCTGCTCAAGCAGTGCGGTGTGGCAAACCCCGTCGTGTGGGAACGGGACCGAGAGGCTGCGGGCTTCGGCATGATCTTCCCCACCGAAGCGCTCGACCTCGCGCTGAGCCGCTTCGCGGCCGAGCTCTTGACGCGCGGGGGGACGCATCGGCCGTGACGACGGCACGTGACCTCCCGTGCTACCGACCTTGCTGAACCCGGAAGGAATTGCTGTGACCAGCACGAGACCACCGCTAGTCATCCACGGAGCTAGTACGAACAACCTGACCGGTATCACCGTGAGTATTCCATCGCCGACGCTCACCGTGGTGACCGGAGTATCCGGTTCGGGAAAGTCTTCGCTGGTCTTCGAGACGATCGCCAAGGAATCCCAGCGGCAGCTCAACGAGGTTTTCCCGCTGTTCATTCGGAACCGGCTGCCGAAGTTCGAGCGCCCCGATTTCGAGTACATCGAAAACCTCGCGCCGGCCATCGTTGTCGACCAGCGCAGTCTGGGCCGCAACGCGCGCTCCACAGTCGGAACCCTCACCGAGATCCAGCCGATGCTGCGCGTGTTGTTCTCCCGGCACGGGAGTCCGAGCGCGGGAGAGTCGACCGCGTACTCGTTCAACGCACCGGAGGGCATGTGCCCGGAGTGCGAAGGGCTGGGCGAGGTGCTGAGCCTGGACCTCGACCGGTTGCTGGACCGGTCGAAGTCGCTCAACGAGGGTGCGATCCAGCATCCCGGCTTCGCTGTCGGTACGAACTACTGGAAGCGCTACGCGACGGTCCATTTCCATGTCGAGCAGCCCAGCACCAGCCTCGGCGAGCCGCTCTTCGACGCCGACCTGCCTCTTGAGGACTACCCCGAGGACAAGCTGGAGCTCCTGCTGTACGGCGGCGGTTTCCAGACCGACCGGCTCGACGACCTCGGCAATGTCGCGGTGAACGATTACGAGGGAGTGGTGGATCGGTTCACGCGGCGGTTCATCAAGCCCGGCCTCGACTCGCTGAAACCCCAGGACCGCAAGCACGTCGAGCGGGTGGCCGACATGAAAGCATGCGACGCCTGCGGCGGAACGCGGTTCGCCAAGGCGGTTCTCGACTCGCGCATCGACGGATACAACATCGCGGACATGTCGGCGATGCAGGTGACCGAGCTGCTGGACACACTCGCCGGGATGGAGGCCACCATCGGCGACGCCTCGGTCCTGGCGCCCCCGATCGCGGCGTTGCGTCGCATGGACACGGTCGGCCTCGGCTACCTCTCGCTCGACCGGTCCTCGCTCACCCTCAGCGGTGGCGAAGGACAGCGGCTGAAGACCGTACGACACCTCGGGTCGAGCCTGACCGGCATGATCTACGTGTTCGACGAGCCGAGTGTCGGCCTGCATCCGCGTGACGTCGAGCGGCTGATCGCGCTGCTGCACCAGCTGCGGGACAAGGGCAACATCGTCCTCGTCGTCGAGCACAACCGCACAGTGATCGAGGCCGCCGACCACGTGATCGACATCGGTCCCGGCGCGGGCGCCCACGGCGGATCGGTCACGTTCGAGGGCACGCCGACCGCGCTCGCCAACAGCGACACCGCCACCGGCAAGGGACTGCGCGAACCGCTCCCGGAGCCCCATGCGCGCAGCTTCGACGACCACCTTCCGGTCCGCTCGGCCAGCCTGCACAACCTGCGCGACATCGACGTCGACTTCCCCCTCGGCGTACTCACGGTCGTCACCGGGGTCGCCGGGTCGGGAAAGAGTTCGCTCACCACTCGGGTGCTGCCCCAGCAGCAGCCCGGCGTGGTCGTCATCGACCAGAGCGCAGTCGGCATCAACCCCCGGTCGACTCCTGCCACCTACGCCAAGATCTGGGACCACATCCGCCAGGAGTTCGCGCGGGCGCACCAGGTCAAGCCCGGACTGTTCAGCTTCAACGCTGAAGGCGCCTGCCCGACCTGCAAAGGGCGCGGGACCATCACCAGCGACATGGCCTATCTCGATCCTGTGACGGTCACATGCGAGACGTGTGCGGGAGGCCGCTATCACCCCGACGTGCTGAAGTACCGGTTGTACTGCCGCACGATCACCGAGCTGCTCGAGACGACCATCGAGGAGGCCGTCGATCAGTTCGACGGAACGGTCGCAGCCCGGCTGAACGCCTTCATGGACGTCGGGTTGGGGTACCTCACCCTCGGTCGGTCATTGTCCGAACTCTCCGGCGGCGAGCGACAGCGTGTCAAGCTCGCGAGCCGTCTCACCGACCACGGGCAGATCTTCGTTTTCGACGAGCCGACCTCCGGGCTGCACATGGCCGACGTACGGAATCTGGTCGCCCTGTTCAACCGGATCATCGAGGCCGGCAACACGGTGATCGTGATCGAGCACGACCTCGACGTGGTGCAGCTCGCCGATTGGGTGATCGATCTCGGCCCAGGGGCGGGCCACGACGGTGGGAGCGTCGTCTTCACCGGCCGGCCGGAGGAGTTGGCCACCGAGCAGGACAGCCTGACCGGGCGCTACCTCGCCAAGGAGCGTACCTGAGACGAAGGAGCTGACTTGACGTCGACGACCATGGTCGGATCACCGAACACCGTCTCCACGGAGACGATCGCCGAAGTTGCGCTCGCGCACACGGGCATGATCGCCGCGTTGCGCTCCGCGCGGCTGCGGTGATCGGCACCGTTGAGCGCTTTCGCGCTTGAGCGCGTAGCGCAATGCGGCGGACTCCCACTCGATCCGGTGCAGCCGGGAACCATGGGCCGGCAGGAGTCCCGGTCCCCCGTGGTCGCCGGCGGCCAGGCCGGCGCGTGGAGAGTGGGGTGGGCGAGGTGCGCGATGAGCGCGGCCTTTGCGACGGCCTGCTCACCGTCGCCTCCGAACGCGGCCGCGGCACCGCTTTCACCCTCGTGCTGCCCGCGGACTGACCGCGCCGGTGCGGGGAGTGGCGGTGGCCGGGCGCAGCGTGGTCTCGGTGCGGCCCTGGCAGTCCCGCCCCTCCTGGAACTCCTCGAAGCTGATCAGCCAGGGGAGCGTCTCCGGCTCGTCCTCGGCGAGGCTGACCGCGCCCGGGCCGCTGAATCCCCAGGTGCCCCGCGGGCACGGGGCCGGAGGGGATCCGGCAAGCCGCTGAGCACCGGCAGGCAGCGCAGTCCGCACGGCGCCGAGCACTGCCGGTCGAGGTCCGCGCCGGAGGAGACCGGGAACGCAGAACGAGGCCCCCGACCCGGGTGAGGCGTCCTCAACCCGCAGCGGATCGGGGGACTCGGCCCACGATATGGTCGCGGTGTTCACCGATCCGGCCGTGAGGCGGGGATGGGACCACCCGGAGGAGAGCGGGCCGGTCGGGCTGACCGGGCTTCGGCACGCGTGCGGCACCGACTCCTTCGCCTACCTGCGGACGCGGCCCGGTGCCGGCCCGGGGTGTCCGAGCGGTCCGGCTGCGGTGACGGCGTCGAAGGAGGTCGGTCATGTCGGTTCTGGCCACCCCGTGGGTCGCGGCGGCCGCGGCGCGGACGATGCAGGTTCTGGCGGCGGCCGCCTTCGGCGCGGCCGCCCGGCGCAGGGGGCCGGTCTCGCCCGAGTTCGGGGGGACCACGCAGGAGATCACGGTCCCGACGTCGATCGCTCCGGCACGCGCGATCGTCTACCGCCCCAGCGGCCGGGACCCGGCTCCTCCGGTGCACGTCAACTTCCACGGCGGCGGCTACGTGATGCGCGGGATCGGCCTGGACGACCCGCTGTGCCGGTACGTGGCCGCCGAGGCCGGCGTGGTTGTCGTCAACGTCGACTACGCCGTAGCGCCGCAGCACCGGTTCCCCGACCCCGCCCGCCAGGCCTTCGAGGCGGTCCGGTGGGTCGCCGACCACGGCGTCCGGCAGGGCTGGGACGGCGCCCGGCTGACGGTGGGCGGCCAGAGCGCGGGCGGCGGACTCGCGGCGGCGGTGGCGCGCCAGGCGCTGGAGCAGGGCGGGCCGCGGATCGCCCTGCAGGTCCTGCACTATGCGCCGCTGGATCTGGTGACGCCGACACGGGAGAAGCCCGCGGCGATCGATCGGCCGATGCTGCGGCCGTGGATGGGCGAGGTCTTCGACAGCGCCTACGTCCCCGACCGGGCCGCGCGCTGCGACCGCCTGGTCTCGCCCGCCCATCAGGGCGATACCGCCGACCTCACCGGCATCGCCCCGGCCTTGGTCCTGACGTGCGAGTACGACCGGCTCCGCGCCGAGGGCGAGCGGTACGCCCGGCGGCTCGGCGAAGTCGGGGCGCTGGTGGAGAACCACGAGGTGGCCGCGGCCGACCACGCCTACGACATGAGCGACGCGGCCAAGGCCCGCCGGATCTACGCGTTGATCGCCCGCCGGGTCGATCGGGCCGTCCGGCCGCCGGAGCCGGAGTCCTGACCGGGGCGTGCCTTCTCGCGGGCTGCCCGCGACGGGCTGCAACCGGGCATCTGGTCGGCGGCAGGGACGAGGGCAGCAGTAGCCTCTCCGGCTATGACTGAGCAGACGAGCGGGAGCGTGCAGCGGCGTGCGGCGCGGGCCATCCTGATCGATGATCAAGGATGTCTGCTGCTGCTCAAGCGGACGAAGCCCGACGAGCCTCCGTATTGGACGAGCCCGGGCGGCGGTGTCGAGGAGTCAGACGAATCGGTCGAGGCAGCCTTGCATCGCGAACTCGCCGAGGAGTTGGGCGCGACAGCGGTCGTTTCCTCCCAGGTGTTCCTGTTCAGCTACGCCGGCGAAGACGGGGACGTGGTGCACCACTTCTTCGCTGCCCGGTTGTCGGCCTTGGACGCATCCACCCGCACCGGGGCGGAATTCAGCGATCCGGCACGCGGCGGCTACGAACTCGACCGGGTCGCGCTGCGTGGCGATGCGCTAGCCGGGGTCGACCTCAAGCCGGCTCCGCTGAAAGAGTTCGTGCTGGCCAACCGGGCGGCGCTGCTCACCGAAGCGGCTTCCGCCGTCTGACCGGCGAGCTGCGTGAGGAACTCGGCCTCGACACCGGCTACACGGACCCCGGCACGCACCCCGCTGCAGGAGGCCGCCGGTCGGCTGAAGCCGGTGGAGGAGGCGGAGTCGGGCGGGGCGGTCTTCACCGGGGCCCGGGGCGGGCGGCTGCGCCGCGGCAACTTCCGCGCCCGGTTCCGGCGCCCGGCCTGGGACGAAGCTCTCAGCCGGCGGGGAGTGCTGCGCTCACCTCCGATAGCGGGTCTGCGCGGTGCTCGGGGACGCGCAGCCGATGCACGTTCGGGCCGTGGGGCGTGCGCTGAGGCGCGCCGCGGCGATCGGACCTCCGCAGCCCTCGCACGTCCAGTACACGCCGTCGCGTAGCCGCTGGGCGGCTCGGTCGAGATCGGTGAGTTCGCCGCGCACGTGTTCACGCATGGCCTGGAGCCGTTCGCGTTCGTAGGCGATAGTGGGGCCCTCGGGATCGTGCTCGTCGTCGTTCGCCGTCAATGCGGCCGCCTCGACGACGCCGTCCCACTGGCGCATCAGGGAGTCAGCCAGTCCCGCCGCTTCGGCTCTGGCCTGCCGAATCCGCTCCTCTGCCGCGCGGTGGTCCGTTCCGGGATGCTCAGGGGGATCCGCTGCTTCGTCCATAGTGCAGGCCACAACGCCATCCGCGCGGTGGCTATTTCGCGAGCGGTGAGTCGCCGACTTCCTGCTGCGCGGGCGCGGCGCTCTTCGCGGTCCGGATTTGCGAAGTCGGTACCGGTCGATCAACAGGGCTTCGAGGCGGACGAAGTTGCGCTACCGACGGTGGAGCGTGCGCTGAAGCGTCCCGACCAGCGTTGGCAGGCCCCGGTGGCCCCAAGGTCCATTTGCTGATTGCCGGTGCGGGGCAGTCCCACCTTCACGCCCGCCCCGAGCCGGGGCGGCGAGCAGGCGGGTCCTCCCATGCACAGCGCCGGACAGGACAGGGACGTAAGCCCCTCCGGGTGCCCCGTTCGGGCGAAGGTCCCGCCTTCCTCCAGGTCGGCAAGGTTGAACAGCGCCCGCGGGAGGACTCCAGCCAGTCCACCCGCGCTCAGGACGACTCCGATAACCGTGATTCGGGTTATGCCTCTCTCTTCGCCAGCCGGGGACCGATGACGCCGAGGGCGATCATTCCGATTCCGAGCCCGAGGTGCAGCCAGTTGTCGGCGCTGTTGAGCGGAACGAAATTGGCGGCGCTCTCGCTACCTACGAACAGTCCGTACAGCCAGAGCACGAGGTATACCGCTCCGCCGCCGACGAGGAAGGCCACCGCCGCCCGACTTGCGCGCGCCATGGCGAGGCCGGCTATCCCGAAGAGCAGGTGGACGATGTTGTGCAGGACCGACACCTGGAAAACGCCGAGCAAGTAGGCCTCGGACTCGTGGCCCATCAGCCCCAGCTGTCCGTAGTCGGTGGTGACTCCGGGAATGAACCCCAGAACACCGACGATGAGGAACACCAGCCCGACGACAGCGGAGAACATACGGACCGGATGCCGTGTGAACCCTGCGGACATCCGGTTGGAGCGTGCGGACGTCATGGTTATCCCCTCGCTTCTCGACTGTGGGGCCGCACAGGACTGGCAGCCGTGGGGACCCGCTTCCCTCGGATACGTTCGGTAATCGCGCCGGCGTACGAATCCGTCCGGGCCGGCGAGCCCACAGCGACTCGGCCACCGTGCGTCCGATCGCACGGCCGCCCCACATGCGACGGCTTCCCAACGGAAGCGAGGCGTCAACGGCAATGGCGACGCCGAACAGCGCTCCACGTTCGCGGGTAAGCGCCTCGGAAGGGTGGCCCGTTGAGGGCCGAGCGCCTGGACTCGGACACTTGCCATGTCCCGTTGTTCAAGCCGCTTTTGGTTTCTACTCGGGTTGCATTGACGCCTGGTGGGGCAGCTTGCCCTGGTGAAACATACGCACAGCGAGAGATGGTGACCACTATGATCGAGAAACTGTCCCATGCTGGCGTCACCTCTGACATGGCTTACGCCGCGGGGTTTCTCTCCATCGGCCTGAGTGTCGTGGCCTGGTCGGCGTCGAAAGCGAAGGAAAACGCCGACACCGACCGTGCCGACCGGTGGGGGATGTTCATCGGGGAATGGGCGCCGACGTTCTTCGCATTGGGCGTCGCACTCCGCTTGGAGGAGTCATCCAAGTAGCGCCCGTCCATTGTACGGCGACATAGCGCGTGCCGCAGCGTGTCTGTGCCGCGCAGGGTGCACGACCCATGAGATGACTGAAGGAGTCCGCGGGGAAGCCGGAGCGCTTCGCCCACCGGCTCGGCGAGAAGGTGCTGCAGCCGGGCCGATGCTGCGGCGACTGCCGGTCCTCGTGCCTCCACCCCGCTGGCCGTGCTACTCCCGCGGGGCGGGGCAGCACGGTCGTTGGGCGTCACCGCATCCGGCACCGCTGTTCGTCCACCAGCGAACCTCCGAGGATCTCCGTATCGCGGAGAGCCCGCCGCCGATCTTAGGAGCACAACACCCTAGCTGGCAGTCAGGGTGCCCATTGTGGGGGCTTCGCGGCGCGAAAGACGCTCCGTGAACAGGTCAGCGCACGCTCGGGTGCGCCGCCATGAACGGCTGGACATCGAACCGGTGCTTCGGCACTTGCCCCAGCCGGAACGAGCACCTCACGGTCGCACCATCACCGCATGACAGCGCGTCCGGACCCAAACCACGCGAACCCGATCGTTGAGTCTGCCCGCTGCGTAGTGGAGTTCGCGAGAAGCGCCCGGATCCATAAGGAAGAGCCATGGCCACACAGAGGAAATCCACAAGCAACCCGTTCTCCGGGCTCGTCGATTTCGTAAGCGACCTGAACCGCATGTCGGACGAAATGCACAGTCGGGGGCACGACCAGACCGAGGCCCGCTCCCACGTCAACGCGTGGACACCATTGCTGGACATCGCCGCCAGCGGTGACCAGCTGATCATCCACGCGGACTTGGCGGGCGTGGACGCGGAGGATGTGGAGGTCACCTACACCGCCCCCACGCTCTCGATCGCCGGTGAGCGCCGCCTCCGGGACGGCGCCCCCCATCAGGGGGATTACCACACCAAGGAGCTCAGCTGGGGCCGGTTCCGCCGCAACGTCACCCTGCCCGAAGGCGTCCGCGAAGGGGACATCGCGGTGACGCTTTCCCAAGGGCTGCTTCGCGTGACTGTGGAGCGCTACACCAGGGCCGAGGGCCCCGCCCACCTACCGGTCGCCGACAGCCCGTCCCAGCGCTGACCACCCCTGGTTCACCTGGAACCTTTTCCACCTTGCGTCAGCCGATGTATGCGGCGTCGCCTTCCGGCTCCACGCAAGAGGGACCGCGGCGATTTCGAGGATGGCCTCGTTCTCGCGGTCCTGGGCTCCGGTCCCTTCCAGGTCCAGGGCGACCAGGGGCGCCTGAGTCCAGGGCTGCTCGGTCATGGTGGGCTCCCGGCGTGGTGATCAGTCGTCGTCGTAGCGGGCGTGGACGGACAGCCGCTCGCGCGCCTCGCTGAGTCGGCGCCGTTGGGCTT
The DNA here is from genome assembly GCF_000826685.1 of Streptomonospora alba. GTDB lineage: Bacteria > Actinomycetota > Actinomycetes > Streptosporangiales > Streptosporangiaceae > Streptomonospora > Streptomonospora alba. The sequence goes on from NZ_JROO01000010.1 coordinate 99,833, forward strand.
CGCGCGGTTCGTAGCCTTCCAGAGCGCGTCCATGCGCGGCGTGCAGATGCGGATGATCGACCTCCCGGATCTGGTGGCGCAGCCGGTGCTGGAGGGCGTAGCGGCGCTGCTCCCCGAGCGCATGGGTGAGGACATGGCCGTCTTCGATGAGGAATGGGGTATCGGAGCCGTAGTCGAGGTCGGCCGGGGCCTGGCGGAATTCGGCTTCGGTGGGCGAGCGGCGGTCGGCGGCGCAGCGTCGGCGCTGCGCGGCGGGGCAGATGTCGCAGAGTTCGGGCACGCCCCAGTGGCCGTTGTAATCGGGAATCTCATGGGCGTAGGTGACGCCGCACGAGGTCTTGCGGAACAGCGGGACGGAGATTCCCGAAACTTGCCACGCCCGGACGACCTTGGCGTCGAGCTCGGCGGGCAGCATCTTGCGGCGCTGGTAGTTGTCTGCGTAGGGCACCGCGACGCCCGAGGCGCGCAGGAACTCGGCGTTTTCTTCCTGGTGGTAGTAGCCGGTGAACACCAGTGCGTCCACGCCGGCGGAGTCGGCGACCTCCAGGACCCCGGCCATGGTCTCCGGGTCGTCGTTCCAGCCCGGCACGATGGGACGCCAGTACAGGATCACCTTGGTGCGGTCATTACGGGCGGTGGCTGTCTCGATCGACCGTATGGTGGTGCGGTTTTTGGCGATCGGCTCGACGCGGGCGTCGGCGATTCCGGAATAGGTGAACAGCAGGCTGACCCGAACGTGCTGCAGCGCTTCGAGGGCGGCCATGTCCTCAGTGGTGACGTGGAAGCGGGTGATGATCAGGACGAGATTGGTCATGCCGCGGCGGTCGAGTTCCTCGAGGACGGCGAAGGTGTGGGGTTTGACGCCGGGCAGCATCGGGTCGGTGGCCTTGTTGAACAGTTGCACCGGGGTGGTGTGAGGGCGGAACGCTGCGTGGCCGGTCAGCATCGCGACGGCCTCTGGGGTGGTGACCCGGAGCTGCGGGGTCTTCTGCTCGAAGTTGCCCCAGAAGTGGCGAACGCAGTAGCCGCAGTCGAGCGGGCAGCCGCGTGGCATCGACCACACCGCCTCCGCTGAGAAGAGGAGTCAGACTCGGTTCTCCACGGGCCGAGGGGCGGGCCCCGCCGCTGCCCGGGCGCTGCGGGGGGAGCCGTGGACGTGTACGACGCGTTCGAAACGGGCGAGCGTCTCGGTGCGATGCGAGGCGGCGAGTACGGTGCCGTCGAACTCGGCGATGACGTCGGAGACGATGCGCTCGGTCTCCGGGTCGAGGCTCGCGGTGATTTCGTCCACCAGCAGCACGCGCGGTCGCCGGATGAGCGCACGGGCCAGGCACAGGCGTGCCTGCTGCCCGCCGGAGAGGCGGAGGCCGCCTTCTCCCAACTCCTCGTCGAGATCGGCCCAGCCCTTGGCGCCGACGTGTTCGAGCACGGCGGACAGTTCCGTGTCGGGGCGCGGCCGGGTCCCGCGCAGGAGGTTGGCGCGGACGGTGCCGTGGAACAGCCGGGCGTCCTGCTCGACCAGGGCCACGGCGTCGCGGAACGCCTCGTCGTCGAGTCCGGTGACCGGGACGGTGGTGCCGTCGGCGGCGACGATCTCGACGGTCCCCGCCGACGGGTCCCACAGGCGGGCCGCGAGCGCGATGATCGTGCTCTTGCCCGCCCCGGAGGGCCCGGCGAGGCCGACGTGCTCACCGGGTGCCACGTCGGCCGACCACCCCTCCAGCGTCGGCCGCCGGTCGTCGTAGGCGAACGAGACCCCACGGAACCGGAGGCCGAGAGGACCGCTGGGGACCTCTTGCGGCCGGTCGGGCGCGGATACGACCGGCGGGCGGGTGATACCGGAACCGACGCGCCGCGCGCTCGCGGTGAGGGGATGGAGCTGGGTCAGCACCGCGGTGGCCTCGGTGACGGCCGTGACGCCCGCGAGGGCGAGGGCCACGAGCGCGGGGAGGACCGCCGGGGACAGGCGCGCGTCGGCGGGGCCGGAGAGGACGCCCGCGGCGGCGGCGCTGACGGCGATGACCCCGATCACCACGGCGGTGACGATCAGCTCGCGCACCCCGGCGGTCAGCTGGGAGAGCAGTTCCCGCCGTCGGGTGACCGCGGCCGCCCGCGCGGTGGCCGCGGCGGTCTCGGAGACGATCCGCGGCGCGAGGCCGTAGCCGAGCACCTCGCGCAGGGCGCCGAGCGCGTCGACGGTCCGTGCCGAGAGCTCCTCGCGGTCCTGCTGCTCCCGCTCGCCGGTCCGCCTGGCGGCCCCGGCCCAGCACAGCGCGGTCCCCGCCACCAGAGCGCTGCCGAGCGACATCACCAGCGCAGCCTCGGGCAGCAGGAGCAGGGCGGCGGCGAAGGAGGCGAGGAAGACGGTCAGCGAGGCGCCCACCTGGGCCACGGTGTGGGCGTAGAAGAACTCGAGCTTCTCGATGTCGCCCATCGCGACGGCCGCCGCGCGCCCGGAATGCTCGCGGCGGCGTGCGGGAACGCTGCGTGCATAGGCGTCGAAGAGCGCCATCCGCAGGCGGGCCAGCACACGGTAGGCCAGGGCGTGGGACACGTCCATCTCCCGCCAGGTCAACAGGGTCCGCAGTAGTACGAGCCCGACGGCGGCAGCCCACCAGAGCGGTCCGGGCGGTGTCCGCTCGACGATCGCGTGGCCGACCGCCCAGGCCGTCAGCACCGCCAGACCGGCGAGGCCCAGGGCGCTCGCGGTCGCGACGAGATAGCCGGCGAGCATGCCGCGCCATTCGGGGCGCAGCGCGGGCAGGAGCCGGCCGAAGGCGCGCAGCGCTGCACGGGTACTCACGGAACGCTCCTGTCCAGACGGCCCGAATCCAGCCGCAGCACGGCCGGCACGTCGACGAGGGCCTCGGGGCGGTGGGTGATCATGATGACGATGCGGTCGCGCGCCACCCCGTGCAGCGTCTCGACGACGTCCGCGGCGCGGTCGGTGTCGAGCGCGCTGGTCGGCTCGTCGACCAGAAGGACAGGGCGGTGCGCGAGCAGCGCCCTGGCCAGGGCGAGGCGCTGGCGCTGCCCGCCGGACAGGCTGGAGCCGGCCTCGGCGACCTGGGTGTCGAAGCCGTGCGCGAGCGCGCGCATCTCCTCCAGCACCCCGGCTGCGCGGCACGCCCAGACCAGGTCCGCTTCTCCGGCTGCGGTGCCGGTGACGTCGAGGTTCTCCCGGATCGTCCCGGCGAAGAGCACGGGACGCTGCGAGACGACGGCGATGTCCCCGGTGCGCAGCGGTCGGCCGTCCAACTCGATCCGGCCGGTGGCCGGGGAGAGGAACCCCAGCAGGAGGTCGAAGAGGGTCGACTTCCCCGACCCCGACGGCCCGATGATCGCGCTCAATTCGCCGCGGCGGGCCGTCAGGTCCAGGCCGCTGATCACGTCGGACCTCGTGCCCGGGTACCGGAAACTCAGATCCGACGCCCGCAGTACCGCGGCGGAGGGGGCGGGCGCGTCGGCGCCGTGCCCGTCCGCGGCCTCCGGAGCGGGGCCCGCCGCCTCCTCGCGGCGCACCGGGCCGAACGCGCCGATCTCCTGCAGCCCGGGGATCGCGGTGAGTCCCAGGAAGCCTGCATGCCAATGGCGTGAGAGCTCCCGGACCGGCCGGAACGCCTCCGAGCCGAGCAGCAGGACGAGATAGACCTCCACCGCGGGCGGCTGCCCCGATACCGCGCCCCAGACGGCCACGCCGGCGGCTGCGACGATGCCGCCCTGGACGGCGAGATCCGTGACCGCGGTCTCGGCCAAGCCCGAGCGCATGACCCGTTCGGTCGCCCGGCGCAGCGCCTCCGAGCGGGCGTGCAGGCGGTCGCGGGTCCCCGACACATCGCCGAGGGTCCGCAGCGTCGCCATTCCCCGCAGGGATTCGAGGACGTCGGCGCTGAGCGCCTCGTAGCTGTCCCAGTGGTCGAGCCCGCGCCGGGCGATCATGCGCTTCCACGCCATCGGTCCGAACACGGCCAGCAGGACCGCCGTGGCGACGCCCGCCGCGGCCCACGGCGCCAGGAGCGCGAGGAGGGCGACCACGAGCGGGCATGCCACGGCCACCTGTACGACGGCGGGGACGTATTTCGAGACGTAGGCGTCCGTGCCGTCGACGCCGTCGCCCAGGCTCGCCCGCACCGTGCCGTCCCGGACGGCGGTGTCGTGCAGACGCTCCGGGACCAGCGCGGATTCCATCGCGCGGCGGCGCACGGCCTCCCTGACCCGGCCTCCCAGCCCGCTGGCGGCCGCCGTCTGCGCCAGGGACGCCAGCAGCCTCAGCACCGCGATCCCGAAGATCAGCAGGAGCGCGAAGAGGACGTCCTGCGGCCGCCCGCCCAGCACCGCCGACATCGACCAGGCGATCGCCGCGGCCTGGGCGAGGTGGGTGGAGAACGCAAGCAGCAGCAGCGCGACGCTCGACAGCAGCGCGGCGGGGAACCGTGCTGCCTCGCGCCACAAGGGGCCGACGATCATCATGGGCCGGTCTCCGTCGCGACGCGTCGCCTGCCGGGCAGTGCCGCCAGGGCGTGGATGGTCCAGTGGCCGTCCTCAGCGGCGAACCCCGAGACCGGTCGGCTCCGCCAGTCGCCGGTGGCGGCATCCGCGTAGCAGATGGCTGCTGCTGCGCGGTGAGCGTCCCAGACCGCCGCGGCCAACTCGGCCGTGGCGGCGCCGCTGGGGATCGCCCATGTGTGCAGGCGGGTCGCGCCGCGGACCCAGGCTTGTGCGGAGGCTGCGGCGGTGCGGTCGGCGGCGGCGCCCCTGGCCCCCGTTTCGAGGAACCGGGTGATGTCGGGTGATCGTCGCGCGGCGAGCGCGTCGCGGTGCCGGGGGCCGATCGTGCGCGACTGCGGGAGCGCGACCGCCGCCAGCGGGATCTCCGGCGCGAGTCGGCGGGCGAGCCACCGCCGCGGTTCGGCGGCGGGCGGCACGCGCAGCAGGGCGCGCAGAGCGGCGCCGGGACCGAGCCGCACGGCGAGCCGCTCCGGTGCGTAGAGGAACTCCACGGCGGCGAGGGCGTATGCGGTGTCGGCGATCCACAGCGGCCACGCCCGGTGCCGGTACCGGCCGAAGCTTCGTCCCGGCTGCACCGTCAGGACCAGGTGGGTGCCGTCGGCGGGGCGATCGGCCGCGCCGGGCCAGCCGGCCGCGCGGTCGGCCGCGTCGTCGCGCTTCACGAGCGTGTCCTGCTCCATGTCGTAGGCGTACCGGCCAGGCGCGAGGCCGTCGGCGCCGGGGCCGACGACGAGGTGGGTCCGCACCGGATAGGCGGCGCCGGCCGAGGGCACGGGCCGCCTGTGGATGCCGCTCGGGGTTCCGTCGGGCCGGCGGTGGCGACCGCCGGAGCGCCAGAGCGCGTCGAGGAGTGCGCGTTCCCGTGCGGGGACGGCGACCGGTTCGGCACCGGCCGCCCGCCACGGATTGGCGCGCGGGCCGGGCGGTCGCGGTTCGCCCGGCGAGTCGGGGGTGAAGGCCTGTGCCAGGTCGGCGGGAAGATCCGTGGGACCCCCGCAGGAGGAGTGGAACACGGTGTGGTGGGAGGCGGCGCGCCACGGGTCCGTGCGGGGGCGGGCGGAACCGCGGTGCTCGTCCGCGATGCCGGGAGGCGGATCGGTGCGGGGCATGGTCGGCTCCGGCTCACATGTGGGGTGGCGGGACGAGGGTGAAGTCCTCCGGGTTCCCCGTCCAGGACGCGCGCCACCCGCGTGCGCGGGCGGCCTCCTCGAAACGCGCCATCCCGAGGTAGGCGAACGCGGCGGGGGCGTTCGGCACGAGGCCGGTGATGAAGGTGCGCACCACGCGCAGGGGCGTGCGGCCGACGTCCGCTGTCGTGAGGTCGCGGGTCAGGACGCGGTGGCCGCGGCGGGCGAGCCGCCGGTAGACCTCCTCCATGGAGACGGCGGGGATCCGGGTGATCGGCCGGAGGCCGAGCGCGGGTTCGGTGAACCGCCGGGCCTGCGCGTGCAGCCGCGGATCGAGCCACAGTTGGACGTGGGCGCCGAGGTCGACGATGTTCCGGCAGTGCTCGCCGGCGGAGTCGAGGTAGGACCCGTCCTCCCGGAAATCGAGGTAGAGGCCGCGGGCCATCAGGCCCTGTTCGACGGCACGGAAGACCCAACCGTCGGCGGTGGTGCACCCCTGGGTGTAGACCCAGGTGTGGACCGCCTCAAGTACCGCCTTGCGTGCCGCCCGGACCGGGTCGAGCGCGGCGGAGAACCCCGCGGCGTAGAGCCCGCGCTCCCGGTCGTGGACGAGTGCCGCGACGGCCGGGGCGAGCTCCGAGGGCATGGCGACCAGGAAGGCGCTCAGGGCACCGCCCTGCAGGTCGTCTTCGAGGCCGGGGACGCTCGCGGGGTCGATGCCGAACGTGGGGCCGTCGAGGTGCCACCACAGTTCGAGGGCGTCGCGCTCGACGACTTCCAGGACCCCGCGATCGCGGGCGTCGTCGGCCCCCTGCCCCGTTGCGATGCCCGCGTAGTTCAGGTGGTGGGTGCGGGCAAGGTGCCGGAAGCGCGACTGCCGCCAGTTGAGGTGGACGAGCGCGTCGGGAAGCCAGGCCGGGTGTCCGTCGAGGTCGGCGCACCGGGTCCACAGCGTCGGGGTGTCGTCGGTGAGGGGCGTGTAGGGGAACCCCTGCCTGGTGTACTGCCACGGTGCGAAGCGCGGCAGCCGGGCGGTGTCGAGCACGGGCTCGCTTTCCTCGCGCAGCTCCCCGGCGGTGGCCACGCGGAACTCCTCCGGGGGGAGTTCCGCCGGGAGCCAGTTCCCGCAGTACCGTTCGACGCCTTCGGCGATGGCGGCGATCCGCGCTTGGTCGGCGTCGGCGAAGGACGTGCCCAGCGAGACGCGGTCGGCGGGCCATTCGCCGAGCCGGCGCGCGTCCGCGACGGCGGCGGTGAGCGCGAGGTAGGACGGCGGGGCCCCTTCGGGGCGCGGTACGGGGCGGACGGAGCGGATGATCCCGCACTCGGGGTCGACGAGCGCTTCGGCCGGGAGGGGATCGGCGGGGGCGTCCTGCTCCGGGGCGGCGTCGCCGGCATGGGGTGGGCGTGGGGCGCTGGTGGGGGCCGTCATGGGGGCGCTCCGTTCATGGTGCCAGGTGGCCGCTGCGGGATCGAAGACCGAGCGGGAACGTGATCCGGGGGTCGGCGGGAGGGCCGCGGTCCAGGGCGGAGGCGAGCCCCGGGCCGTGTGGATCCCGAGCCAGGCGTCGATGATTCCGCCGACTCCGCCGGCGCTTCGGACGCGGGCGCGCAGGTCGTCGTCGGGGATCCCGCTGACGAGGCCGTGTCCCCACGGCCCGCTGACCAGGTGGCTCGGCCCGGGCCAGTCCCGCGCGAGGCGTGCGGTGTCCTCCCGGAAGAAGTCGTCGTCCCCGCCGACCGCGAGCAGGGGGTACTCGACCGGGCCGTATCGGGCGCGCGGATCGATCCGCTGCGCGGACCACAGCCTCTGCCAGCCGGTCAGCGCCTCAGGGGGCCATCCCCAGTCGGCGGCCGCGGCGATCGGTCCGCGCTCGCGCGCTCGGGCCGTTCGCCGGTCGAGCTCGGCGCCGGAGAGGGCGGGCTGTGCGCACCGGCCGCGCCCGTGCTGGTGCCACCAGCCGATGCGGTGCCGCAGCTGCGGGCGTCCGTCGGCGTCCCAGGCGGTCTCGGCGAGGCCGAGCGCCGGGACCAGGACGACGATCCCGGCGATCGCGTCCGCGGAGGGGGAGCGCGGCGCCGCGTCCGTCCCGTCTCCGACCGCCTCCCGCGCGGCCTCCAGCGCGCAGTGGCCGGCGTAGGAGGCTCCGAACAGCAGCAGCGGCAGGTTCGGGAACTCCCGCAGGAGGCGGTCGAGAATGTCGCGGCCGTCGGTGCCCTCGTGCGCGTAGGGCGACCAGTCTCCGCCGGAGCGGTACCGCCCGCGGACGTCCTGCACCAGGCAGTGGTAGCCGCGTTCGGTCCATGAACGCGCGATCGGCGCATGCAGGCCCGCGTCGTAGGGGGTCCGGACGAGGACGAGCCCGGTGGGGGAGGCGCAGCGCCACAGCAGCCCGCGCAGCACCATGCCGTCCCGCGTCGGGCATGCGTGCTCGACCGGGCCGTCGGCGGCCGCGCTCATGCGCCCGCCTCGCAACCGGGGGCGAAGGGCTCGGGATATCCCAGGACGGTGTGCTCGGTGGCGGTCGCCGACGCGGAGACGTACTTCCACAAGCTGGTCCGGAACCTCGCCAGCTCATCGGTCTCCTGTGCCCAGGCGAGGGCGACCGTGAGCATCCGGCCGATGAGGAGGGTCCGGGCGGCGGCGGGCAGCGCCGGCGGGGCGTGGCTCGCCGACCGCTGCCAGGCGGCGAGCTCGCGCGCCACCGGACTGGCCGCCAGGCGCCGCTTCTGCACCTGGTCGGCGGTGGGATCGTCGGCCGAAAGGCGGATCGGGTCGACGAAGCAGTTGTCGCCCTCGCGGTACCCGCCGAGCCAGGCGGTCCCCTGCTCCGGGAGGGAGTCGAACGCCGCCCAGCCGGCCCGCTCGGCGGGTGTCTCGGCGAACGCGACCACGAGCCGCCGGCATCCCGGTCCCGCCTCGGGGGCGATCCCGGAGTCGGGCGCCACGGCCGAAGGCGCGGGCTCGTCCGCCGTCCCGCCCCGGTGCCGCGTGATGTCGGCGCCGAGCTCGCCGAGGGCCTCGGCGAGCGCGTCCAGGACCGGACCGCCGCCGAGGAGGACGACGTCGCGCCGCCGGGCGGGCCACCGGCGTTCCGCATCGTCGCGTTCGCGAGCGGCCATCGCCTCGGTGAGCCGGTCGGCGTAGGCGGACGACGCCTCCTCCCCGCCGGCGGTCCCGGCGAGGGCGTCGAGGAGTCCGGGGGGCGGGAACCGCAGGCGCAGGAAGCGCCCCGCCGGGGTGCGGACGGCCCCGGTGCCGTCGCCGTCGACGAGCACGTCCGTGCCGGTGCCGGGAAGGCGGGCGAGGCGGGAGGTCCCTGTCATGGTGGCCCCTTCCAGACGGGTCGGGCGGACGGCCCGGTCGGGGGTGCGAGCCCCCGACCGGGCCTGGTGAACCGTCGTCAATCGACAGGCGGCTCGGTCAGTCGAAGGGGTTCTCGACGAGAGCGTTGGAGTGCGAGGCCGACAGGTGCGCCAGCTGCTCGGTCTCCTCGATCTCGGCGACGATCTCCTCGTTCACGGCGAGCTCCTGGTTGTCCATCGGGGGACTCCCTTCTCCTCAGATGACCGCGTAGACGCGGGTTCGCGGGGGAGCGAACGCCGCAAACCGTACTTGATAACGGTTTTCATTTCCAGTACTTTTTTCGTGTGCCTGATGAACAGCTCGTCATCGCCGACTATCGCGCCGCACGCACCTACGCGGTCGTCGACGGCTCCCTGCGCGAACTCGGCGGCGGCGTCCTCGCCGAGCACGCGGGGTTCCTGACGCTGCCGCATCGCGACGGCTCCCACGCGCGGTGGGCGTTCGCCGACGACCGTGCGGGCTGCCTGGTGGTGGCGGGGCCGGACGGCGAGCGCCGCCATCCGATCGCCATACCGGCCGAACACCTCGCCTGCGACTCCGCCGGCCGCTACGTCGCCGTCACGACCGGCGCCGGGGCCAACACCGCGCCGTGGAGCGACGTGGTGACACTCGTCGACCTGGAGGCGCAGGCGCCCCGCCGGTTCCGGGTGCGGACCGGCGAGCCCGGCGTGATGATCACCCCTGACCAGCGCAGCGGCGACCCCGTCCTCGTGCTCCGCCACCGCGAACCCGGGGCGATCGAGGCGCTCGCGCTCGCCCGCGCCGCGGCGGTCGGCCCGCACGTTCCCGAACTCCGCGGCGACCTCACCGGAGACGTCGCCGAGGACGGGCACGGCGACGTCGTCGACCAGCGCACCGGTGTCGTCGCGACCGCGACACGGCGCGGTCTCGAACGCTTCGTCGTCGAGGACGGCATGCCGCGCCCGGTGGGCATCGTTCCGTGGCCGGTCGACGGGCGCGCGTACTACCTGCGGTTCGACCCGGCCACCGGATGCGCCCTCGGTGTCGTCCGCGGCGGCCCGGGGGAGCCGGAGGCGTGGACCTCGTGGACCAACGCCCTGGTGGAGGTCGAGCTGGCCTCCGGGCGGACCCGCCACGCGGAGCTGCCTCCCGGACTCGCGTTCCGCTTCGCGGCCGGGGGCGGGCGGGCCGCGGTGGCGACCGTGCACCCCGACGGAGACCGGCTGAGCCTCCTCGACCGGGGCGGCCCGCAGCTGCGGACGGTGTGGCGGACCGCGCTCCCGGCGATGTCGAATCCGCCCGCACCGGGCCGGCTGCCCTGGGAACCGGTCGGCGACGCACCCGCCCAGCGGCGCGCCGTGGCCGTCGACCCGGCGGGGACGGACGTCGCCGTAACCGCAGGCGGGGACGGCGTGGTCCACATCGTCCGGGAGGACGCGACCGAGACCATCGCACTCCCGAGTCCGCTCGACGAAGGCGGCCACCTGCTCTGGTGGCCCCCGTCGCCCGGCGCCGGCACCGATCCCATCGGGCGCTGATGACCGGCGGCCCGCCCTATCAGACCTCACCGGCCCTGGACGCTGCGCTCGCACGGTGGGAGCGGCATGCGCGGCCCGGGCTCCCCAACGCCGGGTACAGCCTCAGTCGGCTCGCCGGACGCACCCGGTACGGGATCTACCGCTTCCCCGACCAGACCCCGGTCCTCGAACCCGACGAGCACATCCTGAGGATGGCCCCTTCCCCGGACGGAGCTCGCATCGCCGTTCAGCTCGCCGAGGCCGCCGACGAGGACGCCGTCCTAGGGCTCCTCGACACCGCCACCGGCGAGCTGCGCCGCTATCCCGACATCCGCTGCCGCTACGACGAGGTGCTCTGGCAGGCGGACTCCTCGCGCCTGGAGGTCGCCGCCTCCGGCTCGGGGCGGCTCCTCGACCTCGATCCGGTGAGCGGAGAACGCCGGGAATCCGGCCTCCCCCCGGGGACCCGCGTGCGGCTCTTCCGCGGCGGACGACGAGGAACCGCCGCACAGAGCCGGCCCGGTCGGCCCACCGAACTCATCGACCGCGCCACGCTGCGCACACTCGGGACCTTCCCCGGCATCGTGCGCGTCCTGCCGTGCGGCGATGCGGTCCTCGTCCAAGACGGCACAGGCCTGCAGACCCTCCACGTGGACAGCGCAACCGTGCGCTGGCGCTGGGCGGACCCCGATATCCGCATCACGTCGCTCGCCGCGCACGGCGACGACGTGCTGGTCGCCGGCGTGCGCGAGGGCCGCAGCGTCCTCCTCCGGCTGGTCGAAGGCCGAGTGGTCGAGCACCGACCGGTCCGCTGCGGCGGCGGACCGGCGGTCGCGAGCGGCGTGGCCTACGAGGCGGGAGCGTTCCACGCCCTGGTGGAGGGACCGACCCTGCCTCCGCGGCTGGTCGCCGCCGAGGAGCTCCTCACCGGCCGCGCAGCCGCGCCACGGCGCACGGACCCGGCGCGAACGGCCCGCTTCACCGTCCCCGCCGACGACGGCGCGGAGGTCACCGTCGTCCTCACCTCGCCGAAGGACGCCGAGGGCCCGGCACCGCTCATCCTCACCTGCTACGGCGGCTTCGGCGTACCGAGCCTGCCGGAGTTCGAACCGACCGTGCCCGCCTGGATCGAACACGGCGGTCGCTACGCGATCGCGCAGATCCGCGGGGGAGGAGAACACGGGACCGCCTGGCGCCGGGCGGGCCGCGGACCCAACAAGCGGCGCGGCGTCGCCGACCTCGCCGCCGCCGCGCGCGGCCTCGTCGACGCCGGTCTCACCCGCGCCGACCTGCTCGTCCTCGCGGGCGCCTCACACGGGGGAGTGATCGTCACCGCCTGTGCCCTGGCCGAGCCCGGGCTGTGCGCGGGCGTCGTCAGTACCGCGGCCCCGCTCGACCTGCTCAACCTCGACGCGCATCCCTTGGGCCGCAGGTGGATCGGCGAGTTCGGCGATCCCGGCACCGCCGAGGGGCGTGCCCGGCTCGAAGCGGTCTCGCCTCTGAGCCGAGCGGAGAACCTCGCCCCCGGCATCGGACCGCCCGCGTTCCTCGGCATCGCCCTCGACGAGGACTCCCGGGTCGCCGCCGACGACACCGACCGACTGGTCACCGCGCTCCGCCGCATAGGCGGCACCGCCGACCTGTGGCGGGCACCCCGCACCGGCCACGGCGGCAACCACCTGGACAGCCTGCACCGATTAGGAGCGACCGTCCTCGGCTTCGCCGAACAGGCCACCGGATCAGCAGCCCCCCGCCCCACGCCCGCAGCGCCCCCCGGAACCCGCTGCCCGGACGAGACGAAGCGAGCATGACGACACACGACGAGAAAACCCCCGCCCCTCCGAACGGGCGCCCGGCCACGGCGACCCGGACACCCCCGAGACCGGTTCCGGCGCCGGAGAACGCCCCCAGGACTCCGCGCCGGCGCGCAGGAGCGCTCGCGGCCCGCGTGCTCGTGCCGGTACTCGCGGCCGCGCTGCTGATCGTCCTGCTGCTCTCCGCGAGCACCGGAACCATCCCGGTGCCCATGGCCGACGCTCTGCGGATCGTTCTCGGCCACCTCCTACCGGGAATGCCGTGGATGTCGGACGGTTCCCTGACCACGGTGCAGGACAACGCGGTCTGGCAGTTCCGGCTGCCGCGCGCCCTGCTCGCCGCGATGGCAGGCGCCGGCCTCGCCCTCGCGGGCGCGCTGATGCAAGCGGTGGTCCACAACTCCCTCGCGGAGCCCTACATCCTCGGCGTCTCGGCCGGTGCGGGGGTCGGCGCGGTGTCCTTCATCGTGCTCGGCATCGGAGCGAGCTCCCTGGGCATCGGGGCCGCCGCGTTCCTCGGTGCGCTGACGGCCACGGCCGCCGTCTACCTCCTCGCCCGCAAGAACGGGCACATCGCTCCGCAGCGGCTCATCCTGGCCGGTGTCGCCCTCGGAGCGCTGTTCAGCGCCGTGACCAGCTACCTCACCATCACCACGGACGCGCAGAACGTCTTCAGCATCATGTTCTTCCTGCTCGGATCCGTCTCCGCCGCCACAACCGGGCATCTGGCCCTGCCCGCCGCCGCGCTGCTGGCGGCCGGAATCTTCACGGCGTTCAACGCCCGGGCACTCAACGCGCTTCTCGTCGGCGACGACGCGGCCGCGACCCTCGGAATCAACGTCAACCGGCTGCGCAGCAGCATCCTGGTGACCGCCGCCCTGCTGACCGGATCCGTCGTGGCGGTCTCCGGCGGCATCGGCTTCGTCGGGCTGATCGTCCCGCACATCGCGCGGATCGTCGTCGGGGCGGACCACCGCAGAATGCTGCCGGTAGCGGTCCTCGGCGGCGCCGTGTTCCTCGCCGCGTCCGACCTTCTGGCGCGGACTCTCGCGGCCCCGACGGAGATCCCGCTCGGCGTTCTGACCGCACTGGTCGGGGCACCGTTCTTCCTTTGGCTGCTGCGGCGCGACCGCTCCGACAGCGTGGGGGTCGGCCGATGAGAGTCGACATCGAAGACCTCGACGTGCACCGGGGCGGCCGACCCGTCGTGTCCGGGGTGAGCATCCCGGTGCCGCCCGGCACCGTTCTGGGCCTGCTCGGGCCCAACGGGAGCGGCAAATCGACCCTGCTCCGGGCCGTGTCGGGAATCGCGTCCCCGTCATCGGGGCGGGTGCGTTTCGACGGCGCCGACATCTCCTTTCTGAGCCGCAGGGAGATCGCCCGGCGCGTAGCGGTCATGGCGCAGGAGCACAGCGAGGAGTTCGAGATCCCCGTACTCGACCTCGTCCTCCTCGGGCGCATCCCGCACGGCAAGGGCTTCGGCCGCGACTCCGACCACGACATCGCCATCGCGGAGCAGGCCCTCGACCGGGTCGGGGCCGCGCACCTGGCCACCCGCTCCTTCTCCGCCCTCTCCGGCGGAGAGCGCCAGCGCGTGCTGTTCGCCCGTGCGCTCACCCAGGACACCCCCGTCCTCGTGCTCGACGAGCCCACCAACCACCTCGACATCGCCCACCAGGTCGAGCTCGTCGACCTGGTCAGGAGTGCCGACCGCACGGTTCTGGTCGCCCTGCACGACCTCAACCTGGCCGCACGCTACTGCGACACCGTCGGAGTGCTCGACGGCGGGCGCCTGCGCTCCCTCGGGCCGCCCGAACGCGTCCTCGACACCGACCTGATCCGCTCGGCGTTCGGCGTCGAGTCCACCTCCGTGGCCCATCCGCGCTCCGGCCGGCGGCACTTCATCTTCGACGCCCGGACCCCCGAACCCGGTCCAGACACGGACCGTCCGATCCCCACCGAGGAAGGAAGCTCCACCCCATGAACCGCCGTCCCGCCCGAACGCGTCCGCGCGCCACGACGCGTACCCGCACGCTCCCCTCCACTCTCGCCGCGCTGAGCGCGATCCCCCTCGCCTTGACAGCTTGTGGAACCGGTGTCACCTCCGATCCCTCGAACCCCCAGGGGCCGGAGGAGACCGTGGAAGTCACGAACTGCGGACGGAAGCTCACCTTCGACACCACTCCGGAGAACGTCGTGGGAATGATGCCGTCCCAGACCGAGATGCTCATCCGACTCGGTCTCCAGGACTCCCTCGCCGGCCAGGCACAGACCGATGTCTCAACACTGCCCGAGGACATCGCTGAAAAGGCCGCGGACGTCCCCGTCCTCAGCACGGACGCACCGCCGGCGCGCGAAGACCTCCTCGCCACCGCCCCCGACCTCGTGGTTTCGCCGACGGAGTACGAGTTCACCGCGGAGCAGGGCTTCGCGAGCATCGACCAGCTCAAGGAGAACGGCGCCCAGGCCTATGTGGCGACCGGCGGCTGCGCCGACCGCCGCAACACCGCGGAGGTCACCGACGTCCTGACCGACATCACCGGCCTCGGCGCGATCATGCGCGTCCCGGAGGAGGCCGAGGAGCTGTCGGCAGAGGCCGAGGACCGGCTGTCGGCCGTCGACGATGCGATCGAGGGCTCGCAGCGCCCGAGCGTCGCCCAGGTCTATGTCGAGGGCGAGTCGCTCTCGGCGATCGGCGCCGGCGTGGAAGCGGACATCATCAAGCGGGCCGGCGGCGACAACGTCTTCGACCCGGAGGCACCCGAGTTCGCGGAGTTCTTCGCGGCCGAGATCAACCCCGAAGAGATCATCAGCCGCAACCCCGAGGCGATCGTCTTCGGTGTCTCGGGACCGGCCCAGGAGGAGGAGACCCGGGAATACCTCCACAGCACCTTCCCCGACGTCGCCGCCGTCGAGAACGATGTGCTCATCGCCGTATCCCAGGCCGACCTGCACCCCGGCACCCTCGGCAACATCGACGCCGTCGAGACCATCGCCGAGGAACTCCACCCCGGCGCGTTCTGACCTCAGAGCCCCCGGAGCGTCTGCCCGTTATCGCTTCCGCAAGCAGGATTCGAGCAGGCCGGCCATGGGCGTCCATGGCAGGCCTGCTGGCAGAACCGCCGCCCACCGGCCATCAACGCGACTGTCCCTCGCCGAGATCACCCGCTCCCTCCTCAGACGAAAATCTCTCAGCACTCGCGAAGTCGAGATGCACCTCATTCAAGAGTGCCTTGGGATCGAGCACTGGAATAGCGAGCCTCGCCCGTTCGTCGGGCGCAAGTCCGCCGAAGAGGTCCTCGCCTCCCTCGCCCGATACTGGAACGGACTTCAGGCTCAGGACACGAGGGTGGACCGGGTGGCGTGGCGCGCGGCGAGGAGTCCGCCAATGCCGGGAATAAGCGCGAGGAGCCAGACACGGTGGCGCCCGTTCACCAGAATCGCGGCGATGACGGTTGTAGCGTAGGCGAGGCCGTGGAGCGGGCCGAGGACGCTGGAAACGGCTGGTAGATGGTATGTGGCCATATTCAGCAGCATCACGAGCAGCGTCGCTGGTTCGATAACGCCGGCGAGGCGGAGTGTGCCGCGCGGGTTCACTGCCCGACTCCCGTGGTCGATCCGGGGCGGTAGATCATAAGAACGACCACGACCGCCCACAGGACATTGAAGACGCCGGTGTGCATCGCCAGGCGCCGACCGATGCGGTCGGGGGCTTCCTCCACAGGCCTGACGGCCTCCGGCGTCACGGCGGGTTCGAGCACCGTGAGCGTGTGGCCCTGGGCGGGGAGGATGAGGGCGATGAGGACGACCGCCGCAGCGGCCGTCAAGATCATCGAAACGATGAGCCACGCGTCACCGAGCACTCCGAGACTGGCACCGGTGGCCAGGCCGAAAACCGGAACGAGGATTCCTACGACGGCGTAGACGCGGGTGATGCGGTGCAGGACCCGAACCACGGCGGTCTTCGCGGGGGCATCCGGCGACTGATGGGCAGCACGGGCTGCCGGGGGGAACATGCTGGCCGCGACGGCGATCGGGCCGATGGTCAGGATCGCGGCGAGGACGTGGATGGACAGGAGCAAGGCGGTCATGCGCCGGTCCGTTCACCCGTGACGGCCGTGCGGGGCAGCCGCCCGGCGCGGGAGTGCCCGGTCAGGTGGTCGCCGACCACGGTGACGTCGTAGGCGAGATTCAAGCGGAGCGGTTTGGTGATGCTCTGCTGCCAGATGACGCGTTCCCCGCCGGTGACGGGTTCGCGGACGATGTCGTGCAGCGGCACCTGTTCGCCCGCACCGGCCGCGATGCCGGTGAGCCCGTCGCCGGTGTCGGTGAAGCGGTAGTGGGCGTCGATGGTGCCGATGGGCGTCTTCATGCGCAGGTGCCAGGTTCCGGTGATGCCGCTCATGGCGCTCGATGCCTCCCGTTCGTCGTGGTGGGTCATGCGGCCGGAACGCGCCCGGTGTTCTTCCAGACGGTGCCGCGGCGTTCGTACTCGAACAGCTGCTCCACGGCATGGGCGATCTGCGGTCCGAAGTCGCGTTCGAGGAGGTAGAGCCCCAGGTCGAGTCCCGAGGTAACACCGCCCGCGGAGACGAGGTCGCCATCGTCGACCACGCGCGCCCGCACCGCGGTGACGCCGGTCGCCTCGAGCATGTCGATGCCGAGTACGTGGGTGGTCGCCGTGCGCCCTTCCACCAGGCCGGCCATCGCCAAGGCGAGGGCTCCACCGCAGACGGTCGCCACCGTGACGCCGGGCTCCTGGAGAGCACGGGTGAGCTGGAGCGCGGCATCGCCGGCCGCGAACCGGGAAAGCAGGACCGGAACCGTGTCGACTCCGGCGTCCGGGTCGCCGTCGACAGGCCCGGACGCGCCCGGGATCACGACATATCCCGGGGCCGAGGGGTCCACGTACCCGGTCGCGGTCAGCGACAGCCCTGAGGTACCAGACGGCACCGTGCGCGGGCCTTCCGCGCTGACGAGCTCGAGGTCGAGACCTCCGCCGGACGCGTCACGTCCGGCGGAGAACACCTCGAATGGGGCGACGACGTCGAGCGGGTCGAAGCCGTCGAAGAGCACGAATCGTGCACGCGCTTGCATGGCCGGTCCCTTCTGCCGGGGGTTGCTTCCTTCCATCCATGCTGCTGATGGTCGGCCCGTGCGCCCAGTGGCGTTCAGGCCACTTTCCTCCTGAATCCGGCCACACTCGCCGAACGGCGCGACCGCGACGCGCATAGTGGGTTCAGGAGGATTGGGCGCTAGGATCGAGCGATGCGCACGGTGGTAGTGCTCTCGCTTGACGATGCGATCGCCTTCGATCTGGCCACACCCATCGAGACGTTCGGCCGCGTCCGGTTGCCCGATGGCCGCGCCGGCTATCGTGTGATCGTCGCCGGACCGGAGCCGGTGGTCGATGCCGGACCGCTGCGGCTCGCGGTCGATGAGGGCCTCGACCTCCTCGAGCGCGCCGACCTCATCGTCGTACCCGGCAGGAACGACCCCGTCCGATCGACACCCCGCGCGGTGCTGGACGCGCTCCGCTCCGCTGCGGATCGGGGAGCCCGAGTCGCTTCAATCTGCGTTGGTGCGTTCACCCTCGCTGAAGCCGGGTTGCTGGACGGCAAGGAGGCCACCACCCACTGGCGCGCCGCTGATGAGCTCGCTCGCGGCTACCCGGCCGTCCGGGTCGACCCCGACGTGCTCTACACCGACAACGGCCAGGTGCTCACCTCCGCGGGCGCCGCTTCCGGGCTAGACCTGTGCCTGCACATCGTGCAAACCGACTACGGGGTGGCGGTCGCCGCCGACGCGGCCCGCCTCGCGGTCGCTCCGCTGCACCGCAGCGGCGGGCAGGCGCAGTACATCCTTCGCAACCGCCCGACATATCAGACCGCCACGCTGGAACACGTGCTGGCGTGGATCGAGGAGAACGCGCACCGCGGCCTCGCGCTTGCCGACATCGCCGAAGCGGCGGGCACGAGCGTCCGCACGCTCACGCGGCGCTTCACCGCCGAGGTCGGGCAAAGCCCCGTCCAATGGCTCGCCGGCGTGCGCATCCGCCACGCCCAGGAACTGCTGGAAACCACCGACCACACCGTCGACCGGATCGCCGCACAGACCGGCTTCTCCAGCGCCAGCAACTTCCGCGCCCAATTCACGCAGACCGTCGGTGTCACTCCCAGCGGATACCGCAAAACCTTCCGCTCATAAAGCGCCACGCGAGCTTCGCGTTGTCCAGCAGCCTGAAACAAGGAGTGCGGGACGCCTCCGGGTCCGCGGAAAGGGCTGAGCCCGACCGAATCCGGGAGGAGGCACGCCGGCGAGTACGCACCGCCTCCGCGTGTGCCTGAACTGCGGACCGCAGGCATGGACCAGGAGGTCGTGATGCCCGCCAGTCGACTTCCCGACCGGCCAAGCGTCGAACAGTTGCGCCGGCGTGCCCTGTCGTCATGACGTTGTAGGCACGGCGCTCGGGATGAATGAACGGATCTCATACCTCGACGTTCCTCCGTGTCGTCGGCGCCTCCCCCGTCCGCTACCGGGCCGAGGAACGCCGACGCGAGCCCGCCCTGGTCGGCGCCTGACCGCGGGCGCTCGGCGCGCCCGCGGTCAGGGTCCGGGCGTCATGTCACGACGCCTCCGAGGAGCGCCCTCCCAGGTGCCTCGCCAGGAAGCTCTCGAGCCGCCTGTACAGCTCGATGTTGCTTTCGGGGTTGACGAACCAATGCCCCTCGGTCTCGTTGAGCAGGTACTCGACCTCGCGGCCGCGGTCGCGCAGGGCCTCGGCGACGCGATCGGAGTTGCGCCGGTGCACGCGGACGTCGTTGGCGCCGTGGATCAGCAGCACCGGGGCGGTGATGTCCTCGACCCGGCTGATCGGGGAGCGGGCGAGCATGTCCGCCCTCTGCTCGGGGATCTCGGGGTCGCCGATGTGGCGCAGGTAGCTGTTCTCGACGGCACGGCGGGCGAAGGGGACCACCCCTTCGACGAGGTCGACGAGGTCGGACATGCCTGTGTAGCTGATCGCCGCGGCGAACCGGTCGGGGGTGAAGGCGGCTCCGACGAGCGCGGCATAGCCGCCGTAGGAACTGCCGTAGATCGCGACCCGGTTCGGGTCGGTCAGGCCTCGGTCGATCGCCCAGTCGAGGGCGTCGATCAGATCGTCGTGCATGCGCCCGGCGAACTCGCCGATCCCCGCCTCGAGGTGGGCCTTCCCGTAGCCGGTGGAGCCGCGGAAGTCGACCTGAAGCACCGCGTACCCCCGGTTGGCGAGCAGTTGCACCTCCGGGTCATAGCCCCAGCTGTCGCGGTACCAGGGACCGCCGTGCACGAGCAGCACCGTCGGCAGGTTCCGCGGCTCGAGGCCTACCGGGAGGGTGAGGTGGCTGGGAAGGGGCAGACCGTCACGGGCGGTGAGAGTCACGGGGGTGACCGGGGCCAGCTGCTCGGGGTCGAGATGCGGGAACGGGCGAAACAGGCGACGCGCCTTTCTGGAGGCGTGGTCGTAGAACCAGGTGACGCCCGGGTCACGGTCGTGCGTGAACTCCACGACCCAGCGCTGTCCCGACGTATCGGTGGAGACGTGGGAGAGGTCGCCGTCCGAGAGCTCGGTCAGGTGGGGCAGGATCTCGGCGAAGTGCGGCTCGAGCGCGTGGATGTCCTGACGGTCGCCGAGGTACCGGACGCCGAGCAGGTCGCCGGTGGCCGGATGGATGATGAGCGACGAGGCGAATCGTGGGTCCGCCTCTGGCCGAGGAGTGTCCAGATCGAACACGGGGTGGCTGTCGACCTCCGTCTCCTCCCCGGTCTCCAGGTCGAGGCGCGCCACCCGGGTGAGGTCCGAGCCGCGCGCGGACCCGATCCACAGCCCCATGCCGTCCGCGGTGGGAACCGCGGGGAGGACGCCGAGGAGGATGTCGGACTGGGGGAAGCGGGCGATCGTTCGCGGCTCTCCGCCGGTCCGCTCGGACAGCACGTGCTCGCCGCCCTCCTCGATCGTGAAGGCCAGCACCCGCCCCGGGACGCGCAGCCACGAGATCACGTCGCCGGAGCTCTCGGCGACCGGCGTGAGCTCCCCGCTCATGAGGTCGAGCTCGAAGAAGTCGATCAGGTCGGCACGGCGCTTGTTGAGCTGCACGAACGCCGTCCCGGGCCGGTCCGGCGACAGCTGCGCGTCCAGGAGGCGCACGCCCTCGTACGGGGTCAGGTCCACCGCGGACTTCTCGGGCCGCGCCGGGTCGACGCGATGGAGATGCCAGTTCTCATCGCCGTCAGTGTCCTGCTGGAACAGGAGGTGGCGGCCGTCGACGCTCCAGAAGAACCGGTCGATGTTGCGCCGTGTCTCGGAGGTGATCCGTCGGGCGGCGGGGGTTCCCGAGCCGTCCTCGAGGTCGGGTGCGGACCAGTCCGAGTCGACGTCACGGAGGAACACGTTGAGCCGGCCGTGCCAGGGGGCGAGGTAGGCGATCCTGGTCCCGTCCGGGGAAAGCAGGGCGCGGCTGCGGGTGGGCGGGGCGTAGAGATCCTCGACAGGGATCAGGGCGGGAACGGCGGTCATGACGGGGCCTCCTGGTCGGTGGGTGCGGATGCCCCAGTCGACACCCTGACGCCGCGTCGGGCTCAAGCGTCGTGTGCGTCGGGCCGCTCCCGTGTGAGGCGCTGCTGGAGGGCCCGCACCACGCGGTGCTGCACCGGGCGGAGGCCGCGGGCGCCCAGCTGGTCCAGCAGCGCGGGGGCGAGGGGGTCGAGGGACGGCATGCCCTCCGTGCTCGTCACGAGCGGTCGGATCTGCTCGACCCATTCATCGATCAGTGCCTCGACGTCATGCTCCGGCGTATCGGCATCAAGGGCGTAGAAGCGCGCGGTCAGCGCGGCGGAGGCCGCCCTGGCGTCCTCCGGGACATCGAGCAGGGCGGCCAGACTTGCCGTGCCCTTCTCCCCGAGCAGGTGAGCGATCAGGATGAGTTGCTCGCGTTCGTACCCGACCATGTCCTCGGGCACGCCCGGACCGGGTCCCGCCTGCCATGCGGAGAGTTCCGGCGGCAGGTCGGGCGGGGCCCCGGTGCTGCGCAGCACGTCGATGCTGGCGCGGCGGGCGGTGAGGCGTTCGATCTCGGCGGCGGCCTGGCGATCGAGCTGGTCGAGCAGCTCCTCGGCTACCGTGGGATCGTCCAGCACGTCGGGGAGGGCGGACAGTGGGAGACCCAGCGCCGTCAGTCGCGTGATTCGCAGGACGCGCACGAGGTGGCCGACGTCGTACTGCCGGTAGTCCCCGGATGTTCGCGGCGGCTCGGGCAGCAGTCCGATCTGGTGATAGTGCCGCAGCGTGCGCACGGTGACGCCGGCCAGGTCGGCGAGTTCACTGCTGAGCATCGGGCATCTCCTTCGGGGCCAGGTCGCGCAGGGCACGCGAACCGATCACGGCCAGTAGCACCAGGATCCACACCCCGGTGACGCTGACCGCGGCCAGCAGCGGCGAGCCGAGCTCCGCGAGCACACCTGCCAGCCCGATCCCCGCCGGCGCGGCAACCGTCAGCAGGGCTGTCTTCACGCTGAGCACCCGTCCGAGAAGTGCGCCGGGGACGTGCTGGACTTGCAGGACACCGGTGACCGCTCCGACCACGGAATTGCCGAGTCCCAGGGCCGCCGCCCCGGCGAACACTACCGCCGGGGAGAGCAGCGAAGCCATCAGAGCGAATCCTACGGAAGTGACGATGAACCCCGCCGACAACCATGTCCGCGACGACAACCGGGCTCCGATGGCGCTGTAGATCGTCGCTCCGACCAGCATTCCGGCGGCTAAGACAGTGAGGACCAGGCCCAGCAGTTCGGGGCGGGAGATGAGGTCGAAGTACACCGGCATCACCAGCCCCTGCAGTCCGCCGAGCGCGACGGCCAGACCGAGGACCAAGAAGGTCGTGCCCATCAGGAATCGGCTCCTTCCCACGACCAGCAGGCCATCCACGAGCTCCCGCATCAGGGCTTGGCGCGCGGCGCGGGAGGCGTCGACCTCCCCGAGGCGGCGCGGCAACATCCGGGTCAGCACCGCTGCGAGCGCGGATGTCGCCGCCGTGATCCACAGCACGGCCATGGAGTCGACGGCGGCCAGCAGCACACCGGCGGCAGCGGGTCCGACCACCAAGGCGACGGAGGTCAGGGTCTGGCGCACGCCCACCACGCGCCGCAAATCGAGACCGGCGTGCCGGGCCACCATCGGAGCGAGGACCTCACGGGCCGTCATGCCGGGCACGTCCCCGAACGCGCCCAGGATGCCCAACAGAATGAACCACACCAGGTCGAGGCCCCACAGCATGTCCACGAGCGGCAGCGCCGCGATCGCCGCGGCGGAGATGACATCCGAGACCACCGATGCCGTAAGCCTGTTGATTCGGTCGATGATCACCCCGCTGAGGAGGCCGGCCACGACGGAGGGGACCGCGGCCGCGGTCGCCAGGGCGGACATCCCCAGCGGGCTGCCCGTGGTCTGCAAGACGATCAGCGGCAGCGCCACCGAGGCGATGCCGTTGCCGAGCAGGCTCAGCAGGTGAGAGGCGTAGTAGGCAAGTGCGACGAGTGGCATGTGATCAGAGAAGACTCTGACGTCACGTCGGGGTCAAGCACGAAGCTCAGCCGCAGTCCCGGTGCCCGACGCGGAAGGCGACGCGCCCCGCGGGGCGCGTCGCCTTCCGCCGCGATCCAGCCCGCCAGCTCCGTCCAGCTCCGCACCTCGACCGCGCCGAGGTCCAGGCCCCGTTCGGCATAGAACATCAGGCATGAGCTGGCCGTACTGTCACAGCCGGGCGCATCCAGACGTGCCGGCTGGGTGCTGGGCAACCAGTCCAGCCACAGCGAGATGGCCGATCACTTTCTCACCGACGACCATGTCGAGACGGAGCTTGTGAAGCTGCTCGGCAGATCGGTGCACGAGCACCTCCACGCCGATACACGAGCGGTCCAGGTCGCGTGATCGACATCTGGCTACGCGACCTCGCAACGACACCTTTTCGAATAGGGCCCAGCTAGAGCCAGTCGTGTTCGCGCGCGTACCGCGCCGCCTCGTGCCGGGTCCGTGCCTGGGTCTTCTGCATCGCGTTCGAGAGGTAGTTGCGCACCGTGCCCTCCGCCAGGTGGAGCCGGGTGGCGATATCGGCGGCCGAGTAGCCTTCACCCGTCGCCCGCAGTACGTCCATCTCCCGGTCGGTGAGCGGATTGTCGTCGACGACCGCGAGCGCGGAGACGTCCGGGTCGACCCACCGCCTGCCATCGCGCAGTGTCGTGATGACCGACGCGATGTGGGCCGGTTCCGCGGACTTGCTGACGAAGCCCTGCACACCGAGCTTGAGCGCCCGGCGGAGCACCCCGGGCCGGGCGTGACGGGTCAGCATCAGGATCACCTGGTCCGGCAGTTCGCGGCGGATCGCCGCCACGGCGCCCAGCCCGTCCACGCCGGGCATCTCCAGGTCGATGACGAGCACGTCGGGCCGGTGGCGCAGTGTGGCCGCCACGGCCGACTCCCCGTCCTCGCCCTCGGCCAGTACGGTGATCTCGCCCTCGAGCGGCAGCAACGAAGCCAGCGCCTTGCGGAGGAGAGCCTCGTCGTCGGCGAGCACCACGGTGGTCATCGGTCGTCCTTCCGCCGGGGGAGTGTCGCGGCGGTCAGGAACCGCCCGTCCTTCTGCTCCACGGTTAGCGTGCCGCCGTCGCGCTCCACCCGGTCCCGGAGAGCGGAGAGCCCTCTGAGTTCGGGCGGCGCGGTCTCGTGCACGCCGTCGTTGACGATGGTGATGCCCGTGCCCGAGAGCGTGATCCGCACCTGCCCGGCCTGGGCGTGTCGCAGGATGTTGGTGGTCGTCTCCCGCAGGACCTGGCCGAGCAGCTCGCCCGCGGGGGTGCCGGCCCCGGGCCCGGCCCCGCTCTCGGTCTCGCCTTCGACGGCAGCCTCGCGGTCGACGCGGACGCGGATGCCCGCGGCCTCGAAGAGGTTCTTCGCGTTCTCCACCTCCGCGGACAGGTTGAGCCGCCGCTGCGCGTAGGCGAGCTCCTTGGTCTGGGCGATGGTGTCGCCGACCAGCTCGTGCACCTCGCTCAGCTCCCGCTCCACCTGGTCGGTGTCTCTGTGTACCAGCTTCCGGGCCAACGCGACCTTCAGCTTCACCACGTGGAGGGTATGGCCCTGGATGTCGTGCAGGTCGTTGGCGAAACGCACGCGTTCCCGGGCCACGGCCAGCTCCGCGTCGCGCTCCCGGGCCTTCTCCAGTTCTGCGATGAGGTCGGAGACCATGTGGTCGAGGGTCGCGAAGACGACCCCCACCACGGCGACGCTCAAGGAGCCGACGGAGTATTCGACCAGGGCGCCGGAAACGTCTTCCGGTGTCCTCAGCGTCTTCACGGCGATCACAACCAGGACGAGGGCGACCAGCCCCAGGGCGGCAGCGCGGCGGTGGCGCGGCAGCTGGAAGACGACGACGGTGCCCACGACGGAGATGCCGAAGGACGCGGACGCGCTGTCCAGCGCCAGTACTCCGAAGATCCACACGGCCGAGGCGACGACCAGGCTGGGAAGCGTGAGGCGATAATGATGGTCCCCCGACCGTCCCCGGACGGCCAGCACGGCCGCCACCACGCCCAGGACCAGGACTATGACCTGGCCCAGGTTCTCCGCGTTCATCGAGATCAGCAGCGCCCCTACGGCGGAGAGCGACGCGAACACGATGTTGAGGTTGAGCGTCCGCAGTTGTACCTGCGTCACTTCGGTGCGCTCGAACGTCATGTGGGCCCTTCCGGGAACGAGCAGCGGGGCGCGTCCCAGTATTCTTCCGACCCCGCCGCGCCACCAGTGACCCCATGTCATGTCGTCACCTGGAGAAAGGTCATGGCGAAGTGGTGACGTGGCCGCACTGCCGGGCAGGCGCGCTGAGGGCTGGAATGGGGACATGAGCTCCACAGCGACCACACCAGTCATCGACGTCGAACGTCTGAACGTCGAGTACGGCGACTTCCACGCCGTCAAAGACCTGTCCTTCCAGGTGCAGCGCGGGGAGCTCTACGCCCTGCTCGGCACGAACGGTGCGGGCAAGACCTCCGCTCTGGAGACGGTCGAAGGCCACCGCGCCGCCTCCTCGGGCACCGTGCGGGTCTTCGGGCAGAGCCCGCGCGATCGGGCGGCCGTCCGGCCCCGCACCGGAATCATGCTGCAGGAGAGCGGATTCTCACCGGACCTGACCGTTGCGGAGTCGGTCCGGCTGATCGGCAGGCTCACCCAGCGCACCGACCGGGTCGAGCGTCTGCTCGACATCGTCGATCTCACGAGCAAGGCCGGGATCAAGGTGTCCCAGCTCTCCGGCGGCGAGAAGCGGCGCCTGGACTTCGCCACCGCCGTCTACGGGTCCCCGGAACTGGTCTTCTTGGACGAGCCCACCACCGGCCTGGACATCCAGTCCCGGGACCACCTGTGGCACGAAGTGGACCGGCTGCGCGAGGACGGCTCCACCATCGTCCTCACCACGCACTACCTGGAGGAGGCCCAGCAGCGCGCCGACCGGATCGGGCTCATGCACCGGGGAGTCTTCCACCGTGAAGGGACCGTCTCCGAACTCACGCGGACCCTGCCCGCCACCGTTCGCTTCTCCCTTCCGTCCTCCGCTCCGGACCTTCCGCTCCCGGCCACGCGCGAGAGTGACGGAACGTTCCTCGTCGAGACCACCAGTCTGCAGAAGGACCTGCACGTGCTCCTGAACTGGGCACAGGACCGCGCCGTGGAGCTGCGCGAGCTCCAGGCCGGGCCGACCCGGCTCGACGACGTCTTCCGCTCCATCGGCAGCGAGCAGAACGCGTAGACCGCCGGCCGGTCCGGCCGCCGGCGCCGCTCGCGCCGTCCGAGCAGTCCGCCACCCACCCCGCACCTTCCGACAAGGGGATTCTCACCATGTTCGCGATCGCTCAGAGCGAGTTGATCCAGGTCTTCCGGAACCGGCTGGTTCTGGTCACCATGCTCATCGTTCCCGCCGCGTCCAGCGCGTTCTACATGTACTTGCACGACCGCATCCCGGGCCTGGACCTGGGGGCCGTCGCCGCGGTGCTGATGTTCCTCGTGGTGGCGATGGGGCTTTACACCACCGCCGTGACCACGCTCGCCTCGCGCCGCCAGAACCTCTTCCTCAAGCGTCTGCGCTCCACGGCGGTGGACGACACCCGCATCCTCTCCGGGCTGCTGCTCCCGGTCACCGCCATCACGATCGTCCAGGTCGCCGTGATCCTGACCGTGCTGTCCGTGGTCGCCGACCCGCCGGCCGAGCTGCTCCTTTTGGTGGCGGCCGTCCTCGCGACGGTGATCATGATGCTCGGCCTGGCGTTGGCCACAGCCGGGGTGACCAACTCGCCCGAACACGCCCAGGTGACCACGCTGCCCATCCTCGTCGGTGTACTCGCCGTGTCCGGCTGGGTGGGGTTCAGCGGCACCGAGGAGTTTTCCCTGGTCAAGCGGATACTCCCCGGCGGCTCCGCCGCCGAACTGGTCGTCAACGCCTGGAACGGCGGGGTCGCCTTCGCGGACTCGCTCGTCCTTCTGGCGCCCACCCTGGCCTGGGTCGTCGTCGCCGTCGTCCTGGCCACGCGAGTCTTCCGCTGGGAGCCGCGTCGCTGACGAGCCCGCGAGGGGGCGGTCGGCCGGGTGGTACTGGCACCTGCGCCCACACACGTCCGCGGCCGCGCTGCGGTCACCGCCCCCGTGGAATTCCGCTTCTCCTGTTCCAGCCGTACGCCGGTCTTCGGTCCGGCGCCGGGACCGTCGCGGGTGCGAACACGCTCTTCTACACCCTCGCGGTGGCGGTGTTCGCGGACCTCGGGCTCCGCGGCCACGTGCGCACCGAGCCTGGCTGGGGCGGGACGAGGCGCGTGGCGGCGATCGAGGATCGTCCGCCGGCGGACGACATCCTCCGGTCCGCGTGGGACTACCTCGTGGAGAAGCCCCGCGGCGTCCAGACTGCCCTGGCCGAGAGTCGCCGTCTCCCGCTGCGTCTGCAACGCCGAGTGCGACACCCGAGGAGCAGCCCGTCGACGAAGACGAGGAGCGGGGACGAACGGTCAGCCCGGAGCCGGTAGTCCCTGAAACCACGCGCGCCCCCGAGCCCGAACCGGAACCTGAACCCGAGCCTGAGCCTGAGTATGAGCCCGAACCCGAGCCCGAGCCGGAGCCGGCGCCCCATTACGCGAACTGCGACGCGGCTCGCGCGGCCGGTGCGGCCCCGGTCCATGTCGGCGAGCCCGGGTACGGTCGCCATCTCGACCGTGACGGTGACGGGGTCGGCTGCGAAACGTGACGCCCAGGGCCCGGCACTCTCGTGTCGGGCTGCACGCCCGGCGGGTCAGGCGTCGCCGAACCGTCGCGGAACGCCCCAACGACCCCGCTGGGCGTGGGCGTGTCGCGGGCCCAGAGCGACAGCGCCTCCTACATGGGGGCGGTGACGATGGACGCATACGGGTTCCTGAAAATGGGGGAGGGGTGGTGGCCGTGGTGAGTGCGGCGGCAGCCGCACTCCGCGTTCGCGCGGCGCGGCTATGACGAGGCCGTGGCCCGCTGCACGGCGGCCAAACCCGTTGAGGGAGTCCGACGAGCACGCCGCGCTCATGCCGGTGGTGGAGGCCCCGTGGTGGGCGTGCGCGCTCGATGAGCGCTTCGAGTGGATCGGTGACCGAGGGGCCTCCACGCGTGCGATGAGCTTTCGAAAAGCGCCATCCGTCCAAGCAGCCGCCTGGGACGCATGTCTGCCCCTTTGTTCAAGCCGCTTTTGGTTTCTGCTCGGGTTGCATTGACGCAAGGTGGGGCAGCCCGCTGTGGTGAATCCTACGAACAGCGATAGATGGTGATCGCTATGATCGAGAAGTTGTCCCAGGCCGGCGTCACCTCCGATATGGCCTACGCCGCAGGGGCTGTCTCCATCGGCCTGAGTGTCTTGGCCTGGTCGGCCTCGAAGGCGAAGGAAAGAGCCGACACCGATCGTGCCGACCGGTGGGGGATATTCGTTGGCGAATGGGCACCGACGTTCTTCGCGTTGGGCGTCGCACTCCGATTGGAGGAGACACGCAAGTAGCGCCCGCCCATTGGGGGTGGATAGCGTGCCACGGCGCCGGTCTGCGCCGCGAAGGGCGAACGGCCCGTCAGTTGCGGTGTGGGCGCTTCCGGTGACGCGGTCCTCGGGATTCCGGGCGGTCGGGGTGAAGAACCGCGACACGAGCGCGTGCTCGTCCCCGTCATCGGCCGGTGCGGTGGCGATCAACCCGCGCCGACCGGTCATGGCGCGGGTCAGGGATGCGAGGTCGGGGCGCAGTGCCTGCACCCGGGTTGCGGTGTCGTAGGCCAGCAGCACGTCGCCCAGCCCGGTGCGCCCGCTCCAGACGGGTTCGGCGCCTATGGCCGCGCGGGCACCGTCGGGCGGGGCGGCGGCGGACGGCGGGTAGGCGGGCAGGTCGAGCCAGAGGTAGCCGTCGCCGGGCTCGACGGTGAGCACGCCGGCGCCGGTGCGAAACCGCAGCGGCCCTCAGCGCGTCCGCACACATAGTGGAGTGTCAGATTTGATCTGGCCGTTTCCAGGTGCTTCGTCTTCGGTCTGTCCAGTGCGGTACTTTCCGGCACCGGCCGCGAAAATTCCGGGAAAACCGGCCGACGCTCGATATCATCGGCCCAGAGACGGTCCGATCGGGTCGTCGGGCCATGATCACTGATGTGGTTGCCTTATCAAGACGTGAGCAGAAGGCATCGAGATTGACGGTCGAAGAGTCCGAGTTCCCTTCGTCGATCGGCAAGGTCGCGCGCCGAGAGTTGGCCGTGCACGGCCTCACCAGGTACGCGCAGTTGGCTGACCGCTCGGAGCGTGAACTGCTCGACATCCATGGCGTCGGCCCCAAGGCGATCCGCATCCTGCGTGAAGAATTGCGCCTGAGGGGCTTGAGTTTCCGAGATGAGTGAGACCCGGCTCCCGGACGGTCCAGTGCCAGAGTGGGAGCGGCACCGCGTGGAGTGATCGGCCACTGCTATCGCATCCCTGGGCGACCGTCCCAGGCCGACCAGGCATGCGCCAGGCGCCTTGGCGTCCGGTCTATCTCGACGCAGCGGGATGCCGAACGCGCACACCGTCAATGAGGGGCGCTACACCCACCGCACGTGCCCGGCCGAGGACGGGGTTCCCGAAGTCGCGCGAGTCGCCCGGCAGGGGCATCGGATGGCGGGGGATGGGCGAGGTGTAGGAGCACGTGACCCCGACGATGGCAGGAGACGAGACGAACGACCGGTCCGCCAATCAGAACAGCCCTGACGACGACACGGACGTGTCCCGGATCAGGGAGGTCTTCACCGAGCTCGAAGCCGCGTTCGCCGCCGCACGACGGCGATCCCGGCCGCCCCTGCATTGGGCACCGCAGGGACGGCCGTATCAGTCGGCGCTGGCCGGCCCCGCGAACCGGGACAGCAGCTTGAGTGAGTCGGCGGCGGAGGAGCCCTCCTCGGTGGTGACCACCGCCACCGACTGCTCCGGTGAGCGGGCAACCGCGAGGAGCTGCTGCGTAACGGTGAGTTCGCCGACCAGCGGGTGGCGCAGCCGGTAGCGGTCCGCCTCGCAGGGCTTGACTCGGTGGTCGCTCCAAAGCTCGGCGAACTCTTCCGACTGGACAGACAGCTCGCCGACCAGTGACGCCAGCAGCCCATCCTCCGGGTGGCGGCCCGCGACGAGCCGCAGGCTCCCCACGACCGCTCGTGCCTTGCGCTCCCAGTCGACGTACAGGTCCCGAGTGTGGGGGTCCAGGAACAGCATCCGCGCCAGGTTCGGCCGGTCCGCGAGGCGGTCCGGTGCGGCCGGGTCCAGGTGCCCGGCGAGCAGCGCATGGGCCATCGGGTTCCAGGCCAGCACGTCAGTGCGGCGGCCCAGGACCATTGCGGGCACGTCGCCCAGCGAGCGCAACAGGTCGCGGGTAAGGGAGTCGACCCGCTCCGGCGACGGCCGATTGAGGGGCCGGGGGCGCCGCGCAGCGAGTTCCCGCAGATGCTCGGCCTCGTGTTCGTCCAACCGCAGCGCCCGCGCGATCGCGTCCAGCACGGCGTCGGAGGCGTTGGCCGAATGCCCCTGCTCCAACCGCGTGTAGTACGACACGCTGACCCCTGCCAACTGCGCGAGCTCCTCGCGCCGCAGACCGGCCACGCGCCTGCGCCCGGGAAGCGCCGCCGAGCCCACGTCCTCGGGGCGCAACCGTGCCCGCCGCGCCCGCAAGAAGTCGCCCAGCCGGTCCGCGGCCGTCCACTCGGCCGCCCGAGAAGTCGTCATCCCAGCAGCCTAGGCGCGGCTCCCTCGCCTCCGGAACCGCGAGCCTGCCCCTGACGCGGATACGCACAGCGGAGGGCTGGCTGCCCCGACACGGGCGACGGATCCTGAGCGGGAAACGACGCCGAGCACGAAGCGGGGCCAGACGTGCAGGAACACAAGCAGGAAATCGTGCTGGGTGACGTCACGGTCGCCCGACTCGTGGAGTACTTCGGATCGGTCGACATCGCTCCGCGGACCTTCTTCCCCGAGGCGCCGGAGGAAGCTTGGCAAAAGCACAGTCCCTGGCTCGCGCCCGACTTCGTCGACGCCGACTCCGACGTCGTCATGAGTGCCATCCAGACCTGGCTGCTGCGCAGCGAGGGCCGGACCATCCTGATCGACACCGGCGTGGGCAACCACAAGGAACGCCCCTACTCGCCGGTCTGGAGCCGTAGGGAGAGCGACTTCCTGGGCGAGCTGGCCCGGGCCGGACTCGCGCCCGAGGACGTCGACCTGGTGGTCAACACCCATCTCCACGTCGACCATGTCGGCTGGAACACCCGCCTCGCGGGCCGCGAATGGGTGCCCACGTTCCCCAATGCCACCTACCTGATGCCGAAGGCGGACTTCGACTTCTGGAATCCGGCGAACGGCCACACCCCGAACCTGGGCCGCGGAAACCAGAACGTGTTCGAGGACAGTGTGGCCCCGGTATTCGCGGCCGGGCAGGCGCTGCTGTGGGAGGACGGCCACACCGTCGACGCCAACCTGCACCTGGAGGCCGCGCCAGGGCACACGCCGGGTTCCTCGGTGGTTCGGATGGCTTCGGGCGGCGACCGCGCGCTCTTCGTCGGGGACCTGGTGCACACCGCGCTGCAGATTGTGGAGCCCGACGCCAGCAGTTGCTTCTGCGAAGACCCCGCTGAGTCCCGTGCCACCCGGCGCCGGCTGCTGGGCGAGGCCGCCGACACCCGCGCACTACTGTTCCCCGCCCACCTGGGCGGACACGGCGGAGCAGAGGTCACCCGGGAGGGCGACACGTTCGCCATCGGGGAGTGGGCGCCCTTCGCCCGGATCTGAGGGCCGACCGGCTCGTCGCGGCGAGTCGGCACCGGCGGCAGCGTCGCCGAAGCCGGTACCAGCGAACAGCACAGAGCAGGAGTGCGCAGTGTCCGATCCGATCGTGACGACCACCAAGGGGGCCGTCCGCGGCAGCGCCGACGGCGCCGCGGTCCGCTTCCTTTCCATCCCCTACGCGGCGGCGCCCGCCGGCGCCGACCGGTTCGCCCCGCCCGAGCCGCCCCTCCCCTGGCCGAACGTGCGCGACGCGACGTCGCCGGGACCCACCGCGCCGCAGCCCCGCCGGGACGCCTTCGGGGAACTGGACATGTCCCCCTACTTCGGCCCCGGCTGGGTGCAGGGCGAGGAGTACCTGACCGTGAACATCTGGTCCCCGAACAGGGCCGACCGCAGTCCGGTACTGGTATTCGTGCACGGCGGGGGGTTCGTCGCCGGCTCGAACCGTGCCCCTCTGCACGACGGCGAGGCCTTCGCCCGCGACGGCGTCGTCCTCGTAACGCTGAATTACCGGCTCGGTGTCGCCGGGTTCCTGGACCTGCCCGGGGCGCCGCGCAACCGGGGGCTGCTCGATGTGTTGGCGGCCTTGCAGTGGGTGCAGCACAACATCGCGGCTTTCGGCGGCGACCCCGGAAACGTCACATTGGCGGGCCAATCGGCCGGCGCGACGACGGTCGCGGGTGTGCTGGCCGATCCGCGGGCCGAAAACCTGTTCCATCGGGCGATCGTGCAGAGCGGCAGCGGGCTGGGCGCGTTCTCCCCCGAGCAGGGCGCACGGGTGACCCGAGCAGCCGCAGAGACGCTGGGTGTGGCACCGGACGCGGAGGGCTTCGCCGCGGTGCCCGACGAGGATCTGGTCGCGGTCGTCCCCCGAATCGCGGGACTCGACCTGCGCACGGAACACCGCTTCGACCCGCTCATGGGACTCAGCCCGTTCAGCCTGGTACTGGACCGCCAACCGGCCGAAAGCCGCCTGGCCGACGTCGACCTACTCGTCGGCACCAACGCCGAGGAAGGCAACCTCTACCTCGCGCCGCAAGGCGACCTGTCCGCATCGACCGCCGAGGATGTGCATGACACCGCTGCCCGCGCCCACCGCGCCCCCGACCGGCTCGTCGCGGCCTATCAGGCGCGGCGGCCGGGCGCCGGCCCCGGCGAGCTGCGGTCGGCCATCCTGGGCGACGCGCTGTTCGGCGTCGGTACCCGCAGGCTCGCCGAGGCGCACGGCGGCGCCCACGTCTACGAATTCGCCTGGAGGTCGAGCGCTCTCGACGGGCAACTCGGGGCGGCGCACGCGATGGAGTTGCCGTTCGTGTTCGACCGGCTGAACGTTTCAGGGCTGCGCGGCCCGCAGGCGATGACGGGGCCGGACGGGGCGCCGGAAGCGTTGGCCGAGGAGATGCACGCGGCGTGGACCGGATTCGCCCGCACCGGGGATCCGGGGTGGCCGCGGTTCGGAGCGGGCGGCCGGATCCGCCGGTTCGGTGCGGTTTCGGCGACTACCGAAGCGCGGGACCTGTCCGCCTGGTAGGCGGCGCGCACCGTCACCGCCGTCTGCGGCGCGATCAGACCGTGGCCCCCTACTCCGGGATCGCCGTCGGTTGCTGCCCAACCACACCCCCGCGAGGAGGCACACATGATCGCCCTCGTCCACACCGGATTGCAGATGCCCCACACCCGCATCCGGGTCACCGGCCTCCACCAGCTCGAAACCCCGACCGGCGTCACCGGGACCGCACCCCTATGCGAGCAGGACCGGCGGCTCGGCACCATCACCGGCCCCAACGGCGGAGCCGCCCACTACCAACCCAGCGACCGCCATGCACGCAGGACTTCATCGCCCAATGCCGCAGCCGCGAGAACCATCCTGTCGACGAGGACGCCGTCCTCAGCTCCCTGAGCGATGAGTACGGATCCGGCGCACGCGTGGCCCGCGCCGACGCCGACCACATCCACTCGTGCGCAGCTTCGACCGGCGTCCTCGTACGGCCGGGTCCTGGGCCTGCTCACCCAGGGGCCCGCCGAGCAGCTTGGCGGCTCGAAGCGTTGCAACCGGACACGTAACAACACTAGGGTGGCTCTTATCTGATATTTGAGTCTTATTTAAGAATTGAGGGTCATTGTGTTCATTGCTGCCGCGACGGACAGCGTGTCCATTGCTCCGAGCTGGGATCGCCTAGCAGCGGCGGAGACTCACCGTCTGGGGGAGGTCTCTGCCGCGAACGTGGGCGACGCGCTGCAGCGGATGACCGTCATGGACGGCGGTATCCGACTGTTCACGAAGCGGGCCGTGATGCTCGGCAACGCCCTGACGGTGGACGTGCGGTCGGGTGACAACCTGGCCATACACCGGGCGCTCGACGAGGCCCGACCGGGCGACGTCCTGGTCGTCAACGGACAAGGTGACATGACCCGTGCGCTGGTCGGCGACCTCATCGGCGAGATTATGGTCAATGCCGGGGTTGTCGGCGCGGTGGTCGACGGCGCCGTCCGCGACGTTCAGGCGTTGTCCGAGATGGGGCTGGCCGTCTACGCGCGGGCGGTCACACCCGCTGGACCTTTCAAGTACGGGCCCGGTGCCATCGGCGCACCGGTGGCGGTAGGCGGCGTGGCAGTGGCGGCGGGTGACGTGCTCGTCGGTGATACCGACGGCGTCGTCGTCGTTCCACGGCACCGCGTGAGCGAGGTCGTGAACGCGGTCGACGGGATCGGCGAGAAGGAGGAGGCGCTCCGCCGGCGTATCCTCGCCGCGCGCTCCGACCATGCGGCAGCGGCCCGATGACCGTCACGCTGCCCGCCTTCCGGATCGAGGAACTGCGTCGCTGCTCGAGGCGCCCGGCCCTCGCCCCGGCCCCGCAGGGGGCCGTCTCCCTCGCCATGGGCGAGCCGGACCTCCCGACACCGCCGCCGGTGCTCGAAGCCGCGGCGGCCGCCTTGCGCAGGGGAGAGACCCATTACGCCGACCAGAGAGGCCTGCCTGAACTGCGGGCCGCGCTTGCCTCCAGGTTGCCTGCGCACCCCGGCCGGCGTTGGAGCGCCGACGACGTCGTGGTCACCCACGGCGCCACCGGCGCGCTGGCGGCCGCCGTGCTTGCGATTGTGGGACCCGGCGACCGCGTGGTGATTCCGGAGCCCGCCTACTCCCTGTACGCCGACCTGGTCGTCTTCGCCGGGGGTACCGTGGACTTCGTGCCGCTAGGCCCGGACCTGCACTGGGACCTTGACGCGCTGGCCGCTGCACTTCCCGGCGCCAGAATGATGATCCTCTCGAATCCGTCGAACCCGACCGGCATCGTGCACGGCGAGCAGGAACTCAAGGCCCTCGGGGAACTCCTCACCGGCTCCGACATCCTGGTTGTCAGCGATGAGGCCTACCACCGGCTGGTCTACCCGGGGCATGTGATGACCTCTGCGCTGGAGATCGAATCGCTGCGGGACCGGACGTTGTACGTGCAGACGTTCTCCAAGACGTATGCGATGACCGGTTGGAGGGTGGGGTACCTGACCGGGCCGCGCGAGGTGGTGGACGCGGCGGCGCACGTGCACCGGACCTATAACGGCTCGGTGAATACGGTGGTCCAACACGCGGCCCTTGCCGCCCTTGATCTGCCGGACGAGGCCGTCGATGCCATGGTCGACAGGTACCAGCACCGTCGCGGGCTCGTGCTTGCGCGGCTGGCCGGCATCGCCGGCCTGCACCTGGTTCCGCCGGAAGGAGCGTTCTACGGGTTCCTCCGCTACGACGCCGATCTTCCCTCCGATGCGGTCGCCCGAGAACTCGCCGAGCGGGGGGTGCTGGTCCGGTCGGGCACCGAGTACGGGCCCTCGGGCGAGGGGCACATCCGGATCTCGTTCGCGGCTTCCGAGGACGACCTGCGGACCGGACTGACCCGCATCGTCCATCACCTCGGCATGTGAGGTCCTGATGGGATCGGGTGCGTACTACGTACCGATGCGTTCGAGCCGTAGAACCCACCGCGATCGGACGCGATATCCTTTGCGTGCCCTTCTACCAGGCGAAGGAGGTCCGTGTCCGATCAGCAGGCCGCTCCGCGCGGGGGCCGAAAGTTGCGCAGTGACACCCGCCGCAACCGCCGCCGCCTCCTCGAGGCCGTCGGCGAGCTCGCCAGGGAGGCGCCTGACCAGCTCACCATGCCTGCCATCGCGTCCAGGGCGGAGATCGGTCCGGCGACCGCCTACCGCTACTACTCCTCGATGGAGGAGGTTCTCGCGGCCTATGTGCTCAGCGTCGTCGAAGAGCTCCGCGATTTCAGCACGGCATCGAGCGCGGAAGGACGACCGCTGTTCGATTCCGTCGTCGGCAAATGGGTGGACCTGCTCGCCGAGCACGGCCCGGCACTGGTGCAGCTTCGATCCCGACGGGGTTACCTGGAACGGCTCCATGCGGGGAACGAGATCATAGCTACTATGCGGAATGCCTGGCTTCGGCCGGTGCAGGGGCTGCTCGACGACATCGGCCTGTCGCACGAGATGATCGAGTACGCGCTGTTCATCAGTAACATGATGTTCGATCCGCGGGAGATTCAGGACCTGTTGCAGGAGACGGACCTGTGCCGTCGTGAGGTCGTCACCCGGTTGACCGAGGCCTACGGCGGTGCGTTGCGCGGGTGGGCGCGGGCAGGCTGATCGCCCAGGCGCCGACGGCACCGGCCCGCTCCAGCGGACTCCTCGCCTGACTCTCCGTTCACCACGCTCATCACCGGCGACCGGCCGGCGGGCGATCACTCCTTCTACCCGGGAAAGAACCGCCGCCGCGGGATGAATGCCCGGGTCGTGCACCCCCACGGTGATCCGTGGGTCTCCGGTGTGCTTCCGGGCGCCGTGCACACCACCGGAGTCGCGCGCGTGTGGCGCATCGGGCGCGGATCGCGGCCGCAGACGCGCGATGGCCCAGGCAACGAACCGGCGCCTCCTCCGCCGGCTGCGGT
Source organism: Streptomonospora alba (assembly GCF_000826685.1). Lineage (GTDB taxonomy): Bacteria > Actinomycetota > Actinomycetes > Streptosporangiales > Streptosporangiaceae > Streptomonospora > Streptomonospora alba. The sequence continues at coordinate 136,441 of NZ_JROO01000010.1, forward strand.
GCCGCCCCCACCGCGCCACCGAGATCGCCCCGCGGTGCTGGTCCTGTAGCGCCGGGTCGGCGTCGATGAGCGGGCAGACAGGGCGGCATCCGCGGGTCGGCCCACGGCGTTCGCCGACCCTGCCACCGCGCCCGCTCCCGCAGGATCCGGCCACCCGGCGGCAGGTAAGCAAGCCCGCACGATTCCCGGCGAACCCTCAGGGGCACGTGCTTGTACCGACACAACATAAATGATAAGTTTCTCTCAAATTATATACGTATCTATTGTGCTTGGTTGGCCAGGAGGTCGGCAGTGGCAAGGCAAGAGGTGGAAGGGGAGCCCGCCGAATCGGCCGGTTCCACCCTCCGGGCGGGTGAGCTTGAAGTCGGATACATCGATGTCGGCAGCGGTGTGCCCCTCGTGCTCATTCACGGCGGCGAGGGCGACCGCACCGCGTACGCGACGCTCCGCGCGCACCTCGGTTCAGGAATACGGGCGATCTCCTACGATCAACGCGATTCGGGGATCACCGTGAACCCACCGGTCCCGTATACCTTGGGCGACCTCGGCGACGACGTCGTCGACCTGCTGGATGCGCTGGGACTCCAGAGTGCGCACCTGCTGGGCACCTCCTTCGGCGGCGCCGTCGCTCAGCACGCCGCACTCCGGCATCCCGAGCGGGTCGCGTCCCTCACCCTGGTCGCCACCACGCCGAGCTTCGCGCTGGGCGCCGACTCGATCGACAAACTGCTGAACCTGTCCTACGGCGACCTGCGGAACGCGGTCGACGACTACTTCGTCACCCCCGAAGGCCAGGCCAGGATCGGCGCCCGGGCCGCCCAGACACTCGTCTCCCGTGATCCCGAGCAGCGTGCCCGCCGCCATGCCGCCGCCCGAGAGCACGAGATCCGGGACCTCCTCGGGGAGATCGCCGCACCCACCCTGATCGTGCACGGGACCGAGGACCTGCTGGCCCCCTACGCCGGCGCCGTCCTGATGGAGCAACGGATTCCGAACGCCGAACTGCGTTCGATCGAAGGAGGGCGACACGCTGTCGGGATGGAGTTCGCGGACAGGATCGCCCTCTGGGCGCGCGAGTTCCTGGGCGTGACCGCGAAGTGAACGGCGCGATGCAGGCCCGCCTCCGGCGGGCACCGGTGCCAGGCGGCGCGCGCCCGCGACAGATGCCGGTCCGCAACCATGACTGACGCGAGCCGCGCTGTCGCGGACCGGATGGCCGAGGCGGCCCAGGCGTGGCTGGACTCCCTCGATGCGGATCAGCGCGCGGTTGCGGTCGGGCCGCGGCCGGGCGCGGACGGTGCGGTCGAGGCCGAACGCACCACCTGGTTCTACACGCCCACCGATCACGGCGGCCTCACCTTCCACCAGCAGCGCCCCGCCCAGCACCGCCTGGTGATGCGGCTGGTCGCCAGCGGACTCTCCGAAGCCGGGTACACCACCGTCGCCACCGTGCTCGGACTGGAGAACGTGCTCGACCGCACCGAAGGCTTCTCGGTGAACTGGGGGAGGGAACGCACCCGCGATCCAAGCATGTACTACCTTCGGGTCTTCGGCGAGCCCGGCGGATCGCAGCCGTGGGGATGGCGGTTCGGCGGCCACCACGTTTCGCTCAACAACCTCGTGGTTGACGGGCGCGTGGCTGCCACCACGCCGTGCTTCCTTGGCGCCGACCCGGCCGTGTCGCCGCTACTAGGGGGTGCGGTGCTGCGCCCGCTGGGGACGGCCGAGGATCTGGCCCGCGAGCTGATCCGATCCTTGCGGCCAGAGCTCGCGACCGAGGCGGTGCTGCTGCCACGCGCTCCCAACGACATCGTGGCGGGCAACACCACCCGGATCGAGGACCGCGTGGTGAGGCGCCGCGAACTCTGGCGTCCTGGCCAGCACACCCCGGACGGTGCCGAGAACCCGGCAACCGGCCTCTACGGCGCGGACCGGGAGGCGGTGGCGCTCACACCGACGCCCAGGGGCGTTCCGGGCGCCGAGCTCGACGCCGCGCAGCAGGAGCTGCTGCGTGCCCTGCTGGGCACCTACCTCGAACGCGTCCCGGACGGCGTGTCCCCGCTGTCCCGCTACGACGACCCGGCGGCGCTAGACGCCGTGCACTTCGCCTGGGCCGGTTCCACCACGCCGGGCGAGCCGCACTACTACCGCTTGCAGGGCCCCCGCTTGCTCGTCGAATGGACCAACGTTCAGCGCGGTGTCAACCATGCCCACGCCGTGTGGCGCGATCCGGAGTCCGACTTCGGCGGCGACGTCCTCGCTGCCCACCACACCGCCCATCACGTGCCATAAGAACGGGATGTGACAGACATGGCCGGTCGACAGCCATCACCGACCGACGCTGCCCCGGACAAGACGCGCCCCACACTGCGGGGGTCCTTCGGCATGTGCGCGTCGACGCACTGGCTGGCTTCCGCGACGGCCCAGTCCGTATTGGAGCGGGGCGGCAACGCCTTCGACGCGGCGACGGCCGGTGCCTTCGTGCTACATGCGGCCGAACCCCATCTCAACGGGCCGGGCGGCGATCTGGTCGCCATGCTCGCAACCGCGTCAGGCTCGTCTCCGCTCGTGCTGGTGGGACAGGGCCACGCTCCGCAGGGAGCCACGATCGAGCACTTCCGAGCCGAAGGGCTAGACCACGTCCCAGGCGCGGGTGCCTTGGCCGCAGCCGTCCCGGGCGCCGTCGATTCGTGGCTCTGGCTGCTCGCCGAGTTCGGCACCTGGGAGATCGCCGACGTCTTGGCCTACGCAATCCACTACGCGGGGCAGGGAGTTCCGGTCGTACCCCAATTGGCGCGCGTAATGGCCACAGTGGAGGATCTCTTCCGCACGCATTGGCCGACGTCTTACGCGCTGTGGATGCCCGGAGGACGGGTCCCCCAACCGCATGAGACTCTCGTCAACCCCGCCTACGCCCGGACCCTGCACCGGCTGATCACCGAGGGTGCCGGCGAGACGAGGACCGCACGGATCGATTCCGCGCGGCGCGCTTGGCGAACCGGTTTCGTGGCGGGCGCCGTAGCGGAGTTCGTGGCCACGCCCCATCGGCATTCCTCAGGCGGGGATCACGCCGGGGTGATCACCGCGGCTGACTTCACCGACTTCCTTCCGTCCCTGGAGTCCGCGGTCACCGCGCAGTCCCGGGGGATCACGGTCGCCAAGGCGGGCCTGTGGTCCCAAGGCCCCGTGCTTCTGCAGGCCCTCAGCATTCTCGACCACTTCGACGACGAACAGATCGATCCGTCGACCGCCGGCGGAATCCACACCATCACCGAGGCTTTGAAACTGGCCTTGGCCGACCGCGAAGCGTTCTACGGGCATCTGGACCCTGCGAAGGCGCAGACGATTGTGCGCCATCTGATGTCCCCTCGGTACAGCAAGGAGCGCGCCGACCTGATCAGCGCCGTCGCGTCGACCGCGTTCCGGCCCGGTGACATCGGCGTCACACCGTACACACCACCGCTCGCCACCGAGAAGCGTGTCGTCCGAGCAAGCGGAGTGGGAGAGCCCACGGTGCAGCAGACCGGGGAGACCCGCGGCGACACCTGCCACATCGACGTCGTCGATCGCTGGGGGAACTTCATCTCCGCCACACCGTCGGGAGGGTGGCTCCAGTCTTCCCCCGCCGTGCCGGATCTCGGTTTCGCGCTGGGAACACGTCTTCAGATGGCATGGCTGGACCCGGCTGCCCCGTCATGCCTGGCACCCGGGCGGCGGCCTCGTACGACGCTGAGTCCGACGCTGCTGCTGCGCAACGGCAGCCCTGTGGGCGCGCTGGGCACGCCGGGCGGTGACAAGCAAGACCAGTGGCAACTGCTGTACCTCGTGCGCACACTCGTTCTCGGGCAGGATCCGCAGGAGGCGATCGACGCACCCGCGTTCCACACCACCGCGGTGCCGAGTTCGTTCTGGCCGCGGACCTGGACGCCGGGCGGTTTGGTCATCGAGGAACGAGCGGGCAGGACGGTCATCGACGAGTTGCGCGAACGCGGGCATGACGTGACCGTCGCGGGATCATGGAGCCAGGGTCGGCTGTCGGCCGTCACGCGCGATCCGGATAGCGGCATCCTCCAGGCGGCGGCGAACCCGCGCGGTGCCCAAGGTTACGCGGCAGGGCGATGAGCGCCATCGGGTCCGGCCCTCGCACCAGTGCCGAGCTTGTTCCACGGCCTGTCATGCCACTGGGCCGGATGCTCGGCGCCACCTTCGCCAGGGGCAGCGTGGTCATCCCCGGCGGGGCCGCCGCCGCTGGGTCCGGTCGTGGCGCCGGCATCCTTCATCGTCGGCACGGCCGCCGCCGGGCGGGTGCTGCGCACCGCCTCTCCGGGCTGGAGCGGCCGGTGCACGGGGCTGCTGGGCGCCGTTTGGACCGCTACTGGCCGCTGCGGCGCCCGGCCTGGCGGTAAACGGCGGGCAGCCGCTCGCCCCCGCGCGTTGATCGTGTTCGCGGCGCAGTAGTCAGGTTCACGAAGGAACGATCTACCAGCCGCCCACCGCTCTCGCGGCCTGACAACCCCATAGAAGCACCCCCGTCCGGTCGCGAAGCAGTCACGAGTGTTCGGCGGCGACCTCCCGCGGCCAGCGTCGCGTCTGGCGCCGGTTGGCCGGCAGAACACGACTACGGGCTACTCGCTGATGACGACGGAACTATCGAACGCGACGAACTTGGCAAAGTCCCTGCCGATCCTCGTGACGGCGTCCGCGTCGGGCGCAATGTACGCCCAAGCGACATCCTTCGGGCCGCCGACGTGGGAGTAATACTCGGCCTGCCCCTTCCAGGGGCACGTATACACAGTTGGGCTCGATTCCAGCATCGACCAATTGATAGAGCTCGGCGGGAAATACCAGTTCCCCTCGATCATGACGAGTTCTTTGGCGTCCGCAGTCGCGATGGCCCTGTCCCCGAGTGTGGCTTTCATGTCGTCCTTTCGATGAAATCGATGGATACTTCTCACGGCTGGGCGAATCGATTCTTCTCTACCCGTTCACGCTCCGACCACATTTCGTGGGGGTATCCCAACTTCGGCGCGCTCACCTTGTCCAGCCATTCAAGCTGACGCGTTGAGATATCCAGCTCGCTGGCCGCGAGGTTAGACGTGAGCTGATCTACGCTCCTCGGTCCAACGATGGGGATCACCCCCTTCGACATCGACCACTTGATCGCTACCCGCTCTGGAGTCGTATCGAGCTCCCGAGCGACGCTCTCGACAGCATCCAGAATAGTCGTCTTGGCGGGGGCGTCTTCCTTGTGAAGGAACTGGCTGATCGAGCTCTGTGCGCGACCTGTTGCGCCCCGCCGATACTTGCCCGTCAGAAGGCCACCCCCGAGAGGCGAGAACCCGAGGACGCCCAAGCCAAAGGCTTCTGCCATCGGCACCAACTCCCGGTCGGCGCTACGCTCGACGAGACTGTACTCGGCCTGAATCGCCACTAGAGGGGCCCAACCCTGCTGCTGCGCTAGGGTAACTCCCGTTGCCACACGCCATGCGGGGAAACTCGAAAGGCCGGCATACAGAATCTTGCCGGCGCGCGTCAGATCATCGAAGGCTCGCAATATTTCTTCGACGGATGTGGATTCGTCGGCCACGTGGGCCCAGAGCACGTCCACCCGGTCGGTGCCCAGTCGACGCAAGCTCTGCTCCAGAGACTGGACCATCGCTTTTCGGCTGTTCCCGGTCAATTGGAGGCCGCTGCCCGCTGAAGACCCCATAGTGTACTTTGTCGCCAGAACTATGTCCTCGCGATCCGAGGATATGATATCTGAGAGGTACTCCTCAGCCTCCCCCGACTGATAGTTGGAAGCGGTATCAATGAAGTTTCCTCCCGCTTCTCTATAGGTGTCATACATCGCTCGAGCCTCGGGCGCATGCGCCCCATGCCCCCAGCCCATGCCAAAATTTCCTGTCCCCAGCGACAGTTCCGATACTCGCAGCCCCGATCTTCCGAGAAATCGGTATCGCATACGTCTCTTTACTCCTCGCGTCGATCCGGCATGAGTAGGCTCCTCACACCTGGCAGCTCCCGCCGCCAGACACCCATCGTTCCCATCGCTGGGCGTATAGTCCATAACATGGAGTCCAGTAGTATTTACCGATCGTCCAGCACTGAGGTCCCCCTCGATGCACATGACCCCTTCCGGGACGCCCTAGCGCTGGCGCGACCCCGGACCGTCGCTCCCGTCCCGCTCCACGCGACGGCGCCGTGGAGCGCTCAGTTCTCCCCATTCCCACACATCAAGCTCGGCGTGATAGTGGAAGGCGAGTGCTGGCTGTGCGTCGACGGACTGGAACCTCTTTTCCTGAGCACGGGCGATTTCTATCTTCTCGGAAATCCACCCCCTTATGGCCTCGGGAGCTCGATTGAGGCAGCCCGAGCCCGCGACTCGAAGGGTCCGCCCCGCCAGGAAATTTCCGCGAGTAGACCCGAGATCCCTCAAGGCTCCGTCATCTACACATGCAGCGTCGACTTCGAGTTTCAAGATTCCGATGCATCGATCCTATTTTCATCGCTCCCTCCGGCTATGCTTGTTAAAGCAGGCGATACCGACGGAAGACTGCTCTGGAATATTGCGACCCTACTCGTCTCCGAGATCGAGACGCAAAAGGCGGGCCGCTCTCTTGTCCTTGAGCATCTAGCCCAGATTCTTCTGGTGCATATGTTGAGGTCGCACGCCGGTTCGTCCCATGAGCCCCTGGGATGGCTTGCGTCGGTTGCCGACGACGGGATCGGGGCAGCGTTACGAGCTATACATGCTGAACCGCGCCATCGCTGGACTCTCGAAGAACTCGCTAAAATTGCGATGATGTCGAGATCAGCTTTCGCTGCGAACTTCAGAAATAGAGTAGGAAGGCCTCCTTCGGATTACCTCATTGAATGGCGAATGCAGCTGGCGCGTGCCGCGCTGCGCACGGAGGACTCCCTTGCGGCCATAGCAGCGGCCATCGGATACCAGTCCGAAAGTGCTTTCAGTACCGCTTTTCGGCGCGTTGTGGGGATGTCACCACGAGAGTTCCGCGTCTCACTGCGTGCGCAGGAGAGGGGTCGTAGGTCCGGTAATTCTGTCCCGGTGGGGCCGTCCGAGGTCTACAATCTGGATTCCAGATACGGCGACTGAGCCTGGATCAGGGATCGATTCATTTCTGATCGTCAAGTGCGCCTGCCCCCCGCGGCGGCCTGAGCCCGCACGGCGCCTGGGCCCACTTCGTCGCCACCGCGGCAGCTGCGGCGTGCCTCCAAGACGGCCACCCCGTGGCTCCGACCCGCGCGCTAAGCGCGTGGGGCCGCGCCGCGGTGACGTCGCACCAAGTTGGACGGCCAGGACGATCGCGATCACGAATGCGCCGAGGGCGACCGCGATGTAGCTGAACACGCCCGTAGCGGAGTTCTCCGTGGATCCGCCGACGACCACGGTGGTGGCTTCGAGCACCGCCGAACCCACGAAGTTCAACACCACCGAACCGATCGCGACCATGACCACGACCAGGCTGGACACGCCGCCCTGGCGGTCGGCGGAGGCCAGGGCGCCGGCCATGTTGAAACCGGACGTCATAAGCGCGCCCGCCGCAAGGCCCAGCACGAAGACGAAGAAGACCGCCGCGCCGAACCGGGAAACCCCCAGGAACATGCCGGCGGTCCCCGCCGTGCCCAGTGCCGCTCCGGCAGCCAGGGTCGCGGCCGGCCCGATGCGTGTCGCGAGCGCTCCGGCCACCGGTCCGCCGACCATGACCCCGCCGGCCGGCAAGGCGAATATCAGGGCGAGCGATCCCTGCTCGGCGAGGCCGTACCCGAGGCGGAGACTCCCCGGGACGTCACCGACGATGCCGATGAGTTGGAGCATGCTCTGGTAGGCGCCGGTGCCGAGGACGACCACGAGGAGCGTGAGCACCAGCGGCCCGCGGAGGTCGCGGACGTCGATCACGGGTTCGGGTTTGCGGCTCGTAACCAGGAACCATCGGGCCAGAGCCGCGGCGCCGGCGCCCAGGAGGGCGAGCGGGCCGACGGCGAACCAGCCGAACTGCGTCCCGAGACTGATGTAGCTGAGCACCGCTGCCAAGCCTCCGCCGAGGAGCAGGGCTCCGGTGACGTCGATCCTGCCCCGGATCCTGACCGGGGATTCGGGGATGAGGACGCGCACGCCGATCGCCATGGCGAGTGCGACGGCCGCCGAGAGCAGAAACAGGCTCTGGAAGCCGAACCGCGCGGCCAGCGCCTCGACGAAGAACGAGTCGAAGAGGCTGAGGACCGCGGAGCCGGAGGTCACAATACCCACGGCGACCATCGCGATACGGGGTGCGCAGGCATCGCGAATGAGCGCCACCGTGAGGAACATGGCTGCCACGGCCGCCCCGTGCAGCATGCGCCCGGCGACGAACAGCCAGAGGGCGGGGGCGGCGGCGCACACCAGCGCCCCCGCGCAGCTGATGAGCAGCGTCACCCCGAGCACTTTCCGTTTCCCGTGGATGTCGGCGCTCTTGCCGAGCACCGGGGCCCACATCGCTCCCGCCAGCATCGCGCTGGCGCTGAGCCAGGCCGCCTGGTCGGTGTCGAAGTGGTCGAGCATGTCGGAGAGGACCACCAGGGGCGCCCCGATCGCCGTGTCGGCCATGAAGTTGACCAGGATCAGGACGGCCAACTGGCCCGCGAGCAACGGGTTCCACCGCGTGTGCTGTCGGCCCCTACAATGTCGTCGTCGACGCATGGCTGCACTCGACGGCCGAAGCCCACGACCTCGAACATCGGATGCGGCGGATGCTGCCCGCACTGCAGATCGTGGACAGGACCGTGGTCCTGCACACCGTCAAGCTGCTCGGCCGCATCCTGGACGCCGAGGGCAGGGCGGTGCGGTCCGTGCCGCTCTTGGCCGACGACATCCTGGACGGTGAGGGGGCGACGCCCTAAGGCGGCTTCATAGGCGACGGTCGCCCCGTGTCTGAAATCATCACTATCCGACCTCGGCCCCCGCTGCGCGCCCGGTACCTGTGCCAGAGCCTGGATCTGCCCATCGTGTCCAAGAACGTCGAGAACACGCGCTCCAAGCTCAAACGCCTGGTCAACCGCGGCCTTCCTCGTGGAGACCGAGCCGGGCTTGTTCACCCAGCCGCGCCCCTAGATGTGATGTCCCGACTCGCGATGTTCCGGAATGTTCCCGAAAATTGCTTGACGTCGAGCGCGTTATCGCTCACATTCAGCGGCAAGGGCAGCGACGCCCCGGCCTTCCGGGTGGGTCTGTCGCATCGGAGTCACGTCCAGGCATGCGTCAGGCCGCCCGGCGAAATGTTAGCGCTAACATCCCCCAGTGCAGGCCTAGAGCTCGCGCCGGCCCCCTCCAGGCGGACCGTGCAGCTCCAGGCTTCGAAAGGAAGGACCATGTCTACGTTGCGTAGGTTTCCGATCGCGCCGCCCTTGCGACTGCGAGGGGTCCTGCGAGCCATCATCGCCGGCGTGATGGTCACGGTGGTCGGCAGTGCTGGCACCGTGGTCGAACCGACACCCGCCGCGGCCGCGACAGTCGACACGAACGCGTCATACGTGCTGGTGAACCGCGAGAGCGGCAAAGCGTTGGATGTGTACAACCGGGCCACCGACAACGGGACGCGGATCACCCAGTGGCCCCGGAACGACCAGCACCAGCAGCAGTGGCGGTTCGTCGACTCCGGCGACGGTTATTACCGTTTGCAATCACGGATTTCGGACAAGGTGCTTGACGTCTACAACTGGTCGACCGCCAACGGTGCCGATATCGTCCAGTGGACCGACTACAACCAGGCCAACCAACAGTTCCGGTTGGAAGACTCGCCCGGCGGCTACGTCCGGTTGATCAACCGGCACAGCGGTAAGGCCGTAGAGGTACAGGGCGCCTCGAACGCTGACGGTGCCGACATCGTGCAGGCCGACGACTCGGGTGGCGACCACCAGCAGTGGCGACTCGTCCGGATCGACGACGAGGGGGCGGACGACACGTGCGCTCTTCCCTCGACGTACGACTGGACATCGACCGGCCCGCTGGCGCAGCCGAGGCAGGGATGGGCTTCGCTCAAGGACTTCACCCACGCCCCCTACAACGGCCAGCATCTCGTCTATGCGACGAACCACGACACGGGATCGTCATGGGGCTCGATGAACTTCGACCTCTTCAACGACTGGTCCGGAATGGACTCGGCCGGCCAGAACCCGATGCCCTTCGCCGCCGTCGCACCGACTCTCTTCTACTTCGCCCCCGGGGACGTCTGGGTGCTCGCCTACCAGTGGGGCGGACCCGCCTTCTCCTACCGGACATCAACCGATCCCGCCGACGTGAACAGCTGGTCGCAGGCGCAGACCCTCTTCGACGGAAGCATCGCCGACTCCGACACAGGCCCCATCGATCAGGCGCTCATCGGCGACAGCACGGACATGTACCTGTTCTTCGCCGGAGACAACGGCAGAATCTACCGGGACAGTATGCCTATCGGCGACTTCCCGGGCAGCTTCGGCTCGACCTCGACGACCATCATGTCCGACAGCACCAACGACCTGTTTGAAGCGGTCCAGGTCTACAACGTCGAGGGCCAGGACCAATACCTCATGATCGTCGAAGCGATCGGCGCGCAAGGAGACCGCTACTTCCGCTCGTTCACAGCCGACAGCCTGGACGGCACGTGGACACCGCAGGCCACCACCGAAAGCAACCCCTTCGCCGGCCAGGCCAACAGCGGCGCCACCTGGACCGACGACATCAGCCACGGCGAGCTGATCCGCACCGACCCCGATCAGACCATGACCGTCGATCCCTGCAACATGCAGTTCCTCTACCAGGGGCGCTCCCCCGAGTCCGGCGGCGACTACGGTCTCCTGCCGTATCGGCCAGGTCTGCTGACACTGCAGCGCTGACAGGCAGCGTGGGACTGCGGGGGTCGGCTCGTCGTCGGTGGCGACGTTGAGTGCCTCCCAACACGAGAGGATGCGGTGGCGTAGGTCGAATCCGGAGCGTCGCCCTGCGAAAGCAGGGTATCGGCGGTGCACCCGCGGGTGGAGTCGCCGTTTGGCGGTCGGTCCGACCGCGCCGCCGCTCCCGCACAGCGCTAGGCGGTGGTTCCGCTTAGGGTCTGTTTTCTGGAATCGGGAGTGAGGCAGGGCCCGCCCTGGCACACTCGGTGCTCGTGTCCGGTCGTTTTGAACTCACCGATGCCGAGTGGGCCCGGACGGACCTGGACGAGACGGGGGTGGAAGTGGCCCACCTTCGCCTCGCCCAGAGGTCCCGGCGGCGACCAGCTGATCCGCCGCCAGGGCGGAGAGTGGACCCTGTACCTGCCCGGCACCGTGTCGCCTGGGAACGGAGGGCCGCCGGAAGACCCGGCTGGCCTGCCCGCCCCCGCCTGAGCGCCGCGGCCGAGTGGTCCCGGCGCATCCACCGATCGGTTGATGCGCGAATCCGCCAAAGTCCGGGCCTGACGGGCGATCCGCGCGGCGGTCCGCCCGGGGGATGCTCACGCCATGCCGATCATCGAAGTCAGCGAACGTAGCGGGCACGGTGGCCGCCACGTTCTTCCGCTGGGAGTGACCAAGGCATGGAAATGAGCGGCCGGCAGACGTACAGTACGATGAAGCCTCGCCCGAACTGGGAATCCGGGTGGGACTGGATCCTGACTCTGGCTCCCTGGATACTGCTGGCAGTACCGCTGGCCATCAACCTGGCCTTCACTCGCCAAGACTGGGGGCAGCAGGGCGTGACCCTGGCCTTGGTCGCAGTCGCGGCCTTCTGGGTGTACATCGGGCACACGAGAAAATCGGCGGAGCAACGCGAACGCCTCCTGCCCATGCTGGTGTACTTCGTCGGGCTACTCGCCGTGGCCGCCGCGCTCATGCAACGCGACCACATGTTCCTGATGTTCACGATCGCCGGCTTTTTCCACGCGTTCTATCTGAAGCCGGTGTTCCTGGGCGTCACGGGTGTGTTCGCCACCTCTCTGCTCCTCCACACCGCCACCGCTCTCGACACTAGCGACCTCACTGCGCAGGGCGTGGGCACCTACATCGCGATCGTGCTGATCCAGACCGCGGCCGTGAGCCTGGGCATCGTGTTCAGCGCCAAAGCGGCCGAGCAGGACCGCGAGCGCGAGGAGACGCTGGCCAAGCTGAAGGAGGCGCTGGAGGAAAACGCCGGGCTGCACGCCCAGTTGCTCACTCAGGCCCGGGAGGCGGGGGTGTTGGACGAGCGCCAGCGCATGGCGCGGGAGATCCACGACACCCTTGCCCAAGGGCTCACCGGCATCATCACCCAGGTCCAAACCGCTCAGTGGATCTGGCAGGACCCGCAGCAGGCCCGCCGGCACTTGGACCGCGCGCTGGCCCTGGCCAGGGACAGCCTGGCCGAGGCCCGCCGCGCGGTGCAAGCGCTGCGCCCACAGGACCTGGCCGAAGCGCATCTGCCCGACGCGCTGGAGACCTTGGTGCGCCGATGGGACGTGGAGAACGATGCGCACGCGACGGTCGCGGTCACGGGGGAACGTGTGCCGCTGAGTCCGGCGATCGAGGTGGCGCTGTACCGCATGGCCCAGGAGGCGCTGACCAACGTGGCCAAGCACGCCGAGGCGTCTCGGGTGGGGGTGACCCTGTCCTATCTTGACGACGTGGTGTTGCTGGACGTCCGCGACGACGGCAGGGGCATAGGGGCCGCCCGCGGAGCAGGGGTCGGCATCAACAGCATGACCCAGCGCATCCGCGGCGTGGGCGGCAGTGTCGAGCTCGAGAGCACCTTGGGCGAGGGCACCGCGGTGAGCGCCAGCGTGCCCGCGATCACGGTGGGTGCCTCCCCCGACCGGTCTCCCTCCACTGAATATGAGCCTCCCGTCGGCCTTTCCTCCGTTCCTGGAGCTACTCGATGATCAAGGTCTTGATCGCCGACGACCACCCGGTATTCCGTGACGGGGTGCGCGGGGTCTTCGCCGCCGAGGCCGACATCGAGGTGGTCGGGGAGGCGGCCAACGGACACGAGGCGGTGGAGCGGGCGGCCGAACTGGGCGTAGACGTGGTACTGATGGACTTGCGGATGCCGGAGATGGACGGTGTGCAGGCAATCGCCGCAATCGCCACCCGCGCGCCCGGCGCGCGAACGCTGGTGCTCACCACATTCGACGGCGAGAGCGACGTGCTGCCCGCGATCGAGGCGGGGGCGGCCGGATACCTGCTCAAGGACGCCCCCACCGAGGAACTCCTGCGCGCAGTGCGTGCGGTACGCCGCGGGGAATCCGTGCTCGCGCCCACCATAGCCGGACGCCTCATGGCCCAGGTGCGCACCCCGACCGGGGGGCGGATTGTCAGCGACCGCGAGCTGGAGGTGCTGCGCTTGGTGGCCGACGGCGCATCCAACCGCACCGCCGCAGCGCGCCTGTTCGTCAGTGAGGCCAGCATTAAGACCCACCTGCAACACATCTACGACAAGCTGGGGGTGCGCGACCGCGCCGCTGCCGTCGCCGAGGCCTACCGCCGCGGCGTGCTGAGGTGAGCGGGTGGCGAGGTTGGTAGACGGACGTAGAGGGGCGCCGTTGCCATCGCGTACTCAGTTGGCGCACCGTTGTCGCGGCCGACACGTGACTGCCCCGTGCTGGCCGCGGCGGCCAGCCTGGTCCAGGCGGTCGCCACGGTCCGGCATGGCTCGCTCCTGCGAAGGCGATACGGTCGGGCTCCGCCCGCCACGAACACCTACAGCGGTACCGGCCGCTCTTCAGAGGCGGGACTCTAGTTCTGCGGGACGTCATTGACGAACACGATCCCGTCGTTGCTAGCCGTGTGGGCCGGGGCGAGCGGGGAGTAACCGTAGTTAGGGGACACGCGGGGGCGGGCGGGGGCGTAGCCTGCCTTCTCGACGAGCGCGCCGTAGGCGGTGGCGAAGGCGCCCCAGATCGCGGCGGCCTCAGGGGCGTCGAGTTCGGCGGGCCGGCGGATGACCCTGTTCGCTGCCAGCGTGACGTACTCGGCATAGTCCCGCTGACGTTCGTGTCGGGGATGGCGGCGATGACGACCGGAGTATCCGTCGGCACGCCGGTGAGTCCCTCGCCCATGGCGTCAATCCCGGTTCCTGCCGAGGCGTTCACTGCTGGGGGAGTAGGCATAGCTTCCCCTGAGCGTGCTCGCCGAGGCTGACCCGCAGTGCACTGCGCCAGTCATCGAGCGCGAATGTGTCTGCAATCGGCAGTAGGAACCGCCCTTCGGCGGCCGTCTGGGCGAACTCGTAGATGAAGCCAGCGCTCCTGGTTGCTCCGCGTGTTCGGGCGCTCGGCGTACTGCCGCGGGCGGTGCAGCAGCGGCTGGCCCGCCGCCCCCGCTTCCATGTGCACATCACCCCGACCGGTTCCTCCGGGAACAACCGAGTCGAGTGCTGGTTCGCCTCTCTCGCCGCCGAGCTCGCCCGTCGCGGCGTGCACACGAGCGTGGCCGCGCTGGAGAAGGACGTGCGCGCGTGGACCGAGGAGTGTAACGACGATCGCCCGTTCGTCTCGCGCGAGCTCGCCGAAGAGATCCTCGACTCCCTCGCCCGATATCTACTACGGATTTCAGACGCAGGACATTAGAACACCCGCTTGGCGCCCGGTAGGCGCCGCAGCAGGTAGGCGGCACCCCAGCACAGCGGCAGGCAGAGTGCGGCCACGACGGCGAAGTCAGCGACTGCCGGGACCTCCCAGGGGGAGAGCCCGTAGTTCAGTCCGACGATCACCAGCGGGTGCAGGAAGTAGACCGCGTAGGCCTGGTCGGAGAGGAACGCACCGCCGACCGTACGGCGGTTGAACAGCCGCTGGAACAGGGCCAGGAGCGCAAGCACGGCGCTCACGGCGAGGGTGCTCTCCACGGCCGCCACCATGAGCGACTGCCAGCTGCCGGGCACGAGCGACTCCTCGTACATCGTGCCCATCAGCAGTATGTAGACCGGCGCCATGGCCACCGCGGCACACGCCCCGGCACGGCCCGCCCAGCGCGGGACCGTGTTGAGCCAGCCCTTGCGGAAGGCCAGCACGCCTGCGGCGAACATGAGGGCGTACTGCGGAAGGTAGCCGGGGGTGGGCAGTCCCGTGACCTGCCAGGTAGCGTCGACCGGCACTGCGATCCGCCACAGGTAGGTGGCCGCCGCCAGGACCGCTAGAAAGCCGATGACCGCCGCCGGTCCGGGCATGGCAGCCGAGTGCGCAGGCGCGGGTACGGTCGGGCGCGGCGGTCGGATGCGCCTGACCAGCGCATATACCAGGGAGAAGACCAGCAATACCTCGAGGAACCACATCGGACCCAGACCCCACGTCGCCAAGTAGAAGCGCCAATACGGCTCGGGGCTGGAGTCACCCAGGTAGGTCCCGAGGTGGAGCGCGGGGTGCAGGAGCAGCAGGTAGGCCGCCAGGGGCACCCCCAACCGCACCAGCCTGCCGCGTAGGAAGGTGCGGGCGCCCTTGCTGTCGTGGGAGCCGGGCGTGAAGAACCCGGAGATCAGGAAGAAGAACCCCATGGAGAAGGTCTGATTGAGCGCGACGAAGACGTCGATCAGCCCGCTGCCGGGGTCGGTGTAGTACCAGCTCGGGATGGTGCTGTAGGCCATGGCGGCGTGGTGCAGCACCACCAGCACCGTCAGGGTCGCGCGCAGGTGGTCCAGGTAGTACAGGCGCGGGCGGCGTGGAGCGGGGGCCGCGGCCGGGGAGTCGGCGCGGGCCGGTGGCGGTGAGAGGGCCTGCGCCTGCGGGGGTGAGGCGGTGGGCCGTTCCGGTGCCATGATTCTCCGATCGGGTGGGTGTGTACTGGGCGGGAGAGACAGCGGGTCACTAGCCGGGTTTTGTCCGAAGAGACAGTTTTTTGTCCAACCGGACAGCCTTTAGGTCGTGCGGAGCTACGAGCCCACGAGTCGACCCTGAAACGGGCTCAGGACAGCGGCGGCGGGCGGCGCAGTTGTGCGCCGGTCGAAGGGCGCGTTCGGAGCGCGGACCTGTCGGGCGGTTCAGCCGGGGAGGTTCGCGGGGCCGGCATGTGTGGCGCGATCGAAAAGCTCGACCAGTTCGGCGGCGTGGGCTTCCAGACTCTGGTCCGGATGGCCCTCAGTACTCGAACATGCCGTCGATGGAGGCCTGGAGGGACACCGCCGTGACGTGTACGTCGAAGCCGCGAAAGACGCCCCGCTCCCGCCCGGCGCGCAGGCATTCCTCGATTCCCTCATAGAGCCGTTCGGAGGGTGCGGCCCGGGGCACGCGGACGCCCACGGGGGACTGCATGCCGTTGAAGATGCCCGCCAGACCCAGCAGTTGGTCGTGGTGCTCGCGCATGTAGTCGGCCACGGCCGGGATGTGGGTCCGCAGCGCCGCACGCTCGTCGGGCGCCTTCGCGAGGTGGGACAGGACGAAATGCCCGACGGAAGAGTAGACGTGCTCGACGGCCTTCTCCATCAGCTCGTCCTTGTCGGAGAAGTGGTAGGGGATGACGCCCTTGCTGATACCGGCCTACTCCGCGATGCGTGCCGGCGACGCGTTGGCGTAACCCGCCTCGGCGACCGTGCTGATGGCCGCGGAAGCGATCTGCGCGCGCCGCGCCTCCTCGACGAAGGTGCGCTTGCGCCGGCCGTCCGGGCGCGAATCTGACCCCATTGACCGTGAACACACCAGCGGGTCGGAGAGCAGCCCCGCGCAGCGCCGAGCCCCCGTGCCACACGGGCGTGTGCAGCCCTTGGACGCATTCCACAGTGGTGGTCTCGCCGGCCCCGTTGGGACTCAGAATCCCGAAGATCTCCCCTTCGGCCACGGTGAACGACACTTCGTCTATCGCGACGGTTTCCCCGTAGCGCTTGTGCGGTTCGCTGACTTCGATGATCGGCATGGCGTGAGCATCCCCCGGGCGGACCGCCGCGCGGATCGCCCGTCAGGCCCGGACTTTGGCGGATTCGCGCATCAACCGATCGGTGGATGCGCCGGGACCGCTCGGCCGCGGCGCTCAGGCGGGGGCGGGCAAGCCGGCCGGGTCTTCCGGCACGGTCACCTCTCCCCTCAGGGGCATGATTTGGAAGTTCGTTGCATAGTTATGTTGGGACGCCACAGCGGTGTGTAGGACGCTGAGGTGAGATGGCGGCTTGGCAGAAGCCGGTCGTCCGCGTGAGCGCATCATGCTGACCGCCGAGGAGGCCGCCGAGTTGCCGTAGGCGGCGTCCAGGCCGAACCACGCGTGGATGACGAACGCCGTGCAGGCGCCGACCATCGTGAACTCGCCGTGCGCCATGTTGATGACGCCCGTCTGGCCGAATGTGAAGTTCAGGCCGAGGGCGGCGAGGAGCAGTACAGTGCCGATTGCCAGACCGATCGGCACCTGGTCCAGGATCGCGTCCATGGGGGTGCATGGCCTTCTGCGTCAGGGGCCCGGGAGTCCGCCGGGTCCGGGTGGGTCGGGCCGCGTGTGCCCGAGGGCGGCGGTTGCGGACACCGTTGTCCGAGGTGTGGCACCCCTTCGGGAAGGGGTGCCGCCAAGGAGGCGGGCCCGCCACGCCGCGGAGGGGAGTCGCGGTCCTTCGGGGACGAACGCGGCGGGCCCGCGTGGCGGGGGCGCAGCCCTCCCTTGCTCGACCTCGGTGATCCTCGGCCCAACCGTAGCCGTCGAGGTAGGGGGCGGGCTCGATGCGGTCCTCGGACGTCCACACCTCGTCGATCAGCCCTTCCTCGTTGATCAGGCCGACGCGCGTGGTTATGCCGATGCTGGTTTGGCATCGATGGTGATGGGGCCTTCGGGCGGCTCGCGCTCGATCCCGTCCAGGGCGCCGCGGATGCTGTCGAGATCGCATGCACATATCGGCTCCCGTGACCGCCTATCCGCTCGACGGCGTGGACGACCGGGCGACGACATCCACCTGGGCTGCCCACGCCTCGTCGAAGGAGCAGCCATGAGATTCATCGCCGGAGGCGTAGCCGAATCCGGTGTGGCCGACACGCTGCGTCCGCTCCCCAAAGAGGGGGACACAGTCGGCACCGACATGGATGCGGCGACCCTGCTGAGGATTCCCGCGAACGCGGTTTCCGTGCAGGCGAGGGCCCGCAGGCTGCCCGGGCCGGCGACGATCACCACCAGCCGAAGGCCGCCCAGACGAGTAGGGGGCCGACAGCGACCGAGGCCAGGCCGTAGAAGAGCAGTTGGCGGAACAGCCGCGCGCGGGTCTCCTCCGGGGCCGCGCCGAGGATCAGGCCGCCAGTGATGCCGAGCGGGTTGATGTCGACCACCACCGAGGACAACGCCACCGCGAGTAGTGCCCCGACGGGCGGGACGCCCGACTCCACTACGGCGGGCACGAGCGGCATCGCCGTCACGAAGACCGCGATCGAACTCGCCGCGAACGAGGTGATGCCAGCGATGTAGCACAGCAAGAGCAGGGTGAGCATCGCCGAACTCTCGATGGTGAGCAGTTCGCTGATTCGCTCGAACGCGCCGAGTTCCTGCATGACGCCGATATAGGTGAGGAGCCCGCCGATGAGCAGGACGACGCCCCACGGCATCCGCGCCACTGCCGGGCCCGGATCGATGCGAAGCAACAGGAGTTGGAGGCACGCAGCGGTGAGGCCGAGGTAGCCGATGTTCATGTCGAAGCCGACCGACAGGACCAGGACGGCCGCCATGCCGCCCAGCGTCACGAGACGGACCATCGAGCTCGGCGCCCCCGCCGACTCGGCGGCCTCGTCCGGCGCGGCACCTCCGCCCGGCCGCCCGGGGACCGGACTACCCTCGGGTTCGCCGCGGAGCAGCGCGGTCCCCGTCGGCAGGAGCCGCCGGAGCCGGGCCACGACCAGCGCTCCGATGCAGACGGCCGCACCGGCGGCCAGGGAGCCGGCCAGCAGGGTGAGCGGGGCGTGATCGGGCAGGGCGATGCCGTTGGCGGCGGCCTGCTGCCGGGCCGTCACACCGTACACGGCCAGCGGCGACAGCAGCCCACTGAGAATGCCCATGATGCCCAGTAGCGCCATCATCAGCGGCGGCAGCCCGTAGCGTCCCGCCAGCCCCAGGGCGATGGGCGCCACGATCGCCGTGGCCGCGGCGGGCAGCGTGCCGAAGGCCGCCAGCAGCGCACCGGCGACGAACGGGACCAGGGCGACGAGGACGACCCGCCCGCCGACCAGCCGCAGGAGGCCGTCCAGCAACCAATCGAGGGTGCCGTTGATCTTGGCGACCGCGAACAGCGCGGTCACGCCGACGATCAGCACGAAGAAATCACCCGGGAAGAAGCCGGTGACGTCTTCGGAGGCGACCCCGGCTGCGAGGCCGACAAGGAACGCCGCGGCGAAGGCCGCCATCCCGAGGTTGAACCCGGGCAGGGCGGTGGCGGCGAAGAGGACGAGGAGGACGACGATGGAAGCATCGGCGATCGTCATGGGGGGTCCTTCCGGCTCAGACGACGCCGCGGTCGCGAAGGTCGTCGATCTCCTGCCCGGTCAGGCCGAGCAGCTCATGCAGGATCTCGGCTGTGTGCTCGCCCACCTCCGGCGCCGAGGGGCCGGTACGCCCTTCGAATCCGGAGAACCGCCCCGCGGGGGCCTGGACCAGCCGGCGGCGGCCGTGGGCGTCCTCAACCGCGACGATCGAGCCGCGCTCGCGGATGTGGGGGTCGGCGCACACCTGCTCGGCCGAGTTGACCGGGCCGGCGGCGATGCCGGCAGCGTCCAGCCGCGCCAGCAGCGGCGCGAGATCATGCTCGCCGACGAACGCGGCGACACGGGCCTCAACCTCGGCCCGGTGCTCGATGCGAGAGCCCATCGAGCGGTGGATCGCGAGGTCCGGGGCGTCCATCACCTCGACCAGCCGCTCCCACATGCGGTCGGTCGAGGCGGGGATGGCCACCCAGTGGCCGTCGCGGGTGCGGTACAGGTCGTTGGGGCTGATGTGGGGGTTGCGGTTGCCCTGGCGCTGCACACTGTCGCCGGTGGCGCTGTAATCCA
Organism: Streptomonospora alba; assembly: GCF_000826685.1. GTDB lineage: Bacteria > Actinomycetota > Actinomycetes > Streptosporangiales > Streptosporangiaceae > Streptomonospora > Streptomonospora alba. The sequence continues at coordinate 156,354 of NZ_JROO01000010.1, forward strand.
CGACGAAGTCCTCCATCATCCGCAGCAGCGGTTCGTACAGCGGGATGTCGGCCAGTTGCGCCTCTCCGGTGAGGTCGCGCTGGCGCAGCGCGAGCAGGGCGGCGAACGCGGCGTAGATGCCGGTGACTCCGTCTGCGACCGGGTAGCCCGCGAAGGTCGGCGGGCCGTCCGGGGTTCCGGTGCGGTAGGTGAGCCCGGCGAACCCCTCGGCCACGCGGGCGAATCCGGGTCGGTCGGCGTAGGGGCCCGTCCGCCCGAAGGCGGTTACGTGCACCATGACGAGATCGGGGCGGTAGGCGCGCAGGTCCTCGAAGTCGACACCGAACCGCCGCAGGGTCTCCGGGCGGAAGTTGGTGACGACGATGTCGACCTCACGTGCCAGGCGTCTGACGACATCGGCGGCGCCCGAACGGTGCAGGTCGATCGTCACGCTACGTTTGGTGCGCCCCAGCAGAGCCCAGCTCGCCGAGGTGTCGCCGTCCAGCGGGGGATACCGGCGGGCCGGGTCGCCCGTGCCCGGCTGTTCGACCTTGATGACGTCGGCCCCGAACTCGCCCAGAAGCGTCGCCGTCAGGGGACCGGCCAGGATGGTGGACAGATCGAGGACGGTTACACCGGCGAGCGGCTGGGACATGTCAGGGATTTCCTTTCACCATGCTTGTGATGCGGGGCACACCGGCCCATGGGTCGAGCATGGTCGTCGCTATTACCTGCACGGAAGACGGGAACACCTTTGACGCGCGAAAGGTGTTCTCTTTATGTTGGCGCCATGAGGGTGGAGCGTGCGCGGTATCTGCTGGCGGCAGTGGAGACCGGATCGCTGCGGGCGGCCGCGGAACGGTGCGGCGTCAGCCAGCCGACACTGGGGGAGCAGGTGTCGCTTCTGGAGGAGGAGCTCGACGTCGTCCTGCTGACCCGCAGCCGCCGCGGCGTGCGCCCAACAGCCGCCGGACAGGCCATGATCGAACCTCTCACGCGGCTTGTCGCCGCGGAGGACGCCGCGCTCAGGACCGCGGCGGACTCCGGCGGGGCCTACCAGGGCCGGGTGGCGATCGGCGCGATATCCGTGGTGGCAGAGACCCTCGTCGCCCCGGTGGTCGCCCGCTTGCGCCAAGAGCACGCCGACCTGCGGTTCAGCGTCATCGAGGCCTCCTCCGGCGACATCGAGTCGCGGGTGCTGGGCGGCGACCTGGACTTCGGGGTGATCACGGCTCCCGCCGCTCCCGCGGCTGGCGGGCTGCGCCGATCACCGCTGCTGCGCGTGCCCGTGGGGGCGGTGGTGCATCGCGATCATCTGCTGACCCGGCGGAGCGAACTCGTGTGGGACGACCTCGCGACCTGGCCTATCGTCACCATGCGCGCGGGGACCGTGATGTGGGAGCGGCTGCAGGAGAACGTCGCCGATCCCGACGTCGTCGTGCAGGCCATGTCGGCCCGGTTGGTAAAGGTGATGGTGCGGCACGGCGCGGGGATCGGCGTGCTCGCCCCCTTCGAGACCTCCACCGACGTGGATGGTCTGCGCTGGATCCCGATACGCGGTGCGGAGCCGGTCGACATCTGCCTCGTGCAGCGGGGCAGCAGCCGTCCGTCCCCCTCGGCGCTGATCGTCCGCCGCCTCGTTGAGGAGCGGGCCGCCGAACTCCTCGGCGGCGCCGAGGACGTCACAGGCGGCAGTGGCGACCCACGGTAGACCCCGTGCGTCCGGGCGAGCTGCTGTCGTAGCGCGCGCACTCGGTGAACTGCAGGCTGTCAGGGCCCGGCCTGACGTCACCGTTCGCCCGGGCAGGCGCTGCGGCTTGACGTGTCTCCGGCAACGAACGGCCGCTTGAGCGGACAGCGGCATGATCACGGATCGCTCAAACCAGGTGGGATGCTCCGTCGGCGGTGGTGACGAGCATGAGCTTGGCGCCCCGCTAGAAGGCGTGGTGGGAGGCGTCGCGGCCGTATCCGGCGATCCCGCCCAGCCGGGAGCGGTTGACCGTGACGCGGGAGGCGCCGCAGCGCAGCGGGGTGCCGTCCATCAGCCGCAGGTTCTCGTGCCAGGTGGGCACCGCCCGGGCCCGGCCAGGTGGAGGCGGCGAGCAGGGCCGGGGCGGCATCGCGCAGGTGGCGGTTGCACTCGGACTGGCCGGGCAGGCGGGGGGACAGGTGGCCGATCCGGTCGGGTGCGGCGCGCATCCAGTGGCGTTCGGAGTCGCAGTCGAGCAGGACGTGGGCGATGGCCACGCCGGTGGGGGCAGCGGGGCGTTACGGTGGCACACGAGGGCCTCCTGAGTATCGGCGTAGGTGTCGCAATCCACACCGGGATCAGGAGGCCCTCCTTATGGTCAACCGCTGTTGGGGGCGTGTCGGCTGTTACCAACGTGCCGGGACATCACATCTAGCGCGAGTCAGACTCATTACTGCGGTGACCGTCGGCCAAGCTCTTCCTGCCACGAGGCCGCTGCTCCCGATAGGTGCCTTGGTGCGCCCCAGGTATGCGGGTTGTGTCGGAGGGGGACTCGAACCTTACGTACATGCCCCTGAACCTGTCTGCGGACCTGGCGCTGGACGGGCGGTGACCCGCAATGGACTCTTCCCGCTGGTCCCGCTGGACAACCATCGCCGCCGTTCTCTTGCTGGCCGCGATCACGGCCGTGGTCTCCTACTCCCACATGTACGAGCTGGCCCAGCGCCATGGCGACCCTCGTGGCGCGCGGCCCTGTTCCCGCTGTCGGTCGACGGGATGATTGTCGCGTCGTCGATGGCGTTGCTGGCCGACGCCCGCCACAGTCGGCGCGGCGGGCCTATTGCCGTGGACGCTGCTGATCCTGGGCAGCGTCGCGAGCCTCGCCGCGAACATCGCGGTCGCCGGTCTGAGCTTCCCCCGGAGCGTGGACGCTTGAGGTGAGGGCAGGCGTGAGCGTCGAGTCAGAGGACTATGTCGGCCAGGCGGGTGATCTCGTCGAGGTCGTCGGTTCCGGGGCCCAGGATCAGTTCGTCGGCGCCCAGGGCCTCGAACTGCTGGACGGTGTCGCGCAGTGATCCCGCGTCGGTGTGCACGTTATCGACGACGATGTCCTGGTATTCGGCGGTAGCGGCGTAGTAATCGGCGATGTTGGCCCGACCGCGGCCGGGATCGCCTAGCGCGAAGTAGTTGTGGGCGACCAGCCGGGGCTGTCCCACCCGCCCGGCCGCCTGCCACGCGGCACGGGCAGCGTCGAAAGCGCCGGATGCCAGGGCCGCCGGCACCGATCCGGCTATGTAACCGTCCGACGACTCGGCCATCCGGCGGTAGGCGGCCGGGGTCATTGCGCCGAACAGCAGCGGCACCTGCCGTCCTCCGGCCGGAACCGCCGGGTTCGGGCTTCCCGGAACGGGTTCGCCCGCCCACATCGACCGGTAGGTCGCCAGATCGCGGTCCATCCGGGCGCCTCGGTCCCGCGGTCCGTGCCCGGGCACGACGAAGTCGTCCTCCCGGATGCCCACCCCGATGCCGAGGGTGAGCCGGCCGCCGGAGACCCCGTCGATCGACGCTGCCTCCTTGGCCAGCAGCGCGCCCGGCCACGTGGTAGCCAGCAGCACCTGGCTGAGCAACCCGATCGTGGTGGTGGCACCGGCGGCCGCGGCCAAGGCGACGGTGTCCATCACGCCCGGATAGGCGACCCTGCCGGCGGTTCCCAGGGTGGCGAAGCCCGCTTCCTCCGCTCGGCGGGCCCAGGCGGGAATCACCGGGGCGTGGACATCGCGGACCTGGTTGGGTAGTCCGATGCCAATGCGCATCGAGGCGCTCCTTAGCTGATACGGGTGTCGACGGTGCACGGGCCGTGCACCGGCCCGCCTCGCGATCTTGGCCAGGCGCCCATACACCCGGGTTGCAACCATCAGACAGCGCGCGCCGGGGCGGTCAGGACGGCGACGGCGTCGTCGAGTGTCGGCGGCTGTGAGGGAGGGGCGCCTTCGTACCAGCCGTGCGGCATGACCGACTGGAGGTAGGTGCCGGCCGGCCGGATGCCGCTGCGCGCCTGGTGGAAATGGACGACGTCGCGAAGCAGCGCGGCGCCTGCCGGATCGCCCGCCGCGTCCAGGGCCAGGGCCCCGTTGTGCAGCACGGCCAGCTGGTTGCTCAGGTCGCCTTCGGTGAGGAAGCGCCGCAGCGAGGTCCGCAGCAGCGGCAGCGCTTCGCCGTCCCTCGCGTCGACCAGGGTCTGGGCCAGCATCAGTTCGCTGAGCGCGGCCGTCCAGACCAGCCCGGAGGCGTCGGCGAGCCGCACGGCGGCCCGCAGCCGGCGCCGGCCGTCGGCGATCCGGCCGGCCATGACGAGGGCGGCGCCCCACGCCATCGCGGTCGCCGCGATCAGCCAGGTGGTCCGCGTCTCGGTGGCGATGGCGTGCGCCTCGGCCGACGCGGTCAGCGCGATCGCCGGGTCGCCTCCCGGCAGCTGGACCAGAGCCTGGTAGTAGCGGACCTCGGCGAGCAGGCTGCGATGCCCCGGTTCCGAGCCCACCGCCAGGAACGCCTCGGACAGCATGCGCCGCGCCGTGGTGACGTCGCCGGTGAAGTAGAACAGGCTGGCCGACGAGGCCTTGGCCCGCACGACGTCGCCGAGCGGGGCGTCCGGTGCGGCGGCCAGGGCCGCGGCCAGCGTCCGGTTGCCCTCGTCGAGCAGGCCGCTGCGGATCCAGAACCACATGAGCCGCGCGGCCGTACGCAATGCCTCGACCGGGGCATGCGTCAGGTCGTACGCGAGCCCCGCGCGCAGGTTCGGCAACTCCAGACGCAGCGCCGCCATCGTGGTCGCGGACCGCTCGCCCTGCAGATCGCCCGCGGCCCGGGCGACCAGCTCGCGGACCCAGACGGCATGGGCGGCCCGGGTCGCCGCCGGATCTGGGTCCACGGACCGGCAGTACGCCCGGATCGTCTCCAGCATCCGGTAGCGCGCCGTGCTGCCGCCGGTCTCGGCGGTGACCACGGACTGGTCGACCAGCGAGACGAGCGCGCCGAGCCCGGCGGTGGCGGAGGCCGCGGCCTCCAAGGGAAAGCCACCCTCGTACGGCCAGAGCCGCACCGCGAGGTCGCGCTCGTCGCCGGAGAGAAGATCGAAGCTCCACGCGACGGCCTCCTGCAACGTCGCGTGCGAGGTCATCGTGCCGTGCGGGATCCGGCCCAGCACGGTGAAACGGTCGTCCAGCTGCTCGATCAGCCCCCGTACGCCGAAAGTCCGCACCCGCGCCGCCGCCAGTTCCAGGGCCAGCGGCAGGCGGTCCAGCGCGTCGGCGAGGCGGCGCAGATCCCGGCGGTCGGCGTCCTGCTCGACCCAGCCGGGCCGGCCCGCGCGGATGCGATCGGTCAGCAGCGCCACGGCGTCGTCGGCGGCCAGCGGCCCGAGCGGCAGACTGTGCTCGCCGTCGACGCCGAGCGGGCCACGGCTGGTGGCCACCACCCGCAACGCGGGAACCCGGTCGAGCAGGTCGACAACGAGCCGGGCCGCCTCACCGGCCAGGTGCTCGCAGTTATCGAGCACCAAGGGCTCCCCGTGCAGACGCAGCCGTTTGACGAGCGCCTCGTACGGGTCCCCGGCGGACCCGGTGGCGTCGACCGCCGCGGCGACCGCCGAGACCAGGTGGGCGGGGTCTGCCACATCGGCGAGTCGGACGACGGCGCCCCGCCCGGCCCATTCCACGGCCAGGCGGGTCTTGCCCGACCCGGCGGGCCCGACGACGGTGACGAGCCGATGCATGCCGACGAGCCGGTCCAGCAGGGCAAGATCGGCGTCGCGGCCGATGAACGACGACAGCGGCCGATCACCGGGCGTCGCGGCCGCGACACCGGTGGCCGCCAGGGCCGGGTCCTGCGCCAGGATGCGGCCTTCAATCCGCCGCAACTCCGGTCCGGGGTCGACACCCAGTTCCTCGGCCAGCAGGGTCCGGACCCGGCGCACCGCGTTCAGGGCGTCGGCCTGGCGCCCCGAGCGGTAGAGCGCCAGCGCGAGCAACTGCCAACGGCGTTCGCGGTAGGGCTCGGCGTGCACAAGCCGCTCGAGCATGGCCACCGCACCGGCGTGGTCGCCGGTGGCCAGCAGCGCCGCGGCGCCCTCCTCCTGGGCGCTGGCGCGCTGTTCCACCAGGGCGGCACGGATCGCGGTCGTCGACGCGTCGTCGGCCAGATCCTCGTACGGTGTCCCGCGCCACAACCGCAGCGCCGCTTCGAAGGCCTCGTGCGCATCGGCGTGGCGGTCGCCGTCCACCAACGCACGGGCGCGGACGAGGTGGCCGCGAAACCGTTCGACGTCGGTGTCGTCGGCAAGGAGCCGATAGCCACCGGGGGAGCGCTGCAACGCCGTGCCCGGCAGCACCCGGCGCAGCCGGGAGACGTACACCTGCAGGGCGCTAGCGGGATTGCGTGGCTGGCTTTCACCCCACAGTCCTTCGGCCAGGCTGTCATCCGAGACCGGCCGCCCTTCCGCGGCGATCAGGATCGCCAGCAGCCTGCGGGGCAGCCGACCCCCGACGTGGACCGGCTGATCTCCCGCACGGACCTCGAACGGACCCAGCACCGCGAACGTCGACACCGCACCATGTAAGCCCATGTCGCCGACAGCGGCAAATGGCGCGGCGGCCGCCGTTCCGCGTTGTAGGCGGCTTGAAAGGCACGTCCTCGAAGCTGCTTCCCATGCACAACGAGAAGATGGCCGACAGCCGCGACATGATCGGCGCGCACGACGCCATGCGGCGGGAATTCGGCGCTATGCCCGCCCTGATCGCCGGCGTTCCGGCGGGTGACGCGGACGGCACCGACGTCGTCGCCCGCCACGTCCTGATGATGGTCGACTTCCTGCACGCCCACCACACCAGCGAGGACGACCATGTGTGGCCCCGGCTGCGGGAGCGTTGCCCCGACGACGTCGAGCCCCTCATCGAGACGATGGACCGGCAGCACGCCTTCATCGACGGCGAACTGGAGGCGCTCGCCGCGGGCGGCCGGCGTTGGCGGGCCTCCGCCGACGCCACCGACCGGGATGCCGTCGCCGCCGTCGCGGAGCGTCTGCTGCCGGCGCTGTACGAGCATCTGGAGCTGGAGGAGGAGCGGATCCTGCCGCTCATCGATCGCTACCTGACCGAACGCGAGTGGAAGGCGGCCGTCGAGGCGTCCTTCGGCAAGGTGACCTTCGCGCGGCGTCTGCTGATGCTGGGCATGGCCCTGAACGAGGCGAGCGAGGAGCAGGCCCAGCTCCTGCGGGCCGCCGTCCCCGCCGTCGTCTGGCACGTCGGCCGCCCGATCGGGAGCCGTCTCTATCGCACCCACCGTCGGCGCCTGGCCTCCGCGAGCCGGGGTTCGGCTCTCTGATCCTCGACCACCGATTTGGCGCCGCTCCGGGCGCTGCCCGTGGAGTCGGGGACTTCGCCCTGGAGGGCCGCCGCCACCTCACCTTTCTGGAACTGGCCAACCTCCGCTCCGGTCGGCCTCGCGCCGCTGCCTACGGTCCCGAATCTGCGCTGTGTGGATCTCACTCGGGCCGACGTTGCGGGCCTTAGGGTACTGGGCGACCCCGCCAGCCGGCGCACTGTGGAACTGGACTGGACCAGTGCCGCCGTGCTTCGCCGACACTGGTCCCAGCAGAGGGCCGAGGCCACCGCCATGGGGGACGGGTGGCACGACAGTGGCTATGTCTTCACCGACGGCCGCGGCGCAGCCATCGCGCCCGATCGGCACAGCCGGATCTTTCGTCGATTGAACCAGGAGAGCGGCCTAGGAACTGTGACTCCCGAGCCCCACGGACGTGGGGACGGACAGATGTTCGGCCGCGCCAAGCCCGCTCTCCTGTGTAAGCGCCTTCTCCGCCTCGCGGGAGGAGCGGGCGTCACGAACTTTGCGACAGAGCCGGCATGTACTGACCGCTGTCAGCCGCAGTCCGGCGCGGGGAGCGCTCACCGCGCTTCCGACTCAGCCATTGCGGCCCTGATCGGCCCCTACGGCCACAGGAGCGGGACTCATTCGCGGTCGGTGGGACTCAGCCGTTGGTCGGCGGCCCTGGTCCAGTCGCGGCGTACCGGGCGGCGATGGTGCGGACGGCCTCGTCGACCACCTGAGCCACGCGTTCGGTGCTCACCTCCCAGCCCGGCACGAGGAGTGTCGGCCAGAAGACGTAGTTGGAGATCATGCCCAGGAACTGGGTGGCGGCGAGGTCCACGTCTTCGACCCGCACCGTCCCCGCCTCGTGCTCGGCTAGGAGGTAGCCGCGTACGGACTCGAAGTAGGGCATCTTCCCGCGCGAGAACTGCGCATTGGCGAGTTCGGGGAATCGCGGCAGCTCGGCGATGACGATTCGGAACAGGTCGGTCATCCGGGGCTGGCTCAACAGCTCGGCGTAGCGGCGACCGATGGTGCTGAGCCCGTCCACGATGTTGCCTGCCGGCGGAGGATCCTCTTCGCCAGCGGTTGACCAGGACTCGGTGACCATGGCGTCGAACAGGGCGGCCTTGGTCGGAAACTGCTTGAACAAGGTGGCCCGCGAGACCCCCGAGCGCTCTGCGATCCGCGCCAGCGACGTCCGGTCGTAGCCCAACTCGAGGAACAGTGCGGTCGCGGCCGTCAAGATCAGTGCGCGCTTCTCCTGGGCGATGCGCTGGTGGTACGTCGATGCGACCTTGCTCATGGACCGAGCATACGAGGTGAGTGGCTTGACTCGCCACTGTCGCCGACCTAGTCTCAAGTAGATGGTGAGTCGCACGGCTCACCACTGGCCGCCGTTCATCACTGGTGATCCCGGTCAGCCACCCACGTACCGAAGGAACAACTGATGCCCCGCTTCGACGACCAGACCGTGCTCGTGACCGGTGGGACCGGCGGTCAGGGATCGAGCCACGTACGCGCCTTTCACGCGGAGGGAGCGAACGTGGTGATCGGCGACATCGACGCCGAACGCGGCGCCGCTCTCGCCGACGAGCTCGGGACCCGCGCTCGCTTCACCCACCTCGACGTCACCGACGAGAGCTCGTGGTCCGCCGCTGTGCTAGCCGCCGAGAGCGCCTTCGGCGCCCTGAACGTGCTCGTCAACAACGCGGGCGTGCAGAACCCGCCGGCAACGATCGAAAACACGGACCAGGCCACGTGGTCGCGCATCCTCGACATCAACCTCACAGGGACCTTCCTCGGCATCAAGGTCGCCGCCCCCGCTCTGCGCCGCGCAACAGGGGGAGCCATCGTCAACATCGCCTCGACGATGGGCCTGGGCGGCACGGCGCACTACGCGCCGTACGTCGCCGGCAAGTGGGCCGTGCGAGGCCTCACCCAAACGGCAGCACTCGAGCTCGGCCGCGACCACATCCGCGTGAACACCATCCACCCCGGCGTGATCGCGACCTCCTTCATCCACGAACCAGCAGCCGGCGCCACCGCGGCAATCGCCGACTTCTACTCACCCGAGCCGTTCGCCATCCCCCGGCTCGGGGAGCCGACCGACGTCACCCGGCTTCTCCTGTTCCTCACGTCATCAGACGCGTCGTTCATCACGGGGTCGGAGTACGTCATCGACGGTGGACTCCTCCTCGGGCCCGCCCTTCAGACCGAGACCGCATGAGCACTCCGGACACGACCGGATGGAACGACTCCGCACGGGACGCGTCTTTATCCCACCTGCCCGAGCACATCCGGCGAGCCATCGAGATCACACCCGCCGCAGGCACCGGCGAACGGATCATCGACATCACGACACTGGGGCGCCGCACCGGCCGGCCGCGCCGCATCGAGATCTTCTTCTACCGAGCTGTGGGCGTCACCTACCTGTGTAGCGGCGCCGGCGGGGCTGCTACCGACTGGCATGCGAACCTTCTCGCCAATCCCACCTTCACCTTCCACCTCAAGAACGGGATCCGTGCAGATCTGCCTGCACGGGCCACGCCGGTCACCGCCCCAGCCGAACGTCAGGCCGTGCTGGCGGAGATCGTCGCGGATCTCAATCAGCCCCACGACCCCGGCACCATCCGGCCGACTCGGCTCGAAGACTGGGCCGACAGCCGGCTGATGCGCATCAGCTTCCGCCATCGGCCGTGATCGCGGACCCCTCGACAGAGGACCTGCTCCCAGGGGCTGGGGGCTTAGTCGCGGTTAGAGCGGCTCTTCGCCGGATGAGGGTGTAGCTGTGGCGCGGCGGCCCCGGATAGATGTCGAGGTGCTAAAGGGCAAGGCTCCTACACGCTCATCCTGAAAACCGCCGCCGTGGCCGGGACCTGATGACCGCACTGATCGACTCAATCGGCCATGCTGTCCCGGCCGCTCTTGTCGAGGTCGTCACGCTCGGTCGGATACTGAAGAAGCGTGCCGACGACGTGCTCGCCTATTTCGACTGACCCGGCACCAGCAACGGGCCCATGGAGGCGATCAACGGCTGCCTCGAACACCTCCGCGGCTCAGCGCTCGGGTTCCGCAACCTCACCAACCACATCGCCAGAAGCCTGCTCGAGACCGGCGGGTTCGGACCACGACTACACCTCAACCCGTGAAGAGCCGGAAAACCCATGCTCGTGCGCACTGCGCTTTCGCAGTCGCATTCGCGCCACCCTGCGCCGCCTGAGATCACGCGAGGAGGGCGGCTATGCGGCTGATGTAGTCGTCGCGTCCGATGAATCCGCCGGCTCGGCCGGGTGGTACGGCGAGTCCGTCGACGAGGATCCCGAGGCGATCGGCGACGTCTTCCGCCGCCGTCGTGCGGGCGGTGCGGAGGAGGTCGGCGTCGCCGGGAAGCAGCGACCCCTGATTGAGGTGCCAGGCGGCGGAGTCGAGGACGACGTCGAGCCCATGGAGGCGTCGAGCCGATTCGAGCGCGCTTCGCCACGGACCGCTCATGGCGGCGAGGAGGCGGTCGAACTCCTCGAGAGTGCGTCGTGTGAGGTGGACTCGGGCAAGCTCCTCGATCTCGGCGAGGTAGGGGTTGGGATCGCCGGGGTCGACGCGGTGGCTGAGTTGGTCGGCGAGAACGCGCTCGTGCAGGGAAACGAGGCGCAGTGTCGAGCGCGCGTCGCTCGTTCCGGGGCCGTCGGGCGCGGGGACGGGTGAGGTGTCGGTTCCGTCGAGGAGCTGTTTCCCAGCCTCAAGCAGCAGGAGCCGGGTGTCGCCTCCGGCCGCGTGGAAGGATTTGGCCATGTCCTCGTAGGCGGTGATGCGATTGGTGTGCAGTACGCCTTGGAAGCCGCACAGCCGCCGGCAGGTGGCGGTGACAGACTCCACCGTGGTGGCCGCAGCGGCTTTGGCGAGGGTGCGGTCGCGGTTGGCGGCGAGCCAGGGCGCATAGGCGGTGCCGCTGTCCGTCGCGCGCGGCTCGGCGGTGTTGGTGCCGAGGCGTTCGTCGGTGAAGTCGCGACGCACCTTCTCGACGTAGGAACCTGTGGCGTAGACACGTGCGATCGCCGAGGCGAGATCGCTGCTGTGGGTGGTGAACGTGAGCGCGGGGGTTCCCGGATCGCCGATGATCCGCTGCGCGTTGTAGCGGAAGGCGATGGCGACCGCGGCGCGGGCGGCCGAGGCGAGGGCGACGGCGGCGAAGACGACGGCGGCGTTGACTCCTCCCAGGGACCGGGCGAGCCGCTGCGTCGGCGTCAGGGGATCGGTGACGCCGCCGCCGGTGATGACGGCGGTGTCGCGGAGCCAGTAGCCGAACGGGATCTCGGCGTCCCGGAAGCGGATCACCGAGTAGTCGAGTGGCACCGGCGCTCCGCCGGGCAGGATCGTCACATCGGCTCGGGGGTGCGGGAAGCGGAACGCGAACGCGTGGATTCCGTGGTCGGAGTCGTCGACGACGAGGCGGGCGTTGACGACCGCGGTGCGTCCGAGTCCGGTCCAGCCGACGTTGGGCATGATCTTCAGCGCAGCATCCTCGGGGGTGTGGAGCGTGAAGGTACCGCGCTCGCGGTCGTAGCGGGCCTCGGTGCGGATGGTGGTCTGGGATCCGCCGCGTCCGAGTTCGGTGGCGACGATCGCGCCGGGGGCGTCCATGGTGTCGAGGTCGGCGGTAAGGGCGTCCAGATCGTCGTCGGTGTGCCCGCATTCGACCAGAGCGGTTGTGGCGACGCCGTAGTGCACCATGGCGGCGTGCATCATGGCGGGATCGACGATTCCAGCCCATTCCATACCGGCCAGCAGGCGCATGGGGGAGTCGTGCAGCGCTCGGGCCGGCCCCAGGGCTCGGCCGAACGCCTGGAGGCGATGGTAGACGGCGCTGACGCCGGTGAGGTTCCAAGAGAACTCGGGCAGGTCGAGGAGTTCGTCGAGTTCGGCCCACACGGGCATGCGGTCGTGGAAGAGCGGATGCAGGGGCATTTCACCACCTCGATGTGCCGGTCGCGGCGAAGGTCGGGCAGGTGTTGCGGAAATCGCCGCCGTTTCCCGGTCCGGTGGCGGGGAGGGCTCGTCTCCCAGTTCGGTGTACCAGTAGCGCTGCAGATTCCAGGTGCGCTTGGGAAGTCGCGGACGCGCCGCGGTCTGGTCGGGCGGGGCGGCGAGGACGGCGTGGGCGTTGGCTCCGGAGAGTCCGAAAGAGGAGACGGCCGCCCGGCGACGGCCGTCCACGGGCCAGGGTTCGCAGGCGGTCGGCACGCGAAGCGCCGAGCCGTCCCAGTCGATGGCGGGCGCGAGGGCTGAGAGGTGCAGGGAAGCGGGCACCTGCCCGTGTTCGAGGGCGAGGACCGCCTTGAGGAAACCCGCGAGCCCGGCGACGGGTTCGAGGTGGCCGATGTTGGTCTTGACGGATCCGACGAGACACGGGCGCGCGTTGCCGCCGTAGACCTCGTGGAGGGCGGCGAGTTCGATGTCGTCGCCGGTACGGGTCCCCGGGCCGTGGGCCTCGACATAGGCGATCTCGCCGGGGCGGCGTCCCGCGTCGGCCAGGGCTTTGCGCATCATGCGAACCTGGCCCGGGCCGCTGGTGGCGACGATATTTCGGCCGGAGCGGCCGTTGGCGTTGACCGCGCTGCCTTCGACGACGGCGTGGATCGGATCGCCGTTGTGCAGGGCGTCGGAGAGGCGCCGCAGGAGGACGGCGGCGACGCCTTCGCCGCGAGGGTAACCGTCGGCGTCGACGCTGGCGAACGCGGAACGCCCGTGGGGCGAAAGGGCTTTCGCGAGGCCGTGGGAGGGTCCCCCATGGGGGTTGAGGATCAGGTGCGTTCCGGCGGCGACCGCGGTGTCGACTTCGCCGCTTCGGAGCGCCCGGCAGGCGGTGTGGACAGCGGTCAACGACGCCGAGCACGAGGTGTCGAGCGTGAGGCTGGGGCCTTGGAGGTCGAAGAAGTGCGACACCCGTCCGGACAGGAAGCTCTTGAGCCCTCCGCCGGACAGCGTGTACATGTTCGGCGGCTCAGCGGAGGTCGAAAGGTCCCAGTAGTCGGAATGGGACTCGCCGACCCAGATCCCGCTGCGCGGCCCCGCGAGGTCGGCGGCCGAGAGTCCGGCGTCGTCGAAGGACTCCTGGACGGTCATGAGTAGCAAACGCAGGCGCGGATCCGAGCGGTGGGCCTCACGAGGGCCGAACCCGAAATGCCGGGCGTCGAACCGGTCGACGCCGTCGACGAATCCGCCTGCGTTCATGATCTGCGGCTCTTCGTCGTCGCGGACGCGGTCGGCCGGGACGGGGCCGACGGCGCTGCGGCCGGTACGGAGCAGTTCCCAAAAGGAGGCGGGGTCGGCGGCTCCGGGGAACCGGCAGGCCATACCGATCACGGCGACGGGATCGGTGCGATGCCGGTCGACGGTGTCGCGCACGACGATGCGGATCGATTCGTCGGGTTGTTCGGTGACGAGGAAATGGCCGGCGTCGACGAGATCGACGGAGATGTCAGCGTGGGTCGTCTCGCTCCATTCCGTCAGGCTGCCGGGGTCGAACAGCGGGTCCCGCCTGCCGCAGACGGCCGTGATGGGACAGGTCAGCGTGTACGGCGCGGGCCGGTAGCGACCCACGGCCGCGGCGTCGGCGCGGATGGCGTCGACGTTGGCACGGACCGCGTCGCGGGCGGATTCGGGGGCCCCGCCCAGCCGGATGACCTCGTCGACTACACCGTCGTCGGAGAGTTCGTGCTGGGAGGAGAACCGGCTCGGAGGCAAGTGGGGAGGCGGCGCGGAGAGGACGAACAATCGTTCGGGGCCGGTGCCGTGGCGTTGGCTGAGCAGGGCGGCCACGGCGTGCGCGAGCCAGGCTCCCATCGAGTGGCCGAGGAAGTAGTAGGGCCCGTTCAGGAGGGGGATGACGTCGGAGGCGATGCCTTCGGCGAGTGTGTGCAGGGATGTGACGAGCGGCTCGTGTCGCCGCGGGCCTCTCCCGGGCAGCAGCACCGGGAGCACGTCTATACCGGGAACCCGCCAGTCCCCGAATAGGGACGAAGGCGCGCCCGAGTAGGGGAAGCAGAGCAGGTGCTGGTCGGCGGCGGGGTCGGGGGTGTGTGCGAGCCACGGAGTCGACGCCACGGCCCACTCCTTTCCGGGCGGGGACTAGAACTGGCTGAATCCGCCGTCGACGCTGATCGCCGTCCCCGAGATGGCGGAGCCCTGGGGGGAGGCGAGAAGGGCGACGAGGGCGGCGACTTCGGCGGGGTCGACGATGCGGCCGAGGTCGCCGGTGTAGTGCTGGGCGGCGGTGGCGAAGTCGGCGCCGGCGGTTTCGATCGCGCCTTGCAGCTCGCGGGGGATCATCTCGGTGTCGGTCATGCCGGGGCAGACGGCGTTGACGCTGACGCCGCGGGCGGTGACCTCCTTGGCGAGGGTTTTGGTGAATCCGATGAGTGCGTGTTTGGAGGCGGTGTAGCCGGGAAGTCCAGCGACTCCGGTCTTGCCCGCGATAGAGGACATGTTGACGATCCGCCCGTAGCCCCGAGGCAGCATGTGCCGCAATGCCGAGCGGCACGCCCAGAACGCCGAGTTGACGTTGAGGGTGAAGGCGCGGTCCAGGGTGTCGTCGTCGAGTTCGGTGACGGGACGTCCGTGGTCGGTGACGCCTCCGGCGTTGTTGACGAGTACGTCGATGCGGCGGTGATCGTCCACGGTCTGCTCGATGAGACGAGCGACCTGCGCGGGGTCGGTGGCGTCGCACTCGACGTAGCGGACACGGCTTCCGCCCAGGTCGGCGACCGCGTCGCGGCCGCGCTCGGGTGACCGGCCCGCGATGACGACGGTGGCACCGTCGGCGAGAAGCTTTTCTGCGCAGGCGAGCCCGATGCCTGCTGTGCCACCCGTGATGATTGCGACGTTTCCCATCGAAGCGGCTCCTTGTGAGGTTAGGCGGTGGTGAAGGCGAGGACGGCGTTGTGGCCGCCGAAGCCGAAGCTGCTGGAAATGGCGTTTTCCAGCGTCTGTGAACGGGCGTCGCCGATGACGAGGTCGAGGTCCTCGGCGCCTTTGCACGGTGTGGCGAGATTCGCTACGGGCGGCACGGTTCGGGTGTGTACCGCGAGCACGGTGTAGGCGGCCTCGATGGCGCCGGCCGCCCCCATCGTGTGGCCGGTGACGCCCTTCGTGGAGGTCACCACAGCGGTCGGTGCTGTGGCGGCCACGACCCCCGCCTCGACCGCGTCGCCCGTGGGGGTGGAGGTGGCGTGGGCGTTGACATGGGCGATGTCCCGTGGGGAGAGGCCGCCGTCGCGGCACGCCTGTGCGATCGCCTCCTTGGCGCCGCGGCCGTCGGGGGCGGGCGAAGTGATGTGGTACGCATCCGACGTGGTTCCGTACCCGGCCAACTTGGCGTAGCGGCTGATGCCGCGGGCGGCGGCATCGGACTCTCGTTCGAGCACGAGGACTCCCGCCCCCTCGCCCATGACGAACCCGTCGTGTTCGGCGTCAAAGGGCCGCGAAGCCTGGGCGGGCGGGAACCGGCTCCCCCGCGACAAGGCCCGCAGCTTGTCGAATCCCGCCACCTGCAGCGGCGTTACGCTGGCGTCGGTGCCGCCGGCGACGACGACGTCGGCGGCACCTGAGCGCAGCAGCCCCAGTGCGGTGCCGATCGCCGTCGCGCCCGAGGCGCAGGCGGTGGAGACGACCACGGCCGGACCGGTGGTGCCCAGCTCGATCGACAGGATGCCAGCAACCATGTTCGCCAGGGCGTTGGGCAGAAACCGGGCGTTGACGGCGTCCGGGCCCTCGGCCATGAGCCGTGCGTGGTTGTCTTCGAGCGTCTGCACCCCGCCGAACGCGGTCCCCATAACGACGGCCACGCGGGCCTCTTGCACCGCAGTCTGCGTGAGGCGGGCGTCGCCGAGGGCTTCTTGCGCTGCGACCAGAGCGAACTGCGTGCTGCGATCGTACCGGCGGGAGAGGCGCCGGCCGGTGAGGCGGCCGGCGTCGAATCCGCCCGGAACGGTACTGGCGAATCCGACAGGTGCGTGCGCGAGGGAGTCGAGGGCGCCGGCGGTCGGAATCCCGGAACAGACGGCCCTCCAGTTGGAGGCACGTCCGACGCCGGCGGGAGTGACGAGCCCAACGCCGGTGACCGCGACCGGAGGGCTATCCGTCACGGTGCTCAGCTCCCGCCTTCCCGGAGACGACGCCGACTACCTGCTCGACGGTGCTCTGTGTGGTCAGTTCGTCTTCACCGATCCTGATGCCGAACTTGTGCTGGAGGATGTCGCCGAGTTCGACGGCGGCGACGGAATCGACCCCGATATCCTCAAGGGTGTTCCCAGGAATTATCTCGTCGGCTGGTATATCGAATTCCTCGCTCAGGATTCCGGATACCTCTGCGGATATATCAAGCAATCTGATTCCTTTCGCGAAATGCCGGTTCGGTGGCGTGCTCGTCAGGTATCGACGTCCCTACGCACGTCTCCGGTGTACGAACGAAGCGAAAATCCGTACCTGTTCGTCCCTGGAAACATCCCCATTCCACCGTGCGCGGTCCGCAGAACGGAAGGGAGAGCGCGGGCGAACGTGTCAATGCCCAGGGGTGGACTCAACAGGTTCATTGCGTTCGCGGCGTTTCGTCGCTGAATACCTTCGGGAAAACCCGGTGTGCGGATTGCGCGCCCGCTCCCACGCCGGGGGCGGCCGCATCCCCCGGGACCGCGTCCGGCTCTGCTCGAGGCTTGCTGCCATCGACCCGGCGGCGCGGATTCACGCGGTGGGCACCAAGGGCGCGGGCCTCCCGCGAGCCGTCCAGCGCCGCGATCCGCGGTCATGAACGTCATGAAGGCTCATCCCGTGCCCCCCTCGCGGTTTCCGTTCCTAACCCGTCGTCGAGGCGGCGACCTCTAGTGCCCTAGACGTGTCCTTTTCAGGAAATACAAGGCCAAACCATGCAATGTGGACTCGTTTCTTTTGTGGGAGATCGCCCTATTTGGACCACGAACCCATTCGGAAAAACATGCGGCTGCGGTTTCACTCGTTTTCGATCGGCGATAACTATATCGCTGGAGGGCGGTCCGCCGGCGGTCGATTGAGTTCCAGAAGATATGTGAGGGCTGGTGTGGGAAGAACACGGATATTGGTGTGGCTCGCCGCGTCCGGTGTGCGCAAGGGCGAAATCGTCGTATTGCAGTGCTTCCGTGATCCCCACCGGGGTTGGGTGCCCTGTCCGGCGGCGCCGCTGGTCGCCGCCCATGCGGACGGCCGAGGACGCGAGGTGCGCACGTATGAACTCGACATGGCCCCTGAGGCCGGAGAAGACGCGACTGTCTGCGCTGCCAGCTATATCGATCCCCGGACCGGTCTTCCTGTCGGTGTTGCGATCGGTGCCCGCTCCGACGATGCCGGGGCGATGGCGATCGCGCGCGACGTCACGGAGTCCTGGATGGCCGTCATGCGGTCACGGCGCCTACTCCTGTGTGACCGGAGTTGTGGGTCCGGGTGCGCGCGAATCGATTCGTCCGACGTCGTCTTCGTGCTCGGGGACGCTCCTGCAGCGGAGGCCTGCGGCATTGCCGTTCGACCTGAGCACCCGCGTGCGGCGGTACACGTCGTCGACGACCGCATGGTCGTCGCACCGGAATGGCTCGCCGGACGCAGGGATGTCGGAGTGGTTCTGGGGGAGAACGTCCGCCCCACGCTCGTTCGCACACTGCTCAGTGCCCTCGACGGCGTGGGACCGGTGGTCGTCGACCACTGTGTGCCCCGGGCCGGCGGGGCGGGCGTCCAGGCGCCGACGTCGGTCGACGCGCGAGGCGATGCGCGTCACCGCGTTCCGGTATCGGGACGCCAAAGTGCGGTGGCCCGCGCCAGTAGTCCGCGTGCGACCTCATGAGCGGCGTGGGGCCGGACACGGGACCGCAGGACGGCGAGTGCCGATCGAGCCCGTCCGCTGCGAATCGAGGGATAGATATCCAGGAAGCGGTGCCAGCTCGACACCGCTTGTTCGAGTTGTCCCTGATCCAGGTGGTGCTCGGCAAGGCGCGCGCAGATGAGAGCTGTCGAGCGTCGCTCGCACGCCGGGCGCCACTGCACGGCGTTCGTGAAATCGAGAGTGGCGCCGGACCGGTCCCCCAATAGGCTTCGGACAACGGCGCGCTGGTGGGCGAACGCTGCCCAGTGGTAGGTGACCGTTCCGGGGCCGCTCGTCGCCGCCTCCATGTACCGCTCGGCCGAGCTGAGGCAGGAGAGCGCCGCGTCCCGGTTGTCCCTACCGGCGTGGGCGACGGCGAGCTGGCCATGAAGGAAAGCGCTCGACGCGTCGTCGGTGCCGCGCGCAGCGGCATCGACGGCCGCGCCGGCGAGATCGAGCGCCTGGTGGCGATGTCCGAGATGCCACGCCTGCACGCTCATCGCACGCAGCGTCACCGCATACCCCCACGCGTCGGCACCTTCAGCCGCGAGCAGGAGGGAAGCCCGGTAAAACCGTTGCGAAATACCGTGCTCCTCCAGATCGAAATAGGCGAAGCCGCACAGGTAGCTGAGCCTCGCAGACGTGCGAAGCAGCCGGCGCCGTGTGTCGGTACTGCCCGGAGAGCGCAACCAGGGGGCAACGGTGCGGTGAAGGTATTCGCCGAGGAACGGGGCGACCCTTGACGCGCCGTGTACCGCCTCGGTTCTGGAGAAGATCTCCAGCATCTCCTCGCTGGTCTCGAGCTCGTCCTCTCCCACAGGTCCCGAATACGGGGTTTGGCGGTGTGCCGGCGGGAATTCGGTGGCGGGGCGCCACACGGGAACGTCCAGGTCGTGCAGGTTGAAGACGTATCGATGATCCCATCCGCTCTCGGCGGAGGAGCCGAGCCTCTCGAGCTGGGTCACCGCGTCGCCGCCGTCCTGCTCTGCGGAGCCGCCGCCGGCGAATCCCGCGTCTGCCGCGGTGACCGTTCGGCCCAGACTCCGTGACAGGACTTCCGCCACGAGGTCGGGCACAGGCCACCGAGGACGGGTCCCCGACCGCCACTGACTCACCGAGGCGCGCCCGTACCTCAGGCCCACCCCCATCTCCGCACCTATCGCGTTGACCTTCTTCGCCAACTCCTCGCCGCTCAATCGTGCTTCCTGCTGTAGCCGGATCAGACTCTGATTCGAGACTGGTTCGTCCACCATGACCGACCGTCCGTAGGGATCGCTGTGGAAGCATGGCCAATTGGCCGGAGAAACGTGAAACGACTGTTCCGTCGATGTTCGTAATGAAGTATACCGCTTTTATTGCGCTTGACCGCGATAGGTGAATAAAGCCACGCATCGAAAGGGTGACATATTTGTTGTGGTGATGTAAGTAAACGCTAACCGGAGTCGGTGAAGCCCTGACTGGGTCGTGATCTGGGCGGTCAGCCCTTCCCAGTACAGACCACCGACCCGCGCATCAACCCGGTGCGGCAAGGGCGGCGGCAAGAGGCGGCACAGCGGCACCCCGCGTCGCCGCGGGAGCGGACCATCGTCCGGAGCCGAAGCGCCGGACCCATGCCAGAGCCTGTGCGGCCCCTGAATTCCGCTGCCTGGAGGCGGATCGTCCAGCGGGCTGCCGATTCGCGCCAACCCGTCCGGGGCCTGGGCCCGTATAGGTGCCCGTGCCGGGTGCCCGGGTTCGGTCTGCCCGCGTTAGCAGTGGGCTGCACCCGCACGAACCTCACCCCTCCGCTTAATCCGAAGAGCCACTCGAGCCTTAGCCGTGCCGACGGTAGATACACGACAAGAGTACCCGGATTCATCCCTCGAGGTGCTGTGCCTCCTTCAGGCCGGGATGACCTCCGAAACGCAGGAGAGGCGACAAATCTGTTTATTCCGCTTCAGGTTGTTGACGCGTTCATCGAATTCTTCTCTTTCGTTCTCCGGTTGCTTTGGATTTCCTGGGGAGGCGAACCCTGGATCGATGTGATTGATGCAGGCGTCGAGAGCATCTTCTGGAGAGTTGGGTTGCCCTTTCCGGTGGTTCGGATGTTCGCTGGCCTGATTGGCCGTGCAGCCGGTATGTGTGGCCGTAAAATCCTCGTAGTCGAAGAAATCTCGAAGTTACGTGCCGCAGCGTCCGATTCGGTGACAGTGTATGGCCGCTCTGCCTTCCATGAAGGATCGGAAATCTGTTCCCGTTGATGCGGCCGAGCAGCTGCGCCATACGACGGTTCACGGCGTGATTTGGCTGACCGAATGGCTGTCCCGTACCAGCCGGCCGGGTACCGGTATTGCCCCCGGCGAACTGCGGACGCTCGTAGAGAACGTCGATCTCGAAGTCCCCTTGGTTAGCACGGCGGCTCACTGGCCGAACTCGAGCGCCTCTATCTCGCTGTACCTGGGAGACCCCGCTGGTCTCCTTGTCGCTGATCTGTACGCCCGGAGCTTCTGAAGCACAGGAGTGGTCGTCCTCGTCGATACCAAGGATGATGACTCCTCCGGCCGTGTCGGCCAGCGCAGCGACGTCGGAGCACACTCGCGCTTGCCCGCGTCCGTGCGTTCGTACAGGTCGCGCTTGTAGTCGAGATCGAAGTTCTCGGGGACGTTGTTGGTGACCAGAAAGAGCACGTTGGCATAGGTGGCCTCGGCAACTCCGTTGCCGATGAGGGCTTCCAGCCGGGCGGAGCGCAATGTGGTCATGCTCCCAGGATGTTCGCCCGAGCTCCCCAGCACAGCGGTTCCCCTTGCTGGAAGAGCCGGCAGCCCTGGCCGCACTCATCGCCGACCAGGTGGAGACGGGGTCGCCGACATCGGGGAGCATCCCGCGGTGACTTCGGGCGCCGTGCCCCCGGGATCAGGCCTTCCGCCATCGGGGGGCCTGGTCCCGGTAGGTGTGCGCACCGGAGGGGCGCCAGCCAGCCACTCCGACAAGGGTGGCCGCATGCGGACACCCCCTGGACGGTGGACCTTGGGCGAGCGTGTTGCCCAGCCTCGAAGGTGTCAAGAGCGCCCGTTCTGTCGAGAGATATAAACGTTTGGTGATCTTTCTTTGCGCTCAGTAACCCCCGTGAACCCTCCCCTTCCCCCAACTCAAAGGAGAGACGTTGCAACGCATCCTTCGTAAGCCGGTGGCGATGGCTATCGCTCCGCTGACACTGGCATTCCTAGTGGGAGGGATGACGCCCTCCATGGCGGCGGCCCCGGAAGCCAAGGTCCCAGCAGGAGGTCAGGGCTCTGCCGCCACGCCTGCTAGCAATGCGGATGGGGCGTGCTCGACCGAGGAGTCCTCGGCGGGAGCGCTGACCGAGATGACCCTGGTCGAGGACCAGGAAGCGCGCGACCTGCCGGGTGCGGTCTCCGAGGCCGTGAAGAACGGAGAGATCTCCGTCCAGGCTCCGCAGAGTGCGTTGTCCCACGGGCAGACCAAGGTCTACACCGTGGATGCTGAGGACAAGGACACTACGTTCACCTCAGTGACCATCCCCGTCGGCGGGGACTACAGCATGTTGAGCAACCTCACGGTTCTCTTCAACGAGAGCGGAGACATCGTCCAGTACGGCGAGACGCTCATCAGTGAGAACGACGCCGGAAACTTCAACATCACGAGTTTCACGGACGGCGAGCTCGTGAACAGCAACGACACGGATCTGCCCTACATGACAGACGCCCAGCTGCAGCAGGATGCGGCCAGCGGTGAAGCGATGGCTACGGCGGGGGCCGGATCTACGGCCGCCTGCGTCGCGGCCGTTCTTGGCGTAAGTGGCGCCACCGCGTATCTTATCGTGGGTGCCTGCACAGGCGCGTGCACGGTTCCCGGGGTGGGAACGGCGGTATGTGTCGCGTGCATCGGCGCCTACGCCACTGTCGGTGGAGCGTCGATCACCGCCGTCGCCAGCTGCTTCTAGTGAGTCCATAATGGTGAAGAAGACGTGGATGTTCGTGATTAGCCTGGTCGGGATGGCCATGTCGGCTGCCGTGTTGATCTTGTTCATCCCGCCGCTGTTTCGCTCGGGCGAGCAGGGCAGCGTCTGGGCTGTCGGGGTGCTCACGTGCCTCACCGTGGCCTTCGCAGTGGGGACGCGGTACTGGCGTCCATCGACGTCGGCCTCGGACGGCAGATAGTCCGGGCCGGGCCCACGAAGGTCGTGGCAGACACTCGATGGGACCTCTTAGCATCTGTCACGACCTTCGCCTGGGCGGAGTCGACGACAACGAGCACGCCCGCCACCTCGCGTGAGAAGGACAAGCGCGGCCTTTCGGCGGTACTGGGAGCTGTCGGCGATCGCGGCGCTGTGCGACGCGCGACCGGCACCCAGCCGCTCGCGTCCGAGGCGCTGGCCCGGGTCAGCGACGAACTCCACGCGGCGCTGGGCAACCTGGAGCTGGTGCTGGACCTTGGCAAGGGGGCCCGCCCGCCTGAGCGAGGACGGGCAGCCACCCCAGCCAGTCGTCACCCAGGGGTAACCAATCGGTCTGCGTCGGCGCGGGTCGAGATGAACCTCGGCCGAAGACCTCGGTATCAGCCGCTCGTGCCTGCAGAACCGGGTCGCCCAGGCCGCCGCCGAGGAGAAAGCGGCCGGCGAGGCCGCCCGGCCCAAAAAGTGCGGAAAAGAAGGAACCCGCCGAGCTGCGCCGCCGCAACAAGCAACTGGAAGGCGAAAACCAGATCCTCAAGCGGGCCGCAGCTTATTTTGCCAGTGAGACGAAGAGCCGAGTTCCCTCGAGTTGGACCGGCTGTGCCGCCGGGGTGCGCTGGACCTCGCATTGATGGCGGCGTGCGACCAGAGTCCCGACAGCGCCCACCGCCTGGGTGACGAGGAGTTCGTCGTGGTCCTGGGCACGGGGCACCCTGAGCTCGCCGCGGACCGCGTCGAATTGCGCGACCTGGCGGAGCAGGAGTGGGTGAGGTTCGATCACGACAGCGCGCTCGACGGCGTGCTGCTGAATGCGCTGCGGGACAACGGGATAGCCCCGGCAACGGCCGCGCGCGTGTCCCAGACGGCGACGGCCGTGCGCTGGGCCGCCCACGGACTCGGGGCGACGCTCGCTCCGGCCTCCGCGGTGCCCGCCGGATACGAGCACCTCGTGCGCCCGGTGTCCCCCGCCGTGTCCCAACCCGTCGTCGCAGTGATCCGCCGTGACGCGGGACCGGGCGAGACGGCCCTGCTCGAGCTCCTGCGTCGAGAGACCTGGGGGCGACCCGCTGCCGCCGCTGCCCGGTCCATGCTCTGACGGCCCGACACCCGCTCCCTCCCCGAGATCACCGGCTACGCCGCCCGGCGGCGAGCGGGGAGTGGTCCCCGCCGCGCGGAAGGGGACGGCACCGTTGTCGTCCCCCGCCCCTAGAGTCCCGCACATGACGCAGAAACCCTTCGGTGTACACGCCGACGAGAACGGACGCGCTGACAGTTCAACCCGACTCGATCGGTTGCGAGCGCGGCTGGAGACCGCCGAGCCCGCCGAGGCCCGCGAGGCCGTCCTGGAACTCATGCACCTCTCCGCGGCGGGCGATGGCGGCGAAGCCCTGAAACTGGCCGTACGGTTCAGCTGCAGAGCCGACTACTCGGACGAGGAGCTGCTTCGGCTGTGGTCGACGGTCGAGGGCGACCCGGATGGATTCTGCGAGCACCTGCTCGCCCCGGCGTACTGTGCCGGCAAGGCCATCCGACGACTCGTGGAACTGTCGGTCCCCGGTGATGGCGGGGAAGCCCTGAAACTGGCCGCCCGGTTCGTCAGCAAGGACCGGTATGCCTCCAGTCTGCTCCTGCGGCTGTGGAAGAGGGTCCGCGACCCGGACGGATTCGCCCAGCACCTGCTCGCCCCGGCGTTCCGTCACGAGTGCAGGACCGAGCTGCGGCTGTTCCATGCCGGGTCGCTGACCGGCCTGCGGCATCTCACGATGCTCACCAAGCTCCGCCTCGCACATTGCAAGAAGATCGACCTGACCGAGGTCGGCGAACTCGCCGAGCTTACCGACCTCGAACTCACGACTGCACGAGCATCACGGACCTTACCCCGATCGGTCGGCTCACCCGGCTCACCCGGTTCGAGCTGAACGGATTCGGATCGAGATCCGTGGACCTTACCCCGATCGGCCGGCTCACCCGGCTCACCCGGCTCGTAGTGGACGTCGGATCCTTCGAGGACACTGAGCCGTTACTGAACCTCGGGCGCCTCCGCGAGCTGAACCTCAAGTGGGCCAATGCGCGCTCCGTGCACGGTTTCGGCCGGGCCTTCCCCGCCTTGGAATCGCTGAAGCTCCAGGGCCGGGGCTTCAGGGACATGGACGGCCTCCGCGCTATTCCACACCTCACCCACCTCGCACTGAGCCACCTCGACCAGCTCCGCGACCTCTCGCCGTTCGCCGCGATGCCCAGACTCGAGTCCCTGCGCATCGAGAATTGTGAGAACCTGACGACGCTGGACGGGCTCGGGCCCCATCCACGGCTGGCGGAACTGGCGATCGACAGCTGCCACAGCCTGCACAGCCTCGACGGCCTCGGTGACCAACCGGAACTGCACACGGTGAAGTTGTTCGGAGGCCGCTCGCTGACCGATCTCGGCGGTCTCGCCCGACTGCCCGCGCTGCATACCCTGTACATCAACGGTACGGACCTCAGCGACATCGACGAGCTGGCCGGATCTCCGCTGGTCGAACTGCGCCTCCTCTGGATGAAGGGCCTGGAGTCGCTCAGCTCCCTGCAGCACTGCCCCGGACTGAAGAGACTGACCCTGTGGGGTTGTCCGCGCGTCGAGGACATACCCGATTCCCTCGAATCGCTGTCCCTAACCGCTGCGGACTGGAAGAAGCACCTGTCCCGGATCGCCGGCCAGGAGAACCTCCGATTCCTCGAGCTGGTGGCCCCTCCGGAAGACGTCTCCCCGCTGCTCGGCATGCCGTCGCTGACGCACCTCCGGGTCCACGCGAGGTCCGGGATCATCACGGACTCGGGAACCCTTGATCCCGTGGTAGGCGAACTCAGGAAACGCGGCGTGAGCGTCGCCATCGGCCGCTGAGCCAGCCCGGCCCGCTGTGTGGAACCGGCTCGGCGGCCCCCGCTGCACGACCCTCCAACCCAAGGTGCTGCCCATGACTTTTGAAGCACAGGATGAACTCGCCCGATTCCGCTCGATGGCCCTCGCAGAGGGCATCCCCCAGGACGAAGTCGAGCGGTGGATCGCCACCGCCCGCCCGTGCGCGAAACTGGAATCGAGAAGTGACGGGCCGGTCGCGGGCCGGCTCGGCGGCCCGTTGATGCTCCCCGCCGACGCCCCTGACCCCTGGTGCGGGCTCGCCGCCACCGTCGACCTCGCCGCACTGCCCGAGGAGGCGACGGACCTCCCTCTGCCGACCGATGGCCAGCTTCTGCTGTTCGCCATCCCCGATCCCCAGCTGATGGGCTGCCAATCGCTGGGCAGTGCGCTCTACATCCCCGCAGGTACACCGGTCGAGGAGCGCCAAGTGGATCTCGACCCGGCACCGTGCGACGGCGAAGACTACGGCGAGTTCCCGGAGGGCCGGCTTCGCCTGGAAACCGACCTGTCCCTACCTTTCCACTCTACGGTTCACGACCCCGGTCCTCCTCCTGTCACCATGCGGTTCCCGGGGGACCATTTGACCGTGGACCAATGCCGGGCCTGGGGGGACATGTTTATGGAATGGGCAGACGAGTCGCAGGGCCTCTTCTCTCCCGGACTCCGGATCGGCGGCTACGCCCAGGACGAATACCAGGACGAGGACCCCGCCGTAATGGCTGGATGGGAGGCGGCACGAGCGGAGAGCAAAGGCGATCTGCCGGCATCTGAGGCCGACATACGCCCTGAGAACTGGGTGTGCCTCGCTCAGTGGTCTCATGCGATCGAGGGCTTGGAGATGTCGTTCTTCTCCTGGTCGATCGCCCGGCAGGATCTGGCCGCAGGACGCTTCGACCGGGTCTACGCCACCATGACCTGGAATCCGTAGCGCACACCGGGAACGGCCGAGACCCGGCCCCGAGGCCCGCGGGCCCCTGGCTGCTCTGTCCCCGAACACATCCGGCGGTTTCGCGAGTCGGCTCGATGCCCCGGGGCCGGGCCACGCCTGCCGTCGGCGGTGCAGGCCGATGGGCATCCGCGCCCGGGACGAGCGGGGGATGTCCGCCCCGCGGCCCTGCACCTTTCGATGGCACCGCCCAGTCTCGGTCCTTCGCGTCTCGTGGTGGAATCCACCGCAGCGGCAGCCTTGCCGGTATGACGATCTCGAACCCCACACCGGCACCTGCCGCCTCCGGCGGCCGGTCCCGCGCCGGCGGCGTGCTCGAACCGCTGCGCCGCCATCCCCTGCTCAGCTTCTTCGTGCTCGCCAACCTGATGAGCTGGACCGCCTGGACACCTTACGTCCTGCCCCAGAACGGGCTGGGCGTGTGGGACTACCGCTTCCCCGAATTCCTCGGGACCTCCCAGCTCGCCGGCGTGCTGCTCGGGGGCCTACCTGGGTCCGATCGCCTCGGCGCTGCTCGTCACCGCTGTCGCCGACGGGCGGGCCGGGCTGCGGAGCTGGCTCGGGCGGATGTGGCGCTGGAGGGTCCGCTGGCACTGGTACGCAGTGACCCTGCTCGGTGTGCCGGCGGCGGTGCTGGCCACCGGATGGATCTACTCCGGAGGGCAGGTGAGCGCACCGTCGATGATGGCGGTCGCCGCCTATGTCCCCGCCCTGCTCCTCCGGATTCTCACCACCGGACTCGCCGAGGAGCCCGGCTGGCGCGACTTCGCCCTGCCCCGCATGCAGCGCCGGTTCGGTCCGCTATTCGGGACGATGCTCCTCGGCCCGTTGTGGGCGGTGTGGCATCTGCCGCTGTTCCTCACCGAGTGGGGCGGCTGGCCGGATGCGAGCTGGACCCGCCCGGCGGCGTTCCTGATCTTCTGCCTCGCATTCAACATCATCATGACCTGGGTGTTCAACCGCACCGGTGAAAGCATGCCGCTGGCCATGCTGGCCCACGTCAGCGTCAACAACTTCGCCTCGGTCATATGGATCGATATGTTTCCTGCACTCGACGGGGATGCCTCAATGAACGCGATGGCCCTCGGCTCGGTCGTCGCCGCGGTGCTGATCCTGCTGGGAACCGGCGGCCGACTGGGCTACCGGGCCCCGACCGGCGCCGACCCGCTCCGAGCGGGATCGATCCCGGGCGGCGGGTTGAGCGACCGCATGCGTCCCGGGGCTCGCCCCGGGACGCCGTGCCTCCCGGGGCACCCGCTCGGCCGGGGCCGGACGGTGCGACGCACCGCGGGCCGAATACCGCGATCGGCGTGTCGACTGCCGCGCATTCTGGCGTCCACGAGTACCCATGTCGAGTCCGGTGTGGTCGCGCTGGATCACAAAAGCGCCCTCCAATTGCGCCGCTCGGGGTTCAAATTTCGTCGTTACCTGCTATTTTTCCCTCCAGAGTGTCAATGTCGCTTGAAAAGGGGCTCTGGCACAGATTCGGTGAAGCCTCGCGCTCTTCCGATCAGGCGGCGAGCACGCGCCCCGAGATGGCCGGGCGCGAAGATGCCCGCGGCCACGGTGATCACGCGGGAGATGGTCGTCAGAGCGGGCTTGGTGGGAGAATGGGCGGGCAACGGAGCTCCTGGGGACAGTTCGTCTTGGTCGACTTCCTGTCTTACAGGGCTTTGTGCCTGCGGCCGCCTCTTCTGCAGTGCCCCTTGCGTAATCCTCGGAAACGCTAACTACCCGGCCGTGGGGGGAAGCTCCGACTGGGCGGAAGCGGGCGTGCCCAGCCGTCGGCACGGGAAAGGTCGAGTTCAGTCCCGACCCAGCTCGGTGCAGATACAAGCGTTGTTGCCGTCCGGATCGGCCAGCACGATAAAGGCCGGGGCATTGCTGTCGTCGACGACGCGTCCGCCTGCGGCAACCGCTGCAGCAACCCGCCGGTCGGCGGCTTCCGGCGGGACCGTGAGGTCGAGGTGGAAGCGCTGCCGGTCGGGCGCCACGGAATCGGTCGTCTGGAACCACAACGGCGGGAGCTCTCCTGAGGGGTCGGCGAGACCGCTACCCGCCTCACCACCGAGCAGGGCTGCCCAGAACGGCCGCACCGTGTCCGATACGGGCGTGTCCAGGGCCAGTTCGAGCACCTGTGCCTGCTCGGGACGCGAGACCAGCCCGTGGTCGGATGCGAGCGCGCTGATCTGCTCAGCGAGCCGGATATCCCGTTCTGCGACCCCTCCGACGTCGCGGCTGCGCAACACGAACCGGACATGCCCCGCACGCACATCGGCGTCGGGATGATGACCGACCGCCTCGGCGAGTTGAGCTACAGCCGCGACGAACGCAGCACCCGCTCCGAACGAACCGGTCTCGAACCGAGCACGCAGCGTCCCCAGCAACCACCGCCAATCTGCCAGATCAACCTCCCGGACCCCAAGACGAGCGGGCTTCCGCACCATGCCACCTCAGCTTCCGAGGGTCGACTACGCGGCTCCGGCCAATCCTGGCACCCATCACCCGACTCGGCGGACGCTTCCGGTCGGAGCACCAGTTGATTACAGCACACGTATCCGGGAGCCGGACACCACGATGTGAACCGTCCCAAGATCTGCACGCCACCCGGCGGTCAGCGGCCGCGCCGAGGCGGAACACACGCTCGAAGGCACCTCACACAGGTGGATGCCCGGGCGAGCGGGGCCGGGAGGCGAAGTTCCTCCCGGCCACCCGGCTCACGTGGCGGTGGATCCGGTGGTGGCGGGCAGGCGGCTGAGGCCGCACAGGAAGACGCGCTGGTCCTCGCCTAAGTCTACGGGCCCTCGGGGCGCCATTCGGGGAGCCGAACTCGTCGGTCTCCAGGCCTTCGAAGAAGGCGGTGGTCTCGGCGCGGCTGCGGAACCGGCCGCCGCCCAGGCTCGTGAGCACGATCTCCTCGCTGGATCGGGCTTTGTCGCGCTTCGTGAATCCGCAGGTCAGTTCGGTGCAGATCTCGCCTTTGCGGTAGGCAATCACGAGCAGGGCCTGGTGGCCGGCGGAGAGCCGGCGCCACCGGGTTCCGCGCTGTCTTGCGGTGGCGGCGTAGCGCTTCGGCGAGCACGCCGAGCGCGCGGCTGGACACGTTCATCCCGGAGGGTTAGGAGAGCATATGAAGCTCCTGGTTGGACGGTTTGATCTAGGTAGTCGCCCGTCTACCGGGAGCTTCACGTGTTCGTGGCCACGCCACGCCCTACACCTCCTGAACAATCCGCACGCCAGGTTGGCAAAGGCTCACTTTTTCAACTGCAGCCACACCAACACAGCGATGATCTTTTAGGGCGCGTCCAAACGTCCACTCGATCTCCCCAGGGCTTTCTGGCCAGCACGAACGCTCGAGTAACCGGACTTTCCGCTGGCCCTGGGGCTGCAGTGTCTGCTATGTCAAAAATTGGCGATCATGGGAATAGTTTGCGCAGGTCAGAGGCCCACTATTTCTCTGTTTCTCTCATTCTGCGATCTCTTGCCGTTGCCAACGGGTCAGCAGGGTTGACAGCGCACAGGAGTGTCCATGACACTCGGAGTGCACAGTAGAAACGCCATCGAAAAAAATTTTCGGGTCTGGAGATGTCAGGCGTTCGCTGTGCTTCTCTGGCTGGATTGATGTTTAGTGTGGCCATTTTTTCCGTAGGTATTCGACAGTTTCCGGCTGCTCGAGAATCTGTGTTTCGACGTGCTGTATCGGAGAAACCGGTATGACTGAACTGCTCGACGATCCGCGCTTCGATCACGTAGTACTCGTGAACAACCAACGGCAGCACAGTCTGTGGCCTGCGTCGGTCGCAACGCCCCAGGGGTGGGTGCCGGCGTATGGTCCGGCTTCCAGGGGAGACTGCCTCGACTACGTGCGGCAGCACTGGGCCGACATCCGCCCCGCGAACGTCCCGGACACCCGGTGCGACCACCGATCCCCAGGCACCGGGGGCCGCCTTGAGCGATGAGCAGCAGGCCGGGACCGCCGTTCCCGACTCCACGCGACTGTCCTTCGGTCAGGAGCGGTTGTGGCTGCTACAGCAGCTCGACCCGGCCAGCACCGCGTACAACGTCCCGCTCGCGCTGCGTTTCCACGACGGCCTCGACCCGGAAGCGCTCGACCGGGCGCTCGGCGCGCTCGTGCAGGAGCATCCCGTGCTCCGATGGGTGTTCGCCGTGGACTCCTCGGGCACGCCGGTCGCCAGGCCGGTGCCGTACTTCCGTGTTCCGGTGGAACGACGGAGCACCGGTCCCGGCGAGGACGACTGGCGGGCGCACGCGGACGAACTGGCCGCCGAGCCGTTCGACCTCACGGCGGGCCCCCCGGTGCGTGCGATGGTGGTCGAATGCGCCGACGGGTCGGCCGTGCTGTGTCTGGTAATCCACCACATCGTCTTCGACGGCCGGTCGGCCCAGGTCCTGACCGACGATCTGACGGCCCTTTACCGGTCGAGGACACCGCCGGCGCGCGAGGCGACGTATGAGGATTTCGTCGCTTGGCAGCGTTCGGCCGCGAGCGCCGATTCGGTCGCCGAGCACCTGCAGTACTGGCGGCGGGAGCTCGACGGATTCGAGCGGTTACGGCTGCCGACCGACCGCCCACGAGCGCCCGGCCTCGGATATGCGGGCGATCATGTCGAATTTGAACTGCCCGCCGAGCTGACGGCGGAACTGCGTGCGTTTGCGTTGCAGCATTGGTCTGCGGTTTCCAGCGCAGTGGCGGCCCTGTTCCAGGTGCTGATGTCCATCCACGCCGGGCAGGAGGACGTGACGATCGGATCGGTGCTGTACGGCCGCGACGACCGCCGCTTCTCCGACGTCATCGGCTTCTTCGTGAACACGGTGGTGTTGCGCACCCGCATCGAACGCTCGACGTCGTTCCGCGAACTGCTCCGGCAGGCGCACGGCAAGGTAATGGCGGCACACACCCATCAGCGGGCGCCGTTCGAGCAGGTGGTCGCGGCGGTCCAGACGGAACGGGAACCGGGCCGCAATGCGATTTTCGACGTCGTGTTCGTCCACCACGGGGAGTTGTCCGCACCCGATGAGAACGACCGGATCACCCCTCTGCCGTGGACGGTCGGGACCACCCGGTTCGACCTGGAACTGGCCACCTACGTGCGGAACGGCGTGCTGCACGGCACGTTGACGTTTCGCTCGGGTCTTTTCCACCGCTCCACCGCGACGCGGCTGGCCGACCGGTTCGCCCGGCTTGTAGAACAGGCGCTCGACCAGCCGGACCAGCCGCTCTCCCGGCTGGACCTGCACTGCGCGGCGGAGAGCCGTCGCCGGGAGGAGCGCTGGCGCGCTACCGAACGCCCGGTCGCCACTCGGTCGCTTGGAGCTCTGCTGGAAGCGGAGGTCGCACGAACGCCCGACGCAGTCGCCGTGGTCGCGCCGGACACCCGGCTTACCTACGGGCAGCTCGACGCGCGGGCGAATCAGCTCGCGCATCGGCTGATCGCGGCGGGCGCGGGCGCCGAGGACATTGTCGGTGTGCTGGCCGAACGCAGATTGGACGTTTTAACGGCATTCCTGGCCGTCGTCAAGGCCGGCGCGGCGTATCTGCCGCTATCGGTCGACGATCCGGTGGCCCGGCATCGCTCCCTCTTGCGCGAGTCAGGTGCGCGGCTACTCCTATCGGACCGTTCCCGCCGGGGCTCCGAGGGCTGCGAGAACACCGCGACCATCGATTTCGACGCAGCCACGTTTCCGACGCACTCTCCAGGAATGGACGTAGGCGCCGACCAAACGGCGTACGTAATGTACACGTCGGGTTCCACCGGAACCCCGAAAGGCGTGGCGATCGCGCATCGCCAGGTGGCGGAGCTGGCGCGGGACAGCGGCTGGACCGAGGCCACACGGTGCGTGTTGCACCACTCGCCGC
Organism: Streptomonospora alba; assembly: GCF_000826685.1. Classification (GTDB taxonomy): domain Bacteria; phylum Actinomycetota; class Actinomycetes; order Streptosporangiales; family Streptosporangiaceae; genus Streptomonospora; species Streptomonospora alba. Next base: position 188,463 of record NZ_JROO01000010.1, read on the forward strand.
CTACCTTCGACGCCGCGACGTTCGAGGTCTGGGTTCCGCTGCTGTCCGGCGGACAGGTCGTGCTCGCTCCGCCGGGAGCACTCGACGCTGCCGTCCTGGAACGCGTCGTAGGCGAGGAGTCTGTGACGTGCACGTGGTTGACGGCTGGACTGTTCCGGGTGTTCGCGGAGGAACGGCCCCAAGCATTGGCGGGACTTTCGGAGGTGTGGACCGGCGGCGACATCGTCCCGCGCTCCGCGGTCGCCGCGGTGCTCGACCATTGCCCGGAGCTCGTCGTCGTGAACGGGTACGGCCCCACGGAGACGACCACGTTCGCGACCACCCACCGCATTCGCGAGCTGGACGAGAGCACGGGAGCCCTGCCCATCGGCACGCCGCTGGACAACACCCGGTGCTACGTGCTGAACCACGAGCTGCAGCCGGTGCCGGACGGCGTGATCGGTGAGCTGTTCATCGGGGGCACGGGGGTCGGCCGCGGCTATATGCACCGCCCCGACCTCACCGCAAGCCGGTTCCTCGCCGATCCGTTCGGCCCGCCGGGCGGCCGGATGTACCGCAGCGGCGACCTGGCGAGGTGGCGGGCGGACGGCCTGCTGGAGTTCCACGGGCGCCTGGACGATCAGGTGAAGATTCGCGGATACCGGGTGGAGCCCGGCGACATCGAGGAAGCGCTGACCGGACTTCCCGGTGTCGGCCAGGCCGCCGTGGTGGCGCGCGGAACCGAGGATACGACGCTGGCCGGCTACGTGGTACCGGCAGCCGGGGCCACTCTGGGCGAGGAGGAGCTGCGCAGTGCACTCGCCGAATTCCTGCCCGGCCATCTGGTCCCGTCCGTGTTCGTCGTGCTGGACGCATTGCCGGTCACGGCGAACGGCAAGATCGACCGCCGCGCGCTCCCGGAGCCCGCCGCGGTCGCCGTGCGCGCCCCTGGCCGCGCTCCCCGGACGGTCCGCGAGGAGGTGCTGTGCGCCGTCTTCGCCGAGTTGCTCGGTACCGCGGCCGTCGGAGTCCACGACGACTTCTTCGCAATGGGCGGCCATTCGCTGCTCGCCGCCAGAGTGGCCAGTAGGGCCCGGACCCTGTTCGGTATCGACCTCACGGTACGCGCCGTCTTCGAGAACCCGACCGCGGCGAGTCTGGCGGCAGGGCTCGACCACGTCGCGCGGGTGCGTCCCCCGCTGACCGTCCGGCAACGGCCTCGGCGAGTCCCGCTCTCGTCAGCGCAACAGCGCCTGTGGTTCATCGACCAGGCCCACGGCGGACGCACCCCCGTCTACAACATCCCGGTCGTGCTGAGGATGCGCGGGCGGCTGGACGTCGCGGCGTTGCGGGCGGCGTTGCGCGACGTCATGGGCCGTCATGAGTCCCTGCGGACGGTGTTCCCGACGGAGGAGGGTATTCTGCGGCAAGCGGTGCTCCCACTGTCCGAAGTGGACATGGACGACCGGTGGACCGTCACCGAGGTCACCGAGGCCGACTTGCAGCAGGCAGTCGACGCGGCGGCGCGGCGCACCTTCGACCTGCGCGTTGACGCGCCGATTCGGGCCTGCTTGTTTCAGGTGTCGCCGGACGATCACGTGTTGCTCGTGGTGATTCACCACATCGCGGGCGACGGCTGGTCGATGGGCCCGCTGCGCCGCGACCTCGCCACGGCATACCAGGCACGGTCGAGCGGTGCGGAGCCCGACTGGCGCCCGCTGCCCGTGCAGTACGTCGACTACACCCTGTGGGAGCAGGAAGCTCTCGGCAGCGAGGACGATCCGCGAAGTATAGCCGCGACGCAGGCGCGGTACTGGCGCGAAACGCTCGAGGCGCTGCCCGTCGAGCTGACGCTGCCGGTCGACCACCCGCGCGGCACGGCCCCGACCGGGGACGGCGACGAGGTCGCCGTCGATCTCGACCCCGAGCTGCACGCGACCTTGCGCGAGCTGGCCGTGCATCACCAGGCAAGCCTCAGCATGGTGCTGCAGGCGGCGCTGGCCGCGCTGCTTTCGAAGCTGGGTGCCGGTACCGACATCCCCCTCGGCGGGCTGGTGGCGGGCCGGTCGGACGAGGCGCTGACCGACCTGATCGGCTTCTTTGTCAATACCCAGGTGCTGCGCTACGACCTCGGCGGCGATCCGACGTTCGGCGACATGATCAAACGGGTGCGCAAGACGAACCTCGCGGCCTACGAGCATCAGGACCTGGCGTTCGACCGGATCGTGGAGATTGTGTCCCCGCCGCGGGAACTGAGCAGGCATCCGCTGTTCCAGGTCGCATTGACGTTCCAGTCGAGCGCGGACGGCACGTTCGTGATGGGCGACCTCGGCGTCGAATCGATGTCGGCGCACGTGGGAGTCGCGAAGTTCGACCTGCACTTCGACTTCACCGAGCGGATAGGCGCGGAGGGCGACCTCCTCGGCGTGCGTGGCGTACTCGACTACGACACGGCTCTGTTCACCCGTTCGACCGCCGAGCGGATCGCCCGTGGCCTGACCGGCTTGCTGCGTACGCTCGCCGGGAGCCCGGAGCTGCCCCTCCACCACGCTGGCGTGCTGGACGAAGCCGACGCGCGGCTGCTGGTGGAATGGAACGACACGGCGGTGGACACGCTCCCCGCGACATTGACGGAGTTGATCGAACGGCAGGTGGCGCGGACGCCCCACGCCGACGCCGTGGTGTTCGACGATGAGCGGCTCTCGTTCACCGAACTCGACGCGCGGGCCGACCGCCTCGCCGAGCTACTGCGCGAGCACGGGGCTGCCCCCGAGCGGTTCGTCGGGGTCGCATTGCCGCGTTCGGCCGAACTCGTGGTCGCACTCGTGGCGGTGCTCAAGTCCGGTGCGGCGTACCTGCCGATAGACACCGAGCAGCCCGCCGACCGAGTCGCGCTGCTGCTGGACGAATCCGCTCCCGTCGTCGCGATCGCCACAAAGGAAACCGAAAGAAGTCTGTCCGCGTCCACCGCGCGGGTGGTGCTCGACGACGAGGGGGTGGTCGAACACCTCGCCGGGCGCGCGCCTTCGGCCGACGGCCTACCGCGGACCGCGCCGTCGCCGGAGAACCCGGCCTACCTCGTCTACACCTCCGGCTCGACCGGGCGTCCTAAGGGCGTGGTCGTGCAGCACGACGCGATCGTGAACCGCCTGGAGTGGATGCAGGCGAAGTTCGGCCTGACGGCCGAGGACCGCGTGCTGCAGAAGACCCCGTTCGAGTTCGACGTGTCGGTGTGGGAGTTCTTCTGGCCGCTGATGACCGGCGCGACGCTTGTGGTCGCACGTCCCCATGGCCACCGCGATCCGGATTACCTCGCCGAACTGATTCGCCAGCAGGACGTGACCACCGTCCACTTCGTACCGTCGATGCTCGACGTCTTCCTGACAGCGTCCTCGGCCGCCGCGTGTACCGGTTTGCGCAGGATCATCTGCAGCGGCGAGGCGTTGACCACGCCGCTGGTGGAGCGGTCTTTCCGGACGCTCCCGGTGGCGGTGCACAACCTCTACGGGCCTACGGAGGCGGCGGTCGATGTGACGTCCTGGGACTGCGCGCCGAACGCGGGCACAGCCACCGTCCCCATCGGCTCTCCGGTGTGGAACACCCGCCTGCACGTGCTGGACCGGCGGCTTCGCCGTTTGCCGATCGGTGTGCAGGGGGAGCTCTACATCGCGGGCGCACAGGTGGCACGGGGTTACATCGGTCGGCCGGACCTGACCGCGGAGCGCTTTATCGCCGACCCCGACGGACCTCCCGGCGCCCGGATGTACCGCACCGGCGACCTCGCGCGCTGGACGGCCGAGGGCGTCCTGGAGTTCCTCGGCCGCGCCGACGACCAGGTGAAGATCCGGGGCGTCCGCATCGAACCGGATGAGATCGCCACAGTGCTGACCGAGCACGAAGCGGTACGGCAGGCGGTGGTCATCGGCCGGGACGACCGGCTGGTCGCCTACGTCGTCCCGCACGGCCCGAGCGAGGGCGCAGGGGACGGGATCCGTGCCGAAGCGCTGATCGCCGCGTTGCGCACGCGGCTTCCGCAGTACCTGGTGCCGAATGACTTCGTGGTCCTCGACGCGTTGCCGGTCTCGAGCAACGGCAAGCTGGACCGCAAGGCGCTGCCGGCTCCGGTCCGTGCGCCGGCGGCGTCCGGGCGTGCGCCGACGACCCCGAGGGAAGAGATCCTCTGCGGCCTGTTCGCGGAGGCGGTCGGGCTCGACCGGGTCGGGGTGGACGACAACTTCTTCGACATCGGCGGCCACTCGCTGCTCGCCGCCCGCCTGGTCGGCGCGATCAAATCCGCGCTCAACGTGCAGCTGTCCGTCAACCACCTGTTCCAGGCGCCGACCGTGCGGCGGCTCGGTGAGTCCATCGACACGGGCGGCGCGCCGGCCGCAGAGGACGTGCGATTGCCGATCCGGAACAACGGAGCGGGGTCACCGGTCTTCTTTATTCATCCCGGAATCGGGTACAGCAGGTGTTATGCGGGATTCGCCCGGCACCTGCACGGATTCCCGATCTACGGCTTGCAGGCACGGGCCATATTCGATGCCAACCTGCTCGCGCCGACCCTGAAGGACATGGCGAGGGACTACCTCGAACGGATTCGCGAAGTGCAAGCGGAAGGCCCGTACCGGCTTGCGGGATGGTCGTTCGGTGGCAACGTGGCGCACACCATCGCTGCCATGTTGTGGGAGGCGGGCGAGGAAGTCGAAACACTCGCGCTGATCGACGCCTACCCGTACGCGGGCAGGCCGCGCGGTTCGAACGCGCCGAAACGAACACCGGATATTGCGGAGATTCGCCGTCTGCACATCGACGGCACGACGCTTTCCGAAGTGGACGATGAGCGCGTCGCCGAGCTTGCCGCCGTTCTTACGCACAACACGGGTCTCGCCGAGAGACACAAACCGCCCCTTTTCCACGGGGATCTCTTGTTCTTCCGAGCGACCGGTCATCCTGACGTCGCCGAACTGCGCCCCGACGCCTGGCAGCCGTTCGTCACCGGCTCCGTGCGCACCTGCGACGTCGCCGCACCACACCACGAGTTGTTGCGGCCGGAACCGCTGGCGAAGATCGCCGGGGTGCTGGCGGACCGGTGGGCGGGACCGTGCGATGCCGAGAACCCAGGAAAGAGGGGCTAGCCGTGCAATACGACGGTGGAAACGAGGCCGAAGCGGTCGACGGGATAGCCGTCATCGGAATTTCCTGCCGCTTTCCGAAGGCGGAGGGCCCCGATGCCTACTGGGACCTGCTGGAAACCGGGACCGAGGCCATTTCCCGCCTCGACGACCGGGCACTGATCGAATCGGGTGAGGACCGGAACGCGCTGTCCGACCCGGACTATGTCCGGGCGCACGGCGTGCTCGACGGGGTGGACCTCTTCGACGCCCAGTTCTTCGGGATGAGCCCTGGAGAAGCAGCGCTGATGGATCCGCAGCACCGGTTGTTTTTGGAATGCTCGTGGGCGGCATTCGAGGACGCCGGGTACGACCCGAAGGACCATCCTGGACCGGTCGGCGTCTACGCGGGCTCGGGCTGGAACAGTTACTTCATCCGCAACGTGGCGGCGCATGCCGAATTGCTGTCACCCGGTTCCCTGCAGCGGACGCTGCTGGGCAACGAGAGCGATACCCTGGCGACCCGCGTGTCGTACAAGCTGGGGCTGCGCGGCCCCAGCATGACGGTGCAGACGGCCTGTTCAACGTCGCTGGTCACGGTCGCTCAGGCATGTCAGTCACTGCTGTGGAACGAGTCCGACATGGCGCTCGCCGGTGGGGTGTCCATTCGGACGCCGCAGGCCGGCCACCTCTATCAAGAGGAGAGCATCTTCTCCCGCTCCGGGAAATGCCGTGCGTTCGACGCGGGCGCCGACGGGACCGTCATCGGCAGCGGTGCGGGCGTCGTGTTGCTGAAACGACTCGAAGACGCCGTGGCAGACGGCGACCACATACACGCCGTCATCAAGTCAGCGGCGATCAACAACGACGGCTCCGTGAAAGCCGGCTATGCGGCCCCCAGCGTCGAAGGACAGTCGGCCGTCATCCGCGAGGCACACGCCTTGGCCGGTGTTCACCCGGAGACGATCACCTACGTCGAGACCCACGGCACCGGGACCGTCATCGGCGACCCTATCGAGATCGCCGCGCTGACCGACGTGTTCCGGGCCGCCACCGATCGGACCGGATTCTGCGCCATCGGCTCGGTCAAGACGAACGTGGGACACCTGGACGCCGCGGCCGGGGTCGCCGGCCTGATCAAGACGGTCCTGGCGCTGCGGAACCGGAAGATCCCCGCCAGCTTGAACTTCGAGCAGCCGAACCCGGCAATCGACTTCGCGGCCGGTCCGTTCTACGTCAACACCCGGACGACCGAGTGGAGCGACTCGGCCGGGCCGCGGCGTGCCGGAGTGAGCTCCTTCGGTATCGGTGGCACCAACGCGCACGTCGTGTTGGAGGAAGCGCCCGCGGTGCCGGTCGTGGAGCAGGGCGGAGCGCAGGTGCTGCCGTTGTCCGCGCGCACCGCGGCGGCACTCGACCAGCGGGTCGGGGATCTGCGGGACCATCTGCGGGCAGGCGGGACCGGGGGACTGGCCGACATCGCGCACACCCTGCAACGCGGCCGCCGCGCCTTTGCCCATCGGCGAGCCGTCGCTGGGGGCACCACAGACGAGGTGATCACCGCGCTGGACGCTCTTACCGGCGCCGAGCCGGCGCCCGCCTTTGCGGAGGGCCGGCAGGCCGCCTTCCTGTTCAGCGGCCAAGGGCCGCAACACGTCGGGATGGCGCGGCGCCTCTACTCCGCCAACCCGGTGTTCCGCTCCGAGGCCGACCGGTGTTTCGACCTGTTGCGCAACACCCATGGGCTCGATCTGCGGGAACTGGTCTATCCCGCTGATGAGAGCCGGACGGAGGAGTGCGACGCGGCCCTCACCGAGACGCGCAACGCACAGCCCGCCCTGTTCGTCCTGCAGTACTCCTTGGCGAAGACGCTGGAACACTGCGGCGTGCCGATGGCGGCCGGGGTCGGGCACAGCTTCGGCGAGTATGCAGCCGCCACCTTGGCCGGGAGTTTCGCGCTGGAGGACGCGCTTTCCGTCGTCGTCGCCCGCGGCCGTCTCCTGCAGGAACTCCCCGCCGCCGGGGCCATGCTGGCCGTACCGCTGGGCCCGGACGAGGTGGAGCCGCTGCTCGGGTTCGACCTGTCGATTGCGGTGGTGAACCATCCCGCCTCCTGTGTCGTGGCCGGCCCCAGCGACGCGGTGACAAAGCTGCGGGACACTTTGATCGAACGCGGTGTCGACGCCACGGTGCTGCGTATCTCCTATGCCTCGCACACGCCCATGGTCGAGCCGGTGCTCGGCCCGTTCGCCGCGCAGTTCGCCGGTATCCGGCTCGCGCCGCCCCGGGTACCGTTCCTGTCCAGCGTGACCGGAACGTGGATCACCGACGAGCAGGCGACCGACCCCGGTTACTGGGTGACCCACCTGCGCGAACGGGTCCGTTTCGCGGACGGGTTAGGACACGTCTTCCGCGATGTCGACCACGTACTGGTGGAACTCGGCCCGAACGAGGTCCTCACCAGCCTGGCCCGGCGCCACCCCGAGACGGATCGGAGCCGCATCGCCGCACCCGCCCTGCCGCGCCGGTCGGTATCGGAACCGGACGACGTGGTCTTCCTCCGCTCGGTCGGCTCGCTTTGGTCCTCCGGCGTCGACGTGGATTGGGACGGTGTGCACCACGGTGGGCGCCGCCGCGTTTCACTGCCGAGCTACCCCTTCGACCGCCAACGGCACTGGATTTCCCCGCCCCGAGCCGCCGAGACGGCCGGGGAAGAGTTCGACGCGGCGGTCCGGGAGGGCCGCAAGGAAACCGATGCCCGGATCGCCGCGGCCGACCTCCCGCGGCGCCGGGCGAAGGTGGAGCTGCTGGAGCGGTTGAGCGCGGCCTACCTGGCCGACGCGATCGCGGCGCTGGGCGCGCGCTCTCTCGGGGACGGCCCGGTCGAGCGGTCCGAGTTCCTCGAACGGAGCCAAGTCCAGCCCTCCTATCGCTCGCTGTTGGCCGAGTGGCTGGACGAGCTGGACCGGCTGGGCCGGTTGCGGCGCGATGACTCCGGACGGATCGCCTCGGTGGCGTCGTGGCCGCCGGAAGAGCTAGACGACCTGCTGATCCGCGCGCGGAGGGCGTGGGCCGGTCAGCCGGAGGCCGAGCTGGTGCGGCGATGCGGGGCCGCGTTGGTAGACGTGGTGCGCGACGGTGCCGACCCCGTCCACCTGTTCACCCCGCTACTGGACCGGGCCTTCGCCGAACCCGGTGAAATCTTCGGCGCCGAGTACGCGCCGGTGATCCGGCGTGCCCTGTCCGGGGTGCTGGGGACCCAGCGCGCCGCCAACGGCCTGCGCGTGCTGGAGATCGGCGGCGGCACCGGCATCACCACCGGTCAGGTGGTGGAGGAGATGGCCGACCACGGCGGCGGTCACCGATACGTCTTCACCGACATCAGCGACGCGTTCGTCGCACATGCCGCCCGGCGCTACAGCGAGCATTCCTGGTTCAGCACGGCCCGGCTCGACATCGAGCAGCCGCCGGACGAGCAGGGCTTCGAAGGCAGCACCTTCGACGTGGTCATCGCGGCCAACGTGCTGCACGCCACCGGCGAGCTGGACCGGACCCTGGAACACGCGCGGTCACTGGTGGCGCCCGGCGGGCTTCTGCTACTGGCCGAAATCACCACGCCGACGCTCGACTTCGCCGTGAGCTACGGCCTGCTCATGGGACCGGTGGCCGACGCGGACCGGACCCGCAGCGCACCGTTCCTCTCCCGCGAACGCTGGGAGCGCAAGCTGTCCACCGTGTTCGAGTCCATCGCCGCCCTGGCGCCGGAGGGCGGCGTCCTCGGTCATCAGGTCTTCGTCGGCCGGAACACGGGAGAACGGCAGAACCACCCGGCGTCCGGTGCTCAGGGCGGCCGTAGTCTGCGCAAGGAGAACGACGTCGGCAAATGGTTCCGGGTGCCGTCTTGGAAGCGAACGGCCGCCGTCGGCAGGCACGGCGGCGGAAAACCAGCGGACACCTGGCTCGTGCTGGCCGGTTCGTCCGAAGTCGACACAGAGTTCTTGCGCCTGCTGCGGGCGGCGGACCAGCACGTCGTCAGCGTGCGGCCGGGAACGGCCTACCGCAGGCAGGACGAATCGGTCTTCGAGATCGACCCGTACGCCGCGGGCGACTACGAGCGGGTCGTGTCCGAGCTGGCTGCCCAGGGCAGGAGCCCGGACCGGGTCGTGTACCTGTGGGGGCTGGCCGAGTCGGCGGCCACCCCCGACGAGGACGCCGTGCCGGACCGGTGGCAGAAGTGGCGGGGCCTCATCAGCCTGGCCACGGCGATCGACTACGCGGGTCTGGCCAGGTCGGTCGACCTGACGGTCGTCTCCGCTGGTTTGCACGACGTGCTGGGCGAGCATACCCGGCCGGACGCTGCTCTCCTGCTCGGCCCATCCCGCGTTATTCCGCTGGAATACCCCGGCATCACCAGTCGAAGCGTGGACTTCGCCGTTGCGCGCGACGACGACGCGCGACACAGCAGGTCGGTCGCCCGGCACCTCGCGGATGAGGTTTTCGCGGCTCCCGCAGACGAGGTGGTTGCCTATCGGGGCGCGTACCGGTGGGTGGAAACCGTCGAACCGCTCACATTGGACCAGCCGGACGAGGGAGCCGGCGATGGGGCGGCGGTGCGGCGCGGCGGCGTTTATCTCATCACCGGCGGCCTGGGCACCATCGGCTCCAGCATCGCGCGGCACCTGGTCGAGACCGTGGGCGCCAAGGTCGTGCTCATCGGGCGCTCGGGCCGGGACCGCGATTCCGGCGGAAACGCACCCTGGCACGACGGCAACCCCGACGTGCTGGTGCTGACCGCCGACGTCACGGACGCGAAGCGTATGCAGGTGGTGGTGGAGACCGCGGAATCGCGGTTCGGGCCGATCAACGGGGTGATCCACGCGGCCGGCCTGCTCGGCGACGGCGCGATGGCCGGCAAGTCCGCCGAGAGCTTCGCGGAGGTGCTCGCGCCGAAGGTCACGGGCACCCTGGTGCTGCACGAGTTGTTCCGGCACCGCAACCCGGACTTCATGGTCCTGTTCTCCTCGCTGTCAGCCCGCAAACCGGGCTTCGGCCAAGCCGCCTACGCCGCTGCGAACTGCTTCCTGGACTCCTTCCCGCACAGCGAGTTGGCGGCCGATCACCGCTCCGTCACCACCATCAACTGGGACGTATGGCAGGGCAGCGGCATGGCCTACGACGCGACCGGCCCCAAGGTGCTCCAGCAGTTGAAGCTCGCCGACTTCACGCACCGCGGCATCCTGCCCGAGCAGGGAGTCGACGCCTTCCGCCGCGTGCTCGACAGCGGTCTACCCCAGGTCTACGTCACCAGCTCGAACTACCTCGACATGCTGGACGACCGCAACCGCGACCTGTCGCAGGTCTACCTGGAGGAAGTCGAGCACCACGGCGACCAGCAGCAGCGACAGGCACGACCGGAGCTAAACACCGAGTACACCGAGCCGCGGACCACCACCGAACAGATGCTCGCCGAAATCTGGCGGGGGCTGCTGGGCATCGAACGCATCGGCGCGAACGACGACTTCTTCCAGCTGGGCGGCGACTCGCTGCTCGGCAGCCAGATCGTCACCCGAGTGCGCAACAGCCTCGGGGTCCACCTGCTCTCTCGGATGATCTACGAGCACCCGACCATCGAGGAGTTGGCGAAGGTGGTTGACGACGCGCTGATCAGCAGCGCCGGTCCCGAAGCGATTGCCGAAGCGATCGAGCAAGTCAAGAACGGGCGCTGAGCACCGGAAACCGACACGCGAGGGATTGGGGACCGACCTCATGACGGACACGACGCCTCCCACCGACGACCTCTCGCCCGCCGAGCGGGAGCGGCTGCTGGCCGCACTTCGCCAGCGGGCCGCAACCGCGAACGGCGACGGCATACCGGCACGGGGGACCGACGCACCGGCGCTCGCGTCAATCACACAGCAACGCCTCTGGCTGATGGACAAGTTGCGTCCGGGCCTGGCCACCTACAACGAAACGGCCGCGTGGCGGCTCGGCGGCGAGGTCGACGTCGCGGTGCTGCGCGACGCGCTGGGCGAGATCGTTCGGCGGCACGAGTCCCTGCGCACCACGTTCGCCGACTCACCGGACGGCCCGCTGCAGGTGATCGGCGAACCGCAGCCGGTCCGGCTGGACGTCACCGACCTGACCGACCTCGCCGAGGACCGGCGAGAGGCCAAGGCGCACGCATCGATCGTGGCGCAGGCACGGCAGCCGTTCGATCTGGCCGACGGTCCTCTGCTGCGGGTCGCGCTGCTGCGGCTCACCGAGCGGGAGCACATCCTGGTGCTGATCGCGCACCACATCATCACCGACGGCTGGTCGACCGACCTGTTCCGGCGTGAGCTCGTGGAGTTGTACGCGGCCTTCAGCGCGGGCGAGCCATCACCCCTCGCGGAGCCCACCACCCAGTACGCGGACTTCGCCGACTGGCAGCGGCGGCGCATCGGCGAGGCCGGCCTGGACCCGCAGCTCGACTACTGGCGGAGGCAACTGGCGGGTGCACCGGCGCTGCTCGAGCTCCCTGTCGCCGCGTCGCGGCCAGACGTCACCACGCACGACGGCGCGCGCGAACTCGTTGTTGTCCCGGACGAACTAGGCCGCGCCGTGGCCGAGCTGGCCCAGCGGCACGGCGCGACGTCGTTTATGGTGCTGCTCAGCGCATTGCAGGTCCTGCTCCACCGGTACACCGGCGAGGAGGACATTCCGGTCGGCACCGCCCTGGCCGGCCGGGAGCATCCCGAACTGGAACGCCTTATCGGGTTCTTCGCCAACACCGTTGTGCTGCGCAGCAGGTGCGGCCCCCAGACCACCTTCCTGGATGTGCTCGCTCAGGCTAGGGAAGCCGTCATCAGCGCGCAGGACAACCAGGACGTCCCGTTCGAGAGCGTGGTGGACGCGCTGCAAGCGGAGCGTTCCCCCAGCTTCAACCCGCTGTTCCAGACCATGCTGGTGCTGGAGAACGCCCCGGTGGCGCAGCAGGACGAGTCGGCGGGTCTGGGGATCACCCCCGACGAGGTGGACATCGGTGTCGCCAAGTACGACCTGGTGCTGCAACTGCGCACAGACGGGGACACGTTCAGCGGATTCTGGGAGTACAGCACCGATCTGTACTCGGCCGATGACATCCGACGGCTCAGCGTGCATTTTTTGACCTTGCTGGAAGCCGCCGTCGCCTACCCCGGCCGGCCGATCGCGGAACTGGCGCTGCTGCCCGACGACGAACGGCGCACGCTCGTCCTGGACTGGAACGCCACCGACGCACCGCTACCCGCCGGTCACGGCATCCACCAGCTCATCGAGGCGCAGGCGGAACGGACACCCGACGCTCCAGCGGTGGTCGTGGGCGGGCGCGAGGTGTCCTACGCCGAGCTCAACCGGCGCGCGAACCGGCTGGCCCGGTGGCTGCGGCAGTTCGGTATCGGGCCGGGCAAGCTCGTCGGTGTCGCCCTGCGGCCCTCGGCCGACGCGCTCACCGCGATCCTGGCCACGCTGAAGGCGGGCGCGGCGTACCTGCCGCTGGACCCGGCGTACGGCGAGCGTCGGCTCCAGGCCATGGTGGTCGACGCGGCACCGGCGGCGGTCCTCACCGACGGCGACACGTCGGAGCGCCTTCCCGACCTCGCCGCAGGGAAGGTCGTGCTCGAGCGTATCCACGGGGAGGTCTCCCAGGAGGACGACCACGAACTCGGCCTTGCCGTCACCGAGGACGATCCGGCCTACGTCATCTTCACGTCTGGATCGACGGGCAGGCCGAACGGCGTGCCGGTAAGCCACCGGAACCTCGTCGCCTCCACCGCCGCCCGCTGGATCCGGTACGATGCGCAGCCGCAGCGGTACCTCCTGCTGTCTTCGCTGTCGTTCGACAGCTCCGTGGCCGGAATCTACTGGACCCTCACCACGGGCGGTGCGGTGCTGATCCCGCCTACCGCGCAGACCGCCGAGATCCCGGAGCTGCGCCGGGTCATCGCCGAGGACAGGCCGACCCATCTCCTGGCCGTGCCCTCACTGTACGAGCTGATCCTGGAGGAGGCGGACCGGGCCGAGCTGGACTCGCTCAACAGCGTCATCCTCGCCGGTGAACCGCTGTACCCGGATCTCGTGGATCGGCACCGGGAGCGCGTGCCCGACGCCGGGCTGTTCAACGAGTACGGTCCGACCGAGGCCACCGTCTGGAGCACGGTCCACCGGTGCGGACCGACGAGCGGTGCAGGCCAGGTCCCTATCGGCAAGCCGATCGCCAACGTCGGCGTCTATCTGCTGGACCGGACGGGGCAACCGGTACCAATCGGAGTACCGGGAGAGTTGCACATCGGCGGCGCCGGGGTTACCCGAGGCTACCTGGGCAAGCCCGAACTGACCGCGGAACGGTTCGTCCCGAACCCCTTCGGCGCGGGTCGGCTGTACCGGTCGGGCGATCTCGCTCGCTACTTGCCGGACGGCTCGATCCAACTCCTCGGCCGCATCGACGATCAGGTAAAGGTGCGGGGCTACCGCATCGAGCCGGGCGAGGTCGAGGTCGCGTTGCGGGAGCATCCTGCAGTGGAGTCCGCCGCAGTGGGCGTGGCGGAGGACGCCACCCGGCACCGCAGGCTCATCGCCAACGTGGTGCTGCGCGACTCCGGCGCCTCATCCACGGAGTTGCACGAGTTCGTTCAGGACCGGGTGCCGCACTTCGCCGGGCCTTCGCTGATCGAGATCGTGGAGGAGCTGCCGCGTCTGCCCAACGGCAAGCTCGACCGGGCCGGACTCGTCGTGCCGACCACCGGTGACGGCAGCGGAGGCGCCGAACCGGCCGGCCTGGCGGCTGTGCTGGCCGAGATCTGGCGGAGCACGCTTGGGTTGGGCTCGGTCGGAGTGGACGACAACTTCTTCGAGGTGGGCGGAGATTCGCTGAGCATCGTGAAGGTGTACAACCAATTCAAGCCGGTTGCGGGTGCGGAAATCACGATTACCGATCTGATCAAGCATCCGACGATTCGCCAGGTGACCGAATTTCTGGGCGCCCGATGACTCTTCGGTCGCCACATCCCCGATTCAGGTTCAGCAGTCAACGTAATTCGAGGCGAATATGACCATCGAACACACCGCGCTCGGTGCGGGCTCGACCCGCGTCATCGAACGCTCCGGCAGCCAAGACGTCGACCTGTTCGAGTTGCCGACAGACGAGATCCAGGAGGTGTACAAGGAATCGGGGGCGCTGATCTTCCGCGGATTCGACGTCTCCGACCCGACCCGGATGCACTCCTTCGCCGAAAAGTTCAGCACCCGGTTCAACCGGGACCGGCTTCGCCCGACGGTCGCCGGCAGCGACGGCTACGTCCAGGCCGTCCTCGAGGGACAGGGGTTCGTCGAGCCGCATGCGGAGCAGGCCAATTCCCCGTTCCGGCCCGATGCGCTGTGGTTCTGCTGCCAGACACCGTCCAAGGACGGCGGCGAGACGCTCCTGTGGGACGGGGTCCGGGTGTGGGAGCGGCTGGACGAGGATCTGCGGGAGCTTTTCGAGACCAGGCGCATCCGCTTCTTCCAGAAGTACGAGGAGGACAAGTGGCAGCTGTTCCTCGGCGGGGACGCCACGCTCGAGGACCTGCGGAACACTCTCGACGCGCTGGACGGAGTCTCCTACTTCCTGCACGACGACAGGTCGATCTACCTGGAGTACGTGGTCTCCGCCGTAGTCACCACGAAGTACGGAAACCACCGCTCGTTCGCCAACAGTCTGATGACCGAGCGGGAGAACACACTCGGGGACGCGATGGCCCTTGAGGACGGAACGACGATCTCCGATGCCGACATAGGGCGGATCAATGAAGTGATGATGGGAGTGACGGAGGAGATCCCGTGGCAGCCCGGTGATCTGGCGTTCATCGACAACAGTCGGTTCCTGCACGGCCGCAATCCCTACAATGACCCCGGCCGCCGGATATTCTCCAGCCTCAGTTTCCTCAATTTCTAAGCACCACCCGGTGCCGATCAACGGAGTGTCCCACTATGGGAAATGCGCACCCCACCGAGTACGACCGCGTCGCGAAACCGAGGATATCCACCGACGATGCGGCTGAACTCCCGATTCGGGAGCAGAAGGAATCGGCAAAGCGCCGGTCGACGGCGTACTCGACCTAGGTGGGCCTCCATGGTGCAGCAGAGCTTCTCGTCCCTGGCCGAGCTACTCGATTTCCGTGCGGCGACCGCGCCGGACCAGCTCGCTTACACGTTCCTGCAGGACGGCAGTACACCGTCCGATCAGCTGAGCTACGGCGAGCTGGCCGAGCGTGCCCGCGCTGTCGCCGCGCCGCTGCGGGAAATCGCGGCACCCGGCGACCGCGCGTTGTTGCTCTTCCCGCCTGGACTCGACTTCGTGGTCGCGCTGTTCGCCTGCTTCGAGGCGCGGGTGACCGCCGTTCCCGCCTATCCACCGGGCAGGCGGGGAAATCTGCAGCTGGAGGCCATCTTCGGCGACGCGCGGCCGGCCGCCGTGCTGACCACCGACGCCATCGCCGCCGGCCTGCCGCAGCAGGTCCGCCACGGCCCCGGTACCGACGATGCCGAGCCGCGGCGGTCCGGCGACATCACTTGCCTGCGTACCGCCTTCGCCGGGGAGGAATCCGGACGACCCGCCCACCGCTACGCCCTGCTGCAGTACACGTCAGGGTCGACCTCGACGCCCAAGGGGGTAATGGTCAGCGACCGCAACCTCCTGGTCAACTCCGAGCTGATCCGCGGAGCCTTCGATCTTTCGCCATCCAGCGTCTCGGTCAGCTGGCTGCCCGCCTACCACGACATGGGCCTCATCGACGGGGTGCTGCAACCCATCTACACGGGTTTTCCCGCCTACCTCATGCCGCCCACCGCTTTCCTCAAGGAGCCGATCCGGTGGTTGGAGGCGGTGTCCGGCTATCGCGCCACCCATTCCGGAGGACCGAACTTCGCCTATACCCTGTGCGCCGAGCGCACCACGGCCGCCGACCGGCAGGGTCTGGACCTGAGCAGCTGGCTGAGCGCCTACAACGGCGCCGAGCCGATCCGGCCGAACACACTCACCGAGTTCGCGGATACCTTCGCCCCGTACGGTTTCCGGCCACAGGCAGCCTATCCCTGCTACGGACTGGCCGAGGGCACGCTCATGGTGACGGGTGCCGAGCTCGGCAGAGAGGCGCGGGTGCTTTCGCTGTCCGGGGACGAGCTGTCGGCCACGGGAACCGCGCGTGAGGCCCAACAGGGCGAGCAGCCCGTCGAACTCGTCGGCTGCGGCCGCCCGCCAGGAGACGTACGGGTACGGGTGGTCGATCCGGCTTCCCGCGTCGAGCGCGCCCCGGGCCGGGTCGGCGAGATCTGGGTGGGCGGCGAGAGCGTCGCAGCCGGCTACTGGAACCTCCCGGAGGAGACCGCCAAGACCTTCGGAGTCCGCGTCGCCGACTCCGCAGACGGTCCCTACCTGCGTACCGGGGACCTCGGCTTCCTGGACGCCGGCGAGCTGTTCGTCACGGGCAGGCTCAAAGACCTGATCGTCATCCGCGGCCGCAACTACTACCCGCAGGATCTGGAACGGATCGTGGACGAGTGCCACCCGGCCGTCCGGACCGGATGCGCGGCAGCATTCGCCGTTCCCGGCCCGGACTCCGAGCGGCTGGTCGTCGTCTGCGAGCTCACCCCGGAAGCGTCCGCGGACGCCGATAACCCGGCCATCGTCCACGCGATCCGGCGCAGTATCCGCGAGCACCACGGATTGCACGTCCACGCGGTCGGTCTGCTGCCGCCCGGACGCGTACCGAAGACTTCCAGCGGCAAGATCCGGCGGCGGGAGAGCTGTACCCGGTACCTCGACGACACGCTCGGAGAGCTGTACCGGGCTGTGTCCTCCCCGAAGGAGGCACCGTCCGGACCGGCGGTTGCCCTGCGCGAGACGCTGCTGAAGGTACCGGAACAGGAACGCAAGACGTTGTTGACGAGCTACGTCATGGACGCACTCGCCGATCCCGACGAGCAGTTGCCCGAGGAATCGTCTCCGGAGACCACCCTCATCGACCAGGGGGTCGACTCACTCGCCGCGGCCGACCTGGCCCACCGGATGAGTGCCGAACTGGGGGTGCCGGTCTCGTTGACCGAGTTCCTGGAGAACTCGACCGTCGAGCAGGTCGTCCAACGGCTGCTGGAGCTGGTCGCCGCCGGCGAATCCTCGGCGGCGCTGTCTGTTCGGGAGCCCGCAGCCACCGCCTCGGAGCGTCCGCTGTCCACGGGCGAGCATGCGCTGTGGTTCCTGCACGCCTCAGCGCCGGAAAGCCCCGCTTACAACACCTCTTATGCCGCCTGGCTGCCGGATGGCGTCGACCTCGCCGCGCTGCGCGGTGCGGTGGGCTCGCTGAGCGAGCGGCACCCTGCGTTGCGCACGACCTTCCCGGCGGTCGACGGCCGCCCGCGCGCGGTCGTGCACGACGCGCTACCGGTACCGATCACACACGAACATCCGGCATCCGGAGGTGCCGACGAGCAGGAGCTGGAAAAGCGGATCATGGAGTTCCGGGATCAGCCGTTCGATCTGGCGAACGGACCGCTGGTGCGGGCGCTGATCGTCGATCATGGCGCGGGTCGGCGGGCTCTCGTCCTCGCCGCGCACCACATCGTGGTCGATCTGTGGTCTCTTCGGCACCTACTCGACGACCTCAAACGCACCTACACCGGGCGGTCACCGGCATCGGACACCGGCCTGGGGCTGTCGGAGCACATCGCGTGGGTCGCGGACCGTGTCTCAGGCGAGGAGGGGCAACGGCAGTGGCGATACTGGGCGGAGCAACTCGCCGACGCGCCTGCCGTCCTGACACTCCCGTATGACCGGCCGAGGCCGGCCGTCCAGGGTTCCGCCGGCGCCAGCGTGAGCCTGCCGCTGGACGACGCGCTGCTGGGTGAGCTCCGGGCCTTCGCGCGAAGGTCGGGAGTGACGCTGTACACGCTGCTGCTGGCCGCCTACCAGGTGCTGCTGCACCGCTACACCGGAAGCGCCGACTTCGTGGTCGGCACCCCTTCGGCGGCGCGGACACGACCCGAGTCGGCCTCCCTGGTCGGCTACCTGGCCAACCAGCTGGTGCTGCGCGCTCGGATAGCGGACAATCCGACCTTCACCGACCACCTCGCCCGAGCGCGGGAGACGGTGCTCGGTGCACTGGCCCACCAGGACTTCCCGTTCCCCTTGCTGGTCGAGCGACTCCGGCCGCCGCGCGACCCCAGCTACACCCCCGTCTTCCAGGTGATGTTCGCCCACGAGAAGACGCCGGCGGCGACGGGTGCGGAGCTGCCGCTCTACCCCATCACGGTGGCCGCCAGCGCGTCGCGGTTCGACCTCACCCTGGCCTGCGTCGAGGAAGACGACGGCCTTACCACCCGCTGGGAGTACAACACCGATCTATTCGATCACGGCACCATCGAGCGGATGGGCACGCACTTTCGGACCCTGCTCACCGAGATCACCAGGCGGCCCGAGCGTCCGATCGGTTCGCTGCAACTGCTCACTGCGGCCGAGCAGCAGCGCGCGATACAGGAATGGAACAGCACGGCCGAGGGCTTCGAGGCGATCTCCACCCGTACTTCCCCGGCATCCCTGCATCGGCTGATCGCCGAGCACGCGGTGAGCACCCCCGAAGCCGTCGCCGTGAACCACGGCGGAGTCGAGCTCACTTACCACGACCTCGACCGGAGCGCAAGGGTGCTCGCCGAGCGGCTCGCGGGGCTCGGGATCGGTCCCGGATCACTGGTGGCTGTGAGCCTGCGGCGATCCCCGGACCTGGTCGTCGCGCTCCTCGCGGTGTTGTGGCGGGGTGCGGCGTTTGTGCCCGTCGATCCTGAGCACCCGCAAAGCCGCATCAAGCACGTACTGGCCGACACCGGTGCCGCGGCCGTGCTGACCCAGCGTGGGATACACGACCGGTTGCCCGATCACGACGCGGTCGTCCTCGTCGACGAGTCGCCCGGCGAGTCCGCCGGTTGCCTCCCGAGCGGTTCCATCGCACCGGTGGACGTCGAGCCCGACGGGCTGGCCTACGTCCTCTACACCTCAGGGTCCACCGGCACACCGAAGGGGGTCATGATCTCCCACGGGTCCATCCTGAACTACCTGACTTGGGCCAACCGCGAATATCGCATGGCTGAGGGCGCCGGTGCGCCGGTGAGTTCGTCGGTCACCTTCGACGCGACCCTGACCAGCCTGTTCGGGCCGCTGCTGGCCGGCAGGACGGTTCGCCTTCTCAACGAGGGCCAGGAGATCAACGAGCTGCGGGATGTGCTCCTCGGCGAGACGTACCAGAGCCTGGTGAAGGCGACGCCCGCCCAGCTGGAACTCCTCCGTGCCGTGCTGCCCGCGCATGCCCGGCCGATCAACGCAGGAGCACTCGTCGTCGGCGGCGAGGCGTTCCTGCCGGAGAGCCTGGAGTTCTGGCGGAGTCAGGCACCCGGATTACGGATTTACAACGAGTACGGCCCCACGGAGGCAACGGTCGGCTGCTGTGTCCACGAGGCGTCGGCACGCCCGCCCCGACCGCGCGGCGTTCCGATCGGACGCCCCATCGCCAACGCAGAGATCTACGTCCTCGACGCGAACCGGAACATCGTCCCCGTGGGGGTGCCCGGAGAGATATACATCGGCGGAACGGGGCTGGCACAGGGATACCTGGGCCGGCCCGAGCTCACGTCGCAACGATTCGTCCCGCATCCGTTCCGGACCGGGCCCGGCGCTCGGCTGTATCAGACCGGGGACATCGCACGCTATCTCCCTGACGGGGCGGTCGAGTACCTCGGCCGGAACGACGAGCAGATCAAGATCCGCGGCGTCCGTGTCGAACTCGGGGAGATCGAGGCGCTACTGCTCGAACATCCGGGTGTCCGCGAGGCCGCTGTCACCGCATCCGCAAACACGTCGCTCGATCGGACGCTGACCGCACACATCGTGGCCGAGCACGACACGGACGGCGGACTCGATGCGCGGCTGCGGAGCTCACTGCGCGAGCGGTTGCCGCATTACATGGTTCCGGCGGCCTTCATCGTGACCGACACGCTTCCGCGCAGCAGGCACGGGAAGATCGACCGAGCGGCTCTTCAGCAGGTCGCGCCACCGAAGGAAGCGAACGCCGCCGCCCCGTCGGCTCCCGGCGAGGTAGAACAGCTCGTCGCCGCCGTCTGGCGGGACGTTCTGCGTTCTCCCGAGGTGGGATCCGACGAGAACTTCTTCGACATCGGCGGAACCTCGGCATTGGCCGCCGAGGTGCAGTCCAAGCTCTCGACCGCGCTCGACCGGGAGGTCTCACTGATCACCTTGTTCCGATATCCGACCATCGGTTCGCTGGCGAGATCGCTGGCCGGGACAGCCCCTTCCGGACCGGCGAGTGATGACGATGCGGCCAGGGAACGGGCGCGACGTCGTGCACGTGCCCTCCAGCGCAGGAAGCGCGGCTGATCCCCCGTGTCCTTGCAGATGCGATCCCAGCTGAGGGAACGACTGGGCGTGCTGGCGGTGCCGGGATTCGGCCGACTCTGGCTGTGCAGCACGGCGGACGCGTGGGGAGCCTTTCTGCTCCCGGTGGCGGTGACGCTGGCTCTGCTGGAAAGCGGTCACGGTGCCTCGGCCCTAGGACTGGTCCTCGCGGCGAAGACCCTCGGACACCTCCTGGCGACCGTTCCCGGCGGAATCGCGGCGGATCATTGGTCCCGTCCGCAGATGATCTCCATAGCCTGCCTGGCGAGGGTGCTGTCGACCAGCCTGCTCCTGTTCTGCATAACAAGCGGTCCGACGTGGATCGTCGCGGCCTGCGTGTTCGTGGTGGGGGCCGGGGAAGGAATCCTGCGGCCTTCACACTTGGCGCTGGTCGGCGACATCGTCCCGGAGCCCCAGCAGCAGTCCGCCATCGCGTTGACCACCATCGCCTTCCGGATCGCCCTGGTGCTTTCGCCCGGGGTGGCCACGGCACTGACTTTGTGGTCGGGGCCGGCCACCGTGCTGATCGTGTCCATCGTTCTGTGGCTGTGTGCGGCGTTCGCAGTGCGCAAGTTGCCGCGTCATGCCACACCGGAGGGTGATGAGCACGTTCCGCGCCACACGGAGTCGGTCCGGGACAAACTCTTCGGCGGCTTCCGCGCGGCACGCGCGCAACCGTGGTTCGTCGCCGGACTGCTCGTTCTCACGATCGTTCTCGGCACCACGGATGCCACCCAACTGGTCCTATTGCCGGTTATCAGCACCGAGCAGTTCGGCACCGAGTCGGTGTATGCGGTGGCGCTTTCCATGTTCGCGCTCGGTGCGCTGCTGGGTGGCCTGGTCATGTTGCGTTGGCATCCAAGCAAACCGGGCCGGTTGGCCATGATCGGCCTCGCGTTCTGCGCGGCGATCCCGTTCTCTCTCGCGTTCTCGGAGATCGCCTGGCCGATATTTGTAGCGCATTTCGTCGCCGGAGTTGGCATGGAGGTTTTCAATGTCACGTGGTTCGCTGCCATCCAGCGCGAGTTCGCCACCGACGTGCGTGCTCGTGTCACTTCGCTGGACTTTCTGATCTCGTACTCGGTCAGTCCGTTGAGCCTTGCCGTGGTACCACTGGCAGTGGCGGCCGTTGGCACACAGCCGGTGCTGGTGTTCATGGGTGCAGCTGTCATTCTGGGAGGTCTCTGTGCATTGGCGGTTCCCGGAATGAGTCTGTTTCGAACTGCCACCGCCGTGTCGGCTGAAAAGGAGTCCGGCAGCCGAGGCGGTGATCTTTAGGTGGTTCCGATCGAGTTCCAAGGTGGCGAGTCGATGTCGACTCGGGCGGCCTCATTGAATGAGGTCATCGAGATGACGGCCAGAGATTACCCGGATAATGTGGCACTGTCCGATACGGTGTCCACCCTGACCTATGAGCAGCTTCTTTCCCGTGCCTCGGCGATGGCGACCGGATTGGCCGATCAGGGTGTGCGCAAAGGAGATATGGTAGGTCTCCTGGTTGAACGGTCGGTGGACGTCGTTATTGGGATTCTGGCGATCCTCCGCTGTGGCGCTGCCTATGTTCCGATTGACCCCAGCTATCCCACCGATCGGCAGGAATTCGTTCTCCGGGATTCCGGAGTGTCACTCGTGGTCGGCCGTTCCGGTGCGCTCGGCAGCGCCGAATGGGCGGGCACCGTGCGGACCCACGAGGCGGACTCGGCGGGCGACGGCCGCGAACCGGGCAGCGGCGAGTCAGCCGTGGAGGTGGGACCGGCCGATCCGGCGTATGTGATCTACACCTCGGGGTCCACCGGTGTGCCCAAGGGGTGCGTGGTGACGCACGGCAACGTGGTCAGCCTGCTGCACGCCGCGCTGCCGCTGCTCACCGTGAATGCCGACGACAGGTGGTCGATCTTCCACTCGTTCAGCTTCGATGTCTCGGTGTGGGAGCTGTGGGCCGCCCTGGCTACCGGCGCCAAGGCGGTGGTTGTACCGCACGAGGCGACCCAGGTGCCTGCATCGCTGGTGCATGTCCTGGTTCAGGAGGAGGTAACGGTGCTGAGCCAGGTGCCATCGGTATTCCGGTATTTCTCCAGTCTGCAGCGCTATCCGGCCGCGCAACTCAGATACGTCATCTTCGCTGGTGAGAACATAGATCTCGGGAGCGTCGGCCGATTCTGGTCACAATGCGACGGATACCGGCCCGAGGTTATCAACATGTATGGGATCACCGAGACCACGGTGCACTCGACGTTCCGGCGGATTACCGAGTCCGATCTGTCCTCGGAGGGTTCTCCTATCGGAACGGCGCTGCCGCACCTGACTATCGAGTTGCGCAGCGAACAACCACCGCACCGGCCGGTCGAGGACGGTGAGATCGGCGAAATGTGGGTCTCCGGTGACGGTGTCGCCAGAGGTTACCTGAACCGTCCCCAGCTCACTGCCCAAAAATTCGTGACGGATGGATCGTCCAGGACTAGAAAACGCTATTACCGATCCGGCGATCTGGCTCGCCGAATGCCGGACGGCGAACTCGAATATCGCGGCCGCAATGATCATCAAGTGAAGTTGCGCGGATTCCGGGTCGAACTCGGAGAGATCGAGTCGGCGATTCGCGCACAAGCCGGAGTGCTAGACGCTGCGGTGTGCGTGGTGACGAGACGGACCGGATCGCAACTCCTGGTGGCCGCGGTCGTCCCCATCGAACGGGAGAGCGAGCAGAACGAAACGATAGGCCGGATCGGCGCCAAGTTGGCGGCAAAGTTGCCCCGCTACATGATCCCCGAACGCTGTTTTTTTGCAACGTCATTGCCGCTGACATTGTCAGGCAAGCTCGACCGCAACGAACTGGAAAAGATGGCGTTGGAAGCCGTGGCGCAGAGCGGGCCCGGCCGCCGGCCGACAGCACCAATGATCACTTCGGTCACCGGGAACCAGTCGCCGAGCGGCGATCACAGATAGGAGGAGCTGCGCGTGGCGATGACAAAACGGGTCGGCTTGCTGCTTACCTGTCTCTTGATGCTGCTCGGCGCCGCGCCGCCGAGCCAGGCCGCACCGGATCGGGGGCCTATTGCCAAGATCCGCTACAGCGAGTACGGGATTCCGCATATCATCGCCAAGGATTACCGCGGTCTCGGCTACGGATACGGCTACGCCAGCGCTTCGGACAACCTGTGCACCCTCGCGGAGACGTACGTTACGGTCAACGCCCAGAGATCCAGATTTTTCGGTCCCGATGCGCCGGCGGAATCCGGTATAACCACGGCAAATAACAGTCTTAACAGCGATCTCCACTTTCAACGGATCAAGTCCGAGAAGATCATCCGCGACTATTTCAAGTCCGCATCGAGAAATGTCCGCGATCTGGCGCGCGGGTTCGCCGAAGGCTACAATCGCCTGTTGCGCAGCGATAAGGTCAGCGACCCCGAATGCGCCGGTGCTGACTGGCTTCGACCCATTACTGAGCGGGATGTCTTCCGCTACGTCTATGCGGTCGCGCTTCTGTCCGGCAGTGGCGCGCTGATCGATGAAACGGTTGGCGCCCAGCCGCCGTCGGGGACGAGTGCCAAAGCTGAGACGGAGTCCGGGCCGGATGCACTGGTGAACGCCGTTCAAGGAATCCAGGGCGCTCAGGGATCCGACCACAGCAACGGCAGCAACGCGATTGCGATCGGCTCCCGGGGAGCGAAGTCGGCGAATAGCGTCCTGCTGGCGAACCCCCATTTCCCATGGCAAGGCGCACTGCGGTTCTGGCAAAGCCACCTGACTATTCCCGGGGAGCTCAACGTCTCCGGTGCCAGTCTCGCCGGGCTGCCGGTTATCGCGATCGGACACAACGCTGACGTGGCATGGAGCCATACCGTGTCGACCGCGGCCAACCTGGGCTTGTTTCGAGTGGAGACGGTGCCCGGATCACCGACCAAGTACCTGGTCGACGGCGAGCCGCAGAGCATGACCCGGGAAAAAGTCTCGGTTCAGGTGCGCAAAGACGATGGATCGATTGGCACCGTGACCCGGACACTCTGGTCCACCGAATACGGCCCTGTGGTGAATGGGGTGTCCGGCGTATCCTTGCCCTGGGGGGAATCCGCGCATGTATTGCGTGACGCGAACGCGAGAAACTTCCGCCTGCTGGACGCCTGGCTCGGATTGGGTAAATCGAGTTCCGTTCAAGACATCCGGTCGACGCTTTCCTCGACGCTCGGCATTCCGTGGACCAATACTGTGGCCGTCGACGGAACTGGAAGCTCGCTCTATTCCGGCATTGAGGTTGTACCGCACGTCACCGACGAAAAAGCGGAGGAATGCAGTACGGATCTGGGTGCCGAGGTTTTCTCGGGCACCGGTGTCTCGATTCTGGACGGGTCACGTGCGTCCTGCGATTGGGGAACGGACCCGAGCGCGCCCGAGCCGGGATTGCTCGGCCCTGATGACCTGCCGACACTCATCCGCAAGGATTACACAGCCAATGCGAACAACGCGCCTTGGCTAGCGAATCCGGCGGAGCCGCTGACCAACTACCCCCGGGTGGTCGGTCCGGTGGGCGGGCCGCTGTCGCTGCGCGCTCAACAGGCGCTGCACACGGTGCAGCGGCGACTTGACGGCACTGACGGACTGCCGGGTACGGGGTTCACTTCCAAGAGGCTGCGCGGCGTGCTGTTCGCGGATAAGAGCAGAGCCGCCGAACTCACCGAAGACGATGTGCGCGACCTTTGTGCGGCGTTGCCGCACGGGCAGGCGCCGTCGGGCGAGGGCCCGGTGGACGCGCGCGCCGCGTGCCGGGCGCTGGAACGGTGGGAAGGCGACTATCGACTGGACAGCAGGGGCTCGCTGCTGTTCAGCAGGTTCGTCACGAGGCTGAGTTCGGTCCCTGGCGGTCCGTGGCGCGTCCCCTTCGACCCCGCGCAGCCGCTCACCACGCCCAACACGCTCGCAGTCGATCGAACCGAGGTTCAAACCGCCTTCGGAGACGCCATTCGGGACCTGTCCGCAGCGGACGTGCCCGTCAACGGTCGGCTGGGCGACAACCAGTACGTGACTCGAGGTGGAGAACAGATTCCCATTCACGGCGCACCCCACGAACTCGGTGTTCTCAACGTGATCACCCCGACCTGGACGGATGACGGCAACACCGACGTTGTGCACGGATCGAGCTTCATCCAGGTCGTGGAGTTCGATGGCCGAAAGGCCCCCCAGGCGCACTCCTTGCTGGCGTACTCGCAGTCGGCCGACCCGAATTCGCCACACTACGCAGACCAGACCGAGTTGTACTCGGCCGGTACCTGGGTGCAGGAGCGGTTCACCGAACGGGAGATCCGCTCCTCACCCGAACTCAGGGTTGTCACGCTCTCCGGACGGGGTGGTGCAGACAGGTGAGTGAGGAGGTGTCAAGCGACGACGGGCTCCTGACGAAAGTCGAGCCGACCGCGTTGCAGGAGGCGGTGTGGTGGGTCTGCCGGCGCATCGGCGATCAGTCGGTCTACAACCTCACGTGGCGGCTGGCGGCCGAGGCGGCGCTGGATCTCGCGGCCCTGAGGGTGGCCTGGCAGGCGGTGGTGGACCGGCATGAAGCGCTGCGCCTGTCGTTCCAACACGGCCAGGGGCATCTGAGTGCCGGCATTGCGGCCGAGGTTGCGGTCGAGGTGCCGCTCATCGAGGTCGCCGACCCGGGGGCCGCGCCGGTCGACGCGCTGTTGCGGTCCATCGCGGAGGAGTCGCACCGCGCCCCATTCGACCTCGACCGAGCACCACTGGCGCGGTTGACAGCCGTGCGCGTCGGGGACGGCCACGAGTTGATCATCACGGTGCACCACATAGTGGTCGACGGATGGGCCATCCAACTGCTGTTCGATGACTTGGCTGAGGCCTACCGGGCGGCCGTACGCGGGCGGCCGCCCGGCTTCGCCGCCGATGCTCCGTCCTGGCGCGCGTTCGCGCGCGAGGAACAGGCCATTCGCGCCGAAGGGCGCTGGCAGTCCGACATCGACTACTGGCGCAGAACTCTCGCCGGTGCCTCGGCGGCGACCGTCCTCGGCGACCGCAGCCGGTACGTGGGTACCGGAGGCCCCGGGGCGACTGTGCGGCACACGTTCAGCGACGCTGCGGTCGCCGGGCTGACCACGTTGACGCAGTCGTCGTCGGCTACGCCGTTCGCCGTCCTCTTGGCCGCCTTGCAGGTCCTGCTCGCCCGCTCCGGTGCGGGTAGTGACGTGGTGATAGGCGCCGTCGCCGCCAATCGGATGAGTTCGCTCGACCAGCAACTCGTCGGCTACCTGGTCAACCTGTGCATGATCAGGTCGAACGTGTCCGAGGAGGACACCCTCGCCGAAGTGGTCGGCCAGGCAAGCGAGGCGTCGTGGGAGATGTTCGCGCATCAGGCGGTTCCGTACCCCGTGGTGTTCTCCGCGCTGGACGAGGAGACCAGGTCCGGTCTCGGTGACATCGCGCCAGTGATGCTGAATTACCTGGGGACGATCGGTCAGGGGCTGCGGCTCGACGACATCGAGTTGACGCTGCTGCCGAGCCCCAACGTCGCGTCTCGCGCGGATATCGGCATCGGCTGCTGGCGAACCGAGGACGGGGGCCTCATGGCCGAAGTGGAGTACAGCACCGTGCGGTACGAGGAAGCCACCGTGTCAGGGCTGCTGCTGGACTTCGACGCGGTGCTTTCCCACGGCTCGGCGCCGCAGCGGCGCGTTGCAGACGTGCGCGTGCTGACCAAGTCCGGGAAAGCGAAGGACGATCGGTGGGTGGATTCGGACGCGTCCCGTCTGCATGTGCCTGCGGTCCCCGGCCAGATGGAGGACAGGGAGCAAACCGTTTACGACGCGTGGACGGACATGCTCGGTTATCCGCCCTCTTCGCTTGATGAGGACTTCTTCGAGGCCGGAGGGCATTCGCTGAACGCGGTCGAGTTCATGGCCCAGATCGCTGGAGCCACCGGAGCGGAACCCGATCTGGCGGACTGGCTGGCCAAGCCGACCCCACGCAACGTGCTCACACAGCTCGGTGGTCCGGCCGACGGCATGGCGGGCTGCGCCGGGACTGCCACGGATGGG
The DNA here is from genome assembly GCF_000826685.1 of Streptomonospora alba. GTDB lineage: Bacteria > Actinomycetota > Actinomycetes > Streptosporangiales > Streptosporangiaceae > Streptomonospora > Streptomonospora alba. The sequence goes on from NZ_JROO01000010.1 coordinate 216,047, forward strand.
CGGAGCACAGTGGTGTCGCTGCGGTCCGGCCCAGGACGCCATCTGCACCTGTTCCCCGGGGTAGGCGGATCCGCGCAGGATTACCGGCACCTGATCGAGCTGTTGCCCGCCGACTGGCGGATCACCTTCTCCCGCGAGCAGGAGCCGCTGGACAGCGTCGCGGACCTGGCCGCCCGGTTCCGCAGGGACCTGGACGCCGACGATCTCCGGCCCGATCTGCTCGTCGGATGGTCGCTGGGCGGGCAACTGGCCTTCGAAGTCGCGGCCGGCTACCGCGACGAGGTGCCGGGCGTCGTACTGATCGACTCGCCGCCGCCGGTGGCCGTGCCCCTTTCGGCGTTGCCGCTGCGGCAACGTATCCGGGATTTCGCCACAATGCTCTCGCTGAGCCTCGGCGTGCGGCTGGACGGCTCGCCGGTGGCTGATTCCAGCGATTCCACGGGGCCGGACGGCCTCAGCACCGAGCAAGGGATACGGGATGCGCTGCTGGTGCTGTCCGCGCGACTGCGCGCCCTCGGACACGATTTGTCGGACGGAACCGTGACTGACCGCTGGAATGCGTATGACCGGCATTCTCGGGCGTCAGCCTCGTTCGTGTCCGGCCGGGTACTCGAGACGCGTGCCGCAATTCTGGCCGCGGATCTACCGGACGATGAAATGACAGCCTGGAAAGACCGGTTCCGGGACCCGGCGGATATGGAGCGGCTCGATGCCGATCACCACTCGGCACTGCGCGCACCGGCCGTCGCATCGGTGGCCGCGGTGATCAAACGCGTCGCCGACTGACCGGCCCGCCCCAGCGAGCCGCGCGGGCCGGGGTGCTCGGGAGGCCGACGGGAACGGGCCGCACTTGCGTGGAAGCGGGGGCGGGTGGCTGACGCCCTCGTGGGGGCCCGGGGTTGTGCGGTCACGGAGTCACGTCGATGACCCCGGTGCCGGAGTTCTGGCGGAACCGCTGGCCGACGGAACGGACGAAACGCCGGTCATCGGCTCTCGAACGGGCGAGGTCCGCTGGTCTAGAGGGCTTCCGCCACAGCTTCAAGAGCGATGTCGACATGCCCCAGCAGATGGCCCTCTCGGTGGCAGATGACGGACGACGACCACCCGCCGGGTATCGGTTGGGGCGGAAGACCATCCGCACGGTTCCAATTCCTTCCATGCGCATGGAGTACGCAAACCTGCTCGTCACCATCGGCAACGGTTAGCTTACAATCGGGGAATCGCCTGCACCGGATCGTGCGCGAGGCGGAGCAGGAGCCGATGGCCGAGCGGCGCCGGACCCGCTGACCCGCCCAGAAGAAATCTACGTTGTACAGGAGTCTGGAGGACCGCTGGCAACAGAGCCTGCAGGCACTGAAATCGGCCGAGTGCGAGTGGATCGTGGAGACGGTTCCGCGGCTGGGTGAGTACTACCGTGCACCCGATGAGAAACGGGCTTCGTGACGGAGCCGGAGCAAGATCGTCTCCAGATTCTCTCCATCACCGAAGCCCGCGATAACTGAACAAGACCGATGAACGGCCTCTGACCTGCGGTGTTGCTGGTGGGCGATACAGGATTCGAACCTGTGACCTCTACCGTGTCAAGGTAGTCAGGCCGTTCCTGTGACCGGCCCATTCCGGTTTCCGGGCAGGTCAGGTGGGTCTCTTGGGAGCCGTTCGCGGCCGTTGGGAGCGGGTGGGCGCGGTTCCCGTCTCCCACGCGTCTCCCACCGCGCCGGGCCGGTAGCGCCGTCTCCCACGCGGATTCCGGCGTTCGCGCCCTCATCTCGCGCTGTAGCGCGGCCACGGGCGGCTCCCTCACCGTTCCTTCCACCAGGGAAAAGAGTGAGTGACCCGCCATGCACACCTCGCCCCTGTCGCGCTGGACCACCGTCGCGACCGTCTGCCTGCTGGCCGCCATCGCCGCGGTCGTGTCCTACGCCCACATGTTCGAGTTGGCCCTGCGCCACGGCGAGCCCGCCTGGCGCGCCGGCCTGTTCCCGCTGTCGGTGGACGGCATGATCGTCGCCGCCTCCATGTCCCTGCTCAGCGACGCCCGCCAGGGGAGGCGTGGGGGAGCGCTGCCCTGGATCCTGCTGATCGTCGGCAGCGCCGCGTCCTTGGCCGCCAATGTCGCGGTGGCCGATCCGACGGTGGTCGCGGGTGATCCACGCCTGGCCGAGCTTCGCCTTGATGGGCGCCTACGAGCTGCTCATGCGTCATTTCCGCGTGGCCGCCCGCGGCGAAGGCACGGCTTACGCAGACGAGGGGCCGCTCGGTAGGAACGACAGCTGGGCCCAGAACTGCGATGGCGTTGCCAGCACTACAGACGTGCAGGACCGAACTCGTGGAGGGCTCCATATTGTCGGGGATGAGAACGGTGCGGCTCCAACGCTCGGCCCTGTCGAGTCTGGGGGAGTGGTCGTGCCGCCCATCCAAGTCGAAGCCTGGAACTGGGCGTTAGAGCATCGCGGTGACGACGATTCCCTGCCGACCGGCGGCGAGATCGCTGCGGCCTTCGGCCGGAAGCAGCGTTGGGGCAGGCTGGTCAAGCAGCGGGGGCAGCAAGGCGCGCTCCGGCAGAGAGCCGCCTGACTCCCGTACGGTTTGCGGTGCAGCGAGGAGGAGGTGCTCGCGTGGATGACGCCTCCGTGCCAGAGCCAGTTTTCCACCGCCGTTGACAGATACTCCCGGAAAGGGGGCGGGATGGCCCTGGGGGAGACCGGCTGGTCCGGGCCGGTGGGTTCGAGGGCCTGGATCCGCGGTTTCTCGTCCACGCACAGAACGGCGGCGTGGTCGGGCGGATTTGAGGTACAGGCCGGCCACATCGATCACCTTGTCGATGAACAGCGGGCCGGTGGAGAGCTTGAAGGCGTTCTGGCGATGGGGCTGGAGGTTGAACGACTGCCGGATGCGCACCACGGCCGCTTGGGAGATCTGGGCGCGGGCGGCCATATCCCGCGATGACCAGTGCGGGGCGCCGTTTGGCGGCTCGCCGAAGCGGGTGTCGTCGACGACCCGCCGGATGGTGTCTTCGCTGATCGTCGCCTGCGCGCCCGACCGGGGCGCGTCGGCGAGCCCGTCCAGCCGACCCTTGCCGCCGTGGCCGCGCTGATGCCGAGGATCTATCAGATCGTCGTCGTACACGGACTCCCGCCGGCGACGATCCTGACACCCGGTCAAGCCGGAGACTCGCCGATGCTGCCCGCTGCCGGAACGGGTTCGTGTCTCCAGACCGGTCGGACGGCCCCGAACGAGACCGGATGCGGTGCGCGGCGATAAGACCTACTCGTCTCGCGCGAATCCCCCCACCTGCGCGGCCGGGGCAGCACCGCTGTGATCCCGAAACCGACCAGCAGCACAACCGGAAGCGGCGCGGATCGAGAGGCGGCAGGCCCTGGACTTCGACGGCGACTGGTGCAATGGGCGAAACATCCTCGATCGCCGCTACTGCTACGTCACAGCCGGGGGCTACATTTCAGGGACGTGTGTGTGAAGTGAAGGGTGGTATCGAGATGTCCCGATTCGAATCAGTCGTTCTCGGTGGCGGTGCGGCCGGGCTCAGCGCGGCGCTGACTCTCGGTCGAGGGCGCCGTGAGGTTCTTATGGTCGACAACGGTCGGCAGAGCAACCTGGCGGCGACGACCGTGGGTGGGCTGCCCGGGCACGAAGGCGGTACTCCGGCGGAGTACTACGCTACCGCGCGTGCAGAGCTGACGGCGTTCCCCACGGTCGAGCTGCGCGACGGCGAGATCGCGGCGGCCCGGCGCGCGGAGGACGGCTTCACGGTCGTGCTGGCAGACGGCCCGGAGGTCCATGCAAGAACGCTGATCCTTGCGCCAGGTGTCGACTACGACTACCCCCGCTTGCCGGGTCTCGAGGACCGCTGGGGCAACGCGGTGTTCCACTGCCCGTTCTGCCACGGGTGGGAGGTGCGTGATCGCCCGCTGGCTGTGCTGGCCGCGGGTGAGGTCGGAGTACACGGTGCGCTGAACCTGAGAGGCTGGAGCGATCGGATCACGCTGTTGACCAACGGCGACGATTCGCTCACCGATGACCACCGCAAGATTCTCGCCGACGGCGGCGTGACGCTCGACGAACGACCGGTTGCGAAGGTGACCGGAACCGGCCCCCAACTGCAAGCTGTGCACTTCGCCGACGGCGGTGAGATTCCGGCCGAGGGCCTACTGGTCAAGTCCATTCTGCGGCAACGTTCCACCCTGGCGCGGGATCTGGGGGCCACGGTGCTCGAACCCGACGAGCACCTCAGCGTTGAGGCCATCCAGGTCGACCGCATGGGCGCCACGGGGATGCCGGGCTTGTTCGCGGCCGGCGACGCGGCGACGTCGGTACCGCCTTCGCTTAGCAGCGCACTCGCCTCCGGGTATCTCGTCGGGGCGGCGGCCGTCGTCGGACTCAACACCGGGCGCTGACGGTCCCGACACCGGAAGGGGCGGTAGGCCGCCGTCCTGATCATGCGCCTGGACGCCCACCAGCCCAACCCGGCGGCGTTGGCGGCCTACCTTCGCGGACATCGGGCGATCGACAGCTCCAGCCACCGCATCCGCGACGTCGCCTTCAACGAGGACGCCTCCCGGTGCACAGCGGGGCCGCACCCCGCGCTATGGCGACCTTCCGCAATCTGGCTATCGGTGTCCTCAATGCTGCGGGGGCGACAACGTCGCCAAGGCCACCCCCACGATCGGGGATCTGCCTGAACGGGCCCTACCTTTCTTCGGGATCAGTTGCAAACCCGACACTTCAGAAACTTGAACGAGCCCTGCGTCAGACGAGGCCGCCGGCGGCCTCGTCTGACCGGTGACCCAGCGCGCATCGTCGTCCACGAGAAAGGCGACAACGTCGGCGATATCCTCTGGCTCCCTGAGCCTCCCGAGAGGTGTTTGAGCGATGTATGTGTCGGCGTTCTCTCGAAACTCCGGTGACAATTCGTCGGTGTCGGTGGTGGATCCGTCCTTGCGGGCGAGCTTCACCTTCAAGTCGGAACTCCGGTGGCGCATCCAGGTGACGAGGGCGCCGCCGAGCGCGAAGGGGGCCAGGACCAGCATGCCCGCGAGTTCGAGAAGCGCACCCAGCAACCCGGGCGAGCCTCGCCGCCTCCGGGGACGCATCACTGCCCTATCGTCGTCTCGGGAAGTTCCCATACGGGAAGCCTACTGAGAGTCGCGGTGGCGGGCGCGAAAATCCAAAAGGTCCGCTGCTCTCTGCCATCGCTAAGGCCCGCTTGTGCGGGAAGGGGACCGGAGGCGGCAGAATCGGCGCATGCGACTGTGGGCGTGGGTGTTTCTGGCTGTCTGCGCGGCATGCGTGGGCCTGTGGGCCGCCAACCGCTATCTGGACCTCGGCCCCTTCAAGGACCTGCCCGGGCTCGCCAGCGTGGCCTCCCTCGTCGTCGCTGTCGCGTCCTTCGCTGTGGCGCTGGTGTTGGGCGTCTATCAGTTGCGCGGCCCTCCCGCCGCAGCCACCCGCCCCCCGGTGCCCGCCTGGGTCGCCAACGCCGTGCGCACGCCCCGGGCCGACCTGGCCCGGCTGGGGGTGCACACCGCCCGCCCCGGGCCCGACGGTGGTCGCCAACCCCCCTATGTGCCCCGCGACGTCGACCTCGACCTCGACCAGCGGCTGAAAGCCGCGGCGGCCGACCGGCGCGGCGGGATGGTGCTGGTCGAGGGGGACTCCATGGCGGGCAAGAGCCGCGCGCTGGCCGCCGCGCTGACCCGCAGCCTGCCCAAGCGCCGTCTGGTGGTCCCGCCCGAGGACGCCGACCTCACCCACCTGCCCGCATGGCTCAAGCGACACCGGTGGCGCGGCCGGCGCGGCTGGGTGGTGTGGCTGGACGACCTCGACCGCCGCCTGCCCCACGCCCACCTGAAGCCACCCCTGATCGAGGAGCTGGGCCGGGCCGGGGCGATCGTGGCCGCCACCATCCGCTGGAACCGGGTCCAGGCCCTCAAACCCGCCACCGAATCAGACGGGCGGGCCGTGGGCTATGCCGTGCTCCGAGCCCCCGCCCTGTCCCTGGTCGACTGGAGCCCCGGGGAGCGCGCCCGCGCCGCCCGCAGCGGCGACGAACGCCTGGTCGAGGCCGCGGCGCAGGAGACCGTGGGGGTGGCCGCCTACGTGGGCGGCGGCCCGCAGCTGGAAGACCTCTGGCGCCATGGCCCTGCCGCCGGCCATCCCCGGGGCTATGCGCTGGTGGCCGCGGCGGTGGATCTGGCCCGCACCGGCCTGTCGGCGCCGCTGAGCCGGCCCCGGATCGAGGGGGTCGCCGAGCGTTACCTGCCGCCCCCGCCCCCGGCGGCCGAGGCCGCTGATGAGGCGTGGGAGTGGGCGACGCGGGTGCGCCACGAGGTGGCCGGCCTCCTGGTGCCCGCCGACCACGGCCGGAAGCGCTGGCGGGCTTTGGACTACCTCACGCGCGAGGAGCCGGTGCCTGAGGCGGTGTGGCGAGTGGCGCTCGACTGGGCAGGCGACGAGGACCGCCTCGCGATCGGTGCCACTGCCTACACCGACGGAGACCGTGGCGTTACCGAGACCGCCTGGCGCCGCGCCGCCGACAACGGGAA
>NZ_JROO01000100.1 GCF_000826685.1 Streptomonospora alba
TCGGCGGGGGTCCAGTCGGGCCGGTACAGCGGAACCGACCGGGCCGCCGACACCGCCTGGGCCGGACGCAGCCACAACCGCTCCGCCTCGGCCACAAGCTCCCCGCGCATGTCGGTCACCGCCAGACGCACACCGCCGCCACCCACCGGAACAAGACCCACACGCACCCGCGAAGCACCCGCGGCATACACCCGCACCCCGCTCCACGAGAACGGCACGACACCGCCCTCAACACCCTCCACCTCCGCAAACGCCAGCGCATGCAGCGCCGCATCCAGCAACGCCGGATGCAGCGCGAACTCCCCGGCCTGCTCGCGCACCGCCTCCGGAAGCTCCGCCTCCGCAAACACCGCCCCCTCGGCACCGGCCCACACCCGACGCAGCCCCTGAAAGGCCGGCCCGTAGTCGAACCCGCCCTCGGCCAACCGCTCGTAAAGCCCCGAAAGATCCACCTCGACCGCCGACTCCGG
>NZ_JROO01000101.1 GCF_000826685.1 Streptomonospora alba
GGTCTGCTGCCCGGGACGGTCCCCGACACCCTCCAGGTGCCGCGTCTGGACGTCGACATCCACCTCGGCGCCGCGGGTATCGGCGTCGGCGTCGGCGTCGGCGCCGCCGCCGGCCTTGCGCGAGCCCTGGACCAGCCCCTTGACCACCCCGGCGCCCACGAACATGCTGCCGATGTTCAACACGCTCTGCGTGATCACATAGCCCGGCCGGTCGCCCCACTCGCGCCAGGGCACGATCGCGTGGGCGAACTCCGTCCACCCCGTGGAGACGTTGCCCCACCACTGGCCCAGGGAGCCCACGCCCCAGCCGTCCTCCCCGTAGAACCCGGTCAGGCTGCCCAGCCCGTTGAGCATGTCGCCGTAGTTGCTCTTGAGGTTGTCGCCCCACGCGCCCCACGAACCCACGCCCCAGCCGTCCTCGCCGTGCAGGCCGACGAGGCCGCCGACGTCCTCGGCGATGCCCACGCCGAAGTCCTTGACCCCGTCCCAGGCGTCCTCGTACCAGGGCGCGTCGTGCTCCTGCGGCGTGATCCAGGGGGTCTCGACTCCCTGCAGCGCCTCGCCGGTGCCGTGGGCCCGCTCCCCGGCCCCGGCCGAGCCGTCCCCGTCCGCGGCGACGAACGTGGTGCCGCCGAACAGCGAGGTGATCGCGTTGGCGCAGTCCCGCTCGGCGCGCTGGTACTCGAAGACCGCCTGCAGGATGTCGTTGTTGAGCCGGTCCAGCTCCTCGACCTGGTCCTCGTCCTCGCGCCAGTCGTCGTCGCCGGCGATGGTGTCCTGGAAGTCCTCGGCGTCGGCCTTGAGCGCGGCGAGGCGGGCCTTGATGGGCCGCACCTCCTCGGCGAAGGTGATCAGCGCGTCGCCCACCGAGGTCACGGCCTCGTCGAAGTCGTCGCCCGTGGTCGCCACCGGGGCGATCGAGGCGAACAGGGTCTGCGCCTCCGGGGCGGTGTAGACGCCTTCGAGTCCCTGCCAGGCGGAGGTGATGTCCTGGCCGGCCTGCGCGACGTCGGTGCCGTCGCTCTTGAGGTTCTTCCCGGCGCTGTCGACCGCGTCGCAGTCGACCTGGGGCACGGGCACGTCCTCGGGACTGACCACCTTCTCACTCA
>NZ_JROO01000102.1 GCF_000826685.1 Streptomonospora alba
CTCGGCGCAGGCGTCGCGGTCGGTGTCGGCAGCCCGCATCTGGTCCGGGGGCAACTGCTGATCATCCATACTCGTCGATCCCTCCAGCCGGAGCGGTGACGCTCATGTGCGTGACCCGGTGCTCTCATCGGGCCAGATGGCGGCGGCGATCAGGATCGCCGCCCAGATCCCCAGCGGAACCAGCGGCCAATACGGCAGCACATCGCCGTGCATGGCGCTTGTGACGCCCCAGATGCCGGTCATGATGACCGCGCCGCCGAGCCACCATCGCCACTCGTCTACCCAGTCCTTCCACGGCGATACCAGGGCAGAGCGCGCGGAGCCGAGGGCCGCGGGTTCGGATTCCTCGCGTTCGGCCGGCGGCGGAGGCTCCGGCAAGTCCGCGGTCAGCGCCCGCAGCTGCCCGACGACCACCGCGCTCATCGCCTCGTCCAGGCGGTGTTCGTATTCAGCGAGGTCGAGGCGGCCTTCCGAGAGCGCGGTGGCCAGGCGCTCGGCGCAGGCGTCGCGGTCGG
>NZ_JROO01000103.1 GCF_000826685.1 Streptomonospora alba
CTGGGCCTTGAACCGCGACCAGGTCGCGCGTTTGGCGGGCTTCTTGAGCCGGTTGAACATCGAGTACCCGTCCTCGGCCACCGCCACCAGGGCCTTCAGCCGGGCTCGGCCCTCCTCGCCCATGCGGTCGTTGACCTGGGCGAAGATCTCGGCGTTGGCCTCCCCTCGGATGCGTGTGGCCATCTCGTCCAGGGTGGAGAACCCCGGCAGCTCCACCGACGCCTCCACCAGGCGGTCCAGCGCGGCGTTGATCAAATCGGGCGGGTAGTGCCTGGACCGGGCGGCCTCACGAATCGCCTCGGCGGCGATCTTGCGGGCCCGCGAAGGGTCGTAGGTCACGCCCAGGCGGGTGCGGATCTGCTTGCGGTGCCACTTGGCAGTGCGCCCCGACCCGTGGTCGGGTTCGACGTCCTCGCCCAGGTCCAGGTGGCGCCGCACGTGGTCGACCACCTCGTCGGGGACCTCGGCGGCCGAGGGGAGACGCGCCATCTTCTGGTGGCACTTCAGCGCGAGCACCACCGCGAACAGCGCCTCGGGGGTGTTGGTACGCTCACTCGCCCACTTGATCTCGTCGGCGTTGGGAGTGAAGGACAGGTGCAGCATTCGCGCTGAGGTCAGCTTCTTGAA
>NZ_JROO01000104.1 GCF_000826685.1 Streptomonospora alba
ACCAGCACCTCGTAGTTGTCGCCGTGGAACGCCGACACCTCCTCGATGTCGGCCACCTGGGCGGCGAACCCGCCCGCCGCCTCCACGGTCGCCGCGGCGCGCCGGGCCCGCTCGGCCTCCCCGCCGGCCTCCGGCGCGTCGGGGTCCAGGTGCTCCAGCACTCCCCGGTAGGTGCCGATCAGGTGCTCGTTCACCGCCTGCTGGCGCTGTCGGATCTCCTCCAGCTCGTGCTTGGCCTTCTTGGTGATGACCGCGATGCGCTTGCACAGCATCTGCGCGAGGTCGTCACGGGCGCGCATGCGGGCGGTATGCACCAGGCACGCCACCAGCACCAGGCGCTTGACGGGGGCGTAGCGTGAGAGCG
>NZ_JROO01000105.1 GCF_000826685.1 Streptomonospora alba
CGACAACGGGAACATCATCGCGATGGTCGGCCTCGGCCTGCTGCTGGACGAGGACGGGCGCACCGAGGAGGCCGAGGCCTGGTACAACCGCGCCGCCGACAACGGGGACACCGACGCGATGGTCGGCCTCGGCCTGCTGCTGAAGCAGGACGGGCGCACCGAGGAGGCCGAGGCCTGGTACCACCGCGCCGCCGACAACGGGGACATCATCGCGATGGTCGGCCTCGCCGCTCTGTTGAAGCAGCAGGACGGGCGCACCGAGGAGGCCGTGACCTGGTACCACCGCGCCATCGACAACGGGGACACCGACGCGATG
>NZ_JROO01000106.1 GCF_000826685.1 Streptomonospora alba
CGCCGCGCCGCCGACAACGGGAACATCATCGCGATGGCCGGCCTCGGCCTGCTGCTGAAGCAGGACGGGCGCACCGAGGAGGCCGAGGCCTGGTACCGCCGCGCCGCCGACAACGGGGACATCATCGCGATGTCCGGCCTCGCCGCTCTGTTGAAGCAGCAGGACGGGCGCACCGAGGAGGCCGAGGCCTGGTACCGCCGCGC
>NZ_JROO01000107.1 GCF_000826685.1 Streptomonospora alba
AGCGAGTACGCCACCCGCCCCGAGACCACACTGGTCATGGAGCCGGTCAGGGAGTATCCGGCCGTCTGCTCTCCGGCGTCGGCCGCGCTGGGCCCGTAGTCCTGGGCTATGACTCCGATGTAGGTGCCGGTGCGGCTGCCGCGCAGCGACACCGGGTCGATCCCCGCCCGCTCCACGGCTTCCCACGCCGTCTCCAGCAGCAC
>NZ_JROO01000108.1 GCF_000826685.1 Streptomonospora alba
CACCGAGGTGCCATCGCCCCAGGCCTTGACCACGTCGAGTTCGTTGAAGGCGTTGTTCACCACCGCGATCGCGGCGTTGAGCTTGGCCAGGTCGATGTGGCGGTTGCGCACCATCGACAGCTCCCTCGCCGAGACCCCGGCGATGTGTTTGGCCGCCTCGTAGGGGCCGATGTTGATGCCGCCGGTGAACACCGCCAGCGAGTAGCGGCCCAGGATGTCCCGGATCTTGGGGTCCGAGCCCGAGGCGGGGCCGAAGCAGTGGTGCCAGCCCAGCCAGTAGGCGGTGCGCGCCACGATCTGCAGCAGGGAGCGTTCGGGCATGCGTACCTCGATCGCCTCGGCCAACTTCTCCACCGCCTGCGGAGCACCGGGGACGCGGCGCCTGCGCAGCCGGGGCACGCCGTCGTCGATGAACAGGTCGGTGTTGTCGGCGTACCCGACCTCCAGCGCGGTG
>NZ_JROO01000109.1 GCF_000826685.1 Streptomonospora alba
CGCGTCCCGTCGTCACCAGCCGTTGAGCAGCAGGTGGTTGGCCGCCAGCGCAAGCGCGGCCTGCACGCCCAGCCACACCCGGTGGTCGCGCGCGGGCAGCAGTGCGGCGGCGGGCACCACCCACACCACGAACGGCAGCCAGATCCGCTCGGTCTCGCCCTTGCTCATGCCCGACAGGTCGGCGGCGGCGATCGCCAGCGCCGCGGCGGTCGCCAGGACCACCAGGGCGTCCGGGCCGCCGGGCGGGCTGCGGCGCAGGCGTCCCAGGGCCCCCGGCGCGGCGAGCACGGCGCGGCGCAGGCCGGCTATCGCGGCGGGACCGGCGGTGATCACCACGATGGCCAGGTTCGCCCAGACCCAGTAGTAGTAGGGCCGCTTACCGCCCACGCCCTGGAAGTAGCGCGTGACGAGCAGGTCGTAGCCCTCCAGCCACCAGAAGCCCGCGGCGGTGAACGCGACGGCGACCGCCGCGGCGCCGAGGACCGCCAACGGCAGCGGCCGCAGGGTGCGGGTGCAGGCGACCACCGCCAGAGCGAGGATCGCCGCCAGGGTCAGACCGTAGGACAGGTACAGCACCCAGCCCAGCAGCAGTCCCGCGCCCAGCGCCGCGGCCCAGCGCGCGGGAGTGCGCGCCGCCGTCCCGGCCAGGGCGAGCAGCGCCAGCCCCCAGGCGGCGACCCCCGCGAAGTAGCCGTCCGCCGAGGTGCCCACCCACACCGCGGCGGGCGCCAGCACCACGAACGGCGCGGCCAGGCGCGCCCACCGCGCGGAACCGAGCGCACGCAGGGCGATCAGGATCGCGGCCGCGGCGGAGGTGCCCACGACGATGCAGAACACCCCCGCCCACGCGCCTCCGCCCAAGCCGATGCGGTCCAGCCCGACGAAGGTCAGCATCGCTCCCGGAGGATGCCCGGCGACG
>NZ_JROO01000011.1 GCF_000826685.1 Streptomonospora alba
TTGGGGGGTGGGGTTCCCGTTTTCGGGGGCCCTGCCCCCCTTTTTTTGTACCCGATTCCGGTCGCGGACGGGAACGGCCGGTGGGCGCCCATTCGTCGGCGAAACGGCCGGTCAGCTGCACTTTCAACGGCAGATTACGGTATCGTACTCGGTATCTGACCGACAGTGATCACCAGGCGTCGGCTCGGCTCATGGTCGGCGCATCCCTTCCGGTGTGTTCTGTCGGTCGTGTTCTGTCGGATTGCCAACACTCATCCGCGACCGAGGTCCCGGCGCTTCCGCCGGGGATGGTCAAGAAGGGAATCAGGTGCTTATTCAAGCGCCGATGCGCGGTGTCATCTGGGAACTGAGCGGCGGCGCGCGCCGCCGCTCCGGGGGCCCCGCCGGCTTCTCGCCGGTGGCGGGCGGGAGCCGGTCCTGCGCGGCTGCCTCATGCACTTCTGCGCAGGGGAGATGAGCCCCTCCGGCCTGTCACCGTCCGCGCCGGCGGAGCCGGGCGTAGCCGCGAACGGCCGTACCGGCTCGGGTTCGCTTCCGTCGGGGACAGACCGAAAGACGTACGTCTCAGAGTGTCGTCCTCGATCCTGAGGCGCCGCGGTTGGATGCGAGCGGCGGTGGGAGGCTCCCACCGCCGCGTTCCGGAGGTACCGAGCGGGCGAATGCGCCCGCCGCATGCAGGTAGAGTGAAAGACCTGGGATGAACAACGCGCTGCTACTCCTGAGTGGCAGCGCTTTTGACTGTTTACGGACGGAAGCATGACTGACGAAAGCCGCGGGAACCGGAACGGCTCAGGAGCACGCAACTCTGGAAGCGGCCCCCGTTCCGGCGGTCCAAGTGGCGGCCGAGGCGGCGGTAGCGGCGGTCGGCCCCGCTCCGGGGCCGGAGGCGGCGGCGGTCGTTCGGGAGGCTTCCGTGGCGGTCGTGACGGCGGCGGACGCGGCTCCGGCCAGTCCGGAGGCGGCTCCGGCCGGGGCGGCCAGTCCGGCCAGGGCGGTGGCGGACGGGACCGCCGTGATGAGCGCGGCGCCCGGTCGGGAGACCGCCGAGTCGGCGGACGCCCCGACCGCGGCGACGACCGCGGCCGTCCCCAGCGCGGTCCGAGCGGCGGGCAGGGCCGCGACGGTTCGGGCTCCCAGGACCGTGAGGCCGCTCCCCGGTTGCCGGACGACGTGGCCTTCAACGAGCTCGACCCGGAGGTCCGCAAGGAGCTGACCGGCCTGCCCAAGTCCCTCGCCGAGGTCGTCGGCAGACACATGGTGATGGCCGGCCGCCTGCTCGACGACGAACCCGAGCGCGCCTACGAGCACGCCTCCTTCGCCCGCCGGAAAGCCTCCCGAATGGGAATCGTTCGCGAGGCCGCGGGAATCGCCGCCTACTCGGTCGGCAAATGGCAGGAAGCCCTGTCGGATCTTCGGGCGGCCCGCCGGATGACCGGGCAGGACAACTATCTGCCGATGATCGCCGACTGCGAGCGCGGCCTCGGGCGCCCGGAGCGTGCACTGGAGATCGTGCGCGACCCTGCGGCCAAGGACCTGTCGATCGAGGACCGCATCGAACTGCGCATCGTCGCGGCCGGAGCCCGGCGCGACCTCGGGCAACCGGAGGCGGCCGTCGTGGAGCTGCAGATCCCCGAGCTGAAGGAGCGGCGCGCCCGCCCGTGGGTCGCGCGCCTCTTCTACGCCTACGCCGACGCGCTCGTCGCCTCCGGCCGGAAGAAGGAGGCCCGCGAGTACTTCGCGCGCGCCTCCTCGGTGGACCGCGAAGGGCTGACCGACGCCGACGAGCGCATGGCCGAGCTGGAGGGCGTCGAGATCGTCGACATCGGCGACGACGTCGTCTGGACCGACGCCGAGGACCCCGACGCGGAAGCCGGGGAGTCCGAGGAGAGCGAAACCGACCGCTGACGGCCTGCGCCGACGCCCGTCCGCAGCGGCCCGTCCTCCGGAAAACCGGCTGCGCCCGCACGGACCGATGGCCGAAACCGGCCCGATGGACCTGATCGGCGATATCACACGGCTGGTCGACGACGTCCTCGGCCCCGACGCCCTCGGCGTCTACCTGCACGGGTCCGCGGTGTCCGGCGGGCTGAAACCGGCCAGCGACCTCGACGTGCTCGTCGTCTCCCGGCGGACCATGGACGACGGCCGGCGGCGCCGGCTTCTCGACGGGCTGCTCGCGCGATCCGGCTTCTCCGGCGGAGCGCGACCGGTCGAGCTCACCGTCGTCGTCCAATCCCGGGTCCGCCCGTGGCGGTTCCCGCCCACCGGCGACTTCCTGTACGGCGAGTGGATGCGCGACGAGTTCGCCGCGGGCGGTCCGCCCCGGCCCGCCACGATGCCGGATCTGGCGCTGATCGTCACGATGGCGCTGGCCGGGGACCGCCCGCTCGCCGGCCGGCCGCCCGCGCAGGTACTCGACCCGGTCCCGCACGCCGACGTGGTGCGCGCAAGCGTGGCGGGCATCCCCGACCTGCTCGCCGAGGTGGACACCGACACCCGCAACGTGGTGCTGACCCTCGCCCGCGTCTGGGCCACGCTCGCCACCGGCGAGGTCATGACCAAGGATGCCGCCGCGGAATGGGCCCTCGCCCGGCTTCCGCAGGAGCACCGGCCCGTGCTGTCCCATGCCAGGGACCTGTATCTGCACCGGCGGTACTCCGAGGAGGTCTGGAGCGACGAGCTGAGGGCGCGAGTAGGGCCCCACGTCGAGGCGGTGCTCGCCGGGATCGACAGGTCGACCTCCCGCTGAGGGCGCCGGTGGCGCTGCCGCCGCGACGCGCCGGCGCGGCGGTGGTTCAGTCCGCCCGGTCGGCCAGGGCCGCGGTGATGTCGTGCACAATCCGGATGCGGTGGTTGTGCGTGTCGGCGATGTAGAGGTCACCGCTGGGGCTGACGGCGAGGCCGCCGGGGGAGTCGAGGGCGGCCTGCTCGGCCGGTCCGCCGTCTCCGGTGAAGCCGTGGTGCCCGGTTCCCGCGACGACGATCGGTTCGCGTCGGCCCGGTGTGAAGGCCAGAACACGGTTCTCGACGGCGTCGGCCGCGAACAGTATGCCCGTGCGGCTGTCCACGGCGATGGCTTGCGGATGCTCCGGCAGCCGCGGGTTCCATGCGGCGCTTACGGTGTGCTCGTAGGAGTCCAGCTTGCGCAGCCCGGCGATGCCGTCGACGAACAGGAGTGAGCCGTCGCCGTCCACGGCCAACCGGCCGAGCTCGGCGAACTCCCCGTCCGCGGGGTACCCGCTGCCCGGCCGCCCCTGCGCACCGTTTCCGGCGACCACCCGCACGTGATCGGGCTCCGGCCGCCCGGCGTCGCGGGCCTCGTGCGGGCCGACCGCCACGATGCGGCCGTTGCCGCTGTCGGCGATGTAGAGCCTCCCGCCGGGGCCGACGTCGACGCCGCTGGGCCACCACAGAGCACCCAGCCGCTCCATATGCGGAGGGGACAGCTGCGTGGCGGAGCCGTCTCCGCGGCCCGCGAGGATCTCGATCGTTCCCTCCTTCGGGGCGATCGCGGCCACCTGGTTCTGCAGCGTAGAGGCGGCGTAGAGGGTGTCGCCGTAGGAGCTCACGGCCAGGTCGGCGACCTCGGGCAGTGCCGCGGCCGTGGCGCTCTCGGCCCGAGCCCAGTCCTTCCCGCCCCCGCCGGCGACCGTGTTGATGGTGCCGCTGTCGGGGCTGACGCGGCGGATCCGGTTGTTGTCGGTGTCGGCGACATAAAGGGTGCCGTCGGCGGCGAACGCCAGGGCGCCGGGCGCGTTCAGCCGCGCTCCTACGGCGTCGCCCGCGTCTCCGGCATAGCCGCCCTCGAGCCACCCGGGTTCGCCCGTGCCGACGACGGTCTCGATGGTGCCCGGCTTGTCGGTCCGCGCCGGTGTGCTGCAGGCGGCGGGAGCGAACGCGAGCGCTGCGAGCATCAGCGCACCCGCCCGCCGCAGCGGGCGCGCGGGCGCCACGCCGGTCCCGCCGCCGAAGAGGAGGGCCAGCGGGCCGAGGGGCATCGGTGTCCTTGGGGGAGGGCTCGACGGGTGGACGAAGGTGACGATACCCGGATCGGTGCCGGTCATGCCTGTGGATGTCTTCGTCGCCCGCGAACGCGCAGGCTGGGCCGTTCAGCCGTCCCGGTCCGCGGCGCTCCGCCGTCTCAGCCGCTGCGCGCCCCGGCCTCTCCGGGGATCCCGTGCCGGTTGTAATGGGTGCTCCGCCACCCCAGAATGCCGGCGGAGAGCAATGTGGCGGCCAGCGACGCCAGCAGCACGCCTCCCTTGGCGCTGTCCAGCATCGACTCGGCCCCCGGGTAGGCCAGCTCGGTGATCAGCAGTGAGACCGTGAAGCCGATTCCCGCCAGGATCGACATTCCGGCGATGTCCCACCAGCTCAGTGTGGGGTTGAGTTCTGCACGGGTCACCTTGGTGGTGATCCAGGCGCCGCCGAGGATGCCGACGAGCTTGCCCACGACCAGGCCGAAGAAGACGCCCAGCGCGATGGTGTCGGTGACCATCTGGGCGATGCCGCCGAACGCCACTCCCGCCGACATGAGGGCGAAGATCGGCAGGGCCACCCCCATCGCCCAAGGGCGCAGCATGTGCTCGACGCGGTGCAGCGGCGACTCGTGCTCGCCCTCGGCCTCGGTACTGCGCATCAGCATGCCCATGGCCACGCCTGCGATGGTCGCGTGCACTCCGCTCTCGTGCATCAGCGCCCAGATCGCGAAGGCGAGCGGAACGTAGACCACCCAGTTGGGGATGGGAGAGCGGTCGAGGGCGGCGGCCGGGCCCCGGCCCTGCTGCAGGAAGCCGAACGCCGCCAGGAGTGCCAGGGCGGCGATCAGGGCGCCGAATTTCAGGTCGTCGGTGTAGAAGACGGCGATGACGAGGATCGCGCCCAGGTCGTCGACGATGGCCAGCGTAAGCAGGAACGTGCGCAGCGCCGGAGGCAGATGGCGGCCGATGATCGCCAGCACGGCCAGCGCGAAGGCGATGTCGGTGGCCATCGGAACGCCCCAGCCGGAGAGCCCCTCGGGCCGGGTCAGGTTGAAGAGGACGAAGACCAGCGCCGGTACCACCATGCCGCCGGCGGCGGCCACGATGGGCAGCATCGCCCGTCTCGGGTTGCGCAGCTCACCGTGGACGAACTCCTGCTTGAGCTCGGCGCCGATGATGAAGAAGAACAGCGCCAGGATGCCGTCGGCGGCCCAGTGCTCGACGTCGAGGTCCAGGTGCAGCGGCTCGGACGGGCCGAAGGTGAAGCCGCGGACCGCCTCGTACAGTCCCGACCACGGCGAGTTGGCCCAGATGAGTGCCACGGCGGCCGCGGCGATCAGGAGGAAACCGCCGACGGAGTCCTTGCGAAGTGCGTCGGCGAGTCCGTTCGAACTCGTCTTGGTCGCCATGGTCGAAACTCCCGAGTCGTCCCTACGCGTTGCAGAACATCGCCGACCAGACTTCCCGGCACACCATGCGTGTCACACCGACCGCCCGGACAACCCTGCCCTATGGCTCGGGATCTGTCCAAGTCATCCCAGCTCACACGAGTTCGCGAAACTCACCGAGCAGGGGGTTCCTGAATTCTAGGAGAGTACGATTACACCGGCCCCCCCGGGGGGCGGTTCGCAGGGCCGCCGACCGCCCGCTCCGGAGGACGTTCCGGGCGGCCCCGCCGGCCGCCCGCCCTTCCGAACCCCCGATCGCCGAGGTGTTCGACCCCATGAGCCCGCAACCGTCGCTGAACGGCGCCGCCGTACACCTGGGACGCTTGCCCGAACGCCACGATTCCGTGGTGTGCCTGCTGTTCCGCGGTGAACGGCCGGTGCTGGTGCGCCACCGCAGCCGTGCCTGGGAGTTCCCCGGCGGCCACGCCGAACCCGGCGAGGGCATCGAGGCGACGGCGCGCCGCGAAGCCCGCGAGGAGGCCGGCGCCGACCTCGGCGAGGTGCACGTCGACGGCTACTACGTCCTCGCCGGCGGCCATACGACCGTCGTCACCCATGCGCAGGTTGCGGCGCGCCGGCCGCTCGACGGCACTTTCGAGACCGACGAGGTCGGCGAGTTCGACGTGCTGCCCGCTGACCTGTCGTGGGACGACGGCATCTACGCCCACCTGCTGCGCGTGCTGGGCCTGCCCGGCGCACCGTGAGCCGCCGGGGCGGCTTCCGGGGCCCGGGCGCCGTGGAGCCCCGGCGGGGCCGACCCCGGTCAGCCCTCCCGCTGCCCCCCGGAGTCGGCGGCCGCACGCTGGTCCTCGGCGACGCGGTCGAGCCAGTGCGTGATGCCGGTGACGTTGCTGTGCACTCCGCTGAGGACGTCCATGACCTCGGCCGATTCGGCGGAGACCGATTCCGGGTTGGGGCGGTAGCGGCTCACGACCCGCTCGCGCACCATGGCCACGGCATGGTCGAGGTCGGGGGAGTCGGCCCGTGCGTCGCGAACCGTCTCCACCCACATCCGCAGTTCCTCCTCGGCGCTCTGCAGCGTCTCGCCGACCGTATCGACGGCCCCGAAGTGCGAGAACATCAGCCGTCGCGCCCCGATGTCGCCGAACAGCCGCAGGGACGCGACCGCGGCGTCCAAGTCGAAGTCGGGCGGCGGGGTGGCGGGCCGCACGTCGCCGGTCGCGGGGTTGTAGACGCCCAGGGCGTCGCCGACGTAGAGATCTCCGGTGGCGGAGTCCACCAGGCCGACGTGGTGCTTGGCGTGGCCGGGTGTGTAGTGGCTGACCAGCCGGCGCCCGGCGCCCAGGTCGACCTCGCCGCTTTCGGCGACCGAGCGGATGCGGGCGGCGTCGGTGGGGCGCAGGTCGCCGAAGAGGACGTCGAGCTGGTCGCCCCAGACCATGCGGGCGCTACGCATCAGGCGCGACGGATCGGCGAGGTGGCGGGCGCCCCGCTCGTGGACCACGATCTCGGCGTTGGGGAACATCGTCGCGATGTCGCCGACGCCGCCGGCGTGGTCGAGGTGGATGTGGGTGACGACGACGGTGGCCAGGTCCCGGGGGCCGATTCCGAGCGCCTGCAGCGCGTCCCGCAGCACCGGTGCGGATCCGGCGGTGCCCACCTCGACGACGCAGGGCCGCTCGGTGCGGATCAGGTAGCTGGAGGTGATCCCGGGATAGCCCGCCATCCGCGTGTCGATGGCGAAGATGTCGTCGCCCAGGGCGGTGATGCCGCTGGGCAGCGCGTTGGGGTCCACGTCGTCGTGCACCTGGCGTCTCCTTCCGCTTGCGAACGGCGGCCCGAGGTGCGGGCCGCCGCAGAGGGTCCCGGGGCCGGCGGCGGTTGCCGCGGTGCGGGAGCGCCGCCTCCGCCGCGACCGGGCGGCCTGTGCCGAATCTAGTTCACCGCGGATCCGACGTGGCCGGGCGGGGCAGGCGCGGCCGCCGCCCACCGCCGCCCCGACGGAGCCGGGTGCGTCGAGACTTGTCCACAGGTCGGGAATCGGGCTTTCGGCCGAGGGTGTGCGACTCGGATTCTGGAATCGCCCGGCCGGTCCGCTTCGGCGGTCCGGCAGCCGCCACTCGGGACCATCGAGTCTCGTCCGCAGGGAGGAACCATGCCCGACACGACCACGCCCCCGACCACCGCTCCGGCGCCGGCGACGATTCCCGGCACCGCGAACGCCACCGGAACCACTCGCGGCAAGCGGGCGGCGGCGTCCGCGCGCGGCTCGGCCGGCGGGAACGATCGCGAGCCCGGCCACCGCAACGAGGTCGTCGTCGCCGGACGCATCACCGCCGAGCCCTACGTCCGCGAACTGGCCAGCGGCGACCGCCTCACCACCTGGCGGGTCTCGATCGCCCGCGCCCCCGCCCAGCAGCGCCCCAACCAGTCCGCCGACCCCATCACCTGCGTCAGCTTCCAGAAGGCCATCGAGGAGCGCACCCGCGAGTGGCGCCTCGGCGACGTCGTCCAGATCAGCGGCGTGCTGCGCAGGCGCTTCTGGAGGTCGCCCAAGGGCGCGGCAAGCGTCGTGGAGATCGAGGCGCGCACCGTTCAGCGCATCAGTCGCCGCCCCGGATCCTCCGCGGACGCTTCCGGGAGCTGACGTCCTGATCCCCGCCGCTGCGCCGTGCCCGGATCTGCCGGTGAACCCGTGCATGCCGCCGGGCACGGCAGGCCCTCTGCGTTCGTCGCGGCCTCGGCGGCGGGTCCGGACCGCCTGCGGTGCTAGTCGTCCTCCGGCAGGCCCAGCTCGGCGAGGGCCTCGTCGCAGCTGCCGTCCGGAACGGGGCCGTCGGGGTGGGCGGCCCAGGCGCAGGCGCACAGGGCGCGCAGGCCGTCCAGGCGTTCGCCCCGGCCCGAGAGGCGCAGCCGGCCCGCCCGGAGAGCGGCGGTCCACCCGCCGCAGTGGGCATCCCCGGACTCCATACGGACGTGCGGGTGGGGCTGGTTGATCCCGGACAGATCCCAGGCGAGGAAGGAGGGACGGTGCTCGGGCGGAGCGATCACCGCTTGGGCGGGGCTCGTCACACCGGAGAACACCAGCAGGCCGGCGGCGCCGCGCACTGTGGCGCTTTCGATGTCGGTGTCGAGTCGGTCGCCCACCACCAGCGGCGCCTCGGCACCGGTCCGCAGCACGCCCTCCTCGTGCAGGGGCCGCATGGGCTTGCCTGCCACCACCGGCTCCTTGCCGGTGGCGTGGGCGATCACCCGGGCGGCCGCGCCGTTGCCCGGTTGCACGCCGAGGTCCAGGGGTGCCGTCGCGTCGTTATTGGCCGACACGAACAGCGCGCCGTCGGCCACCGCGAGCGCCCCCTGGACCATCAGGTCGTAGCTCAGCCGGGGGGAGTAGCCCTGGATCACGGCCACCGGCCGCTCCGCGGCCGTCGACACCGGTCGCAGTCCGCGCTGGCGCAGCGCCAACCGCAGGCCCGTGTCACCCACCACCAGCACGGCCGATCCGGCCGGGAAGCGCTCCGACACAAGCCGCGCGGCGGCCTCCGCCGAGGTCACCACATCCTCCGGAGCCGCCCCGACCCCCATCGAGGTGAGCCGTTCGGCGACCCGGGCGGGAGTGCGGGCCGCGTTGTTGGTCACGAAGGCCACGCGCATGCCTGCCGCCCGTGCCTTGTCGACGGCCTCGGGCGCGGCGGGCACCGGAGCGGAGCCGACGTAGACGACGCCGTCGAGATCGAGCAGAGCCGCGTCGTAGCGCTCGTTCAGCGGGCTCTCTGCGCTCTGCAGGGTCATGCCGTCAGTCATCGGTCTCCTGGTCCTGGTGCGAGTCGCCCGGTGCGCCCGGGGGTGCTCCGGGTCCGGTCCCCGCCGCGCGCCGGCCGCGCGGGCGGCCGGCGACCGCGCTGCGGGGCCGCCGTGATCCCGCTCCGGCGGGAGCGATCACATCTGAACGGCCCTTCGCGCCCACCGGAGCCGCCGCGCATGCCTTTGCCGGACACCGGCGCCCGGGCGTTCGCCGGTTCCACCACCCAGCCTAGCCAGCGGAGGCAGAGGGGACGGCCGCGGTATCCCCTGCGCCGGCGGTGCGGTATCGCGGCGCGGTCCCCGGCGACACCGAAGGCGCGCCCGCGGGCTCATCCCGTGAGTCGGGGGCCGAGCGCTTCGGCGCCACGCAGCACGAGGCCGGTCCGCGGCTTGGGACCGAAGGACGTCGTCTTGCGCGGTGTCAGTTCGCCTTCGGCGGCGATCGTGTAGACGTCCTCGACCGGGACGGGGTCCAGCAGCACAGCCGTGTCGCGGCCGGGGCGGGCCGCGGCCACCGCCGCGGCGGGGTCGTCGTGCACCAGGTCGACGTCGGCGTCGCCGAGCCCCCACACGCCCAGCAGGTACTCCAGAGCGGCGGTGGGCAGAGCGCGCCAGGCGGGGGAGCGGTCGGGGAACGCGGCCGCCAGCCGATCCGCATCCACGCGCAGCCGGAACCTCCTGCTTCCGCGATCGGGCGCGGCGAGCACCAGCCCCGGACCTTCGCCCCCCGACGGCTCGGAGGTGCCGCCGGTGGCTCCGGGCGGAACCGCCGGCCCTTCCGCTTCGGCGGGCATCGGCACCGCTGCCGCCACCTCGGCCGCCGCCGCAACCGCGGCGTCGGTGTCCAGGCCGCGCAGCACCCGGTGGATCGCGCCCACTCGGGGCGGGCAGGAGTCGGAGTCCACCAGCAGCGCGAGCCCGTCGTCCCAGGGGCCCGGCCCGTGGCGGCGGGCCCGGAGGCGCTGGTAGGCGGCGTAGCGGTGGTGCCCGTCGGCGATGAGCGCGGTGCGGGCGGCCAGATCCGCGGCGATCTCCCCGTGCAGCGCTGTGTCGGTGACCGACCACAGCCGGTGGGCGACGCCGTCGGCGGTCGCGGTATCCACCAGCGGCTGCGGCCAGGTTTCGGCGACCGTTTCGGTGATGCGTGCGGCGGCGCCGTCGCCTCCTCGGTAGAGCAGGAAGATCGGTTCCAGGTTGGCCTGGGTGGCGGCCATCAGCCGGGCGCGGTCGAGTACCGGCTCCGGGGCGACGTCCTCGTGCGGGCGCACCACTGGGCTGCCGGGAGCGGGGAGACGCAGCGCGCCGACGAGCCCGCGCTGGCGCAGTCCTTCGGGCAGGGTCTGCTCGTAGACGTAGATCGCCGGTTCCCTGTCGCGGACCAGGATCCCCTCGGTGAGCCAGTTCCGCAGCGTGCGCGCGGCGGCCGCATAGCGGTCCGCCGCGGTTATGGGCGGCCCCGCTCCCGCACGCTGTCCGACCGTGATCGGCGGAACGGTCAGACGGACGGCGTTGTGCGGTTCGGCGCGGGTGAGTTCCGTGAAGGAGGCCGCGTCGAGCACGTCGTAGGGCGGTGCCAGGGCCCGGGCGATCTCGAACTCGGGCGAGTCCAGCATCGGGCCGGCGTCGCGGTCGGCGTAGCGCAGCCCCCGCAGTGGCGCCAACTCAAGGGCGTCCGCGCCCGCGTGTTTCCGCACGCTGGCACGATACCCGCCGCAGGCGGCGTTCTCGCCGTTGAGGGCGGGTGCGGGCGCTCACAGCAGCTTGCGCAGCCGCATCAGATCGCCGAAGTTCGCATCGAGCTTCACCCGGCCGCCGAGAAGGGCTTTGGCGGCGTCGAGGCGGTCCTCGGCCAGCGCGACGAGGTCGTCGCTGGAGACGGTGACGCCCACCTCAGCGCGCCGGGCGGATTCGTCGGGCCGGCGCTCGGTGATGTCCTGCATCCCGTCTTCGGTCAGGCGCATGTCGAACACGGTGTCCACGTCGCTCACGGTGAGGCTTACGGTGCGCTCGACGATGTGCTTGCGCCGGTCGGCCGGGTCGATTTCGGTGATGCGCTCGGAGACCTTGCCGATCGCCGCCCGGCACTCCTCCAGAGTGGCCATGGGTCCCATGATGCCCCACCGGCGTCCGGCTCTCCCGCCCGCCGCCGCGGTGCGGCGGGCGAAATGCCGCTCGACCCTGCGAAGTCGCGCCCGTGGAGGCCGCACGCCCGGTAGCGTTTACGGCTGCGTCCCACCCCGCTGTGGCACCGGCAACTCTTCCGCTTTCTCTGGTACCGGCAAGGAGCAAGTCACCATGGTCGTCGATGCGGTGCGTGCCTATTTCGAAGCAGTCAACGGCCTCACCGAACTGACCCGCAAACGCGCTGTCGCAGCGGCCAAAGTGATCCTCAAGGCGGGTGAGGAGCGTTTCGCCGCCCCCGCGCCGAGCGGGGCGCGGTCCGCTGGGCCGGCGGGAGAGACCGGCGACGGCGGGCAGCGCGCGGGTTCGGGGATCCAGACGTTGGCCGGCGAGCTGATCGAGACCTCGCAGGCCAACCGCGAGGCGCTGAACGCACTGGTCGGCAGCGAGGTCGAGCGGGCCCTGGAGCGGATGGAGCTGGTCAGCCGGGCTGAGTACGACCGCCTGGCACGCCGCGTGGCCGAGCTGGAGCGCCGCCTGGCCGCCCAGCGGCCGCTCATCAGCACGGCGCCCATACACGCCGCGGTGCCGCCCGTCGCCGCTGCCTCCGCGGAGGCAGCCGAGGCGGGGCCCCTGCCGTCGGCGGGCGGAGCCCCCGCCGACGCGGCCGACGGGTACGGGAAGGCGGTCGAGGACGCGCCGGCCGGGACCGCAGCGGACGCGGACGCCGCTGGGAAGCCCGAGACGAGCGCGCACACGCGAGACGCTGCGCACGGCGCCGGTGCGAGCGCCGCGGTCGACTCGACCGAAACCGAAACCGAAACGAACGGTGAGGCGCCGGGCGGCGAGCCGCTTACGGAGGCGGACCAGGGCGACTCGGAGCGCTCGGAGGCGGCGTCCTCGGGCGGAGGCGCGGGGAACGGGCAGGCCACCGCCAAGAGAACGGCGGCGTCGGCCAAGAGCCAGCAGCAGCGCTCGACGAAGGCCAAGTCCGGTTCCGGCCGTTCCGGCGCCGCCGCCAAGAGCGGTGGCGCGAAGCGCCCCGCCAGCCGTGGTAAGAACAGCACGAAGAACGACCAATAGCCACAGCACGAGCGGAATTGCACAATAGGACCGGCGCCGCGGGAGCGGGTCGGCTCCGCGGCGGTAGGCACGGCAATGCGCGCACAGATGAAGGGCGGCGCGGAAAAGTGACGGACGCAACCCCCCTTGGCCACACGGAATCGGCCGAAAACGCCCACGCGGCCACCGAGCAACAGCAGGCGGCGGGAATCGCCGAGCGCACCCTGCAGATGGCCCGCGAACGCCTGGCGGCCCTCGACGACATGCCCACTGCCGACCACGTTGCCGTCTTCGACGAACTGCATCAGGAACTCTCCACAGTCCTCAACGGTCTGGAGAAGGACGACAGCCCTCGCGGCGGCTGACCCGCGGCACCGCCGTCCCGCGCGCCGCTGCCGCGGTTGCCGGCGCCGGCGAGCACAGAGCGGCGGGAGCATCGCGGCACAGGCGAGCCACGGCCGCAGGCGGTGCGCGCCCGCACCACCGTGCGGCTGCGCTGCGGGCGCAGCCGCACGGGGCGGCCGCTCCGGCGGGGATCAGTCGCCCGCCGCCTGTGCCATGCGCTGCGCGGCGTCGCGGGTGAAGGCGACCAGCTCCGGGGGGCCTTCGACCGTATAGGCGACGCCGACCATGGCGACGGTGATCGCGATCCATTCCCACGAGTCGGCGGCGGTCACCAGGCGGCAGGAGCCGGAGTCCACGGCCTCCAACGAGCCCGCCTCGGCCATCAGCCGCTCCGATACCCGTTCCACCGGCGCGGAGAACAGCACCACGCCGCGGTGCCGGCTGATGGGGAAGCGTGCGCTGTCGTGCACGAAGCTCACGGTGTCGGCGCTCGGCAACTCGCGCGCGGTGAACGTGGTGGGCTGGACCGTCAGCCCGGCCATCCGGTCCAACCGGAACGTGCGCCAGTCACGCCGGTCGCGATCCCAGCCCAGCAGGTACCAGCGTCGCCCCACCAGCACCTGCCGGTAGGGCTCGACGCGGCGGTCGCCGCTGCGTTCGGCGCGGTCGGTGTAGCTGAAGCGCACGTGGTTTCGCGCGTGCGCGGCGGTGGCCAGGCGCTGCAGAGTGCGCAGATCGGGGGCGGCGTGGGTGCGCGCGACGGCGTCGGTGGAGGAGGAGACGGCTTCGGCCCGGTAGCGCAGCCGCGACGGCAGCACCTGTTCCAGCTTGATCAGCGCGTTGCCCGCAGCGTCGGCGGCATCGGACACGGCGGCCGACGACGCCAGGCGCAGCCCCACCACGGCGGCCACCGCCTCCTCGTCGGTGAGCAGCAGCGGCGGCATGGCGCGCCCGGCCACGAGCCGGTAGCTGCCGCCGGGACCGCGCGTGGATCGGACGGGATAGCCCAGGCCGCGCAGCCGGTCGACGTCGCGCCGCAGGGTGCGCGCAGACGCGCCGACGCGCTCGGCGAGCTCGCGCCCCGTCCAGGTCCTGCCGCTCTGCAGCAGCGACAGCAGTTCCAGCATCCGCCCGCTCGGTCCGTCCACCACACTCCGATCCTGCACCCGGTTGCGGCCGGAATCCGGCCTCAACCGTTTCTACCGTCGCCCCATGGCACACGACCGCATCCGCATCTCCGGCGCCCGCGAACACAACCTCGCCGACATCGCCGTGGAGATCCCGAAAGACCGCCTGACCGTGGTCACCGGGGTGTCCGGCTCCGGTAAGTCGTCGCTGGTCTTCGACACCGTCGCCGCCGAATCCCAGCGCCAGCTCAACGAGACGTTCACCACCTTCGCCCGCAACCGGCTGCCCAGATACGGACAGCCCGACGTCGACACGATCGAGAACCTGGCCCCGGCGATCATCGTCGACCAGAGGCGGCTGCGCGGCGACGCCCGCTCGACGGTGGGCACCATCACCGACATCTACTCCCTCATGCGGCTGCTGTGGTCGCGCGCCGGGCGGCCCCGGATCGGTTCGTCCAACCTCTTCTCCTTCAACGACCCCCAGGGCATGTGTCCGCGGTGCGCCGGTCTCGGCGCTGTCCGCACCGTCGACGTCGACGGACTCGTGGATCGCAGCCGATCGCTGAACGAGGGCGCGATCCGCTTCCCCACCTTCCACGTCGGCGGCTGGATGTGGCGCACCTACGCCGACTCCGGGCTGTTCGACAACGACAAGCCCCTGGCCGACTACACGCCTGCCGAATGGGAGGCGTTCCTGCACGGCGCAGCGGCCACAGTGCACCTGCCCAGCCGGGGCGGACCGGTGCCCACCGCCTACGAAGGGCTGCTGCCCAGGTTCGAGCGCATCTGGCTGCCCAAGGACCCCGAGACGCTCAAGCCCAAGGCCCGCGAAGCCTTCGACAGAGTCGTCACCGAGACCGCGTGTCCCGACTGCGAGGGAACCCGGCTGTCGGCGGCCGCGCTGTCCAGCCGGATCGACGGGCGCACCATCGCCGAGGGCGCCGCCATGGAGGCCGGAGAGCTGGCGGCGGCGGTACGGGGCATGGACGTCGGCGACGCCGCGCCGGTGGCCGAGGCGCTCGCCACCCAGCTGGAGCACATGGTCGGGATCGGGCTGGGATATCTGACCCTGGACCGGCCCACGTCGACGCTGTCGGGCGGGGAGTCGCAGCGCGTGAAAACGGTCCGCCACCTCGGCAGCAGCCTCACCGGCATGCTCTACATCCTCGACGAGCCCAGTGTCGGCCTGCACCCCCACGACGTCTCCCGCCTCACTCGACTGCTGTGCCGCCTGCGCGACAAGGGCAACACGGTCCTGGTCGTCGAGCACGACCCCGACGTGATCGCGGTGGCCGACCACGTCGTCGACATGGGCCCCGGAGCCGGCGAGGCGGGAGGGCGGGTGGTCTACGAGGGCGACGCGGCCGGGCTGGCCGCCGCCCCGACGGCCACCGGCCGCGCCCTGCGCGATCGGCCCGTGCCCAAGGCCGCTCCGCGGACCCCGGCCGGATGGGCGCGGATCCGCGGCGCCGACCGCCACAACCTGCGCGCAGTGGACGTGGACATCCCCACCGGCGTGCTGACCGCCGTCACCGGGGTGGCCGGCTCGGGAAAGAGCACTCTCGTGCACGGCTACCTGCCGCTCGTGTGCCCCGGGACCACCGTGATCGACCAGCGCGGCATCCGGGTGTCGCGCCGCTCCAGCCTGGCCACCTACACCGGGATCCTCGACGTGATCCGCCGATTGTTCGCCCGGGAGAACGGGGTGAGCACGTCGCTGTTCACTCCCAACGGGGAGGGCGCCTGCCCGGCGTGCGAAGGGCTCGGTGTGGTCTACACCGACCTGGCTTTCATGGACCCCATCGTCAGCACCTGCGAGGTGTGCGGCGGCACGAGGTTCACCGACGACGTGCTGCGGTACCGACTCGACGGGCGCACCGTCGCCGATGTGCTGGACCTCAGCGTGCGCCGAGCACTCGACGCCTTCCCGCGGTCCGGTGCCGTCAACTCGGTGCTTGTGCGCCTGGACGAGGTGGGGCTGGGCTATCTCGCGCTCGGGCAGACCCTGAACACCCTCTCCGGCGGCGAGCGGCAGCGCCTCAAGCTCGCCGACGAACTCGGCGGCGACGGCGGCGTGTACGTGTTCGACGAGCCCACGACGGGGCTGCACATGTCCGATGTCGCCGACCTCCTCGCGCTGCTCGACCGGCTGGTCGACGGCGGCTCGACGGTGGTGGTCGTCGAGCACGACCTCGACGTGGTCAGCCGTGCCGACTGGATCGTCGACCTCGGGCCCGGGCCGGGCCGCCACGGGGGAGGGGTGGTGTTCCAGGGGACGCCCGCCGACCTGCTCGCGGAGCCCGCGTCCGAGACCGCCCGCCACATGCGCCGGGCGGTGCGCACCGCGCAGCCGGTGTAACAGGGGCGCCGGCGGCGCGGCCGCCCGCCCCGCGGGATCTCGTATGCTTTGCCTTGCCGCCGCCGCAGCCTGCGGCGTCGCGGGCGGCATCCGCTCGGCGGAGGATCGGCGCGCGGCTCATCGCCTCGATCACGCGGGAGACGCGCGTGCACGCCCGCCCGCGGCCGCCAAGGCGCCGCCCCGCCCCGCCGGTGCGGGGGCGGCTCCCCGGATACCCGAGAGGTGGGTGCACTCGATCCCCATGGTCAGGCGCAGCCGACTGGATGCCGAACTGGTCCGCCGCGGGCACGCGCGTTCGCGAAGCCACGCCGGCGAACTGATCGACGGCGGACACGTGCTGGTCGGCGGTGTCCCGGCCGGGAAGGCTGCTACGCAGGTGGGCCTGGACCAGGCGATCGTGGTCAAGGCACCCCCGGACGAGCCGACCTACGTCTCGCGCGGCGCGCACAAGCTGGTGGGTGCGCTGGAGGCGTTCGGGATCGAGGCCTCGGGGCGGCACTGCCTGGACGCCGGAGCGTCCACCGGCGGGTTCACCGACGTGCTGCTGCGGCGCGGCGCGGCCTCGGTGGTGGCGGTCGACGTGGGCTACGGGCAACTGGCGTGGCCGCTGCGCAGCGACGACCGGGTCACGGTCCTGGAGCGGCGCAACGTGCGCGACCTGGAGCCCGAGCAGGTGGGCGAGCCGATGCCGGACCTGGTGGTGGCGGACCTGTCGTTCATCTCGCTGGGCCTGGTGCTGGGCCCGCTGGTGCGCTGTGCCGACCCCGGCGCCGACTTCACGCTGATGGTCAAGCCGCAGTTCGAGGTGGGCAAGGACCGTGTGGGGACCGGGGGTGTGGTCCGCGACCCGCAGTTGCGCGCCGAAGCGGTGCGCACCGTCGCCGACCGCGCCCGCGAGCTGGGCCTGGGAACGGCCGAGGTGGCGGCGAGCCCGCTGCCCGGCCCCTCGGGCAACGTCGAGTACTTCCTCTGGCTGCGCGCGGGCGCGCCCCCGCTGGACGAGGGGCGGCTGCAGAGCGCTGTGGCGGAGGGCCCGCAGTAGGCCGGGGATCGGGAAGGGCCGCAGCGGCCCGGAGCGGAGGGGCCCGCGCCGCCGACCGGGCCCCGGGCCGGGGCGTGGCCGTGCGCTGCGCCCGCCGCTGTGCGGATCGCGCCCTCGCGGTGCGGCCCGCCCCGTCGCGGTCGGCGGCCGGCGGCGTGCGACGGGGGATACGCTCCGGTGCGGGCACTTCGCCGCGGGCCGCGTACACGGCGAGCGCCCCCGCCGCGTCCCGGCGCCGGGCGCGAACGCGGCCTGGGCGCCGAACGGATGTGTGGAGCCGTATGCAGTGTCCATGCCCCGAGTAAACGCCGCCGCTCCCGGCGACCGCCACTGGCGATGCCCGGATGTGGATAACGTCGTTGTGGGACACGCTCTCTCTGGACGGGTAGCGTGACTCGGCCGGTGTGCGAGCCGGTGCCGCGGGTACCGCACCGCCGGTCGCGCCGTGGCACGCCCGCGCCGCCGGCGGTCAGGGCGGTGTTGCCAGGCGAAGTTGAGGAGACCCGATGACCAGCCCCGGATCGGACGGACGCAGTGTGCTGCTGCTGGCGCATACCGGTCGTGCTGCGGCCACGCGCAGCGCTCAGCTGGTGCACCGCAGCCTTACCGAGGCAGGTCTGACCGTGCGGATGCTGGCCTCGGAGGTCGACGAGCTGAAACTCGCCGGCTGCGATCTCGATCCGGTCGAGGCCGTAGGCGGTCTCGACGCGGCCGAAGGGGTCGAGCTGGTGATGGTGCTGGGCGGCGACGGCACCCTGCTGCGCGCCGCCGAGATCGCCCGCCCCGCCGGCGCGCCGCTGCTGGGCGTCAATCTCGGCCACGTGGGCTTCCTCGCCGAAGCCGAGCGCGAGGACCTCGGCGCGACGGTGCGCAGCGTCGTCGATCGCGATTACGAGGTCGAGGAGCGGATGACCCTCGACATCGCCGTCTACAACGGCGGCCGCAACGCCACAGCGCCGCCCGTCCGCACCTGGGCGCTCAACGAGGCGACGCTGGAGAAGGCCAACGCCCGGCGCATGCTGGACATGGTGCTGGAGATCGACGGCCGCCCGCTGTCCCGATGGGGCTGCGACGGTGTGGTCTGCGCCACGCCCACCGGCTCGACGGCACACGCCTTCTCGGCCGGCGGCCCCATCGTCTGGCCGGAGGTCGAGGCGCTCGTGGTGGTCCCGATCAGCGCCCACGCGCTTTTCGCCCGCCCGATAGTGGTCTCCCCCGACGCCACCGTGGCCTGCGAAATCGTCCCGGCGACCACGGCAGGCGTGCTCTGGTGTGATGGACGCCGTATGGTCGAATTGCCCGCAGGGGCACGAATCGAGGTGACCCGCTCCGACATGCCGGTCCGACTCGCGCGCCTGCAGCGGGCGCCGTTCACCGACCGGTTGGTGGCCAAGTTCGCCCTGCCGGTCGCGGGCTGGCGCGGCCGCTCCGAATACGAGGCCTGACCGGCCGCGTGGACGGGGCGCCTCGCCCGAGCGTCCGCACCGCAAGCACGTCAATGGTGAGCAGGAGAGGATTCGGTGCTCGAAGAAGTCGGCATCCGAGGTCTCGGCGTCATCGACGACGCCGTCCTGGAGCTGTCGCCCGGTCTCACCGTCGTCACCGGTGAGACCGGCGCTGGAAAGACCATGGTGGTGACCGGGCTGGGACTGCTCTTCGGCGGCCGTGCCGATCCGCAGCGGGTCCGCCCCGGCTCCGACCGCGCGACGGTCGAGGGCCGCCTGACCGTGCCCACCGAGGGCCGCGTGGCCGACCGCGTCGCCGAGGCCGGCGGCGAACTCGACGACGACGTCCTCATCCTGACCCGCAGCGTCTCCGCTGAGGGGCGCTCCCGGGCCACGCTGGGCGGCAAGTCGACACCCGTGAGTGTGCTGTCCTACCTCGCCGACGACCTCATCGCGGTGCACGGCCAGTCGGACCAGCACCGGCTGTTGCGCCCCGAACGCCAGCGCGCCGCCCTCGACCGCTACGCCGGCGAACCGCTCGCCCGTGCGCTGCGTTCCTACACCACCGCATACCGTCGGCACCGCGAGGTCTCCGCGTCGCTGGAGGAGCTGGTCACCCAGGCGCGTGAGCGCGCCCAGGAAGCCGACATGCTGCGCTTCGGCGTCGAGGAGATCGCCGCCGCCGAACCCGTGCCGGGGGAGGACGCCGAGCTGCTGGCCGAGGAGACGCGCCTGGCCCACGCCGACTCCCTGCGCATGGCGGCCACGACCGCCCACGAGGCACTCACCGGCGATCCCGCCGCCGAGATCCAGGCCGACGCGGTGGGTCTGCTGGCCGCCGCCCGCCAGGCCCTCACCGCGGTGCGCGAGCACGACAGCGCGCTCGCCACGGTCTCCGACCGCTTGGACGAAGCCAGCTATGTGATCAGCGACGCCGCCACCGAGTTGGCCTCCTACGCCGAATCGGTCGAGGCCGATCCCGCCCGCCTGGCCGCCGTTCAGGAGCGCCGCGCCCTGCTCAACCAGCTCTCCCGCAAGTACGGCGAGACCACCGACGACGTGCTCACGTGGTCGGAGAACGCCGCCAAGCGCCTGTCCGAGCTGGAAGGCGACGATGAGCGCATCGAGGAGCTGCGCGCCGAGGAGGCCGAGCTCCGCGAGCAGCTGACCGGATTCTCCGACGAGCTGACCGACCTGCGCAGCCGTGCAGCCGAGGACTTCGGCGCGGCGGTCACCGACGAGCTCACCGCGCTGGCGATGCCCCACGCCCGGGTCGACGTCAAGATCACCACCGGCGAGGAGTTCGGTCCGCACGGTCGCGACGATGTGGAGGTGCTGCTGGCCCCGCACCCCAGCGCTCCGCCGCTGCCGCTGAACAAGGGCGCCTCCGGCGGTGAGCTCTCCCGCGTCATGCTCGCCATCGAGGTGGTCTTCGCCGGCGCCGATCCCGTGCCCACCTTCATCTTCGACGAGGTCGACGCGGGCGTCGGCGGCAAGGCCGCCGTCGAGATCGGCCGCCGCCTGGCCCGGCTGGCCCGTAGTTCCCAGGTCGTCGTGGTCACCCACCTGCCGCAGGTGGCCGCCTTCGCCGACGCGCACCTGGTGGTGGAGAAGTCCAGCGAGGGGACCGTCACCGAGAGCGGGGTGACCCGCCTCGACCGCGACGGCCGCACCCGCGAGCTGTCGCGGATGCTGGCCGGCCTGGAGGACTCCGAACTCGGCCGAGCCCACGCTGAGGAACTGCTCACCATCGCCTCCGCGGACCGGGACGCATAGCGGAGGCCGTGCCGCGGTGCACGGTGGTTCGGCCGTGGCCGGGGACGGCCTCGGCCGGTTCCGCGGACGGTTGCGGTCGCAGCGAGGCGGCGCGTCCCTGCAGGTGCACTCGCCCTTCACAGCGGCGGTGATCGCGGGCGCTGCGGCCGATGCCCGCCTTTCCCGTATTCATAGAGCGACCGGTTCGACACGCCGGGTGATCGACGTCCCGTGATTTCCGGGCGCATCTCGGCAGAATGCTGTCGATGAAGGTCACGGAAGCGCTCGGCGCCCGCCTGTCCCGGTTCGGCCGTGGGAGAGGCGGCGGCTCCACCGGCGTGACGGCGCCCGTCCGGTGCGATCGCCGTACCAAGAATCTCGCCAAGAGGCTGCGCCCGGGCGACATAGCTGTCATCGACCACGTCGACCTCGACCGCGCCAGCGCCGAGGCGCTGCTGGAGCGGGAGGTCGCCGCAGTTCTCAACACCGCTGTCAGCATCAGCGGACGCTTTCCCAACCTCGGGCCGCGGCTCATCGTCGAAGCCGGCGTCCCGCTCGTCGACGACGTGGACCCGGAGGTCTTCGCCCGGGTGCACGAGGGGGAGCGGCTCACCCTGGACGGTGGCGCCCTGCTGAAGGGCGAGAGCGTGCTGGCCACCGGCACCCCGCAGACGTCCGAAAGCGTCGCGGCCGCGATGGACGCCGCCCGTGCCGGGATCTCGGTCCAGCTGGAGGCGTTCGCCGCCAACACCGCGGAGTACCTGCGGCACGAACACGACCTCCTCTTCGACGGCGTCGGAATCCCCGACGTCTCCACGCCCATGGAGGGCCGCCACGTCCTCGTCGCCGTACGCGGCTACCACCACCGCGAGGACCTCGCCGCGCTGCACCCCTACATCCGCGACTTCCGGCCGGTACTGATCGGCGTCGACGGCGGCGCCGACGCGCTCGTCGAAGCCGGATTCCGGCCCGCCCTCGTCGTCGGCGACTTCGACTGCGTCTCCGACCAAGCGCTGAACAGCGGCGCCGAGCTGGTCGTCCACGCCGACCGCGACGGGCGCGCCCCCGGGCTGAAGCGGGTCCGCGAACTCGGCCGGGAGGCGGCCGCGTTCCGAGGCGCCGGAAGCGGCGAGGACGCCGCGATCCTGCTCGCCGACCACGCCGGGGCCTCGGTCATCGTGCTCGCCGGCGCCCAGTCCGCCCTGGAGGAGTTCCTGGACAGGGGACGTGTCGGCATGGCCGGCAGCTTCCTGACCCGGCTGCGCGTGGGCGGCAGGCTCGTCGACGCCAAGGGCGCCGCCCGCCTTTACCGCAGGCGGATCTCACCCTGGTCGCTGATCGCGCTGGCAGGGGCCGCCCTGCTGGTCGTCGTACTGGCGGCCCTCAGCTCACCGGCCCGGTCCGGCTACGTCGCCTTTCTGACGACGCGATGGGACCTGCTCGCCGAATACGCCTACCGGCTCACAGGACTGTTCACGTGATCGACTTCCGCTATCACCTGGTGTCCATCATCGCCGTCTTCCTCGCACTGGCAGTCGGCATCGCCCTGGGCGGCGCCCTGCTGCACGGCGCCCTGCCGACCACGCAGAACGACTCTGGCGAGCGGGGCGCCGAGACCGAGCGCCTGCGCGCCGAGAAGGACGTGGCCGAGCGGTTGAGCTCCGGCGGCGACAGGCTCGTCGACGCCTACGCCGATCGGATCCTGCGCGACCGCCTCGACGGGGTCGGCGTCGCCGTGGTGGAAGCGCCCGGCGCCGACCCGCGGCTGCGCGAGGGGATCGCCGAGCGCATCCGGCAGGCCGGCGGCACCGTCACCGCGAGGCCGGCGCTCACCGACACCTATCTCGATCCCGGTGAGGCCGCGTTCGTGCGCGAGCTGACCGACCAGCTCGCCACCGGCATCGGACTCCCGCGGGGCAGCGCCCACGATCGCGCCGGAACGCTGCTGGGCCGCGCCCTGCTGCGGTCCGACGGGAAGGACTCGGACGACGGCGACTCCGGATTCGACTCGGCGGCCGCCCTGGCGGGCTTCGCCGAGGCCGGGATGCTCGGCCTCGACGGTGAGCCCGGCGACGCCGCCGGTGCCGCTGACGCCGTGGTGGTGCTCGCACCGGCCGAGCCCCTCGCCGCCGACGCCGAGGCCTATGCGGCCGTGCAGCGGTCCGGCGGCGAAGAGCCCACCGGCAGCAGGATCATGCTCGACACAGCGAACGCGCTGGAGGGGGTCTCCGAGGCGGCGGTGCTCGTCGGCGGCCCTTCCGCCGCCCGTCCCGGCGGACTCGTCCACCAGGCCCGCGCCGAGGGGGCCGCCTACAGCACGGTCGACGCCGCCGGGAGCGATGCGGGCGACGTCGCCGCCGCCCTGGTGGTGGCCGCCGCGGCCGAGGGCGGCGAAGGCGCCTACGGCGTCGCCGAAGGCACCGACGCGTTCATGCCCGCTCCCCTGCCCGGCGCCGAGGACGGCGCGGACGGCGCGGACGACACCGCGGACGACGACGAGGCGAAGTAGCGGGGGCGCGGGGACCCGGCACCGCCGCCGCCCCGCCCCGACCGGTCGACCGCATCGGGGCGGAGCGGCCGGGGCGAGGGCCGGGCGCCACCGCTTCCTTCCCGCCGGGCGTCGGCGCGGACGC
Organism: Streptomonospora alba; assembly: GCF_000826685.1. Taxonomy (GTDB): domain Bacteria; phylum Actinomycetota; class Actinomycetes; order Streptosporangiales; family Streptosporangiaceae; genus Streptomonospora; species Streptomonospora alba. Next base: position 23,086 of record NZ_JROO01000011.1, read on the forward strand.
CCGCAGGCCCTCTGCGCCCGCCCGATCCCGCCGCACCGTCGAGAGGACACCCATGGCCCCGCCCCGAGAACCGGCAGCCGTCCGCGGCCGCCTGCGCGCGGCCTGGTCGGGCCCTGTCGGCGCGGCGCTGGGCGCTCTCGGCGCGCGCACCGCCTACCGGCTGCTGATCCCCCCGCCGCAGCGAGGCTGCGTCCACGACGTCTTCCGCACCGCTGAGCACACGCGCGACGTGTGGCGGCACACCAACTTCCGCGGGGAGGAGGTGACACGGCTCGCAGGGCCCGCTCTCGCGCTCGGCGTCTGCGCCGCGGCGGCCGTGGCACCCGGCTGCCCGCGCCGGCTGCGCGGCGCCGCGGTGCTGGCCACCGCCGGTGCGGCCGCCTTCGGCGCCTATGACGACCTTCCCGGCAACTCCGGCGGCCGCCGCATCGCCGGGCACGCCGGTGCTCTGGCACGCGGGCGGATCACCACCGGGGCCGTGCGGCTCGCCGGGGTCGGCGCATCCGGACTCGCCGCCGGAGGCCTCCTCGCTCGGGGAGAGCCGGCGCGGGTGCTCGCCGACGGCGCCTTGATCGCGGGTTCGGCGAATCTGGCCAACCTGCTCGACGTGCGTCCCGGCCGCGCGGCCAAGGCGGCCCTGCTCCTGGGCGCCCCGCTGCTGGCAGGACCGGCCGCGGGCACGGCCGGAACCGCGCTGGGCGCCGCGGCGGCCCTGCTGCCCGAGGAGCTCGACGAACGCGCCATGCTGGGCGACCTGGGCGCCAACGCACTGGGGGCCGCGCTGGGCACGGCCGCTGCGGCGGGATTGCCGCCCCGCGGACGGACCGCTGCGTTGTGCGCCGTCGCCGCGCTGACGGCCGCCGCCGAGTTCGTCGATCTCGGCGACGCGATGGCGGCTGTGGGGCCCCTGCGCCGACTGGACGGGCTCGGTCGGCGTCCCGCTCAGGCGCCCGGCCCGCGCCCCTCCACGTGCCGCTGCACCACGAGGATCCTGCCTCGGCGACCGCTGCGCGCGCGTTCGCGGTCCCCCGGCCGCGCCGCCGGCGGGGACCCGACCGGCAGGGCGGGCACGCGCCGGGCCGATAGGCGGCCGTGCCCGGCAGGAATTCCAGGTGGCCGCGGGGAGCGAAGCAGGTGAGCCGGGGAACAGGGCCGGTGAGCTGGGAAACGGTGCGGATGCGGCGGGTGAGATCTTCGCCGCAGGTGTGGGAGGTTACGGAGAGATCTCGACGGTGGCATCATAGGTGGAGTAACCGGGAACCTCCGCGCTGCCCCGCGCGTTGGGTCCATCGGTAATGGGTGAGGGGAGTATCCCTTACGCGGCGGTGTCGTCATCACGGTGCGCACAAGGGCGCACCCGGCGCCGTCGGCCCGGCGGGACCGCCACCACGGCGTCCGCCACGGGCGGGAAAGACCTCCGGAGACGCGTGTGCCCGCAGCTCAGCGGCGCGGGCACGGCAACCGGAGGGATAGTCCGTGGATATTCCACTGTGGGTTTGGCTTGCCACGATCGGCGCGATGATCGCCATCCTGGCCGTCGACCTCGCCATCGTCGACCATCCGTGGAGCAAGAAGACCGGCCCCCGCGAATTCGGCATCAAGCAGGCCGCCTGGTGGGCCGTCTTCTACATCGGCATCGCCATCGTCTTCGGCTTCGGCGTGTGGTACTTCGGCGGAACCACAGCCGCAGGCGAGTACTTCGCCGGGTTCCTCACCGAGAAGAGCCTCAGCGTCGACAACCTCTTCGTCTTCTACATGATCATGACCGCGTTCGCGGTGCCGAAGCGGTACCAGCACGAGGTGCTGCTGGTGGGCATCGTCATCGCGCTGGTCATGCGCGGCATCTTCATCGCCGTCGGCGCTCAGATGATCAACGCGTTCAGCGAGGTGTTCTACGCCTTCGGCGTGCTGCTGATCTACACCGCCGTCAAGATCGTCCACGACCACGTCAAGAGCGACGACGACGAGAAGGACTTCAGCGACAGCTTCGCCGTGCGGACGGTGCGCAAGTTCTGGCCGGTCACCGAGGACTACCACGGCGCGCGGCTGACGGTGGTCCAGCAGGGGCGCCGCCACGTCACCCCCATGCTCATGGTGATCGTGGCCATCGGCGTGACCGACCTGATGTTCGCCGTCGACAGCATCCCGGCCATCTTCGGACTCACCCAGGACCCCTACCTGGTCTTCACCGCCAACGCCTTCGCGCTCCTGGGCCTGCGCCAGCTCTACTTCCTGCTGGCGGGGCTGATGGACCGGCTCGCCTACATCAGCTGGGGCCTGGCCGCCGTCATGGTGTTCATCGGTGTGAAGATGATCCTGCACGCCCTGCACGAGAACCACGTCCCGGTTCCCGAGATCGGCATCGGCCTCTCGCTCGGTGTGATCACCGGCGTGATGACGCTCACCATCGTCGCGAGCCTGCTGAGATCCCGCGGCAGCGGCCGAAAGGGCGAGCGGCCCGACGAAGTCCCGTCGGAGTCCTCAGCGGAGTGACCACCGCTCGAACGGCTGTTCGTCTATAGTGGTGCCCCCGGCGGTTCGCCGCCGGGGGCGGCGGTGGTGGATGCGGAAGTTTCTCCGGCGCCGAATCGTTACGGTTAAGGACCCGGATCCACGGGCGCCCGGCGCGGCCGCATTCCCCGGCCAGCAGCAGCGCACCCGGTGCCGGACGGGTACTCCGCGCGCCGCCGCACGCGCGACCTCGATGCCGAAGGGTGAGAAACACATGGCCGATGAGCTGGTGATCCGGGGCGCCCGGGAGCACAACCTCAAAGACGTCAAGGTCGACCTCCCGCGCGACTCCATGATCGTGTTCACCGGCCTGTCCGGCTCGGGCAAGTCCTCACTGGCCTTCGACACCATCTTCGCCGAGGGCCAGCGCCGCTACGTGGAGTCGCTGTCGGCCTACGCCCGCCAGTTCCTGGGCCAGATGGACAAGCCCGACGTCGACTTCCTCGAAGGGCTCTCGCCCGCGGTCTCCATCGACCAGAAGTCCACCAGCCGCAACCCCCGATCCACCGTCGGAACCATCACCGAGGTCTACGACTACCTGCGGTTGCTGTGGGCGCGCATCGGCACCCCGCACTGCCCCAGCTGCCACCGCGAGATCGCCCGCCAGACCCCCCAGCAGATCGTCGACCGGGTGCTGGAACTGCCCGAGGGCACCCGGTTCCAGGTGCTGGCGCCGGTGGTGCGCGGACGCAAGGGCGAGTACGTCGAACTGTTCAAGGACCTGCAGACCAAGGGCTTCACCCGCGCCATGGTCGACGGCGCGATGGTGCGTCTGGACGAGGCGCCCACGCTGAAGAAGTACGAGAAGCACGACATCTCGGTGGTCGTCGACCGGCTGACGGTGAAGGAGTCGGCCAAGAAGCGGCTGACCGACTCGGTGGAGACCGCGCTGCCGCTGGCCGGCGGCACCATCGTGCTCGACTTCGTCGACGAGGCCGAGGGCGGCGCCGAGCGCGAGAAGGTGTTCTCCGAGCACCTGTACTGCCCCTACGACGACCTCTCCTTCGAGGAGCTGGAGCCGCGCTCGTTCTCGTTCAACTCGCCCTACGGCGCCTGCCCCGACTGCGCAGGCCTGGGCACCCGCATGGAGGTCGACTCCGAGCTGCTGGTGCCCGACCCGGAGAAGACCCTCAACGAAGGCGCCATCGCCGTCTGGGCCAACGGGCACGCCATGGAGTACTTCGGGCGGCTCGTCAAGGCGGTGGGCGACGCGATCGGCTTCGACATGGACACCCCTTGGGAGCGGCTGCCCAAGTCCGCGCGCAAGGCCCTGCTCGAAGGCCACGAGACCCAGGTGCACGTGCGCTACCGCAACCGCTACGGCCGCACCCGCTCCTACTACACGAGTTTCGAAGGCGTCATCCCGTGGGTGAAGCGCCGCCACGCCGAGAGCGAGAGCGACACCGGGCGCGAGCGCTTCGAGGGCTACATGCGCACCGTGCCCTGCCCCTCCTGCGAGGGCCGCCGCCTCAAGCCCGTCGTGCTCGCCGTGACCGTGGGCGGCGCCTCCATCGCCGACGTCAGCGCGCTTCCGCTGAGCGAATGCGCCGATTTCCTGCGTGATCTCCAGCTCACCGACCGCGAGCAGGTCATCGCCTCCCAGGTGCTCAAGGAGATCAACGCGCGGATGGGCTTCCTGCTGGACGTGGGCCTGCACTACCTCAGCCTGGAACGGCCCGCCGGTTCGCTGTCGGGCGGCGAGGCCCAGCGCATCAGGTTGGCCACCCAGATCGGCTCCGGGCTCGTCGGCGTGCTCTACGTGCTCGACGAACCCTCCATCGGCCTGCACCAGCGCGACAACTTCCGGCTGCTGGAGACCTTGCAGCGGCTGCGCGACATCGGCAACACCCTCATCGTGGTCGAGCACGACGAGGACACCATCCGCTCGGCCGACTGGGTCGTCGACATCGGTCCCGGCGCCGGTGAGCACGGCGGCGAGGTCGTGGTCTCGGGCACCGTCGACGACCTGCTGGGCAGTTCGTCCTCCATCACCGGCGACTACCTCACCGGCCGGCGCCGCATCGAGCTGCCCGCGATGCGGCGCCCCCGGGTCAAGGGGCGCGAGCTGGTGGTCAAGGGCGCCCGCGAGAACAACCTGCACGACATCGACGTCGCCTTCCCGCTGGGCGTGTTCACCGCGGTCACCGGCGTTTCGGGCTCGGGCAAGTCCACCCTGGTCAACGAGATCCTGTACAAGGCGCTGGCCAAGGAGCTGCACGGCGCGCGGGCTGTTCCCGGCCGCCACACCCGCGTCAACGGCCTCAACCAGGTCGACAAGATCGTGCACGTCGACCAGAGCCCCATCGGGCGCACGCCGCGGTCCAACCCCGCCACCTACACCGGCGTCTTCGACCACATCCGCAAGCTGTTCGCGCAGACCGCCGAGGCCAAGATGCGCGGATACCAGCCGGGCCGGTTCTCCTTCAACGTCAAGGGCGGCCGCTGCGAGGCCTGCGCGGGTGAGGGCACGATCCGCATCGAGATGCAGTTCCTGCCCGACGTGCACGTGCCCTGCGAGGTCTGCCACGGCGCCCGCTACAACCGCGAGACGCTGGACGTCCACTACAAGGGCAAGTCCATCGCCGAGGTACTGGACATGCCCATCGAGGAGGCCCTGGACTTCTTCGAGCCCATCTCGGCGATCCGGCGCCACATGCAGACCCTCAACGACGTCGGCCTGGGCTATGTGCGCCTGGGCCAGCCCGCCACCACCCTCTCCGGAGGCGAGGCCCAGCGCGTTAAACTCGCCAGCGAGCTGCAGCGGCGCTCCACCGGCCGCACGGTCTACGTCCTCGACGAGCCCACCACCGGCCTGCACTTCGAGGACATCCGCAAGCTGCTGGGCGTGCTCGACCGGCTGGCCGAGGGCGGCAACACGGTGATCGTCATCGAGCACAACCTCGACGTCATCAAGACCGCCGACTACGTCATCGACATGGGCCCCGAGGGCGGTGCACGCGGCGGCGACGTCGTCACCGCCGGCACACCGGAGGAGATCGCCAAGGTCGAGGAGTCCTACACCGGCCGGTTCCTCGCGAAGCTCGTATAGTCCTCTCAGCGTCGAACGTCGGCGCGCGTTCGCGAAGGAGTGCCCATGGGCGCTGACCCCCCTGCCGAGCGCCCGGCCGGGCTCGGGCGGCGTGTCGCCGCGCGGCTGATCGACCTGGTCGTGCTCGCCGGTATCGCGATGCTGTTCTCGGCGCTTGTGGTCAACACCCTGCCCGGCGCCGAGGACCCGCTGCGCATGGCGATGCTGCCTGCGGTGGTGCTCTCGGTCGGCTTGTTCGCGATCTACCTCGCCTACGAGGCCGCGTTCACGGCCGTCTACGGCGCCACCCCCGGCAAGCTCTACCTGGGGTTGAGGGTGGCGGCCGCCGATCCTTCGGTGAGCGCACCGCGTGCCGGCGCCGTCGCGGTGCTCAAGCGTTCGGTGGTGCTCTACGCCTCCGTGCTGCTCAACTTCGTGCCGGTGGTGAGCTTCCTGGCCCTGATCGTGTCCGTCTACGCGGTGATCTCCGCGTTCTTCGACCGCCCGCGCCACCGCGGACTGCACGACAGGGCGGGCGGGACCGCGGTCGTGGGCGGATCGGGGCCCGGCCCGGGTGCTCGCCGCAGCGGGTCCTCCGGCCGATAGGGTCGAATCGCGTCCCGCCGGCGAGGGTCGGCGCGCGAGGAGGTACCGGTCCCGATGAGTTTCCCCCCGCCCTGGAACGACGGCGCCGCCGGGCCCGGGCATACCGCGCGGCAGCCGCCGCCGTACCGGCCCGACGGCCCGCCGCCCCCGCCCTACACCGGGCCGGGCGGTGCACCGCCGTCCCACCCGCAGTCCGGCCCGGCATCGCCCGCGGTCGACGCCGCGAGCTTCTCGCCCGGGCCCTACCGGTTGGCCCGATGGTGGCAGCGCGCCGCCGCCCGCGTCATCGACGCACTGGCCGTGGGCATACCGGTGACCGTCGTCGCCTTCCTCATCGCACTGATGTGGGCGGGGGCGCAGTGGCTGGGCGACAACGGCGAGATCGAGCGCAACACCGCCATCGTCTTCGGAATCGTCGCGTTCACCCTGTTCGTGGCCTACGAGACCGTGTGCGTGAAGCGGTGGCGCCGCACCCTGGGCAAGCACCTGCTGAAGCTTGAGGTCGCGCCCGTAAGCGGGGCGGGACGCCAGGGCCCCATCCCGGTGGCGTCGATGGCGGCGCGGGCCGCACTGTTCAACCTGCCCACTCTGGCCGCCGCGAGCCCCACCTGGTGGGTCCTGCTCTACGTGCTGCTTGTCGTGCCGTGCGCACTGTGGCCGTTGTGGGACCGGCCCGATCGCCAGGGGCTGCACGACAAGCTCGGCGGCACCGTGGTGGTGCGCACCGACTGAGCCCTCGGGTGCGGGACGGGGGAGTGCCGGGGGCGGAGACAGGGCATACCCCATTTGGTACTACAGTCTGTAGTAATGAAGGAAGCGGCGGAGAGGAGCGGTGTCATGAGCGGGGGGCTGGGGTGCGCCTGCGGGATCAGCCGGCGCAGGCTGATCGGTGCCGCGGGGGCCGCCGGGGCCGCTGCGCTGGGGGCGGCCGCCTGCGGATCACCGGACGAGGGCCCCGCGCCCCACGATGCCCTGCGGGGCACCGTGGTGGCCCAGACCTCCGACATCCCGGTGGGTGGAGGAAGCGTGGTGATCGACGGCAAGCTCGTCGTCACCCAGCCCGAGAAGGGCGACTTCAAGGCCTTCAGCGCCGTGTGCACCCACGCCGGCTGCACCGTCCAGGAGGTCGAGGCCACGGTCAACTGCCTGTGCCACGGCAGCGAGTTCGACATCGCCACAGGAGACGTCCGCAGCGGGCCGGCCGACCGCCCGCTGGAGGAACTGTCCATCACCGTCGACGGCACCGACATCGTCCTCGACGAAGAACCGCCGCAAGGGGAGCAGGGCTCGTAGTTCCCGGGCGGCCTCAGCCGTCGGCGTCACCGGATCCGTCGGTGCCGTCGCGGGTCTCCGAGCCGCCTTGGCCGTTGACCGCCAGCGAGCCGTCGGGCCCGGGCGAGCCGGCCCCCCGGCGCGAGTCCCGCCGCACCGCCGACTCGGGGAACACCGCGGCGTAGGGCGGCTCCTGATCGCCGGCCGTGAGGAACTCGGTGCGGCGCCGCGGCAGCGCCTGGGGCATGTGCTCGTTGATGTGGGTGATCAGGTGCTCGCGCAGGTCGCAGCACAGGTCCCAGCGGGCGTCGGAGTCGGCGGTGGTGACCACCGCCCGCAGTTGCACGATGCCGTCGTCGAGGATGTCGGTGGCCTGCAGCGACCAGCGGCGGCCGTCCCACAGGGGGTGGTGCGCGACGTAGGCGCCGACCTCCTCGCGGATCCTGCCGATGGGTGCCTCCCAGTCGACTTGGAACAGCACCCAGCCCGTGATGGAGGCGCCCTGCTTGGTCCAGTTCTCGAAGGGGGTGGTGGCGAAGTAGGAGACCGGCACGATCAAGCGGCGCTCGTCCCACATGCGGATGGTGACCATGGTGAGGCTGAGTTCTTCGACGCGCCCCCACTCGCCCTGGAAGACGATGACGTCGTTGAGGCGCAGGGCGTTGCTGAACGCCAACTGCAGGCCGGCGAAGATGTTGCCGAGAGTGGACTGCGCGGCTAGGCCCGCGACGACCGACAACAGGCCGGCCGACGCCAGCAGTCCGGCGCCCAGCCCTTGGACCGCGGGGAAGGTGAACAGGATCGCCGCGATGGCGATGACGCCGATGATGCTGGCCGCGATGCGCCGCAGCAGCCGCACCTGGGTCTGCAGGCGCCGCGAGTGGTGGTCGTCGTCCCCGTTGTTGGAGGCGAGCCGGTCCAGCACCAGGTCCGTCGCCGCGTAGGCCAGGCCCAGCGCGAACCACGTCATCGCCCCGATCATCAGGATCGTCATGAAGTGGTCGATGATCGGGAACAGCGCGCGGTCGGGCATCTCCTGCCGGTCGGGCAGCGCTATGTTGACGCCGATGACCGAGGCGGCCGCGTAGGCCGAGAACCGGCAGTGCCGGACCAGCGGCCCGGCGAGTGGCGAGACCTTCGAGAGCTGGTGGGTGAGCAGCCAGTGCGCCACCATGATGACGAGCACCGCGATCAGGACGGTCGCGCCGATCCCGACCCACTGCATGAAGCTCACGGGAGCAGCCCCCTTGTTTCAGAAAGCACGGTCGGTATCCGCCCAACCTAGGTCATGCGGATACCAAATCGTGACGTTTGACGGGTGATTCAACCCATGGGCGAATGTGCGGGGAACCGTCCACAGCTTAGGCGCCGCATCCCGGACGCGGCACGGGTCGCGGCGTATACGGGTCTTTGGTCCCTGTGTCGTGTCCACAGGCCGCCCGTCGAGTGGCCGAGCACCCGCGCGGCCGACCACAATGGAGGTATGCCAGCCCAACCCCATCTGAGGCCCCGTCCCGGATCGATCCCCACCTCCCCCGGGGTCTACCGGTTCCGCGACTCCCATGGGCGGGTCGTCTACGTGGGCAAGGCGAAGAACCTTCGCGCGCGGCTCTCCTCTTACTTCCAGGACTTCGCCGCACTGCACCCGCGCACCCAGACCATGGTCTCCACCGCCGCCGACGTCGACTGGACGGTGGTGGGCACCGAGGTCGAAGCCCTCCAGCTGGAGTACTCCTGGATCAAGGAGTACGACCCCCGGTTCAACGTCAAGTACCGCGACGACAAGAGCTACCCCTACCTCGCCGTCACCATGAACGAGGACGTGCCCCGCGTCCAGGTGCTGCGCGGCGCCAAGCGCAAGGGCGTGCGCTACTTCGGCCCCTACGGACACGCCTGGGCCATCCGCGAGACCGTCGACCTCCTGCTGCGCGTCTTCCCGGTGCGCACCTGCTCGGCCGGGGTCTTCCGCAGCGCACGCAACGCCGGTCGGCCCTGTCTGCTGGGCTACATCGACAAATGCTCCGCGCCGTGCGTGGGCCGCATCGACGCCGACGAGCACCGCCGCTTGGCCGAGGACTTCTGCTCCTTCATGGCCGGCGACACCAGCCGATTCATCCGCACGCTGGAGCAGCGCATGCGCGATGCGGCCGCCGAGCAGGAGTACGAGCGCGCCGCGCGCGTCCGCGACGACATCCAGGCGCTGCGCACCGCGCTGGAGAAGCAGGCGGTCGTGCTGGGCGAGGCCACCGACTGCGACGTCATCGCCCTGTCCGAGGACCAGTTGGAGGCCGCCGCCCAGGTCTTCTACGTGCGCGGCGGGCGCATCCGCGGCCAGCGGGGCTGGGTCGTCGACAAGGTCGAGGACGTCGGCACCGGCGAGCTCGTCGAGCGGTTCCTGGCCCAGACCTACGGCGGCAACGGCGGCGGCCCCGGTGCCGATCCCGACGACGGCGGTGCCACCGGGGCTGCCATCCCCCGCGAGGTCCTGGTCTCGGCCGAGCCGGCCGACCGCGACGCCGTGGTCGCCTGGCTCAGCGAGCGCCGCGGTTCCTCCGTCGATCTGCGGGTGCCCCAGCGCGGCGACAAGAAGGCGCTGATGGAGACCGTCGCCAAGAACGCCGACCAGGCGCTGGCCCGGCACAAGACCCAGCGCGCCGGCGACCTCACCACGCGCAGCCGGGCGCTGAGCGAGATCCAGGAGGCTCTGGAGCTGGACGAGGCGCCGCTGCGCATCGAGTGCTTCGACGTGTCCAACCTGATGGGCGAACATGTGGTGGCGTCGATGGTCGTGTTCGAGGACGGCCTGGCCCGCAAACCCGAGTACCGCCGCTTCAGCATCCGCGGCTCGGGGCGCGCCCAGGGCGCCGAGCAGAACGACGTCGCCTCGATGTACGAGGTCGTCAAGCGCCGGTTCGCCCGCTACATCGAGGAGAGCCGCCGCACCGGCGAGCTCGACCGGCTGGGCGCCGAGGCGGGAGAGGACGGCCAGGACGGCGGTACCGCGCCTTCGGCCGTGGGCGGGAGCGGATCCGCGGGCGTCGAGGGCGCCGCCGCGGAAGCGGACTCCGGCCGATCCGCCTCCGAGAGCCAGGGGCCCGCCAAATTCGCCTACCCTCCTAACCTGGTGGTGGTCGACGGAGGCCGCCCCCAGGTCCAGGCCGCACGGCGCGCCCTGGACGACCTCGGTATCGACGACATCGCGGTGTGCGGACTGGCGAAGCGGCTGGAAGAGGTGTGGCTGCCCGACGACGAGGACCCGATCGTGCTTCCCCGGACGGGCGAAGGCCTCTACCTGCTCCAGCGCATCCGCGACGAGGCGCATCGCTTCGCCATCACCTACCACCGCCAGAAGCGCGCCAAAGCGCTCACCGGCAGCGCCTTGGACGACGTGCCCGGCCTGGGGCCCACGCGGCGCAGTGCGCTGCTCACGCACTTCGGCTCGGTCAAGAGACTGGCCGCGGCCACGGAGGAGGAGATCGCCCAAGTGCCCGGTATCGGCAAGACCACCGCCGGCGTGATCCACGCACGGCTCTCCGGCCAGGACCGGGAGGGAAACCATGACAGGGGCGGAGTCCGTGCCGGAGAACGCGGCACGGCAGACGGAAGTGATCAGAACAATGGGGGATGACCAGCCGAACGGCAGCCTCAGCGGGGAACTCCCGCCCGAGATCGTCGTGGTTACCGGCATGTCCGGCGCCGGACGCAGCACCGCCGCGCGCGCACTGGAGGACCTGGACTGGTTCGTCGTCGACAACCTGCCTCCGGGGCTGCTGCCGACCATGATCGACCTCGCCGGGCGCACGCAGGGCGCGGTGCCGCGGGTGGCGGCGGTGGTCGACGTGCGCAGTATGGCCTTCACCGAGGACCTGCTTTCCACGGTCGAGGAGCTGCGCCTGCGCGGGATCACCGTCCGCGTGGTCTTCCTCGAGGCCGGCGACGACACTCTGGTGCGCCGCTTCGAGAGCGTCCGCCGGCCGCACCCGCTGCAGGGCGACGGCCGGCTCACCGACGGCATCGCCCGCGAGCGCGAGACCCTGCGCGCCATCAGGGGCGCGGCCGACCTGGTCATCGACACCTCGCAGCTCAACGTCCACCAGCTCAAGGCCAAGGTCATCGGCTTCTTCGGCGAGGCCGAGGAGGCGCGTCCGCGCGCCAACGTGGTGTCGTTCGGATACAAGCACGGCCTGCCCGTCGACGCCGATCTGGTGCTGGACTGCCGCTTCCTGCCCAACCCGCACTGGATCCCCGAGCTGCGGGCGATGAACGGCCGCGACGCACCGGTCCGCGAGTACGTGCTGGCCCAGACCGGCGCCAAGGAGATGGTCGACTCCTACGCCGAGGTGCTGCGCCTGGTGATCGACGGCTACCAGCGCGAGGGCAAGCACTACATGACTCTGGCCGTGGGCTGCACCGGGGGCAAGCACCGCAGCGTGGCCATGGCCGAGCGGTTCGGCGAACGCCTGCGCGAGCAAGGGTTGGAGGTCCACGTCGTGCACCGCGACCTCGGCCAGGAGTAAGGGGGCACGCCCCTTGAGCGCGCACAGGTGCCGGCGAGGACGGCGGTACCGTCGATGACCGCGCGGGACGACCGTTCCCGGGCCACTCCCCAGCATTGGCCCGATCCGCGTCGGCGCCGCCCTGGGAAACGGGGCGGCAAGCGCCGGCGGCGGCCCGCATAAGACCGGGACACGAGGTACGCAGAGGCACATGGCAGACATCTTCCCCGCCGAGGACGGCGGGAGGCCGGCAGGCGGCGCGGCCTCGGAGACCGCGGCCGAGGAGGCCGAGCGCGGGAGCCCTCCGCGGGTCGTGGCACTGGGCGGAGGCCACGGCCTGCACTCGTCGCTGTCGGCGCTGCGCCGGGTCACCACCGACGTGACCGCCGTCGTGACTGTGGCCGACGACGGGGGCTCCAGCGGGCGGCTGCGCAGAGAGTTGGGCGTGCTGCCGCCGGGGGACCTGCGCATGGCGCTGGCGGCGCTGTGCGGCGACGACGAGTGGGGCCACACTTGGAGCGAGGTCATCCAGCACCGCTTCCGCTCCGAGGGCGAGCTGCACGGGCACGCGGTGGGCAACCTCCTCATCGTGGCGCTGTGGGAGCTGCTCGGCGACTCCGTGGCCGGACTCGACTGGGTGGGCCAGCTTCTGGGCGCGCACGGCCGGGTGCTGCCGATGTCCTCGGTGCCCCTCGACCTCGTGGCCGAGGTCGAGGGCGCCGACCCCGTGCACCCCTACGAGATCAGCACGGTGCGCGGGCAGGTGGCCTGCGCCAGCACCCGCGGCCGGGTGCGCTCGATCTCGCTGGTGCCCGAGGCGCCGCCCGCCTCTCAGCAGGCGGTCAAGGCGGTGCGCGAGGCGGACTGGGTGGTGTTCGGTCCGGGCTCCTGGTTCACCAGTGTGCTGCCCCACCTCCTGGTGCCCGAGCTCGCCGAGGCCCTCGTCGACACCTCCGCGCGCCGCATGGTCGCACTCAACCTCTCGCCGCAGAAGGGCGAGACCGACGGCTTCCGCCCCGAGACCTATCTGGAGGTGCTGGCCGCGCACGCGCCCCGCCTGGGCATCGACGCCGTTCTGGCCGACAGCGGTGTCGTGGGCGACACCACCCGGGTGGGCGAAGTCGCCAAGCAGATGGGCGGCACCCTGGTCGTGCGCGACGTGGCCGCCGGTGACGGATCGCCGCGCCACGACCCCGACCTGCTCGCCGCCGCATACGACGAGGTGCTCTCCCAACCGCGTTGAGGCCCGCCGGCGCACGGAGCACCGCCGGCGCGTGGTTGACGTGGTCGGCCAACGGGCATCCAGTCGACGTGGGCAAGCAGCATCGAAGCACGAAGAGCACGGGCGACCTCCGCCTGGCGCGCGTGCGCGACACCATCGGGCAGGAGCCGCCGCCGGGCCGGGTGTTCCTGGTCGACCGGCTGTGGCCGCGCGGCGTGCGCAAGACCTCGGTGCACTACGACGCCTGGCTGCAGGACGCGGCGCCCAGCACCGAGCTCCGCCGCTGGCTGCACGCCGACCCCGACCGGTGGGAGGAGTTCGTCGAGCGCTACCGGGCGGAGCTCGCCGACAACCCCGATGCGCTGCGCCCCATCCGCGAGGCCCTCGCCGAGGGGCCGGTCACCCTGCTCTACGGGGCGCGTGACACCGAACACAACCACGCGGTCGTGCTGCGCGACTTCATGCTGGAGTCCGACTAGCCCGAGGGCGGGGGAGTCAGGGGCACCGCTCGCCCCACCGGCGCGCCCGGCCGGTGTGCCTCTCCGGCGTTTCCGGGTCCCGGCCCAAGCGCATTCGGTAGAGATCCACACGGATCGGAAATCACGACTCGCCGTTTCGAGCAGGGAGTTTGGACACGCGGGCGAGGGCGTGGCCATCGCTCGCACGTTAAGTAGGCTCGTGATCGGAGCGCACCGTCGGCGGGCCGCGCTAGGCATGTGGAATTCGAGTATCGAGGGGACGGCGTCCATGGCGATGACCGGCGTGGTGAAGGACGAGTTGAGCCGGCTGACCGTTCTCAAGCCGTGTTGCCGCAAAGCCGAAGTCTCCACGATCCTGCGCTTCACCGGAGGGCTGCACCTGGTCGGCGGGCGCATCGTGATAGAGGCCGAACTCGACACCGGCGCCGCGGCGCGTCGGCTGCGCAAGGACATCTCCGAGGTCTTCGGCCACGAGTCCGAGGTCGTCGTGCTGTCGCCCAGCGGACTGCGCAAGGGCAACCGCTACGTCGTGCGCGTCATCAAGGACGGCGAGAGCCTGGCCCGCCAGACCGGCCTGATCGACAACAACGGCCGCCCCGTGCGCGGACTGCCCCGCCACGTGGTCGCCGGGGGCTCCTGCGACGCCGAGTCGGCCTGGCGCGGTGCCTTCATCGCCCACGGGTCGCTGACCGAGCCGGGACGATCGATGTCGCTGGAGGTCACCTGCCCCGGCCCCGAGGCCGCGCTCGCTCTCGTGGGCGCCGCACGGCGGCTCAAGGTGCAGGGCAAGGCGCGCGAGGTCCGCGGCGTCGACAGGGTGGTGGTCCGCGACGGCGATTCGATCGGCGCACTGCTGACCATGCTCGGCGCACACGAGAGCGTCCTGGCCTGGGAGGAGCGCCGGATGCGCCGCGAGGTGCGCGCGACGGCCAACAGGCTCGCCAACTTCGACGACGCCAACCTGCGCCGCAGCGCCCGCGCGGCGGTGGCCGCCGGAGCCCGGGTCGAGCGGGCACTGGAGATCCTCGGCGACGAGGCGCCCGACCACCTGGTGGCCGCCGGGCAGCTGCGCCTGGCGCACAAGCAGGCGTCTCTGGAGGAGCTGGGCCAGCTGTCGTCGCCGCCGCTGACCAAGGACGCGATCGCCGGGCGGATCCGCCGGCTGCTGGCGATGGCCGACAAGCGGGCCGTGGACCTGGGCATCTCGGGCACCGACGCGAACCTGACCGCCGACATGCTGGTGCCCTGACGCACCGCCCGCGCCCCCTGCGGGCACCGGACGTCCGGGCCGAAAGGCCGGCCTCCGCGGCCGGCGGCGGATCTGCGAAACCGCCTCCGGTGTGCGGTTTTGTGAGCGCTGAGCCGGACCGGGAAACTTCGGAAAATGGTCTAGACCTTAATCGGCGGCGGTGCGAGCATGGTCCGGGCGCCACGAGCCTCCGGCGGTCCTCCCGCAACGGGCCCGCGACGGGCCACCGGTGCGGTGGAGCGATAGGCTCGGGAGTGACACCCCGGCGCTCGACTTCCGCGGTCCGGCCCTGCCAGCCGGCCGTGATGGCAGTACCTTCCAATACGTGAGGAGCTTGGTTACCGTGACCATCCGTGTAGGCGTGAACGGTTTCGGCCGGATCGGCCGCAACTTCTGGCGCGCGGCCCGCGCCGCCGGCAGCGAGGTCGAGATCGTCGCGGTCAACGACCTCACCGACAACGCGACGCTCGCCCACCTGCTCAAGTACGACACCGTGATGGGCAAGCTGGACGACGACGTCGAGGTCGGCAGCGACAACATCCGGGTCGGCAACACCACCATCAAGACCCTCGCTGAGCGCGACCCGGCCAAGCTGCCTTGGGGCGATCTCGGTGTGGACGTCGTCATCGAGTCCACCGGCATCTTCACCAAGGCCGAGGACGCCAAGAAGCACATCGAGGCCGGCGCCAAGAAGGTCATCGTCTCGGCCCCGGCCAAGGGCGAGGACCTCACGCTGGTGATGGGCGTCAACGACGACAAGTACGACCCCGCCCGGCACAACGTCATCTCCAACGCCTCCTGCACCACCAACTGCGTGGCGCCGATGGCCAAGGTGCTCCTGGACAGCTTCGGCATCTCCAAGGGCCTGATGACCACGACCCACGCGTACACCAACGACCAGGTCATCCTGGACCTGCCGCACAAGGACCTGCGCCGCGCCCGCGCTGCGGCGCAGAACATCATCCCCACCACCACGGGGGCGGCCAAGGCCACCTCCCTGGTGCTGCCGGAGCTGGAGGGCAAGCTCGACGGCATCGCGATGCGGGTGCCCGTGCCCGACGGCTCGGTCACCGACCTCGTGGTCGAGCTGGAGCGCGAGGTCAGCACCGAGGAGGTCAACGCCGCGTTCAAGGCCGCCTCCGAGGGCGAGCTCAAGCAGGTCCTGACCTACACCGAGGACCCGATCGTCTCCTCCGACATCGTCGGCAGCCCCGCCTCCTGCACCTTCGACTCCAGCCTGACCATGGCCTTCGGCAAGACGGTCAAGATCATCGGCTGGTACGACAACGAGTGGGGCTACTCCAACCGCATCGTGGACGCCGCCAAGCTGGTCGGCTCGCGCCTGTAGACCGCACGTCCCCGGACGTGCCGGCGCATGCACGGCGCCCCGCCCACCGGGCCGGGGCGCCGTGCGCCGCCGCGGCACGGCCGCATCCCGCGGAAGGAGAGCATCATGCGCACGATCGACGACCTCGACGTCTCCGGTAAGCGCGTGTTCGTCCGGGCGGATCTCAACGTGCCCCTCGACGGCGACCGCATCACCGACGACGGCCGGATCCGCGCCAGCGTTCCCACCATCAGCACCCTGCGCGAGCGCGGCGCCCGCGTCGTGGTGGCCGCGCACCTGGGCCGCCCCAAGGGCGCCCCCGACCCCGCCTACTCCCTGCGCCCGGTCGCCGCGCGCCTGGGCGAACTGCTGGGCACCGAGGTCGCCTGCGCCGACGACACGGCCGGCGAGTCCGCCCGCGCCACCACCGACGCGCTGGCCGACGGCGAGGTCGCCCTCATCGAGAACCTGCGCTTCGAGCCGGGCGAGACCAGCAAGGACGACGCCGAGCGCGGCGAGTTCGCCGACCGCCTGGCCCGGCTGGCCGACCTCTACGTCGGCGACGGCTTCGGTGCCGTGCACCGCAAGCACGCCAGCGTCTTCGACCTGCCCAACCGCCTGCCGCACGCCGTGGGCGGCCTGGTGCTGGCCGAGGTCGAGGTGCTGCGAACCCTCACCGGCGACCCCGCCCGTCCCTACGTGGTCGCGCTGGGCGGCTCCAAGGTCTCCGACAAGCTCGGCGTGATCGACAACCTGCTGGGCACCGCCGACCGCCTGATCATCGGCGGCGGCATGGTCTACACGTTCCTCAAGGCCAAGGGCTACGAGGTCGGCTCCAGCCTGCTGGAGGAGGACCAGGTCGACACCGTGCGCCGGTACCTGGACCGCGCGGAGGAGCAGGGCGTGGAGATCGTGCTGCCGGTCGACGTGGTGGCCGCCGAGTCCTTCTCGGCCGACGCCCCGCACGGCCCGGCCGACGCCGACGCGATCCCCGCCGATCGCATGGGACTGGACATCGGCCCCAAGAGCCGCGAGGTGTTCGCCTCGAAGCTGGCCGATGCCCGCACGGTGTTCTGGAACGGCCCGATGGGCGTCTTCGAGATGGAGCCCTACTCCCACGGCACCAGTGCGCTCGCCAAGGCCCTGCTGGACTCCGGCGCCTTCACCGTGGTGGGCGGCGGCGACTCCGCCGCCGCGGTGCGCGCGCTGGGCTTCGACGAGTCGGCGTTCGGGCACATCTCCACCGGCGGTGGTGCCAGCCTGGAGTACTTGGAGGGCAAGAACCTGCCCGGTATCGAGGCCCTGGACGACTGACCCCGCGCCGGCGGCCCCGCCCGGGCCGCCGGCGCCTCCCTGCAGCTGAGGAAGACACCATGGCAGAGCGCAAGCCGCTGATCGCGGGCAACTGGAAGCTCAACAACAACCACCTCGAAGCCATCGCGCTGGTCCAGAAGCTCGCGTTCGCGCTGAAAGACCCCGACTTCGACGCCGCCGAGATCGTCGTGCTGCCGCCCTTCACGAACCTGCGCAGCGTGCAGACCCTCGTCGAGGGCGACAAGCTGCGGATCGGCTACGGCGCCCAGGACATCTCCGCCCACGAGAAGGGCGCCTACACCGGCGAGGTCTCCGGGCCCATGCTCGTCAAGCTGGGCTGCACCTATGCGCTGGCGGGGCACTCCGAGCGCCGCGAGTACCACAAGGAGGACGACGCCGCCGTCAACGCGAAGGTGAAGGCGGCCTTCGCCTCCGACCTCACGCCGATCCTGTGCCTGGGCGAGGGCCTGGACGTGCGCAAGGCCGGCAACCAGGTCTCGCACACGCTGGGCCAGCTGGAGGGGGCGCTCAAGGACGTCACCGCCGAGCAGGCCGGTCGGCTGGTCGTGGCCTATGAGCCGGTGTGGGCCATCGGCACCGGAGAGGTCGCCACCCCCGAGGACGCCCAGGAGGTCTGCAGCGCGCTGCGCGGGCGGCTGGGGGAGCTGTACTCCCAGGAGGTGGCCGACGCGGTGCGCATCATCTACGGCGGTTCGGTCAAGGCCGACAACATCGCCGACATCGTGACCCAGGAGGACGTCGACGGCGCCCTGGTGGGCGGCGCGAGCCTCAAGCCCGAGGAGTTCGTGAAGCTGGCCCGGCTGGGCCGGGAGTAGTCCGCCGCCGGGTCCGGCCGGTGCGCGCCGGCCGGACCCCGAGCTGCGCCGTTCGCGTGTACTCGAAACCGCGGGCCGCCGCCGATTCTGCGCCGTGAAGGCGCATCCGGTGCCGGAAGCGGGCGCGTCGGGGTCGCACGCGGGTTAGAATTCGCGGAGCCCGTCAACGAGACGGGCGCGTGTCCAAAGGGGCACACGGTAGAATCCAGAAGAGTCCTCGGCCCACGTTCGCCTCGGCCGCCGACCCGCCGCCTCGGCGAGCGAGCGGTCCCGTGGGCCCCAAGTCGTCAATTCCCCCACTCGGGGTCGAGTTACGGGTGAGCGTGTGATCCTCGGTCTGTCCATCCTCGTGATGCTGTGCAGCGTCCTGCTGGTCCTTCTGGTGCTCTTGCACAAGGGCAAGGGCGGTGGCCTGTCCGACCTGTTCGGGGGCGGCGTCACGTCCTCTCTGGGCGGGTCCTCCGTGGTCGAGCGCAACCTCGACCGGCTGACTGTCGCCACCGGACTGGTGTGGATCGTCGCCGTCGTGGTTCTCGGGCTCATGCTCAACCAGGGCGCTTAGCCCGGCCTTTCCTCGGCCCGCTTTCCAGCCCCAGCTTTCGGCCCGCGCCCGAGCGCGGGTACCGCCGCACCGTGCCGCCGTGCGGCGCGCATTCCTGATTTCCCCTAGCCGGGGTGTGTTGTCCGACGAATGGAGTATTCCGTGGGTAGTGGCAGCGCAATCCGTGGCAGCCGCGTCGGTGCCGGCCCGATGGGCGAGGCCGAGCGCGGTGAGGCCGCGCCGCGTATCCGGGTTCCGTTCTACTGCGCCAACAAGCACGAGGTCGTGCCGAGCTTCGCGAACGAGGCGGCGGTCCCCCACGAGTGGGACTGCCCCCGCTGCGGCTTCCCTGCGGGCAAAGACCCGCAGAACCCCCCGGCGCCCCCGCGCACGGAGCCGTACAAGACGCACTTGGCCTACGTGAAGGAGCGGCGCAGCGAGGAGGAGGGCAAGCTCATCCTGGACGAGGCCCTCGCCAAGCTGCGCGCCGAGCGGGCCGAAATCGAGGCCCACATGAAGGCCAACGCCAACGCCAACTAGCGATCGCCGGTCGCATCGGCGGCCGAGCCGCCCGCGGGCCGGGCGCGGTACGCGCACCGCGCCCGGCCCTGCGCGTCGTCACCACAGCTCAGGGGCGCGCCCGCCGAGGCGCCGGGTCAGTTCGGCGGCCGCGTCGCGCGCGCCCGCGGCCAGCGCCGCCGCCGTCACCGGACGCGCACTGGGCACGGTCAGGCTGATGGCCGCGGCCGGCGCGGCGTTGTGGTCGAAGGCCGCCGCCGCGATCGAGGAGAACCCCTCGGTGACCTGCCCCTCCTCGACCGCGTAGCCCGCGCGGCGCTCGTCGGCCAACACCCCGCGCAGTTCGGCGGGTCCCGAGGGGCCGTGCCCGGTGCGGTCCACGAACGCCGCCGCTGCGGGATACAGCGCACGTACCTGGGCGCGGGGCAGATGCGCCAGCAGAGCGCGC
The DNA here is from genome assembly GCF_000826685.1 of Streptomonospora alba. Lineage (GTDB taxonomy): Bacteria > Actinomycetota > Actinomycetes > Streptosporangiales > Streptosporangiaceae > Streptomonospora > Streptomonospora alba. The sequence goes on from NZ_JROO01000011.1 coordinate 42,934, forward strand.
CCCGAAGCCGTCAGGTGGGCCGGCAGCCGCACACCCACCCCGGTGATGAGGGTGGGTGCATGCGGCGGCTGCTCCTTGAGCAGGTACAGCGTGTCCGGGCCGTGCAGGATCCCCAGGTGCGCTGTCGCCCCCGTCTCCTCGACGAGCCGCCGCAGCAGGGGCCGGGCCAACCGCTCCAGGGGGCCGTGGCGCAGATAGGCCGATCCGATCTCGAAGGCCGCCACTCCCAGCCCCCATCGGCGCTCCTCGGGCAGGTGGGTGACGAAGCCTTCCTCGGCCATGGCTTCCAGTAGCTGGTAGACGCTCGACCGCGGCAGTTCGAGTTCGGCGGCCACCGCCGCCGCCGATACCGGCCCCGACCGCGTGGCCAGGAAGCGCAGCAGCCGCAGCGCCCGCGTGGCCGCCGGGACATGGCTCATGGCCAGATTGTGGCACGGCGGTCGGCGACGGGCGGGGAAGGCGGCGCGGGGCCGGGGCGGCGTCGGTCGGTGCTGTGGAGCGTCGGGGCGGGCATCCGGCGGCGGCAGCGGCGACCACCCGGCTGCCGCGCTCGGGTTCGCGGCACGCGCCGAGGCCGCCGGCCCGGTGTTCCACGCATCCGCCGCGAAACCCGTCCACGCTTCCTGGACGGAATCCGGTGGAGCGCTTGCACACGGATCAGGAACGCTCCGGGAACGCCGGTCGCGCGGGTGGGGCCGGCGGGCGCCTCGCCCGAGCGCGGGCGGATCGAGCTCCGCAACACACGGCTCAGGTGCCGCCCGGCACGTTCAGCGCGCGGACCTGCAGCCTTCCGCAGGCGCACCGGGTGTAGAGCACCATCCCGGTCGAGGTCAGGTGCCGCGAGACGACCTGGTAGATCTCCGACTCCGGCCAGCCGCAGTCGGGGCAGACCTGTGTGCGGTTCGCGCAGGATTCCATGGCCCCAGTCTGGGCGAGGCTCTTTCTTCATGTCCATCTGAACTTTTTGCATGAAACCGTGTAGCGTGGACTACATGTTCGATCTCCGGCGGCTGCGCGTGCTGCGGGCGGTCCACCACCACGGAACCGTCACCGGCGCGGCCGAGGCGCTGCACCTGACCCCTTCGGCGGTCTCCCAGCAGATCCGCCAGCTCGCGCGCGATCTCGGCGTCACTCTGCTGGAACCGGAAGGCCGCCGGGTGCGGCTGACCTCGGCGGCCCACGTGCTGCTGGACCACGCCGATGCGCTGAGCACCCGCTGGGAGCGGGCCGTGGCCGACCTCGCCCGCCACTCCGAAGGCGCCGCGGGTCCGCTGCGCATGGCCGGATACCCCACGGGCATCGCCACCCTGCTGGCGCCCGCCACCTCGCGGCTGCGCCGCACCCACCCCGAGCTGCAGACCTCGGTGCTGGAGGCCGAGACCGGCGAGTGCTTCGACATGCTGCTGGGCGGCAGCGCCGACATCGCCGTCTTCGTGCCCGACCCCTCCTACCCGCCGGCCGACGATCGCCGCTTCGACCAGCAGGTCCTGGTGGAGGACCCCCAGGACCTGCTGGTGCCGACCGACCACCCGCTGGCGACGCGCACCGGCGTCACGCTCGCCGACGCGGCACTGGAGGACTGGATCGCGGCCGACACCGCCTGCAACCACTCCTGGATGCTGCACGTGGCCTGCTCCGCCGCCGGATTCACCCCGCGCATCGCCCACCGCGCCACCGACTGGGTCGGCGCCACCGCGCTGGTCGCCCACGGGCTGGGGGCGGCCCTCGTGCCCCGGCTGCTGCCCGTCGCCGCCGAGTACCCCGTGGCCCGGGTGCGGCTGCACGGCAGACCTCAGCCCTCGCGGTCGATCCTCACCGCCGTGCGCAGCGGAAGCGGCGACCACCCGGCCGTCGCGCACGGGCTCGCGGCGCTCGCCGAGACCGCCGCCCGGGCGGCCGCGGATCCCGGCCCGCAGGAGGTCCACGCCCGCGTGCGCGGCCCCGCCGAAGGGGTCGGCGCCGCCGCTCGCTGAGGCGGCCCGGGACGGTCCCTCCCCGCCCGAGACCGCCGGTCGCCGTTCCGTCTGAAATCTCGGACACGATGTGGGCGCGGGGGCTCGCACACCAGGGCGCCGGCCGCGTCCAATGGGGGCCATGCCCACCTCGATCCACATCGGCCCCGCGGGGCCCTCTCCCGAGGACGTCGTCGCCGTGGCCCGCCGCGGCGCCGCGGTCCGCCTGACGCCCGAGGCGCGCGCCGCCGTGGCCGCGGGACGCAAGCGCGTCGACGCCCTGGCCGCCGACCCCGCCCCCGCATACGGCGTCAGTACCGGGTTCGGCGCGCTCGCGACGCGGCACATCGCCCCCGACCTGCGCACCCGGCTGCAGGCCTCCCTCGTCCGATCCCACGCCGCCGGTACCGGAGACGAGGTCGAGCGCGAGGTGGTGCGCGCGCTGATGCTGCTGCGGCTGCGCACCCTGGCCGGGGGCGGTACCGGCGTGCGCGTCGAGACCGCCGAGGCGCTGGCCGGACTGCTCAACGCCGGCATCACACCCGTCGTCCACGAGTACGGAAGCCTGGGCTGCTCGGGCGATCTCGCCCCGCTGTCCCACGTCGCTCTGGCGCTGATGGGCGAGGGCACGGTTCGCGACGCGGACGGGGAGCTGCGCGAGGCGGCCGAGGCGCTGCACGAAGCGAGCCTGGAGCCGGTGGAACTGGCCGCCAAGGAGGGCCTCGCGCTGATCAACGGCACCGACGGCATGCTCGGCATGCTGCTGCTGGCCTGCGCCGACGTGGCAGAGCTGCTGCGTGTCGCCGACATCACCGCGGCCATGAGTGTCGAGGCCCTGCTGGGCACCGACCGGGTCTTCGCCGCCGATCTGCAAGAACTGCGCCCCCACCCCGGGCAGGCGGCAGCGGCGGCCAACATGCGCGCCCTGCTGGCCGACTCGCCGGTGGTGGCCTCCCACCGCGGTCCCGACTGCACCCGCGTGCAGGACGCCTACTCGCTGCGCTGCGCGCCCCAGGTCGCCGGCGCCGTACGCGACACCCTCGCCCACGCCGAGGCCGTCGCCCACCGCGAACTGGCCGCCGTCATCGACAACCCGGTGGTCCTGGAAGACGGCCGAGTCGAGTCCAACGGCAACTTCCACGGTGCGCCCGTGGGCTATGTGCTCGACTTCCTGGCCATCGCGGTCGCCGATCTGGCCTCCATCGCCGAGCGCCGCACCGACCGCATGCTCGACGTCGCCCGCTCCCACGGGCTGCCCGCCTTCCTCGCCGACGACCCCGGCGTGGACTCCGGCCACATGATCGCCCAGTACACCCAGGCGGCGCTGGTCTCCGAGCTCAAGCGGATGGCCGCCCCCGCCAGCGTCGACTCCATCCCCAGCTCGGCCATGCAGGAGGACCACGTCTCGATGGGCTGGTCCGCCGCGCGCAAGCTGCGCCGCTGCGTCGATGCGCTCACCAGCGTGCTGGCGGTCGAGCTGATCACGGCGGCCCGTGCGCTGGACCTGCGCGCGCCCCTGGAACCCGCGCCGGCCACCGCGGCCGTACGCGACATGCTGCGCACCCGCGTACCCGGCCCCGGCCCCGACCGCCACCTGGCGCCCGAGATCGCCGCCGCGGCCCGACTCATCTCCGACGGTTCCGTCCGCGCCGCCGCAGACTCCGTCACCCCGCTCGCCTGAACCGGTCGGGAGGACCGCCATGACCACGGGAACCGGCTCCGCGCCGCGGAAGGTGCGCGCCCCGCGCGGCACCGTCCGCTCCGCCAAGGGGTGGCCGCAGGAGGCCGCCCTGCGCATGCTGCACAACAACCTCGACCCCGAGGTCGCCGAGCACCCCGACCGGCTCGTCGTCTACGGCGGAAGCGGCAGGGCCGCCCGCGACTGGGCGAGTTTCGACCGCATCACCGCCGTGCTGCGGGAGCTGGGCGACGACGAGACGCTGCTCGTGCAGTCCGGCCGCCCTGTGGGGGTGCTGCCGACCCACGAGTGGGCGCCGCGTGTGCTCATCGCCAACGCCAACCTCGTCGGCGACTGGTCGAACTGGGAGGAGTTCCGCCGCCTGGAGGCGCTGGGTCTGACCATGTACGGGCAGATGACCGCCGGGTCGTGGATCTACATCGGCACTCAGGGCATTCTTCAGGGCACCTACGAGACCTTCGGCGCGGTGGCCGCCAAGCGCTTCGGCGGCAGCCTGGCCGGCACGCTCACCCTCACCGCCGGGCTGGGCGGCATGGGCGGCGCCCAGCCGCTGGCGGTGACCATGAACGGCGGGACGGCGCTGGTCCTCGAGTGCGACGCCACCCGTATCGAACGCCGCATCGCCCAGGGCTACCTCGACGTCCGCGCCGACAGCCTCGACGACGCCCTGCGCCGGGCGGAGCAGGCGCGCCGCGAGCGGCGCGCGGTCTCCATCGGCGTCCAGGCCAACGCCGCCGACGCCGTACCCGAACTGCTGCGCCGCGGTGCGCCGGTCGACGTCGTCACCGACCAGACCTCCGCCCACGACCCGCTCGCCTACCTGCCCAGCGGGGTGGACTTCGCCGACTGGGGCGACTACGCGACGCGCGCGCCAGAGGACTTCACCCGCCGTGCCCGCGAGTCCATGGCCGCCCACGTCGAGGCGATGGTCGGATTCGCCGACGCCGGCGCCGAGGTCTTCGACTACGGAAACGCGATCCGCGGAGAGGCGCGCACCGCCGGCTACGCGCGCGCCTTCGACTTCCCCGGATTCGTGCCCGCTTACATCCGCCCCCTGTTCTGCCAGGGCAAAGGACCCTTCCGCTGGGCCGCGCTCTCCGGCGACCCCGCCGACATCGCCCGTACCGACCGGGCCGTGCTGGAGTTGTTCGGAGACGACGACCACCTGGCCCGCTGGATCCGCATGGCCGGCGAGCGGATCTCCTACCAGGGCCTCCCGGCGCGGATCTGCTGGCTGGGCCAGGGCGAGCGCGCCGCCGCCGGCCAGCGGTTCAACGAGCTCGTGGCCTCCGGCGAGATCAGCGCGCCACTGGCCATCGGCCGCGACCACCTCGACACCGGCTCCGTGGCCTCGCCCTACCGCGAGACCGAGTCCATGGCCGACGGTTCCGACGCCATCGCCGACTGGCCGCTGCTCAACGCTCTGGTCAACACCGCCTCGGGCGCATCCTGGGTGTCGATCCACCACGGCGGCGGTGTCGGAATCGGCCGCTCCCTGCACGCCGGCCAGGTCAGCGTCGCCGACGGCAGCGACCTGGCCGCGCGCAAGCTGCACCGGGTACTCGCCAACGACCCCGCCACGGGAGTGATCCGCCACGCCGACGCCGGGTATGGCCAGGCCGAAGAGACCGCCGAACAGCACGGCATCCGCCTGCCCATGCGCGAGGGGCGGGATTAGGCGGTGGTGGCGGGCGGCCGTGGAGACGAGGCGCAGATCAGGGACGGAGTCCGAATGAACGACGACTTCGAGGAGCTGTGGGACGGCCTGGCTCCGCTGGGGCGCAACCGTGCCACCGGCGGCTATCGCAGGTACTCCTGGGGCCCGGCCGACACCGAGGCGCGTGCCTGGTTCACCTCGGCGGCCCGCGCCCGGGGGCTCGGGGTCGAGACCGACCGCAACGGCAACCTGTGGGCATGGTGGGGAGAGCCCGGTCCCGACGCCGTGGTCACCGGCTCCCACCTGGACTCGGTGCCCGACGGCGGTGCCTACGACGGGCCGCTGGGCGTCGTCGGCGGCCTGGCCGCGATCGACGAGCTCCGCCGGCGCGGGCTGCGCCCCCGGCGCCCCGTCGCGGTGGCGGTGTTCGTCGAGGAGGAGGGCGCCCGCTTCGGCGTCCCCTGCCTGGGCAGTCGGCTGCTGACCGGGGCGATCGCTCCGGAGCGTGCGTGTGCCCTCACCGACGCCGACGGTGTGACCTGGTCGCGGGCGATGGAGGGGGCCGGGCTCGACCCCGAGCGCATGGGCGCCGACCACGAGCTCATCGGCCGCATCGGCGCGTTCGTCGAACTGCACATCGAGCAGGGGCGGTCGCTGGCGTGCACCGGCGACCCCGTCGGCGCGGCTTCGGCGGTGTGGCCGCACGGGCGGTGGCGGTTGGACTTCGCCGGTCAGGCCGACCACGCCGGGACCACCCGGCTGGTCGACCGCAGGGACCCCATGCTGCCCTTCGCCGCGGCCGTGCAGGAGGCGCGGCGGGCGGCCGAGGAGCACGATGCCCTGGCCACCGTGGGCAAGGTGCGGGTCTCGCCCAACGGCACCAACGCGGTGCCCTCCCGGGTGCGCGCCTGGCTGGATGCGCGCGCGGCCGACGAGGCGGCCCTGCGCGCGGTCGTCGACCGGGTCGACACCGCCGCGCGGGGCAGCGCCGCCGACCACGGAGTCGCCGTGACCGCCTACCTGGAATCCACGTCGCCGCTCGTGGAGTTCGACCACCGCCTGCGCGACCGCATCGCCGAGCGCGCGGGAGGAGGGTCGGGCGCCGTTCCGCTGCTGACCACCGGCGCCGGCCACGACGCCGGCGTGCTGGCCAACACCGTGCCCACCGCCATGCTGTTCGTGCGCAACCCCACCGGCGTCTCGCACGCCCCCGGGGAGTCGGCCACCGCCGCCGACTGCCGGGCCGGAATCACCGCCTTGGCCGACGTGCTGGCCGACCTGGCCGACGCCGCGCCGCCGGAGCAGGCATGAGCGCGACGCCGCCGGGCCCGTCCCCGGACGGGGGTGCCCGAGGGGAGGCGGTCGCGAGCGCGCGCGCAGCCGAGGCGGTAGGCGAGGAGGCGGGCGCGGTGCGGCCGGGACGCAGCGAGCGGTACTGGTGCGAGTGGGCGCTGCTGGACGCCGGGGCCGGAGCAGCGGCGGCGCCGGGGGTCCTCGTCGAGGTCGACGGCGGCGCGATCACCTCCGTCACCCGCGACACGCGTCCCCCAGACGGCGCCGAGCGGCTGGGCGGGCTGACCGTCGCGGGGTTCGCCGACGCGCACTCCCACGCCTTCCACCGCGCGCTGCGGGGGCGCACCGGCGAGGACGGCGGCAGCTTCTGGACCTGGCGCAGCCGGATGTACGAGGCCGCCGGACGCCTGGACCCCGACTCCTACCACCGCCTCGCCCGCGCCGTCTACGCCGAGATGGCGCTGGCCGGGATCACCTGCGTGGGGGAGTTCCACTACCTGCACCACGCGCCCGGCGGCACCCGTTACAACGATCCCAACGCCATGGGGCGCGCTCTGATCGCGGCCGCGGCCGACGCCGGCGTGCGCATCACCCTGCTCGACACCTGCTACCTCGCCGGCGGCCTGGACGCCCGCAGCGGGTACACGCCGCTGGAGGGGCCCCAGCTGCGCTTCGGCGACGCAAGCGCCGACGCCTGGGCCGAGCGCGTCGCCGCCCTGCGGCCCGCCGCCGACCACGCCCGCATCGGGGTCGCCGCGCATTCGGTACGTGCGGTCCCGCCCGCCGACCTCGCCCGCATCGCCCGAGCCGCGCCCGAGGCCGGATGGGCCGCCGCGCACATCCACGCCTCCGAACAGCCGGCCGAGAACACCGCCTGCATCGCCGCCCACGGGCGCACCCCCGTCCGCCTCCTGGACGACACCGGCTTTCTGACGGCGCTGCGGCCCACCCTCGTCCACGCCACCCATCTCACCCGCGCCGACGCCTCCCTCGTGCGCGGCACCGGCGCCGGCGTGTGCCTGTGCCCCACCACCGAGGGCGATCTCGCCGACGGCCTGCCCGACCTGGGACGCCTGGCCGGCGCACCGCTGTCGCTGGGCACCGACGGCCACACCGGCATCGACATGTTCGCCGAGGCCCGCGGCGCCGAGATCCACGAGCGCCTGCGCACCGGCCGCCGCGGCACACTGCCCGCCCACGGTCTGCTGGAGGCCGCGCTCGCCGGCGGCCACGCGGCGCTCGGCTGGGAGCCCGACGCCGAGCCCGGCGGCGAGGGAGGCGCGGGGCGCATCGCCGCGGGAGCCCGGGCCGACCTGGTCACCGTCGCCCTCGACGGCGTCCGCATGGCCGGCTTCGAGGGCGACCGCGCCGCCGACGCGCTCGTGTGGGCCGCGACCGCCGCCGACGTCCGCCACGTCATGGCCGACGGGCGCTGGATCGTGCGCGACGGCGTGCACACCGCGATCCCCGACGCCGCCGCCCGGCTCCACGCCGCGATCACGGAGCTCACCCGGTGAGTCCTCCGGGCGCGGCGCGCTCCGGCGCCGCAGACCCGCCGCAGGATCGATCCGCACGCGCAGCCTCAGCCGAAGGGAGGAACGCGGCGCCTCTCGACGCGCCGCGACGCCGATGAACACCCCCGATCCAGCCCCCGCCGTGCCCGCCGTCTCGTCGGTGCTGGTGGACGGCGTCGCCCACCTCGTCACCAACGACCCCGCCCTCGGGCCCGGCCCGCTGGGCGAGGTGCCCGACGCCGCCGTGGTCGTCGAGGCGGGCCGTGTGGCCTGGTGCGGGCCGCGAACCCGGGCACCGGCCGCCGACGTGCGCGTGGACGCCGCCGGTCGCTGCCTCATCCCGGGCTTCGTCGACAGCCACTCCCACGTCGTCTTCGCGGGCGACCGCAGCCGGGAGTTCGGCGACCGGATGAGCGGTCGGCCCTATGAGGCCGGCGGCATCCGCACCACCGTCGCCGCGACCCGTGCGGCCTCCGACACCGACCTGCTGGGCACCGCCACCCGCCTGCTGCGCGAGGCCCGCGCCCAAGGGACCACCACCCTGGAGATCAAGTCCGGCTACGGGCTGAGTACCGCCGATGAACAGCGCTGCCTGCGCGCGGCCGCACGGCTGACCGACGAGACGACGTTCCTGGGCGCTCACGTGGTCCCGCCCGAGTACGACGGCGACACCGACGGCTACGTGGATCTGGTCACCGGCGGGATGCTGGAGGCCTGTGCGCCCCACGCCCGCTGGATCGACGTGTTCTGCGAACGCGGCGCCTTCGACGAGCACCAGGCGCGCCGCGTCCTGCGAGCGGGGCGCGACCGCGGACTGATGCCGCGCGTGCACGGAAACCAGCTCGGTCCCGGCCCCGGTGTGCGCCTGGCGGTGGCGGAAGGCGCGGCGTCGGTGGACCACTGCACCCACCTGAGCGACGACGACGTCGCGGCGCTGGCCGGCTCCGCGTCCGGCGGGGGACCGGCGACGGTGGCCACGCTGCTGCCGGGCGTCGACTTCTCCACCCGCCAGCCCTACCCCGACGCCCGCGCCCTGCTCGACGCCGGCGCCCCCGTCGCCCTGGCCACCGACTGCAACCCCGGATCGTGCTTCACCTCCAGCATGGCGCTGTGCATCGCACTGGCGGTACGCGAGATGCGGATGAGCCCGGAGGAGGCGCTTCGGGCGGCCACAGCGGGCGGTGCCGCCGCGCTGCGCCGCGACGACGTAGGCCACCTCGCGGTGGGCGCTCGCGCCGACATGGTGCTGCTGGAGGCGCCCAATCCCGTCTATCTGGCCTACCGCCCCGGCGTGCCGCAGGTCGCGGCGGTGTGGAAGGACGGTGAACTCGTCGCCGGGCGGCCCTGACCGCGCCCCTGCGGGGGCGGGGGCCGCGGTGCCGGACGGATCCGCCGGGTGATGTGTCGCCGGAACTTACCTCGGCTTAGCGCGCACGAAACGCGGCGGTCCCACCCTGGAAGGGAACCGGCGCGCACCGCCGGGCGGCAGCGCCGCCACCGGCGGCCGCGCCCACCCGCGAAGGGGGACAGCATGAGCCTGTGGCGCATCCGCACCGTCGTCGAAGACCGTCCCGGCCGACTCGCCGCCGTGGTCGGCGCCATGGCGGCCCACGGCGGCGACGTCGTCGGGCTGTCGATCCACGCCGACGCCGCCGGCGTGGTGGACGAGTTCCTCGTCGACGTTCCGGGGGAGCACCGCACTCTGCTGCGCGAGGTCGCCCAGCGCAGCGTCACCGAGTCGGTCGACGCCGTCCCCGCACAGCCGCGCGAGGTCGGCGACGACGTCACCAAGGCGCTTCTGCTCACCGCCCGGCTGCGCAGCGCGCCCAACCGGCTGCCCGAGGCGCTGGGTGAGCTGCTGATGGCCGATGACGCTCGCTGGACCAATCTCACCCGCCCGGTGCCGGAGTTCCCCGAGGAGCCGGAGACGACCCTGGTGGTGCCCGCCGGTCCGCTGCGCGGCGTCCGGCTGCGCCGCCCGGACCGGCCCTTCACGTGGACCGAGTCCGCACGCGCCGACGCCCTGGTGCGCTCGATACTGCCGCCCACCGGGCCGGTTCCGACCGACGGCACGGTCTCCACCGGCGGCGGAGCCCGCCTCGACGTGCGCCAGGCCTGCCCGGAGGACGCCGAGGCCATCCAGCGCCTGCACGCCCGCTGCTCGCCCGAGACGACGCGCGGCCGGTACTTCTCCAGCCTGCGGCGGCTGCCCCCGGGCATGCTGGGGGCGTTCTGCGACCCCGAGCACGGGCTGACGCTGCTCGCGCGGCCGGAAGAGGGCGGCGAGCCGATCGCGCTGGCGCACCTGATGTACACGCTCGACCCGGGCGTGGGCGAGGTGGCCTTCCTGGTCGAGGACACCTGGCAGCAGCGGGGAGTGGGCACCGCGCTCGCCCGTACGCTGACCGCCGTCGCCGCCGACTGGGGCCTGGCCGAAGTCCGCGCCGAGACGGTGACCGGCAACCGGGCGATGCAGCGCATCATGCGGCGTATGGGCGCGGAGATCCGCCCGCCGCGCCACGGTGTGGTGCAGGCCCGCCTCCCGGTGGCCGGCGCCGTCCCGGCCCCGCGCGGCGGCCGACTGGCCGAGCTGATGAGCCGGCCGGGAGCCCCCGGGGCGGCCTGATCGACGAGCCCTCCTGAGAAAAGGCGGGGGAGGCCGGCGATATGGGGCGCCGACCTCCCCCGCCCATCCGCCCCGCCGCGGGTGCGGGCGACGGCGCGGTGCTGTCCTGCGCCGCTTCGTCCGGGCCGCTCGAAGCCGCCCGAGCGGCCGCGCCCTCATCAGCCCGGCGGGCCGGGAGAGGCCGGTCGCCGGAGCGTGCGCCACCGCTCCGGCGACCGGCCGACGTCAGCGCTCCCGTCCGTGCGGGAGCGGAAGTCTCAGGACTCGGAGGACTCGGAGGACTCGGAGTCCTCCGAGGAGGAGTCGTCCGAGGAGGGATCGGCGGAGGAGCCGCCGGAGGCGCCGGTCTTGGCCTCGGTCTTCTTGGCGCGGCGCTTCTTCACCGGCCGGGAGTAGTCGACCAGCGGCTCGTAGCGGGTCTCGTGCTCCTTTTTACAGTCGTCGCAGGCGTCGACCTCGCGAACGGTCCCCTCCCAGGCGAACTGGACGACGTCGGTCGCCTCGACCTTCTCTTCGCGGACGGCGTGCATGTCGCAATACTTCAGCGTGAGGACCTCGGTGACCACGGCGGTGCGTCCCTTCGGTAGTGGGTGCCGGTTCGTACTCGTGGGGGAATCATACACCTGTACGAAACGGATCGCCGTGCCGTGGTCAGGGGTGCCGCCCACCGCCCGAATCTACGCTATCCCCCGGTGTGCGGAGTGGACCGGACGCCGCGGCCCGGCCCGGCCGCCCGGCCCCTTCCTCCGGGCGGCCGGGCGGTCGGCTCACTCCACCGCCGCCACCAGGTCGACCAGGGTGTCGAGGAGGTCGGCGCGGGTGTCGTCGTCGTGGGCGGCCTGCGCCCAGGCGGAGGGGATCGCCTCGGGGCGGGCGCGCAGGTGGGTGTCGAGGAACCGGTCCAGCGCCGTGACCGGGCTGGTGGCGTAGTAGACCGGGTTCTCACGGGCCTGGGTGACCAGCGTCCAGGCGGTGCGGCGCAGCCAGTCCTGCTCCCCTTCGGGCAGGTCCTCCGCCCGCGGGCGCTCGGGCGGCTGGGGCACGGCGGGGCCGGGCGCCGGGTCGGAGACCGGGTGGTAGGGGGCGCTGCGCGCCCGGCCGCGCGCCCGCTCCAGCAGCTCGAAGTGCTCCGGCAGGCGCTCGGCGAGTCGGCGCAGCACCTCGGTGAGGACCCGCGCCAGGTCTTCGGGCCCCATCCCGCGCAGCGACTCGCGCAATCCCACGCGGCGCAGCTCGTCCGCGGTACGGGCGCGCTCGGCATCGACGCCGTCGGCCAGCTCGTGCAGCTTGCGCAGCAGGTACTCGGCTGTGGGCACCGAAACCAGGGGACGCTCCCGGCACGCCGCCACGGCCCGGCCCGCGCGGTCGGCCACCGGCACCGCCCCCGACTCGCGGGTGAAGCCGTGGTCGCCGGGCAGGGCTGCTTCGACGGGCTCGTCGGGCTGCTCGTCAGGCAGGTCCACCGCCGGGTGGCCGAAGCCGGCGGCCAGGACCAGAGCGGCCAGCGCCTCCTGCTCGACGACGCCGGGCGCCACCCGGTCGGAGACCGCGTGCTGGCGCGCCCAGCGCCGCGGCCGCTCGGAGAAGGCGCAGCGCAAGGTGCGGCCGGACCACTGCGGGAACACCAGCCGCAGCCGGGAGAACGCGCGGTCGGTCTCGGCGTCGCGCAGCGCGAAGACCAGGCGGCGCACCTTGGCCGGTGCGGTCTCGCCCGCCTCCAGCGCGGCGTGCACCTCGTTCATGCGGGCGGTGATCTTGGAACCGCCCCCGCCGTGCCTGTCGCAGGGGCAGTGCTCGCTCAGCAGGGTCAGGGCGGAGTCGAACTGCGCAGCGTGGCGGTCGCAGCTCTGCAGCGTCTCGGGCGCGTTCCGCTGCCGCGCGGGCTCGCACCGGCCGCAGCCGAAGGCACGGGTCATGGCGTACAGGAACGCGGTCGAACCGAAAAGGTCCGTGAACAGGCAGCGCGTGCTCAAGATCCTTCTTCTCCCCGTCGACACGGGGCTGAGGCTCTTCCCCAGCTCCTCCGGGAAAGTGCATAGAAGAAGGTCGATCGCGCCGGTGACACACCCACGTCGGCTGACGCTGCGAACGCCGCCCTGGCAACGCGCGTGGTCCATTACGAAGGTAGGGTCCGCGCGCGTCTGGAGTCAAGGAACGGCAAAGACTTCGCGGTCGGGCAGGCTCAAGCGGGCCGGTATCAGCGCTGCGGGCGGCGCCGGTAGCGCTCGGCCAGATGCGCGAGGTGGGCGGCCAGTTCCTCGGCGGTGACCTCGGGCACCGGCGGAGTCTGATCACGGCTCTGCGGCCCGCCGTCGGCCTCGGGCGCCTCCTCGGGATCGCCCACCTCCTCCAGGTCGGGATCGAGCGCCGCGAGCCGGAAGTGTATGTAGGCGTCCATCCAGTCGCGGGGACGCGGTACTCCGCGGTTCGGCGGGTCGCTGTGGTCGTCTGCGGGACTCATGCGCGGGCGGCTCCGTCCTGATCACTCGAGCGCGTTGTGCCGGGGCCGGCGGTGCAGGTGTGCCGACACCTCTCGGACGGCCGAGCACGCCGCACCCGGCCAGGACAGCGCCGCGCTGCGCACCGGTGCTGTCCGAGAGCTATGGGTGCTCGGGCCTGATGAGAAGGGCGCCCACGACGGCCGAGGCAGCTCGGCGACAAAGGGGGAGTGACGATGCCGCGACGCTGGACGCTGGTGCTGCGCGATCACGCCGACGCGGCCCGGCCCGTGCGCGCCGTCGACTGCCACGGGCTGCTGAACACCTGGTGGCCCCAGTCCGACGCCGAGCACGGCGCGGCCAAGAAGTGGGCGATGAACGGCTGGCCCCAGCCTTTGGCCGACCGGCTGTGGGTGTGGTCGCTGACCTGGCTGGACGACACCCCGCCCGAGACCGCGCCGGCCGACCTCGTCGGGCGTGTGCAGCGGGTGGGCGACCACCTGCTGGAGCCCTTGTCGGTGACCGAGGTGCACACGCGCGACTACGCCGCCGTCCTCACCGAGCCCCGCCGTTTCGCCCACGCGGCGTCGCTGCACACACTCAGCCCGGTCGTGTCGCTGGCCCGCAACTACGACGGAGAGGACAGCTTCCAGGCCTGGCCGGGACCGCGGCTGCTGTTCGGCGTGGTCCACCGCGCCGCCGACGGCCGGCTCAGCGGCAGCGGGGCCGTGGGGGCTGTCGCGCGCTTCGCCCCGCGCGAGCTCGCCGAGCCGTGGCTGCGCCGCATCGACGAGGTCACCGCGCAGCTGCGCCGGATGCCCGACGACTCCGCTCCCATCCGGGCCACCGAGCACCCCGGTCCGGCCGGCCGGACCGTGCTCGGTTGGGAGGGCGGGCTGCGCTTGGCGCTGCCCCGCGGCAGCGACAGCCGCCTCCTGGCCGACTTCGCCGCACTGCTGGAACTGATCGAGCTGACCGGAGTGGGCAAGTACACAGCGCAGGGCTTCGGTGCACTGCGCGCGGACACGCTCACGGCAGGCGGCGACACGGCAGCCGGGCGGCGGCGGCCCTCTGCCCGCGACCGCCGGAGGCCGCGGTCTGCGCGCCCGGTGCACGCGGAGCATCAGGAACAGGGGTTTGACGGGTTGCTGTTCGACTGACCCGGCGCCGCCTCCGGCGATCGCGCAGCATGCTGGGTCTGCTCGGTGCGCTCGGCCGGCTCGGGGTGTGAGAGGGAAGTATGCGTGTTCCGCTGGTCAATCTGACACCGCATGAGGTGACGATCTTCGATTCCGACGACCGTGTCGTCGTCCGCTGCCCAGCTGCGGACAAGCCGGTGCGCGTGGCCGTCGACCGCTGCGAGATCGGCCGGATCGGGGGGATCCCCGTGTTCTCCGAGGATTACGGCCGCGCCATGCTGCCCGCCCCGGCCCTGGGGGTCTGGTACATCGTCTCCTCCACGGTCGCACTCGCCCATCCCGAGCGCACCGACCTGCTGGTGCCGACCGACCTGGTGCGCTCGTCCGACGGCACGATCGTCGGCTGCAAGGCGCTCGGGCGCAGGAACGGCTGAGCGGGATCCCACGGCGCCCGCGCCGACCGGAGCGAAGGAGCAGGCACAAGCGCATCAGGCGGTTCCGGTCCCAGGGCGGTATGCGTCCTGGGACCGGAACCGCCCATGCCGTGCGGCGCGCGGGCGTGCCCGGCGCCCGGGCCGGCCAATTCCGTCTGCCGGGATCGGGCCGGCGCTGGTATCCGCAGGCGAGCCAGGTGTTGGTTGTCAGGGCCGGGGGCAAGGGCCTGGCCGGGTGGAGCCCCGACCGGTGCCGGTGCCGGTCCCATTCCGTCTGCCGGGGAGGAGTCGGCCCTGGAAGCGTCCGTCAACAACTGGCGTTGTTATCCCGTCAACCGGGGTCGGACGACGAAGAAGCAGTCAGGGCCGTTCTCTGCGCGGTCGCTGTCCCGTCCGCCGGGGCTACGAGCCTTCCCTGATCGACGCGAGAGACGTGCGGCGGTTGGTGCTATCCCGTCTGCCGGGTCCGCAGGCGGAACCCGGCGCGACCACCGGACCCCGGGCCCTGGTCGATCGGGGCGGGGCGGGAAGAACCGGGTGCGGTCGGCGCGTGGTTCCCTGCCTGAAGTCGATGTCTCACCGCTCCTCCTTCCGGCCGCAGCGGCGGCGAAGGCGGCGCCTGCGGTCTCGTCGCCCGCATCGGAGTCCGGTGCGGGCCTGGCGTGCGGGTCCGAGGGGGTCGAGGGGTTAGGTCATCGGGGTTCTGCGGCGGATCCCCAGGCCCTCGGGCCGGGAGGAAGCCGCTCCCTCCTTTCCGGTGGTGTGGCATCCGGACCGCTTCGTCAGGCGCGGATCCGCCGCGGGAGCGGAGGCGGACGGGGGCCGGGGCCGGAGCAGGCAGCTGAGGAGGCACGGCCCGGTGGGGCTGTGGTCCTGTGTGGAACGTCGCCAACCGGGTCACCTCCCTTCGGGCGTCGGCTTGTGCTGGTAACGGCGGGTCTCGGCCGCCTGGACTGAAAGCCCCCGCCATCAGGCGGGAGGACCCGTTACGGTTCCTATGGGCGATCACCTCCGACACAGCACCTCTCTCGGACACAGGCGTTAAACGAGTGGCTTCTGGTGGATCGAGGAAACCGCGGACGGCGGCGCCGCATGCTCCCCGGACCGGCGCGCGACAGTGTGAAATGGACCTATGGGACCCAGAGCGGATCTTTCCGGTGATCCCGGCGGCGCCGGCGACGACACCCCCGCGACCCTGGTGGTGCTGGCAGGGACCAGCCCCACCCCGGCGCTGCTGGCCGCCCTGACCTTCGCTCCGCGCCGGCTGGTGCTCGTGCACAGCAGCGACACCGCCCGGCGGGCCGCCCGGATCGCCGACGCCGCGCGCCGGCTGTGCCCGGACATCGGCGTCGTCCGGCGCTTCGACGTGGGCGGCGACGTCTTCGACTTCCACGCCGTGGCAGCACGCTTCGCAGCGCTCTCCGCCGATCTGCAGGACGACTGGCGGTTGTGCTACACCGGTGGCAGCAAGGTGATGAGCGCCCACGCCGTGCTGGCGCACGTCGAGCGCTTCCCCGAGCGCCACCGCTGGCGCAGCTACCTCGACGCCACCTCCGAGACGCTGCGCTTCACCGACGGCTCCCGCCACGACGCCGGCATCGACAGCAGCGCACTCAGCGCCGGCGAGCTGGCCGGACTGCACGGCGTCGAACTGCGCCCGGGAGACCGGACCGGCGCCCAGGAGGCCTGGCTGCGCGGAGGGGACGTCCGCGCCACGCTGACCAGCGGCGACATGGCCGAGGCGCGGGTGCTCGCACTGTTCCGCCGCAGGCTGGCCCCTGTGTCCGGCGCCGAGGTGCTGGGCAACCGCGTCATGCCCGACCCGCGCAGCGAGCGCGACTCCATCGGCGACTTCGACCTCATCGTGCGCTACCGCCACCGCGTGCTGTGCGTGGAGGTCAAGCGCGACCCCTCCCACATCCCCGACGCCGCCGGATGGACCCTGACCAAGGCCCAGCGCGCCTTCGGCGGCGCGGCCCGGGTGCTGTTCGTGCACGAGGGCGCCAAGGGCGACTGCTCCATCGAACGCATCGCCGCCTACGACCCCGAACTCAGCGGTGCACCGCTGCACGTGCGCAGCCTCGGCGAGCTCTCCTCCCGCGACTTCGGCAGCGCCCGCCGGCTGATCGAGAGCTTCTTCCCCGCCGCCCCGCCCCCGAGAGGCGCGTCCGCCACCGCGCGCGCCGCGGCCGCAAGCCGAAGCGGCGAGCCCTCCTCCGCGCACCGGGCCGCCCCTCGGGTGCCCGCCCCCGGCGGCGCCGAGGGCGGGCACTGCCCCGCCGACCCGAACGGCTCAGGCGGTCCTGCGCCGCTGCTGCTGACGGGCCTGGGCGGCAACCGCCTGCCCGTCCTGGCCGCCGCCCGCGCCTGCCTGCCCGGCCGGGCCGTCATGCTGTTCACCCGCCAGAGCGAGAAGGAGCTGTCCGCCCTCGACTCCAGCGTGCGCCGCGCCCTGCTGGCCGGCGAGGAGCCGGAGGAGTTCCAGCGCCTCAACCGCCGCCGCCTGGCCCAGCGCCTGCGCCGCGACGGCTATCCCGATCGCGTCAAGTTCGCCGAGGCCGCCGTGGACGCGGCAGACGTCGCCGACACCGCCGCCCGCGCCCGCGCCAAGATCGACCTGTATCGGACACCCGGCACCCCCGTGGTCGCCGACATCACCACCGGCACCAAGGCGATGAGCACGGGCCTGGCGCTGGCCGCCCACGAGCGCGACGGCTGCCTGATCTACGTCTCACCGCTCACCCGGCGCGTCTCCTGCCGCACGCACGGGCCCGTAGGCCACCACCCGCCCGCCGCCGTCGAATGGCGCCACCTGCTGCGGGGCTACCGCTTCCTCGGCGGCACGCTCAGCGAGGCAATCGACCCTGGCGTCGCCGCACGCCAGATCGACGCCCCCCTGATCGACGCCGCAGCCGAGCAGGTGCGCGAGCTGGCCGCCCCCGCCGAGGTCGCGGCCTGGGTCGACGAGACCGCCGTCGCCGGTGCGCCGCCGCTGCCGCAGTACTCCGCGCCGCAGCGCCCCACCCTGGTCCTCACCGCCGCCGACCGCGCCCTCGGCCTCAGCGCCCCCCGCCGGACGCGGCTGCGCTACTTCACATCCAAAGACGTGCACGTCGAGCAGGACACCGGTGCCGGAGGCTGGGCCCACGACGTCTTCGCGGCCGCCGCGCTGCTCAACGTCCGCTGCGGTACCGCCGGACTCACCCTCGCCCTGCACCGGCCCGGCGAGGGCGACCCGGCCCGCGCGCTGGAGCTCATCGACTGGTTCTCGTGGTGGCGGGCCGACGGGGGCGCCCCCGACTCCGGTGATCGGAGACCCCCCGCCGAGCAGGTCACCGGCCATGAGGACACTCGGCGTCCGAGAGTGGTGTCAGCCGAGCCGGGAACCGCCGCGTTCCGCACCGCGCTGCAGGCCCACCTGTCCGCCCTCAGGCTCACACCCCATCAGGAGGCAGACCCATGAGCGCCGCCGAGCCCGCCGCCGCGCCGGGGGCCGCGTCCGCACCGCACGGCGGGGCGGACGAGCCGCCGCACGGGGTGCTCGTCGGCGTCGACCTCGCCGGCATCCAGCGGTTCATCTACGAGGGACGCCGACTGCTCGACGCCATCGGCCGCGCCACCCTCGTCGCCGACCTCACCGACACCGCCGGTCCGCACATCGCCCCGCTGCTCGCCGAAGTGGCCCCCGAGCACCGCACCGTGCTGCGCGACGCCGGCGGCGCGCTCTACGTCGCCTTCACCCACCCCGACCGGGCCGCCGAAGACGCCCGCGCCTTCACCGGCCGCTATACGCGCCGGATGCGCGACATCTCCGACCGGCTGACCCCCGTCACCGCGCACGTCGCCTACGGCGGAGCCGGTCGTCCCGCCGACCAGGCCGAGGCGCTGCGCCTGCTGCCCGCCGCTTTGCAGGGCGCCCGCGCCCGCCCGGTTCCCGGACACCTGCCGGCACCGGGACTCGGCGTCACCGCCGCCTGCGACATCACCGGCCGCCCCGCCGAGCTGCTGGACCGCACCCGCGACCGCGGACCCGTGCGCGAACGCACCGCCCGCGACGTCGTCACCGCTCGGACCCGGGCCCGGAGGTGGCACGATGACAACAGCCGCGCCTGGCTGAGCGGACTCGCACCGCCCCCCGGGATCCGGCGGCTGGAACTGCCCACCGACGTCGACCACCTCGGCCGCGAGATCGGCGACGTCAGCCGGCTGGCGGTGGTGCACCTGGACTTCAACGGCCTCGGCGACCTGCTGAAGGACCACCACAGCCGCCTTCAGGAGTCCGGAGCCGACGTGTCGGCGGGCATGCGCGCCGTCTCCGCCGACATCGCCCGGCTCACCGAGGGGCTGGCCCGCGCACTCATCCGCTCGGTCGCCGCCGCCGTCGGCACCGACGCCGGCACCGGCGAGCCCGTCATCGAGGGGCACGGCGCCGGCGGGCGGCTTCGCCCCCACACCGTGCGCGGCACCGTCTACGTCCCGGTGCGCCCTGTCGTGGTGGCCGGCGACGACCTCACCGTCATCTGCGACGCCCGGCTGGCCTGGAGCGCCACCCGGTTCGCGCTCGACTGGCTGGACGCCGACCCCGCGTCGCTGAGCCCCGGCGACCCGCGCGCCCCCATGGCGCGCCGCGACCGGACCCCGCCCTGGACCCGCCGCCTGGGCGCTACGGGCCGGACCACGGGCGTGCCCTCGGCCGGTGTCGGGATCGCGGTGCAGCCCGTGGGCGCACCGCTCTCGGTGGGCTATGACATCTGCGCCGCGTTGTGCGAGGAGGCCAAGGACCACCGCAAGCAGGCCGCCCAACGCCTCGACGACCACACCGTGGCCTGGTCGCACGAGTTCGACGACCCTGCCAGGGTGGTCGCCCGGCTGCGCGAGCACCGCGGTCCGTCCGCGCCCGGGGGATCCGGACGCACGGCCCTGCCCATGACCGGCGCCGAGTTCCACGCGTTCCTGCGCGACTACCTCGACCCCCGCGCCCGCGGAAGCCTGCGCGGCGCGGACCTCAGCGAGCAGCGGTCCTGGCTGCTGTCACGCCTGGCTCCACTGCTGCAGGACGGCCGCGACCCCGCCCCCGAACTGGAGCGCCGCAGCGACCTCGGCATGCCCGTGCGCCTGCCCGACCCCTTCTCCCGCGCTCTGCTCCTGGACGCCCTCGCACTGCTCGACCTGCACTTGGACGTCGGTCTGACCCATCACCCGCCCCCGGACGAGGGAACGGAGGCGATGCGCCCGTGACCGCCGCCGACACCGACCCGGCCGCAGCCTCCCCCTCCGGCGCAGCGCCCGGCGGCCGGACCGGCGAGCGGGACGCGCCCGCGTTCCTGCTGCTGGACCTCGCCTCGCCGGCGGTCTTCGCCGGCACCAGCGCCGCAGGTACCGCCGCCGACTCCGACGTGGTCACCGACGCACACGGGCTGCCCTACCTGCCCCGCCAGCGCATCGCCGCCCGGCTGCGCGACGCCGCCGTCAGCGCGGTGCGCGCCGACCCCGCGCTGCTGCCGGCCGCCCGGTCGCTCTTCGGAGCCTCCCGCAAGCACGGCCCCGGCCGCATCCTGCGCATCGGCCACGCCGCCCCGTCCGAACCGGTGCGCGCCGCGGTCGCCTGGGCTCTGGAGCAGCGCGCCGGCGAGGGATCCGGAGACGCCGCGAGCACCCTCGTGCGCGCCGTCACCGACGCCTTCACCTCCGTGGAGAGCGGCGTGGCGATCGACGGCGCCGGGGCGTCCGCAGACGCGCGGTTGCGCACCGTCCGCGTCGTCGACGCCGGATTGCGGCTCACCGCCCCGCTGCGGTGGACCCGCACTCCCGGGCCCGAGGAGGTGCGCTGCCTGGCCCGGGCCGCACTGGCCTTCACCCAGGCAGGGCTCAAGGCCGGGCGCGGCCGCGGCCGGCTCGACGCCCGCCTGGCCGAGACCTCCGACGCCGAGGCCGACGCGGCGCATGCCCGCACTCTGGCCTGGGCGGACGTCGACACGGGGATCGAGAGCGGAGGGAGTGTCCGAGAAAGAAGGATGTGACGATCGCCGAGCCCCATCCCGACGACCGCACCGGCGGCGCGGGCGAATCCGTGCGCGCCTATCTCGGACTGCGCTACGTGCTCACCGAGTCGCTCGTCGTACGCTCGGACTACGATCCGCTGCGCATCACCACCGCCCACGCCGTCACGGGCCGGGCCCAGCGCGGAATGCTCGCCGCCGCCCTGCACCACGCCGGCCGCGGGGACTTGGTCGAGCCCTGGATCGCGCGCGGTACCGCGCTCCGCTTCGCCCCCGCTTTCCCGCTGCTGGAGGACGACTCCGGCAGCGCGCAGACCGTGCCCGCGCCGCGCTGCTGGCATGTGCACACCCCCGCGGGGGGCCTCGCCGACCTGCTGGCCGCCCCCGCCTCGGCCACGGGCGCCTACCGCACGCTCACCGGCCACGTCACCCCCGACCTCGCCCGCCGCGCCGCCCCCCTGACCCGCACCGAGCAGTACCTGGGCGTGGCCCGGCGCGACGCCGGCCGCCACGGTGTCCCCTACTTCACCACCAGCCTCGACCCCGGGCAGGTGTTCGAGGCCCGCTGGCAGATCAGCGCCCCCACCCGCGCCGCGGCCGAGGACCTCGCCGAGCAGGTCGAAGCCGTCCTCGGCGCAGCCGACGGACTCCTCTCCCTGGGATCGGGCGGCACCCGCGCGCACGGCGGCGGCATCCGCGCGACCCCCTCCGCAGCCGGTGGCGCGGCGCTGCTGGAGGACCGCGTCGACGCCGGCCGCTCCACCTGGCGGCGCGGAGAGGAACGCGACCTGCTGCTTCTGGCCCCCGCCTGCATCGACGACGACCTGGGCCGGCCCAGCCCCGCCGCGCTGCCGCGTGCGGCCGAGCGGGCCGCGGCGGAGGTCCTGGGCCCCGCGGCCGCCGCGACCGTGGGCGCCCACGTCCACCAGGAGGCCTTCGGGGCCTACCACCGCATGTACCGGGGGCCCATGGCCGAGCAGTGGACCGCGGCGCCGGGCTCGGTGGTGCGGCTGCGCGCCCTGCGCGACATCGGCCTGGAGGAGATCCGGGCGCTGGAGGCCCGCCCGCTGGGTCGGCGCGCCGCCGACGGCCACGGCGCCGCCGCCCTGATCCCGGTCCCCGCACCCGGTTCCGCCCCCGCCGAGCAGCCGCCGCTCGCGCACACGCGCACCGCCCGTCCCGAAGCCGGGCGCCGCTTCACGGCCGCCCGCCCCGAGCCGGAAGGGGAGCCGGGCGGGTGGCCCGGCGCCCGGACGGTGACCCTCGCCGACGGATCGCCCGCCCGGGTCGATGCGGCGTGGGTCGCCGCCGAGGCCGCATCCGACCCCGACCGCTCGCCGGTCGCGAGCCTGCAGGACACTCTGCTGAGCCGGGCCGCCGCCGAACCGGTCCGCGCCCGCGCTCGCGACCTCGTCCGGCGATCGAGCCGGCTGCCGGCCGCGACCCTGCTCGGGCGGCTGCGCGAGGTCGCCGCGGCGCCCGCGCCCGAGCCCGCCGCCGCGCTGCACCGGCTGGCCGGCGTGGTCACCGGCGAGGCCGAGCGCGCCGCCCCCCACACCCCCGTGCCCGAAGCCGCCCGCACCGAGCTGGAGGCCGCCACGGTGCCCCACGGTTCCGCGGAGCTGCCCCTGCCCCAGTGGATCGACGCCGCCGCGCGCACCCCGCACGCCTGGTGGGGGCACGCGGCCCCCGATACCGAAACGCTCGCCCGGGCCCTGGCGCCGGTCGACCTCGCCTGGCGGCCGGGCGAAGGCGTCGGCGCGGCGGTCGAGGCCTGGGCCGCGCGGCCCGAGGTCGTCGCGCGCCTGTCGCTGCAGCTCGTCGGCGCCTGGCTGGCGGCGGCATGGACGGGACGCGACACGGCTCATCGGGAGGAGGCCCGATGACGTTCACCGACACTCCCGAAGGACGCCCCGGCATGAAGGCCGGGGATGACTTCGCTGTCCCGCGTAGCGGGTCGGGAGACGCCGATTCGCCTCCAGGGCGAATCGACGCCCCCGGCTGCTGCGCTCGTCGCGCCGGCGAACCTCGCGGTCCCACCTCGCAGCGGGAACGTCACACCACGGGTACCGGCGGTCGATCGGGATCGCGGGGAACGCTCCCCGAACGCCTGCCGAGACGGTGTGCGACCGCTCGGCCGCGGCCGGGCCCGGCGCGGGCATCGGCCGGTGCCGCCACGGCCCGGATCGGCCCGCGGCCCCGCCGCTGCGGGGAGCAGCCGCCCGCGCTGTGCGCCCTCCGAGGCGGGCCCCGGTGAACGGGCCCGAGGAGGACCCGGCGGCGGCCCCGCGGCCCTGCGACGACACCGGGACCGACGACGCCCTCGACTTCGCCGCGGGCGCTGCCGGCGGGCCGCGCGTGCTCTGGGAGATGACCGCGCGGATCCGGCTGCACAGCGACACCCACATCGGCTCCGCGGACGACACCTCACGCGCCACCGCCGACATCGCCCCGCTCGACCGCGATCCGGCCACCGGCCGCCCCCGCTTCCGGGCCACGACGCTGGCCGGGCTGCTCCGCCGCCACCTGGCCGAACGCCTCGGCGACGAGCGCGCATCGGCCGTGGCCGAGCTGTTCGGCGAAGCCGCGCCGCGCAGCGCCGAACCCGGCCCCGGCGCTTCGGTGCCCAGCGCCCTCGACATCGACGACGCCGTAGCCGAGCTTCCGCCCGAAGCCGGCGTCACCGTGCGCGCAGGCAACCGCGTCGACCCCGGCAGCGGCGCCGCGGCTCCCGGCGCCGTGTGGCGGATGGAGACCCTGCCCGCCGGTACGGCGTTCACCCTCACCCTGCGACTGCACGTCGGCGAGGGGCAGAGTGAGGGCCGGCTGCTCGCGCTGGCCGCGCTGGCGGCCGACGGGCTCGCCGGGACCGGGCCCGGCGTGTCCATCGGCGCGCGCACCGCGCGGGGCTACGGCGCCGCCGCCTGCGAGGGCTGGCACACCCTCCGCCACGACCTGGGCACACCGCGGGGATGGGCCGACTACTACGCCCTGACCTGGCGGCAGCGCCGCGACCGCGCCCACCGGGCGGTCGCCGAGCGGTGCCGATCGCGGCCCGGCGCCCGCGAGACCGGCCTTTCGGCGCTCTTCTCCGAGCGCCTGGAGACCGAACCGGCGCTGGCCGCCGCGGTCGGCGCGGACTACTCCCGCACCCTCGCCGACTACGGCACCGACGACCGCCGCCGCGACGAGCTGGCCCTGACGCTGCACCTGGCCGAACGCCCCACCGATGCGCTGCTCGGACCCGCCGACGCCGGCCCCGATGCGCACGCGCACCGCCCCGGCCTGCTCCTGGTCGGCGAAGCGCCCGGCCTCGACACGCTGGGCGAGGTCGATCGGGCCCACCTGCGCCGGCCCGCGGTCGGCGGCGACGGCGCGGTCCAGTGGCGCCCCACCCTGGGCGACACCGCGCTCTTCGCCCTGTTCAAGCGGATGAGCCGGCGCCTGGTGCGCGACATCTCCGGCGAGTCCGGTGCCGCGGCGGGGGAGTGGTCCGACGACAGCGCGGCACGGCGGCTCCACGCCCGCTGGTGGGGCGGCGACGCCGACGTCCAGAGCGCGCCCCGGGCCTCGGCCGTCCGGCTGCGCAGGGCGGCCGAGCTCACCGGCGGCACGCCCCAGCGCACCACCCGGGTCACCATCGACGCGCTCTTCGGCGACAGCGTGGACGCCAGCCTGCTCACCGACGACGTCCACGCCGGAGGCAGCGCCGAAGTCGTTCTCGACGTGCCCGATCCCGACGACGCCGTGCGCGGCCTGCTCGCCCTGATCGTCCGCGAACTGCACACGGTTGCCATGGACGCCGTCGGCGGCGGTACCGGCGCCGGCCACGGCCGCATCACCGTCTCCCGCGCCGTACTCACCAGCCGCGGCCCCGGCGCGGACGCGGAGCCGGTCGACCTGGTCGCCGCTGTCGACGACCCTGCAAGCGCCGACCGCGCTGCGGCCGAGTCCTGGCTGGCAGCACTACGCACCGCCCTGGCGCCCGATGCCGGACGGCGACGGAGCGCCGATCCGTGAGCACCTCGGTCCGCGGCGCGGGCGCCCCCGTACGCGGCCGCCGTCCCGGCAGCAGGGCGTCCGCCGCCACGGCCGCCCTGCGGCAGTGCGATCGGCGATGCGGGAAAGCGCAGGCGGAGAATCCACGGAAGGCATCGGATGATCACATCGCCCACGCCCGACGGCGGGATCTGGGAGGCGCCGGAACCGCGCGGGGCCCACACCCGCCCGCTCGGTCCCGAGACGGTGGCCGCCCTCCTCGGCGACCTGTTCGGGCACGGTCGGCGCAGCTCGGCGCTGGAGGCACAGGCCCCCGGCGAACCCCAGTGGCTGCTGGCCGAGCTCGGCGACGGCCGCATCACCGGCGCCTGCCCCCGCGGCGCCTGGCGGCTCTCCTGCGACGATCCGCAGACCGCCCGCCTCTCGGCGCCGCCCCTGGACCCCGGTGGCGCCGACGCCTGGCGGCTGCTCGGAGCGGCCGTGTTCTCCCCCTCGGCCCAGATCCACATCGGCGAGGGAGCCGAGGAGGCCTGGGCCACCCGGGACAGCGCCGACATCGGGGAACTGCCGCCGTGGCTGCGGCCGCGCGACCGCTCGTTCCTGCTCGCGGGCTGGCACGCCGGGCCGCGCTCCAGCCGCGACCTGGGCGGCGACATCCCCTTCAGCATCGGCCGCGAGCTCTCCGGCGCCACCGCCTGCCACCCCGTGAACTGGCACGACTTCGACATCGCCGCGCCCCCGGAGGGCGCCTCGGCGGCCGCGACGGTCGGCACGTGGGTGAGTGTCCGAGAGTACTGGGCAGAGGATCCCGAAACAGGGGCCGTCGGGGTGGCCTTCCACCGGCTGACCGAATACCGCGCGGGGCCGAAACCGACGCCGCCGATCGGACTCGACGCCGCCGACGATGCGCACCGCTAGGAGGGCACCGTGAGCGACCAGCCCCACTCCGGCGTCCCCCGCCCCTCGCCGGCCTCCATGCCGCGCCGCCGCGCCTCCGCCGCCGCGCGCCGGCCCGCACCGCTGCCCCCCGGCGGTCGCGCCAGGCGCCGCGACGAGCGCGGCGGCGCTTCTCCCACGTCCGAGGCGCCGCCCGACCCGCTGCGCGATCACCAGGCGGTCGCCCCCTACGGGCTGGTGCCGCTGCCCGAGCGCCCCATGCCCGCCGAGCGCCTGCAAGAGCCGGTGCTGCGCGAGGGCACCTCCCAGCACCGCCTGCTGGCGGCGCACGACCAGCGCATCCCCGGCACCAACACCGGGTGGATCGACATCACCGTGCGCACCCTTACGCCCACCTTCGTCGGCGCCACCCGCGACGGTGCGCCCGAGCGGTCGCTGACCATCGACGGCCGTCCGGCGCTGCCCGGTGCGTCCCTGCGCGGGCTGATCCGCAACACGATGCGGGTGCTCACCGGCGGTGAGACCGGCCCCGTCAACACCCCGCAGCTGTTCTTCCGCGCGCCCGCCGCCTCCCACAGCGACCGGCGCGCCCGCCACGTCATGCGCCGCCTGCACCGGCAGTACCGGGACCGCGGCGGCGCCCCCTCGACCCCGCCCGGCACCTCCGTGCAGGCGGGGTTCCTGCGGCGCGACCCCGCTGCCGGCTCCTGGGAGATCCGGCCGCTGCCCGTGGAGCGCCCGGTGCAGGTCCGCCTGGCCGACCTGCGCGAAGACCTGCACCGCTTTCCCGGGCTGCCCGAGTTCGAGCTGCCGCCCCACGAGTCGGGCGACGGCGCGGGCGGCTACGTTCCCGCCGAGTTCCACGGGGCGTTCCAGTACCTGCCGGTCGTGGCGCTGTGCCCCCGGGTCCACGGGCGCACCGTCGCCGAGACCCGGTTCTGGGCGATGGCGGTGCTGCCGCCGGGCGAGGAGCCCGCGTTCGGGCACCGCGAGGCCGCGCGCGACCGGCTGCGCGAGCGGTGGATCCGCAAGCGGGCCGGTGCCGAGCAGGCGATGCGGCGTGCCTCGGGGGAGCGCGCCCGCTCGGCGGCGCGCGGCAGGCGCAACGACTACGGCCGGGCCCTGGAGGGCATCGAGGACGTCGCCTTCGAGGCCCACGAATGCGTCCTGGTGCTGACCGGCGCCGCCGGCGAGCGCAAGAACGCCTACCTGTTCCCCACCGCCACCGATCCCCGGCGCAGCCTGCCGGTGCCTGCCCATCTGGTCCACCTCGTGGAGTCGGCCGACCAGATCACCCGGTTCCAGGCCAGGAATTTCAGGAGCGACCTGCCCGGCGCCGCGGTCGCCGGCGCCGAGGAGCCCGACCGGCCCGCCGCGATCCGGCCGCGCGAGGGCGGCTTGGCCCGTGCCGGCGGCGAACCCGTCTGGTACCAGCAGTCCGAGGGACGCGTCGTCTCCTTCGGCCGCTCCGGCGGCTACCGCGTCGCCGTCGGGGAGTTCGACCCGATCAGTCGCGCCGTTCCCGAGGAGGTGCACACCCGCGCCCGCGCACGCGCCGAGGGCAGCGGCCGCCCGCCGGACGTTCCGCGGGCCCTGTTCGGCGACGTCGACCTGCTTCCCCCCGGAAGCGGATCCGGCTCGGCCGCGCGCGGCCGGGTGTCGGTGGGCTCGGCCGTCTGCGACGAGACCGGCGACGCCTGGATGGAGCACCCGTTGCGCGTCGAACTGCTCTCGCCCCAGCGCAGCTGCTTCGCCAACTACCTGCTCCAGCCGGTCTCGGAGGCCACCTGGGGCCAGGCGCCGGACCTGGCGACCTGGTCG
The DNA here is from genome assembly GCF_000826685.1 of Streptomonospora alba. Classification (GTDB taxonomy): domain Bacteria; phylum Actinomycetota; class Actinomycetes; order Streptosporangiales; family Streptosporangiaceae; genus Streptomonospora; species Streptomonospora alba. Next base: position 70,402 of record NZ_JROO01000011.1, read on the forward strand.
CACGAGGGCGACGTCCGGCTGGGCGGCTACAAGGTCTACCTGCACCGCCACGACACCCTGCCCGCCTCCGCGCAGCGTTACGCCCACCTGCACCCCGACCGTGTCACCGAGGGCCCCACCACCCGCGACGTGGTGCCCGTGCGCGCCGGGGCGGCCTTCCACGGACGGATCACCTTCGCCAACCTCACCGACGCCGAGGTGGGGGCGCTGCTGCAGGCGCTGCACCTGGGCAACCCCGCCGGCGGCGGCGACCGCCACGACCCCCTTTACGCCCACAAGCTCGGCCTGGGCAAGGCGCTGGGGTTCGGCAGCGTGCACATCGCCCCCGCCCTCTACCTGCTCGACCCCGCCGAGCGCGCCGCCTCACTCGACCCCGGGGCCGGGGTCGCCTGCGTCGGCGACGAGGGCATGCAGAAGCTGCTCGACGCGTTCGGCGAGGCGCTGCTGACCTGGGAGCGCGAGCAGAGCACGCGGGCGGGCGAGCCCGTTCCCGGCGACTGGAGGGAGGTCCGCCGCGTCGAGGCGCTGATGCTGGCCGCCCAGTGGCGCCACCGCTTACCCGAAAGCTGGACCCGCGTGATGGGCCTCGACGAGTTCGCCGTCTACCCCGTTCTGCCCGACTTGCAGAGCCGCTTCGCGGCTCACGCCCGAGCGGCCGAGACCGGTGCCGGGTGACGTTCCGGCCGGCGGCGCCCTGACCCCGCGCCGCCGCGCCCCTCTCGGTCGAAGAGGTGGCCGCCCGCCGAGGGCATAGCACCGCGACCGGTCGGCAGCGCCTGTGACGAGCAGAGCCCGTGTCGCCGACGGAGGAACCGCCCGCCGAGGGCATGGAGGCCGTCTGGGCCTCCGGAGGAGGCGGCCCGGCACCCGGCCCCGAGAGGGAGGCCGCCCCGGGTGCCGGGACCGTCAGGTCGTGGCGCGCTCAATCCCCGTCGAGCAGCGCCGCGACGTCCACCGGCCTGCCGGTGCGGATCGACTCGTTCGCCGCCAGGCCGGTCAGCAGGGCGTTGGCGCCGTCGGTGTGCGTGGGCCGCGGCAGCACGCCCGAGGCGCCGAAGAGCGTATCGAGCATGCGCACGTCGCCGCCGCCGTGCGTGCCCTCGCCGACCTCCACATCGATCTCCTCGGGCTCGCGCCAGTGCCGGCGCAGGAGCAGCCGGGATGCGGTGTCCTCCTTGGGCGCCGGCATCCCCCGCACCGGCGCGTCGTCGGTGCGCCCGGGCGCGGTGTAAGGGCTTTCGGTGACGTCCAGTTCCAGACGCCCTCCGCTGCCGGTGATCGCGACGCGGTAGCCCTCCCAGGGGGAGTACGCGGCCAGGTGGTAGCTGAGCTTGGCGCCCGAGGCGTAGCGCACCAGCACCGACATGTCGTCCTCGATGGTGATGCCCGACCCGAAGACGTTGCGGTCGCGCCGGTAGCCGTCCTCGTGCTCGGCCTCCAGATACAGCCGGCGCATGTCCTCGCTGTCGTCCATGTGCAGCGCGAACGGGTCCTGCCGGGCGCCCGCGGAACCGTGCGCACGCTCGTAGTCGGCGGCCATCCCGCGCCTGCGGCCGTTGGCGTCGCCGTAGAAGAACAGGTCGCCCCAGGCGAAGACGTCCGTCGGCGCACTGTCGATCCACCAGTTGACCAGATCGAAGTGGTGACTGGCCTTGTGTACGAGCAGGCCGCCGGAGTTCTGCTTCTCGCGGTGCCAGCGGCGGAAGTAGTCGGCGCCGTGGCGCAGGTCCAGCAGCCACTCGAAGTGGACCGATCCGATCTCGCCGATGGCGCCCTCGGCCAGCAGTTCGCGCAGCCGGGCGTGCACCGGGTTGAACCGGTAGTTGAAGGCGACGTTGACCCGACCGCCGGTGCGGCGCTGGGTCTGCAGGATGCGGCGGCAGCCCTCGGCGTCGGCGGTCATCGGCTTCTCGGTCACGACGTCGCAGCCGGCCTCCAGGGCCGCGCAGATGTAGTCGGCGTGGGTGCGGTCCACCGAGCAGACCACGACGTCCTGTACCCGCTCTTTGCGCAGCATGGCGCCGAAGTCCTCGGCGGGGTAGGCCGGTACGGGCTCCAGGCCGTGCGCCTGCACGATGGCGTTGTGCGCGGCCATGCGGGTGCTGTTGGTGTCGCACAGCGCGACGAGGCGGGCGACGCCGGCGTGGGTCGAGACGAGGGCCCGGGTGTACATCCGCGCGCGCGAGCCGGTGCCGACCACGGCGAATCGGCGCCGCTCGGAGGCGGAGTCGGGCAGATCTGGGCTAGTCGCGGAGTCGATCACAGCACTACGGTAAACGCTTTCCCAAATCCGGTCCAGGCCCGCCCCGCGAAACGCGCGACCCGGGTGCCCGTACCGCGAAATCGCCGGTCGCGACGCTACTCGTCGCATCGGGTCCTCCGGTGGGGCCGCCGGCGACCAGGCAAGCGATTGCCAGTGCGATTGGGCAACGATCGGGATACGGTGCGGTACCGGTTCGGTGGTCTCGGTGAAGCGGGCCACATTCGATGCCGAGTGCGTGGCGCTCGGCATCGCCCCAGGTGGCCCCGGTTTCGCCGACTTCCTTCGGCGGCCTTCGGTGCTTCCGCGTACCCGGGGGAGCATTGACGGCGTAGTACAGGGGTGTTAAAAACCGTTCATCCATACTCTGGATAGCGCTTACCAACAAATCGCCGCCGGAACGACCGGGTTGAGCGTCGCACGCGGCGTCCCGGACCCGCTGGTTCCGCACACCTGCTTCCCGGGCTGAATGAGGACGGTGGAGCCCATGCACACTCGACGAACGGCCCAACCGCACCGCCGCGGGCGGTGCCGCGCCGGCATCCGTGGGGATGAGACCGCGTGATGGGGGCGACCCGCGAGCTGGCCGACCCGGAGGACGAGGCACCGCCCCCGGCAGCCGAGGCGCCCAAGCGCCGCTCCCGGAGTTTGTCCGGGAGCGGCAACGACAGCCTGGCCGCCTACCTCTTCCTGGCCCCGTGGTTCGCCGGCCTGGTGTTCATCACCGTCGGTCCGATCCTGGCCTCGCTGTACTTCTCGTTCACCGACTACTCCCTCATCGGTGGTGCGGAGTGGGTCGGCCTGGAGAACTACACGAGGATGCTCACCGACGACCGGCTGCACTCCGCACTCGGCGTGACCTTCGTGTACGTGTTCGTCTCGGTGCCGCTGCAGCTGGCCATGGCGCTGGCCCTGGCGATGGTCCTGGACCGCGGCGTGCGCGGCCTGGCGATCTACCGCTCGGTCTACTACCTGCCCTCGCTGCTGGGCAGCAGCGTCGCCATCGCGATCCTGTGGCGCCGGGTCTTCGGCGCGGACGGCCTGATCAACCAGGTGCTCGCCTTCTTCGGCGTCGAGGGCGTGGGCTGGGTGTCCCATCCCGACTACGCGCTGAGCACCCTCATCGTGCTGAACGTGTGGACCTTCGGCGCGCCCATGGTGATCTTCCTGGCCGGGCTGCGCCAGATCCCGCGGATGTACTACGAGGCCGCCGCGGTGGACGGCGCCACTCGGATGCGCCGGTTCTTCTCGGTGACCGTGCCCCTGCTTACGCCGATCATCTTCTTCAACCTCGTGCTGCAGATGATCCAGGCGTTCCAGACCTTCACCCAGGCCTTCGTCGTCAGCAGCGGAACGGGCGGTCCCTCCGACTCCACCCTGTTCTACACGCTGTACCTCTACCAGACCGGCTTCGGCTCGTTCGACATGGGCTACGCCTCGGCCATGGCCTGGCTGCTGCTGGTGATCATCGCCGGGTTCACCGCCGTGAACTTCCTCGCCTCCAAGTACTGGGTCTTCTATGGTGACTAAGACGCCCGCCGCCGGCGCATCCGGAATCGACCAGCGGCGGGAACGCCGCCGGCGCCTCCTCATCCACGTCGGGCTGATCGGCTTCGGGCTGGTCATGCTCTACCCGCTGCTGTGGATGGTCTCCAGCTCCGTCAAACCGACCGCGGAGATCTTCAGCGACCCCGGCCTGATCCCCGAGACCTTCGTCCCGGGCAACTACACCGAGGGCTGGACGGCGCTGCAGTACCCGTTCCACCACTACATCTGGAACTCGCTGATCGTGGTGGCGGGCTCGATCGCCGGCAATCTGCTGGCCTGCTCGATGGCGGCCTACGCCTTCGCGCGGCTGGAGTTCAAGGGCAAGCGGCTGTTCTTCTCGATCATGCTGATGACGATCATGCTGCCCATCCACGTGGTGATCGTGCCGCAGTACATCCTGTTCGCCAACCTGGACTGGATCAACACGTATTACCCGCTGATCGTGCCGAAGCTGCTGGCCACCGACGCGTTCTTCATCTTCCTGATGGTGCAGTTCATCCGCGGGCTTCCCCGCGACCTGGACGAGGCCGCCCGCATCGACGGGTGCGGGCACGTGCGCATCTTCCTGCGCATCGTGCTGCCGCTGTCCATGCCGGCGCTGGCCACCACCGCGATCTTCACTTTCATCTGGACCTGGAACGACTTCTTCAGCCAGCTGATCTTCCTGACCGATCCCGAGATGTACACCGTCCCCATCGCGTTGCGGACGTTCGTGGACTCCCAGAGCCAGACCTCCTGGGGCCCCCTCTTCGCGATGTCGGCGATCGCGCTCGGCCCGATCTTCGGATTCTTCCTCGCCGGGCAGCGCTACCTGGTGCGCGGTATCGCCACCACAGGAATCAAGTGATTCGAAAGGAACCCCGACTATGCGACTAGGGCTCAAACCGGCGGCGGGCGTCGCCGCTCTGGTAATGGCCGCGACCGCCTGCGGGGGAGGCGGCTCCGGCGACGAGACGGTCGAACTGCGCTTCTCCTGGTGGGGTGCCGACGACCGCCACGAGACCACCCAAGAGGTGATCAAGCGGTTCGAGGAGGCGAACCCCGACATCAAGGTCACCGGTGAGTACACCGACTGGTCCAGCTACTGGGACCGCCTGGCCACCAACACCGCGGCCAACGACGCCCCCGACATCATCACCCAGGAGGAGCGCTACCTGCGCGAGTACGCCGACCGCGGCGCCCTGCTGGATCTCAACGAGGTCGGCGACCAGCTCGACACCTCCAAGCTGGACCAGCTGGTCATGGGCGGCGGCGAGCTGGACGGCGGACTGTACGCCGTGCCCACCGGCGTCAACGCCTTCACCGTGATGGCCGATCCCCAGGCCTTCGAAGAGGCCGGCGTGGAGATGCCCGACGACGAGACCTGGACCTGGCAGGACTGGGTCGACACCGCGGCCGAGATCAGCGAGAAGTCCGGCGGCGACATCATCGGCACCCAGGACATGGCCTTCAACGAGCAGAGCTTCCAGATCTTCGCCCGCCAGCGAGAGCAGTCCCTCTACGACAAGAGCGGCGCGCTGAACTTCGACCAGAGCACCATGACCGAGTACTGGGAGTACATGCAGCAGGTCCACGAGGAGGGCGGCGCCCCGGGTGCCTCCAAGAGCGTGGAGGTCGAGGCCGGCGGCCCCGACCAGTCGGTGCTGGCGAACAACTCCGGCGCCATGGCCTCCTTCTGGACCAACCAGCTCGGCACCATGGAGGAGACGTCCGGACGCGACCTGGAGCTGCTGCGCTTCCCCGGTGAAAGCGAGAGCGCCCAGGCCGGCACCTTCTTCAAGCCCGCGATGCACTACTCGATCTCCTCCGAGACCGAGCACCCGGAGGAGGCCGCGAAGTTCGTGGACTTCCTGGTCAACGACAAGCAGGCGGGCGAGCTCATCCTGGCCGACCGCGGACTGCCGGCCAACACCGACCTGCGTGACGAGCTGATGAGCGAGCTGCCCGCGGCCGACCAGGAAAGCGCCGAGTTCCTCGACGAGATCGAAGGCGACGTCGCCGGCGCCGTCCCGCCCCCGCCCATCGGCGCGGGCGACGTCGTCGACATCACCATGCGCATCAACGAGGACCTGATGTTCGGCGACATCACCCCCGAGCAGGCGTCCAAGCGCTGGACCTCCGAAGTCCAGGACGCGACGGGCGGCGGCGAGTGACCCCTCCTGCCGGACCGTGATCCGTGTACGCCGGCGCCCGCCTCTCAGCCGGAGGGGCGGGCGCCGGCGTGTGCGCGGCGGGCGGCACCGGCAGGTCCGGTGCGACAGCCGCGCCTACATCTGGCCCGGTGCGGTGAAGCCCGGGGGCAGCCTGGCCGCGGCGTCGGCGTCGAGCAGGAACAGCGTGCGCGACCTGCCGTAGGCGCCCGCCGCCGGCACCTGAGTCGGTCCGGCGCCGCTCAGCGCCAGCCGGACCGCGTCGGCCTTGCTCTCGCCCGAGGCGAGCAGCCACACCTCGCGGGCCGCGCGGATGGCCGGGAAGGTCAGCGAGAGCCGGGTCGGCGGCGGCTTCGGAGCGCCGCGCACCCCCACCACCGAGCGCCCGTCCTCATACAGCGCCGGCTGCTCGGGAAACAGCGAGGCGACATGGGCGTCGGGGCCGATGCCCAGCAGGCACACGTCGAAGGCGGGCACCGGGGCGTGGCTCTCCGGCTGGGCGGCGCGGGCCAACTCGGCGGCGTAGCGCTCGGCCGCATAGACCGGGTCGGCGCCGTCGCGTCCGTCGGAGGCGGGCATCGGATGCACCCGCTCGGGGGCGACGCCGACGTGGTCCAGCAGGGCCGCGCGCGCCTGGGTCTCGTTGCGCTCGGAATCGCCCGCGGGCAGGAACCGCTCGTCGCCCCACCACACGTCGAGGTGGCGCCAGTCCAGGGCGTCGCGGGCGGGCGCCCGGGCCAGCTCGGTCAGCACGGCGATGCCGATGCCCCCGCCGGTGAGCACGATCGAGGCGCTGCCCTGCGCCGACTGCGCGTCGACGAGCCGGGTGACGATGCGCGCGGCCGTCGCCTTGGCCAGCGCCGAGGAATCGCGGTGGACGACCGCTGTGGGGGTGGTCACGCGGGCTCCTCCGTTCGCTGCATGAGGGCGGCCATGTGCTTGGCGGTGCGTTCGTAGATGTCGTCGGCGTCCAGTCGGCGCAGTTCCTCGGCCAGCGATTCCGACAGCCGTCGCCGGGCCAGGGCCACCGACTGCTCGGGCTGGCCGAACCGGGTGAGCGTGGCCACCCGGCCGTCCTTGCGCTGCAGCGAGATGTCGCCTTGCTCGGTGATCAGCCGCGACCCGGTGATACCCGGCCCGTCGGAGTGGCTGCGCGTCGCACGCACCTCCAGCCGGTCCGACAGCCACGCTGCCAGCAGGTCGGCGCTGGGGTAGTGCGGTTCGCCGGTGACTTCGGCCGACTCCACCCAGCCGCACGGCTGGTCCATGGTGCTGGCCAGCAGCGACCGCCACGGGGTCAGCCGGGTCCACGTCAGGTCGGTATCGCCGGGCTGGTAGTTGCGGATCCGGCCGAGCAGGTCGGCGAGGGGGTCGGCGGCGCGCAGCGCATCGGTGATGCGGCGGTGGGCCAGCCGCCCCACCAGGTCGGTGGACGGGTTCTGCGGGCCCACCCCCGGCCACCAGGCGACGACGGGTGCGTCGGGCACCAGCAGCGGTGTCACCACCGATCCGGGATGGTCGCCCAGCGCACCGTAGAGGCGCAGCAGGATCGCCTCGCCCGGCCCCGAGGTTCCGGGTCGGCGGATCTCGGCGTCGATGGAGGGCTCGGCGTCCGGGTCGCGGCGGATCAGCGCCAGGACGCGCGAGGGGTGCTCGCGGCCGGCCTCGGTGGCGGCGCGCACGGCGTCGTAGTGGTCGGCCTCGTCGGTCACCACGATCAGCGTCAGCACCATGTTCAGCGCGCCGCCGCCGATGCTGTGCCGCTCGGCCGTCAGCGCCTCGGCGATCTCGGAGGTGGTCGTGCGCGGCAGGTACAGCGTCATCGGTGTCGCCTCCCCAGGGGCGTGCGGAAGATCGGCCGGGGCTCGGACGCGGCCCGTCCGTCGGGTGCCCGACGGCGCGCGGCGGCGTCGGCGCCGGTCACGGCCGCCTCCACTGGCGGCCGTCGCGTGCCAGCAGCTCGTGGCCCGAGTGCGGCCCCCACGTGCCGGCCTCGTACTGCTCGGGCGGGCCCTGCTTGGCCCAGAACTCCTCGACCGGGTCGAGGATCTCCCAGGAGAGCTCCACCTCCTCCTGGCGCGGGAACAGCGGCGGGTCGCCGATGAGCACGTCGAGGATGAGGCGCTCATAGGCCTCGGGACTGGCCTCGGTGAAGGACTGGCCGTAGGCGAAGTCCATGGTGACGTCGCGGACCTCCATCGCCGGGCCGGGGACCTTGGAGCCGAACCGCAGGGTCACGCCCTCGTCGGGCTGGATGCGCAGCACCAGCGCGTTCTGGCCCAGGTCCTCCACGTCGACGGAGCTGAACACCTGGTGCGGCGCCCGCTGGAACACCAGCGCGACCTCGGTCACCCGCCGGCCCAGCCGCTTGCCGGTGCGCAGGTAGAACGGCACTCCCGCCCAGCGGCGGCTGCTGACGCCCAGCTTCATCGCCGCGTAGGTCTCGGTGGTGGAGTCGTCGGGGATCCCCTCTTCGTCGAGGTAGCCCGACACGTGCGCGCCGCCCTGCCAGCCTCCGGCGTACTGCCCGCGCGCGGTCCCGGAGGCCAGGTCGGCGGGCAGTTCCACCGCCGAGAGCACCTTCTCCTTCTCGGCGCGGATCGCGTCGGCGCTGAAAGTCACCGGCTCCTCCATCGCCACCAGCGCCAGCAGCTGCAGCAGGTGGTTCTGGATGACGTCGCGGGCCGCACCGATGCCGTCGTAGTAGCCGGCGCGGCCGCCCACACCCATGTCCTCGGCCATGGTGATCTGCACATGGTCGACGTAGTTGCGGTTCCACAGCGGCTCGAAGAGCGTGTTGGCGAACCGCAGCGCCATGATGTTCTGGACGGTCTCCTTGCCCAGGTAGTGGTCGATGCGGAAGACCGACTGCGGAGGGAACACGTCGTCGACGACCGAGTTGAGTTCCTGGGCGCTCTGCAGATCGTGGCCGAAGGGCTTCTCGATGACCACGCGCCGCCAGGCCGACTCCTCGGACTCGGCCAGGTTGGAGCGCTTGAGCTGCTTGACCACCGTCGGGAACAGCTTGGGCGGCAGCGAGAGGTAGTACGCGTAGTTGCCGCCGGTACCGCGTTCCCTGTCCAGCTCGCGCACGGTTTCGGCCAGCTCGTCGAATGCGGCGTCGTCGTGCAGTTCGCCCGCCACGAACCGCAGGCCCTCGCTGAGCTGGCGCCATACGTCCTCGCGGAAGGGCGTACGCGCGTTCTCACGTACCGCCTCGTGCGCCTCGGCCGCGAAGTCCTGGTTCTCCCACTCGCGGCGGGCGAAGCCCACCAGCCCGAAGCCGGGCGGCAGCAGGCCGCGGTTGGCCAGGTCGTAGATCGCGGGCAGCAGCTTCTTGCGGGCGAGGTCGCCCGTGACCCCGAACAACACCAGCACGCTCGGCCCGGCGATGCGTGGCAGGCGGCGGTCCAGTTCACTGCGCAGCGGGTTCGGGATCGCTCCCGGCATCACCGGTTCTTTCAACGTCGCTCCCGTATCGTCGTGGTGACTGTGCGCCGCTGCGGCGCCCGGTCGGCGAGCCGCCGACCCGCGGCGGGGCCCGGCACGGCGCTCCGGGCCCCTCGTCGCCGCTGTGCCGACCGGGGCGCCGCGGCGGCCGCCCCCGCGGGCGTGCGCGGCCGCCCGCCCGCCGGGGCCACCGGGTGCGGCGCCCTCTCGCGACACCCGGCCCCGTGCCGAGCCTGCGCCGAACTCAGCTGTGGGCCTTGAGCTGCTCGGAAACCCGCCCGAGCAGTCCCTCCCAGGACTTGGCGAACTTGTCGACGCCCTCGTTCTCCAGCGTGGCGGTGACGTCGTCGTAGTCGATGCCCAGGGAGGCGACGGCCTCCAGGTCCTGGCGGGCCTGCTCGTAGGCGCCGCGCACGGTGTCGCCGGTGATCTTGGCGTGGTCGGCCGCGGCCTCCAGCGTGGCCTCGGGCATGGTGTTGACGGTGCCCGGCGCCACCAGCTGATCGATGTAGCGGGTGTCGTCGTAGGCGGGGTCCTTGACGCCCGTGGAGGCCCACAGCGGACGCTGCGGCGTCGCCCCGGCGTCGGCGAGCGCCTTCCACCGGTCCGTGGCGAAGGCCTGCTCGTATGCCTCGTAGGCCAGACGCGCGTTGGCGATCGCCGCCCGGCCCATGAGGGCGTTCGCCTCGTCGGTGCCGATCTTCTCCAGCCGCTTGTCGACCTCGGCGTCCACCCGGCTGACGAAGAAGGAGGCCACCGACTGGATGCGCGAGATGTCGTGGCCGTTCTCGCGGGCCTGCTCCAGCCCGGCCATGAACGCGTCCATCACGCCGCGGTAGCTGTCCAGCGAGAAGATCAGCGTGACGTTGACGTTGACCCCCTCGGCCAGCGCGCGTGTGATCGCGGGCAGGCCCTCAGCGGTGGCCGGGATCTTGATGAACACGTTGGGGCGGTCCACCATCCACCACAGCGCGCGGGCCTCGGCCGCGGTCCGCTCGGTGTCGCGGGCCAGGCGCGGGTCGACCTCCAGCGATACGCGGCCGTCGATCCGGCCGGTGGACTCGTAGGTCGGACGCAGGATGTCGGCGGCCCAGCGGATGTCGTAGCCGGTGATGAAGCGGACGGCCTCGTCGACCGACACGTTGCGCGCGGCGAGGTCGCGCAGCTGGTCGTCGTAGGCGTCGCTCTCCTTGAGAGCCTTGTCGAAGATGGTGGGGTTGGAGGTCACCCCCACCAGGCTGCGGTCGGTGATGAGTTCCTGCAGGTTGCCCGAGCGCAGCCGGTCCCGGCTGATGTCGTCCAACCAGACGGCCACGCCCTCGGCGGACAGTGTGTGAAGCGGGTTGGTCATTGCTTGGCTCTTCCTCGTAGCTGTAGCTCCCTACCCGTCACCCGTCGCCGCCCCGAGACGGGACGCTGCGCGTCACGGGTCTTCCTTGTCACCCGCGTCCGTCGCCTGCCCCTCACGGCGAGGGGAGGGACCTCACGGGTTCTCGAAGGGTGTGTCGCCCCTCGATTCCGAGAAGTCCCTCCCGGCCCGATCAATTCCCGGTGGTCGAGCCCTGCTCGCCGCCGAGCTTGGCGACGCTGGCGTGCACAGCGGCCACTACCCGCTCAGGGGTCAGACCGAACTGCTCGTAGAGAGTGGTGTAGGGCGCAGAGGCGCCGAAGTGCTCAAGACTCACCGTCTCGCCGGCCGGCCCGATGAACTCGTGCCAGCCCAGGCCGATGCCGGCCTCGACCGAGACCCGCGCCTGGATCGAGGGCGGCAGCACGCTGTTGCGGTAGGAGGCGTCCTGGGCGCGGAACCACTCGACGCTGGGCATGGAGACCACGCGCGTGGGCGTGCCCGACTCCTCCAGGCGCTCGCGGGCCTGCATGGCGATGGCGACCTCGCTGCCGGTGGCGATGATCAGCGCCTCCGGGCTGCCGGTACCGGCTTCGGCGAGGATGTAGCCGCCCTTCGCGGCGTTCTCGGCGGGGCCGAACCGCTCGCGGTCCAGGGTCGGCACGTTCTGCCGGGTCAGCGCCAGCGCGGTGGGGCGCTCGCCCTTGGCCAGGATGGTGCGCCAGGCCACCGCGGTCTCGTTGGCGTCGGCGGGGCGCACGACGTCCAGGCCGGGGATGGCCCGCAGCGCCCACAGGTGCTCGATCGGCTGGTGGGTGGGGCCGTCCTCGCCCAGGCCGATGGAGTCGTGAGTCCACACGTAGGTCACCGGCAGGCCCATCAGCGCCGCCAGCCGCACGGCCGGGCGCATGTAGTCGCTGAAGACCAGGAACGTGCCGCCGTAGGGCCGGGTGGGCCCGTGCAGCGCGATGCCGTTGAGGATGGAGCCCATGCCGTGCTCGCGGACGCCGAAGTGCAGCACGCGGCCGAACCGGTTCCCGGAGAACGCCTTGGTGGAGTACTCCTCCGGGATGAACGACGGCTCGCCCTTGGGCGTGGTGTTGTTGGAGCCCGCCAGGTCGGCCGAGCCGCCCCAGAGCTCCGGCAGCACCGGCGCCAGCGCGCTGAGGACCTCGCCGCTGGCCTTGCGGGTGGCCACGCCCTTCTCGTCGGCGTCGAAGACGGGCAGGGCCTTCTCCCAGTCCTCGGGCAGCTTGCCCGCCTGCAGGCGGTCGAACAGCTCTGCGCGCTCGCCGGCGCCGCCGCGCCAGGCCTGGAAGGTCCGCTCCCACTCGGCGCGGGCGGTGCGCCCGCGATCGACGGCAGCGCGGGTGTGGGCGAGCAGGTCCTCGGGCACGTGGAAGGTCAGCGCCGGGTCCAGGCCCAGCTCGCGCTTGGTGGCGGCCACCTCGTCGGCGCCCATGGCGGCGCCGTGGATGGCACCGGTGTCCTGCTTGTTGGGGGAGGGCCAGCCGATGATGGTGCGCAGCCGGATGAACGAGGGGCGCTCCGTCTCGGCCCGGGCTGCGAGCACCGCCCGGTAGAGGCCCTCGACGTCCTCGTCGTAGGAGTCGCCGTCGGTCCAGTCGATCTCCTGGACGTGCCAGCCGTAAGCGCGGTAGCGCTCGGCGACGTCCTCGGAGAAGGCGATCTGGGTGTCGTCCTCGATGGAGATGTGGTTGTCGTCGTAGAGGACGACGAGGTTGCCCAGCTTCTGCGTGCCCGCGAGCGCGCTGGCCTCGTGGCTGACGCCCTCCTGGACGTCGCCGTCGGAGCACACGGCGTAGACGAAGTGGTCGAAAGGGCTCTCGCCGGGGGCGGACTCGGGGTCGAACAGGCCGCGCTCGCGGCGGGCGGCCATGGCCATGCCCACGGCGTTGCCGATGCCCTGGCCCAGCGGCCCGGTGGTGGTCTCCACGCCCGGCGTGTGGCCGACTTCCGGGTGGCCGGGGGTGAGGCTGTCCCACTGGCGGAGCCGCTTCAGCTCGTCCAGGGTCAGCCCGTAGCCGGCCAGGTAGAGCTGGATGTAGAGGGTGAGGCTGGAGTGGCCGCAGGAGAGGACGAAGCGGTCGCGGCCGACCCAGGAGGGGTCGCCGGGGTCGTGCCGCATGATCTTCTGGAAGAGGAGGTAGGCCGCCGGGGCGAGGCTCATCGCGGTACCGGGGTGGCCGGAGCCCGCCTCCTCGACCGCGTCCATCGCGAGGGCGCGGACCGTGTCCACCGCGCGCCGGTCCGGTTCCGACCACTCAAGGGACGTGGAGGTGTCGATGTTCACGCGGGCTCAGGGCTCCTTTCGCGCATCCAGCAGTTCCCGGGCACGCGCCGCCCGGGATGGTGAATGTGGGTTGTCCAGGGGTCGCGGTGGCCTGTATCCCGCGGGCGCCGGCGCACAGGTGCCGAGGGAGGGGCCGCCGAGCCGCCAGCGCCGGTCGGCGGGCCCGCCCCGGGCCGGGACCGGGGATGCCCGCCGGAGATGACACGTGCGACCGTGTGCGAGCTTATCGTCCTGCCGTGCCGGGGCCTATGTCCGACACGTCTCACCGCCGCGGGCCCCGGGGCGCCGGTGCGGTCCCCGGTCGCGTGGCGGCCGTGCGCCGGGCCGGCGGGTGTGCGAACCTGCACCCGCGCCCCGGCGCCTCCTTCCTCGCCGGTGCGGCATCCTGGGATGCGGTGCGCGGCTCGGACGCGGGTACCCGGTGAAGGTGTGTCCGAGCGGAGTACTACAGTATGTCGTTGACGGGGTCGTCCCCGGCGCGCTGACGCCGCCGGTACGGACCGCCCCGCTGTGGCGAGCCGAGCAGACCCCTGAGTTCCGTTTGAGGTTGAGCGTGTCAGTGTCCGGAGAGCGGATGTCCCCCGAATCCACGGTGCCCGGGGCCGGGCCTGCCGCGCGGCGGTACTGATGGGGCTGACGGACGGATCCCAGGCGGCCGGCGGAGACGGCGGCGCGGTCCGGGACGCCCGGCGGAGTGCGGACAGCCGGCCGGGCTCGGGGCTGGCGGCCCACGTGCGCGCCTACGTCGCCCTGTCGAAGCCGCGGGTCATCGAACTTCTGCTGATCACCACCATCCCGGTGATGTTCGTCGCCGCTTCGGGCGTTCCGCCGCTGGGAACAGCACTGGCCACGCTGGTCTTCGGCACGATGTCGGCGGCCAGCGCCAACGCGATCAACTGCTTCTTCGACCGCGACATCGACCAGGAGATGCGCCGAACCCGGCGGCGCCCGGTGGCCATGGCGAAGGTCACCCCCCGCGGTGCGCTGATCTACGGTCTGGTGCTGGCCGCGGGCTCCACGGCCGGGTTCGCGTGGCTGGTCAATCCGCTCTCGGCGGCGCTGTCGGCCTTCGCGATCCTGTTCTACATCTTCGTCTACACGCTGCTGCTCAAGCGGCGCACCGCCCAGAACGTGGTGTGGGGCGGCATCGCCGGCTGCATGCCGGTGCTGATCGGCTGGAGCGCGATCACCGACCGGCTGGACTGGGCGCCGTTCGTGCTGTTCCTCGTGGTGTTCTTCTGGACGCCGCCCCACACCTGGGCGCTGGCGATGCGCTACCGCGAGGACTACGCGGCCGCCAAGGTCCCCATGCTTCCGGTGGTGGCCACCGATCAGCGTGTCCTGCTGGAGTGCGTGCTCTACAGCTGGGCGACGGTGGCGACCTCGCTGATGCTGTGGCCGGTCGCCGACACCACACCCTTCTACCCGCTGGTGGCGCTGGTGCTGGGGGCGATCCTGCTGGTCCAGGCCCACCGGTTGCTGTGGCGGGTGCGCGCGGGCGCGACGGGTCCGAGGCTGTCGACAATGGGCTTCTTCCACCTGTCCAACGCCTATCTGGCGCTGCTGTTCTCCGCGGTCACCCTCGACCCGCTGCTGGCCGGTCTGGTGAACTGAGCCCCCCACCACAGCCGACGCGCTCGTCAAGGTTCCCGCGGTGGCCGGTAGTGGCCGCCGCATCCGAGCCGGGTCCGAAACCGCCTCGCAGCGGGACGATTCCGCTGCGCGACGGCGTTCCGCGATACCGGCGCACCCTCCTCACGCACTACGATCTGAGGCCATGCCCGCACTAGACGCCAAAGCCATCCTCGAGGGGCGCAGGCCAGGCCGCCGCTCCGTCGGACTCACCATCGGCATCGTCGTCAGCGTGCTCTGCATGCTGGCCATGTTCGGCTACCTGCTGTGGTCGGGCCTGGCGAGCGGCGGTGTCGCGGGCGTCGTGGGATTCGTGATCAGCCTGTTGGCGGCGATCATCCCCGTGGCGATCCTCGTGCCCCTGATCCTGGCGCTCGACAGGCTCGAACCCGAGCCCGGGATGGTGCTCACCTTCGCGTTCCTGTGGGGCGCCGGCGTGGCCGTGGTGGTCTCCTTCATCCTCAACACCGCGGGCATGGCGTTCGTGACGGTCCCGGCCTTCGGCGAGTCGCTGGGCGACTTCATCTCCACCGCGGTGGGCGCGCCGGTGGTCGAGGAGAGCGCCAAGGGCCTCGTGCTGCTTATCCTGCTGTGGCGGCGCCGCCACGAGCTGGACTCGCTGACCGACGGCGTCATCTACGCCGCCATGGTTGCCACGGGCTTCGCCTTCACCGAGAACATCCTCTACTTCCTCAGCTCCTACCTGAGCGAGGGCGCGTTCGGACTGGGCTTCACCTTCGTGCTGCGCGGGTTGATCGCGCCCTTCGGCCACCCCCTTTACACCGCGATGATCGGCATCGGCGTGGCGTATGCGGCCATCAACCGCGGCGGCGGGCGGATGCTGGCTCCCGTGCTGGGCTGGTTCGGCGCCGTCGTCCTGCACGGACTGTGGAACGCCTCCACCGCCTTCGGCTGGCTCGGCTTCGGCGTGGCCTACATCGTGCTGTTCTTCGTGCTGGTGTCGATCATCGTGCTGGCCGTGCAGGACCGCCGCAAGCACGTGGCCGCCATCGCGCACTTCCTGCCGCCCTACGTCTCCACCGGCCTGGTCACCCCGGCCGACGTGCGGATGCTCAGCTCCATTCCGGGGCGCCGCGGTGCGCGCTCCTGGGCCCAGCGCAACGCCGGCCAGCGCGGGCGCAACGCCATGAAGGACTACCAGCTCGCCGCGACCGAGCTCGCGCTGCTGCACCAGCGCCTGGCCCGCGGAGTCGCCAGGCCCAACTGGGAGGAGCGGCGCGACAACTTCCTCGCGCTGATGCATGCGGCGCGCACGGCCTTTCTCGGCCACGTCCAGCAGCCTGTCGCCCCGGCGTGGGCCTCGGCCCCGACCGATTCGGGGTTCCTGCAGCGTGCCGACTTCGAGCACGTCATCGCTCGGGCGCAGCAGCAGCGCGCCGCTCAGCCCCAGCAGCCGGGGCCGGGCGGTCCGCCGCCCGGAGGCCCGCCCCAGGGCCCGCCGCCTCAGGGGCCGCCACCCCAGGCGCCGCCGCCTAATCCCGGGCAGCAGCCGCCGTATCCGCCGCACCAGTCGGGTCCGGGCCGGAGTTGGTGATCGCCACCCGCTCGGCGGTGGCGAAGTACGCGCGCAGGATGGCCACCCACACCAGGGTCGAGCCCAGCACGTGCAGTACGACCAGCCCTTCGGGCAGGCCGAGCAGGTACTGGAGGTAGCCGACGACCCCCTGGCCGAGCACGGCCGCCACCAGCAGGTAGGCGGCCGTGCGCAGCGGGGCGGGCGCCCGGCGCACGGTGGCCCCTACCGCCAGAGCCACCGAGGTCAGCAGCACCGTCCAGGCCAGGGTGGAGTGGATGCGCGAGACGGCGACGATGTCGAAGCCCCAGCGCGGCGCCTCGGCGTCGCCGCCGTGCGGGCCGGTGCCGGTGACCACGGTGCCGGCGACCAGCAGCGCGAAGCCCAGCGGGAGCATGGCCCCGGCCAGCAGGCGCAGCGGCCGGGCGACCGTGGGGCGCAGCCGCCCCTGCGGTTCGCGGCAGCGCACGTAAAAGGCGACGGTCAGCACGACCACCAGCATGGACAGCAGGAAGTGGGCGGCCACCGAGGCCGGGTGCAGGTCGCTCCAGACGGTGATGCCCCCGACCACGGCCTGGCCCATCACCCCCAGCGGGATGACCGTCGCGTAGGCGAGCAGGTCGCGGCGGCGGGGCAGCGTGCGCAGTGTGGCGATGAAGACGATGATGCCTACGGCCAGCACCAGGAAGGTCAGCGTGCGGTTGCCGAACTCGATGGCGGCGTTGATCGCGGTGTGGCCGGTGTTGACGGGAACGAAGCTGTCTTCGGTGCAGCGGGGCCACTCCGAACAGCCCAGCCCCGAGGAGGTCACCCGCACCGTCGCGCCGGAGACCGCGATCCCGGCGTTGACCACGATGTTGCCCAGCCCCCACCAGCGGAGCGCGGCGGTGGTGGGGTGCCACACGCTGCGCGCCAGCAGCGCCAGCGCGATCACCCCGAGCACGGCCAGCGCGATCTGCCAGGCCCACAGGGGAAGGTTCAGCAGGAGGATGTCGTCGGCCGTGTAAGGGGCCGGAGCTGGGAGACCACGCATACGACAGACTGTAGTGCCTGATGCTCGGGGGCCCGTACGGGGTCCGCCGGCGCGCGGCGCGCACGGACCTTCCGTGGACCCGCGACACGCGGGATTAAGTATTTGCTTATATAAGTACCGGCTGTATATTGGTGGAATGAACGCGTTCGACGTGCTCGGCGACCCGGTTCGCCGCCGGATCCTCGAACTGCTCGCGGACGGGGAGTCGACTTCCGGAGCGGTGAGCGCGGTCGTCAGCGAGGAGTTCGGGATCAGCCAGCCCGCCGTCTCCCAGCACCTCAAGGTGCTGCGCGAAACCGGCTTCGCCACCGTGCGCCCCGAGGGGGCGCGGCGGCTGTACGCGGTCAACCCCGAACCCCTGCGCGACATCGACGTATGGCTCGACCGGTTCCGGCGCTTCTGGGAGCCCCGGCTGGAGGCCCTGGCCACCGAGCTGGCCCGGGGCAGGCGCGAGCGCCGCGCACACGAAGGCGGCGGGGGAACGGACGGGCCCGACCGGGGCGAGTGACCACCACCGAGGCTCAACGAGGAGACCACCGTGATCGACGTCAACCACCAGATCAGCGCCGTACGGCGGCGTCTGGGCACCCGCACACTCGACGCCGGCGAGGCGCGCGTGATGACCATCGGCCAGACCTACGATTCGCCGGTAGAGGACGTCTGGGACGCCGTCACCAACCCCGAGCGCATCCCGCGCTGGTTCCTGCCGGTCTCGGGCGACCTGAGCGAAGGCGGCCGCTACCAGCTGGAGGGCAACGCGGGCGGCACCATCAGCAGTTGCGACCCGCCCACGTCCTTCACCGCGACCTGGGAGTTCGGCGGTCAGGTCAGTTGGATCGAGGTGAGCCTGGCAGCCGAGCCCACCGGAACCCGTCTGGAGCTGGTGCACATCGCCCACGTCGACGACGAACTGTGGGATCGGTTCGGCCCGGGCGCCGTGGGCGTCGGCTGGGACATGGCCTTGATGGGCCTGGCCGAGCACCTGGCCAGCGGCGCGGCCGCCGACCCCGCCGAAGTCGAGAGCTGGATGGCCTCCGACGAGGGCCGGAGTTTCGTCGAGCTGAGCAGCGAGCGGTGGCGCCGGGCCAGCGTGGAGTTCGGCACCGACGAGGAGGCGGCCCGCGCCGCAGCCGAGCGCACCACGGCCTTCTACACCGGTGCGGAGGAGCCCGAGGGCCAAGGCTGAAGCGCCCCCGGCCCGGCGGCCGATTCAGCCCCGGGGCGCCGGGCCGAGTCCTCCGGTCCGGCGCCCCGTGCGGTTCAGTGCGCCCCCGCGGCGGAGGCGGGAGAGACCTGGTCCGGCGCACCGTCTCCGGCGGCGAACTGCGTCCGGTGCAGGACCTCATAGCGCCCGCCGGCGGCCAGCAGCTCCTCGTGCGTGCCGCGCTCGACGATCCGTCCCTCCTCGACGACCAGGATCACATCGGCGGCGCGCACGGTGGAGAGCCGGTGGGCGATGACCACCGCGGTGCGGCCCTCCAGCGCCTCGGCCAGCGCCTCCTGCACCGCCGCCTCGGAGGTGGAGTCCAAGTGGGCCGTCGCCTCGTCCAGGATCACCACGCGCGGCCGTGCCAGCAGCAGCCGCGCCACGGTCAGCCGCTGGCGCTCGCCGCCGGAGACCCGGTAGCCCCGTTCGCCCACCACGGTGTCCAGCCCTTCGGGAAGGGAGGCGACCAGGCCGTCCAACCGGGCCCGTCGCAGCGCGTCCCACAGCTCGTCCTCGCCGGCCTCGGGGCGGGCCAGCAGCAGGTTGGCGCGCACGGTGTCGTGGAAGAGGTGGCCGTCTTGGGTGACCATGCCCATGGAGGCGCGCAGCGACTCCGCGGACAGGTCGCGCACGTCGGTGCCGCTCAGCCGCACCGCGCCGGCGTCGACGTCGTACAGGCGCGGCAGCAACGAGGCGATGGTGGACTTGCCCGCGCCCGAGGAGCCCACCAGCGCCACCGTCTGGCCCGGTTCGGCGCGGAAGGACACCTGGTGCAGCACCTGCTTACCGGCAGCGGTGTCCAAGGCGGCGATCTCCTCCAGCGAGGCCAGCGAAACCTTGTCGGCGCTGGGGTAGGTGAAGTCCACCCTGTCGAACTCCACGGAGACCGGGCCCTCGGGAACCGGGACGGCGTCGGTGCGCTCGGCGATGAGCGGCTCCAGGTCGAGCACCTCGAAGACCCGCTCGAAGCTGACCACCGCGCTCATCACCTCCATCCGGGCCCCGGCCAGCTCGGTCAGCGGGGCGTACAGCCGGGTCAGCAGCATCGCCAGCGCCACCACGGCGCCGGCCTCCAGCGTGCCGCTCAGCGCCAGGAATCCCCCGATCCCGTAGACGACGGCCAGCGCCAGCGCCGACACCAGTGTCAGCGCGGTCATGAAGGTCGTCTGCACCATCGCGGTGCGCACCCCGATGTCGCGCACCCGGCGCGCCCGGGCGCGGAACTCGACCGATTCCTGCTCGGGGCGGCCGAACAGCTTGATCAGCACGGCTCCGCCCGCCGAGAACCGCTCGGTCATGCGGGTGCCCATGGCCGCGTTGTGGTCCGCGGCCTCGCGCTCCAGGCGGGCCAGCCGACCCCCCATGCGCCGCGCCGGAACGACGAACAGCGGGAGCAGGAGCAGCGAGGCCAGTGTGACCTGCCACGACAGGGCGAACATGGCCACCAGGGTCAGCACCAGCGTCACCAGGTTGCCCACCACGCCCGAAAGAGTGTCGGAGAAGGCGCGCTGGGCGCCGATGACGTCGTTGTTCAACCGGCTGACCAGCGCACCGGTGCGGGTGCGGGTGAAGAAGGCCACCGGCATGCGCTGCACGTGGTCGTAGACGGCAGAGCGCAGGTCCAGGATCAGTCCTTCGCCGATCCGGGACGAGAACCAGCGGGTGAGCAGCCCCAGCCCTGCCTCGGCCAGGGCGATGGCCGCGATCAGCGCCGCGAGCCGCAGCACCCGGTCCAGGGGTTGGGCGCCGACGATCGCGTCGACGATGCGCCCTGCCAGCAGCGGCGTGGCCACCGCCAGCGCAGCGGTGACGCTGCTGAGTACGACGAACGCGATCAGCGCGCGCTTATGCGGCCGGGCGAAGCGGCCGATGCGCCGCAGCGTGGCCGCGGAGAACGGCCGGCGGTCGTCGGGTGCGTGCATGGCGTGGTACATCGAGTTCCACGCGGTGACCTCCATACTCATGCGGATCCCGTCCTGTCTGTGCTCGGCGGCGTCGGACCCCGCCTGAGCGGCCGCTGCCACTCCCGCTCCGACGGCACGGCCGACCCTAGATCCTCAAGTTAACTTGAGGTCAATCGCCGGGAAGCCGGGAAGGCCGCCCCGCGGCGGGCAGGACGCGGCCGCCGGGCACGCGTCCGTGCCGAGGGCCGACCGGCCTCTACGGGCGGGGGGCCGAGCATTCGGCGGGGCGCGCCGCGGGTGC
Source organism: Streptomonospora alba (assembly GCF_000826685.1). Classification (GTDB taxonomy): domain Bacteria; phylum Actinomycetota; class Actinomycetes; order Streptosporangiales; family Streptosporangiaceae; genus Streptomonospora; species Streptomonospora alba. The sequence continues at coordinate 91,083 of NZ_JROO01000011.1, forward strand.
GCCGGGCCCGCGTCGCTCCCGCCGCGGGCGCCGGATCGCTACGCTGAGCCTGATGCGGCTGCTGATCATCTCGGACACGCACATCCCGCGCCGGGCACGGGAGCTGCCCGCCGCCGTCCGCGACGAAGTCGAGCGGGCCGACGTGGTCGTGCACGCCGGCGACTGGGTCGACCTCGCCTCCCTGGAGGACCTGCGGGCGCGGTCGCACCGGCTCGTGGGCGTCTACGGCAACAACGACGGCCCCGAGCTGCGTGAGCGGCTGCCCGAGATCGCCCGGGTGACGCTTGAGGGCGTGCGCCTGGCCGTCGTGCACGAGACCGGGCAGGCCAAGGGCCGCGAGAAGCGCTGCGCCGAGCGCTTCGGCGACGCCGACGTGCTGGTGTTCGGCCACTCGCACATTCCGTGGGACACGACCGCACCCGGCGGGCTGCGCCTGCTCAACCCGGGCTCGCCCACCGACCGCCGCCGTCAGCCCCACCACACCTACATGACCGCGGCCGCGGCCGACGCGCGGCTGAGCGACGTGCGCCTGCACCGCATCGGCCCGGCCTGAAGCACGGTGTCGGCGGAGCGCCTGCCAGGGGCGCGAAGGGTCGCGCTCCTGCCGAGGTCGGCGCGGTGCCGCGGCGGGTACCACCACACCGTGGCCCGCCGGAGCGCGGCGGAGGATCGCGCGTGAAAACCCGCCGCGACGGCGATGAGTCCCGCGGCCGACCGCCGTCTACCGTGCAGCACCGCTCGATTCGGCGGCGCCTCAGGAAGCGGAACCGATCACGGGACCGCACGGCGGAAGGAGCGCGACGTGCAGAAGATCATGACCCATCTGTGGTTCGACGACCAGGCCGAAGAGGCCGCCCGGTTCTACACCTCGATCTTCGCGGACTCGCGGATCGTGGACGTCACCGACTACGGCCGCAAGGCGCCCGGCACCGACGTGACGGTGCTGACGGTGACCTTCGAGCTGGCGGGCCAGCGCTACATCGCCCTCAACGCCGGGCCCGCCTTCACCTTCACCGAGGCGGTCTCGCTCTATGTGGACTGCGCCGACCAGGAGGAGGTCGACTACTACTGGGCGCGGCTGCTGGAAGGCGGCGGCGAGGAGGTCCAGTGCGGGTGGCTCAAGGACCGCTACGGGCTGTCCTGGCAGGTGGTGCCGCGCACGTTCACCGAGCTGATGGCCGACCCCGACCCCGAACGGGCCGGGCGGGCCTTCGAGGCGATGATGGGCATGGTCAAGCCCGACGTCGCGAAGCTGGTCGCCGCCGCCGACGGCGCCTCCTGACCGCACGACGCCCCGGCTGCGCCGGCGCGGCGCCGCTACGCGCCGGTTGGACGGGCCCCGACCGGGGTAGGCGCCCGCGCGGAGCGACGCGTGGACGACGACCGCGATCCGGCGCGGTTGAGGGGTGCCAACATTGATCGAGCTGGTCCTGGCCTTTGCGGTGGTGCTGTTCGCAGCCGTGCTGGTTTCGGGAATCGCGCACCGGACGGTGCTCTCCACCGCCGCGCTGTTCCTCGTCGCCGGGTTCGTGCTCGGGCAGGGCGTGCTGGGGGTGGTGCCGCTGACGGGCGGCACCGACTCCGTGCGGCTGCTTGCCGAGGGCGCGCTGTTCGCCGTGCTGTTCACCGACGGCATGCGCCTGGACGTCAAGGACCTGCGGGCCCACTGGCGGCTGCCCGCCCGCGCCCTCGGGCTGGGCATGCCCGTCACCTTCGCGCTGATCGCGCTGCTGGCCCGCTACCTGGCCGGGCTGGAGTGGCCGGAGGCGCTGCTGATCGCGGCGGTGCTCTCGCCGACCGACCCGGTCTTCGCCGCCGCTCTGGTCGCCCGCAAGCGCGTGCCCTACCGGCTCCGCCACCTGCTCAACGTGGAGTCCGGGCTCAACGACGGGATCGCGCTTCCCGTGGTGGTCGTGCTGCTCGCGCTGGCCGCCGACCAGCCGCCGCACCCGGCGCTGCTGGCGGGCGAGCTCGGGCTGGGCGTGCTGGTGGGCGTCGGCGTCGCCTTGGGCGGGATCCTGCTGGAGCGGCTGCCCTGGCTGACGGCGACCACCCGCTACGAACCGCTGGGCGCATTCGCCATCGGCCTGGCCATCCTGGCCCTGTGCCAGCTCACCCACGCCAACATGTTCCTCGCGGCCTTCACCGCCGGAGTCACCATCGCGACGGCGAGCCCGGAGATGCGCACGGCTTTCGACAGGTTCGGCGAATCGATCGCCGAACTGCTCAAGCTCGCCGCCCTGCTGGCGTTCGGCGCGCTGATGTCGCCCTCCTTCCTCGCCGAGATCCCGCTGAGCGGATGGATCTTCGCGTTCCTGGTCCTGCTGGTGGCCCGCCCCGCCGCGCTGGCGGCGGCGATGATCGGGTCGCAACTGGACGTGCGGGAGCGGACCGCGATCGCCTGGTTCGGCCCCAAGGGGTTCGCCTCGGTGGTCTACGGCCTGCTCGTGCTGGAGTCGGACCTGGCCCGCAGCGACGAGCTGTTCCACCTGGCGGCCCTGGCCATCGTCCTCTCGATCCTGGCGCACTCCTCCACCGACATCCTCGTCGCCGGCCGCTTCCCCCGCGACGGCGAGCAGCCCTCGTCCGATGACGGAGGGCCAAGCGAACCGGAGGGCGCATCCACCCCGGAGGGCCCACCGCCGGACACGTCCGCAGGCGAGGACCCGCAAGCCGGGGGCCCGCACTCCCGCTGAGAGCTCCCAAGACGGACACAGACCGGCCCCCCTTTTCGCCGTTGATCTTGTACCTACGGTGAGTGACAGCGATTTCCCGGGACGGTGGGTACAAGATCAACGGCGGCGCGCCCCGCGCCCCGACGCCCCCCGGGCCGTCCCTACCGTCGCCGCCTCGTCGGGGGCCCGGCCGTCTGCCCGCCGGAACCAGTGGACGCATGCCCGAGCCACCGAGCCACCCGCCGTCTTCGCTGCCCGGGCGCACCCCCCACCCCTTGCGACTCGCGATGTATACGGATGTGCTCTTACCGGCGGATGCCCGGGCGCCCGGGACCGCTCTAGCGTCGAGGCCATGGACTTCAAACGACTCCAGTGGCCGCTCGTGGTGGGCCTGGGTGCCCTGGCTCTGGTCCGGCCGCTGCTGAACATCGTCACCGAGCAGGTGGAAGGGGTGGACGTCGCCGCGCCGATTCTCGCGACGATCGGGGTTTCGCTGGTGTGGATCGCGGCGGTGGGGCTGTTCCGCGTCGGCCAGCCGGTGCTGACCCTGGTCTGTGCGGGCCTGGTCTCCGCCGTGCTGTCGATCGTGCTCAGCGGCGTCCTGTCGGTCACGCTCGTCGGCGAGTTGCAGGGGCCGCTGGCGCGGCCGATCGCGATCGTGCCCGTGCTGCTGATCAACGCGGTGTGGGGTGCGCTGGCGGGCGCGCTCGCCCTCGGCCTGCAGCGCCTCCGCGCAGATCGACGCCCCTTTCGCCGTTGATCTTGTACCTACGGTGAGTGACAGCGATTTCCCGGGACGGTGGGTACAAGATCAACGGCGGCGCGCTCCGTACCCCGCCCGTCGGCCGGCGGACCGGGGCGGGCGAGAATGCTCCCGGAGCGGCGCGCCGGAGGGTCGGCCGCCGGGACGGCAGCAGGTGCCGAGCCGAAGCGGAGGCGGCGGATGAGCGAGGATGTGGACCGCAGCGCGGCAGCGGGTGAACACGCGGACCGGCGGGAGGCCGCCGGGGACGGTGCGGACGGTGCGGACGGCGGCCCCGAGCTGCTGGTGTCCCAGCGCGGCGGCGTGCTGAGCGTGACCTTCAACCGCCCCGCTCGACGCAACGCCATGACCTGGGCGATGTACGAAGGGCTGGCGCACGCCTGTGAACGGGCCGACGCCGACGAGGACGTGCGCGCCCTGCTGCTCACCGGAGCCGGGGACGCCGCGTTCGTGGCCGGTACCGACATCGGCCAGTTCGCCGAATTCACCGACGGCGCCGACGGCGTCGACTACGAGCGGCGCATGGGCGCCGTCATCGACCGCCTCGCCGCGGTGCGGGTACCCACGCTCGCGGCAGTGCGCGGCTACTGCGTGGGCGGTGGGCTGATCATCGCCGCGGCATGCGACCTGCGTATCGCCGCGCCCTCGGCCCGGTTCGGCGTGCCCATCGCGCGCACGCTCGGCAACTGCCTGGCGATGCCCACCTACGCGCTGCTCGTGGACCACCTCGGGCCCGCGCGCACGCTGGACCTGCTGCTGACAGCGCGCATGCTCACCGCCGACGAGGCGCACGGGGTCGGTTTCGTCACCCGCCTTGCGACGGAGGAGGGCCTCGACGCCGAAGCGGCGGCCCTGACCGACCGCCTCGCCGAGCACGCGCCGCTGAGCATGTGGGCCGCCAAGGAGTCGGTGCGCCGCCTGCGCAACGCGAACCTGCCCGAGGACCGCGACATCATCGAACGGGCGTACGGCAGCGAGGACTTCCGCAACGCGGTCGCCGCCTTCGCCGGTAAGACCACCCCCACCTGGCAGGGGCGTTGAAGGCGCGCGAGCCCGCCCCTGCGCACGGTTCCCCTTCGCCCGATGGGCAGAATCGTCCTGTGGCCATGGTGCACGGACGTCGGCAAAGCGTCTCCGCGATCGTTGCCGCTGTCGCATGCGGGCAGACGAGCGCCTCCGAGATGGTCGAGGAGGCCCTCGTCGGCATCCGGCGGCGGGACGGGGCGGTCAACGCCTTCTGCGCGGTGTGGGAGGAGTGGGCGCGCGACCGCGCCGCGGAGGTCGACGCCGCCGTGGCCCGCGGTGCCGAGCTTCCGCTGGCCGGGGTGCCGATCGGGGTGAAGCGCTCCGAGGGCACCGCTTCCTTCCAGGCCCGGCGGCTCGTCGCGGCGGGCGCGGTGCCCGTCGGTGCGACCGCCGTGCCCGGTCCGGGAACGGAGTGGAAGACCTGGGGCTCCACCGACTGCGGGCCCACCGTCAACCCGCGGCGGCCCGGCCTGAGCCCCGGCGGATCGTCAGCGGGCTCCGGCGCGGCGGTGGCGGCGGGCCTGGTGCCGCTGGCCACGGCCAGCGACGGTGCGGGCTCCACCCGGATTCCCGCGGCCTGGTGCTCGGTGGTGGGCTACAAACCCACCTCGGGGCGGATGCCGGCCCGCGACGCGGCAGGGCTGACGGTCGGCGGCCCCATCGCACGCCGCGTAGGCGACGCCGATCTCTACCGCCGCGTCGTGCTGGGGGAGCGGCCGACGACGGACGGGCACGGGCGTGCGGAGCCCCGGCGCAAAGCGGGTCCACTGCGGGTGGCGTGGTCGGCGACGCTGGGCTTCAACCGCGTGCACGCCGGAGTGGCGGAGACCGCCGCCGGTGCGCTGGGGGAGTGGGAGCGCAGCGGCGCGATCACGGTGCACGAGGCCGGTCTCGACCTCGACGACCCGGGAGCTCGGTGGCGGGCCCTGCGCGCGTCGCCGGCCCTGCGCCCGGCCGGCGACGGCATGTGGGGCGGCGACCGCAACGCGGCTCGGCTCGCGGAATTGTTCGCCGAGTTCGACCTGCTGGCCACTCCGGCCACACCGAACCCGCCCCATGGCCCGCAGGGGCCGGGAGAGGCGATGAGCGTGGGACTGACCTGGCTGTTCAACCTCACCGGGCACCCCGCCGTCAGTGTGCCGGCCGGCTTCCTGGACGACGGCGCCCCCGTTGGCCTCCAGCTGGTCGCCGATCCGCACGACGACGAGGCACTGCTGCGCGCCGCGGCCGACTACGAGGCAGGCGTTCTGGACTGAGGGCGCGGGAGCGGCGGCGCCCGGTCGGGCGGCGGTCGCGCGGGCGCCGGCGTCGGCGTCGGCGCCGGCGACCAGGAGCCGCCGGCGCCGACGAGCCCGCTCGAAAGCGGACCACTCCGGGCGGGCGCCTGGTCGCAGATCACCGTGGACGGCCGCCCGGGCAGAGACGTGTGAGCGTGCGCCCGCGGTGCGCGGCCGCCCACACTGGCCCGTGGGCGAATGTGTAGCACCCTTCGGGTTGATGACGCGGCTACCCCTGGTCAGCTCGGACGAAACCCGACAGCCGGGTGTTCCGCATCCGGCGGCTGTTCTGCGGCGGCGTTCCCGGACCCGGAACGCGGCGGTGCCCGGCCGCGTCCAAACCGCGATCGGGACGGACACCACGGAAAGGTACTGCGATGAAGGGATCGTTCGATCCGCCGGGCACTAGCGCCTCCTCACCCCGCACGGTGCGACGCGTGCTGTCGTTCTCCTTGGCGGCGCCGATCGGCCTGGTTTCGCTCATCCTGCTGATCATCGGCGGGGTCTTCCTGGCAGTCGGGCAGGCGGACTACTCGGACTACACCGGTCGGGCCGAAGCGCTGGTCAGCGCCCGTGAGCAGACCACCGAGACGCGGGGTACGGGCGACAACAAGCGCACGCAAACCGACATCGACGTCTTCGTCGACTACGAGGCCGAGGGGCGGGAGTTCACCTCCGTCAAATTGAACGGGTTGAATCCGAGCTCGTACAACGAAGGCGACGAGCTGACCGTGGCCTACGACCCCGCCGATCCCGGCGACCCGGTTACGGCGCAGAGCACCGAGGAAGGCGCGTTCGACCTCTTCCTCTGGCTCGCCGTGGGGATGCTGGCCGCGGGCGGGATCGGCGCGCTCACCGCCCTCGCACTGGTGGTGATCGCCGCCCGCCGCTGAGGCCGCAGTACCGTTCGCCGAACGGGCCCCGGCCCGTGAACGCGGCGGTGCGGGACCGCGTCCCATCAGCGGATCGGCACGGACACGACGGAAAGGCCACGATGGACACCCCCGGAACGGACCGGCCGCCCCCGTCGCGGCGGCGGCGCGTCGTGTCAGCCGTCTTCGCCGTGCTGTGCGGAATCCTCGCCCTCGTGATGCTGTTCATCGGCGGTGTGCTCCTGCTGTTCGGGCACGAGGACTACGCCGACTACACCGGTCGGGCCGAAGCCGTGGTCAACGCCGTGGAATCCGAGGAGGGCAGCGGTATCACCACCGCCTACGTCGACTTCCGGGCCGACGGCCGCGAGTACACGCGCGTCGCGCTGTACGGCATGAACGTCCCCGAGCTCAGCGGCGGCGACCGGCTGACCGTGGCCTACGACCCCGCCGATCCCGGGGGCGAGGTGACGACGGTGGAGAGCACCGACGGAAAGGTCCACGACACGTTGTTCTGGCCGGGTGTCGCGGCGGTGTTCGCGGCAGGAATCGCCGGGACCGGGATGCTCGTCCTGTTCGGGAAGGCGATCGGGCTGCGACTGAAGCGGCCCGCCCCGGCGGGCTAGTGTCGTAGCCGCTGGAGTGGGCCGGCCCCCGAGGAGCCCGGCGCTCGCGTGAGGGGCGGGGCGGGCGACCCCTGCGGTTCCCGCCTCCCAACGCTTCCCCATGGGCGCCTCGCCGCAGGACGGGCGTCCGAGGCTGCGCTCCCTACCGAGGGCGCTGCGGCAGGAGGCGGGAGAGCAGCCAGGCCGCGGCCCCGCTCACCGCGCCGACCAGGGCTCCGGTCGCAACACTGCTGACGAACGCGGCCGCGCGCAGTACTCCGCTCTCCGCCGCCGGTGGCAGCACCCCGGCGAGTTCACCGCCCAGCGTCGGCGGGTCGCCCGCGAACCCCTGCATCCACAGCACCTGGTGCGCCACCGCCAACAGCAGACCGTAGACGAGCCCCACGGCCAGCAGCGCCGCGAACGGGCGCTGAAGCCGGCCCAGTACGGCCACGGCGATCCATACCAGGACCGGACCGAAGACGAGCACCGCGTTCACCGCCGGGCCCACCAGGCCGAGGTCGTGGGCGACGGCGCGCGGCAGCCCCAGCGCGGCCAGTCCGAGCACGCCCCACCACGGCAGCCCCAGTCGCCACCGCCCGCGTGCCGTGCTTTCCCCGTCGTCGACGTGCATCCGTCCCCATTTCTCGTCTGCCGGTCTTCACAGGCCGTTTCCGGCGGTGCCGCCGGTGCGCCCGCCCGCGGCCCGGTGCGGCCGGGCGGGGCGTGCCCGCTGTGACGACGCTAGGGGTGCGGCGGGCGGCGGGGCGTCCGCCGCGGCGCCGCACTCGGCATACATCGCGCGGTGTAGGGGATCCGGTGCGCCTGCGTCGCCGGTCGGATGCAAGCCGGCGGTGCGGCGGACGCGCGGCCCGGTTCTCAGCCCTGCACGACAGGGTTGTACAGCTCGCCGACGCCGGGGATGCGGCAGCCGGCGACGTCGCCGGGGCGGATGTGGACGGCGCCGGGCGTGCCCGTGGAGATGATGTCGCCGGGGAACAGCGGCATGACACGGCTGTGGAACCCGACGAGGAACGCGGGGGAGTAGCGCATGTGGTCGACCGTGTTCACCCGGTCGCCGCCGCCGTTGAGCACCGTCGCCACACTCAGCCCGCCCAGCGAGCCCGCCGACTTCACGACCTCGGACAGCGGCACGATCGCCGGGCCGAAGGAGAAGAACCCGGGGAAGTTCTTGCTGCGGGTCAGAAAGCGCGGATTGCGCGCCAGGATGTCCTCGGCGGTCTGGTCCAGGACCGTGCACACGCCCCACACGTGGCTGAGCGCGTCCTCGTCGTCGGCGTCGCGGCACTCCCTGCCGATGACCAAACCCAGTTCGGCCTCGGCGGTGACCCGTTCGCTCTGCCGGGGAAGCGGGATCGGCTCGCCCGGCGCGATGATGGTGTGGTCGCCCTTCATGAAGGAGGCGGGCTCCTCGGGGACCTGCTCGGTCAGGTCCGAGGCGTGCTCGAGGTAGTTCAGCCCGATGCCCCAGATCTTTCGCGGCCGGGTGTAGGGCGCGGCGAAGGCGGTGCCCTCCAGCGGCGCGAAGGCCGAGTCCGGGGCCGAGCGGACGGCGGCGGCGAAGTCGCGCTCGGCGACGCGCTCCACCACCTCCAGCGCTGTGGCCGGTGCGCCGGGGAGGACGTCGGCCGCGGGAGCGAGACCGCGCTCCTCGTCGACGACGACCGGGGTGTCGCCCTCGGCGCTGCGTGCTGTGGCCAGGTACATGCGAACTCCCTAGGTCGGCCGGTCCGCCGGTGCGGACCGGGGGTCCCGGAGGCGGGCGCCTGCCGGAGGGGATCCCGGCCGCGTGCCGCCGGGCGGACGCGGCCGGGGTGTCGTGCGGGCGGGATCGCGGGGACGCCGATCAGGGCAGCGTCGGGGTGAGGCCTCCGTCGGCCAGCAGGCTCTGCCCGGTGATGTAGCCCGCGCGCTCCTCGGCCAGGAAGCCGACCAGGGCGGCGAGCTCCTCCGGTCGGCCGTAGCGGCCGGCCGGGATCGCGGCTTCGGAACCGCGCCGCACCTCTTCGGCGGTGGTGCCCTGGCGCTGGGCCTTGCGCTCGTCGAGCGTGCGCACCCGCTCGGTGTCGATGCGGCCGGGCGAGACCATGTTGACGGTGATTCCGTCGGGCGCCAGATCGCCGGCCAGCGACTTCACCAGTCCCGTCAGGGCCGGACGGAAGACGTTGGACAGCACCAGGCCCTCCAGGGGGCGGCGCACACTGGAGGAGCCGATGACGGCGATGCGCCCGAAGCCGCGTTCGCGCATCGCCGGAACGGCGGCGCGGATCGCGGTGACGGCGCTGCGCAGCGTCAGCGCGTAGGCGGTGTCCCAGTCCTCCATGCTCACGTCGGCGAAGTCGCCGGGCGGCGGTCCGCCGGCGTTGACGACGAGCACGTCGAGCCGGCCGTAACGTTCCACCGCCCCGCCGACCAGCCGCTCGACGTCCTCGGTGGAGGAGACGTCGGCACGTTCGCCGGTCACCGCGTCGTCGCCGGCCACGGCGCCGAGTTCGGCCACCGCCTGCTGGAGGCGCTCGCCGTCGCGGCCGCAGACGGTCACCTCCAGCCCGCCGCGCAGCAGCTCGGCCGCGCAGGCCTGGCCAAGGCCCCGGGTTCCGGCCATGACGACCGCCGTCCGACGCGGGTCGCTCTCCTGTGCCATCGTGCTCCTTCCGGTTCGCAAGTGTCGTGCGCGCACGGGCGCTCGGCCCGGTCGGCGTCGGCGGGGTATTCGGTATTTGGTATTCCAAATTCCCTTGTTGTGACCCGGGCCGCAATGTACCGTTCGTCACATGGATGCGCTAGCCCCCATGCGTGCACACGGGCCGTTGAAGGCCTCCCGGATGAGCGAGAACGCCTATGAGGCGATCGAGGGCGCCATCGTGCGCTGCGAACTCCCACCCGGCACCCCGCTGGTGGACCGCCAGCTCTCGGAGGCCCTGGGCGTCAGTCGCACACCTATCCGCGACGCCATGCAGAGCCTGGAGGCCGCCGGCCTCGCCGTGCGCGTGCGGGGGCGCTACTCCGTCGCGGGCTTCGACGCCGAAGACGTCCGCGAGCTCTACGGAGTGCGGCGGCTTCTGGAGCCGGCAGGGTTGGAGGCGCTCGCGCGGACCTGGGACGACGAGACGGTGGAGGAGCTCGCCGGATTCTTCGATCAGGCCCGGCCGCCGGGGCCGCCGGGGCCCTACGAGGAGTACCTCGCGCGCGACCACGCATTCCACAAGCGCATCGTCTCGCTGACCGGAAACTCGCGGCTGAAGCGCTTCTACGCCGTCAACGAGAAGCAGATCAACCGCATCAGGCACTACCTCGCCCCCGGCTACGCGGGCCGGATGCGCGAGGTCGTCAGCGAGCACGAGGACCTCTGCGGAGCGATCGCCGGAAAGGACCTGGAGGCGGCCCGCACCGCGCTCATCGGCCATCTCGACGCCGGCGAGGCCACCATGATCACGTTCCTGGCGCAGCAGGAGGGCTCCGCGAGCGACTGAGCGCCCGGCCGCCATCCCCGCTCCGCTGCACGCACCCCCGTCCGTACGACTAACGGCGGTATTCCATATGCCAAGGAGGTGCATCGCCTCCTCACCCGCCTCCCCGGCCGAGTCCCGGCCGACGGTGAGCAGGCGACCGGCCACTCCACCATCAGCTGAAAGCGGGGACAGCCCATGACAGCCGACGACGCGCCCCTGACCGGCGTCGACGCCGACGGACTGCGGGAGTTGGCGACCGAGATCTTCATCGCCGCCGGGCTGAGCGGGCGCGACGCCGGAGCGGTCGCAGGCCACCTGGTCGAGGCCGACCTGCGGGGCGTGGACTCCCACGGCGTCAGCCGTACCGCCGTCTACGTCCACCGCCTGCGCCGCGGCCTGGTCGAGGCCCGGCCCCGGTTCCGCGTGCTCACCGAGACGCCCGTGAGCGCGTTGCTGGACGCCGGCAACGGCCCCGGGATCGTGGCCGCCGAGCACGCCATGCGCACCGCCGCGGACAAGGCGGCCGAAACCGGCGTGGGCATGGTCAGCGTGCGCAACTCCAACCACTGCGGGATGCTCGCGCACTACACCGGCATGGCCGCGAGCCGGGGGCTGCTTTCCCTGGCCACCACCAGCGCGCCCGCATCGATGGCCCCCTGGGGCGCCAAGGACCCCTACTTCGGCACCAACCCCGTCTCCTATGCGGTGCCCGCCCCGGGGGACCGGCCCGACATCGTCTTCGACATGGCCACCAGCCACGTCGCCAAGGGAAAGATCATCCTGGCGCGCAAGAACGGGCAGTCGATCCCCGTGGGCTGGGCGCTGGACGCGCGGGGACGGCCCACCACCGACCCCGACGCCGCGCTGGAGGGCACCGTGCTCCCGCTGGGCGGAGCCAAGGGCTCGGGGCTGGCGCTGCTGGTGGAGGTGCTCTCGGCGCTGCTGTCGGGCGCCAACCACGGGCCGCACATCCCTCCGCTGTACGACAACGACGAGCACCCTCAAGGGCTGGGCCACTTCTTCCTCGCGATGAACCCGGCCGTGCTCGTGCCCGAGGAGGAGTTCGCGGCCCGCGTGGACCGCATGGCCGAGGAACTGGCGGCGCTGCCTGCGGCCGAGGGCTACGAGCGCGTCTGCCTGCCCGGCGAGCCGGAGGCCGAACGCGCCGCGCACCGACGCGCCCACGGCGTCCCGCTCTCCGCCGAGGTACGCGCGGAACTGCGCGCCGTGGCGGGGGAGTTGGGCGTGGACGCCGCGGCGGCAGCGGTCCTGGACGGCGCCGCCGGGACCCCGCCGGCAGCGGCGGGCGCGGCCGACTCGGCGGAGCGGGCGCCGCGCTGAGCGCGGCCCGACCCGGCCTCCGCGGCCGAGCGCCGCACACGGCCGCTCGTCGCGAAGGGAAACGCCCGCGCGGCTCACCGACAGGGAGCGCTCAGTGTTCGTTCCTCCTCGGCCGCCGAGCGCACGCCGGCTTTCCGGTGAGGCCGTCACCGCCGGCGGCACGGCGCGGGGCCCGGAGTGCCCGCCCGGACCGAGGGGCGCGGTCGCGGGCGGGCCCGGGGGAGCCCGCGTGTGGCCGGGGTCAGCGGCCGGTCTCGGCCGCTCCGGCGCTCTCCTGCGGCGGGGTTCCCTCGTCGCGGTGCGTGTGGCCCCAGGTGACCAGGGGCTCCAGCGCGTCCAGTAGGCCGCGCCCGCGCACCGACGGTCGGTAGAGGATCTGTACCGGGTGCGTGGGGACGACCTCGCGTTCGAGTAGGCCCAGCGACTCCAGCTCCTTCAGCCGCTGCGACAGCATCCGGTCGGAGATGCCGCCGATGAACCTGCGGTACTCGCTGAAGCGCTTCGCCCCGCGGGCGCCGGCGAGCAGGATCACCCCCATCCAGCGCCGCCCGACGAGCTCCAGCACCTCCTGGAAGACGTCGCAGTCCTGTTCGTGGGGTACCTGAAAAGGCGCGGCGGCCGGGCTTCCGGCGCCTCCGTCTCCGGCAGCTGTTGAGATAGTCACGTACTTAAAATAAGTAGCTAACCTGAGATTTGGCAAGGGTCGGGCCGCCCTGCAGACTGGCCTATGCAGGGCCTGCCGCGCCCCGGCGCCGCCCGGGCACGGCACTCGCGACCCCGGCGGCGCCCGGCCCCCCCGGGTCGGCCCCGCCGCGAAAGGACCCCAGCAGCGATGACGCAGACCCCGGCCGCCCCCGAGACGCTCTACGACGAACTCCGGCTGGTGCACAGCATGCTCCGCCGCGACCTGCGCACCTGCCGGGACCTGGCCGAGGCCGCAGTCGCCGGCGCTCCCGCCGACGAGATCCGCGCCGAACTCGACCGTCTGGCCAACCGTGGCCCGCTCTTTCAGCTGAAGGTCACCTGCCTGCGGTACTGCCACGTCGTCCACGCCCACCACGGCATCGAGGACGCGATGCTCCTGCCCGCCGTCCGCCGCGCCGCGCCGCACTTGGGCGAGGCCGTCGACCGGTTGGAGGCCGACCACCGCACCGTTTCCGACCTGCTGGACGAGGTCGAGTCCGCGGCGGACCGCCTCGACGCCCGCGCCGACGCCGCCGTACGCAGCCGCCTGTCGAAGGCACTGGCCACGCTGTCCGACCACCTGCTGGAGCACCTGGACTTCGAGGAGGAGAGCATCGGCCCGGTGCTGCAGACGTGGAGCCAATGGCCCCGTTCTTGACACCTCCCGCGGAGGTCCGCACGCTGCCGAACCCCCGCACCAGGGCGGTTGCGCCCCGACCCGGCGCACGCGTGGCCGGTGCCTTCACCCCGCGGCGGCGTCCGGTTCGGCGCCCTGGCCTACCGTCGTGATACACGAAAGCGCGCGGCCCAGCAGGCTGCCGGGGATCACCAGCTGCCAGAAGCCCGACGCGACGACGTTGACAACGGAAGCCGCAAAGGCGAGGGAGGACCACGCCACGGCGGTCGAGGGCCGGGCGGGGGCCTCCGAAGACGGGCGGAAAAAAATTCCGGCCGGGTGTCGAATCGGCGGCTCGCCGTTCGACGCACCGGGTGAGAGGCGGGGAGAAGACCTCGCCCACCGGCACCGAGGAGCAACCATGCCGCGATTCCTTTCCATCAGCCGCCACGACGAACAGAACCGTCCCACCGAGGCGCCGAGCCCGGAGCTCCAGGAGCGCATGGCCGAGCTGTACGAGGAGATCACCAAGGCCGGAGTCGTCCTGGACATGGCCGAGCTGGCCCCGACTTCCGAGGGCACCCGGGCCACGTGGTCCGAAGGCGGGATCGAGTACACCGACGGCCCCTTCACCGAAAGCAAGGAGGTCGTCGGCGGATACACCGTCATCCAGGCCAAGGACAAGGCCGAGGCCCTGGAGTGGACCAGGCGGTTCCTGGAGGTTCAGGGCCGCTACTCGCCCACCACCGCCGTGGAGGTCCGCGAGATCGTCGAGGACTGAGCACACCGCCCTTGCCCTGCGGCTGCGTGCCCTGCTGAGATGGCGGCATGAGCGCAACGAGCGCGGCGGAATCGGTCGAGACGGTCTTTCGGATCGAGTCCGCGCGGATCATCGCCGGTGTCGCGCGTATCGTGCGCGACGTCGGCATCGCCGAGGAGATCGCGCAGGACGCCGTGGTCGCCGCCCTGGAGCGGTGGCCGGAGTCGGGCGTACCGGAGAACCCGGGCGCCTGGCTCATGGCCACCGCCAAGCACCGCGCCATCGATCTCGTCCGCCGCAGGGAAGCCTACGCGCGCAAGCTCGCCGAGGTGGGACGCGCGTCGGCGGACCAGCCGCCGGCGGAGCCGCCCGACGCCGACGACATCGACGACGACCTGCTGCGGCTCATCTTCACCGCCTGCCACCCCGTGCTGTCCGCCGAGGCGCGGGTCGCGCTGACCCTGCGGCTGCTGGGCGGGTTGACCACCCGCGAGATCGCCCGCGCCTTCCTGGTCGCCGAGCCCACCGTCGCCCAGCGCATCGTGCGCGCCAAGCGCACGCTGGCCAGGGCCGGAATCGACTTCGAGGCTCCCCGCGGCACCGACCGGAAGGTACGGCTGGACTCGGTGCTGGAGGTCCTCTATCTGGTGTTCAACGAGGGCTACTCGGCGACCTCGGGCGACGACCTCGTGCGGCCGGGGCTGTGCGAGGACGCCCTGCGCCTGGTCCGCGTACTGGCCGGCCTGATGCCCGAGGAACCCGAAGTGCACGGACTCGCGGCCCTCTTGGAGTTCCAGGCTTCGCGTACCGCCGCCCGCACCGGGCCTGACGGCGCGCCCGTGCTGCTGGCGGATCAGAACCGCGCCAAGTGGAACCGGCTGCTGATCAACCGCGGCTTCGCGTCGCTGCGGCGTGCCGGCAAGGGCCCGTACTCCCTCCAGGCCGCGATCGCCGCCTGCCATGCCGGTGCCGTGCGCTATGCCGAAACCGACTGGGCGATGATCGCGGCGCTCTACGACCGGCTGCTGGAGGTGCTGCCCTCACCGGTGGTGGCGCTGAACCGGGCCGTCGCCGTGTCCAAGGCCCGCGGCCCGGCGGCGGGCCTGGTCTTGGTGGACGAGCTGGCCGATGCGCCCGCGCTGCGCGGCTACCATCTGCTCGCGGGCGTCCGCGCCGACCTCCTTGAGGCGCTGGGCCGCGCGGACGAGGCCGCTGCGGAGTTCCACCGCGCCGCGTCCCTGACCGGCAACACCCGCGAACGCGACCATCTGCTGGAGCGGGCGGCCGGCGCCGGCGCGGGAGGCGGCGCGTCCGCCGAACCCCTTGAGCGGCCGGTGTGATGGGCGGGTTCGCCGGAACCGTACTCCGCGACGACATGGGGACCGCCGTCGAACTCGCGGGCCCTGTGGGGCGCGTGGTGTCGCTGGTGCCGTCGCTGACCGAGGCGCTCGCCGCCGGCGCGCCCGGGGTGCTGGTGGGAGCGACGCGGTGGTGCACGCATCCGCCCGGACTCCGGGTCGCCCGGGTGCGGGGGACCAAGAATCCCGACCGCCGGGCCGTCGCCGCGCTCCGGCCCGACCTGGTGGTGGCCAACAAGGAGGAGAACCGCGAGCTGGACGTCCGACGTCTGCGCGAGGCCGGCATCCCGGTATGGGTCACGGTCGTCGAGACGGTCCCCGAGGCGCTGGCCTCCCTTGAGCGGCTGTTCACGCAGGCCCTGGACCGACCCGTACCCGACTGGCTGCGCGCAGCCGAGCGGCTGTGGACCGGACCGCCGCCGCGTCCGCGCGCCCGCGTCGCGGTGCCGATCTGGCGGGACCCGTGGATGGTGGTGGGCTCGGCGACGTTCGCCGGCGACCTCCTCGCCCGCTTGGGGATGGAGAACGCCTTCGCCCGCGACCCCGGCCGCTATCCGCGAGCCGACCCCGCCGAGCTGGACCGCGCCGGCCTCGACACGATCGTCCTGCCGGACGAGCCCTACCCGTTCGCACCCGGCGACGGCCCCGAGGCGTTCACGCGGACCCCGACCGCCCTGATCGAAGGGCGCCTCCTCACCTGGTACGGACCCTCGCTGGTCACGGCCCGCACCGAACTGGCCGCGCGTCTCGGCGCCGGAGGCGCCGGAGGGTGAGCGCCCGCGGCGCGAAGGGCCGCAGGCCCGGGGCGCCTCCGCGCCCGTCGCGCCGGGATCAACAGGTCGAGTGGAACAGTCCGCCGACCGGTCGGTTCCGGGCGAGGCCGTTGTAGATCCGCACCGCTTCCTCCGTCTCGGCGGTGTGCACCTCGACCGAGCGCGCATCCAGCAGGTCGCGGGTGCGCGGATCCACGCCGAGGCGGCCGTGCATGCCGCGCGAGAGCACCACCGCCTCGGCGCCGCGGTCGAGCAGCTCCTCGACGTCGGCGGGCAGGATGCCCGGATCGTGTGCGGTTCCCGTCTCGTTCCAGTCCCAGGACCGCCCGCCGCCGGGAAAGAGCTTGACGTCCTTGGCGGTCCCCACGCCCGCGACCTCCATGCGGCCCCACGACAGCGACAGCACACGGGGCGACGTCGTCTCCGCTCCAGTCATTTCGACCGCTCCTCGGTTCTGCTGCGTTTCCCACTCGGCGAGAGGGCCTGCGGTGCCCCTCGGCCACTGCGGATCCGCGGAGCAGAGATCGCCGAAAGCCCCCCCTACAGCGGGAATACTGCCCGTACAGTTACCCGTGACAAGAGGCGAACACCCCCTACGGTCCGCCGTTCCCGCCCCCGGTTCGAGAGGCAGAATCCCTTGAGCGATGCCCTCAGGTTTCCCCCGCCCGACCTCGACATGTCGAAGCCGACCATCGCCCGCGCCTACGATGCGCTGCTGGGCGGTAAAGACAATTTCGAGCCCGACCGCGACCTCGCCGCTGCGGCCGAGGAGCTCAACCCCGGCATGACCGTGCTCGCGCAGGACAATCGCGCATTCCTCACGCGGGCCGTCAGCTACGTGGCGAACGAGCTGGGCATCGAGCAGTATCTCGATCTCGGCTCGGGGCTGCCGACCGCGGAGAACACCCACCAGGTCGCCCAGCGCAGTTCCCCGCAGAATCGCGTCGTCTACGTCGACATCGATCCGATGGTCCTCGCCCACGCCCGCGCGCTGATGGTCGAGAACGACACCACCACGGTGATCACCGCCGACCTGCGCGACGTCGAGACCGTGATGAACGATCCCGGAACGCGGCGCCTGATCGACCCCGACCAGCCGGTGTGCCTCATGATGGTGTCGCTGCTGCACTGCATCCCCGACGAGGACCGCCCCTTCGACCTGGTCCAGCGCTACCTGGGCGCCTTCCCCTCGGGCTCCGCGCTCGTCTACTCGCACATCGCCTCGAACGACGCCGAGCACGCACGGATCCTCACCGAGCGGGTGCGCTCCGCGGCACCGTGGGGCCGGATCCGCAGCCCCGAGGAGTGCGAGACCGCCGTCGCCGGCATGGACCTGGTCTCGCCGTCGGTGGACGGCACGGCGCCGGCCCGCCTGGTCGACTGCGACACCTGGCGCAAGCCGGGAACCGATCCCGTCGAAATCCCGGACAAGCTTACCTGGGAACATTCCGGGATCGCCGTCAAGCCCTGAGGTCCTTACCCGCCGGGCGCCGCGGCCCGACCCGTCGGCGCCCGGAAGGCCGGGGCTGTCCCGCCATGCTCACCTGGGGCCTGGCTGCGTTCCGTGTGACCAGGGGGTTTCCCGTGCCGCCGGCGACGCCGGCCCTGCCGGGAAGCGATCGCCCGAAGCCGTCCTACGGCGGCTCGGCTCCCCGTACAGTTGCCCCTGAAAAGGCGCACACCGTAAGGTCCGCGGTCCGCTGTGCTACCCCCTCCCCCCGGAATGAGAGAGCTGGATCCGATGAGCGATTCCCTCAGGTTTCCCCCGCCCGAGCTCGACATGTCGAAGCCGACCGTCGCCCGCGCCTACGACGCGCTGCTGGGCGGCAAGGACAACTTCGAACCCGACCGCGAGCTCGCCGCGGCGGTAGAGGAGATCAACCCCGGAATCACCGTCCTCGCGAAGGAGAACCGCGAGTTCCTTTCGCGCGCTGTCGAGTACGCGGCCCAGGACCTCGGCATCGGCCAGTTCCTCGATCTCGGCTCCGGGCTGCCCACGGTAGAGAACACGCACCAGGTCGCCCAGCGAAACTCCCCGGACTACCGCGTCGTCTACGTGGACATCGATCCGATGGTGCTGGCCCATGCCCGCGCCCTGCTGGTCGAGAACGACACGACCACGGTGATCACCGCCGATGTGCGCGACGTCGAGCGGGTCATGAACGATCCGGACACGCGCCGGCTCCTGAACACCGACGAGCCGGTGTGCCTGATGCTCGTGTCGCTGCTGCACTGCATCCCCGACGAGGAGAACCCCTTCGACCTGGTGCGGCGCTACCTGGAGCCCTTCCCGTCCGGCTCGGCCGTGGTCTACTCCCACCTGTGCTCGAACGACGCCGAGCACGCCCGTACCTTCACCGCGCGGGTCCACAGCTCGGGAACGCCGTGGGGCCGGGTGCGCAACTCCGAGGAGTGCGAGGCCGCCGTCGCCGGCATGGAGCTGGTCTCGCCGTCGCTGGACAGCGCGGAGCCCGCCCGCCTGGTCGACTGCGACACCTGGCGTAGGCCGGGCTCCCCGCCCGTCGACATCCCCGACAAGCGCATCTGGGAGCACGCCGGAGTCGCCGTCAAGCCCTGAGGTTCCAGCCCGCCGGGGCCACCCGAGACGGTTCGGGGCGGTCCCGGCGGTCCCTCACCCGGTGACCCGGGTGCTGCGCCATCGCCGCCAGGCCCGGGATTGGGCCTCCAGCCACGTCCGCATCGCGGCCTCACTGGACCAGTGCGCCACTTCGTTGCGCACTCCGTCGGGTGCGTCGTCGGGGGCCTTCTCGTGTCGCTCGGCGGTCCAGTACTCCTGTCCGCTCCACCGGTAGCAGCGGATCGTCCAATCCTGGCCGTAGTCCTCGGCCACCGTGCCGGGCGGATGGACCTCGCCGTGGCCGCCGCCCTTGTACCGGTAGGGCGGGGTCACCGGGTGTCCTCCCGTGTCCCGCGGGCGCCTGCGGTGGTGGTGACCGCATCGGCCGGCTCGGGGGCGCGGAGGGCGAGGGAGAAGGCCAGTCCGCTTCCGGCGGGGAGCGGTCCCCATGTTTCGGCGAAGGCGGCCACCAGTGCCAGGCCGCGCCCGCCGCCGTCCTCGATCCCGCTCGGCATGCGCTCGGGCCGGGAGACGGCGCCGCCCCCGTCCTGGACGGCGACGGCGAGCCGTTCCCGGTCGGCATGGACGTGCACGGTGAAGATCCCGCCGGTGGCGCCGGTGGCGGTGTGGCGGATCGCGTCGGTGGCGGCTTCGGACAGCAGCAGCACGGCCGCGGCGGTGATCGCGTCGGGGATCAGTCCGGGAGTGCGGGTGAGCGTGTCCTGCAGCCAGCGGCGGGCGGCGCCCACCTGCTCGGGCGCGCCGGGAAAGGACCGGGCGACGAGGATTCCGGGAGCAGTCCGCCTCATCGGCGCACCCCCGGAACGTCGTGGACCGGGTGGGCGAGATGAGGGCGGTCGGCGATGAGCCGCCGGGTCACTGCGCGCAGCTCGGCCATGTCGTCGGCCGGGGTGGCGGAGTGGTGCTCCGACCGGCCGCCGGCGGCAGCAGGCATGGGCGCTTCCGGCTCGGACCGGTGCAGCACGTAGGGCCGAACGCGGTGTCGGCGAGCGCGTCGGCGCGGGAATGACGGGGGAGTGGCGGATTGGGGCGAATAGGGCATGTGGTTCGGATTCGAACCGCTAGGATTGATCACGGGTCTCCACCTGGCGCTTTCAGGTTGGGGATCAAGGCCCTGTCGATGCCCGTCAGCATCGGCAGGGCCGTTCTTGTCACGACCCACAATTGCGCGCCCCAAGCCATGGTTTCCACAGGTCAAACTGCTTTGGCGGGATTCGTTTCCTTCGTGTAGACGGGAGTAGTGACGCTGTGGTGAGATGTTGAAGTATGGAGACGGTGAAGCCGGAATGGCTGCGGGTGGGTCGTGAGATCCGACGTCGTCGTGAGGCGCTTGACCTGTCGCTCGATCGGATTTCCCGCGAAGTGTCGCTGTCTGCGGGGATGCTCAGTGCGATTGAGCGGGGAGTGCGCAATTGCAAACCGACGTATGCGCGAGAGTTGGATGCTGTCCTGAACTCGGGCGACCAGATCGCGCGTCTCGTGGACAAGGCCAATCGTCCGGGTACCCCGCTATGGCTCGTGCACGTCGAGCAGCTTTTGTATCAGGCCGAAGAGATACGCCAGTTCCATCTCGGCTGGGTTCCCGGTCTTCTGCAGACTGAAGCCTATGCGCACGCCGCTCTGCGGGCCGGAGACGCTACGGCAACCGATTCACAGATCAAAGAATCGGTTCGTGCCCGAATGCGGCGAAAAGAGACTGTCTGGGGAGATGTTCCTCCGCGCGGGCTGTTCGTCATAGACGAGGCGGTCTTGCTCCGTACTGTTGGGACACCTGACGTCATGGGCGCACAGCTGGATCATGTACTGTCCATGGCGGAAAATCCCCATGTCACGGTGCAGGTACTTCCTCTTGATGTGGCTCCGCATCCGGGGCTTGACGGCTCGTTTCAGCTCCTGCGGCTTGCCAGCAGGGAAACCCTCCTGATCCTGGAGACGCGGGTCTCGGCTGACGCGGATCACGAAGAGGAAGACGTGCGTCAATACGTTCAAGACTTCGATGACTTGCGCGCGCTCGCGCTGGCCCCGACACCGTCGGCGGAACTCATAAGGAAGGTGCGGGAGAACCTGTGATTCTGGAAGAGACCTGGCGTACAAGCAGCTACAGCAACTCCAAGGGCGGAGAGTGCGTAGAGGTCGCCGCTACGTCCGATCGCGGCGCGGCCGTGCGGGACACCAAGCACCGCGACGCGGGACACCTTGAGATGCCCTCTGCCGAATGGACGGCGTTCGTGGCGGCCGTGAGATCGGCGGAACTGTAGTCCCCCACCCCTCTGGAAACCGCGACCCCTTCGGCTTCGACTGAGGGGGTCTTGTCATGCCCGAGGCCCGCGGGCGCGCCCGCACCGGGCGGTGCCGGTACGGGCGCACGGAGCGTGTCCGGTGTGGTCTCCACCGGGCCGGTCGTGTGTCGGTGCGCATCCCCTTCCGGAGAGCGCGAGCCGCGGCCCGCCGCCCGGCCCGACTAAGCAGGCGGCGGACCGCGGCCGCCCCTGAGGGCGCGGCCGCCGGCGTCCGCTACCGCTAGCGGCCGCCGCGCCCGCGGCCGGGCCAGCCCGGCCACTTCTTCTCCTCCTTCAGCGCCTCGTGCAGCGCGAAGAAGGACGGCTTGCGGGTGTAGTCCTCGGTCATGACCGTGGCCGAGCCCTCGCCTTCGAAGGTCACCGGCACCCAGGAGTACTTGTCGTTGAAGCCCCAGATCGTGAACGATTCGCAGCTGTCGACGTCCAGGCACGCCTGCAGCGCCTGGCGGTAGTAGTCGGCCTGCGTGTCCAGCTGCTCCTCGGTCGGTTCGCCGCTGTCGGGCAGGGTCATGCGGATGTCGACCTCGGTGACGGCCGTGCCCAGCCCCAGCTCGTCGAAGCGGCGCAGGTTCTCCTCCATGCTGCCGGGGAACGGGTAGTCCAGGCTGAGGTGGCCCTGAGCGGAGAAGCCGTGCAGCGGCGCTCCCTCGGCGAGAAGGTCCTGGGACAGCTCGTAGTAGGCGTCGCTCTTGGCGTTGACGCCTTCGACGTTGTAGTCGTTGAGGTACAGCTCGGCGTACGGGTCGGCCTGGTGGGCCCAGTGGAAGGCGTCGGCGATGATCCCGGGCCCCAGCCGGCGCAGCCAGATGTTCTCCTCGGTGCGCAGTTCGCCGTCGTCGTCGAAGATCTCATTGGCGACGTCCCACTGCTGGATGCGGCCCTTGTAGCGGCCGACGACGGTGGTGATGTGGTCGCGCAGGATCGCGCGCAGCTCGTCGTCGGTGAAGTCGCCCTCTTCCAACCAGTCGGGGTTCTGGCTGTGCCAGAGCAGGGTGTGACCGCGCACGGCCTGGCCGTGGCGTCCGGCGAAGGCGACGATGCGGTCGGCGTCCTCGAAGTTGTACTCGTCCTGCTCGGGGTGGATGTACTCCCACTTCATCTGGTTCTCGGCCGAGACCGAGTTGAACTGGCGCGCCAGTGTCTTGCGGTATTTCCGGTCGGAGGTGAAGGGGGGAGGGTAGCCCTGGTCCTCGTGGTGGCCGCCGCCGGCGACCGCGGTGCCGATACGGAAATCGTGAGGGGCCGCCCAGCGCAGCCGCTCGGCCTTGCCGTTGGAGTGGTGGGGCGGCCAGTGGCCGTGGCCGAAGCCCTCTGCGGCGGCCGGGGATACGGCCATCGGGGCGGTCAGGGCGGCCGCGGCCAGGGCGGTGGTGGCGAAGCGGATGGGTTTCATTGGGGGGACTCCCATTCGGTCTGCCGCTCGTGCTTTCCGGAAAATTCCGATTGGCGGTCGATGGACAGTAAACGCTGCTGGCCAGGGCGTCAATACCCCCGCCCCTCACCGGGAGCCCGCGCAGGCGCACGCCCGCTCCCTCCGCGGTTGCGGCTCCCGCGCGTCGTTTCCTCGCGCCGCGTCCGTACTCTGGGTAGGTACGAAGGAGGAGCAGTGGCCGATATCCCGACCCCAGCCGTGACCATCTCCGCCATCGCCGAGGAGGCGGGGGTTTCCGCACCGACCGTTTCGCGCGTCCTCAACGGCAGGGGCGACGTCGCTCCCGCCACGCGTGAGCGCATCGAATCCCTGCTGCGGGAACGCGGCTACCGCCGCCGCGGCAGCCGCGGCGGCGAGATGGTGGGGCTGCTGGACCTGGTCTTCAACGATCTGGACAGCCCGTGGGCCGTGGAGATCATCCGCGGCGTCGAGGACGCCGCGCACGCGGCGGGCAGCGGCATCGTCGTCTCTGCCATCCACCGGCGGGAGAGCTCCACCCGCCAGTGGCTGCAGAACGTGCGCTCGCGCACCAGCGACGGCGCCATCCTCGTCACCACCGACCTGGACTCCTCCCTGCGCGCCGAACTGGAGGAGCTGCACATGCCCTCCGTGGTGATCGACCCGGTCGGTGTGCCCGACCTGGCGGTGCCCACGATCGGCGCCACCAACTGGGCCGGAGGGCTCAGCGCCACCGACTACCTGATCAGCCTGGGCCACCGCAGCATCGCCTTCGTGGCCGGGCGTCCGGAGCTGTGGTGCAGCCGCGCCCGACTCGACGGCTACCGGGCGGGGCTGGAGACCGCCGGACTGAAGGTCGAGGACGACCTCGTCGTGCCGGGCGAGTACGACTACGAGTCCGGGTTCCGGGCCGGCGAGCGGCTGTTCGGCCTGGCCGACCCGCCCACGGCCGTGTTCTCGGCCAGCGACCAGATGACTCTGGGCGTCTACGAGGCCCTGCGTCGGCGGGGCCTGCGCGTGCCCGCCGACGTCAGCGTGATCGGCTTCGACGACCTGCCCGAGGCGCGCTGGGCCTCGCCGCCGCTGACGACGGTGCGCCAGCCGCTGGCCGAGATGGGCAGGCTCGCGGTGCATACCGTGCACCGGCTGGTGCGGGGCGAGGCGATCGAGAGCCCGCGGGTGGAACTTGCCACCGAACTCGTGGTCCGTGACAGCACCGCACCGGTGCCGGGATACTCGGCGCGGTGAGGTCGGCGTGTCGGTCGCAGAACGTTGACACCGCGGCACGCGCTCTTTAGGTTGCATTTAAATTCCGGAAGCTTCCGGAAGAGGATGCGGCCAAGGAGACTGCGTGACGGACACCCGCCGACCATCCCCCCTCCCGGGCCGCCTCGCGGCGACCCTGCTGACGCTCGGCCTCGCCCTCTGCGCCGCGGTACCGGCGCAGGCCGGCCCGCTCCACCGCGACCACCGCCCCGGCGGCCCCGCCACCGACGACATCGTCGACCAGACCCAGCGGAGCGGCCGCGCCGTGGCGCTGACCTTCGACGACGGTCCCGACCCGCGCAACACGCCCCAGCTGCTGGACGTGCTGCGCGAGCACCGCGTCAAGGCCGTGTTCTGCCTGTGGGGCGAGCACGTGCGCGAGCACCCCGACATCGTCCGGGACATCGCCGCCGACGGGCACACGCTGTGCAACCACAGCATGCGCCATGGCGACATGAGCTCTTGGGAACGCGACGACGTCCGCGCCGATCTGATCGAGACCAGCAAGGCGATCCGCGAGGCCGTCCCCAACGCCCGCATCCCCTACTTCCGCGCCCCCTACGGCGCCTGGGGCCAGACCCCGCAGGTTTCGGCGGAACTGGGCATGCAGCCGCTGGGCTGGAGCCTGGCGGTGGAGGACTGGGTCCCGCCGGGCACCGACGAGCTGGTGCGCCGCCTGGAGGAGGGCATCACGCCGCGGTCGGTCGTGCTCCTGCACGACGGCGGGGGCGACCGCAGCCAGACGGTCGGGGCCGTCGCCCGGATCATCCCCTCGTTGAAGGCCGAGGGCTGGCACTTCGCCCGCCCGGCACGCAGGGGGTAGGCGATGACCCGCCCTGCCACCGGGCCCCGTATCCGCCCCCTGCGGCTCGGCGCCGTCCTGGCGGGGGCGCTGCTGCTGCTCAGCGCGGGTACCGCGGCGAGCGTCGCGGAACCGGGCCACCGTTCCGGCGGCCCTCGCAACTGGGTGGGCACCTGGGCCGCCGTGCCCACCGCCACGCCGGAATCGGCCACCCCCGTCCTCGAGGACGAGACCGTCCGCCAGGTCGTGCACACCAGCGTCGGCGGAGACCGAGTGCGGCTGCGGCTGACCAACGAGTTCGGCACCTCGCCGCTGCGCATCGGCGAGGTCCGTGTCGCGCTGCGGGACGGCTCCGCGGGAACCGACACGGCCCCGGACACCGATCGCCCCGTGACCTTCGGCGGCAGCACGTCGGTGACCGTCCCGGCCGGCGCCCCGATGCTCAGCGACGCGGTGGAACTGCGCCTGCCCCCGCGTTCGGACCTGGTGGTCAGCATCCACCTGCCCCAGCGCACCCCCGTGACCACCCTGCACGGCTTCTCCTACCAGGAGAACGCGGTGGCAGCGGGCAACGTCACAGCCAAGCCCTCGGTCACGCCGACCAGCACCATGACCCAGTGGCACTTCCTCTCCGGGATCAGCGTGCGCGCCCGCGGCAAGCACACCGGGGCGGTCGTCGCGCTGGGCGACTCGATCACCGACGGCTCCGAGACGACGGCGGGCGCCAACAACCGCTGGCCCGATCTGCTCGCCGAGCGCGTGGGCGGCCGCACCGGCGTGCTGAACTCGGGCATCGCCGGCAACCGACTGCTGCACGACCCCAACCCGCCCGAGGGCAGCGACGCCGAGTCCTACGCCGCGTTCTTCGGCCAGAGCGCACTGCGGCGCTTCGACCGCGACGTGGTGGCGCACCCGGGCGCCGAGCACGTGATCGTGCTGCTGGGAGTCAACGACCTCGGACATCCGGGCACCGCGGCCCCGCTGTCCGAGACCGTCACGGCCGCAGAGATCATCGGCGGGCACCGCCAGATCATCGCCCGCGCGCACGCGGCGGGCCTGCGCGCCTACGGCGGCACCATCCTGCCGTTCAAGGGAGACACCCTGGGCTTCTACAGCACGGAGAACGAGGACAAGCGCCAGACGGTCAACGAGTGGATCCGCACCAGCGGCGAGTACGACGCCGTCATCGACTTCGACAAGGCGATGCGGGCGCCGGGGGATCCGCTGCGGCTGAACCCCGCCTACGACAGCGGCGACCACCTGCATCCCAACGACGCAGGCATGGCCGCCATGGCCGACGCCGTGCCCACCCGGCTGTTCCGCCCGGGCAGGGGGCACTAGGCCACACCCCTCCGCCCCGGTTGGACACGGAGCAGCCGGGGCGGAGGCGGGTCCCGCGGCGGGCACGCTCCACCTCCGGCAGCTACCCGCCGTAGACCCGCCACGCCGCCTCAGGCGGGCAGGTCGCGGCGCCGCGTCCCGCCAGGCCCACGGCCGCCATGGCGATCCCGACCATCACCCAGACGGCGGGGACCAGGCTCAAGGTCGCCGTGAGCATCCCGCCGAGTTCGCCGGTGCCGAGCCCGAAGCACAACCCCAGGATCAGCTGCGGCACGACCGGCACCGCCGACGCCAACACCAGGTGGCTCAGCGCCCAGCGCCCCCGATCCACCGGGGCGGACAGCAGCAGCTCGGCGCGTCCGCTGCCCTCCTCGGAACCGATGCGCAGCCATGCACCCGCGTTCGGCTTCGTCGAGCGTGCGCTTTTT
>NZ_JROO01000110.1 GCF_000826685.1 Streptomonospora alba
GGAATGGGCTCCGGTACCCGGGGAGCGGCCTGGAGCCCGGTCGTTCGTCAGATGTTTCCGGTCCCGGCGCCGCCGCTCACGAGCGAGGGGATGTCCTCGGCCGCGTCGAGGTCGTAGGAGTAGGGGACGCCGTCCACTCCGCCGGAGGCCTCCGGCTCACCGGAGCCGTCGAAGACGTTGCCGTTCAGCTCGATCCGGCCGTCGCTGGAGGAGCCGTAGCCCTCCAGGGTCGGGTGGGGCACGTCGGCGAAGTAGTTGCCCTCGACCAGGACGCCGGCGCCCTGGGTGGAGGCGATGCCGGTGTCCACGCCGTCGTAGTAGTTGTTGTAGACGTGGA
>NZ_JROO01000111.1 GCF_000826685.1 Streptomonospora alba
CGTCGGCGCCGCTCCCGGGGAGCCCCGGCGCCGCAGGCCGGATGGGCCGGTGCGGGGCCGGGCGGGTCGGCGCGCGACTCCCACCTCGGCCTGCCCCGCTGTGCGGTCCGCAATCCGTGCGGGCACGACCGGCACGACCGGCACGACCGGCGCGCCCGGCCTGCGGCGCCGGGGCTCGGGCCGGGGAGCGGTGTCAGTCCGGG
>NZ_JROO01000012.1 GCF_000826685.1 Streptomonospora alba
ACGAGTGGGTGGTGGTGGGCGACGGGAGGGCCGAACGTCCGAATCCGGCCTGGACCTCCCCATCTCACCACGGACCGTCATAATTGTGGTGGGCTCGGTGGAGCCGCGGCCGAGGCAAGCACAGCATCGAGGTGGAGGTGGCACGGCGGGTGGCCCAACGTACTGTAAGCACAGGCACGGCCACGGACGCGCGCGGCTCCCGCAGGCGGCCCGGGACCGGCTCCTACCCGCTTCCGCCCTACGCCCACCGACCGCGCCAGCGGCTGGGCCTGGGCGTCACGCTGGTCCTGCTCACCGGCCTGACCGCGATGGGCTTCGCCGCCTTCGTCAGCGTCTCCGCGCTTTCCGGCCCCGCCCACGCCGGACCGGTGCCGGACGGGCCGCGGGCGGCTCCGGTGTCGGCCGGGGCCCCGGCGCCGCAGGACTCCGGCGCCGGCGCCCTCGCCGGAAACCCCCTCTACGACAGCGGCGAGATGGCCCGCGTCACCTGCCCCGCCCCCGGGCTCGACCCCGGCGATCCGGCGTCGATGGAGGACTTCCTGCACGAGATCACCGACTGTCTGGACACCGCCTGGCGCAAGCAGTTGACGGAGTCCGGCGTCGAGTTCGAGCCGCCCACGCGGGTCTATTGGTACACCGCGGGCCAGAGCCCGTGCGGGAGCTATCCCGCGGCCGGTACAGCCGCGTTCTACTGTCAGGCTAATGAAGGGCTGTATCTGGGTATCCAGGACATTGTGGAGAACTCGGCCGAGAACGAACATCCCGAGGCGTACACGTTCCTACTCAGCCATGAATACGCCCACCACGTGCAGGGCGAGGCGGGCGTCCTGGGCCGCTTCCACGCCGTGCGGGCGGCGAAGGGCGACGGCGCGGCCAAGGACGAACTCACCCGGCGCAACGAGCTGCAAGCCAACTGCCTGGGCGGACTCTTCCTGGGCTCCGTGGCCGGCAGCTATCCGATCGGTTCGCAGGAGCACGCCAACATCCTCGCCGACGCCGAGCGGCGCGGCGACTTCGCGCCCGGCGACCGCACACACGGCTCGCCGGACAACGGGCGGTTGTGGACGGACCACGGGATGGATCGGAGCGATCCGGCGGCGTGCAACACCTGGGAAGCGCGAAAGGACCTGGTCGAGTGAGCATCACGACGAGCTCCGGCGCGGCGCCCGGTTCGACCGCGCCGCGACCGGACTGATCGGGTCCGGCGGGTAGCGCATGCGGGCGTTCACCGGACGGCCCCCGGCCGGCCAGAGCGGCGGCGGCACCGCCGGCCGCCGTACAGCGCTGTACTCCGCCCTGGCCGCGCTGCTGCTGGGGCTGACGCTGATCACCGTGGTCGCGACCGAGGGCACCGACAGGTTCGGCGCCGAGCCCGCATCGACCTCCGGCCGTTCCGACCCCGACCTCGCGGGCACTCCCGATCCGCCGGCCGACACCCGCCGCCCCTCCGGGCGGCCGGCCCTGGTCGACAACCCCCTCTACGAGACGGGCCGGCTGATGCCGCTGCCGTGCCCGGCGCCGCAGCTGGACGTGCACGACCCCGCGTCCGTCGAGCGGTTCCTCGACACGATCACCGACTGCCTGGACGACGCCTGGAAGCGCCAGTTCGACGAGGCGGGGATCCCCTTCGAAACGCCGAAGCGCGTCTACTGGAGCGAAGGCGGCTCCAGTCCGTGCCGCGACTACCCCTCGGCCGCCGGCGCGTTCTACTGCCGAGCGGTCAAGAGCGTCTACATCGGTACCAGCGACGTGGTCGAGAAGTGGGGCGGCAACGAGGAGGGCGCGGTCTACGCCTCGCTGCTGGCCCACGAGTACGGCCACCACGTGCAGGGGGAGGCCGGACTGCTGGAGTACTACCACGACAAGCGCGCCGAGGAGTCCTCCCGCCCCGAGAGCAACGAATGGACCCGCAAGTCCGAGCTGCAGGCCAACTGCCTGGCCGGAGTCTTCCTGGGCGCGATCGAGGTCAGCTACCCGCTGGAGGAGGAGGACGTCGACGCCGTCCTCGACGACGCGGCGGCCACCGCCGACCGTGCCGACGCCCCCGACGAGGACCGCACCCACGGCACCGCCGAGAACAGCGTCCTATGGCTGGAACACGGCTTGGAGCAGCAGTCCCCCGGCGCCTGCAACACCTGGTCGGTCGAGGACGAGTCGCTGGTCCAGTAGCCCCTGCTCCGCTGCTCCGCTGCTCTGACAGGAGCGACGGCCCCTGCCGTACTCTGCGCCCGGTCCCGGTTCTGTGAGACCGCTCTCGCGCCCCCATGAGGGGCTGGGAGAATCGGCGGCATGCCGGAGATGCGGGCGGTCGAGCTGCGGGTGCACGGGGTCAGCGGTGGGCAGGCCGAGGAGCTGCTGGACGTCGAACCCGCGGTGCGGGTGTCCGGCGATCCGCTCGCCGGGTTCTTCCGGTGGCGGCGCAAGCGCGACACCGAAACCGTGCCCGGCGTCCCCCGCGAGATATTCGCCTGGGGCAAGCTGACGTCGGGGCGCTCCTCACGTGCGCTGTGGCTGCTGCTCCTGCCGTTCATGCTGGCCAACATCGCCTACTGGATGCGGCCCGCCCGCAGCGCCGAGGCGCCCTCACGGGGCATGGCCGCGGCCGAGCGCCTCTACGGTGCCGCCGCCCGCCTGCTCGCCTTGAGCCTGACCGCGCTGCTGGTACTGGCGGCGGCCGGAGTGGGCATGGATCTGGTCGGCTGGCAGTGCGCCGGCTACGGCCGCTCGTGCGCCGAGCTGCGCCCGCTGCTGGGCATGCTCGCCGCGCCCGGAGCGCCCCTGGCAGAGCCGGCCCGAGCGCTGGCTGCGGGTGCGCTGCTTCCGCTGCTGGTCATCGGGCTGCTGTGGGTGCTGTCACGGCGCAGCGAGGCCACGGCCGTGGCCTCGGCCCTGCCCGAGCCTGCACCGGGACCGCATGCGCCGCTGAGCACGGCGGGATTCTGGCAGGACGGCGCCACAACGGCGCGGTTGCGCTCGGCGCACGTCGCGGTGGCGGTGTCGGTGGTCGCCTTCCTGCTGACCGCTCCGGCGCTGCACCACGACGTGGGATCGCTGCGCGGAACCGCGGCGGGGCTGCCGATCGCCGGGCTGCTCGGTGGCGTCGCCGTGCTGAGCGCCGCGGGCGCGGTGCTGCCGGGCTCCCCGTCCCGGTGGCACCGCCGGGCCGACACCGCATGCCGACTGCTGCGAAACACGGCGCTGGTGCTGCTCGGCGCCGCGCTGGTCTACGCCCTGTGGCCGCGTCCGGGCTGGAGCGCGGAGGGACAGCTGCCGTTGTACTCGACGGTGCTGAACGTGCTGCTCGCCGTCCAGTGTGTGCTGGGGGCGCTGCTGTTGGCCACCGCCTTCGCCCTGCATCGCGGGGCCGGCTCACCGCAGCGGGTGCCGCTGGCGGGGGCGGCAGGGCCGGCGACCGCGATCCTGGGCACCCTTCTCGGCGGTGCGCTTTCGGCGGCGGTGGTCTACCAGGCGGCGGGATGGCTGGGCGGCTGCTACTTTCCGGGCGCCGAGGCCGGCGGCTGCATCGTGCTGCGGCCCGCCGCCGCCTACTCCTGGCTGCAGCTCGCCTTCACCCTGGAGGCCGCGATCGCGCTGCTGTGTGCGGGCGCTGGGGCGGCGACGCTGCGGCACCGGGCACGCCGCCAGACCGAGGAGGTGGCGGCTGTGTACGGCACGCCGGCCGATGCGGGCCGCACCGGTGGCATCGCCCGGGCCCGGGCCTTCGGCGGTGTCGCCGAGTACCTGCCGCCGTCGGTGGCCGCGCTGCTGCTGCCGGTCGCGGCCCTGGTGGCACTGGTGCTGTACTCGGCGCTGACCGGGCAACTGACCGCGGTGCCCGGAGGCGACGGCGGCCCGGAGCCGCCGACCGGAGCCGCCGAGGGATGGCCGCAGGCGGTGCTGACGGTGCTGGTGGCGGTCGGTTCGTTCCTGGGCGGCGGCTTCCTGGCGGCGCTGATGCTGCTGGGAGGCAGCGCCTACCGCGACGAGCCCACGCGCCAGGCCGTGGGGGTGCTGTGGGACGTCGGCACGTTCTGGCCGCGCCTGGCGCACCCGCTGGCCCCGCCCTCCTACGGAGAACGGGCGGTCCCTCAGCTCGTGGCGCGCGTGACCGACATGGCCGACCGCGGAACGGGCGTGGTGCTCTCCGGGCACTCGCAGGGGTCGGTGCTTGCGGCGGCGACGCTGTGGCAGGCGCCGACGCGGGTGCGTGAGCGGGTGGTGCTGATCACCCACGGCTCCCCGCTCTCGCGGCTGTACGCGCGCTACTTCCCCGCCTACCTCGGTCCGCTGGCGCTGAGCGACCTGCGCGGTCGCGCGGCCCACTGGCGAAACCTGTGGCGCGCCACCGACCCGATCGGGGGCCCGGTGCTGGCCGACGAGGACGGCAGGGTGCGGGCCGCGGGCCATGCCGAGCCGCTGCCCGACCCGCGCCACTACGGGGTGCGCCCCGGCGAGGCGCTGTATCCGCCGATTCTCGGCCACTCCTACTACACGCGCGATCCTCTGTACGCGGAGTCCGTGCTCCACGCCGCGACGCTGCTCACCGAAGGGATCGAGGCCGCGCAGGAGGCGCGCGGCTCCGCCGTTCCGGCCGCACGCAGCGGCGGCACCGCCCCGGGCGAGCCGAAGCAGCGGCTCACAGTCGGCGAGGCCCGCCGCCGCACCGCGTCCCCGGAGGGGCCGGGGCTACCAGGGGCCGTAGGGGCCGTCGTTCCGTCCGACGCCCCGCACAGCGGGTCGGACGTCGAGGAGGTAGATGAGGGCGGCGATCAGCGCGATGAAGACGAAGAAGCGCATTGAGGTGAACACCGCGCTGAAGGAGACGAACGTCCCCACAGCCAGCAGCCCCACCCACAGCTTCTTGGTCTGCTTGTCCATGACGGGAAATGCCTGGGCAGGCGTGCGGACCGCGTCGACCAGGGCGTACAGGCTGGCGACGAAGATCGCGACGTAGATGAGCCACCAAAGCATGTCCAGGATGCCGAGCACAGAACGCTCCGAACCTCGTGGCGGATGGTCTGCCGGTGGCGCTGCCTCCGGCCTTTCCCAGACTAAACGCGCGAACGCCGACGATCGTGCCCGGACGGGAACGCGGCCGCGCACCACCACACACCTGGGGCGGCCGATCCGGTCCCGGCTCTACGCATCAGCGTTGATCTTGTACCTACGGTCATTGTGTGCGATCACATGTGACCGTAGGTACAAGATCAACGGGGGAAAGCCCGGCCGGGCCGCCCGCCGGCCGCGTTACCGACCTCCCGAGACACCACGCCTAGAGCGGCATGCTCCACAGCACCATGATGGTGCCCAGCAAGGCCACCGCGGCGGAGAGCACGGCGGTGGTCTGGCGGCGGCTCAGCTGCTGGACCGGGTAGAGCAGCCGCGAGACGCGGGTGAGCACCTCGGGTTCGTCGGTGGTCACGGCCAGGGCTCCGGCCGGGACCTGCGAGGTGCCCGAGGCGCCGAAGCGCAGCAGCGCCATCGCCAGCTCCTTGGGGGAGCGCTCGCGGCGCGCCTGGTCGTCGGCGCACATCTCGATCAGCAGGGCGACGGCGCGGTAGTAGACCTCGATCATGCGCACGTGCGGAAACGCCCGCTTGAGCGAGGAGAACGGCAGCAGCACCAGGTCGTGGCGCTGGCGCAGGTGGGCGTGCTCGTGGGCGATGACGGCGGCGAGCTCGCTGCGGTCGAGCACCTCGAGGGCGCCGGCGCTGACGACCACCTCCGAGCGCAGCACGCCGGGCAGGCAGTAGGCGGCGGCCGCGGGGTGGTCGAGGATGCGCGCGCCGGGAACCTCGGGGTCGTCGTGGGCGACCAGTCCGAGCAGGTCGTGGTGGCGGCGCCGCACGCGCAGCACCTGAACGAAGGACGCCACCAGCCCGCTGAACAGCAGCAGGGTGAGGCTGAAGGCGAGGATCACCGCCCCGACCTGCGTCGCGCCCAGTGTGGTCCCGGCGATCGTGGAGAGGTAGAGGTCGTGGGACCTCGCGTCGTCGACGAGTGCGATCAGCCCGCCCACGACGCCGCGCCCGTAGGGGGCGAGCCCGAAGGCGAGCAGGGCTCCGATGGTGGAGAAGCCCCAGGCCAGGCCGAGCACCTGCCAGACGATGACAGCCACGTAGGGGCCCCTGCGGGGCCACGAGGCTTGGCGGAACCGTGCCGCTGCCACGCAGCAGCTGACTGCGATGGCGCTGAGCAGTGCGGCACTGACCATTCGGCTATGTCCTCGGCTCGTCGGTGTCCTCTAGCGCGCGCCGGAGCGCCTCGGCCTCGTTGCCGTTCATGGAACGGACGAAGGCCGCCAGCGCGGCGTCGCGGTCGCCGGTCTCGCCGAGGGCGTCGATCATGAGCTCCGAGACGTAGTTCTCACGACTCGCAGCCGGGCGGTAGCGCCATGCGCGCCCTTCACGGTCACGTGCCACGACCCCCTTCTTGGCGAGGCGGTCCAGCACGGTCATCACGGTGGTGTGGGCGAGGTCGCGGTCAGCCAGTGCACGGCCCACATCGCGGACCGTCAATGGCTCATTGCGCTGCCACAGTACATCCATCACCGCGCGTTCGAGGTCACCGAGCCGATTCATGACTCCGAGTCTACTCCCGGTAGTACTACACGCCGTCGCGACCCGGCCTCCCGGCCCGCTGCGCCACGTTTTACCCGGATTCGAGCTGTGGATACCGTCTCAGCTCAATCCGGTCACATGGACGATCACGATCTCTCCTTGGTGATGGGCGAGCAGGAACTTGATCGACCCGGGGCTATCAGCGAACGGGAACCCACGGAGGCCGCCGCTACGTCGACCGGGCGCCCGGCATCGTCTGCGTCGGCCCCCATGAAGACGAGCTCGGCCGCAACCCGATATCCGGCAGCACGGCGGGGAAGTGGGATAGGCGTGGGCCGTACCTCCGCTGAAGGGACCAGGATGGACATCACTCTGGTGCAGGGCGACATC
Source organism: Streptomonospora alba (assembly GCF_000826685.1). Taxonomy (GTDB): domain Bacteria; phylum Actinomycetota; class Actinomycetes; order Streptosporangiales; family Streptosporangiaceae; genus Streptomonospora; species Streptomonospora alba. The sequence continues at coordinate 6,951 of NZ_JROO01000012.1, forward strand.
ACCGAGCAGCCGGTGGACGCCGTCGTCAACGCCGCGAACTCCTCGCTGATGGGCGGCGGCGGAGTCGACGGGGCCATTCACCGGGCCGGAGGGGCCGAGATCCTCCAGGAGTGCCGACGGCTGCGTGACACGTCTCATCCCGACGGTTTGCCGGCCGGCGACGCGGTGGCCACGACGGCGGGCAGAATGCCCGCTGCATGGGTGATCCACACGGTCGGGCCGGTCTACAGCACCTCCGAGGACCGCTCCGCCACCCTCGCCTCGTGCTATCGGCGCAGCCTGGAGGTCGCCGACGGGCTGAACGCCGCCGGCGTCGCGTTTCCCGCCGTTTCGACCGGCGTCTACGGCTGGCCGATGGACGATGCGGCCCGGATCGCCGTGCGGTCGGTCCAGGAATCCTCCACTACAGTGGGTGAAGTCCGGTTCGTGCTTTTCAGTCCAGACGCGTACGAGGCCTTCGCCCGCGCGCTCGGACACAACACCGGACCGATTCCTTGACCTTGGCCTTTAGGATCTCTGTGTGTTCACGACACTCTCCCGCAAAACCGCGGTCCTCGTGGCATCCTCACTCGTCGTAGCTACAGCGGGCACGCTCGCAGCGATGCAGGAGGATGTCCCCGCCCCCGGCGGCGCCTCCGCACAGGCCGCCGGCGCCGCGATGCTCCCCGGAGGCGAGTCCCCGGTACACCCGCGCCCCGGCAAAGTCGCCTCGTGCGACGAGTCGGGCTCCAACGAGATCGTCGAGGTGCCCGACAAGGGAGCCCCCGACGGCAAGCGCCCCATCTGGGTGCGCCGGCCGCCCGGCCCCGACAGCGCCGACATGCCGGTGCTCTACCTGCTCCACGGCTCGACCACCACCCACCTCGACGTCCGAGACGCCGGTGTGGGCGAGGCCCTCGACGAGCAGATGTGCCGCACCGGCGTGGAGTTCGTCGTCGCCGCCCCCTTCGGCCAGGAAGTCGGAGGCAGCGACACCGAGTGGGGCGACGCCGCCGACGGCGACTTCGAGATCGAGACGTTCGTCACAGACAAGGCCGTCGACGCCGTGGAGGGCGAGCACACCCGTCCGCGCGAGCTGCGCGCAATCGGCGGGTTCTCCATGGGCGGCTACGGCGCGGCCGCGCTGTCGCTGCGCCACCCCGGCACCTACTCCCAGGCCGTCAGCTGGGCCGGCTACTTCAAGGTCGACGACCCCAGCGACACCTTCGGTGACAACCCCGACGCCCACGCGCCCGACCAGCTCCTCGGCGACAAGAGCGTCCGCGACATCCGGTTCATGCTGGTCGAGGGCGAGGACGACCACACGCCGCTGCAGACCGGCAGCATCAACGGCGAGGCGGAGCGCTTCGAGAAGCTGCTGCGCAAGCGCGACATGACGGTCGAGACCATGCACCCCGAGGGCGGCCACAAGTGGGACACCTGGGTGCCCACCTTCCCCGAGTCCGTCGACTTCCTGGTCGAGGGCTGGACCTCGCCCGGCGGATCCGCCGCCGACCGGGACGGCTGAGCCGGCCCCGCCGATCCGCTGTCCCGGCGGCGGCCCGGCCGCGGCGCATGCGGCACCTGAAGACCGGCGCTGTTCCCCGAACCCGACCCCGGTTGCCGGGGCGCGGACCCTGCGCGGCCATGATGGAACACTGCGCGCCCGCCCCCTGTTGAGCGGAGGAGGCGTACGGCCGTGCTGGGCGGGCGCCGGGCACGGTGCCCACGCCTGGGCCCCGTATCCGGTGCGGAGCCGACCGGGCCGATCGGTTCCGCCGGGCCCGGGGCGCACCAACGGACAGGACCGGAAGGGACTCGAGCAGTGGCGGACACCCCTGACGCGCCGGAGGCAGGACCCGCACAGCACATCCCGGCCGCCGATCCGACCGAACTCGGCCGGGGCGGCGGGATCCGCGCATCCGGCGGCGCGCTTCCGCGCCGGGTCGCCTCGGTCAGCCTGCACACGTCTCCCCTGGAACAGCCCGGCAGCGGCGACGCCGGCGGGCTGAACGTCTACACGGTGGAGGTGGCCAAGCGCCTCGCCGCCCGCGGCATCGCCACCGACGTCTTCACCCGTGCCACCCACCCGGAACAGCCGCCGCTCGTGGAGATGGCGCCCGGCGTCACAGTGCGCCACGTCCCTGCCGGCCCCTACGGCTCCCTGGACAAATCCGCCCTGGCGCACTACCTGTGCCCGTTCATCTTCGGCGTCCTGCAGGCCGAGGCTCTCAACGACCCCGGCCATTACGACCTCGTGCACGGCCACTACTGGCTTTCCGGCCGCGCCGGCCTGGCCGCCGCTCAGCGCTGGGGCGTGCCGCTGGTGCAGTCGATGCACACTCTGGCCAAGGTGAAGAACCTGGCCCTGGCCCAGGGCGACTCCGCCGAGCCCGACTACCGGGTGCGCGGCGAGGACCATCTGGTGCGCCACGCCGACCACCTGGTCGCCAACACCCCCGTCGAGTCGAGCCAGCTCGTCGAGCACTACGGCGCCGACCCCTTCCGGGTCAGCACCGTGCCGCCGGGGGTCGACCTGGACGTCTTCAGCCCCGGGTCGCGGCACGAGGCCCTGCGCCGGATCGGCTTGGCCGAGGACACCGAACTGCTGCTGTTCGTCGGCCGCGTACAGCGGCTCAAGGCGCCCGACGTGCTGCTGCGCTCGGCCGCGGCGCTGCTGGAGCGCGACCCGTCGCTGCGCGAGCGGCTGGTGGTGGCCATCGTCGGAGGACTGTCGGGCGGCGACCTGGCCCAGCCGCGCCGTCTGGCCGAGCTGGCGCGGTCGCTGGGTGTCGCCGACGTCGTGCGCTGGGAGCCGCCGCGCTCGCGCGCCGAACTCGTGTCGTTCTACCGCGCGGCCACGGCCACGGTGGTGCCTTCCTACTCCGAGTCCTTCGGACTGGTGGCCGTGGAGTCCGAGGCCTGCGGCACCCCCGTCGTCGCCGCGCGTGTGGGCGGACTGCCCACGGCGGTACGCGACAACGTCTCCGGCGTGCTCGTCGACGGCCACGACCCCGACGACTACGCGCGTGTGCTGCACCGGCTCATCCGGGAGCCGGCCCGGCGCGACGCGCTCGGCTCGGCCGCCGTCGCCCACGCGGCACGGCTGGGCTGGGAGGCGACGGTCGACGGACTGCTGGAGGTCTACCGTGGAACCCTGGTCGGCGAGCGGCTGCCGATGGCCTCGGGCCAGTAACCCCGAGGGGCCGGAGTCCCGTCGGCCGGACGGCGGGCCCGGCGCCGCGCGCCGAATACCGCCCGGCAGTCTGAGGAGGGAAGGTCACCCGCACATGTCAACCGGAGCCAGAGCCGACGCCGTCCAGGCCGTGGAGACCGCGGTCGAGGAGGCCGGCCTTGAGGTCGAGCGCCCCGATCCCGAGTCCTTCGTCGTCGCGCTGCCCGGGCAGCGCAAGCTCAACACGATGGTGTGGCTGAGCGTGGGCGAACACAGCCTGCTGGTGAAGACGTTCTTCTGCCGCCACCCCGACGAGAACGAGGGCGGGTTCTACCGCTGGCTGCTGCAGAAGAACGACGGCATGTACGGCATGGCCTTCTCCACCGACGAGGTGGGCGACGTATACATCGTGGGCAGGCTGCCGCTGCCCGGGATCACGCCCGAGGAGGTGGACCGCCTGCTGGGGTGCGTACTGACCTACTCGGACGAGAACTTCAACGCCGCCTTGGAGCGCGGCTTCGCCTCCTCCATCCGCAAGGAGTGGGAGTGGCGTCATCGGCGGGGGTACAGCATGCGCAACCTGCAGGCGTTCCGCCATCTGGTCGAGGAGGGGGACGGCAGCACGGCCGACGCCTGAACCGCCCCGCCGCCTCCCCTTCCCGCGGATTGGTCTGGACCACTCCGCGGCCTGTGGCGGACCCGCGGGGGCGGAGTCGCTAGGCTGGCTGCCATGGCGACTCTTGTTCTACTGCGACACGGCGAAAGCGTCTGGAACGCCGAAGGGCTGTTCACCGGCTGGGTGGACGTCGACCTTTCGGCTGCCGGCGAGGAGGAGGCGCGCAGGGGCGGTCGACTGCTGCGTGAAGCCGGCCTGTCCCCCACCATCGTGCACACGTCGGTCCTCAAGCGCGCGACCCGCACGGCCAACCTCGCGCTGGACGAGGCCGACCTCACCTGGCTGCCGGTACGGCGCTCCTGGCGGCTCAACGAGCGCCACTACGGCGCGCTGCAGGGCAAGGACAAGGCCCAGACCCGCGAGAAGTACGGCGAAGAGCAGTTCATGCTCTGGCGGCGCTCCTATGACACCCCGCCGCCGCCGATCGACGACGACGACCCGTACTCGCAGGTGGGCGACCGCCGCTACAGCCGGCTCCCGTCCGAATTGATGCCGCGTACCGAGTGCCTCGCCGACGTCGTGGACCGGATGCTGCCCTACTGGTACGACACGATCGTGCCCGACCTGGCCGAGGACCGCACCGTGCTGGTCGCCGCCCACGGCAACTCGCTGCGCGCGCTGGTCAAGCACCTCGACGGCGTCGACGCCGAGACCATCGCCGGGCTGAACATCCCGACCGGCATCCCGCTCGTCTACGACCTCGACGACGACTTCGCGCCGCGCAAGACGGGCGGCGAGTACCTCGACCCCGAGGCCGCCAAGGAGGCCATCGAGGCCGTGAAGAACCAGGGCAAGAAGTAGCCCCACCGGCTCCGGCCCCCGGCACACGGCCCCTGCCCGCACCCGCGGCGGGGGCCTTTGCCTTTGGGGGCGTGTCCTTGCAGGCGCAGGCGTCTACGGTGCCGAGAGGCAAGCGAGTACACGCTCCCGGGGCGCGGGTCAGGCGCGAGAACGTTCTCAGACGATGGGCCGACGCTCATCCCAGCAGTTCTTCGGAGCGGTCCCAGAGCCGGCGGGCCAGGTCGGCGTCGAGGGCCTGGGGGTTGACGCGCTTCGCCGGCTTGCGCCTCTCGTAGTAGGCGCCGGAGGACCAGTCGATGCCGGGCCGGCCCTGAGCGAGCCAGACGAGCTGGTCGGCGCCCTTCTCCGGGGTGATCAGGAGGGACCGGCCGATGCGGTTGCCGGTGATGTACTTCAGGATGCTGTCGGACTCGGTGGCGAAGCTCGTCGCGACGTTGCCCGGATGGAAGGCGGCGGTGGAGACGCCCTGCGCGTGGTAGCGGCGGTGCAGTTCCCTGGTGAAGAGGATGTTCTCCAGTTTGGCGGCGTTGTAGGCCCGCACCGCGCCGAATCTCCTGTCCTGGTCGAGGTCGTCGAGGTCGACGGGACCGCTCATGCGCGCGCCGACACTCGAGGTCTGGACCACCGTCGCCTTGCCGGCGATGAGCGTGTCCATCAGCAGCCGAGTGAGCAGGAACGGCGCCAGGTGGTTGATCTGGAAGGTCTTCTCGAAGCCGTCGACCGTCTTGGTGCGGTCGCCGAAGACGCCGCCGGCGTTGTTGGCGAGTACGTCGATGCGTGGGTACGCGGTGTTCAGTTCGGCGGCGAGCCCGCGGACCTCGTCGAGGCTCGCGAAGTCGGCGAGGTGGTGATCGGCGCCGATCTCGCGGGCGACGGCCCGGGTCTTCTGCGGAGAGCGACCGACGATGACGACGCGGTGGCCGTCCCGATGGAGTCGGCGGGCCGCCGCAGCGCCGATGCCGTCGCTGGCGCCGGTGATGACGATGGTCTTGCCCTGATTCATGTTCTTCCCCCGGTACCGAAGCGACCCTGAACGATGTCAGCGTACGCCCAATCTGTCAGCTACTGTCAATATAGGCGTTTCCTGCTAGGATCGGTGCACCATGAGCGAGAGAACGCCCGGTCTGCGGGAGCGCACCCGCCTGGCGGTGCAGAAGGAGATCGCCGAGGCCGCCGATGCGCTGTTCGTCGAGCGCGGCTTCGAAGCCACGACCGTCGACGACATCGCGGCGGCCGTAGGCATGTCCCAGCGCAGCGTCTTCCGCTACTTCGCCACGAAAGAGGAGATCGTTCTCGGCAAGTTCGACCTCGTCGTGGACGACATGCTCGCCGCCCTGCGCGCGCGCCCGGCCGACGAGGCGGTCTGGACGTCACTGCACCGCGTGTTCGACGTGCTGGTATCCCTTGCGGAGAAGCCGGGCCACGAGGAGATGGTGGAGCCGATCCATCGGGTGGTCTTCGAGACTCCCGCGCTGCTCGCCGGCTACCTGCAGAAGCTGCAGCACATGCAGGACGCCGTCGTCACCGAACTGCGCGACCGCGCCGATGCCGCCGGCACCCCCTACGCGGTCGACGATCCGACGCCCCGCGCGCTGACCGCTGCGGCGTTCGGATGCCTCGTGGCCGCGCAGCACTCCTGGCTCGCCTCCGGCGCGAAGGGGTCCTTCGCCGACGCCGTCGACCGCGCCATGGCCACGGTCGGCCCCCGTCCCTGACAGCGAAACCCGGATTACTCCAGGCACGTCCCTACCGCTCGATCGCGCTGCCAGCCGGTTGCCGCGTGCAACCGCCGCCCCCGAGGCGGTCCTCCGCCCGCGGAGCCGCGGCGGCGGCGTACCGGTCGCTCCGCCGGCCGGTGATCGACACACAGAGCTGTTCACCGAGGGCCGCAGCGGCCGCTTCGAACAGGTTCTAGTAGACCAGCGCCTGGGCGCCGTCTTGAAGGGTCTCCTCGACGAAGACGGGGGCGCCGGCGATGCGGACTCCGGTGATCAGGTCGTCGCCTGCGAGGTCCCGCCGGGCGGCGCATTGGGTGCAGACCGTTACCCGGCCGACGGCCAGTACGCCTTCCAGCAGGTCCGAGAGCGGAGCCGCGTGGGGGAGGCTGAAGGCCTCGGCCCGTCCGGGGACGGCGTACCAGGCCGCCTCGCCGGTGAGCCACAGCGAGACCTCGACTCCGCTGGCCGCCGCGGCCGCGGCTACGGTGAACGCCTGGTTGCAGCGCTCGGGGTCCTCCTCGCCGGCAGTGGCCTTGATCACCAGTGTGCGGTTCATGCGGGCCAGCGTAGCGGTCTCGCGCAGCGGGACGGTCGGGCCGCCCGTGCGGCTCAGACGGCCCCGGCGACGACCAGAAGGACCCCGGTGCACGCCGAGACCACGGTCGATCCGCTCAGGAGCAGCGCGTCGACGGCGCCGCGGGAGCCCCCTCCCTCCTGCTCGACGCCGTCGCGGCGGCGCTCGATGCGCAGCCGCCCGTCCGGCGGCGCGGTGAGGACGGGGTGGCCGTCGCGCAGCTCCACGCGGCCGTGCACGGTGATCGGGTCGCCCGGCCGGAGCACCCACTCGCGGTACTCGAATTCGATGGTCTCCCCGCGGAACAGGCCGGAAATCCGCCCCTTGACCCGCGGCAGCAGGTCGTCGGCGGGTGCCGGTACGCCGCGCTGGGGCCGACCCACGACCCGCTGCAGGCACAGATCGGCGCCGGAGAGCGCCGCGTCCGCGGGATCGACCAGTACGGGACTCCGGGTGCGCTGGGCCGCGCCGGCGCTGCCGGCGATACCGAAGGCGTCGGCGGCCCCGTAGTCGGCGATGGAGTCGCAGGCGCGCACCCGCACGCGCTCGCCGCTGCCGGAGTCCTCGGTCAGCGACCAGTAGTGGCGCAGCACCTCGTGGCCGTGCCAGACACACTCGCTGCGGGCCAGCCGCGACTCGACGGCGCCTTGGGGGCCCGCCACCGCGACCCCGGAGACCGCGACCTCGCCGCCGGCCTGTTCGGCCAGGGAACGGGGGCGCACCTCGTCGGCGGCGCGCCGGCCCCGCCAGCGGCGCAGGGAGCGGACGGCCAGCGGCGCGAGGATCGCCGCAGCGAGCAGGAGGGCCACCCCGATGACCAGCATGCCAGGCCGCCTCTCTTCGCTTCGTCGGTGTTGCAGGCCGCGTCGGCTGCCGTCGCCTTACGGCGCCGCGGCACTGGCATCTTCTTTACCAGGTTCGGAGGGGAGGGCGGGCACTCTCGACCGCCGCACACGACCGCACGCGTCCCCGCGACTCGTGCGGGTGAACACCGTAATACCTGACGGGGGAGGCCGGGCCGTTAACGGCGGCTGGATCCGGCGGCATCCGGAGCGAATACACGGTGTCACTCCGGCGTCCGTGAGCGGCTACGCTCGGAGACCATGCAGTCAGAGGTGCACCGCGATCTTGAGAAGCTGTCCTTCCTGATAGGCCGCTGGGAGGGGGTAGGCGTCGCCGGATACGCCGAGCTGGACGAGTTCCAGTTCGGCCAGGAGGTCGAGTTCAGCAACGAGGGCGGACCCTACCTCGGTTACCGCAGCCGAGTGTGGAAGCTCACCGCCGACGGTTCGTTGGACGAGCTGTGGACGTCGGAGTCCGGTTACTGGCGCTGCCTTCCTGCGTCGGCCGGGGAGTCCGCCGAGGACACGCCTCCGGTCCACGTCGAGGCGCTGATCAGCCATCCCGAGGGCTACAGCGAGATCTACCTCGGCACCGTATTCGCCAGCCGCGTGGAGCTGACCACCGACGCGGTGGTGCGTACCGAGAGCGGCCAGCAGGTGACGGCCGGAAAGCGCCTCTACGGCCTCTTCGGCGAGGAGCGCGAGACTCTGGGCTATGCCTGGGACATGGCGGCGCGCGGCCACGACCTGCGGTCGTTCATGTCGGCACAGCTCAAACAAGTCGACTGAGCCGCCGAGCGGGGCGCGCCGCGGACGTGCAGCGTCCGGCGGCGGGCGCGCGGGGGGAGTAGGGCGCGATCGGCGCCCGGAAAAAGGACAGATCCCCGGGGTGGCTCCGCCGCGTGCGGCGCAATCGCGCCGGGTGGACAAGTCCCGGCGACCCGGGGATCCGGGTGTCCGAAGTGGATTCGCCAGAGCGAACCGCTATCAGCGTGTCGCCCTAGCGGACGGACACCTCGCAAGTCCCAAACGTCTTCACTGTTCGGACCACCTCCTTTCCTGCGTGACTTCGACACTACGGCGCCCGCGAAGTGCGGGGCAAACGTTTTTTCTGCGCCGTCTGCCCCCTTTGCCGTGTTTCCGGTGACGCGCGGCACGGAACGTCCGGCGGGCGCGGCGACTCCGGCCGGTGCCACACGGCCACCGGGCCGCCGGGGCGCATACCATCGGAGGCATGACTTCGCCGTTGCTGACGCGTCCCGGTGCCGTCGCCGCCGCCCCGCCCGACTCCGATGTCGCCGCCCACTACGGCGAACCGGTGCAGGAGGGCCGTGCGATGGACCGCAGCGCCGCCTGGATCGACCGCTGGAACCGCAGTGTCGTACGGGTGAGCGGGCCCGACCGGCTCGGTTGGCTGAACGACCTCACCAGCCAGGACGTCGCCGCTGCCGAGCCCGGCACCGCCACCGAGGCGCTGATCCTCGACACCAAGGGCCACATCCGCTTCCACCTGTCCCTGCTGGAGGACGGCGAGGCCGTGTGGATCCACACCGAGCCGGGCGCCGGCGCCGATCTCGCCGCCTTCCTCGACTCGATGCGGTTCATGCTCCGGGTGGAGATCGAGGACCTCAGCGATGCGCGCGCCGTGCTGACTCTGGCCGGCCCCGACCGCGAGGCCGCGCTGTCCCTGGTGCCCGATCTCGGTGCCGAGATCCCGGTGCGGCGCACCGACTCCGGAGCCGACCTCTTCCTGCCCGCCGAATCCCTGGCCGAGGCCGCCTCCGCGCTCGCCGACGCCGGCATCCGGGCAGCGGGCATGCAGGCGCACGAGGCCGCGCGCATCGCCGACCACCGCCCCCGTCTGGGCCTCGACACCGACCACCGCGCCATCCCGCACGAGATGGGCTGGGTGGGTCCGGCGGTCCATCTGGAGAAGGGCTGCTACCCCGGCCAGGAGACCGTCGCGCGGGTCCACAACCTGGGCCGCCCGCCGCGCCGCCTGGTGATGCTGCACCTCGACGGCAGCGTCGAGCGCCTCCCCGAGCGGGGCGCCGCGATCGAGCTGGAAGGCCGGTCCGTGGGGACGGTGGGATCCTCGGCCCGCCACCACGAACTGGGCCCCATCGCGCTCGGCCTGGTCAAGCGGAACGTCCCCGTCGAGACTCAGTTCACCGTCGACGGCATCGCCGCCGGCCAGGAGGTCATCGTGTCGCCCGACACCGGCGCGAACGCCAACATCCAGCTGCGCCGCCGCCCGGCTTAGGCCGGGGCCGACCGATGCGGCCGGGGCCGCATCGCCTGCGGATACGCTCCCGGCCGGCCTCCTGCGGCGCCGAGGTGATCACGCGGCACCCGATCCATTAGTCTGCTGCTGCGGATCCATCAGCGGAGCCCCGCGGTGCACCCCCCGTGGGCGGATTCGAGGACGAGCATGGTCCCATCGGGAGGCCCACCGAGCGCCGCGGGCGCCGATCCGATGTGCGGCGCCCTCGGCCGTCGGTGATCCGGCCGCTCCCTCACCACCGACGCGTATCGGACACCTTCAATGGACGAAGTGGCAGAGACTCTCCAACTCATCACGCTGATCCTGGTCGGCGTCGGCGCCTTCCTGTGGTGGCGCGCCATGCAGGCGCGCTCCCACCGGCTCAAGCTGCAGACGACGCCGAACTACCCGCTGGGCAGGCTGGCCGATATGGAGGAGCTCCCGGCCAGGGCCGAGGTGCTGGCCGAGGCCGCCGCCGGCCCGGAGGGGCTGCTGACCTCCCCTTACTCCCAGACCGAGTGCGTGTGGTTCCGAGTCGAGGTGGTGCACCACCACTACTCGGACGAGACCGGCGATCGGCTGGAGCTGAGCCCGGTCTTCGATCTGCACTCCCACCAGCCGTTCACGCTCACCGACGTCACCGGCTCCGCCCTGTGCCGACCGCACTGGGTCGAGGTGGAGCACGCCGACCTGGTGCACGACCGCTTCGACGAGGGCGTGGTGCCGCCCACCGACGCGCTTTCCCCGCCCCACTTGGAGGACGCCGAACGGGGCGTGGTCACCGCCAGCACGAAGGTGGCCGGCCCGGCGGCGCTGACGCCCGGTTGCTCCTTCCGCGAATGGGTGATCCCTCCCGGCGAGCGCATCTTCCTGCGCGCCTTCCCGCACCGCGATGACGACGGCGGCGTCGTGCTCATGGGCGGCGAGGACGAGCCGATGACGATCTCCACCCACACCGAGCAGGAGCTGATCCGCGAGGACCGCGGCAAGGAGGTCCTGGGCTTCACGGCGCTGCCGGTGACGCTGGTCCTGCTGGTGTTCGCGCTCCTGCTGGGGTAAGGCTTCCCGGAGCCGCGGCCCCGGGAAGCCCGCCGGTCGGCCGGTACGGCGCCCTTCGGCGCCGGCACCGTGGGCCGCACTACAGCGCGGCCGCCAGCCGCTCCTCGTGGAGGGCCTCGCCCCAGGACGGGGGCAGCGGGGGCAGTTCGCCCACGCGCATGCGCAGCAGCAGGTCGGCCAGCTGCGGATTGCGCGGCAGGGCGGGGCCGTGCAGGTAGGTGCCCAGCACCTGGCCCTGGTAGGCGCCCTCGGTGCTCCCGTCGTTGCCGATGCCGGCCACGGTGCGGGAAAGCGGTGTGGCGGTCGGCCCCAGGGTGGTGCGGCCCTGGTGGTTCTCGAAGCCGGTGATGCGGCCCCCGCCCAGCTCGGGAGCGACGTCGGCGACGATCTCGCCGACCGCGCGGGTCTCGCCGCGCCCGCTGTGGATGTCCAGGATCCCCACACCGGGCAGCGGATTGTCGTCGTCGTCGCCGTAGCTCTGGCCGACGATCTGGTAGCCCGCGCAGACCGCCAGCACCGCCGCGCCGCGCTCGGCGGCGCGCTTGAGCCCGCCGTCGGCGCGCAGCCGGTTGGCCGCGAGAATCTGCGGCCGGTCCTCGCCGCCGCCGAGCAGGTAGACGTCGCCCTCGGCCGGAACCGGGTCGCTGGAGTGGACGTGCAGGATCTCGGTCCTGATGCCGCGCTGCTCGGCACGGCGGCGCAGGATCAGCGCGTTGCCCTGGTCGCCGTAGGTGCTGAGCAGGTCAGGGTAGATCCACACGATGCGCAGAACGCTGCTTGTGTCGCTCATCAGATGCCCTTCTGTGTCCTACTCGACGCGGCCGTAGTCGGCGCGGATCTGCTGGAAGGCCGTGTAGTTGGCGATGACGTCCAGCTTGGTGATGTCGGGGCTCTCGGCCTTGACCTTGGCGACCACATCGCTGACGCGGTCGGCGACCTCGAAGGGGACTTCGTCGGTCTCCAGCCGCAGTGCCAGGTCGGTGCGCCGCTCGCCCATCACGAACACCCGCCGGCCGCGCAGCACCGAGTAGTCGACGTCCCACAGCCAGGAGGTGTCCTTGCCGTCGGGGATCTGCGCGTTGACCGAGAGGATCACCGGCACCCGCGGCGGGTCCAGCACGGAGAAGGACTCCAGCCAGCCGGCGGGGTTCTTGGCCAGCAGCAGGCGGACCTCGACGCCGTCGGTGACGACCGAGGTGTAGCGCCCGGCGACCGAGCGGATCTCCTGCAGGCGCGGCAGGGACTGGGCGGCCGGGATCCCGTAGGCCGCCGCGGTGGCCATCGCGATCGCCGCGTTGGCGCGGTTGGCGTCACCGGGCAGGCTCATCCGCAGTGGCCAGCGCTGCTCGCCGGGGTCGACCACGCTGTCGTTCTCGTTGTCGACCGACCAGGTGGCGTCGGGGCGGCGCATGCCGCACTCCGGGCACTCCCAGTGCGGGTCGGGATCGCGCTTGAGGTGGCCTCCGCACTCCGGGCAGCACCAGGAGTCCTCCTTCCAGCGCTGGCCGGCCGAGACCCATGTGGCGTAGTTGGCGCCCAGCCCGGCCCAGGCCACCAGGGGGTCGTCGGCGTTGGCGACGACGTGGGCCTGGGTGCGGCCCAGCGCATCGCGCCACTTCTTCGCCAGCAGGTTGATCTCCGAGGCGCGGTCCATCTGGTCGCGACTCAGGTTCATCAGCACGACCACCGCCGCGTTCGTGGCCTCCAGCACCCGCGGCAGGTACTTCTCGTCGACCTCCAGCACGGCCTCGCGGGCGTCGGGCTGGTTGGCCAGGGCGGTGATGTGGCCGGTGGGCATGTTGGCGCCGTGCTCGTTGGTGGCGACGGGGCCGAGCTCCTGCAGCGCCGACGCGATCAGGCGCGTCGTCGTGGTTTTGCCGTTGGTCGCGCTGACCAGGGCGATCCGTCGGCCGCGTGACAGCTGGGCGAGCAGGTCGGGTTCGACCTTGAGCGCGACCTTTCCGCCGATGACGGAGCCGTCGCCGCGCCCGGTCGCCCGGGAGAGCGAGGCCGCGCCCTTACCCACGACCGCGGCCAGTTGGGCACGCAAGGGAAGTTCGCTCATGATCCCCACAACGTTCGAATGAGAGAGAGTGCGATGCGCCTGGGCGCCAGGCGGTGCAACCCAGACTATTGCCCTGTCCGGACCGCGCGGATCCGCCGGAGCGCGCCGGACGGGGGTGAGGCGGCCAGGCTACCGGAGCGGCTCCCCCGCGCCGCGACCGCAGCGCGCGCGTCCGGCGGCCCGTCGGACGCGCGCTACCCCTTGTCGGCCGTGCGCCAGTCGAGCCGTTCGGGAGGCGGGCCCAGGTTGGGCGGAGGCTCCTCCTGCGCCGCCGCGCCGCGCGGTTGGGCGGGCGCCTCGGCGGCGGACGCCGCCTCGGGGACGTCGTCGACGGTGCTGAGCGTGGCCGTGGGCAGGGTAAGGATGCCGGGGTTGGCGTCGGCGAGCACGGGACCTTCGGCGCCGGGCAGCACCATGGCGGTCGGCGGCAGCGTGCGCAGCCCGTGCACGTCGGCGCGGTGGTCGCTGAGCACGTCCTCGGCACGCTCCTGCTCGCCGGACGCCTCGCCGCCGATCCCCGCCGCCTGAGCGGTGGTGCGCCCCCATGTGGTGGCGGTGCGGATGTGGCGGGCCAGATCCAGCGGGGCCAGGGACGCCGCCGCGTTGCGCATGGACACCGGCGCAGTGACGTCCTCGGCGGTGTCGCCGACGTAGCCGTCGGCCACGGATTCGCGCAGCGCTTCGCCGATGACCTCGGTCAGCCGGTGCATCCGCAACACCGGCGCTCCCCGCGGACCGGCCTGCGCCTCCTGCGCGCCGCCGGGCCCCAGCAGCACCGGCAGCATCCGCGCCGCCGCCGCCGCGGTGGGCTGGCGCATGATCACGGGAAGGCGCCCCGCGCCGCGCAGCCAGTGTTCGGCGTCCTCGGGGACCTCGCGGAACAGCAGCACCATCCCTGCGCCGGCGGCCGAGGCCGTCTCGCCGAGGCGGTCCAGATCGTGTGGGGGCAGCGCCTCGGCGCCCGCCACCACGATCGTGTGCTGCCAGGGGCGTGCGGGCGCCTGCGCGCGGGCGGCGCGCAGCTCCAGCAGCTCACTCAGCGCCGCCACGGTGTAGGTGCCGTAGGCCCGTGCGGAAACCTCGCCCAGCGTGCGGTCGGTGGCGATGACCTTGACCTGGGCGTAGGGCTCCTCCCCGGCGCGGCGGCCGACGCCCTCGAAGGGGGCCAGGTGCCGCTCCAGCTCCCACGCGCGCTCGCGCACACCCCGATCGCTCCCGCAGCGGGCGCGCAGCTCGGCCCGCCGGTCGGCCGGAACCAGGCCCAGCGCGGGATCGGCGTCGCCTCCGGGGTCGTCGGGCGGCGTGCTCAGCACCCGCAGCCCGCCGAGCAGCGTGGCGACGCCGCTCTGCGGCCCCAGCACCTCCAGCAGCCGCAGAAGCAGGGTCTCGTCTGCGTCGATGTCGGCGTCGGCGTCGGCTGCGGAGGCCAGCGAGGCGAGGATGCGGGCGCGCTGGTCGGCGCCGAGGTTGGTGCCCAGGTTCATCCGCTGCAGGTCGGCCGGCAGCACCCATACGCGGGGGACCACGGCCGAACGCTTGACCAGCGCGCACAGCTCGGCGGCGGTGCCGCGGCCGGACAGGTCGAGGACGGTGAGGTCTCCGCCGACGCGCAGCACCGAGGCCCCCACGGTGGTCACCAGCGCCGACCACCCGGCGTCCTCGCCGCCGACCACGGCGACGGCCTGTGCGCCCTCGGGCGGGCGCACGCCGTACCAGCGTGGCTGGGCCTCGTAGGCGCGTTTGCGGGTCTGCCACTCGTCGTAAGCGCGGGCGTGCTCCTCCTGACGCTCGCGGAGGTCGCGTTCGCGGGCGGACCGCTCGGACTCCAGGCGGCGTTCCTCGGCGCGCAGCCGCTCGCGCGTGACGCGGCGGCCCTGGAGCAGGGCGACGGCTATGGGCAGGGCCACGGCCGCGCACGCCATCCAGGAACCGAAGACGACGGGTCCGGGCAGCACACGCAGCGGCCACAGCGGCACGCACAGCAGCGCGAGGGCGCCCAGGACCGCCAATGCGACATAGAGCGGACGGTGGGTGCGGGCTTCGTTCTCCCGCTGCGCAGAGATCCACTCGGGGCTGAGGGCGATCCGGTCGCCGGGCGAGGGGCGCTGCGGCGGCGGCCCGGGATCGGGAGCCGGCACCTCGTAGCGCCACCCGAGATACGTCGGACTCGGATGGACTCCCGATGGGGGATCGGCCACCTCGAAGCACCTCCTGCCCGGCGTCGGGGCGGCCGGGTCGGCATCGCGCGGTATGCGGAGATCGTGCGGAGAATACCGCAGATGTTGGCAGCAGGTCTCCGTGTTGTCACGACCCGGCCGCGAAACGCGACGGCGGTGCACGGCAGTACTGCGCCGGCGCCGGCACGGAAAGGCCCCGAACGCAAAAGCCGGACGCCGGTGCCGGCGGGGTGTGCCCCCGCCCGCACCGGCGTCCGCGCGGCTGTCCTGTCGCGACCGTGCTCAGGCGTCGACCTGGAGGTCGATCACCTTGCCCGTCTCGGCGTCGACCGCGTACTCGGCGCTGAAGCCCTTGGAGGCCAGCACCTTGACCTTCCAGGCGCCGTCCGCGGCGAAGAAGCGGAACGTGCCCTCCTCGCCGGTCGCCACCTCGCCGACGAAGTCGTCGGAGCTGTTCAGCAGGCGTGCGTAGGCGCCGCTGAGCGGCACGCCGTCGCGCCGCACGACGCCCTGGATCACCGCCTGGTCACCGGCGTCGGCATCGGCCAGGGCGACGCCCCCGACCGGCGCGCCGCATCCGTTGTCGCTCACTGCGTGTCCTCCTCGCTCAGTGCCCTTCGGGCCGCCGCACGGCCGCGGACGGGACGTCGGTCACTTGGCCTCGCCCAGCTCCACCGGAACGCCGACCAGCGAGCCGTACTCGGTCCAGGAGCCGTCGTAGTTCTTCACGTTCTCCAGGCCCAGCAGCTCGTGCAGCGCGAACCAGGTGTGCGACGAACGCTCGCCGATTCGGCAGTAGGCGATGATGTCCTTGTCCAGGTCCACGCCGGCCTCGGTGTAGAGCCGGCGCAGCTCCTCGTCGCTCTTGAAGGTGCCGTCGTCGTTGGCGGTCTTGGACCAGGGAATGTTGCGCGCGGTGGGAATGTGCCCGGCCCGCTGCGCGGTCTCCTGCGGCAGGTGCGCCGGCGCCAGCAGCTTGCCGACGAACTCGTCGGGCGAGCGCACGTCGACCAGGTCCTTCTTGCCGATGGAGTCGACGACCTCCTCGCGGAAGGCGCGGATCGAGGTGTCCTGCTCCTTGGCGCTGTAGGAGGTCTTGGCGCGCTCGGGCACCTCCTCGACCAGCTCGCGGGAGTCCAGCTCCCACTTCTTGCGGCCGCCGTCGAGCAGCTTGACGCTCTGGTGACCGTAGAGGCGGAAGTACCAGTAGGCGTAGGCCGCGAACCAGTTGTTGTTGCCGCCGTAGAGGATGACGGTGTCGTCGTTGGAGATGCCCTTCTCCGAGAGGAGCTTCTCGAAGCCGGTGCGGTCCACGAAGTCCCGGCGGACCGGGTCCTGCAGTTCGGTCTTCCAGTCGAGCTTGACGGCGTTGCGGATGTGGCCCTTGTCGTAGGCCGACGTGTCCTCGTCCACTTCGACGAGGACGACGTTCGGGTCGTCGAGGTGAGCCTCCACCCAGTCGGCGTCCACGAGGACGTCGGAGCGGCTCATGGGGAACCTCCTTGATTCATCGGTCGATCGTGCATGTCGCCGCGAAGGCGGTCGGCGGGGTGCCGAGCGCCCTCACGGGGTGCGGCCCACCGGGGTCAGCCGGCGCATCATCAGATACATCTCACAGCCCAGGCACAAGCCGAAGGCGGCGTTGAGGAAAGCGGCCAGAAGCGCGAACGCGGTGGCGGCGACTCCCAGCCAGGTGCCTACCGCGAGGTAGCCGACCAGGCCGAGCAGGGCGAACGCCAGCCCGACCGCCTGAGCGAAGCGCGGCGGGGCGGATTCCTCGGTCTCCTGCGGCGGTCCCAGGCGAGGGCGGATCAACCAGGCGAAGAGCAGGCCGTAGGGCGAGCGCCGCACACCGGCGGCGACAGCGACGGCGAAGACCAGCGCCTGGAAGGCGAGGAGCCATGCGCTGCCGGTGACCAGCACGATCGCGAGGACCGCGGTGGTGATGACGGCGGCGAAGCGTTGACCTCGCGGGTCGACCTGCATCGTGGAGTTCCCACCCGGGTGAGTGCTGCTTGCGGAGACGAGGGGCGGCCGAGGGCCGGATCGCGCAGCCGAACGGCGGGCCGGGATCAGTCCCCGGGGCGGTCGGCTCTAGCTGACAGCACGACAGAGCGCGGTGGCGACGTGGCAGAAGTCCACGGCGCGGCGCTTGGTCAGAAACGGCTCTGTCGGAGAACTCACGCCTTCGATGATACGGGGTGCGCAGGCCGATGTCACGGTGGGCCCGTTCACAGGGCCGCCCAGGAGGAACGGGACGTGCCCGGCTAGGCGACGGCCGCGCCCAGGGCGGCGATGACGTCGGCCTTGCGGGGCTGGCCCGCTGCCCGCCGGGTGATGCGCCCGGCGGAGTCGAGCACCAGGACGGTGGGCGTACGCATGACATCGAGTCGGCGCACCAGTTCCAGATGCGACTCCGCGTCGATCTCGACATGGTTCACACCGTCGACCATGCCGCTCACCTCGGCGAGGATGCGCCGGGTCGCGCGGCAGGGCTGGCAGAAGGCGGTGGAGAACTGCACCAGCGTCGCGCGCTCGCCCAGTCCGGTGCCCAGGTCCTGGCCTGTGATCTCCTGCGGGCGCCCGTGTGCGGCGGCCGCGGCGGCGCCGTCGTGCTGTGCGTCCATGCCGGCTGCCTCCTCCCCTGGCGACTGCTGCGCCGTCGGCAGCGGGCGCCTGCGGCGGGCACCGCCGACCGCGCGGAAACGGCCGTCGAGGCGGCGCCGCAGGAGTCCGAACACCGTTCCCGCGACCAGCACCGCCACCAGGGCGGCGACGCCGGCGAGCGTCTCGGTGCCCACTGCGCCCGCGTCCACGAGGCTACCCCTGTGCCGGGGAGGAGCCGCCGACGAGCTGGACGTCGCTCGCCTCGGCGTTGACCTCGACCCCGTTGGGCAGCGCCTCGATGCCCTGGACCTCCAGGCCGAAGGGCATCTCGGGAACGGGCACCTGCAGGGTCAGCAGGCCCTCGGCCAGATCCGCGCCGCCGAGCTGGCTCTGGCCGACCTCGATGTCGGCGGGGGTGACCACGATCGAACCCTCGTCGACCGCGACCTTGAGATCGGCCGTGACCGGCGTGCTGTACTGGCCCAGGGCCAGGTCCCCCGACATGCGCGGCTGGCCGTCCTCGTTCTCGATCACGATGCCCTCGGGCAGGCGCTTCTGCAGCTCGCTGTACGGCAGCAGGACCTTGGCCTCGGCCGTGTCCGCGACCACGCTGGGCTGGGTCATCAGATCCGACAGGGGCGCCTGGACGTCGCGCGCGGTGACGTCGACGCGGTCGAGCTGGACGTCGTCGACGACGACGGCGCCGGTGACGATCCGGATCTGGCCGTACTCACCGCTGATGGCCTGGTTGAGGAAGGGGAAGCCGCCGATGGTGACCTCCGGTTCGGACGTCATCTCGTACTGCTGCTCGACACGCGAGGCGATCTCGCTCTCGGCCGCATAGTGCAGTCCGCGGTCCGCCACGGCGACCACGATCAGCACGAAGATCACAAAAACGAGGAACTTACGCATCGGGCTACCAGCACGCTCCTGTTGGGTCCGGCGCCCCGCCCGGCTCCGACTTCCGGCCGGCGGGCACGCCACGGCGGCGGCGTCGGAGGGCGCCCAAAGCTCAGTACTTGCACGAAGGGTACTTCACACGTTCCGTCACTTCGGGGTCCAGGGGGATCTCCCAGCGAACTCTGACAAAGCACCCAGGGGCGCGGACCGGACCCTCGCGGGGGGGAGCGATCGGCGGAACCGGCGCGCACCGACGACGAGGTTAGCGCGACATGAGCATGCTGGCTAGGTTGTCGGTGGCCGACGCCCCCGAGAGGGAAAGCTCGATCACGTTGGTGGCGACGACCGCCGCGGAGCTGCGCCTGCCGAACTCCAGCACATGCGGCTGCTGCTCGTGCTCCTCCATCGCCAGCTCGTCGCGGTAGATGGCGTAGACGATGCGCTGCAGGGGTGCGCTGGACACAGTGTGGCAGGCGAAGAGCAGTGTGTCGGGCTCGTTGCGGGCCACCTCGTCGACGACGTCGTCGGCGGCGTCGTCGAAGGCGTCGGCGCGCCCTTCGGCGAGCGTGTAGATGGTGATGACGCCCAGCAAGGGCTGCTGGCGCGCCGCCGACGGCCCCGTCGCCGCAGCGCCGCCACCGGGGCCGGCCTCGTCGTAGCCGTAGTCGTCGTAATCGCCGTAATCGTCGTAGTCGCCGCGGTCGAGGTCGCGGTCGCGCCGTCGGCGCCTGCCCCACACAGCGTCCTCCTCATCGTCGTCGGCGAAGTCGCCGCTCTCGCCGCTCTCGTCGCCGCGGTCGGTGCGGGCCGCCCGGGAGCGGCCGCGGGCACGGCGGTTCGGGCGCTCGCGCGGGGGGTCGTCGGCCCGTAGGAAACCCACCCACAGAGCCGCGATCGCGCCCGGCATCAGCAGCTGGCCGAGAATACCCAGCCCGAAGCGGCTTACGAGGATCTCCAGCAGCACCGCGAGCGCGATCAGCCCCAGGACCGACAACTCGTGCCGGGAGATCCGGGGGCGAGCACCCGTCCGACGCGCCACGGCGACCGCGCAAGCGATGAGGGCCGCCGCAGCGAAGATGTGCACCATCGCCAGAGCGATCGCGGGGATGGTGTCGTAGTGCTCGCGCATGACGGGGTAGGTGTTGTCGAAACTGCCGCGCAGCCGGTCCATCGTGAGTACGACGAACGGCACGACGCCCAGGGTGGTCACCACCAGGCGGACGCCGAAGCGTGCGCGCGGCGACTCGATCGCGTACTCCACGGCGCCCCAGGCGGCCAGCAGCGGCCCCAGAAGCCCGAGCCCGATCTGCAGCGTGCGGAACGTCGCCCCGGAGAAGCCGAGCAGCGCTCCGGGGAAGGCTGCGCTGAGCGCGATCGCGACCACCATCACCGAAGCGCCCCAGGCAGCACTGTGGAGGCCCGGGCTCCTGATACCGCGAGCGATCAGCGCCGCGGTGGCGCTCCATGCCACCAAGGCGCAGACGAATGCCAGTCCAACCTCGACCATCCCGCCAATCATGGTGCACGCACGGGGCCGGTGGTGAATCCGGATGAGCGATTCTCTGCCCGTTTTGCCCTACTCACCAGTATTTGAACGGAATCAGTCGTTTGACTTGTGAGTTACCTCACCGGACAGAGCGCGGTCCCCGCCACGTCGCCCGGCGGTGCGTGCGGAAGCCGTAGGCTCGAAGACATGTGGCGCAATCTCCGTCGATCCGACCGCGGCCGCGCCGCCCTGGCAGGGGAAGCGTCGGCGGCCAGTGCCGAATCGCGACGCGACGCCGGCGACGGCGCGCCGAGCGTGCCGCTACCGGCGGGCGCACCCACCGACGCCGAACGCACCGGCGCTCCCATCGCGTTCTTCGACGTCGACAACACCCTCATGCGCGGCGCGTCCATCTACCACTTCGCGCGCGGCCTGGCCTCGCGCGACCTGTTCACCACCCGCGACCTGCTCCGCTTCGCCTGGGGACAGATGCTCTTCCGCGTCAGCGGAACCGAGCAGCCCCAGCAGATCAACGCCGCACGCGAGGCCGCGCTCGCCTTCGTCGCCGGTCACGGCGTCGACGACCTCGTCGACCTGTGCGAGGGGATCTACGACGACACGATGTCCGACCGCATCTGGGAAGGCGCCCGGCGGCTCGTCGAACGCCACCTCATGGCGGGTGAACGCGTCTGGCTCGTCACCGCCACGCCCGTGGAACTGGCCGACATCATCAAGCGCCGGCTCGGGCTCGACGGCGCCCTGGGCACGGTGGCCGAGACCGTCGACGGCGTCTACACCGGCCGCCTGGTCGGCGACCTGCTGCACGGCCCGGCCAAGGCCGCGGCCGTGGAGGCGCTGACCCGCCGCGAAGGTGTGGACCTGGCCGACTGCACCGCCTACAGCGACTCCAGCAACGACCTTCCGCTGCTGCACGCCGTAGGGCGTCCCAACGCCGTCAACCCCGACGACGCGCTGCGCGATCACGCCCTCGCCCGCGGCTGGCCGCTGCACGAGTTCCGCACCCACCGCACCGCGCTCCGGGTCGGCGTACCCGCGGCCGTGGCAGGGGCTGTCGCGGGCGGTGTGACGGTAGGCGTGCTGCGCCGCCGCACACACCGCTGAGTCGGTCGTGAGCCGCGTGGATCGGTGCGACGGGCCGTGCGGGCGGCGGAAACCGGCTGCGCTCAGGCGCCCAGCGCCGCCCGGGGCCGGTGCGGACGGCCGCGCGGCGGTGCCGCGCGGTGCTCGCGGTGCCCGTCGAAGCGCTCGTTCAGGTAGGCCTCGAACGCCTCCTGCGAACTGTAGGCGGGCGACCAGCCCAGTTCGCGCTCCAGCTTGCTGAAGTCCACGACACGGTCCGAGCAGAGCAGCCGCAACTGGTCGGGCGAGTAGTCGAGCTTGCCGCGCCGGGCGATCCCGCCGAGCATGCGCAGCCCTCGCTCGGGCATCGCGAAACGTCGGCGGCCCACGCGCCGCAGGCACTGCGACAGCGGCAGAGAGCCCGATCCGGCCACGTTGAACACGCCGTCGCTGCCGCTCAGGGCCATCCGGCGCACCGCCTCCACGCCGTCGTCCTCGTGGATGAACTGCATGTTCGGGTCGTAGCCGCGCACCGTCGGCACCAGACGCAGCCCGAAGTAGCGGGTCAGCGGGGTATCGATCGACGGACCGATGAAGCTGGCGAAGCGCAGAACGGCCACCGAGACCTCGGGGCGGCGACGCGCCAGGGCCCCGGTGTGCTCCTCGACCTCGGCGGCGTTGTGCGCATAGGCCGAGCGCGGCAGGCTGCGCGCCTCGCGCTCTTCGGTGCACAGCGCCTGCTCGCGGCCCGACTCGCCGTAGACAGCGGCGCTGGAGCGCACCACCAGGCGCGATACGGCGGCGGAGCGCTGGCATCCGTCCAGCAGCTGCATGGTGCCCAGGATGTTGCCGTTGTCCGCCGCGGCCCGCCCGCCGGAGGAGCCTCCGGACGGGGTCAGGCCCAGGTGCAGCACGGTGTCGGCACCGGAATCGGCGACGGTCTGCGCCAGACTGCCGCCGTGCAGGTCCGCGGACACGTACTCGGCCCCGCCGAGCGGGTGGCGCGGGGGTGCGGCGTCGACGCCGACCACCCGGTCGACGCCGGGCTCGGCCGCCACGGCCTCGGCTACGCGGCCCCCCAGATCGCGGGAGACTCCGGTTACGAGTACAACGCGGCCCATCAACACGCCTCCACGAATCGGGGGGTGAAACCTGCTAGAGGGAGGCCTCCGCGGCTACCGCGCCGCAGCGGGGCCGTGGCGGCCGCCGCGGCGTCCGGTGCCCGCGGAGAGGCCGACCTCTGCCGGGGGTGCCGGCTACTTCTTGTTGCGGCGCGCGACCCGGGTCCTCTTCAGCAGCTTGCGGTGCTTCTTCTTCGCCATGCGCTTACGGCGCTTCTTGATGACGGAACCCATAGGGATCACCTCTCGCCAGCGGACCTGATGACACGACGGCCCGCCTCGCCCGCTGCCCGAACTGGCAGCGCGCGTGCGGTACCGGCGGAAGAATGCGGCGGGATCCGTCACTCGGACGGGCGCGCGAGATCGCGCGCCGATGAAATACGCCGCACCCGAACACCCAGCCTACCGCGTGACTCACCGCGTTCGGCGCAGCGGCCGCCTTCGTCCGTCGTCCGCCCCCGCCAACACGGGAACCGGCGGAGGGAATTCCCCGCCCTCGGTCAGGCCGTGCAGCCCGCAGGCGATGCGGTCTCAGGCACCGGGAACCAGCGGGCCCTGCTTGCGGTAGAGAACGGCCGCCGGCTCCGCATAGCCCACGCTGACCAGCTTCTGGTCCTCGAAGGTCAGCGACGTCACGCTGGCGAGGTTGCACTGCCGCCGGTCGGGGCGGTGCCACAGCCGCTTCTTCTCGGCCACGCGGCGCGCCATCCAGATCGGCAACTGGTGGCTGACGCACACCGCCTCGCGCCCCCACGCCTCCTTGCGCACCACCTTGATGATGTCGACCATGCGGGCGACGACCTGCGAGTAGGGCTCGCCCCACGAGGGGCGGAAGGGGTTGTAGACCCGACGCAGCACACGCGGGTCGCGCACGGAGCGCCGGGACAGGGTCATGCCCTGGAAGGTGTTGCCCGCCTCGATGAGCCGGTCGTCCAGCCGTATGGCCACACCGAACTCGTCGGCGACCGCCTGGGCGGTCTCCTCGGCACGGTCCAGCGGCGACGAGTACAACGCGGCGATGTCGCGTCCGGAGAACCACTCGGCGGCGAGGCCGGCCATCTCCGATCCGTTGTCGCTCAGGTGGAACTCCGGCAGCCGGCCGTAGAGGATCCCGTCCGGGTTGTGGACTTCGCCGTGCCTGAGGAGATGGACAACGGTGGTCGTACTCATGTGCGGGCGACCGGTTCCCTTCCGTCGGTTGCGGGGCGGAGTCGCAGCGGTCGGCACTCGGCCCGGTCGGGCGGGAGCGCGGTGGAGCCCGCCGACCGGGAACGCACGCCGACGCCGCCGTGCGGGTGTGAGCTGCTGCGCGTTTCGATACCCAATCTATCGACAGTCGCCTGCCGGATCGCACCGCTCCGCGGTTGCAGGGCCGGGCCGGGAGGCGGGCGGCCGCCGTCCCGGCCCGGCCCTGTGCCGCACCGGGCCGCTCAGACCTCGGCGGCGGCGCGGGCGGCGCGGGGCAGCGCGCTGACGATGCGGTCGATCGCGGCGTCGTCGTGGGCGGCCGAGAGGAACCACGCCTCGAAGGCGGCCGGCGGCAGGAAGACGCCCTGGTCGAGCATCGCGTGGAAGAAGGCGGCGAACCGGTCGAGGTGCTGAGCGCGTGCGCCCTCGAAGTCGGTGACCTCCGCGCCGGTGAAGAACACGGTGAACAGGCTGCCGCCCCGTTGGACGCGGTGCTCGACTCCGGCGGCGGTCAGCTCGCGTTCCGCGGCCGAGGCGACGTGGTCGGCGGCCGCGTCGATGCGCGCATAGACGTCGTCGGTGGCGTTGCGCAGCGTCGCCAACCCGGCCGCAGTGGCCAGGGGGTTCCCCGACAGGGTGCCGGCCTGGTACACGGGCCCGGCCGGCGCGAGCAGCTCCATCAGCTCCGCGCGGCCGCCGAAGGCCGCCGCGGGCAGTCCGCCGCCCATGACCTTACCGTAGGTCACCAGGTCGGGCGCCACGCCCTCCAGGCCGTACCAGCCCGAGCGGCTGACGCGGAAGCCGGTCAGCACCTCGTCCAGCACCAGCAGGGAGCCGTTGGCCGCGGCGATCTCCTTCAGCCGCGCGTTGAAGCCTTCCTCGGGCGGCACCACGCCCATGTTGGCCGGGCACGCCTCGGCGATCACGCAGGCGATGTCCTCGCCCTGCTCGGCGAACACGCGCTGGACGGCCTCGACGTCGTTGTAGGGGAGCACGATGGTGTCGGCCGCGCCGGCCCCGGTCACCCCCGGGGAGTCCGGCAGCGCGAAGGTGGCCACGCCCGATCCCGCCGACGCCAGCAGGGCGTCGACGTGGCCGTGGTAGTTGCCGGCGAACTTGACCACCTTGCCGCGGCCGGTCGCGGCGCGGGCCAGGCGGATCGCCGACATGGTCGCCTCGGTGCCGGAGTTGACGAGGCGGACCTGCTCGACCGGGGTGCGGGCGACGATCTCCTCGGCCAGCTCGACCTCGCCGGCGGTGGCGGTGCCGTACGAGGTGCCCTTGGCGGCGGCCTCGGTCAGCGCCTCGACCACCGCGGGGTGGGCGTGGCCGAGGATCATCGGCCCCCACGAGCAGATCAGGTCGACGTAGGTGTTGCCGTCGACGTCGGTGAGGTAGGGGCCCTTGCCCGAGGCCATGAACGGCGGGGTGCCCCCGACCGCTCCGAACGCCCGGACAGGGGAGTTCACCGCACCGGGGACGACGGCGCTTGCTCGCTGGAACAGCTCGGCGGAAGTCTCTCGATTACCCACGTCCCCAAGTGTGGCAGGAGGCGCCCGCCGTTGCGCCCTCGCCCGGACGGCGCCCGGCACGGCGCTCCGCGTCCCGCCCGGCGCCGTGTGCGCGGGCCGCGGAGCGCCGGGCTCCGCGGCCCGCGCACTACTTCAGGCCGGTCGTGGCGATACCCCGCACCAGGTACCGCTGGCCGAACAGGAAGATCAGGAAGATCGGTATCAGCGAGACCACCGACATCGCCATCAGCGAGCCCCATGAGCTGTCGGAGGTGGAGTCGACGAAGGTCCGCAGGGCGACGGGAACCGTGTACATGTTCGGGTCGGTGAGGAAGATGAGCTGGCTGAAGAAGTCGTTCCAGGTCCAGATGAACGTGAAGATCGCCGTGGTGGCCAGCGCCGGCATGGACAGCGGCAGCATGACCTGCAGGAAGATCCGCGCGTGCCCGGCGCCGTCGATGTGGGCCGCCTCGGTGAGATCGCGCGGGACGCCCCGGAAGAACTGCACCATCAGGAAGATGAAGAACGCGTCGGTGGCCAGCAGCTTGGGCACCACCAGCGGCAGATAGGTGTTGATCCAGTCCAGCTGCGAGAACAGGACGTACTGCGGCACGATCACCACGTGGATCGGCAGCATGATCGACATCAGCATGACGGCGAACCACAGCTTGCGGCCGCGGAAGTTCAGCCGGGCGAACGCGTAGGCGGCCATCGAGCACGACACGAGGTTGCCCAGCACGGCGCCGGCCACGACCACCAGCGAGTTCATCAGGTAGTGGGTAAACGGGTGCGCCAGCGCGTTCCACCCGGCCGTGTAGTTGCCGAGGTCGAGCTGACTGGGGATCAGCGAGGGATCGCGGAAGATGAGGGCGGTGGGCTTGAAGGAGCTCGCGACCATCCACAGCAGCGGGTAGATCATGACGAGCCCGGCGGTGATCAGCAAGGCGTGCTTGCCGAGGCGCCGAAGCAGATGGGGCCAGTCGGCGCGGAGCCGGGCGGCGGCCGGCGCGCCTGCCGCGGTCCCGGCCGGGCCGCGGTGTGCGGCCGGATCGTGTTCCCGCCCGCGGCGCGTGGCCCGGTCGTCCGCTCCCGGCAGGTCGTGTTCAGTCATCGTAGAAGACCCAGTACTTCGAGGCGAAGAAGTTGACCGCGGTGAGCGCCGCGATGATCACCAGTAGCAGCCAGGCCATCGCCGAGGCGTAGCCCATGTGCAGGTTCGCGAAGCCTTCCTCGTAGAGGTAGAGCGTGTAGAACAGCGTCGAGTCGATCGGCCCGCCGGTGCCTCCGCTCACGACGAAGGCCTGCGTGAACGCCTGGAAGGCGAAGATGGTCTGCAGGACCAGGTTGAAGAAGATGATGGGGGTCAGCAGCGGGATCGTGACGCTGCGGAACTGCCGCGCCTTCCCGGCGCCGTCGATGGCGGAGGCCTCGTAGAGGTGCCGCGGGATCTGCCGCAGCCCCGCCAGGAAGATCACCATCGGCGAGCCGAAGGTCCACACGTTGAACACGATGAGCGTGCCCAGCGCGTAGTCGGGGTGGGCGATCCACCCCGGCCCCTCGACGCCGAACAGCGCCAGGATCTGGTTGATCAGTCCCGCGTTGCCGAAGATCCGCCGCCACAGGATCGCGACCGCCACGCTGGCGCCCATGAGTGAGGGCAGGTAGAACACCGAGCGGTAGATCGGCAGCCCTCGCAGGCCGCGGTCGAGGAACAGTGCCAGGCCCAGCGCCGCGGCCAGCTGCAGCGGTACCGAGACGAACACATAGGTGAAGGTCACCCGCAGCGACGTGAACAGGCGCGGGTCGCCGGCCATCGCGATGTAGTTGTCCAGCCCGGTCCACTCGGGTGCGTCCAGCAGGCTGTAGTCGGTGAACGAGAGGTAGAGCGAGGCCGTGATCGGCCCGACGGTGATCAGCGCCAGGCCCGCGAACCACGGTGCGAGGAACACCAGCGCGGCCTTGTTGTCCCCCTGCTCGGCCGGGCTGGGCTTGGGACGTTCCGCCTTCGTCCGCCGCAGGGCGGCGAGCTCACCGATCGCGGACATGGTGCCTCCCCGCGCCGCCGGCGTGCGTGGCGGTGTCCGGGTCGCCGGCGCCCGCGGCCGGCTCGGGCAGACCGAGGTCGCCGACGGCGACCGGCATGCCGGAGTCCATCGAGGCGTTGGCGGCCAGGCCCACGGAGACCGAGGCGAGGCCGTCGCGGAACCCGGCCCGCCGGCCGAGGGGATCGGGCTGCGGCCGACCGAAGACGTCCTGCAGCAGGAGGGCGTCGCCGCCGCCGTGGCCGCCGCGGTCCTCGGCGATGGGCACCGACTCCGCCTTCTCCCAGTGCCGCTGCACCGTGAGCCGCGCCCCCCGGCGGCGGGCCTCGCCGTCGGCGGTGTCGGCCACCGAGCTGGCGTCCAGCACGAACCGCCCGTCGGGGCCGGGCAGGACCGCGCTGCGCTCCACGACCTCGAGCTCGGCCCGACCGGCGGTGCCGTTGACGGTGACGCGGTAGCCCTCCCAAGGGCTGTGGGCGTTGAGCGAGTAGGTCAGCACCGCACCGCGGCCGTAACAGACCATGGCGGACACGTTGTCCTCGATGGTGATGCCCGGGGCGAAGACGTCGCGGTCGCGCAGGTAGCCGTCGTGGACCTCGGCGTCGAGGTAGAGGGAGCGCAGCGCCGGGTCGGCGCGCAGGTCGAGGGCGAAGGGGTCGGTGCTGGGCGGGTCGGTTGTTCCGCGCTCGGGGCGCTCTCCCAGCCCGCGGGAGCGGGCGTTGGCGTCGCCGTAGAACCGCAGGCCGCCGCTGGCGAACACCCATGCCGGAGTGTCGGCCAGCCACCAGTTCACCAGGTCGAAGTGGTGACCGGCCTTGTGCACGGCGAGCCCGCCGGAGTTGCCCTTCTCCCGGTGCCAGCGGCGGAAGTAGTCGGCGCCGTGCATGGTGTCCAGGGCCCATTCGAAATGGACGGAGGTGACCTCACCGATGCGGCCCGAGCCGACCGCCTCCTTGAGCGCCGCGTTGCGCGGCGAGTACCGGTAGTTGAACGTCAGCACCAGGGACCGGCCGGTCTCCTCGATCGCCGCGGCGATCGCCCGGCAGCCCTCGGCCGAGGTGGTCAGCGGCTTCTCCAGCACGACGTCGGCGCCGGCCCGCATGGCGCGATCGACGACCTCGGCGTGGGTTCCGTCCGGGGTGGTCACCACGACGGTGTCCACCCGCTCGCCGGCGACCATGCGCTCCAGGTCGCCGGGGGTGTAGCGGGCGGGCGGCGGGGCGCCGGGCAGGTGCTCGGCGACGATACGGTCCGCGTGGTCCATCCGCGCCGGGTTGGGCTCGCACCAGGCGGCCAACTCGGCGGTGTCGGCGTGCTCGCCGACCAGCGCGGCGATGTAGAACTGCGCACGCGCGCCCGTGCCGACCACGGCGTACCGGCGGGTCCGGGTCATGCCTCTCCTCGCGTCCTGGGGTACTGGGAGTCCTGTCGTCGAAGGCCGCGCACATGGGCGCGGTGCGGCGGGGCGGGTGCCGGCCCGGCTCGGGCCGGAGCCCGCCCCGAGCCGGTCGCCGGCCCCGTCCGCGACCGGGTCAGGAGACGGCTTCGGTGAGGTCGGTGACGAACTGCTCGGCGCCCTGCTCCGAGGACTTCCGGCCGAAGAGCACCGCCTCGTTGGTCCGCTGCAGCAGGTCGACGGACTCGGTGGAGCCGGTCGGGCCGATGACGAAATCGCCGTCGACGAGACCGCTCATGCTGTCGACGAAGGCGAACTCGGCCTCCTGGCTTTCGGTGAGGTCGCCCTCCAGGTGGGCGCGGATGTCGGGGTTGGCCGGGATGCCCCGGTCGGACTTGATGAAGTCGGCCGCACGCGGATCGTTGACGAGGAAGTCGACGAGCTTGGCTGCGGCTTCGGGGTGCTCGCTGCGCTGGCTGATGGTGTAGAGCTGCGAGGCCTGCAGCCACATGCCGGTGCCTTGGGCCGTGGTCTCGCCGGGTGCGCGCAGCATGATCAGGTCGTCGCCGGATCCCTCGCGGAACGCGGCGAGCTGGTTGGACCAGGCGAGCTTCATCCCGGCTCGGCCCTGGCCGAGCAGCGTCTGCTCGGGTGCCGCCTGGGCGGCCAGTTCGGCGGTCATGCTCGCCGAGGGGGTCGCCCCCGCCTCCTCCAGGGCGGTGGTCATCTCGAACCACTCGCTCACGGTCTCCTGCTCGATCGCGATGCCGCCCTGCGGGGAGTAGAGGCCCTGGCCGGTGCGCTGGTTGGCGTAGAGGTCGAGCGTGTCGGGCTGGGTGGGGTCCTCCGAGCCGAACGTGTCGTCGGGGGTGCCGGCCGAGATCTCCTCGGCTATGTCGGCGTAGTCCTGCCAGCTCCAGGAGTCGTCGTCGGGCGGCTCCACACCGGCGTCCTCGAAAACGGCGGGGTTGGCGATGACCGAGAAGGTGTTCACGCCGGTCGGCACCCCGTAGTCGCTGCCGTCGAACCGGCCGTTGGATAGCGCTTTCTCGTCGAGTGCGCCGATATCCAGGTGGTCGGAGACTTCGGCGAGGTCGAGCAGCACGCCGCGGTCGGCGTACTCGCGGGGGTAGGCGCCGCCCATGGTGATCACGTCGGGCTCGTCGCCTGCCGCGACCGAGGTGGACAGCCGGTCGAAGTAGGACTCGAAGTCGATCGACTCCGTCTCGACGGTGATCTGCGGGTTGGCCTCTTCGAAAGCCGCGACCGCCTGGTTGGTGATCTGCGCGCGCTCCTCGTTGCCCCACCAGGAGAACCGGATCGTGGTCTGCTCGTCGCCCGAGCCGCCGCCGCACGCCGTAGCGAGCAGCGCGGTGCCGGTCAGGACCGCCGCCAGGCGGAAGGTCGTCCGGCCGCGGGCAGGTCCCCGGCCGGTGGGTGGTAGTTGCCGCATGAGCTGTACTCCCTCGTCACGCCGTCGCGGTCGCCGCGAGTGCCACGTGTGCCGCACCCCGGCCGCTCGCGGCGCCTGTGCCGGACCCGAGCGCTGTGGCGTGAAACACACATTTACACCGGTGAAATTTGAGCACGGCGTCCGCCCGCGGTCAATCCCCCCTTCATCCGTCGGATTCGGGCGCTTCAGGCGCTCTCCACGGCTCCGCCCGTCGACTCACGCGTGATGATCTGAGGTCCCACGACAAGCTCGCGGCCGCCCGCCACGGCGGGCTCGCCCCGGGCGATCCGGTCCACCAGCAGCCACACGGCGGTGCGCGCGATCTCGGTCCGGCCGGGCTGCACCGTCGTCAGGCTCGGGCAGGAGAAGCGGCCTTCCTCGATGTCGTCGAAGCCGGCCACCGCGACGTCCTCGGGCACCCGCAGGCCCCGCTCGAACAGCACCCGCATCGCGCCGAGCGCGAGCACGTCGTTGAGCCCGTAGACGGCGTCGACGCCGATCCCGCGGTCGAGCACCCGGCGCATGGCCTCGGCACCCGTGGCGCGCGTCCACTCGATCGCCTCGCCGGTGCGCCGGGGGTCGTGCTCGATTCCGGCCTCGGCGAGCGCCTCGGTGAAGCCCTGCGTGCGCAGCGAACCGGCACCGGCGCCGCGCGCGTCGTAGGAGCCGATCACCGCGACGCGCCGCCGTCCGCGCTCCAGCAGGTGCTCGGTCACCGCCCGCGCACCCGCCACGTTGCCCATCGCCACGTGGTGGACGCTGCCGTGCAGGGAGCGCTCCCCCAGCAGCACCAGCGGATAGTCCACCTCCAGCCGGTGCGCGTCGGCAGGGCGCAGCCCCAGCGGGGAGAAGATCAGCCCGTCGGTCATCCGGCGGCGGTCGCTGGTCAGCACCTCCAGCTCGCGCTCGCGCAGCCCGCCGGTCCGTTCGACGAGCACGGTGTAGCCGCGTTCGGCCGCGGCGACGATGACCTCGTCGGAGAGCTCGGCGAAGTAGGGCAGCCGCATCTCCGGCACCGCGAGCGTGATCATCCCGGTCCGGCCCAGGCTCAGGTTCCGCGCCGAGAAGTTCATCCGATAGCCCAGCTCGGAGATCGCCGCGAGCACCCGCGACTTGGTAGCGGTGCTGACGTGCGGGAAGTCGTTGACCACGTTGGACACGGTCTTGACCGACACCCCTGCGCGCCGCGCCACGTCGCGCATCGTCACAGGCACCGCACGCCACCTCCGGAGTCGGCAGGTCCCAATCGGATTCCCACAGTGCCTCCCCCTCCCGCGGCCGTGGACGCCGGACCCCGTCCCGGCCTAGGTTAGGGTAACCGGTTACCGAAGAGGAGGGTGTTATGGCGGCACTGCCCTGGCTGCGGGTCGACGGCCCCCGCATCGTCGACGAGCACGGAACGGCGGTGACACTGCACGGTGTGGGTCTCGGCGGCTGGTTGAACATGGAGAACTTCATCGCCGGCTATCCGGGCGCCGAGCAGCAACTGCGCGCCGCGCTGCGCTCGGCGCTGGGCGAGGAAGGCTACGCCCGCTTCTTCGACGCGTTCCTCAGCGGATTCTTCGCCGAGGCCGACGCCGCCCACCTGGCCTCACTCGGGATCGACTCTGTGCGCATCCCGGTGAACTACCGGCACTTCGAGGACGACCAGCGTCCGTTCGAACTTCGGGAAAGCGGTTTCACTCACCTGGACCGGGTGATCGGCGAACTGGCGCGGCACGGGATCTACTCCATCATCGACCTGCATGCGCTGCCCGGCTGCCAGAACCACCACTGGCACAGCGACAACCCGACCCACGTCGCGTCGTTCTGGCAGCACCGGCACTTCCAGGACCGCGCGGTATGGCTGTGGGAGGCGATCGCCGACCGCTACCGCGACCGCCCGGAGGTCGCCGGCTACAACCCGATGAACGAGCCCGCCGACCCCACCGGCGAGCTCATCGGGCCGTTCTACGCCCGGCTGGAGCGCGCGATCCGCGCCGTCGACGCCAGGCACATCCTGTTCCTGGACGGCAACCGCTACGCCACCGACTTCAGCGCCTTCGCCGAGCCGCTGCCCAACACGGTCTACTCCACGCACGACTACGCCCTGCCCGGCATCGCGGGCGGCACCGGCTATCCGGGCACCACCCGCGGGGAGTATTTCGACCGCGCGGTGCTGGAGGAGACCTTCCTGCGGCGCACCGAATACATGCGGCGCACCCGGACCCCGGTGTGGATCGGGGAGTTCGGCCCGGTCTATCCCACCGACCGGCCGCTGGAGGAGTGGCGGCTCGCGCTGCTGGCCGACCAGCTCGACATCTACCGTGAGCACGGGGCGAGCTGGGCGCTGTGGACCTACAAGGACATCGGGCTGCAAGGCCTGGTCCACGCGCACCCGGAGAGCCCGTACCTGCAGCGGATCGCCCCCGTCCTGGAGGCCAAGCACCGCCTCGGCACCGACTCCTGGGGCGGCTCCGACGCGGGCGTGCGCGCGATCCTGGATCCGATCGACGCGGTGTTCGACCGCGAGTTCCCCGGATTCGATCCCTACCCGTGGGGACGCAGGCAGTTCGTCGCCGGGTTGGTACGCCACATCCTGCTGGCGGAACCGCTGGTCGAGCGGTTCGGCGACGCCTTCGCCGGCGTCTCGCCCGAGGAAGCCGAGCAGCTCGCGGCGTCGTTCCGGTTCGCCCACTGCGTCGAACGCACCCCGCTCTCCGAAGTACTGCGCGCACATCTCCTCTAGGTGTTCTGTCCCGGGGGTTGGTAACGCGGCCGGTGGATGGTTCGGGTCGGCGTCCGCCGGTTGCGGTGGGCGGATGGCCGGGCGCCTCACGGGGCGGCGAGGGCGGTGGGCGGTTCGGGGCCGATGCTGGGAGCGGTACTGGTGCCGGGCCGTGCACGCCCGATGCCGCGCCGGGGCGCGCCGGGGGAACCCGCCGCCCTTCTTCCGAGATACGGGCTCCGGCGGGGCCGATTCGCCCGGTTCGCACCGCTCCCTCGCCCGCATCAGCGTTGATCTTGTACCTACGGGCACATGTGATCGCTCACAGTGACCGTAGGTACAAGATCAACGGGGTGGCGCGCGCCGACCGCCGTTCGATCCCTCGGCCGATTCGGCTGCGGTCAGCCCCGGGTTCGGATGGCCGGAGATGTGTCAGTAGGTTATGACGGCACGGCACACAATCTGCGAAGGAAGCTCCCCATGACCGAGGTCTTCGCCACAGCCGATCTGATCGACGCGCACGGCGACGCGCTCGCCAGCTGCGAGACGCAGTTCGTCCGGTTCGGCGCACGCCGGGCCTTTCACGGACCGATCGCCACGATCAAGTGCCACGAGGACAACGCACTGGTCAAGGAGCAGCTCGGCCAGCCCGGCGAAGGCTGGGTACTGGTGGTCGACGGCGGCGGATCGCTGCGGACGGCGCTGATGGGCGACCTGATCGCCAAGTCCGCACAGGAGAACGGCTGGGCCGGCGTCGTGATCAACGGCGCGGTACGCGACGTCGCCGAGCTGGCCGAACTGGACCTGGGCATCAAGGCGCTGGGGTCCAACCCGCGCAAGTCGGCCAAGACCGGCGCAGGGGTGCTGGACTCCCCCGTCGCGTTCGGCAACGTGGTCTTCGCTCCCGAGACCTGGCTCTACAGCGACGACGACGGCATCGTCATCAGCGAGGAGAAGCTGGACGTGCCGGGGTAGGTCCCTGGGAGCGACAGGTACCGCAGGCGAGCGGGGGGGAGCGGGTGACCACGCACGAACAGCGGCCGGACCGGGCGGGCGGTGCCGCCCGGCCGCCGGTGCTGGGCGTCGACATCGGCGGCGTGATCATCCACCGGCTGGACGACAGGGACACCTCGTTCTTCGGCGATACGCCCATGCGCACCCCTGCCGTCGACGGAGCGTTCGAGGCGCTCGCCGAGCTGGCACAGCACCCGTTCCAGGGCCGGGTGTACCTGGTCTCCAAGGCCAAGCCGGCCACGGCCGACCGCACGCGGCGCTGGCTGGCCCTGCACGCCTTCGCCGGCCGCACCGGCATCCCCGGCGACCACCTGCACTTCGTCCCCGAGCGCGCCGACAAGGCTCCGATCTGCGAGCGCCTGGGGATCACCCACTTCGTCGACGACAGGATCGACGTCCTGCGCCATCTGGGCACGGTCCCCCACCGCTACCTCTTCACCGGCGGAGGCGGCGCCGACGACGCCCCGGACGAGCTCCCCGACTGGGCGACGCCGTCCACCGCCTGGCCCGAACTGGCCGAGGTCATCCGCCGCTCGGTTCCCGCGGCCAGGGAAGGCCGATAGGCCGGCGCGACCCGGCGCGGCCTCGTACACGACCACGTGCCGGCCCGCCGACGCGGGCCGGCGTCGGCGTGGATCGACCGGCGCCACGGCTGGGGCGCCGCCCCGAGCCGTCGAAGGAGCGGAGCCACGGCGCCGAGTTCCCGTCCACGTCCGCCTGCGCCGACGAGGCGGGCCGGCAGAACGCGTAGCGCCCCGCCGCGGGGGCGGTGGTCCGACCCCGGCATGCCACCGCCCGCGTGGGTGGGGATCGGTCGGCGAACGGCGGGGGGGGGAGAGATGCCCGACGACGAGGACGGCCGGAGGACCTACGGGGCGAACTCCTCGCAGGCGTCGGAGACGATGTCCAGGACCGTTACGGGGTCCGGCAGGGACTGGGGCGGCTGCTCCGGAGAGCGGATCCAGGCGACGGGGTTTCCGGAGGGGAGCATCGAGGGGGCGGCCAGGACGTAGCTGTCGCGGCAGTGCCAGCGCAGTCCGGGGCTCTCCTCGACGCTCTCCGGTACGCAGTCGAGGTGGCAGGACCACCACTCGTCCTCGTCGGCGGGCGATCGGGTGGCCACGAAGAACAGGTAGCGCTGGGCTTCGACCGCGGCGACGGGGCCGGCCTGCACGCCGGAGCGTCCCATCCGGGCCAGCGCCATGACTCCCGCCCCCGCAGGCACGTCGAACACGTCGAAGACCCGTCCGGTGGGCAGGATGACGTTGGCGTCGGGGGTGGCGCCCCACCAGCGGGCGATGGTCGCGGGGTCGGTGGTGGCCTCCCGGCCCCAGGCGGCCGAGACCGGGTGGGCGCCGGGATCGGGACATCCCACGCGGTCGCACCCGCAGGCCCGCCCGGCCGCTCCCGAAGGGGGCGCGCCGCGGCACACCGGCCACCCCAGCTCCGCATAACTCAGTGCCGCGCTCAGCATGCCTTCCGCCGGACGGCGGCGTCTCCGCCGCTGCAGGACCTGGGCCACGTCAGCTTCCCCCTTCGCCTGTCGCCGGTCGATGCCAGTGGTGGGTTCCGCATCCCCCGACCTCGACCGCGATCCGGCGGGGAAACGGTGGCTCCCCCGCTCAGCGGAGCAATCGCGCCGCCTCGGTCGCCCAGTAGGTCAAGATCTGCCCGGCTCCGGCCCGCCTGTAGGACAGCAGGGTTTCCAGGATCACCCGCTCCCGCTCCAGCCAGCCCCGCTCGACGGCCGCTTCGATCATCGCGTATTCGCCGCTGACCTGGTACGCCGACACCGGCACCTGCACGCTGTCGGCCACCCGGGCGACGATGTCCAGGTAGGCCAGGCCGGGTTTGACCATGACCATGTCGGCGCCCTCGGCGATGTCCAGTTCGACCTCGCGCAGCGCCTCCAGGGCGTTGGCGGGGTCCTGCTGGTAGCCGTTGCGGTCGCCGAACTGCGGCGCGCCCTCGGCGGCCTCGCGGAAGGGGCCGTAGAAGGCCGAGGCGTACTTGGCGGCGTAGGCGAGGATCGCGACGCCGGTGTAGCCGGCCTGGTCCAGGGCCGCGCGGATGGCGCCGACCTGGCCGTCCATCATGCCGCTGGGGCCCACGACATCGACGCCGGCGGCCGCCTGGGCGACGGCCACGGCGGCGTAGCGCTCCAGGGTGGCGTCGTTGTCGACCTCGCCGGTGGGGGTGAGCAGGCCGCAGTGCCCGTGGGAGGTGTACTCGTCCAGGCACAGGTCGGCCATGACGACGACGTCGCCGCCCAGGTCGCCGGAGAGGTCGCGCAGCGAGCGCTGCACGACGCCGCCGGGGTCGTCGGCGGACGAGCCGCGCTCGTCCTTGAACTCGGGGATCCCGAACAGCATGATGCCGCCGACGCCGGCCTCGGCGGCTTCCTGGGCGGCCTTGCGGACGCTGTCACGGGTGTGCTGGACGACGCCGGGCATGGACGAGACCGGGTTGGGCTCGCTGATGCCCTCCTTGACGAACACCGGCAGGATGAGTTCCTCGGGCCGCACCCGGGTCTCGGCGACCAGTCGGCGCAGGGCCGGCGTCCGGCGCAGGCGGCGCGGTCGCGCCGCGGGGTATCGAGCGTTCATCCAAGGCTCCCTGGTTACACGGTCTTCCGGCGCCGCCCGCGGCGCTTCTGGCTGGGCTTGAGAGCCGGCTTGCCGGCGGCGACCGCCTCGGCGCGCTGTGCCGCACCGTACTCCGCGAGGGCCTCCGCCAGCGCGGAAACCGAGGTTTTCGGTGCCGTGACATCCACGCGCAGCCCGAACTCCTGGGCGGTCTTGGCCGTTTCGGGGCCGATGACCCCGATCACCGTGGTGTTGTGCGGCTTGCCGGCGATCCCCACGAGATTGCGCACCGTGGAGGAGGACGTGAACAGCACCGCGTCGAAGCCGCCGCCCTTGATCGCCTCGCGGACCGGGGCGGGCGGGGGCGCGGCCCGCACCGTCCGGTAGGCCGTGACGTCGTCGACCTCCCAGCCGAGACCGCTCAGACCCGCTGACAGCGTTTCGGTGGCGATGTCGGCGCGCGGGAGCAGCACCCGCTCGATCGGGTCCAGCTCGGCGTCGTAGGGCGGCCACACCTCGACCAGCCCGGCGCCGGACTGCTGCTCCGGCGGCGGCGTGAGGTCGGGCTGGATACCGAACTCGCGCAGTGCCGCCGCGGTCTGGTCGCCGACGGCGGCGACCTTGACCCCGGCGAAGGCCCGGGCGTCCAGGCCGTACTCCTCGAAGCGCTCCCGAATGGCCTTGACGGCGTTGACGGAGGTGAAGGCCACCCACTGGTAGCGGCCGGTGACCAGGCCGCGCACCGCTCGCTCCATCTGCTGGGGCGTGCGCGGCGGCTCCACCGAGATGGTCGGCACCGACTCGGGCACCGCGCCGTAGCCGTACAGCTGATCCGACAGCCCGGCCGCCTGCTCCTTGGTGCGCGGCACCAGCACCCGCCACCCGAACAGGGGGCGGCCCTCGAACCACGAGGGCTCCTTCTCGCCGGTCACTCCCTTGCCCATGAGGAACAGCGCGGGGGTGGTGACGTTGTGCCCCTTGGCGTCGGCGGCCTTGAGGTCGGCGGGCAGCCGCTGCAGCGTCGAGGCGACCGTGGTCTGCTCGGTGGTGGATCCCATGCGCACGACGGCGACCGGGGTGCTCGCGGGCTTGCCTGCGGCGATGAGCGTCTTGCACAGGCGGTCGAAGCCGGGACCGCTGTGGCGGGCGTCGACGCCTTCGGGGGAGTCGGGGAACATCACGACCAGGCTGGCGTCTCCGTGGGCCAGCCGCTCCCAGTCCAGGTCGGAGTCGGATCCGTCGACGATGCGGGCTTCGCCGACGTCCTCGGGAAGCAGCGGGACTCCGGCGAAGGCGGGCACGGCGGTCGCCGCGGAGAGCCCGGGCACGATCTCGTACTCGATACCCGACTGGCGGCAGGCCGCGGCCAGCTCCGCGCCGCGGCAGCCCAGCAGCGGGTCTCCGCTGTAGAGGCGCACGACGCGCTTGCCCTCGCGGGCATGGCCCACGGCCACGTCGTCGATCTCGCCGCCGCACTCGGCCGGGTCGATGACGGCGACGTCCTCGGGGCAGTGCCGCAGCAGCGGCTCGCGGTATTTGGCCAGCTCGGGTCCGGGCTCGCGGAGGTTGATGACGACGTCGGCCTTGGCGAGCGCCGCTGCGCCCCGCAGAGTCAGCAGCTCGGCATCGCCCGGGCCCGCTCCGACGAGGGCCACGTGCCCGCGCTGGGACGCGCCCGCTGCGTTCGGCGGCGGCTCCTGGTTGGCACTCTGCGGATTCACTGTGCGATCGCTCCTTGCTCTTGCGCTCGGGCGCCCGCGTGGAGCGCCGCGGCCGCAGTGCGCACGCCCCGGTTCCGGCGGCGCGGCCGGGCGGTGCCGTCCGCCGCGCTGCGGCGGCACGGCCCGCGCAATGGTCTGCGGCCTCCTTCAGTCTTCGGATGACGTTGTGGAGTCCTCCGCCGCCTCGGCGACGATGCGGTCGGCCCCTTCGCCGATCATCTCGCGTGCGAGCTCGCGTCCCAGCGAGGACGCGGCCCCGGCCGCGCCTCCGTCGATGGGAACGGAGCGCTCGCGCCGCACCGCCTGGGTTCCGTCGGGTGCCACGACGGCGGCGCGCAGGCGCAGCCGGCCGTCGAGGACCTCGGCGTAGGCGCCGACCGGTGCCGCGCAGCCGGCCTCCAGTTCGGCCAGCACCGTGCGTTCGGCCGTGACCTCAGCGCGGGTGGCCGCGTGGTCGACGGCGGACAGGTAAGCCAGGTCGCCTTCGGCGCGGGAGGTCAGGCACTCCACGGCCAGCGCTCCCTGGCCGGGCGCCGGCAGCATCCGCTCGGGCTCGAAGACCTCGGTCACGTCGTCGAGGCGGCCCACCCGCGCCAGGCCGGCATAGGCCAGCACGACGGCGTCGACCTCTCCCTGGGCGACCTTGCCCAAGCGGGTGCCCGCGTTGCCGCGGATGGGCACGAAGCGCAGATCGGGGCGCAGCGCGGCGAGCTGGGCGACGCGGCGCGGAGAGCCGGTGCCGAGGACGGAGCCGGAGGGCAGGTCGGCGAACGTGCGGCCGTCGCGGGCGCAGAGGGCGTCACGGGGGTCGTCGCGCTCGTAGACGGCGACGACGGTGAGCCCTTCGGCCGGTGCGGTGGGCAGGTCCTTGAGCGAGTGCACCGCGAAGTCGATTCCGCCCGACGCCAGTTGCTCGCGCAGGCTGTTGACGAACACCCCGGTGCCGCCCAGTTGGGTCAGCTGGGCCTGGGTGACGTCGCCGTAGCTGGTGATGAGCTCCAGCTCCACCTTGGTGCCGGTGCGGGCGGTGACGGCGTCGGCCACATGCTGCGACTGGGAGGTGGCCATGGGGCTGCGGCGGGTGCCGAGCCTGGCCGGGCGGTCGGTCACGCTCACCCCTCCTCTGGCGTGCGCTCGACGCGGCTGACGGCGTCCGCGGCGGCGGGGTCGAGATCGAACAGTTCCCGCAGCGCGGCCTCGTAGGAGTGGCCGTCGGGCTCGGCGGCGAGTTCCTTGACGCGCACGGTGGGCTGGTGCAGCAGCTTGTCCACGACGCGGCGCATGGCGTATGTGACCTCGCCGCGGGTCTTGTCGTCGAGCTCGGGCAGGCGCCCCTCCAACCGGTCCAGCTCGGACTCGACGAGGGTGCGGGCCTTGTCGCGCAGCGCGACCACGGTGGGAGCGACGAGCTGGGCGCGGCGCACGCTCTGGTACTCGGCGACCTCCTCGTCGACGATGCCGCGCACGAGCGAGATCGCGCTGGAGCGCTCGGCGGACTCGCCGTCGCCCTCGGCGACCGCCTGGCGCAGGTCTTCGATGTCGACGAGTTCGACGCCGGTCAGCTCGCGCACGCCCGGGTCGATGTCGTGGGGCAGCGCGAGGTCCAGGAACACCAGCGGACGTCCGCCGGAGCGGGCCGCGTGCTCGACCTGGTCCCTGCTGAGGACCAGGCCCTGGGCGCCGGTGCAGGAGACGACCAGGTCGACCTCGGGCAGCACCTCGGCGGCGGCGTCGAAGGGCACAGCACGGCTGCGGATGGGCTCGTAGGCCTCGGTGAGGCACTCGGCCAGGCGCTCGGCACGCTGGTCGGTGCGGTTGGCCACGGTGACCCGGCCGGCCCCTTGGCGAGCCACGGTGTTGGCGGCGAGCGCGCTCATCGATCCGGCGCCCAGGACGAGCACCCGCAGACCGGTGAGCGGCTGGGGTTCGGGCAGCGCGGCGGCGACCTCGGCCGCGCCTGCGGCAGCGGCCATGCCGGCTTCGCCGGGACCGGCCACGGGGCAGCCCGCGGCGTCGGCGGCGGAGAGCTCGGCCGCGCCCGCCACGGGGGCGGCGGCGCCGAGCCGGCGCAGCGCGACGTCGAGCCCGAAGCCGACCATGTCGGCGCCGGCGTGGTCGAGGTGGGTGTCGGTGTGGGCGCGCTTGCCCACGCGCAGGGCCCGCTGACCCAGGTCGTTGAGCACCCGGCCCAGGGTCCCGGCCTGCTGCGCGTCCTTGATCGCGTCGCGCACCTGGCCGAGGATCTGGCCCTCGCCCACGACCATGGAGTCCAGTCCGCAGGTGACGGAGAAGAGGTGCTGGACCGCGCGTTCCTCGTAGTGCACATAGGCGTGCTGGGAGAGCTCGCTGAGGGCGACGCCGGTGTGCCAGGACAGCAGCTCGGTGACGGCTGCGACGGCGGGGTGGAACTTGTCGACGTCGGCGTAGACCTCGGTGCGGTTGCACGTCGAGACCATCAGCGCCTCGTTGACCGAAGGCGCGGCCGCGATCTCGGACATGACCTTCAGCCGCGTCTGCCCCTCCAAGGCGACGCGCTCCAGTAGCGCCACGGGCGAGCTGCGATGGCTCACCCCTACGGCGAGGACACTCATGTGCACTCCAATGCGGGCTGCATTGCGCTGCTCCGTACCTGCTGCGCCTCCCGCGTCCGCGGGCGCGCCCCCTACTGCGGCCGTGCTGCCCCCGGCACGGCCGTTCTCACACCGGCCCCTTCCCGAACGGGTCCAGGCCGGCGTAGCCGTCGGCCTTGCGCTGTTCGTGGAAGGCCAGGATCTGCAGCTCGATGGACAAGTCGACCTTACGCACATCGACGCCCGGAGGCACATTGAGCACCACCGGGGCGAAGTTCAGCACACTGGTGACACCGGCCTCGACGAACCGGTCGCAGACCTCCTGCGCAGCCACCGCGGGCGTGGCGATGACGCCGATCGACACGTTCTCCCTGTCGACAACGTCCTCCAGCGCGTCGATATGCCCGACCGAGAGCCCGGCCACGGTGTCGCCGAGTACAGCGGTGTCGGCGTCCAGCAGGGCCGCGATGCGGAAGCCGCGGGTGCCGAAACCGCCGTAGTTGGCCAAGGCGCGGCCCAGGTTTCCGGCCCCGACGATGGCCACGGACCAGTCCTGCGTGAGACCAAGCTCACGCGAGATCTGGTAGATGAGGTACTCGACCTCGTAGCCGACACCGCGGGTGCCGTAGGAGCCCAGGTGGGAGAGGTCCTTGCGCAGCTTCGCCGAGTTGACGCCGGTGGTCTCCGCCAGGTGCTCGGAGGAGACCGTGAGGATGCCGCGATCGTCGAGCGCCTGCAGCGCACGCAGATACACGGGGAGGCGGGCGACGGTCGCCTCCGGGATTCCCCGATCTCGGGGCCGTGGTTCAGGGGGGGTCACTAGCGTGCGCTCCTGGACGGCGATCGTCACTGACCGGTGCCGACGCGGACCGTGGCCCCCCGCGAGCGCGGTTTCCACCCCCGGCCGGACTGGATTTGCGCACTCAGGTTACGCCCTTGTGAACACGCGCACAAAGTGGGTCGCCCCGTTCCCGGAGGCGCCGGTGCCGATGCCCCGAGCGCCTGCGGCGTGCGCGATCGGCGGGATCAGGACCCGTGTCCGCACACCGCTGCGAGCGCCGCCTCGCCCGTCCCGGGTGTGCGGCCGGAGTCGGTCAGCCGCCGTCGGCGAGCGCGGCCCGCAGCCGCCGCTCGTCCACCCGCCAGAAGTCGTGTTGCACACCGTCGACGAACGTCACAGGGATCTTGTCCCAGTAGTCGTCGCGCTCGGCCTGCGGAGCCGCGTCGAGGTCGCGCACCTCCACCCGCGCACCCGTATCGGCGCAGACCCGCCGGACGACCTCCAGGGCCTCCTCGCACAGGTGGCAGCCGGACCTGCTCAGCAGCGTCACGGTGCGGCCCGCGGCGGCGCCGGCGTCCTCGGCCATGGCTTGCTCCCCCTTCTTCGCACCGGGCCGCGGAGCGCCCCGCCGACAGCGCGGCGCTCCGCGGCCCGGACGGCGCTCATCCGCCGGCGAACGGCGGCAGCACCTCGATGACATATCCCTCGTTCAGCCGTACGGCGGCGTGCGGGCGACCGCCCACGGGGTACTCGTCGACGACGAACGAGGAGCGGTCCAGCACCCGCAGCATGCGGTCGTCGCCGCTGTAGGCGCTGCGTACCGACTCCAGCACGTCGGCCAGCGTGGCACCGCTCACCGGCTCTTCGGACTTTCCCGCGGCTTCTTTGGCCGCGGCCCAGTACCGGATGGTTCCGTTCACCATCGGTCGATTATCCTCGTTGGTCTCGGAGGCAAGCACGTCATCAATTCTCCGCCGGGGGCAATGAGGCCTTCGACACCGCCGCGCGCGGGTTGACGGGAAGAGACCTATGAGTCATCTGCTCCTACTCACGAACTCCAACGAACCGTCGGACCATGTTCTGCCCGCCCTCGGACTCCTCCTGCACTCGGTGCGGGTCTCCCCCGCCGAAGCCGGAGCGCTGCTGACCACCGGCCCGGACCGCCCGTCGAACGCGCCCGTCGACGCCATTCTCGTCGACGCCCGCAGCGACCTCGCCTCGGCGCGCAACCTCTGCCGCCTGCTCGACACGACGGGACTGGACTGCCCGCTCATCGTGCTCCTCACCGAGGGCGGCGTGGCGGCCCTCACTACGGACTGGCAGGCCGACGACTTCCTGCTGACCTCGGCGGGCCCCGCCGAGGTCGAGGCCCGGCTGCGGCTGGCCATCGGCCAGGCCGACACCGGCCCCGACGATCCCGACGAGATCCGCCGCGGCGACCTGGTCATCGACGAGGCCACCTACATCGCCCGCCTGCGCGGCCGCATCCTCGACCTCACGTTCAAGGAGTTCGAGCTGCTGAAGTTCCTCGCTCAGCATCCGGGCCGCGTCTTCACCCGCGCGCAACTGCTCCAGGAGGTGTGGGGATACGACTACTTCGGGGGCACCCGCACGATCGACGTGCACGTGCGACGGCTGCGCGCCAAGCTCGGAAGCGAGCACGAGTCGATGATCGGCACCGTGCGCAACGTCGGCTACCGCTTCGTCCCCGACACCTCGAGCAAGTCGGGCGGCGACTCGGCCGCGCGCGCCCAGGACGCCGAGGAGGACCTCCCCGCGCCCGCGTCGCACCGGCGCTGAGCCCGGGTGGTCGTGCCGTCGTCCGTCCGCGGGACGGGGCCGCCCCCGCCTGCGGTACCGCTCGCGGCGAAGGGGGCGTCGTCGCGGCGGGTGCGCGAAGCTGCGCTGGAGGCCCGCGGACGCGAACGGAAACGCCTCGATGCCGGGGCTCGTCCGCAGGCGCTCGATTGTTTAGGATGCAGGACGAGTCGGCGTGTTGTGACCGATCCCGTGCTCCCCGTGGTCGCCGTAGCGCCCGCCCGATCGGCGGCGCCCTGAACAAGGAGGCCAACGTACATGTCCAGTGGAAAGCGGCTCCCGCCCTCCCGCTTCCCCCTGCCGATGCGTCTGGCCGCCGCGATCCCCCTTGGCACCCTTTTCGCCGGCTCCGGCCTAGTGGGCCTGCCCGCCCCGGCGGCGGCCTCGCCCGATCCGGCGGCGCCCGTGCTCGCCTTCACCCCGGCGGCCGGCGAGGTCGAGCCGGGGGAGACCGTCACGACGACACTGAACATCGCTTCGGGGCAGGCCGAGGGCACGGTCTGCCTGTACGACCTGAGCGTGGACGGCCCGTTCGAGCCGGGCGCGATCCGGGCCACGCCGCCCACGGCCGTCGAGGTCAGCTGGAAGCCGGAGGTGTCGGCCGACATCCACGCCTCGGTCGCCTACGCCGAGGTCGAGGGGGACGAGTGCCCGGAGACGACCGAGGAACTCACCACGGCCCGCACCACCACCCCGTTCACGGTGAAGGTCCACGACCCCGAGCCGTCGCCGTCCCCGGATCCGAGCGAGACGCCCACCCCGTCTCCGGATCC
The DNA here is from genome assembly GCF_000826685.1 of Streptomonospora alba. Taxonomy (GTDB): domain Bacteria; phylum Actinomycetota; class Actinomycetes; order Streptosporangiales; family Streptosporangiaceae; genus Streptomonospora; species Streptomonospora alba. The sequence goes on from NZ_JROO01000012.1 coordinate 51,033, forward strand.
GAGCGAGACCCCGACCCCCTCCCCGGATCCGAGCGAGACGCCCACCCCGTCTCCGGATCCCAGCGAGACACCTGATCCCTCCCCGGACCCCACCACCTCGCCCACCGCCACGCCCGATCCCACCGACTCGCAGAGCACCGACCCCTCGGCCACGAAGAGTCCGCCCGAAGAGGGCGGCCAGGAGTCCGAAGGCGACGGCGGAGACGGCGGCGGCTCTGAAGGCGGATCCGGCGACGGCGGCGGATCCGGGGGCGAGAAGTCCGGCGGCGGTGGCGACGGCGGTTCCGGAGGCGGTTCCGACGGCGGCTCCGGAGGCGGCTCCGGAGGCGGCTCCGGCAACGGAAGCGGATCGGGCGACGGCGGCGGTCCCCGCGGGGCCACGGCGCCCCCGCACAGCCCGGTGACCACCGACGACGGCCCCGGCCTAGGGGCGGACGGCCTCGCCGACATCCCCGGCCTGCCCTCGGGAGGGGACGAGCCGGACGCGCTGGAACCGGACTCCCCCTCCTCCGAAGACGGAGGGCTGGCCGATCTGCCCTCCGTGGAGCCGGGCGAGGACGAGGCCTCGCGCACCACCCAGGTCGCGGCGCGCCAGGACGCCCCCACGTCCATGGTCACGCCCGCCGTGCTGGTGCTCTTCCTGATGCTCCTGCTGCTGTTCTCGATGCCGCTCGCCCCCTCGCGGCGGGTGCGCATCGGCCCCACCTCCTACAAGGGCCGCCGCCGCAGGCACTGAGTCGGCTCCTCGCCCGCTCGCCCGCACCGGGTGGGCGGGCACACGCGGGGCGGCGAGCGATCGGCCGGTTCGCCGCATGCGCCGTAGGCTCGTGCCATGACCCACGTGCGCACCACCGAGACCCTGACATCCGACGAGGCCGCGGCCGTGCTCGCGCTGGCCGAGGCCGCCGGCGACCATGACGGCCTCCCACCGCTGTCGGAGCAGACGCTGCTCCGCGTCCGCCACGGCGTGCGCCCGGGTGCCGCCCGTTTCCATCTCGCCACCGAGCAGCCACCAGGCGGCGAGGACTCCGGCGAACTGGTCGGTTTCGCCTTCGCCGCGCGTACCCCCGACGAGCCCGACTCGGCCGAACTCGTGGTCGCGCCCGGTCGGCGCCGGAAGGGCCACGGAGCCGCGCTGCTGCGTTCGCTGACCGAGGACGCGCCGAGCGCCGGGCTGCGCGTGTGGGCGCACGGCCGCACCGAAGGCGCTGTGGCGCTGGCCGGATCGGCGGGCTGGACCCAGGTGCGAGGGCTGCTGAAGATGCGGATGCGGCTGCGCGGCGACGCGCACCAGCCCGGCGCGGGTGCCGCGCTGCCCGAACCGGTGCTGTCCGACGCCGCCGGCGAGCGGGCGGTGATCCGCACGTTCCGCCCGGGCGCCGACGAGCAGGCGTGGGTCGCGGCGAACGCGGCCGCGTTCGCCGAGCACCCCGAGCAGGGCGGACTGACGCTTGAGGACCTGCACGAACGCGAGAACGAGGACTGGTTCGACCCCGACGGCTTCTTCGTCGCCGAGGACACCGCGACCGGCGCGATCGCCGGGTTCCACTGGACCAAGGTGCACGCCGACGGCGCGGGGCTGGCCGACGAACCGGTGGGCGAGGTCTACGCGGTCGGCGTCGACCCGGCGTGGCGGCGCACCGGGTTGGGGCGCGCACTCACGCTGGTGGGCCTGCGTCATCTGCACGAGCGCGGGCTCCCGTGGGCGCTGCTCTACGTCGACGAGGAGAACCGGGCCGCGGTGCGGTTGTACGAGTCGCTGGGATTCTCGGTGTGGGACGCCGATGTGATGTACGCCGCACGGTAGTCCGCCTTCCGCCGCGTCACCGCGCCCACCTGCGAGTTCGCACACGCGCGGTGACCGGACACCCATCGGCGGTCATGGCCCCTGGTGGCGGTCGGCGTGTCGGCGTGACACGGGGGCCTCCTCGATGTGGTTAACCGCACATCCATCGAAGAGCCGACCTGTCTTCGCGTAGTTTCACGCCCCGGTTCACCCTGCGTTCACCCTGCTTGGGAGATCTGGTCACTTCGTCTGCCTACCTTCGCATTCGGCGAGGTCATCGACCGGGCTCGCCCAAAGGTGACGAAGTCCAGGGAAAGGACGTCGGGGCTGTGAAGCTCTCTAAGTACAGCCAGTTCGCGGGGATCGCCCTCGCCGGGACTCTTGCCCTCACCGCCTGTGGCAGCGACCAGGCGGTCGACCCCGAAAACCAGCAGGCCGCCGGCGACGTGAACTGCGTCGACGGCGGCGGCACGCTCGACGGTGCCGGCGCCAGCTCGCAGGAGAACGCCATGGCGGCCTGGAAGGCCTCCTGGGAAGGCGCCTGCGAGGGTTCCGTCGTCCAGTACGACTCGGTCGGCTCCGGCGCCGGCCGCGAGCAGTTCATCAGCGGCGGCGTAGCCTTCGCCGGCTCCGACGCCGCCCTCAGCGAGGCCGAGACGGAGTCCGCCACCGAGCGCTGCAACGGCTCGGAGGTCGCCAACCTGCCGGCCTACATCTCCCCGATCGCGGTGGCCTTCAACCTCGACGGCATCGACTCCCTCGACCTGACCCCCGAGGTCATCGGGCAGATCTTCAACCAGGAGATCACCAACTGGAACGACGAGGCGATCGCCGACCTCAACCCCGACGCCGACCTGCCCGACCAGGAGATCGTTCCGGTCAACCGCGCCGACGAGTCCGGCACGACCGAGAACTTCGTCGCCTACCTCTCCGAGGCCGCCGGCGACGCCTGGCCGCACGAGGTCAGCGGCAACTGGCCGATCGAGCCGGTCGAGGCAGCGCAGGGCTCCTCCGGCGTGGTCCAGGCCGTCGAGGGCGGTCAGGGCACGATCACCTACGTCGACGCCTCGCACGTGGGCGAACTGGGCACCGCCGCCGTGGGCGGGGGCGACGAATTCGTGGAGTACAGCCCCGAGGCCGCCGCCGCGATCGTCGACGCCTCCGACCCGCGCGAGAGCAACACCGAGAACGACCACGCGATCGACCTCAACTACACGACGGACGAGGCCGGCGTCTACCCGATCGTGCTGATCTCCTACGAGATCGCCTGCATGCAGTACCAGGACCAGCAGGACGCCGACCTGGTCAAGAGCTTCCTGAACTACGTGGTCAGTGAGGAGGGCCAGCAGGCCGCGGCTGAAGAGGCCGGCTCCGCTCCGATCAGCCAGGCGACCCGGGACAAGCTGCTGAACACCATCGAGCAGATCTCCGCGGGCGCCTGATCGCCCCTTCGCAGACCTCCTCCGCCGAGGCGGGGCGCGCACCCGGTGCGGGTCCCGCCGTCGGCGGTTTCGGCATGTCCGCCAGGCACCGTGCCCGGTGGCCGAGTACACCCGACCGTGTGCCGGACCACCACCTGACAACCAGCACAATGTCTTCCGACAGCGCGCACCGGCCGGCACCCCATGCCGGCCGCCCGCCGCCCGCTTCATCCGCCCGGTGGCGATCCACGACCGAATTCGACCGGAGCCTTACATGACAACCACGGACTCGTCTGAGACGGCCGTAGCCCCGAGGGGCAAACGCCGGCTGGGCGATCTCGTCTTCGCCAACTCCGCTCGGGGAGCGGGCCTGCTGATCCTGGCGATCCTGGCGGGCGTCGCCCTCTTCCTGATCGTCCAGTCCCTCAGCTCGCTGACGGCCAACGAGGGAAACTTCTTCACCAGCAGTGAATGGAGCCCCGAGGCCGGTCCGGGCGAGGAGGTGCGGTTCGGCGTCGCCGCGCTTGCGTTCGGAACCGTGCTCGGCGCCGCCATCGCCCTTGTGCTGGCCACCCCGGTCGCCGTCGGGATCGCGCTGTTCATCGTCTACTACGCCCCGCGGCGCCTCGCCGCGCTGCTCGGTTACCTCGTGGACCTGCTGGCCGCCATCCCCAGCGTGGTCTACGGCCTGTGGGGCCTGGTCTACCTCGTCGACCAGCTCCAGCCCCTCTACCGGTTCATGGCCGAGTACCTGGGATGGATTCCGCTGTTCGCCGGCCCGGTCTCCTCCACCGGCAGGACCATGCTCAGCGCCGGGATCGTGCTCGCGGTGATGATCCTGCCGATCATCACCGCGATGGCGCGCGACGTGTTCACCCAGGTGCCCCAGACCCACCGCGAGGCGGCGCTGGCGCTGGGCGCCACCCGCTGGGAGATGATCCGCACCGCGGTGCTGCCGTTCGGGCGGCCCGGCGTCATCGGCGGCGCGATGCTCGGCATGGGCCGGGCGCTGGGCGAGACGATGGCCGTCGCGATGATCCTCTCCCCCTCGCTGGTCATCTCCCCCAACGTGCTGCAGAGCGGAAACCAGACCATCGCCGCGCACATCGCGCTGCAGTACCCGGAGGCGACGGGCACCGGCGTCTCCGCCCTGATCGCCGCCGGCCTGGTCCTGTTCGGGATCACCCTGGCCGTGAACATGGCCGCCCGCTTCGTCGTCTCGCGGCGCAAGGAGTTCACCGAATGACCACCGCAACCCAGCCGACCGCCACGGGCAGCTCCGGCGAGGGGCCCGACATCCAGAGCTCGGGGCTCTACTCCCGCCAGCTTCCGACATACTTCCCGGCCGCGCTGCTTGTGGTCTGCGCGGCCGTCGCCTCGGGCGCCTTCTTCCTGCTCGGCGCCTTCCACCCGGTACCGGTGGCGGCGGTGACCGCCATCGGCTACCTGGTGGCGGTCACGACGTCCTCGGCCGTGGTCGAGAACAACCGCCGTGCCAAGGACCGACTGGTCACCGGCGTCGTCTACTGCTGCTTCGCCATCGCCGTCGTGCCGCTGATCTCGCTGCTGTCGACAGTGGTGGTCTTCGGCATCGAGCGGTTCGACCTGTACTTCCTGAGCGTGTCCATGAACGGCGTCATCCCGAGCATGGACGCCGGCGGCGTCTACCACGCCATCGTGGGGACCCTGGTGATCACCGGCCTGGCGACGGTGATCTCGGTGCCCATCGGCCTGATGACCGCCGTCTACGTCGTGGAGTACGGGCGCGGCCGCCTCAAGCAGGCCATCACCTTCTTCGTCGACGTCATGACGGGCATCCCCTCGATCGTCGCGGGCCTGTTCGTGGTCGCCTTGTGGATCATGGTCTTCGGCCCCGGCCAGACCAACGGCCTGGCCGGGGCGATCGCGCTGTCGGTGCTGATGATCCCCGTCGTGGTGCGCTCCAGCGAGGAGATGCTGCGGCTCGTGCCCAACGAGCTCCGCGAGGCCGCTTACGCGCTGGGCGTGCCCAAGTGGCTGACCATCGTGAAGGTGGTGCTGCCCACCGCCGTGGCCGGGCTGACCACGGGAATCATCCTCGCGCTGGCCCGTGTTATCGGGGAGACGGCACCGCTGATCCTCACCGCGGGCATGGCTTCGACGCGGATCAACGCAAACCCGGTGGAAGGCGACATGATGAGCCTGCCGGTCTACATCTACAAGGCGGTTCGCGACATGGGCCTCTCCGGCGAGGCCGGAGTCTACGCCGAGGAGCGCGCGTGGGCCGCTGCGCTGACGCTGATCCTGGTGGTCATGCTGCTGTTCCTCACCGCCCGCCTGGTGTCGCGCTTCCTCTCGCCCGGCAAGGGATGACGGCCGCACCCGCCCGACCAGCCCGTTCAACCCGACTCACCTGACTGAGGACATCCAGTGGCCAAGCGAATCGACGTCTCCGACCTGAACGTCTACTACGGCGACTTCAAGGCGGTCGAGGACGTGACCATGACCGTCGAGCCGCGCTCGGTGACCGCCTTCATCGGATCCTCGGGCTGCGGCAAGTCGACGTTTCTGCGCACGCTCAACCGCATGCACGAGGTCACCCCCGGCGCCCGTGTCCAGGGCAAAGTCATGCTCGACAACCTGGACGTCTACGACCACTCCGTCGACCCGGTGTCCGTCCGGCGCGAGATCGGGATGGTCTTCCAGCGCGCCAACCCGTTCCCGACCATGTCGATCTACGACAACGTGATCGCCGGGGCCAAGCTGAACAACCAGCGGATGAGCAAGAGCCGCTCCGACGAGATCGTCGAGCGCTCGCTGCGTGACGCCAACCTGTGGGAAGAGGTCAAGGACCGGCTGAACAAGCCGGGGGCGGGCCTCTCCGGCGGGCAGCAGCAGCGCCTGTGCATCGCCCGCGCCACGGCCGTGGAGCCGGCGGTGCTGCTGATGGACGAGCCCTGCTCGGCACTGGACCCGATCTCCACGCTGGCGATCGAGGACCTGATCGCCAAGCTCAAGGAGAACTACACCATCGTCATCGTGACGCACAACATGCAGCAGGCGGCCCGGGTCAGCGACCGCACGGCCTTCTTCAACCTGGCCGGCACCGGCCAGCCGGGGCGGCTGATCGAGATGGGCGACACCAACAAGATCTTCACCAAGCCCGACAAGAAGGAGACCGAGAACTACATCACCGGCCGGTTCGGGTAACCCGGTCGTGTCGAAGCCGGCGGGCGCCGGCGGAGCGGGGGCTCCGCCGGCGCCCGCCTTCGTTTCCGGACCCGCCGCTGCCTCCGAGGGGGTGTGCGGAGGTCAGGTGGGCAGCGCCGTGCCCAGCACCAAGTAGGCCAGGATGGCCACGGCGGCGGCTCCGGGCACCGTGGCCAGCCAGACGGCCACGATGTCGCCCGCCACGCCCCAGCGCACCGCGGACAGCCGGCGGGTGGCGCCCACGCCGACGATCGCCGAGGTGATCATGTGGGTGTTGGAGATGGGCACCTGCCAGATGAACGAGGTGGCGTACGAAACCGCGGCCACGGTGCTCTCCGCGGCGAAGCCCCGCGGCGCGTCCAGCTTGATCACCCGCCGCCCCAGGGTGCGCATGATCCGCCAGCCGCCGGTGAGCGTGCCCAGCGCCATCGCGCCCGCGGCCGCGCACACGGTCCACAGCGGAACGTCGTAGGAGTCCTGATAGCCGGTGGCGACCAGGGCCAGGACCACCACGCCCATGGTCTTCTGGGCGTCCTGCAGCCCGTGGCCCAGCGCCATCGCCGCCGCCGACGCGCTCTGGGCGATCTTGAAGCCGCGGGTCATGCGCTGCACGTTGGTGCGGCGGAACACCCACATGATCGCCACCATGGCGAAGAACCCCAGCAGCAGGCCGATCATCGGCGACAGCACCATCGGCAGGGCGAAGTTGGCGGCCGCACCGCTCCAGCGCACCGCGGTCGTCGAGGCCAGCGCCGCGCCGATCATCCCGCCGACCAGGGCGTGGGAGGACGACGAAGGCATCCCCTTGTACCAGGTGACCACGTTCCAGGTGATGGCGCCGATCAGCGCCGCCAGCAGCACGACGGGACCGGCCGGGCCCTCGGGCGGGGTGATGATGTCGCGGCTGATGGTGCGGGCGACCCCCTCACCGAGGAACGCACCGATCACGTTCATACACGCCGCCATGGTCACAGCGGCGCGTGGCCCCAGGGTCCGGGTCGATACGGCCGTGGCCAGGGAGTTGGGGGCGTCGTGGAAGCCGTTGGTGAATGCGAACACGAGCGCGGCGAACAGCACCGCGCTCAGCATCGCGGTTTCGAGGGGCACGTCGGAGCCAAGCGTTGCGATCGGCGGGGTCAGGATTCCTTGACGGCGATGCTCTCGACCGTATTGGCGACGTGTTCGAAGGCGTCGGCCGCGGTCTCCAGCTCCTCGATGACGTCCTTCAACTTGAGCACGGTCAGGGCGTCGTACTCACCGCTGAACAGTTTGGCCAGCAGGCGGCGGTAGATCTGGTCGGCCTGGTTCTCCAGTTGGTTGATCTCGATCCAGTAGCGGGTGAGGTCCTTCATCGTGCGCAGCCGGGGCATCGCCTCGGCGGTCAGCTCCGCGGCGCGCTCCAGCACCTCGATCTGATCGATGATGCCCTTGGGGAGGCGGTCCAGGCCGTAGAGGCCGACCAGGTCGACCGCCGCCTCCATGGAGTCCATGACGTCGTCGAGCGACGAGGCCAGCCGGTAGATGTCCTCGCGGTCGAAGGGCGTGACGAAGCTCTCGTTGAGCCTCCGCATGATCGCGTGGGTCCGATCGTCGCCGGCGTGCTCGCAGGCGCGCATCTTCTCGGCGATGGCATCGCGGTCGGCGCCCTCGCTGATGAGTTCCACCAGCAGGCGCGAAGCGATGACGAGATTGTTCGCGGAGTCGGCGAACATCTCGAAGTAGCTGTCATCACGCGGGGTCAGGCGCAGACGCACATCAATCTCCCGAAGTGCGGTGATCGTCCTCAGGGATGCTACGGGCACTAATCCGACAAAATGGTCACAACTGGGCTTCAGACGCGACCGCGCGGCACCCCCGTACCGCCACCCGGGGGCGTTGGATCCCTTGTTCAGTTGGACCGAGTCAGCGGCTGCGAATGCCGACGTCGTGGAGCGTTCATCCTATCCTCGCCGCCTCGGCGCGGTACCGGCCGCCGCGGGCGGCCACTGTCGCGGACACGTCAAGAGGCGATGCGCGGACGCGACGCGAATCACATGACGTGCTGCGGCCACGCCCCACCGCGTCCCTGCGGCGGCACGGCGCGTTCACGCACAAGTCCGCGCGCCTTCCCCCGCCCGACAGTTTCCCCTGGGCCGGGGCATTCGGCAAGCTTTCGCGAACAATGCCCGGCCTTCCGCCCCACGGCGCCGATTCGGGTCGGATACGGACGCGGCGGGAGTGCCTATCCTCAAGGGCATGCCGGCCAAGACCACCGCTGCCCAGCGGCGCCAAGCCGCACTGCGCGAGGCCCTCGACACCCAGCTCGCGGCGCTGGGCGAGGCGCCCTACTCCGGCCCCGACCGGCCCTCCCCCGTGCTCAGCGCCTGCGTCGGCGCCGTCCTGCGCGCCCGCTCCGAGGGCGCCCAGCCCGTGCGCTCGGCGGTCAAGGCCGCCGTCCGCGGCACCCTGGCCGAGCTCGCCGAGCGCGCCCCCGGCCACAGCCTGGAGGTGCGCGTGCCGCCCTACGGCGCGGTGCAGGTCGTCGAAGGCCCTCGGCACACCCGCGGGACTCCGCCGGGCGTAGTCGAGACCGAGCCGCTGACCTGGCTCGCCTTGGCCGCGGGCACGACCTCCTGGCAGGAGGCGGTGGACGCCCACGCCGTAAGCGCCAGCGGCACCCGCGCCGACCTGGCCGGACTGCTGCCGCTGTGGCCGAGCGGCGGGGCCGGTGGATACAGCGCCGACGGCCAGCGACTAAGCTGAGGGGCGTGGCGCAACCCGACGGCCGGCTCACGACAGACCTCGACCCGCACGAACGCGCACCTCAGGACGCCTGCGGGGTGTTCGGAGTCTGGGCTCCCGGCGAAGAAGTCAGCAAGCTCACCTACTTCGGCCTCTACGCATTGCAGCACCGCGGCCAAGAGTCCGCGGGGATCGCGCTCAGCGACGGCGAGCGCATCGTCGTCTACAAGGACATGGGACTGGTCTCCCAGGTCTTCAACGAGGCCACTCTCGACTCCCTCCACGGGCACCTGGCGATCGGCCACTGCCGCTACTCCACGACCGGCTCGCCCGTGTGGGAGAACGCGCAGCCGACGTTCTACACCGCACGCGAGGGCGGCCTGGCGCTGGGGCACAACGGCAACCTCATCAACACGCCCGAGCTCGCCGCGATGCTGCCCAACGAGCGGCGCGCGGCCACCACCGACACCGAGGTGCTCACCGGCCTGCTGGCCGCCAACCCCGACCGCAGCACCGAGGAATCGGCCATGGAGCTGCTGCCCCAGGTGCGCGGCGCCTTCTCGCTCGCGTTCATGGACGAGGGCACCCTCTACGCCGCCCGCGACCCCCAGGGCGTCCGCCCGTTCGTGCTGGGACGGCTGGAGAACGGCTGGGCCGTGGCCAGCGAGACCGCGGCTCTGGACATCGTCGGCGCCGCCTACGAGCGCGAGATCGAGCCCGGCGAGCTGATCACCGTCGACGAGCGCGGCGTGCGCTCGCGCCGGTTCGCCCCCGCCCAGCCCAAGGGCTGCCTGTTCGAGTACGTCTATCTGGCCCGGCCCGACACCACCATCGCCGGCCGCAACGTCAACTCCAGCCGCGTCGAGGTGGGTCGCCGCCTGGCCGAAGGGCACCCGGCGGAGGCCGATCTGGTCATCCCGGTCCCGGAATCGGGCACGCCCGCCGCGGTGGGCTACGCCGACGCCAGCGGAATCCCCTTCGCCCAAGGGCTGGTGAAGAACTCCTATGTGGGCCGGACGTTCATCCAGCCCAGCCAGACCCTGCGCGAGCTCGGCATCCGGCTCAAGCTCAACCCGCTGCGCGAGGTGATCGCGGGCCGGCGGCTGGTCGTGGTCGACGACTCCATCGTGCGCGGCAACACCCAGCGGGCGCTGGTACGCATGCTGCGCGAGGCCGGCGCCGCCGAGGTGCACGTGCGCATCTCCAGTCCGCCGGTGATGTGGCCGTGCTACTACGGCGTCGACTTCGCCACCAAGACCGAGCTGCTCGCGGGCAATCTCTCCACCGAGGAGATCCGCGCCTCGATCGGCGCCGACTCGCTGGCCTTCGTCGAGCTGGACGCGCTCGTCGAGGCCACCGAGGTGCCCAAGGACCGGCTGTGCCGTGCCTGCTTCGACGGCGTCTACCCCATCGAGGTCGACGAGGGCTCCCGGGGCAAGTACCTGCTGGAGAAGCCCTGCGGCGGCACCGCCGAGCGGCCGCTGGCCGGCGGCAGGCGCTGAGCTCCGCGTCCCCGCGGGGCGGGAGCCGCCCGCCGGCGGGGTCCGCGCGCGCAAGCGCCGCCCCACGATCGCAACGAGTTGAGAGGTTTCGCGTGGCACAGGGTGCAGAGACGACGTCGGCGTATGCGTCCGCCGGCGTGGACATCGCGGCCGGCGATCGCGCTGTCGCTCTGATGAAGGAGCACCTCGCGCGCGCCGGGCGCCCCGAGGTCGTCGCCGACTCCAGCGGTTTCGCCGGACTGTTCCGGCTCGACGCCGCCAAGAGGTACCGCTCGCCGCTGCTGGCCACCTCCACCGACGGCGTCGGCACCAAGGCGACGATCGCCCAGCGCTGCGACCGCCACGACACCCTCGGCCGGGACCTGGTCGGCATGGTCGTCGACGACCTGGTGGTCTGCGGGGCCGAGCCGCTGTTCATGACCGACTACATCGCCTGCGGCAAGGTGGTGCCCGAGCGCATCGCCGATCTGGTGGCCGGGATCGCCGAGGGCTGCCGCCAGGCCGGGTGCGCGCTCGTGGGCGGTGAGACCGCCGAGCACCCCGGCACGATGCGCGCCGACGAGTACGACCTGGCCGGAGCCGGCACCGGGATCGTCGAGGAGGACGCGGTTCTGGGCCCGCACCGGGTCCGCGAGGGCGACGCCGTCATCGCGATGGCCTCTTCGGGCCTGCACTCCAACGGCTACTCGCTGGTGCGCCGCGTCATCGACGAGGCGGGAATGCGGCTGGACGCTTACGTGCCCGAACTGAGCGCCGAGTTGGGCGAGGAGCTGCTGAGGCCCACCCGGATCTACGCCGCGGACTGCCTGGCGCTGGTGGAGGAGACCGAGGTGCACGCCTTCGCCCACATCACCGGGGGCGGCCTGGCCGCCAACCTGGCGCGCTCGCTGCCCGAGGGCCACGACGCGGTGGTGAACCGCTCGACGTGGACGCCGCCGGCGGTGTTCTCCTTCGTCGCCGAGCGCGGATCGGTGTCGCAGTCCGACATGGAGGCGGCGTTCAACATGGGCGTGGGAATGGCCGCCGTCGTTCCCGTGGCCTCGGTGGAGCGCACGCTGGCGGTGCTGAGCGAGCGGGGGCTGCCTGCGTGGCAGGCGGGCTCGATCGTGGCCGGAAGCGGAGAGACGCGGCTCGAAGGCGCTTATGCGTGAGACGGACCGG
>NZ_JROO01000013.1 GCF_000826685.1 Streptomonospora alba
GCGGGCGGTGGGCTCACGCAGCAAGGCGCGCCTTGGCGGCACGGTGCTGGGCGAGCAGGCTGTCGACGACGATCTCCGAGGGCCACAGCGGGGCGGTGACCGAGGCCGCGCCCATCTCGTGCAGCCGGTCGTAGTCGCGCCCCTCGACCAGCCGCCAGGCGGCGACGGCGACGTTGTCGCGCCCGTTGCGCCGGAGCCGTTCGACGGCGTCGCCGACCGAAGGAGCCCACGAGTTCAGATAGCCCACCTGCACCGGCGATCCGAGGCGGCGGCTGAGCATCCGGGCGACGTCGGCGACGACCTGGCGCTCGTCCTGTCCGGTGCTGCCGTCCGCCGCGAGTACCACCCCGTCGCGGGAGTCCCATCCGGTGTCCACGAGTCGGCCCGCGAGGTCGCCCACGATCGAGGGGACGGCCCCCAGCGGCGGGGTGGGGCAGGCGTCGAAGCGGCCGTCGAGGTCGATACCGGAGAACGTGCGGGAACTGGCGAGGTCGCCGCCGGCGACGAAGGCGGGAACGACCACCATCGGGCCCTCGACCGAGTCGACGGCCCGGTGGACCTCGCTGCCGGAGCCGAACGCGGGAACGACAGGGGCCTCGCCCCGCTGGGCGACGGCATCGGCCAAGCCGTGCAGAGCCTCCTGTCGGCCGGCGTCCCGGGAATCGTCCGCGACGAGCACCATGGTCGGCACCATATCCATCTCCTTGAAATCGCCGAGAACGCCGATCCTGGCCACGAGCCTAGGAAGCGGCGGTTTCGCCCGAATGACCGCGTGTTACGCAGGCGAAAACTGAGTACGGGAACGCGGATGAACTGTTGAATAGGGGGTGGAGTTCGAGAACAGGGCTCCTTGCATCGACGATTCGCCGCGGGCGGGGCGCTCCGCGGTCGACCCTCGTATACGCTCGCACAACAGGAGATGTTAACCGTTCGTGAACCGCTTTTCCATAGACGGCGCAGTCGCGCGGGTCACTTTCAGGAGGCGCACCGAGGCGACTGGATCGGTGTGGAATTGCCGCAGCCCGCTGACCACGGAGCCCGCACTTCTCTGCAGAAGTCGGGCGAGGGGAATTGCAGGTGGCACGGCAAAGCCGACTTGGCGGCATACCGTACACCCATTGACCGCGCGGACACCTTTTCGCGTTGATGCAAATGCAAATGCAAACAATCAGCCACCTGGCCGGGAATCCGGGCGGATTCCCGGTCGCACCGCCGATGGGAGCGAGTGGCGGCCGCACGGACGCGGAAAGGCGGAGGAGGCGCCCCCGTCGGGCGGCGACCGAGGAGAATGTGCCGGGCGCAGGGCGCGGACGCCTTCCGAGGCGGAGCGGCGGCCCGCGGGCGAGGACGCGGCCGCGGGTGATTAGCACGGATCGCCCGGGTATACAAGGGAGGTAGCACCACCGTGCGCCCTAGCCCGCGCACCACCGTGGTCAGGGAGGCTGGGTGCGGATCCGGTGGGATGACTTGCCAGGAGCCCACGGGCCTCTCAGACTATGGAATCAGGGACGCGACCTGGTCATATGCTTCGGTCGGACCATGCGCGGCCCCGCAGGGCGGCCGCAGGGCGGCGGCCGGATCCGGTCAGCGGCGACCGTCCGGCACGCGGGCCCCGCAACCGCTCACGTGTGACCGACGGCGACGCCTCTGATCGAGTACGACCACGACTGGAGACCACAATGGCGATCCACCCGCGCGTGCAGACCCTGGCCCAGGTCTTTCTGCGCAACGTGGACAGCGAGGCGCCGGGGCTGGTCCAAGGCCTGTACCTGACCGGCTCGGTGGCGCTCGGCGACTTCCGGCCGCACGCCAGCGACGTCGACTTCGTCGTCGTCACCGCGCGCCGCGCCACCGACGCCGACACCGAAGCGCTGCGCCGCTCCCATGCGCGCACCCGCGCCGAGATCTCCCGGCCCGAATTCAACGGCATCCACGTCACCTGGGAGGACCTCACCGGCGACCCCGCCGACTGCGGCCCCGTGGCCTCGGTGCTGGGCGGCCGGTTCAAGCCGCGCGCCGCCACCGACGTCAATCCCGTGACCTGGCACGTGCTCTCCGAGCGCGGCGTCACCATGCGCGGTCCGCTGCCCGTCGAGTTGGACGTGTGGGACAACCCGGCCAGCCTGCGCGCCTGGTCCTTCGGCAATCTCGACGAGCAGTGGCGGCGCTGGCGGGCCAAGGCCGGGCGCCTCGTCAGCCCGCGCGGCCTGGCGGCGCTGGGGTCGCTGGCCCCGTCGTGGAGCGTCCTCAGCGTCAGCCGGCTGCACTTCACCCTGCGCACCGGCGAGATCACCTCCAAGTCGGCGGCGGGCATGTACTCCCTGCACGCCTTCCCGGAATGCTGGCAGCGCATCGTCAACGAATGCCTGCGCGTGCGGCGCGACACCCGGCTTCCGTCGCTGTACCAGAGCGCGCTGGACCGCCGGCGGGCGGCACTGGACTACATCGAGATGGTCCTGGACGACGCCCTGCCGCATCCGGTCTGAGTCTGAGCCCGCAGGGCGCCCGCGGAGCGGCCGCCCTGCGGGTGAGGCGCGCCGGGGCCTCCGCGTCCGGATAACCTGGAGGCCATGAGCAAGCGCCCCATCGTCCTGTTCGGCGATCCCGTTCTCGTGACCCCCACCTCCCCCGTGACCTCCTTCGGCCGGCAGACCGAGGCGCTGGTCCGCGATCTGCTCGACACCGTCGACGAGCCCGGACACGCCGGTGTCGCCGCCACCCAGATCGGGTCGGGGCTGCGGGCGTTCAGCTACAACGTCGACGAGCGGATCGGCTACGTCATCAACCCCGAGATCGCCGAGTTGTCCGAGGAGGTCCAGGAGGACGAGGAAGGCTGCCTGTCGATCCCCGATCTCGCGTTCCCCACCCGCCGGGCGGCACGCGCCGTGGTCACCGGTGTCGACCTGCGCAACGAGCCGGTCACCGTCGAGGGCGAGGGCCTGATGGCGCGCTGCCTGCAGCATGAGACCGATCACCTCGACGGCAAGCTCTACATCGACCGCTTGGACCGCGATACGCGCCGGGAGGCCATGCGCGCCGTGCGGCGCTCGGAGTGGTTCCTGGGCTCGGAACCGGCGCCGCAACCGGCTGCGTCGAAGCTGCCCAGCGGTCTGGGCGGAATCTGACGAACCCGCGGCAGCGCCCCCGGCGGCACTGAGCGCGCCGCCGCGCGAGGGCGGTCCTACCGGCGTGGAGTAAAGGCAGGGTAGGCTCAGCGGCACCCGCTAGTCAGTTGACGACACGATCTCGTATCGTCTGCGTGGCATCGCGCGGACCCCCACCTCCACCCCCACCGCGCGCACCATGCGCCCCGTGTGCCCCATCCGGCCGGTCCGCGACCGACATCAGGTGACTTCTATGCACAAATCATCCCTTCCTCGAAAACGCCGGGCGCTTCTGCTGCCCGGCCTCGCCGCCGCGGCCATCGCGCTGCTCCCGGCGACCTCGTCGTATGCCGACCCCCAGGACGACGAGCCCAGCCTCGACGAACTCAACGAGCGCGCCGACGCCCTCGAGGAGGAGTACGACACCGAGCTGGTGCAGTACGAAGACGCCCAGGAGAACGCCGAGAAGGCGCAGAAGCGGCTCGACAACGTCGAGGACGAGCTCGAGAAGTACCGCAAGAACGTCGCCGACCTGGCGGCGGCCCAGTACATGGGCAGTGGGGTCGACCCCGCCGTCGAGGTGGTGATGAGCAGCGACCCCCAGGACATGCTCGACAACGCGGCGATGGCCGGCCAGGTCTCGGCCAACAACGCCGAGCGGGTCGCCGATCTCGCCGAGATGCGGCAGAAGCGCGAGGACGCCGTCGAGGACGCCGACGCCAAGCTCGAGGACGCCGAGGAGCTCGTCGAGGACCTGGAGTCCCAGCGCGAAAACGTCCTGGACAAGATCGAGAAGTACGAGGAAGAGCAGGTCCCCGAGGCTCCCGAGGAGTCCTCCGGCGGCGGCGGTTCGGGCGACGGCAGCATCCCCTCAAGCGCCATGGGTCCCGGCTGGGACGGCGCGACGCCGCGCATGGCCGCGATCCGCGACGAGATCGTCCGCGAGTTCGGCGCGCCCTACCCGGTGGGCTGCCTGCGTCCCGGCGACTCCGGTGAGCACGGCTCCGGCCGCGCCTGCGACTTCATGATGAGCGCGGGCGGCGCTTCGCCTTCGGCGGGCGACCGGCAGCTCGGCCAGCAGATCGCCGACTACGCCCAAGCCAACGCCGACCGGCTGGGCGTCATGTACATCATCTGGGAGCAGCGCATCTGGCACTCCGCCAACCCCGGCGCCGGCTGGGAGATGATGAACGACCGCGGCAGCATCACGGCCAACCACTACGATCACGTGCACATCTCGTCGTACTAGCAGGCGGCGGGCCCCGGGCGGCTCCCGGGGTCCGCCTCCCCGCCGGGATTGGGTCCCCCCCGGCGGTCGGGGCGGTCAGCGCAGGCGGCGGGCCAGGGTGACGGCGGCCGGGAGGCAGGCGGCCAAGGCCGCCCCCATTGCGGCGAAGGCCACGCCGTAGCCGGCGGCCTGGATGGCGACACCGAGGATCAGGGAGCCCAGCCCCGTGCCGGCGTCGTAGCCGATGTTCCACACCGCGCTGGCCGTGCCGTAGGAGCGGGCGCCGGCACGGCGGAACATGATGACGATCGTGTCGTTCTGCACAGCGCCGAACCCCGCGCCGAACAGGCCGGCGCCGACGACGGCGGCCACCGCCCCCAGGGTGCCGGGACCGGACCAGCCCTCGCCGGCGGGCCACAGCGCCGCGGCGGTGAAGGCCATGCCGGCGACCGCGGCGACGCTTCCGTACACCAGCAGCACCGGGCGCCGATGGCGGTCGGTGAGGCTGCCCGCCGCCCAGCGGCCGCACACCGACATGACGCCGAAGGCCAGCAGTGCGGTGAAGACCACGGTGGAGGCCTCGGACAGCGGGATCGACAGGAACGTGACGATGGCGCTGGAGGCGATGGCCGGTGCCAGCATGGCCAGCAGCGGAACACCCAGCGCCGCGTGGAGCCGCAGTCCGGTGGGCGCGTCCGCCGCCTCGGCGTCGCCGGAGCGGCCCCCCGCCTGCGCCGTGTCGCCGACCGTGCCGTTTCCGGCCAGGAGCCAGATGCCCACCGCCGCCGCGGCACCCAGCACCGGGCCGGCTGCGGCGATCCAGAAGACCGTCGCGAAGCCGAGGTTGAGCGCCGCCCACACCCCGGTCGACAGGAAGAACACGTTGGGCAGGCCGACCGCCAGGCCGTAGTAGCCGGTGGCGCGGCCCAGCTGCTCGGACGGCACCAGTCGTGCCGCCAGCGCCGATCCGGCCACGGTGGCCATGCCGAATCCGATACCGCGCACGGCCGAGACGGCCAGCAGCGGCGCGATGTCGGTCGTCGCCAGCAGCAGCGGCGCCGGCACACCGAGCAGCAGCGCGCCCACCGGGAAGGTCCAGCGGTAACCGCCGTGGTTCAACAGCCAGGGCATGGCGAGCTGAGTCAGGACCGTGGTGAGCATGAAGACCGAGGTGGTGGCCCCGGCGCCCACTTCGCCCGCGCCGCCGCGCGAGGCCCACAGCGGGACGATCGGCAGCAGCAGTACGAAGCCGGCGAACGTCAGTGCGGTCGCCACGATGAGCAGCCGGAACGCCCACCCGTTCAGGCCCAGGTGCGACCGCCGCGCAGCCGTATTCATCCGGACATCCGAGGAATTCTCCATCACTTCTTTTTACCGCAGCCGATACGGCGCGTCGGTCCGCTCTGAGGCTTCGCCCCCGCTCCCGCACGGCCGAGCCGCGGCCCTCAGGAGCCGCTACCCGCGCTCCGGCCTCCTTTCCCTCCCCCGGTCATGCTGCGGTCGATCCACTGCGCCACGCGTTCGGCCCGCTCGGGGGTCATCGCGCGCTCAGCGTGGCCCATGCCCGGTTCGATCCACAGGTCCTTGGGGTCGGGCGCTGCGGCGTGGAGGCTCTCGGCGTGCTCGACGGGGAAGTAGGTGTCGGCGTCGCCGTGCACCACCAGCAGCGGCGCCGCGAGGTCGGAGGCCATCTCGGTGGGGTCGGGCGGGATCGGGTCCCACTGGCTGTCGATGACGCGCACGTTGCGGGCCACACGAAGGAACCACCGGCCGATAGCCCGTTCGACGCCCCAGTGCAGGAGCTGCATCCTCCGGGTGCCGCGGTAGTACCACCTACCGGGTCCGCTGACGGCGGCCACCGCGTCCACGCCGCCGAATCCCGCCGCGTGGCGCACGACAACGGCCGCGCCCATGGAGAACCCGACAGAGGCGATGCGCGTATAACCCAGTCCGCGCAGGTGCGCGCAGACGGCCTCCAGGTCGTGCACCTCCAGGTTGCCGACGGTGCACCTGCCGCCGGATTCCCGGTGGCCGCGGAAGTCGAAGGCCATCACGTCGCCGACCGGAAGCATGCGCTCGGCGATCATCCTCGTGCCGGGGCTGCGCCAGGTTCCGGTGAAGCCGTTGGCGAGCACCACGGCGGTGGTGCGCTCCGCGGCGCCCCGGATCAGGGCGGAGTCGAGTTCGATCCCGTCGGAGGTGGTGAGTCGCCGCCGTTCCGGTGCGGACAGCGGGTCGAAGCGGTCGAGTGCGCCAGTCACCCGACCATCCTGCCCGACGGCCCCGCACCGCGGCAGGGCGGCCTGCGCGAACACGCCGGGGGGTGCGAGCACCACCCGGTCCGTTTCGCCTACAGAGCGCGGGCGCGGTGGCGGCGGCCGCTTCCGCTCAGCAGCAGGGAGCGCAGCTCCAGTACGACGTGCGCGGCGATGGGAATCAGCAGACTGCCGGTGCCCAGATAGACCACCATGAACAGCGCACCGAGCAGTCCCGGCCCGACGAGCCCCCACCACCCCTGGTAGAGGTGGGCCAGCGCGAACAGCAGGCACGCTGCAGCGGCCGCCGCCCACACCGGCAGGCCCAGCGCCACCCCGAACGCCACGAGCAGCCCCCGGTAGAGCAGCTCCTCGCTCACCCCTGCCGTCACCGCGAGCGCGGCGGCGGTCGACCGCTCGCGGGAGCCGCGCGGCGCGAGCACGGTCAGCGCCTGCCCGGGGTCGGCGATCGGCGGCAGCGGCATGTTCCCCGCCGGCGCACCGGCACTCGCCCGCTCGCGGGTCATCAGCCGGAGGATGATCAGCGCCACGGCGAACCCGACCACGGCCGCCAGCAGCGGGAGCCAGGCCACGGGGGCGCGCAGGCCCAGGTGGGCGGGCTCGACGCCGGGAGCAAGCAGAACGATGAGGGCGATCACCACCGCCCAGCCCAGGTGGACGCCGATCGCCAGCCGGTAGAAGCGCAGGAGGGCGCCGGGGTCGCTCTCACGGGTGCGCCGCAGACGCGCGAAGGCGCGCCATCCCAGCAGTGGCTCACCCGCGGCGGCATATGCGACCAGCAGAAACGCCAGGGCGCCGGCGACGAGGCCGAACTGGGGAACGCTCTCGGTCCAAAGCACGGGCACACACTAGGAGATCTCAGCGTCGTTTCCACACATTCCGGACGAGCTCGGGGATCGGCCCTCGTTCCCTCCGACCGCTCGCCGCCCGCACCCGCAGGCGATCGCGCATCCCGACCGCGTTCGCGCGCCGGAACCGACCCCGGCGCACGCCGGAAACGCCTCTTGTGATATCGGCCGCAACGGGTGACGGTAGATGGTGTTCCGTGTCACACATCGGCGCGGATTCGGCGTCCCATCCGCGCGGCCGCCCTCACGGGCACCGGCACCCGAGGCCGGCCGCGTCCCGGGTCGGCGGGCACCGCGGCCCGGACGAGGAAGGAAGGTGGCAGAGCATGGCGGACAAATCCGGTCCAGCGACCACCGGCAGAGCTCCCAGGGCCGACCACCCGGCGCAGATACGCAACGTCGTGCTGGTCGGCCCGTCCGGAGCCGGAAAGACCACCCTGATCGAGGCCCTGCTGCACGCCTCCGGCGCCACATCGCGCATGGGCCGTGTCGAAGAGGGCACCACCGTCAGCGACTACGACGACGTCGAGGTGCGCCAGAAGCGGTCGGTCAACCTGTCCGTGGCACCCGTCGTCTCCGCCGGAGTCAAGGTCAACCTCCTGGACACCCCGGGCTACGCCGACTTCGTCGGCGACCTGCGCGCCGGGCTGCGCGCCGCCGACGCCGCGCTGTTCGTGGTCTCGGCGGTCGACGGCATCGACGGGCGCACCCGCCTGCTGTGGGAGGAGTGCGCCTCCATCGGCATCCCGCGCGCCGTCGCGGTCTCCAAGATCGACCACCACCGCGCCGACGTCGACGGCGTCGTCGAGCAGTGCCGCGCGGCCTTCGGCGAGAACGTGCTGCCCGCCTACGTGCCCGAGTTCGCCGGGGACGGCGAGAAGCGCACGGTACAAGGCCTGATGGGGCTCATCTCCGGCCGCTACCACGACTACTCCGACGGCACCCGTACCGAGGCCGAGCCGCCCCGGGACCTGGCCGAGCTGGCCGAGCCGATGCGCGACGCGCTGATCGAGGGGGTGATCCAGGAGAGCGAGGACGAGACCCTCATGGACCGCTACATGGAGGGCGAGGAACTCGACCCCGCCATGCTGATCACCGACCTGGAGGCCGCCGTCGCCAGGGCGGGTTTCTACCCGGTGCTCGCCGTCTCCGCGCTTCGCGGCGTCGGCGTCGCGGAACTCCTGGAGGAGCTGCCCCGCGCGACGCCCGCGCCCACCGAGCGCCCGGTGCCCGAGGTCACCGCCGCCGCGGGCGGCGGCACCGTCCCGGGGCTCTCGTGCGACCCCGACGGCGCGCTGCTGGCCGAGGTGGTCAAGACGATCAGCGACCCCTATGTGGGACGCGTCAGCCTGGTGCGGGTGTTCAGCGGCACGCTGCGCCCGGACACCGTGGTGCACGTGTGCGGGCAGGGTCTGGCCGAACGCGGGCACGAGGACCACGACGTCGACGAGCGCATCGGCGCGCTGCTGGCTCCCTCGGGCAAGCACAGCGAGCCCGTGGGCGAGATCGTGGCCGGCGACGTGTGCGCCGTCGCCAAGCTCACCCGCGCCGAGACCGGCGACACGCTCTCGGCCAAGGAACGCCCGCTGCGCATGCCGCCGTGGACGTTCCCGGACCCGTTGCTGCCGGTGGCGCTGCGCGCGGCCTCCAAGTCCGACGAGGACAAGCTCGCCCAAGCGATAAGCCGCCTGGCCTCCGAAGACGTCACGCTGCGCGTGGAGGTCAACCCCGAGACCCACCAGCTTGTGCTCTGGTGCATGGGCGAGGCCCACCTCGACCTGGCGCTGGACCGGCTCTCCTCGCGCTACGGGGTGGCGGTGGAGACCGGCGAGCTGCGGGTTCCGCTGCGCGAGACGTTCGCCGAGCCGGCCGAGGGCATGGGACGCAACGTCAAGCAGAGCGGCGGCCACGGCGAATACGGCGTCTGCCACATCCAGGTGGAACCGCTGCCCTCGGGAGCGGGTCTGGAGTTCGTCGACAAGATCGTGGGCGGCGTGGTGCCGCGCCAGTTCATCCCGTCGGTGGAGAAGGGCATCCGCTCGCAGATGGAAAGCGGGGTGCAGTCGGGATACCCGCTGGTCGACATCCGCGTCACGCTCTACGACGGCAAGGCGCATTCGGTGGACTCGTCCGACATGGCGTTCCAGAAGGCCGGGAGGCTCGCGCTGAAGAACGCCGCGGAGAAGTGCCGGCTGTCGATGCTGGAGCCGCTCGACGAGGTGGCGGTGCTGGTCGCCGACGAGTACATGGGTGCGGTGATGAGCGACCTGTCGGCGCGGCGCGGCCGGGTGATCGGCACCGAGCCGATGGCCGACGGACGCACGATGGTCCGCGCCGAGGTGCCGCAGCTGGAGATCATCCGCTACGCGGTCGACCTGCGGTCGCTGTCGCACGGGACCGGCACGTTCACCCGGTCCTACCTGCGCCACGAGCCGCTGCCCGCCCAGCTGGCCGAAAAGTACACACAGGAGATGGCGGGCTCGGCCTGAGCGGTGGCGCCGTCCGCCGACGCGGGCGGTCCGGGCCGACCGGAGAGAGGGCCGGTCCGGACCGCCCGCCGTGGCCGTACATCCGGTGCGGGTCGGCCGCGACCTCGCATGGACGCACCGGCCGACTACAGCGACTTCGCGAACTCGGGCGGGAAGTTGCTGCCGGTCAGCACGGTCCCGACGCGGGCGGCGGCCAGGTCCAGGGAGGCGATCGCCGCGATGCCCGCTGCCGCCGACGGCTCGACGACCAGGCCCAACGTGTCGCGCAGCAATCGCAGCGCGACGTAGAGGTCGCCCTCGTCGACGAGCACCACGTCGTCGACCACGGCGCCCATCCACTCGACGGCCTCGGGGACCGGCACCCGAACGGCCAGCCCGTCGGCGGCCGTCTCCACGTGCTCGGTGGAGACGGCCATGCCCGAGCGCCAGCTGTGCGCCATCGCGGGCGCGCCCGCCGCGCACACTCCGATCACCTTCGTGTGCGGCGAACGCTCCTTGAGCCAGCGGCCCACTCCCGAGATCAGGGCGCCGTTGCCCACGGGAAGCACGACGGCGTCCAGCTCCATCGGAGCCATCTCGACGCCGATGGTGCCCGCGCCCTCGGCGATCTGGGGCTGGCGGCCGTCCTCGACGTAGACGCAGTCCCCGCGGCCGTGCGCGTAGTCCGCGGCCGCCTGCTTGGCGGTGTCGAAGTCGGCGCCGCCGACCTCCACCCGCGCGCCCATCTCGCGCATGCGGGCGATCTTGAGGGGGTTGGCCGTCTCGGCCGCGAAGACGTGCACGGGCAGCCCGCGGCCGCGCGCGGCATAGGCGATTCCCTGCCCGAAGTTGCCCGCAGACGCGCACACGACCGCGCGCCGCTCGGCGGTGTCGTGCAGCAGGAAGTCGCTGCCGCGCCCTTTGAACGACCGGACCGGGTTGAGCGTCTCGATCTTGACCAGAGTCTGGCGTCCCAGCGCACGGGATAAGGAGTCGTCGAAGATCTGAGGCGTATCCCGGAAGACGGGGTCGATCACCCGGGACGCCGCTTCTATCCGCTCAAGGCGGAGGCTGTCGATCGGCATGTTGGCATGGTAAAGGCGCCGGGTTCCGGCCAGGCGGGCGGAGCTCCGGGCGAAGCGCCGTGTTCACGGGCCCGGGCGGGGCCCCTGCCCCCGATCCGGCCGGCGCGCCCCTCACAGCAGCCGGCCGGGCTGGGACCGGTCGATGAGCGCGTGGAACCGCCAGGTGTTGACGGGGTGGCTCGACAGCAGGTTCACCAGCATCACGAACAGCCCCTGGTCGGTGTGGGCCCGCGCAGCGATCGCGCCGAAGTCGACGTCGCGGTAGAGGTACTTGCCGGCGGCGAGCACGCGCAGGCCCTCTTTTCCTTCGGGGCAGAACTCCAAGGCGTGGTTGTCGGCGGTGTACTCCTGGGCCCGGCTCAGCGTGGCGCCGATTCCGGGGATGATGTCGGCGATCGAGATTCCGAACTGCCGCCAGTAGGACACGTGCCCGGCGGCGATGTGGCCGATCTCGTGGCCGATGACGAACCGCAGTGCCTCGGGGTCGGCCAGGCGGCCCCCGACCTCGAACAGGTCGCTGTGTATCGCGACGAAGCGGCGGGAGCCGTGCCCGGATGCGAAGGCGTTGATGTGGCCGTGGCCCGGCACGACGTAGGCGTCGGGCACCTGCGGCAGCTCGAACGCCCGCGCCGCATCGACGACCATCCGATGCGCCTCGGGAAACTGGGCCTCGGAGATCCGCACCCCGTTGACCCGCTGGCGCGCGTACAGCTGCCCGCGTACGAAGAACACAAGCAGGGGGATGGCCAGCACGAACAGCGGCTGCCCGGAGGACTCGCCGTCCAAAGCACGATTGAGCGCCCCCGTGACCGCGAGCGCGGTGACCGCCAGGCACACCAGCAGCGCGGTGTTCTCCTTCGGATGGCGCAACGCACGCGTCCGCCGGGGATCACCCCAGCGCACCAGCAGCATGCGCCGGTGCTGCGGCCACATCGTCCGCTTCTGTGGTGTCAACCCCATGCGACAACGCACCGCCCAGACGCCGACGCCCCTATGTATCCTCGCGCCTTACGTTACAGGCGGTAGGGCGGATCCTGCGGCGCATCGGGGTCCGGGTCACCGGATCGGCCGTGCGGATCGGACCGGTCCGCCTGCTGCGGATCGTAGCCCTCGCCCGGATAGCCGCCGGAAGGGTGCTCGCCGGCAGGCGGATAGCCCTCGCCCGGATAGCCGCCGGAAGGGTGCTCGCCGGCAGGCGGATAGCCCTCGCCGGGGTAGCCGCCGTTCGGATAACCGCCGGACGGAGGGGACTCCGCCGGGTAGCCCTCGCTCGGGTAATCGCCCGAGGGACGGCTCTCCGCCGGGTAGCCCTCGCTCGGGTAGCCGCCGGAGGGATAGCTCGCGGACGGATACGCCCCCGAGGCGTGGTCCTCCGAACCGTAGCCGCCCGGCGGGTAGCCCTCCGGCGGTGGGCCGCCGGAGTCGGGGCCGCCCTCGGTGGAGTAGGGCACCGATCCCGGAGGGGGCGGCGGGGCCGCGACGGGCGGACCCTGCGGCGGCGGGGCCGAGATGGGCGGGCCCTGCGGCGGCGGAGCCGACGGCGGCGGCATCGGCGCGCCCACGCGCGGCGGCTCGGGCGGGCCGTAGTCCGCCGGCGGCGGTGCGCCGTCCCCGTCGTCCAGGTGGCGGTCGATGTCGGTGTAGGCGGCGGACTCGCGCTCGTCGTGGTTCCAGCCTCCGGGCTCCCCGCCTTCGGGCGCGGCGGCGGCCGGCGCGGGCTCGCCCGGGTAGGGCGCGGTGGGCGGAACCGGTCCCGGAGGAGGCGGCGGAGCGTCGCCGACCGGCCCCGGAACGGCGGCGCCGTCGTATCCCTCGGCGACCGCCCCGGGGAATCCGCCTTCGACCGGGCCCCCGACGGCGGGTGCCGGCGGGGCCTCGGCGCGGTGGGCGGGCTCGGCGGTTCGGCCGGACCCGTCATAGGCGCTCATGGACGCCTGCCCGCCGGTGGCCGCGCCGCCGGGTGTCTCGGGCGTGCCCAGGTAGGTCAGCGCGCCCAGCGACAGCGCGGCCAGTCCGGCCCGCAGTGTGGGCTCGCGATCGGGGGCGAAGAACGCCGAGTGGGTGGCGGGCACCGCCATCATCTTCTCGTAGGGGGTCTCACCCGGCGCGGCCTCCCACACGTCGTGCGGCGTGGAGCCCAGGAACCAGTAGACGTAGGGGACCGGCTGCGGGTCGCCGGGCAGCCCGTAGTTGGAGAAGTCCTCGCTGCCGGTGATCGGCTCGGGCAACTCGACCACGCGGTCCTCGCCGAAGTAGGCGCGGTGGGCCGAGACCACCTCGGCCGTGGCGCCGGGGTCGTTGGTCGTCACCCCGGTATCGCGTGCCACGGTGATCTCGGGGTCGCGTTGCGCGCCGGAGGCGGCCGCCTCGGCGCGGACGATCCTGTCGATGGCCCGGTGCAGGCGCTCGGACACGGCCGGGTTCAGCGCGCGGGTGTCGATCTCCAGGTAGGCGTCGTCGGGGATGACGTTGGTCTTGGTGCCGGCCCGAAGCACGCCCACCGTCACCACCGCCATCTCGCTGGGACTGATCTCGCGCGCCACGATCGTCTGCAGCCGGTTGACGATGTTGGCGGCGATCAGCACGGGGTCGACGGTGCTCTCCGGGCGCGCGGCGTGCCCGCCGGAGCCGAACACCCGCACGCGCAGGTTGGTGGTGGCGGCCATGATCGTGCCGGCGCGGTGGGCCACCATGCCCGCGGGTTGGGGGCCCAGGTGCTGGGCGAGGACGATGTCGGGGCGGCCGAAGCGGGTGTAGAGGCCGTCGCGCAGCATGGCCGTGGCGCCGTCGAGGGTCTCCTCGCCGGGCTGGGCCGCGACCATGAGCGTGCCGCGCCATTCCTCACGGGCCTCGGCGAGCAGGTCGGCGGTCCCCACCAGGCACGCCGTGTGGGCGTCGTGACCGCAGGCGTGCATGATCGGCACGTCCTGGCCGTCGTCGTCGCGGCCGCGGGCGGTGCTGGCGTAGGGCAGGCCCGTCCGCTCCTGTACCGGCAGCGCGTCCATGTCGCCCCGCAGCATGACCGTGGGGCCGTCGCCGTTGCGGAGAACGCCCACGACGCCGGTGCCGCCGACGCCGGTCTCGACCTCGAAGCCCGTGCGGGTCAGCCACTCGGCGACGGCTCCCGCCGTGCGGTACTCCTGGTTGGAGAGTTCGGGATTCTTGTGCAGGTCGACGTAGAACCCCTCGACCAGGGGGAAGATCTCGTCGACGAGCCGCATCGCCGCGCCTCCGTGCTCAGCGACACGCTGGGGATCGACCGCGTGCGGCACCGCTTCCACCGCCTTCTCGTGATGATGGACTGGGAGCGATCTCCCATCCGGCCTTGCCACCGGCGTGCGACCGCAGCGCCGATTGTCCCGCCCGCCCATACGAATCTCAAACCTCGCTCGGCGGCGGGCGCCTGCCCCGAGCCTATCCGCGCCGGTGTGCAGGCCCGCGGCCGGCGATGCGTCGGCATCCGGCCCGCGCCGCGCCCGCGCGCCCTGCGCGACCGGCCAAAGGGGCCTTGAACTCCCAGAATTCTCAGCTTACGCACAGCTTACCCCCGAGGAGTGTTACCGTTCCGAGATCGAGGGAGGCCGATGCTTCCTGGGATTGTGACCCATCACATCCGGACGACCACTCCCCGGCCGGATCGTGCGCGCCGGCAGCGGACGTTACGTTCCCAGGATTCTCAGCGTATTCCCAGATTCATGCCGGTGCGCGCCGCCCCGGCCCTCGGGGCGGGTCCGGCCGCGCCGGGAGACCCGCGAAACGGTGACACGGAGACCCTGTGGCCACGACCATCGAACGCCCGCACGACGTCCGCGGAGCAGACGCGCCCGGCCGCGGACGCGACGCGCTGCTGGACAACGCCAAGTTCCTGCTCATCGCACTCGTCGTCGTCGGCCATGCCATCGAGCCGCTCACCGACAGCACTCGCCTGGCCGACGCCCTCTACTACTGGGTCTACCTGTTCCACATGCCGGCGTTCGTGCTGATCAGCGGTTACCTGTCGAAGTCCTTCGACGGGTCCGGACGGCGCATCGACAAGCTGCTCGCCACCGTCGCCGCCCCGTACCTGGTCTTCTGGGGCGTCTACGCGCTGGTGTCGCTGGCGACGGGTCGCGACCTGCCCGCCGGCCCGCTGGAGCCGCTGTGGCTGACCTGGTTTCTGGCGGCGCTGTTCGTGTGGCGGCTCTCGGTTCCGGTGTGGAACCGCATCCGCTGGCCGTTCGCGGTCTCGATCGCGGTCTCGATGCTCGGCGGCGCGGTGAGCACCGGAGACGTGCTCGACGTCTCGCGCATCGTCAGCCTGCTGCCGTTCTTCGTCGGCGGACTCGTGTTGCAGCCCCAGCACCTGGAACTGCTCAAGCAGACCTGGGTGCGGGTATGGAGCGCCGGGGTCGTGCTGGTCACCGCCGCGATGTGCTACCTCTACCTGGAACAGCTCAGCCGCGAGTGGATCTACTGGCGCGAAAGCATCGTCGACCGCGACATGGAATTCCTGCCCGTGGGCATCCCGGGCCGGCTGATGTTCATGCTGCTGGCCTTCGCGCTGACCGCGGCCGTCCTCTCGCTGACCCCGCGCCGCACCACCCACGTGACCCGGCTGGGCGCGCTGACCATGTACGTCTACCTGCTGCACGGCCTGTTCGTGCGCAGCGCCGAGGCGCTGGGCTGGTACGACTTCGCCGGCTCCGCGCTGGACGCCCACCTGGCCCTGGGCGCCACCGTGCTGGGGGCGGTGGGCGTGACCTACCTGCTGTGCACCCCGTGGGTGCGCCGCGCTACGCGCTGGGCGGTGGAGCCGCGCGTCGATCGGGTACTGAGCGATCACCGCCGCGCCGACACCGACGCCGCCCCCGCCGACCGCGTGCCGGAGCCCGCGTCGCGGTAGGCGGGGGCGTCCGCCGCCGCCCGTTCGCGGCTGGAAGACACCCGGACCGGGTGCCCCGCCGCGCTGCAAGTCCGGCGATCAGCCCTCGCGCAGCCGGGCCATCTCCGCGGCGAAGTCGCGGGTGGCCAGCCACAGCTTGTAGACGATGAGGGCCTCGAACGCCGCCAGGGCCGCGCAGGAGAGCACGATCACCGGAACGACCAGGTCGGTGCCCGGCACCAAGAGGGAGGCCAGAGCCGTCAGCGGCGCGACGACGCACACGAACATCTCGAACTCGATGCCGCTGAACAGGTGCGGGCGCACCCGGCTGCGCAGCAGGGTCGAACGCAGCCGGCCGTACCAACCGAACTTGCGGGCGAACCCCTGGTGCACGTCGATCACGCGGGCGCCGGACTCCGCCGAGCGCGCGTGCGCCTGCTCGTGGTCCAGCGCCGGGTTCTCACGCAGCACCTCCTCCACGAACACCACGGGAGCACCCGCGTCGGGGGCGGCGCCGCCGGGGTCCTGCTCGGCGTCGGGCCGGTCCTCGGTCTCGGTGTTCTCCGGGTCCTCCGCGGCCGGCTCGGCGCGTCCCTCGGCGGCGGCGCGCAGCTGGGTGCGCATGGTCTGGCGGGTCTTGCCCACCTGGGAGCCGTTGAGGTAGCGCAGCAGGTCCAGGAAGGTCACCACCGGCGCCAGCAGCAGGAACAGCGCCTCGCCGGTGAGCACCCACTGGCCGATCAGCAGGGCGAGCATGCAGCCGAAGAAGCGGATGCGGTCGAAGACGAAGTCCACCCACGAGCCGAAGACCGAGCCGTTGCCCTTGAGCCGCGCGATCTTGCCGTCCATGCAGTCCAGCACGAAGCTCAGGTGGAACAGCAGAGCGCCGGCGACGAGCCAGGGCCACGTGCCCAGGGCGAAGCACACCGCCGAACCCGCGCCCAGCACTCCCGCTCCGAAAGTGATCTGGTTGGGCGTGATGGAGGTGCGGTTCGCCGTCCACACCACGAGCCGCGCCGCCAGCGGGTCGACGAGGAAGACCGTCCACCAGGCGTCGCGGCGTTTGTACGTGCGCTCGCGGACGTCCGCGAGGGTGAAGCTCGTCATCTCAACTCCTGCAGGGCTTCCCGCCGGCGCTGCGGAACGCGCTCGGCGCGCGGCTTCTCGCGCGGTGTCATCGCGCGGCCGGGCGGGAAGGGAGAGTGGGTCAGCCGCAGAATAATGGCAGACGGGTCCTCACCCGGGCCAATCGGCACGGTGCCGGCGGTCATAATTGTCGAGTAAGGGGGGTTGCGATCGGCCCGGCCGGTTGCGGTCGGAGCCGCGCGCCGCCCCCGCAATGCCCCGACCGAGGTAGAGGCGTGCGTTTTCTCAACGACCAGGTCCCCGCCCACGATCTGACCTACAGCGACGTGTTCATGGTTCCGCGGCACTCGGCCGTGGGGTCGCGGCTGGACGTCGATCTGCGGACCCACGACCGGACGGGAACGACGATTCCCATCGTAGTCGCGAACATGACCGCGGTCGCCGGGCGCCGGATGGCCGAGACCATCGCGCGGCGCGGCGGGATCGCCGTGCTTCCCCAGGACATCCCTCTCGACGTCGTCGCCGAGGTCGTCTCGTGGGTCAAGCGCCGCGACCTGCTCTATGACACCGCCATCACGCTGAGTCCCGAAAGCACGGTCGGCGAGGCGCTGAACCTGCTGCCCAAGCGCGCCCACGACGCCGTGATCGTGGTCGACGGCGAGTGGCGGCCCGTCGGCGTGGTCACCGAGGCCGACTGCGCCGGCGTGGACCGCTTCTCCCAGGTCCACGAGGTCATGTCGCGCGACCTGCTGACCATCCCGGCCGGTACCGACCCCAAGGAGGCCTTCGGGTCGCTGCACGACTTCCGTCACCGGCTGGCGCCTGTCGTCGACGGCCAGGGCGCCCTGGTCGGCGTACTGACACGGACCGGCGCACTGCGGGCCACGCTGTACGACCCCGCGACCGACGACACGGGGCGGTTGCGCGTGGGCGCAGCGGTGGGCGTCAACGGCGACGTGGCCGCCAAGGCCGCCGGGCTGATCGAAGCCGGCGCCGACGTCCTCGTCGTCGACACCGCCCACGGCCATCAGGACAAGATGCTGGCCGCCCTGAAGAAGGTGCGCGCGCTGGATCCGGGCGTGCCGGTGGTGGCGGGCAACGTCGTCTCCGCCGAGGGCACCCGCGATCTGATCGAGGCCGGCGCCGACATCGTGAAGGTGGGCGTGGGCCCGGGCGCGATGTGCACCACCCGGATGATGACCGCTGTAGGCCGCCCGCAGTTCTCCGCGGTGCTGGAGTGCGCCGCGACGGCCCGCGAGCTGGGCGCTTCGGTGTGGGCCGACGGCGGGGTGCGCCACCCGCGCGATGTGGCGCTGGCGCTGGCCGCCGGCGCCTCCAACGTGATGATCGGCTCCTGGTTCGCCGGAACGTACGAGTCCCCCGGCGACGTGGTGCGCGACGCCCACGGGCGGATGTACAAGGAGAGCTTCGGCATGGCCTCGGCGCGCGCGGTGCGGCTGCGGACCTCCGAGGACTCCCCGTTCGAGCGGGCGCGCAAGGCGCTGTTCGAGGAGGGCATCTCCACCGCGCGGATGTACCTGGACGACGAGCGTCCCGGCGTCGAGGACCTCGTCGACGAGATCGTGGCCGGTGTGCGCAGCTCCATGACGTATGCGGGGGCGACCACGCTGGAGGAGTTCCACGAGCGGGCCGCCGTGGGAGTGCAGAGTTCGGCGGGCTACAACGAGGGCAGGCCGGTGTCCACGAGCTGGTAGCCGGCACCTGCGCGAACGCGGGTCGGGGGGCTGGAGCGCGCCCTGCCCAGCCCCCCGGTCACTGCCCGGCCCAAGCGGCATCCCCGTACGCATCCCGCTTGAACCGTGCTCCAGACAGTAGGGGCGCGGCGGGCCGGCGGTCATCGGCCCGCGGAGGTATCCGCCCATCCCCCGGAAGAGGGTGCCGGCGTCCTCCTCTGGTCGTAGCCGCCCTCGCGCATCCCTGCGTCCACGCGCGCAGCCCGGGCGCGTCAGGTGCCGCCGGCGCCGCTGAGCACCGGTATCGCCCGGCGGGCGGGTCCGATACCGTGTCGCCAGCGCCACGGGGGCGGGTCGCGGACCCGTGCACCGACGCGTGCGTTCCTCCGGCGGCGCGGGCCCCGCGGAACTGGGATTGGAACCGACAGTGGTTTACGTCTACCCCCTGCTGCCTATCGCCGCCGGAGCGGCCATGCTCTGGTTCCTCTTCCGCCATGTGCGCTTCTCGGCGTTCCTGGCCGTCTACGGCGAACGGACCGAGGGCGAGGTCGTGGGCTACCGCGAGACCAAGACCTCGGCGGCGATGATCGTCCGCTTCAGCACTGCCGAGGGCCGCGAGGTGCACGCCGCCCATGAGAACACGGGATGGACCGCCTCGCGCAGCGGCGACGTCGTCACCGTCTCCTACGACCCGGGCGACCCCGAGCGCGCCCGCATCGTGGCGGCGCCGTGGCTGAGCAGCTGGGTGCTGGTCATGGTCGGCGTGCTGGGCTTCCTGCTGGTGGTCATCGGGCTGGTACTGGGCTGGCTGGCCTGGCTGGCTTAGGCCGTCGGCCCGCGCAGCCCCGCCCGCCCGCACTCCGCACCGGGAACCTTCGCGACTTCCGCGGCCCCCTCCCCCGGCGTTCCCGAAGGGTCCCCGGGTTCGGATCCGCGCCTCGGCGCGACGCTCCCCTTCGACGGGCGTGCCGGGGCCCCGTGCCTCAGCGCTGGACGGGAACCGCGCCGGCGGGCACCGGCTGCCCGGGGTCCGGGGGCGGTGTGAAACGCACGAGGTCGTCCGGAATCCCGCCGACGGTCGCCGAGCGGGTGGACACGCGGGTGCGGGCGATCACGTCGAACAGTGCGGCTCGGTCTCTGCGCATGAGCGCGTACGAGGCGTGCAGGGCGGCGACCGCGAGCGCCCACCAGGCGGGGCCGATAATCAGCAGCGCGGTCACCGGCGCATACAGCAGCGCGTTGCGCAGTAGGGCCCGCGGGCGCGGCGCGGGGCCCGACCGCTCGGCGGACGCGAGGGCGAGATAGGAGGCGGCCTGGCCCGGGGTGGCCCGGTCGCGGCGCAGCAGCGGCACCGCAGCGCCCCACGCAAGGGTCAGCGCGATCAGGGCGGCGGCGCGCAGCCGCTCCTCGACGTCGCCGACGCCGAGGCCGGCGCCCCAGGCCGTCCGCTGGAGGAAGGGCGCGGCGACCGCAGCGGCTACGCAGGCGCCGTACCAGCACACCGCGACGTCCAGGAGCCGGGCCGAGAGCCGCCGCACGGCGCCGGGCGGCATGAGATCGACGACAGCGCCCGGCCAGGCGCGGGGCAGTCGCCGCTTGGCGGCGGACCCGAGCAGCCAGCCGAGGAGGCCGCCCGCGGCCCCCAGCAGCACGTCGTCGGCGGCGGACACCCGGTAGGAGCAAGGGTAGGCGCCCAGCAGGGCGGTGAACTGCAGCGCCTCGATCCCCGCGGCGATCAGGGCGCACAGCGCGACCGAGGCGAGCGCGCCGCGGCGGTAGCGGTAGGCCAGCAGCAGTCCTACGGGCAGCAGGACTCCCGCGGCCGCGGCGGCGTGCTGCCACGCGCCGGGGCGGCCGAGGGCGCCGAGTGTCTCCAGCGGCGGCCGCCAAGCGACCGCGCCGCCCGTACAGGCCTGGGCGGCGCCGGTCGGCAGCGGATACACCGCGAAGGCCAGCACGCCGATCCCGGCGGCCAGTACGCTCCAGGCGACCCGGCCGGGCAGGCCGGCCATGCGGCCGAAGCGCCGGTGGTGGCGGCGCAGGAATCCCATGACGCCCACGGTCGCGGCGAGCGCGACGGCGAATGCCGCGCTTGAGCCTGCGGCGTCGGCGTATACCCCTCCCATAGCTCCGCAACGCTAGCGGGGCGCCGCGCCCCGGCGCAGCCGAACGCCGGGATCGGCGCCCGGCGGAACCGGTCGTCGCCGAAGTGGCCGCGGTGGGAGGCCGGTCCCGGATCGGGTGACGGCAGAACAACCAACCAGTAAACGGACATTCGACATAAAAAGCCACAAATAACCACAGTTCAGCCTTCCGCCCCAGGGAAACAGCCGGAGGCGGATCGCCGAGCAGGGGGACGGCGCGCTATCGTGTTCGGGCAATTGCCACGTAGCGCTTGCCTGTGCGCAAAGCAGTACTGTGATCGCATTCTGCGTCTTAACGGGGAAGTGGCCCGTGAACCCTGCCTGAGCATGCGGAAGGCCCGAGAACCCCCTCCGTGCTTGGATTCACGGCTCCCTCCAGACGCCGACCAGCGAAGGGCTGCGGACGCCCCGCCCGGCACTCCCGCCGTCCTGCGCGGCTCGCACCGCCGCCCCACCCCCTGATTCGCCACTAGGAGTACCGTGCAGTCAGCGAAGAGTAAGCGGACGACCAGCATTCGCCGGCGTTCGCGTAGGGCGGTGCTGCTGCCGAGTGCCGCCTTCATCGCGCTGTGGCTCGCCATCAGCGGATACCTCAGCTGGGAAGCGTTCGCGGCTT
Organism: Streptomonospora alba; assembly: GCF_000826685.1. GTDB lineage: Bacteria > Actinomycetota > Actinomycetes > Streptosporangiales > Streptosporangiaceae > Streptomonospora > Streptomonospora alba. Next base: position 21,411 of record NZ_JROO01000013.1, read on the forward strand.
CGGCGCAGGCCCAAGCGGCCGACGAGCTGTCCCGACCCGCAGCCGTCTCGCTGACGGCAGTGATGGACGAGCGCTCGCAGACGGTGGCCTACCTGGAACGCCCCGACGAGACCCGCCAAGAGCTGACGGAAGCGCGGCAGGCTTCCGACGAGCAGACCGGCACGGTCTTCGACCGGTTCGAAAAGTACCGCGACTACGCCTCCGGCTCCATCCAGGACCGCATGGCCGAATTCGAGGCCCAGTACCGCTCCATCGACGACATCCGCGCGAAGGTCGACGAGGGCTCCGCCTCGCGCTCGGAGGTCCTGCAGGACTACAACCGGGTGATGACCGCGGCCGCCGACCTCTTCGACGCGCAGTCCCGCGACAGCGCCGCGCCCGAATCGATCAGCTCGGGCATCGTCGCCACCGACACCTTCCGCGTCGTCGACCTGCTCTCCCGGAGCGACGCCCAGCTGACCCGCAGCTTCACCAACGGCAGGCTCACCCACGACGACAAGCAGGAGTTCACGCGGCTGACGAGCTCCTACCACAGCACGCTGGAAGACGTGCGCGGCTTCCTCAGTCCTGAGCAGCAGCGCGATCTCAACCAGCTGATGAACGGCGACGATTACAAGCGGCTGGTCGAGATGGAGAACCGCATCGTCGACCACGAAGCGCACATCGTCATGGACCCGGTCACGGGCGAGCACAGCCACGACACCAGCGTGCCGATGGAGCAGGAGGAGTGGGAAGCGGCCTACGCGCCGGTCAAGGACAAGCTGACCGAGATCGGCGCCGCGGAGGCCAGCTACTCCGCCACAGTCCAGGCCGAGACCGCGACCCGCTCGCTGATGATCGCCGCCGCGGGCACGGTCGGCGTCGCGCTGATCGGCTTCCTGGCGATCTCCACGGCGGTCGGCACCACCCAGCGGATCGTGAGCAGGCTGGCCCGGCTGCGCGACGAGACCGACCACCGCGCCAACGATCTACTGCCCGACCTGGTCGAACGGCTGCGCCGGAACGAGCCCGTGAACAGCGCCGAGGCGATCCCCCAGCTCACCACCGGCCGCGACGAGATCGGCGACGTCGCCGAGTCCTTCGACAAGGCCCAACGCTTCGCCGTGGACGCCGCCGTGCGCCAGTCCGAGCTGGCCCACGGCATCAACCGGGTGTTCCTCAGCATCGCCCACCGCAGCCAGACCCTGATCCACCGCCAGCTGCGGCTGCTGGACCGCATGGAGCGCGAGCAGGAGGACCCCGAGCAGCTCACCGACCTGTTCAAGCTCGACCACCTGGCCACGCGCTCCCGCCGCAACGCCGAGAACCTGCTCATCCTCGGCGGCGAGACGCCGGGGCGCACCTTCCACAAGCCCATGCCGCTGGTGGACGTGCTGCGGGGCGCCATCTCGGAGTCGGGTGACTACACCCGCGTCGAACGGCACCAGCTCGCCCGAGTGGCGCTGAAGGGCCCGGCGATCGCCGACGTCATCCACCTGGTCGCCGAGCTGGTCGACAACGCCACGACCTTCTCGCCGCCGCAGAGCAAGGTGCGGCTGAGCAGCGAGCAGGTGCCCAACGGTGTGGTCGTCGAGATCGAGGACCGCGGCTTGGGCATGCAGGACGACGAACTGGCCGCCGCCAACGAGATCCTGGCCAACCCGCCCGAGTTCGACGTGATGCGGCTCAACGAGAAGATGCGCCTGGGCCTGTTCGTCGTCTCGCGGCTGGCCAAGCGGCACGAGATCGGCGTGCGGCTGCGCCCCTCCCCCTACGGGGGCGTGCAGGCGATCGTGCTGCTGCCCTCGGTGCTGATCCACGAGGGGTCGCTGCCCGACTCGGCCTTCGAGTCCACAGGGGAGCGGCCGCGTGTGGTGGCCCCCGCGCCGTCCCGCGGGAACGACTCCGCCGCCGGCGGCGCGCAGGGCGACGAGGAGGCCGAGGACGACACGAACGCCGTCCCCGCGGGCGACGTGCTCTCTCCGGAGGCTTCCTCGGAGCCCGCACCGGATCCTTCCGCGGCCGCGCCCGCCGACTCCGAGAGCGCATCCGCCGACGAGGTGGACCGGACCCCCTCCGGCCTGCCCCGCCGCGGCCGGTCCCGCGTCCCCGCGGAGACCACCGCGGTCGGCGGCGACGGCGCCGACGCGCCGACCGGTCCGCTCGGCCCGGAGAGCAACGGCGCAGACCCGTCGGCGGCGCCCGTCGCCGACCCGCCCACCGCTCAGCAGCCCGCCGAGCCGTCCCCCACCGCCGACAACGCCCCCGGCACGCAGCCCGACCCCGAGCCCGCGCCGTCCCCGAACGGAGGCGCGGCCGATCCCGCAGAAGCCGAGCGGGCGACGACCCCGGCACTCGACGCCGACGGGCGCCCCCCGTTGCCCAAGCGCACTCCACAGACGAACCTGGCACCGCAGCTGTACGAAACATCCTCGGCCCCTGGCACAGGCGCCGCTTCGCAGCAGGCGGAGGACGGCGAGGACCGCTCGGCTCGGCTGCGCCACAACATGTCGGCGTTCCAGCAGGGCACCCGCCGCGGACGCCACGAGGGGCAGCAGCGCCAGAACGATACGGATAAGGATTCGTGACCGTGACGAACAACGCCGCAAAGGATCTGAACTGGCTGCTGGACGGGCTCGTCGAACGAGCCGTCGGCGCCAAGTACGCCATCGTGCTCTCCGCCGACGGGCTGCTCATGGGCCGTTCCGAGGAGCTGGGCACCGACGACGCCGAACACCTCTCCGCCGTCGCCTCCGCCTTCCAGAGCCTGGCCCGGGGCACCGGCCGCCAGTTCAACGGGGGCGAGGTGCTGCAGACTGTCGTGGAAATGGAGCACGCATACCTGTTCGTCAGCGGCTCGGGAAGCGGCGCCTGCCTCGCGGTCGTGGCCGAGGAGAGCTCGGATGTGGGCCTCATCGCCTACGAGATGAACGTGCTCGTCGAGCAGGTCGGCCGGTTCCTCGAGGCCTCGCCCCGCGCGGAGGCGGCCGCGGGTCCGGGCGAGCCCACCCCCGGCACCTCCGCCTGAGGAGAGAGGCCATGGCAGAGCACCAGGAACCGGCAAACGACGCCGACGACGCGGACTCGCTGGTCCGGCCCTACGTCATCACCCAGGGGCGGCAGCACTCCGACTCCGTGCAGTTGGACCTGATCAGCGTCGTCATCGCGGCACGGGCCGATGTGGACGAGATGACGCTGGAACCCGAGCAGTTGCGCATCCTCGAACTGTGCCTGCGGCCCCTGTCCGTGGCCGAGGTAGCGGCCCACCTGGACATGCCCGTCGCCGTTGTCAAGGTCCTGCTCGGCGACCTCATCGGCCGGGGCTATGTCCTGGCCCGCGCCCCCTACACCCAGCAGAGCCCGGTACACCGGGACGTACTCCAGGCGGTACTCGATGGCATCCAACGACTCTGATCGATCCGACGACCCGATCCCCTCGGCGATCAAGATCCTCGTCGCGGGCGGTTTCGGCGCCGGCAAGACGACCCTCGTCGGCGCGGTCAGCGAGATCGTCCCGCTGAGCACCGAGGAGGTGATGACCGAGGCCAGTGTGGGCGTCGACGACCTCGCCGGGGTCGAGCGCAAGCAGACCACGACCGTCGCGCTGGACTTCGGCCGTATCACGATCACCGACGAACTCGTGCTCTACCTGTTCGGCACGCCCGGCCAGCAGCGCTTCTGGTTCATGTGGGAGGAACTGGCCCAGGGCGCCCTCGGCGCGGTGGTGCTGGCCGACACCCGGCGGCTGGACAACTGCTTCCCGTCGGTGGACTTCTTCGAGCGCCACGGTGTCCCGTTCGTGGTGGCGGTGAACTGCTTCGAGGACGCCCACTACTACACCGAGCAGGAGGTCACCGAGGCGCTCACGCTGGACGAGCGGGTTCCCGTGCTGCTGTGCGACGCGCGCAGCCGCGCCTCGGCCAAGGAGGTGCTGGAGACCCTCGTCCGGCACGTGGCCGCGACGGCGGCAACCCCCGTCTGACCGATCCGCCGGTGCCCTGCCCGCCCCGCGCGCGCCCGAGCCGTCACCGCGGCAGGCGGCGCCACAGCGGGCGGGGCAGCGCCCGCATGGCCGCGAACACCAGGCGCAGCCGGCGCGGGACCCACACGGTCTCGGCGCCGGTGCGCAGGCCCTCGGCCACGGCGCCGGCGACCTGCTCGGCCGTAGCGGGGAACGGCGCCGCGGGAACGTGGGCCGACATCCGCGTCGGCACGTAGCCGGGCCGAACGATCAGCACCCGCGCGCCGGTGCCGTGCAGCGCGTCGCCCAGCCCTTGGGCGAAGCCGTCCAGGCCCGCTTTGGCGGAGCCGTAGACGAAGTTGGCGCGGCGCACCCGCACTCCGGCGACCGAGGACAGCACCACCAGCGTTCCGTGCCCCTGCTCACGCAGCCGCCGGGCGACGGCCAGGCCGACGGAGACGTGGCCGGTGTAGGTGGCGGCGGCGGCCTCGGCGGCGTACGCCGGGTCGTCCTCGAACGCCTCCTGGTCGCCGAGGACGCCGAACGCGTCGATCACCGCGTCCAGGTCGCCGACCAGCTCCGCGGCCGTGGCGACCACGGCTGTGTGGCTTTCGGGCCGCGCCGCGTCGAAGTCGAGGGGGTGCACGTGCTCGGCGCCCGCCGCGCGCAGCCGCTCGGCGGCGTCGCCGATCGCGGCGGATCCGCCGGCGCCGCGGGCGGCCAGCACCACCCGGCGAGCGCCGTCGCGCACCAGGCGCTCGGCGGCGGCCAGGCCGATCTCGCTGCGCCCGCCCAGCAGCAGCACCGTTCCCACGGCGCCCACAGCGTCGCGCATGACTCCTCCACTCAGCTTGCGCGCGGGCCGGCTCCCCTGCCCGTGTGACCGGCCGGACTGCGGCCCTACCGCTTGCGCCCGCGCCCGTAGCGGATGCGCACGGCGCCGGAGTAGGTCTCGCCGCGCACGACGAAGTGCACGGCGCCGGGCCGCGGCGCGGCCGCGACCTTCGAGTACACGTTGGAGTACTTGGTCCGCAGGTTGTCCACGTTGGCCGTGGCGCCCTCGGGCAGGGTGAGGACGGTGCCGGCCGCGTGCACCGCCAACTCGATCTCCACGACCGGGTGCGGGATGGTCGCCTCGCTCATGTCCAGCCGCACGGCGCCGTAGCGCGAGGAGACGCGCAGCTTGCGGGGCACCGCCCAGTCGCCCCGGCGGCGGAGCGTGGCCATCTCCGTGGTCAGCTCCACCGCCTCGGCCGGACGCCCGTCCGGCGGCACACTGTGCGCCGTCACCGCACCCTCGCCCGGCGCGGGCAGGTCGGCCAGCAAGTCGGCAAGCTCGTCGTTGAAGACGGCCTCGTGGGCGGCCGAATTGCGGCGCTCGAACTCCTCCAGGTCGAGGCGTCCTTCGGCGTAGGCATCACCGAGGTGCTTGGCGACCTGGTCGCGTTCGGCGTCGGAGACGCGCTTGCGCGGAGCGGGGGGCGGTGTCGGCTCCATGGCCCGGATCCTACTCTGCGCCCCGCGGCACTGGCGGGCCGAGGCCGCTCACAGCTCCAGGCGGCGCGCCAGGTCCGATGTGAGCACGCCCTGGGGGTCGACGCGCTCGCGTACCGCGCGCCATTCGCCCAGCCGCGGGTACATCGCGTGCACAGCCGCGGGCCGGGCCCGGCTGTCCTTGGCGAGGTAGATCCGCCCGCCCGCGGCCAGCACCCGCTCGTCCGTCCGCAGCAGGAGTCGCGCCAGGCCCGGCAGGTCGGCCGGCACGTCCAGCGCCAGGGTCCACCCGGGCACGGGGAAGGACAGGGGCGCGGGCGTGCCCGGGCCGAAACGCTTGAGCACGGTGAGGAAGGACGGCGCGCCGGCCGCGGCGAGGCCGGCGACGATGCGGCGCAGCTCGTCCTCGGCGCCGAAGGGCACGGCGAGCTGGTACTGGACGAGCCCGCGCGGCCCGTAGAGCCGGTTCCAATCGCGCACGGCGTCCAGCGGGTGGAAGAAGGACGAGAGCGGCCGGATCGCGCCCCGGCCGCGCCGCGGCGCCCGCGCGTAATAGGCGGCGTTGAACGCGCGCACGCTGAGCGCGTTGAGCAGCCGCGGCGGCGTGCAGGGCGGCGCGGCCGCCACAGTGCGGGGTGCGTAGGCCAGCGGAGCGTGCCTGCGGTCGGAGGGCAGTTCGCCGACGCGGGCGTGGCGGGCGCGGGTGACGACGCCGCGCCCCAGCGCCGCGCCGCCGGCCAGCAGGTCGATCCAGCACACCGAGTAGGGGTAGTCGGTGTCGTGGGCGCTCATCAGCGCCATGGCGGAGTCGAGGTCGGGCACGCGGTCGGTGTCCACGCGCATGGCCGAGGTCTCCACGGGCGCCGCGGAGAACGTCGCCTCCGTGACGATCCCGGTCAGGCCCATTCCCCCCACGGTGGCCCAGAACAGCGCCGGGTCGCGGGCGGGTGAGACCTCGCGGTGCGCTCCGTCGGGGGTGACGATCCGCAGTGAGTGCACGTGGGCGCCGAAGGACGAATCGGCGTGGTGGTTCTTGCCGTGGATGTCGGCTCCGATCGCGCCGCCCACGGTGACGTGGCGGGTGCCGGGCACCACGGGCGGGAAGCGGCCGCGCGGCAGCAGTTCGGCCATCAGCTCGGCCAGGCTCGTGCCGGCGGAGGCGGTGACCACCGCCCGGTCGGCGTCGAGCCGGAACCCCGGCGCAAGGTCGGCGCAGTCCAGCACGGTGCCGCCCGCGCATTGTGCGGCGTCGCCGTAGGAGCGGCCCAGGCCGCGCGCGATCGCGCCGCGCCGCCGGCCGGCGGGCTCCTGGGCGGAGGCGCGCAGCAGCGCCGCGGCCTCCTCGGGAGTGCGCGGGCGCCGCACGGTGGCGGCGGTGGGAGCTGTGCGCCCCCAGCCGGTCAGCAGTGTGCTGCGCCGGGCCGTGGCCGCCATCGCGGTATCCTCTCAGCTCGTTTCCGCACCGCTGCCGACTCGCCCGCTCGCGGCGGGCACCGGTGTACGTCATTCCAGGTATACGCCGAGCCCGACGAGGAGCAGGAGGACGACGCCGCCCACCTGCAGCGGGCGGTCGCGCAGCGCGATCTCCTCGGGCTCCTCGCCCACTCCGCGGTCGACCAGAAGGTGGTACCGCAGCACGAGCAGGATGAAGGGCACGATGCTGGCGCCGTGGATCACCGAGGACACCGTGCCGACGACGTCCTCCAGCGCCCACAGGCAGTAGGTGACGATCATCGCCGCCGAGGCCATGGTGCGCACCTGCGCGAGGTAGCCCAGACTGTAGCCGCCCAGCGTGCCACGGGCACGGGCGGCGCCGGGGGTGCGCCGCAGCTCGGTCTCGCGCTTGCCCGCCACCACCAGCAGCGCGCCCAGGCAGACCACGATCAGGAACCACCGGGTCAGCGGGACGCCGACGGCGGCGCCGCCGGCGACGGCGCGCAGCACGTGGCATCCGGCCACCGCCACCAGGTCCAGCACCGTGATGTTGCGCAGAACCAGCGTGTAGGCACTCGTCAGCACCAGATAGCCGACGAGGACGGCAAGCAGCGCCCAGTTGCCGGTGGGGACGACGGCGGCCGGAGCGGCCAGCAGCAGCACGACTCCCACGCCCGCGGCCAGGTAGGCGGAGAGCCGCCCGGAGGCCACCGGGCGGGCGCGCTTGCGCTCGTGCAGCCGGTCGCGAGCGGCGTCGCGGACGTCGTTGAGCAGGTAGGTGCCGCTGGCGGCCGCGCAGAACAGCACGAAGACGGCGGCGCTCCACGCGAGGGGGCCGGGGTCGTCCAACAGGCCCGCTGTTCCCGGCGCGGCGAAGACCAGCAGGTTCTTCAGCCACTGCTTGGGGCGGGCGGCGCGCAGCAGCGCCCCGGCCGCTCCGAATCGGCGCCCGTCTTCGGGCGCGGCGCCCCGGCCGGGCTCCCGGGTGCGCGGGGGCCCGGCCGGGGCGGTCTCCGATGCCCCGCCGGGGGCGGCGGGGCTCGCGTCGCTCATCCGACGGCCGCCACGGACTCAGTACGCGGTCTTCCGCACGCCGGTGCCGAGCATCATCAGGCCGCCGGCGATGACGAACACCGCGCCGAGGGCCAGGCAGACGAGGGGGATGACGGTGCGCACCAGCGGCAGCATGGTCATGCCCTGCTCGGCGCTGTCGATCTGGGCCTCGATGGTCTCGTCGTCCCAGACCAGGGTGCCGTCGAAGAGCACCAGCTGCTCCTCCCCGTCGACGGAGAAGCCGCGGTGCTGTTCCTCGCTGAGGCCGATCGGCACACCCGTGGTGGGCTCGATCCAGTAGGTGCGGGTGACGCTGTACATCTCGTCGCCGGTGACGTCGCCTTCCTCGTCCTCCATGTCCAGCAGGCTCACCGGCAGGGTGCGCTCGCCGATCTTCTCCGATTCGATGACCTGCTCGAATCTGTAGACGTCGACGCCGTTGTAGGTCTCCTCGCCCTCGAAGGTGATGGGACGGGTGAGCCGGCTGGTGGTGTCGAAGAACCGGTGGTCGCGCTTCTCGGTGAGGAAGGGGAACTTGAAGATCTGTCCGTTCTGCTCGACCTCCTCGTCGTCGACCGAGGCGTCGCAGCAGTCCACGCCCTTACCGTCGTAGCGGTCGTGGCCGGCGCGGCGGTAGGTCGAGGAGATCGCGAAGTCGCGCTCGACGTCCTTGACCCAGGTGAACTGGTCCCACACCGCCGTGTCCTCGTCGCTGGCGGCGACGTCGCCGCGCACCGTCGTGTAGGCCTCCACAGTGGCGCCCTCGATGAGCTCCGTCTCCTCGGCGCTGAAGTAGGTGATGTCCTCGCCGCGGTTGACGGTCTGGTTGTAGTAGTCCAGTGGAGCCTTCATCAGGCTCTCGGCCATCCAGTACCGCAGCATGGGGGCGAGGACCAGCAGGCAGACTCCCAACGCGATGAAGACGACCGCGACAGTTCGGCGCATTTGCCCTCCTGGGCGAAAAACGGGCGGGGGCGGGCGGGGCGGTGGTCCGACATACGGGGGACGCCGCAGCTGGAACCCGGTTCATTTTCGGGTAGAGTACTGCTCCACAGCGGGCAGCGTCACCAAGGCGTGGCTGAATATTTATAACCGGTTCTAGTATGACGGCAAGGGGATACGGCGCCGCACTGCATCCCGTTCATCCGACCGCACAGGCCGCGTCCGCCGACCCCCGGCGCCGGCGTCCCGCTGCGGACCCGAGCACACGACACGGGAGGGTCGGCCAGTGAGCGGTGCATCCGACGGCTCCGCCGTGCCCGCGTCCCACCCCCCGTCCGGTGGCGGCACGGACGGCACCGCACCCCCGGACTTCCCCCGGACCGCGGCGGACCCGCCCGACACTCGGCGGGGGCTGCCCCAGGTCCGCGGGCACATCGAAGGGCTCGACGGCATCCGCGCCATGGCCGCGTTCATGGTGCTCGTCTTCCACGTGGGCATCGAGACCGGCGACGCCCTGGCCCCGGGGCTCTTCGGCGCCCTGCTGGCCGGCGGCGAGATGGCCGTCCCCCTCTTCTTCGCGCTCTCGGGACTGCTGCTCTTCCGCCCCTGGGCGCGCGCCGCGCTCGACGGGACAGCGGTCCCGCCGGCTCGGCCCTACCTGTGGCGGCGGGCGCTGCGGGTCATGCCGGCCTACTGGATCGTGGCTCTGGCGGCCCTGCTGCTGTGGTCGCGCGACCAGCTCGACTCGGTGCGGACCTGGGTCGAGGTCGCGACGCTCACCTTCGTGTTCGACATCGACCCCTGGTGGGTGGGCACCGGCCCGGCCGGCCTCGGGCAGATGTGGAGCCTGTCGGTGGAGGTGTGCTTCTACGTCCTGCTGCCCGTGATCGGGCTGCTGACGGTCCGCGCGGTCGGCCGCGCCGGCGGCGACACCGGGGCCCGCGGCCGCCGGATGCTGGTGTGCCTGGCGGGCCTGACCGCGCTGGGGGTGCTGGCACTGCTGCCGCAGTACTATCCCGAGCCGCGGCCCTACATGTACGCCTGGCTGCCCCGTTGCCTCGGCCTGTTCGCCGTGGGCATGGCCCTGGCCGTGATCAGCGAATGGGCCTGGCGCGAACCCGGCTCCGACGGGCCCGTGCGGCGGCTGTGCCGCACGCTCTCGCGCAACGCGACACTGTGCTGGGCGCTGGCCGGCTGCTTCTACCTCATCGCCGCCACCCCGGCCGCGGGAGCCCGGTTCGTCGGCGCCGTCGACCTGTGGCTGTCGCTGGTGAGCATGGCGGTGTCGATGGCGTTCTCGTTCTTCGTCATCGCGCCTGTGGCGCTGCGCCCCGAACGCCCCGGCGGCCCGCCTCCGGCCCGGGCCGGGGACGGCGCGTGGCTGGAGGCCTTCCTGGCCCATCGGGTCATGCGCTACCTGGGCCGCATCTCCTATGGGATCTTCCTGTGGCAGTTCGTCGTGCTCTACCTGTGGCGCGACTTCACCGGCGTGGACATGTTCACCGGCTCGTTCTGGATGGACCTGACCGCGGTGGCCCTGGGCACCGTGCTGCTGGCCGACCTCACCCACCGCTTCGTCGAGCGGCCCGTCGCACGCTGGTACCGCGCCACCGACAAGCGGCGCCGAACCCGCACCCGCCCGGACGCCGCGCGCCGCCTTCCGATCAACTGAGGGCGTCCGCCGGACCGGCCCTAACCGCCGTCGTCACCCTCGTCGCCGTCGCCGTCGTCGCCCTGCTCCTGCTGCCAGGGGTCCCCGTCGGTGATCGGCTGCAACTCGCCGAAGGTCACCCACTCCATGCACAGCTCGTCGGCGTTGGTGTGCACGGTGACCTCGGCACCGGCGCCGTCCACCGGCAGGTACCACATACCGCCGTCGGGAGCGGCGGGCATGCGGGTGGTCACCCAGGCGTCGCCCAGCACGGCGCCCAGTTCGGTCTCCTCCTCGGAGTTGTAGGCGACCGTCAGCACCTGCGTCGGTCCGCCCATCGCCTCCACCGGCCAGCGCACCTGGCCCTCGACCGTCGCCGCGCACTCCTCGTCCTCAGGCGGCCCGAAGAACGCGCTGCCCTCGACCGGTTCGGCGGGCACCAGGAACCCGGCGTCGTTGAACACCAGGGCCGAGCCGGCCGGCTCCGGGTTGCGGATGCGCTCCTCGACGCCCGGGTCGGCAAGCGGGCTGAGCAGGTGGGAGGTCAGCCGCCGCGGGCCGTTCCACGGAAGCACGATGTCCTGGGGCACCGGCCTCGGGTAGATCCCCGCCTCGGCCGGAACCTCGCTCACCGACCGGCGCACCGTGTCCAGATACCAGCGGACGCGGTCGCCGTGGAGGGTGTCGGCGAAGGCGTAGGTCGAGAACGCGCCCGCGGCCGTCATCGCCGCGGTGGCGGTGACGGCCGCCGCGCGCGCCGCCCTCAGGGGTGGACGCCGGCGCCGCTCGGTGTCCTCCTCGTTGCGCACCGGCAGGTAGGCCAGGGCGAGGCAGAGCGCGAAGACCAGTGCGGCGTCGGCCACGTAGCGGGGGTCGAAGCCCACCATGGGCTCGTAGCGCCCGCGGGCGACGATCGTAGGCACGGCGTCGACGAGCAGCAGGTAGCCGACCAGCAGCGCCCAGGCGCGCCAGGAGCGGCGGCGCACCAGCAGGCTCGCCAGCACGATCAGCAGCAGCCCGGCCCACGCCGCGGCCACCGCGGCCGCCGGCGGGTTCAGCAGCCCGCCGCTCGCGGTGACCGGCGTCCACTCGCCCGGCCCGCCGACCGCACCCACCGGGAAGGTCTCGCCCAGCATGCGCCGCAGCATGCCGCCGGCGACGCCGAGTTCGGGCAGTCCGGCGCCCTCCCCTCCGGCGGTCTCCTGCCGGGACAGGTACAGCAGGCCGTAGCCCACCGAGAGCGCCCCCATGCCCACCCAGAAGGGAAGGTCGCGGTCCACCGTGCGCCAGAGCACCCCCGGTAGGCGCCCGGGCACCAGGAACAGCACCGCCACGGCCAGCAGCAGCACCGGCAGGAACACGGCCTTGACCGAGAACGCCATGCCCAGCAGCACAGCCCCGGCCGCCAGCCACCCATAGCGGTCCTCGCCCGTGCGCAGGTACCGCACGGTCCACAGCAGGGACAGGGCGATCGCCAACTGGAAGGGCACCGCGTTCAGCGCCGCCGACCACCAGGCCAGGACCGGGATGGTCAGCGGAGCCGCGGCGTAGACGGCCAGCGGGGCGATGAGGGCCCACCGCCGCCCCAAGAGCTCCCACAGCAGGGCGAACACGGCGGTGGTGGCACCGGCCTGCAGGACGATCATGATTCCCGAGGCGGCGGCCCAGTTGTAGGGCGCGACACCGGCCAGGATGTAGGCCAGCAGCTTGGCCCCCGGCATCAGGTGGCCCTTGTGCAGGTCGGTGAGATAGGCGAGCGTCAGGTCGGTGGCGGCGGCGTCGCCGAAGAACAGGAAGTCGTCCTCGATGAAGTAGGCCGACCGCAGCACGTGGATCTTCAGCGCGATGGAGGCGACTATGAGCGCCGCGCCCGCAAGCACGACGGGGTCGCGCATCGCTCGGCCCGCCAGGGCGGCGGCGCGGGCCGCAGAACGCCGAGGCTCCTCGTGGGCCTCGCCTCGGGCAGCCGTCGCCTCGGGTGCGGGCTCGCGCCCGGCGGGTGCGGAGGAGGCGGCTGCGGGGGGATCGGCGTCGTTCATGGCGCTCCAATTTGCCATACGTGTCCGGTTGACGCCCCCCGCTGAGGGGGTGTCAGAATACAACACGTTCCACCTTGACCGGCGATCGTCGCCAGGCGCCCGCCAGAGCAGCGAAAAGAAACGAGAACCAGGTTCACTCCGGTTCTCCGGCAGCGCCGAGGAGTGGCACCGTGGGACTCGACGAGGTACGCGCGGACTGGACCCGCCTGGGTTCGGTCGAACCGCTGTGGGCGGTGTGCGTCGATCCGGACAAGCGCGGCGGGCGGTGGGACGACGACGAGTTCCTCTCCTCGGGCGCCGCGGAGATCGACGGCGCTCTGCGCCACCTGGAGGAGCTGGGCCTGCGCCCCGGCCGGGAGCGCGCGCTGGACTTCGGGTGCGGCGCCGGGCGGCTCTCCAACGCTCTGGCCGCCCATTTCTCGGCCGTCGTGGGCGTGGACATCGCCGAGCCGATGCTGGCCCAGGCGCGCCGCCTCGACCGCAGCGGCGGGCGGATCGACTTCCGGCTCAACGACGGCCCGGACCTGGCCGCGTTCGGCGACGACTCCTTCGACCTGGTCTATACCGACCTCGTGCTGCAGCACCTGCCGCCCGACCTGGCCGAGGGCTATCTGCGCGAGTTCGTGCGCGTCCTGCGGCCGGGCGGGGCGATGGTGATCGGCGTCCCCGACCGGGAGCGGGCCACGTTCAAGGGGCTGGTCTTCCGGTTCGCGCCGTGGCCGCTGATCCGGCTGGCCCAGCGGCATCTGCTGGGCTACCCGGCGCCGATGCGCATGCACCCGCTGCCCCGCGCCAGATTGGCCGCCGTGCTGGCCGAGGGCGGCGCCCGCATCGCCGACTCCGTCGAGTACTGGGGCGGCGACCACTGGCGCCATCTGCGCCACTACGCACGGCTGCCCGGCCGGGAGGCGCGGTGAGCGAGGGGACCCCGCAGAAGGGCTCCGGCGCCGCGGCCGTGCCGTTCCGGGCCACGCTCGCGCGCTCGGTCGCGCTCTTCGCGGCGTTTCGCGCGGAGCAGACCGCGCCCGACCGCTTCTACGGCACGCTCGCCCGCGACACCGTCGCGCAACTGCGGTCCTACACCCCGCTGGAAGGGGCGGTGGTGGCCGACGTCGGCGGCGGCCCCGGTTACTTCTCCGACGAGCTGCGCGCGGCCGGCGCCCGCTGCGTGTGCGTCGACCCCGATCCCGCGGAGCTGCGGCTGCGCGACGGCCGGGTGCCGGACACCGCCGTACTGGGCAGTGCTCTGCGACTGCCGGTGCGCACCGGATCGGTGGACGTGTGCTTCTCCTCCAACGTTTTGGAGCACGTGCCCGACCCGGCCGCGATGGCCGCGGAGATGGTACGGGCGACCCGGCCCGGCGGCCTGGTCTACCTCTCCTACACCCTGTGGCTGTCCCCGTGGGGCGGCCACGAGACCTCTCCCTGGCACTACCTGGGCGGACGCTACGCCGCCGAGCGGTTCGCCCGCCGCACCGGGCGGCGGCCAAAGAACGACTTCGGCCGCACCATGTTCGCGGTCTCGGCGGCGGAGATGCTCCGCTGGGCGCGTGCCCGCTCCGACGTCGAGGCGGTCGACGTGCTGCCCCGCTACCTGCCGCGCTGGATGAAGCCCGTGGTGCGTGTTCCGCTGCTGCGCGAGATCGTCACCTGGAACCTGCTGCTGGTCCTGCGCAAGCGCCCCGCCGCCCCGTCCGCCGGGTAGCTCCGCATTCCTCAGGCGGGCCGTCCGTGCAGCTCGGGGGCGCCGGGGTCCACGTGCCAGCTGATGATGCGGCGCGGATGGATGCGGATCACCTCGCGGCTGAAAGCGCCGGGGGCGATGGGCGGGTCGGTGTCGGTGCGGAGTTCGGCGCGGCCGCGGATCTCCACTCCCCTGCCCCATCCGGGCGCGATGGCGCCGGGACCTTCGGGCTCCAGGTCGTCGACCAGGAAGGACACCTCCGTCTCCGGGCGCTCCTGGATGTTGCGGTACTTGCGGGTGGCCGACAGCGTGATCCCGCCGATGTCGACGGTGCCGTCGGCGTTGAGCACGAAGCCCACCGGCCGGGTCTGCGGGCCGCGGGAGCCGGTGGTCGACAGCCGTCCGATGTGCTGGGCGTCCAGATAGGCGCGCTCGTGTTCGCTGAAGGGCATGTGAACGGCTCCTCGCTGCTCTCGGGCACCCCGCCCGGGGCGGGATCTGATACCCGCGAACCTAGAGCCTCAACCAAGCTTGAGGTCAATTCCGCTGCGCGCCCGTGGCCGCCGCGGTCGCGCGGCGGTCGCGCAGTTCCCCGGCGAGAGCGAACACCGACAGTGCGCCGCCCGCGGCGCCCAAACCGATCGGGAGCCAGGACCGCACCGCCTGCAGCAGCGTGCGCTGCTGGTCGGCCAGACGGACCTCGCCCGCGACCAGTTCTTCGGCCATCCGCAGGTCGGCGTCGAGCAGCAGGCGCTCGCCGTCGCCGGTCTCCGGGCGCAGCGTCTCCCGGCGCACCTCGCGGGCGTCGACGACCCGGCCGGTGACCGGCTCGACCCACAAGGTCCGCTCCAGCTCAAGCCAGCGGTTGGCCTGGACGGTGCCGGGGCGGTCCCTGCCCAGGACCCGCGCCGGCACGGGCCGGGCCGAGTCGGGGACCTGGGTCGTGTCGACGGTCTGCACGTAGCGGCGCACGAACAGCCCGCCGACGGTGTCGGCGCCGTCGAAGACCATGGGCGGCGCCGCGCGGATGTCGGCGTCGTAGAAGGGGTACTCCTCCCAGGTGCCGCCGGCGGGCCAGTGCAGCACCAGTCCGGCCTGGCGCACCGCCTTGTCGCCGTCGACGTGCTCGCCGCAGCAGTTGACCGCGGTGCCGGTCTCACGGTCGACGACGACGCGGCGCTCACTGTGGGCCAGCGGCGTGTCGCGGGAGGAGACCGAGGTGGACATCCGCCATGTGGTCCAGTCGGCGTCGCCCGGTGCGAAGGTGCCGCTGACCTCGGTGCGCCTCTCGACCGGGACGTCGCGCACCACCTTCCACGTGCCGGTGTCGAGATAGGCGGCCGAGTCGTCGGTCAGCCGCATGATCAGCTCGGTCCGGGCCGGGATCTTCTCCAGTTCGTCGGCGACATAGGAGCGCAGCATCAGCGCGAGGGTGAGCAGGAACGCCGCCGCGGCCAGGGCGATCAGGCGCGCGTTGCGGGCCAGTGCCGCCGAGGCCGTCCGCCTCCCGAGCCGACGCGAGCCGCCGGCACCCCCTTCCGCGGCGCCCGCGGCGGCGCCGGTGCCGGTTTCGGTGTCGGTGCGGGCGGTCACGTGCGCACCTCCTCGACCGGATCCCGGTCCCCGTCGGCCGTCCGGGCGCCGGCGGGCTCCGGCAGCGCCTCCCTGCCGCCGTCAGCACCGGCCGGCGCGGTTGCGGCCGCCTGTGCGGGCGGGAGCGCGGCCGCGGGCGTGCGCGTGGGGCCGATGAGCTCGCCCAGCGCGAGCACCAGCCGCGCCAGCGCGGGCAGGCACAGCGTCTGGGGCGCCCATTCCCGCAGCGGCCCGCTGAGCAGGTCGCTGACCTCGTGGAAGGGCATCTGGTGCGCCATGTAGGTGCCGATGCCCAGGCAGGCGCCGGCGGCGGCCAGGCAGGCCACCACCGGCCACGGCCCCGCCAGGATCCGCAGCGTCCTGCCGCCCAGCGCCGGACGCCCGGGCCTGGCGTGGCGCAGCCCGCGCGACGGAGACCGCCCCAGCCACCACACCAGCAGCAGCGCTCCGCCCACGGCCGCGGCTCCGGCGACGCCGCCGATCCACAGGCCGTACAGCACCCCAAGCGGCACCAGGACGGGGCGCGGTATACGACCGGGTTCCGCTGCCGGCAGCGCAGCGGAGCGGTCGGGGGGCGCGGGCTCGGCGGCCGGCGCGGCAGCGGTGCCCGCGCCCTCGCGCCGGGCCCTGCGGCGGGTGCGGAGCGGCGTGCGGTCGGAAGCGGGCCGCCGGAGCGCCAGCACCGCTACGACCAGGGCGAAGGCGGCGCCCACCGCCAGCGCCGCGTGGTAGGCGCCGTCGGGTGTGTAGCGCAGGGTGACCTGCCCGGCGGTACCCCCCGGAAGCCGCCACGCCTGCTTCCAGCCGTCCAGGCGCACCGGCTCCAGGGGTGCGTCGCGCCCCTCGACGGAGGCCTCCCAGCCCTCGTTGAAGTTCTCGTTGACGACGAGGAAGCTGTCCTCCTCGACGTCGACGGTGAACCGGCGCTCGCTGTCGCCCCATCCCGACATCGCGGACACGCCTGCCATGTCCACCTCGTCCGGCGGGGCGCCGTCCTGGCCGCCGCCGGACCCGTGCGCGTCCTGCCCGCCGGTCCCGGCGCCGGGGACGGCGGAGTCGGGCCCCCCGAGCACGGCCGAGCGCACCTGGTACTGGTTGCCGGGCTCGACCAGGAGCCGGTTCCCGCCCTCCCGGACCGGCACCCCGGAGCAGCTCTCGTAGCGCAGCGCCTTGCCCGCGACCTGATCCGCCAGGGTGCCCGAGGTGATGCGGGTCTCCACCCGCTCGCCGTTGACCCGCAGCACAGGACCGAGACCGCACAGGGTGGAGGCGTCGCCGCCCTCGACGGCGGGCAGCGGCTCGACGTCGGGCACCGCGATACGGCGCACCTCCAGCGGCTGGGCCTCCGGCGGCTCGAAGGTGATGCGCAGATGGTCGGAGGTGACCGGTTCGAAGCCGAGGGAGCCGCTGCCGTCGAGCCACCCGCTGCGTACGGTGCCTCCCGCCTCGACGGTCACCCCGACCGGGCGGGCCACCGAGTCGGGATGCGCGAAGTCCACCCGCAGCCCGCCGATCTCGGTGCGCTCGCCTAGCTCGACGTCGACCCAGGGCGCGTCCTCGTCGGGGTCGGGGTACCACACTGTCGCGTCGTCACCGTCGAAAGCGTTGCGGCCCATGGCGGCGGGGTGGTCCACCGAGGTGGAGGACGAGGTCACCTTGGGGTGGCCGCCCGCGCGGTTGGCGGCGTTCTCCACGTCCTGGGGATCGGTCACCACCGCCTGCCCGGTGACGGTGTGCTCTCCGGCGGCCGCCGGTCCGGCCACCTGGAAGGTGCGGTCGAAGGTGTAGGCGTCCTCGCCCTGGACCGCCAGGTCGGGATCGCACACCCAGACCTGCGAGCCCTCCATGCAGCCGGGGACGGTGCCGGTGGAGCCGGTGAAGAGGAACGTGCCGGCGCCTTCGACGCCGGGCACCTGCAGCGTGCGCTCGGCCTGCAGGCCCGGAACCGTCACGCTGGTGATCCCCACCCGGGTGCCGAACCGGTACTCAGGTTCCCAGGCCAGTTCGTCGACGCGGATGCGCAGCGTGGAGGTCTTGCCGGAGGGGGCGGCGAACTCCTGCGGGTCCTCGGTGGCGGCGACCGGCGCGGTGGTGCGCTCGTCGTCGGTGATCAGGCTGATGCGGGCGGGCGGCGGCTCGCCCGGGATCTGTTCGAAGGCGATGGACAGTTCCCCGACCTCGCGCGGCTCGTCGAACTCGATCTCCAGCCACTGGCCCACCGCGCCGGCGAACGCGCTGGAGCGCCAGGAGGTGTCGAGGGCGTCGTCGAGGGCGGCGAAGGGCATCCGGCCGGGGTCGCGCGCATCCGGCAGGGCGTCGGCGCCTGCCTCGGAGGAGGAGGCGGTGACGTCGGCGAGGCCCTTGTAGCGGGCGGCGGTGGTATAGCCGTTCCAGGCGGGGGCGGCGATGTCGGGGGCGGGCGCGTCGCGCCGCTCGTCGGCGGGGGTGAGGGTGTTGCTCGCATTGCGGCGGACGTCGGAGTAGACGACTTCGCGGCGGCGGGCGGTGTCGGTCACCACGGTGTTCTCGGGGGCGATGTCCTCGGCCCCGGGGTCGTCGCCGACGATCGCCGGGCGGTCGCCGGTGATCATGCCCTGTTCGGCGAGGTCCACCAGGGCTTCGGGACCGCCGGTGACCCGCACCGCCGCGTCGGCGGGCACGGTGCCCGCACGGGGCGCGGCGCCGTCGACGGTGTAGACGTCCAGCGCCCGGTAGGGCTGGTCGTGCCAGGCGGAGGCCTGCTGGGGGTCGGTGTCGCCGACCGTGGGCCCGAAGGAGACGGCGCGGGAGATCCCGGGCGAGTCGGCCAGCGCATCGTGCACCCGGGCCGGCCAGCCGCCGTTGAGGTCCCCGCGTTCCAGGTCGTTGCGCACCAGCAGATGGGTGACGCCCATCCGGGCCAGAGCGGCGGTGAGACCGGCCGAGCCGCGCCCGGAGGAGATGCGCTGGTCGAGCTCCTGGTTCAGGCGCGAGACACCGGCCGAGCCCCACGGGATGATCTGGTGGTTGGTCCAGGCGGACTCCATCAGCGGCTGCATCGGCTCGTCCATCGGCCGGCCCCACTGGTACTCGCCGCGCGCGGAGCCGGGGACGGCCATGGTCATGCCCGAGCGGCTGTGGGAGTCCAGCCAGCCGGCCGCCTCGTACCAGTAGCCGGGAATGCGCTCGAACCCGCCGGGGGTGGCGATGCCTACGGTGGCCACGGGGGTCAGTGTCGCGGCCACCGCCAAGGCGCAGGCGGCGGCCGTGGCGCGGTAGAGGGTGCCGGGTGCGGGGGTGCTGTCGGGCGCCGCGTGGTCGGGCGGGCGCCCCTCGCCGGCCCGCGCGACGGCGGCCCGGCGGGCGCGGCGGTCCGCGGCGTCGCGGGCGACGACGACGGGCAGCTGGGCCAGGCCCAGCACGACGGGAAGCCGGATGAGCGCGTCGAACTTGTGGATGTTGCGGAAGGGGCTCAGGGGACCGTTCAGCAGGTCGCGCATCGTCTCGGCCAGCGGGCCGGTCAGCGTCCCGGTGTAGCCGGCGACGACGATCGCGGTGCCGGCGAGCAGCGAGGTGATCAGGAACAGCCGTTCGGGCATGCCCCGGTTGATCAGCCCGGCCAGGCCCAGACCGGCCACCAGGGCCGTGACCGCGACCATCGCCGGCCCGGTGGACAGCTCCGCCCCGGCCGGCAGCGCCGGCTGGCCGGCCACGGGCACGTAGCCCATCCAGTTGTCCGCACCGCGCAGGGCGTTGGTCAGCGTCGTGATCTGGGTGGTGGTGGCCGCATCCTCGGTGTAGGGCATGAACGAGAACACGTAGCGGCCCATGAGCAGCAGCGGGACCAGCCACCAGAACGAAACCAGGAACAGCGCTGTGAGCCACCAGGTCAGCAGCCGCCGCTTGCGCGGCCCGGGCGCGCGGGTGAGCAGGTAGATCAGCGGCACCACGAGGACGGCGAGCTCGGATGCGGCGTTGGTGCCGCCGCAGAACAGGAAGGCCAGGGCCGACAGCATCGCCGAGCGCATGGGCGGGCGGCCGCGGCGCGTGCCGTGCACCAGTGGCAGCATGATCCACGGCAGCAGCATCATCGGCTGCAGTTCCGCGGAGTTGTAGGACAGCAGCGTGAGGACCCGGGGCGCCAGGGCGTAGGCGGCGCCCGCGAGGATGCGGGTGTGCAGGGTGCCGATGCCCAGCGCCTCGGCGAGTTTGACCATGCCCACGAAGGCCGCGCACAGCAGCACCGACATCCATACGCGCTGGACGAGCCACTCGGGCATGTCCAGACCGATGAGCAGCGCGTGGAAGGGCCCGTTGGGGAAGAAGTAGCCGTAGGCCTGGTTCTGCAGCTGGCCGAAGTAGGCGGGGTCCCACAGGTGGAGGGCGCGCTCCAGAAAGCCCAGAGGGTTGACGACCAGGTCGATCTTGGTGTCGCCGACGATCTTCGCCGGGTCGAGGC
This sequence comes from Streptomonospora alba, assembly GCF_000826685.1. Classification (GTDB taxonomy): domain Bacteria; phylum Actinomycetota; class Actinomycetes; order Streptosporangiales; family Streptosporangiaceae; genus Streptomonospora; species Streptomonospora alba. Next base: position 41,679 of record NZ_JROO01000013.1, read on the forward strand.
TCAGCGCGGTTCCGCACAGCAGCAGGCAGACGCCCAGCAGCTTGAGGCGGCGCACCAGCGCGGCGTCCTCGGGCGGCGACCCTCCGCGGCGGGCGGCTCCAGCAGCGCCGGGGGCCTCCGGCGCATCGGCCGATCCTGCACCGCGTCCCTCGCCCCCGGCTCGGGGACCGGTCACCGCGCCGCCTTGGCCGCACGTGCCGGAGGGGTCTCACCGGGCTCGGCGGCGGCGCCGCCCAGACGTACGCGCAATCCGCCGCGGGGGGCGCAGCGCCCGACCACGGGGGGTCCGGATCGGTCGGCCCGCCCGGTGTCCGCGGGTTGGCCGACGGTCTCACCGGTGATGAGCCGGGCCATGTCCGCCCCGCTGCGCTCCCAGGTGAAGCGCGAGGCCCATGCGCGGCAGGCTCGGCGTATCCGGGCGGCGCGGACGGGATCGCTCAGCTCCCGCAGGGCCGCGGCGACGACGTCGCTCAACTCCTGCCCCTCGTGTACCAGCCAGCCGGTCTCGCCGTGGCGCACCGAGTCGCGGAGGCCGTCGACGTCGAAGGCGACGGTGGGCACGCCCAGCCCCGCCGCCTCGATCACGGTCAGCCCCCAGCCCTCGAACTCCGAGGCGGTGACGTGCAGCAGCGAGCCCGCGAGCACCGCGTTCTTGCGCGCCTCTGGCAGGAATCCGTGCAGGCGGACGTGGTCGTGCAGCCCGTCGCGCTCGATCTGCTCGGCCAGCGTGGCGCTCTCCGGGCCGCGTCCGACCACGTGCACCCGCAGCTGGGGATAGTCCTCGCGCAGGTCCCGGGCGATGTCCACGATGCGCGAGACACGCTTTTGCACCACGAGCCGACCCAGGCTGACCAGGGCGGGCGATCCCGTCTCGGTCTCGTTGAGGAACCGGTCGGGCGCGACCGGCTGGCGGGGCGGGCTGCCGTTGTGGATGACGGTGATCGGAGCGCGCCAGCGCAGCTTCCCGCGCATGGCGCGGCGGGAGGACTCCGAGACCGTGACGGTGGGGCAGTTGCGGTAGACGCGGCTGGCCACGGCGCTTTCGACGAACCGGCCGAACCAGGCCAGAGGGCGGCTGAAGTAGGCGTTGAACTGGACGTCGTGGACGTGGTGCACAACGCTGATCACCCGGGTGCGGCGCGGCAGCACCAGCCGGGAGAAGAACGGGATGCCGTTCATGCAGTCCAGCGCGGCGTGGAACTCGCGGCGCCACAGCAGCAGCCACAGCACGACCAGCGGATAGACGGTGAACTTGCCGCCCATACGGCGGATGACGATGCCGTCGCGGGTCTCCACGCGGGCCTGGCCGGGATCACGGCTGGTCAGAAACGTGACCACAGCACCGCGCTCGGCGAGGTGGCGGCTGATGCGCCAGGCGTACTCCTCGGCTCCGCCGGCCGCGGCCTGCCAGGGGTCGCGCCAGTTGATCATGACGGTGCGCAGACCGTCGAGGCGCGGCCCGGCGTCCGTGCGCGCGGCGGCGGGCCCGTCGCCCTCCTCGGGGCGCTCCGCCTCGGCTGCGGGCGGCGGTGCGGTGCGCCCGCCCTCGCGGCCGGGGTCGGGGAACTCCGGGAAAAGGGGTATCTGCTGGAACGCCACATGCTCTCCTGTTCCGCCCGTTCCGCCTGGTCATCCGGCGATCGGATGCCCGACGACGGGTGCGGCGCCCGAGCTGGGGAACCTGAAGCGGCGCACGGCGGGGGGTGGGATCGGTGCGGACCGCGCAGAGTGGTGCGCGGGCGTCCGTCCGCGCGGGGATGCCTGCGCCCGCGGCGCCGGATCCGGGTCCGCCCGCCCGGGCGGCCCGGCCTACCGGCCTGGGTCAAGGGCGCGGCCGGGTGTGGGGGGACGGTCGGCTCAGCGGTCGCCGTAGTTGTAGAGCGACTGGTTCACCGGCTCCGCCGACGACGAGGTCTCGGTGGCGACGGTCGTACCGACGAACGCGAGTCCGCCCGCCAGTGCCGCACCGATGACGCAGGCGGCGACGATTCTGATCACGTGGGGTTCTCCTTCCGCGATACCGCGCCCCGGGGCGGTCCGGTACGCATGGAAACGAGACTAGAACCTGATCCACCCAAGGACCAGATAATTGTCCCAACTGTAACGAACCATGCCGTTCCTTCCAAGCCCGTCAGTTCGTCATTCGGCGGATCAACATGCCGATCCGGGACCTCCAACAGCAGCAGTCGCGCACCGTCGTGCACGGCGGCGGGCCCGGTACCGTCCGATGAGAACCTGTTATCGCCCGCGAGCGGCCCGAGTGCCGCCGCCGCGTCCGCGCCCGACAGCGGTTCGGCTGCTCGGCGTTCCAGGAGGATGTAGCGGATTCCGAGTTCGCCGAGCGACGCGGTGTAGCGGCGGATTCCGAGATCTGCGGCGTGCAGCCGGCCGACCCGGTCGGCGAGCGGGTCCTCGCCCTCAGCGAGGCGCACTCGGGTGCCGTCACCGACCCGCAGGTCGTCGTTCCAGACGGCGCGGCGGTCGAACAGCTTGGTCGCGGGATCGAGTACGACGAGGTCGCGTCCGTCCGCCCGCCAGTCGAGACCGCGGTAGGCGCTCCAGGGCAGGACCAGCACCCGGCCCAAGCGCGGGTCCTCGTCGACGAGGCGCTGGACGCGGCGCCACTCGTCGGGGTAGTCGACGGGGTCGAGCCGACCGGCCGCGCCCCACAGCAGGCCGGGTAGCAGAGCGATCGGGGCCAGCGCGAGCAGGGCGCCCAGCAGGGCGCCGACACGCTCGCCCGCCGACGCGGCGGGCCGCTCGGAGCGCCGGCCTCGGCCGGTCCGCAGGCCGCGCGACCGTGATGGCGCGGCGGCACGGTCGGACCGCGCCGGGGTGCGGGGCCGCCCTCGGCTTCCCGTGTCGCCGTGCCCTTCTCCGTCGCGGCCGCCCGGGGGCGTCACCGCATCGGCGCCGCCGACTCGCGCCTCCGAGTCGGCCGCCGCGCGGCAGGCCCACAGCGCCGCCGCGCCGACGCCCGCCGCCTGCAGCAGCGCCAGGGGGGCCACGTAGAGCTGGCCGTCGCGCAGCGGGCCGAACCCCGCCCACAGGCCGATCAGCCCGCTCAGCACCTCGCGTCCCGGCTCTGTGGTGCCCGCCAGGGCGACGCCCAGGCCGGCAGCGGAGGCGGCCGAGAGCCCGGCGCCGAAACCGGGTGCCCCGCCGCGGCGTACCAGCCACACCCAGCCCGCCACCCCGGCCGCCGACAGCGTCAGCCGGCAGGCCGCAAGGACCGGCAGGCCGTACCACTGGGGAACGGCGTGGGCGTTCCAGATCCCGCCCAGTGACAGCAGCGAGCCCACGGCGCCGAAGGGCGTGTCGGCGCGCGCGGCGAACAGCTCGACTGCCGCGGGGTCGGTGCGCGCTCCGCTGCCCAGCGCCGGTACCAGCCACGGCAGTGACAGCGCCGCGACAACCCCGGCGAGCACGGCGCCGGCGCGCAGCGCTCGGCCGGCGCCCCGCGCGCCGAGCACCGCCGCGGGCAGTCCCGCCAGCGCCGACAGCACCATCGCGGAGAATCCGCCCGCCGCCGCGGGCAGCAGCGCAGGCACCAGCCGGGCCGCGTCGCGCACCCCCGCCGGGCGCGCAGCCGCGGCCACCCGGCCTACCGCCGGCACCAGCCACGGCAGGCCCGCGTAGCCCAGCAGCATCGCCCACTGCCCCAGCAGGAGCCGCTCGGCGATGAACGGGTTCCACACGTAGAAGGCGGCCGCGGCGGCGCGCGCCGCCGTACTCCCGGCCGGCCCCGCCCAGCCGCCGGGCAGCAGCCGCCCGGCGCCCGCACCGGCGAGGGTGAACACCGCCATCAGCAGCAGCGCCTGCGCGGCGTCTCCGGGAAGCACGGTGCCCAGCGCACCCAGCACCGCGTCGCTGGGCACCGCCCGCGGAAAACCCCCGCCGCCGCCCAGGGTGACCTGCGACAGCGGCGGTTCGGGCACGGCCGCCATGTCGTAGCTCAGCATGAAACCGGGACCCAGGCCCGGTCCCAGAGCAAGCACACCGGCCCCGGCGCCCACGGCCCAGGGCAGCAGGCGCTCGGCGCGGGCGGCGTTCAGCCGCGGCACCGCCACCGCGGCGCTCCTCCCCCCGATGCACAGCCGGCACGGCGCATGCGGGCGGGCGCGGGGCGGGTCACGGCGCGCCGCCGCTCACCGGATCGGAGTAGCCGCCGCTCACGAAGTCGCGGTGCGCGCGGACGGCGAGCTCCCAGCCGCCCGAGCCGCCGGCGATCGACCAGTTCGTCCCGTCGTTGATCACCGCGGCGCTGCTCCACCCCTCGCCCTCGCCGGGGCCCTTGCCGTCGCGCGGCTCGCATGTGGGAGACGAGGACTCACCTGAGGGCTCCCCCGCGTCGGCGCCCGCGTCCGGGGACGGCGACGCGGCGGTGCCCCCGCCGCCGGTCGTCGGCGACGGCTCGGGCAGGCGGCAGCGCAGCGGGCGGCGCCACACCTCGTAATGGGTCGCCGAGGGGACCTCCGCCCAGCTGAGCCGTCCGCCGCCGGAGCCGACGCGGACCCGCTCCGGCGCCGGCGGCGGGTCGTCGTCGTAGACGACCTCGACCGGGTCCGAGCGCATGCCGCCCTCGTCGCCCTTGAACGGCTGGACGACGAACTCGTAGGTCGCCCCGGCCAGCAGGCTGTCGACCACCACCGAGGGCCGCTCGCCCGCTCCCGAGACCGCGACCTCCACGGGAAGGCGCACCTGGTCGTCGCCGTCGGGCCGCAGGCGCTGCTGGAGCACCTCGTATCGAGTGGCACCCGGCACCCGGTCCCAGCTCAGCCGCACGCCGCCGTCGGCCTGCTCGGCGCCGACCTCGGGCGCCGAGCGCGGCCCCGTGCGCACATCGGGCAGCGGACGCGGGAAGGGCTCACCCAGGCGCAGGTCGTCGGCGAGGGCGTCGGCGAACGCCGCGGCGATCTTCACCTCGCCGAGGGAGCCGGGGTGCGTGCCGTCCCAGGTGTCCTGGGCCGGCGCGAAGTCGGCCGCGGTGCGGGCCACGACGATCGGCGAGCGGTCGCCGCTCATCTCGGCGGCCAGGTCGGGCAGCGCCGCGTTGAACCGGGCTATGCGGGTGTTGAGCTCCTCGTCGGAGCCGCTGCCCCACACCGGGGTGACCTCGCCCAGCACCACGCGGACACCGCCTTTGGCGACGCGGGCGGCGGTGACGGCGTCGCGCACGGCCGTCAGCGCGTCCTCCACCGAACGGCCGCGGGCGAAGTCGTTCACGCCTGCCATGAACAGCAGGTAGTGGGGGTCGTGCTCGGCGACCTGCGCGCCGATGTCCTCGGCGAGCTCGGCCGCCGTGGCGCCCCACCGGCCCGCGTGGTCGGTGTCGAAGTCGGCGTCGGCGTAGCTGGTGGCCCCCTGGTCTCCGGTGACGGGGTCGAGCAGGAAGTCGTAGGGGCCCACGAAGTCGACGTCGAGTTCCGAGCGGCCGTTCAGGTGCCGCCAGAGGCGGTAGCGCCAGGTGAAGTCGCCGCTGCTGCCCTGGGCGAGGGAGTCGCCGGCGATCATGATCCGGGAGGTTCCCTCGGGCGGGGCCGCGGCGGTGGAGAGGCCCGGATCGGAGTCGCCCGGGGCGTCCTCGGAGCCGCCGGTGCGGAAGGTGCCCAGCACGCTCTGGATCAGCAGCAGCGTGACGAACATGGCGGCGACGGTGACGCCGAACAGGCCCAGCGGGGTGGGCTTGAACCGCGGCGCGGAGCCGTCGGCGCCGGTGCGCAGCACGCGCTGCACCAGGCGCCGCCTGCGCCCTGCAGGAGCCTCGGCCTCGCCGGGGGCGGTGGGCGAAGGGGACTCGTCGGCGGCCGACCGACCGCCGGTTCCTTCGGCAGCGGCCTCGCGCTCCGTATCGGAGCCGGGCGCCGCACCGGTGCCGGCTCCGGCTGCGGAGCCCCGCGGCTCGTCGGCGCCGCTGTCATGGGCGTGGGCACCGGTCGACTCGGTGCCGCCCGCCCCCGCGGCCGTTGCCGGAGTCTCCGCGGCCGCACCGGCGGCTTCGGCTCCCGCGCCCTCGCTGTCACGGGCGGTGCGGTCGCGCAGCCGGCGGGGGGCGAGGCGGGCGAGGCGGCGGGCTAGCCGCCCGAGCCGGGTGGCGCGGCCGGGGGGATCGTGCTCGCTGGCCACGCTGCGATCACCCCCGTGGGACGCGCACGGTCGGCGTCGCCCCCAAGGGACCGGTGGGCCGCGCGGCCGGGGTGTGGGGTGGCACTGGACTGTCCTCCGTGGCTGACGTCGGGTGGTCTGCAGCGGCGCGCCGCTGTCGGTGGTCCTCGCTTCGCGGCGGGGGCGCCGGTTCGGCGGCCGCACCCCACGATTGAACTCCACGGGACCGCGCCCCCGCATGCCGGGTCCGCCCGCCTGTGGACGACCGGCCGTAGCGCTCGGGGCCGGGGTCGTGGCGTCCGTCCCAGTAGAACATGTAGCAGCCCGGGACGACACAGGTAGCCGATCGGCACCGCAGCGGAGCGCGCCCGTAGCGGAGCCCGCCGACCTGCGAACTCGCAGCGGGTTGGGGACGTCCGCACCGCCGCCCCGCCCGCGCACGGGCCGGGGTCCGCCCGGCCGAGCGCCGCAGGTGGCGGCAGAACTTGTTATATACGCACGGTCAACTAGGATCGGGCGGCACGTGCCCCCGCGGCCGCGCGGACCTGCACCGAGCGTCCGGCACCTTCCCCGAATCCGCTCGCGTCCGGCCGTGCGCGGCCGCCGTCCGGAAAGGCGGCGCCTGTGACAGGTCTGATCGCCGCGCTGATCTCCGCCGCGGTCTACTCTCTCGGCCTGACCGTCGAGCAGCGGGCACTGCACCGCTCCCCCGGCATCAGCGTGCACCGGCCGCTGCATCTGGCCCGCGTCCTGTTGGGCAATCCGCGCTGGGTGGGCGGTTGTGCGCTGGCGGCCGCGGGCAGTGTCGGACTGATCGTCTCGCTGGGGCTGGCTCCGGTCTCAGTGGTCCAGCCCGCCTTCGCGGGCGGGATCTCGACCATGCTGCTGATCATGGCCCTGGTCCTGGGAGAGCCGATCACCCGCGGCGAGCGGCTGGCCTTGGCGCTGATGCCCGTCGCGCTGCTGCTGCTCAGCCTCTCGCTGGGGGCGGGCGGAACCACCGGCACCACGCCGCACCTCCCGCTTCTGCTCGGGGTCACCGCGGTGACCGTCCTGGGCTGCGTCCTGGCCATGGCCGCGGCCGGGCGCGCCGGGCGCTACGTGTCGGCGGCCGCGATGGGCGCCGCCGCCGGGCTGGCCCAGGGAACGGCGGGGCTGCAGGGCAAGGCGGTGGGCGGTCTGCTCGCCGACAACGGCTTGGTCGCGGCGGTGCCCGCCGTGCTCGCGTCCCCCTTCCCCTACCTCTACGCCGTGGGGTGGGCGGTGGGCATCGTGCTGTTCCAGACGTCGATGCAGCGTTCCCGCGCCGCGGTCACCGCGCCCGTCGCCAACGTGACGGGCAACGTCTTCATGGTGGTCGCGGGCACTGTGGTCTTCGCCGAGGACCTGCCCGACGACCCCCGCCGACTCGCCCTGCGCCTCGCCGGTTTCGCGCTGACCCTGGTCGTCGTGGTCCTGATCCGCGGCAACGTGGCCCGCGCCGAAGCCGATACCGCCCGCACCCGCGCCGCCCGCGAGGGCGCACGCTGACGCGGGGCTTGCGGCCCGTCGCCGCCGCTGCGATCGGCGCCGCCGCCGGCCGGCGTGTGATGTGCGCAGCGTCGGCCCCGACACGCTTCCCCGGGAACCGCCCGCGACGGCCGCTCAGGTGCCGAGGACCTCCGCTACGGCGCCCCCTGGCCGGCGCACCGCACCCGGATCACACGCGCACGGAAAGCGCCTCGCCGAGCGCCGGTGCCGCGACCTCGGCCCAGGCGTCGACGACGCCGCGCGGCTCGGCGAGCTCGCGGCGGCTCACCAGCAGGCCCGGCTCGACGACCCACGCTCCCAGGTCGGCCAGCAGCACCCGCAGGTCGTCCTCGATCGTGCGCCCGTTGCGCAGGTCGTCGACGACGGCCATCGGCACGGCCACCCCGTGGCCCAGACCCAATTCCGGCAGGCGGTCCAGGAAGACCTTGAGCAGACCGGTGTAGCTGCCGTGGGCTTGAGGCGAGGCCACCAGCAGCACGTCGCTGCGACGGACGGTTTCCAGCGCCTCGACGACGTCGCGACCGGGGCGTGCGGCCAGCAGCGCGGGGCCGAGGTCGGCGAGGTCGACGACGTCGGTCCTGTCGAATCCGGTGCGGGTGCCGGATCCGCCCTGCGTGCCGCCCGAGGCGAGCGGGCCGACGAGGCGGGACAGGGCGGCTGAGGCGTGCGCGGCCGCGGCGCGGATCTCCGATCGCGGCTGGGGGTCGGCGACGACAACGGTGAATCGGGACATGCTCGAACTCCTGGTGCGTGCGGCTGGTCTGACCGTGTGCGGGCGTGAAGACCGACGGCACCGTCGGGTCGCGGCCGGTGGCGGTGGTGGCGGCCGATCGCGGCAGGCGGCGCCCGCGGAGCGGCGCCGATCCGCGGGGACCGGCGCGTCGGAACGCCGGTGCGCGGCGCGCCGGGGTCGGCGACGGCGGTGTCAGGCGGTGGCCGCGCTTGCGAGGGCGGCGGGCGGCGCGGCGCCGACCGTTCGGCGCCGGATCGGGCGGGGAGGAGGAGGGCTCCCGGCCCGCGCTACCTGCGACAGAGTGCGCTGGCCTGCCGGCGCAGGTCGACGTGCAAGCGCTGGACGAGCAGCTCACCGGCGGACATGGTCACCATGATGCTGGGGGTCCCGGCTATCGTCAATGCTGGGCGGATGTGACCGCCCGCCCTCTGCCGCGCCGGTATCGGCGGCGCTCCCGGCCGACGGCCCCCGTTCCGCGGGGCCGTGCGGGGCGCGATCGACATTCCCGCCGGAGGAGGGCGACCAGGGTGTTATCGGGCACAGGAGGACGCACGACATGGGCCAAGGGCCGACCGGGACGACGCTGACGAACGCACGGCTGCTCACCCCGAACGGGGTGCGGGTCGGCTGGCTGCGGGCGGAGAACCAGCGCATCACGGCTCTAGGCACGGGCGAGCCGCCCGAAAGCGACACCGAGACCGTCGACGCCGAGGGGAGATGGGTGCTGCCCGGCGCGGTCGACATCCACATCCACGGCGGCGCGGGCGCGGCCTTCACCGACGCCGACCCCGAGCAGGCGATGCGCATCGTGGAGTTCAACCGCTCGCGCGGGGTCACGACGCTGGTCGGCGGGCTGGTGACGGCCGCGCCCGACGACACCCTCGCGCAGGTCGCGGCGCTCGCCGAGGTCGCCGACGCGGGCGGCATCGCCGGCGTGTACCTGGAGGGGCCCTACATCGCGCCGAGCAAGTGCGGTGCGCACGACCCGGCCCTGCTGCGCGAACCCGACCTCGCCGAGTTCGCCCGGATGCTCAAGGCCGGACGCGGCCATGTGCGGATGATCACCGTGGCGCCCGAGCTGCCCGGGGCGCTGGAGCTGATCCGCGCAGCCGTCTCCGAGGGGGTCGTCGCCGCCGTCGGCCACACCGAGGCGACCTACGACGAGGCGCGGGCGGCCTTCGACGCGGGAGCGACGGTGGCCACGCACGTCTACAACCAGATGCGCCCGCTGCACCACCGCGAACCCGGCCCGATCGCGGCGGCGCTGAACGACGAGCGCGTCACCGTCGAGCTGATCAACGACGGCGTGCACGTCCACCCGGGTGCGGCGCGGCTGGTGTTCGACAACGCCGGCAGCCACAGGGTGGCGCTGATCACCGATGCGATGTCGGCCACCGGGCTGGGCGACGGCGAATACACGCTGGGCAGTCTGCGGGTGCGCGTCGAGGACGGCCGCGCCCGCATCGCCGAGACCGGGCAGATCGCCAGCAGCACGATCGTGCTCCCCGACGCGGTCCGCCGGGCGGTACACACGATGGGCGTCTCGCTGGAGGCGGCGGCGCACGCCGCCACCGCGGTCCCGGCGCGGGCGCTGGACCTGCCCGGCGTGGGGTCGCTGACCGCGGGTGCCAAGGCCGACCTGCTGCTGCTGGACGAGGAGCTGTCGGTGGCGGCCGTCATGCACCACGGTTCCTGGATCCGCCGGCCCTGACACCGCGCCGGAGGGCGGGGCGATCGCCCGGCCCGGCCTCTCCCCGGAACGGCTCGGTCGCCGAACCTGGCCACCAGGTGGAGGTGGATCCGTGCGTTGGGCTGCGTCGGGCAGCCCGCAGCGATACCCATGTGGCGTGGAGCGGGGCGGCGGGTAGCCGTCCCCGGTACCGCTCCGCACGCATGGGGGAGATTCGATGGACATCGCCGTATCGGTGGTCGTGCCGGCACACAACAGCTCGAAGGGGGTTCGCCACGGGCTCGACTCGCTGCGCCGCCAGACGCTTGCGCGCGAGCGCTTCGAGGTGGTCTACGTCGACGACGGCTCCACCGACGGCACCGGCGAACTGCTCGACGCCGAGGTCTCCGGCGAACCCAACTTCTCCGTCGTGCACATCGACAACTCCGGCTGGCCGGGCCGTCCGCGCAACGTCGGCCTCCACCATGCCCGCGGTCGCTACGTACTGTTCATGGACGACGACGACCGGCTCGGCCCGGAAGCGCTCGCCCGCCTCTACCACCGGGCCTCCCAGGACCGGGCCGACATCGTGTTCGGCCGCATGGCCGGGGTGGGCCGGACCGCCCCGCGCGAGATCTTCCAGCAGCCCATGTCCAACGGCTCGCTGCGCACGGATCCGCTGCTGCTGAGCAGCCTGACGGTCCACAAGATGTTCCGGCGCGGCTTCCTCCTGGACAACGGGCTCGCGTTCCCCGAGGGACGGGTCCGCCTGGAGGACCACATGTTCATGCTGCGCGCCTACCTGGCCACCGACCGGGTCTCCGTCGTGCACGACTACACCTGCTACTACTGGGTGCGCGCCACGGGCTTCGGCAACATCTCCTATGCCGCCAAGGAGCCCACCGAGTTCCTGGGCAGCATCGAGCGGATCTTCGACATCATCGACAGCGAGGTCGAGCCCGGCCCGTTCCGCGACCGGCTTATCGCCCACTGGCTGCGCTCCAAACTGCTGGGCCTGTTCCAGGGCCGCAGGTTCCTGCGCCAAGACCTCGAACGTGTCGCCCGGATGCACCGGCAGGCCGCCGACCTCGTGCGCCGGCGCGTCCCCGACTCGGCCCTGGACCGCCTCAACGCGTTCGCGCGGCTGCGGGCGGCCGCGCTCACCGCGGGCGGCCCGGCGGCGCTGAAGGGCGTGGCCGAATTCGAGGAGGACGTCGCCCACCGCACCCGCGTCACCGGCTTCCGCTGGGAGGGCTCCGTGCTCGCCGTGGCAACCGACACCGCGCTGGAGCGCCGCTCGACGGGCACCCCCTTGGAGTTCGTGCGCGAGGGCGCCGCGGTCTACTGGGATCTGCCCGCGGAGCTGCTGGAGAACCCCCGGATCAAGGAGGCCGCCGAGGTCAGCGAGGTGCTGCCGGCGACCGCCTACCGCGCCTTCGGCACCCGAAACGGCGACCCGGCCGTGGTCCGACTGCCACTGGACTCCGAGCCCGGCGAGGAGCCCGCCGAGGCACCGGGCCGCGTCCGGCTGCGGCTGACCGGCACAGTACGCGTCGACGCTGCCGGCGGCGACCACGGGCGCCCCCTCGACGGGACCTGGAAGTTCAGCACCCGCGTGGTCGTCGGCGGCATCGGCAGCGACTGCACGCTGGGGCCGGACCGCGCGCACAGCACTGAGCGCACCCGCACGCCCGCGTTCGTCGGTTCCCGGGACGCGGCGCGCTTCGCCAACCCCTACTTCAACGCCGAGGGCCTGCTCACCCTGTCCACGACCGGCAGTTGGCGCCCACTGCGGCGTGCCCTGCGAACAGGGCTGCCCGCCGAGGTCTCACGCACTGCGGAAGGGCTGCGCGTGGAGATCCCGCTCGCGATGCAGGCGGCGGCGCCGGGAGCGCTCACACTCACCTGCACCGACGAGGGCCGGGCGCCGATCAGCACCACTGCACGCGTCTGCGCACCGCCGCGCCCACCCGAGGGCGGCGACCTGCCGACCGCTGTGCTGGCGGGAACCCTGCCGAAGCCTGCCAGGCGCGGTGTGCTGCACCTCGGCGTGGGCGAGGGCGACGCGCACACGCCCCTCGGACTGGACCTGTACTGGACCCCGCTGGGCTGGCGCGTCGGCCGCGCCGAGGGCCGGCTGGCGCAGCGCTGCGCTCGGGCGTGCACGCGGCGAGCCCGGCGTGCCGCCCGGCGGATGCCCCGGCCCGTACGCCGGGCGTACACGGGGGCCAAGTACGCGCTGCGGCCGGGGAGCGCCGCGCGCCGAAGCGCGCGGCAGGCCACCGCACCGCGGCGCGACGGCGCGGCCGTAGGCGGCACCGAGCCGGTCCAGGCCGCTGGTGCTGCGCGGACCGCCCCGGGTCCGGCGGCTCGGCGCAGCGGCGGCGGCGAGCGGCCGGGCGCCGCGCCGGTAGGCCGCGAAGCGGGCGGCGAACCCGCGCGGGGCGACAAGGAGCGCAGGTAAGCGGATACCGGGTGAGTGCAGGCGCCCGGACACGGGGGACGCGGGCGGCCCGGTACGAGCGGTCGGCGTGTCATGGGCACGCTACGACGTTTCGTGGACACTCGGAGTCACAATGGCGGTGACAGTGCGTCCGGCACGAGTGAAGGAGGCCGCCGTGGTCGACCGTCCTGCTAGCAGCAACTTCCGGCCCTCGCCCGCGCCTGTGCCGAACTCCTCCGGACGCGCCCAGCTCTCCCGCCTGGCCACGGCCGTGACGCGCTACGGCGTGTGGGCACGCGTCATCGACGACGCGGCACCCTATCTGCGGGTCAGCAACCCGGAATCGGAGTCCGCGGTCGAGGACGTCTTCTGCGAGTCCCGCTCCCACGACCACGCCTTCATCGCGTCCTTCGGCGTCCATCTGGGCAGCAGCGACAGCCTCGACCTCACGGCCCGCAACGTCGCCTGGCTCGTCGGCGCCACACCCGACTGACACCACCGCGCATGAACAGAGCCTCCGGCCCGTGCGGGTCGGAGGCTCTGTTCATGCCGGGGGTCCGGGGGTCGCCCCCCGGATACAACTGCGGCCCGCCGGGAAGACGACCGGAGGCCGTCGACCACAGCGGGCCGCACCATCGGGGGTCCGGGGGTCGCCCCCCGGATACAACTGCGGCCCGCCGGGAAGACGACCGGAGGTCGTCGACCACAGCGGGCCGCGCTCGTGGAGGTGGCGGGAATCGAACCCGCGTCCTTCGATGACGAGCCAGGGCTTCTCCGAGCACAGTTCGCGTTGGCGTTCTACTCGGCTCCAGCGCTCCCGCGAACGAGTCGCTGACGAGCCCAGCCACGTGAATGTCCCGCTCAGACCCCGTGGCCTGGTCTAAGCGGTAAGTCCTCTAGACGATGCCGGACACTGGGCCGAGGACGAGCCCAGGCCGACAGAGTCGCTATCGCTTAAGCGGCGAGAGCGAGCTCAGTGCGCTTGGAATTGGCACTTGTGTTTATTGCGAGGCAGGATTTACGAGGTTACGTCGCAACCCTCGGCTCGCTTCCCCTGACACGGCGATCGAAGTCGAAACCGATCACCCCCGCTGTGGAGTTTTCAACGGGCCGGAGCCCGCGTACGGGAACGCCTGAGGCGTCCCCTGCGATCCAACGCTACCGGTAGAACACACCGGGGTCCAAGCTCATTCCCGTGATCGCAGCCGATTCGCGATCTTTGTCGGTGCCGGCCCCGGTCGGTTCGCCGGGGCGCGAGCCGGCACCGCCCGGCGGGCCGGGCACAAAAGAATCCCTCGCGGGCGCGGACGGGAACCATCGACGCTGCCCGCGAGGGCGGCCGGCAGGGTCGGGCCGGCCTTTCCTTTTCGGCAGGGCCTCCCCCGAGACGAGGTCCTGCTCCTTGGACTGGGCGCCGCAACCCCCTTTGCGGTCCCAGTCACCCGTGAAGACGCTCATCGCCCCCGGTGGGGTTGCCCCTGCACCGGATATTTTGCTCGCTTCGGACAACTCACCGCAGCCTGGAGCGAATCAGCCCGGGTCCGATCCTCCGCCTGCGCGGAGGCGCCCGGGAGCCCGGGCTACTCGCCTTGCTCTGTGGGCACGCCGCCCGCCTCGGGCGGGGTGGCGCTCGGCGTGCCGCCGGCCTGGCCGGACTGGTCGCCTTCGCCGGTGTCGCCGGACTGCGTGCCCTGCTCCCCCAGCTCCTCGACGTAGCCGTAGGGGAGTTGCTGCAGGAACGCGCCCGTGGCGTTCACCGCGTACTGCTCCCAGAGCTGGATGGAAGGGTGCACCTCGGCCACCAGCGCGAAAGCGAGGTCGCCCTGGTAGCCCACGAACCACTGGACCGACGTCTCGTCGCCGCGCACCTGCTGTGTGGTGTTGGCGACCTGGCCGTGGACCGGTTCGGTGCCCACGTCGGCGTTGACGGCGCTGACCTCCACGGCCGAGCGCATCATCTCCCGGACGTGCTCGACGGATTCGGGGTCGAGCCGGTTGCTCGACCCGTTGGCCACGTCGGCGGCCTCGTCATCGGATACCAGCCGTGGCGGGTGCCAGGTGCCGTCCCTGACGGCACCGGCCGCAAGCGCCATCGACAGCGGCGTCACCTGCACCTGGTCGGACCCGGCCATGGCCGCAGCGGACTCACCCGGCGACTCGGGCGTGTTGAAGCCCCCACTGGATGCGGGCACCGAGAGCCGCCAGTCGCCGCCGATACCGAAGTCCCGCGCGGCCGAAGTGATCGCCTCGGCGCCGACCTTCTTGCTCATCTGCGCGAAGGCGGTCGTGCAGGAGTAGCTGAAGTTGGTGGCCAGATCGGGCATGCCCGACAGGCCGGTGTTGTTGGGCGTCGTGAATGTGCGTCCGCCCACCGAGGTCTGGTTGTCGCAGGCCATGGTGTCGTCCGGAGAGTAGGCTCCCCCCTGCAGCGCGGCCGTGTAGGAGACGATGCTGAACGCTCCGCCGGGCCGGTACTCGGTTGTGAAGGCGCCGTCGTCGTCGTTTCCGCCGGTGCCCACCGAGGCGAGGATCTCACCGGTGCCGGCATCCAGCGCGACCAAATAGCCCCGCTCGGGCAGGGTCTCCAGGGCGGCCTCACCGGCCTCCTGCACGCGCACGTCCAGGCTCGTCCCCAGCGACCCGCTCTCCAGGCCCGGCCACGAGTGGAGCACGCCGGTCTCCTCGCCCGAGCCGTCGAGGGTGACGACCTTGGTGGTGGCCGTACCGGCCAGGCGCTGCTGGAAGACGTTCTGCAGGCCCGTCAGCCCCACGGTGTCGCCGGCCTGGTAGGTGCCCGCGACACGCGAGGAGACGTTGTGCTCGGCGGTGCCCGCGACCTCGCCCACGATCGGGGCCGCGACGCGCGGCTTGAGCCGCATGTCCAGGCGCTGGGTTCCCACCCCGGGGATCGACGTGGCCCTGTTGCGCAGCTTGTCGCCGACCTCGCCGACGCGCATCAGCACCAGCGGCTGGAACTCCTCGGGCGGCGCGGAACGGACGCGGTCCAGCAGAGGACCGTCGTCCTCGTTCACCAGCTCGGCGAGCTCGGCCACCCCGCGGTCCATGTCCTCCATGTCGGCGGGTACCACGCCGAACGCGGTCACCTCGGTGGTGCCCACGAGCGGTTCCCCGTTGCGATCGAGGATCTCGCCGCGATCGGGGACGTCGTAGCTGACGGCGATGCGCTCGCTCTCGCCGAGGTCGGGGTGGATGACCGAGGGCCCCCACTGGATGACCCAGCCGCGGGGCCCATCCTTCAGCGGTATGGACCCGGTGTACTTCCACACCGGGTCGCCGATGCCCAGGTCGGCCTGCGCCTCGAACTCGGCGTCGGCGGAGTCGCCGTCCTGGCTGATGCCGCCCAGCGAGAAGCGCAACCCGGCCAGGTCGAGCTGGCGGCGGGTGTCCTCGAGCGCGCCGGCGACCTTCTCGGTGTCGCCGTCGGTGTAGGCGGCGGCCGCTGAATAGTCGCCGGCCTGCCACTTCAGCAGGAAGTTGCGCACCGCCACCTCGGGTGAGGGCTGGGTTGTGCAGCCCGAGACCACCGCGACGAGGGCGAGTCCGGTTCCTGCCGCTAGCAGGCGGCGTAGGTGACGGGGGGACACCCTTGCGATCCTTTCACAGCGCCTCAGCGCCGACGCCGCAGCGCGCGCTCGATGTCGCGCTTGGCCTCGCGTTCGGCGATGTCGCGGCGCTTGTCGTAAGTGCGCTTACCACGCGCGAGGGCGATCTCGACCTTGGCCTTGCCCTCGCTGAAGTACAGCGACAGCGGGACCAGGGTGCGCCCGGCCTCCTGGGTCTTGCCGATGAGTCGGGCGATCTCCTCACGGTGCAACAGCAGCTTACGCCGCCGGCGAGCGGCGTGGTTGGTCCAGGTCCCCTGCGTGTACTCGGGGATGTGGACGTTCTCCAACCACACCTCGCCGTCCCTGACCTGGGCGAACCCGTCGACCAAGGAGGCACGTCCGGCGCGCAGCGACTTCACCTCCGTGCCGGTCAGGACAAGTCCGGCCTCGTAGGTGTCGTCGATGTGGTAGTCGTACCGGGCGCGCCGGTTCTGCGCGACGAGCTTGCGCCCTTTTTCCCGTGGCACAGGCATTCCCTTTCTCGACCGCCGACGACGGTGCTCGGGTCGCGGTCACCCGCTGTCCGAGGGCTATACCCGCAGATAGCGCCGCAGTGTCAGGAACGAGGCGACGGTACAGAGTAGGACACCCAGGATGATCGACACGCCGATGACCGACAGCAGGGATCCGGTCGAAAGTGTGACGTCGAACTGGAACCACTGCTGGATGCGGGTGAGCAGCAGGAAGCGCGCGGCGACGATGAAGCCGGAGGCGATGATGCCGCCGATCAGACCCGCGATGGCGCCCTCCAGCAGGAACGGGAGCTGGATGTAGAAGTTCGACGCACCGACCAGCCGCATGATGCCGGTCTCCTTGCGCCTGTTGTAGGCCGCTAGTCGCACGGTGTTGCCGATCAGCAGCGCGGCTGCGGCCAACTGCACGAAGGAGACGGTCAGCGCGGCGGTGGTGAGGCCGTCGAGCAGCCCGAAGAACTGTTCCAGCACCTGCTGATCGTCGTAGATCGTGTCGATGCCCGGCCGGCCCTGCATCTCGTTGGCGACGGCCTGGTACTTGGTGGGATCGACCAGTTGCACCCGGAAGTTGTCGGGGAGGTCGCCCTTGCGGACGGCGTCGATCATCGCCTGGTTGTTGGCGAAGCGGTCCTGGAAATCCTTGAAGGCCTGCTCGGCACTGACGTACTCGACGCTCTTGACCTGGTCCATCGACTCCAGGTCGCTCTGGATGTCCTGGCGCTGCTTGTCGGTGGCCGGCCCGTTCTCCTCACATGTGGTGGAGTTGGAGATCTCCGTGCACATGTAGATGGTCAGGGTCACGCGCTCGTCCCAGTACTGGCGCATCTGCGACACCTGCTGGTTGATCAGCAGACCGCCGCCGAACAGGGCGAGGGAGATGGCCACCGTGGTGATGACCGCCACGGTCATGGTCAGGTTGCGACGCAGACCGATCCAGATCTCGGAAAGTACGAATTGTGCACGCATGAGAGTTAAGGGTCCATCCTCGTGGGCTTCGCCGCGCTGCACTGACCAACGCAGGAGCGCTGGCAGGCCCGAGCGTCAGTACGCCTGTCCGTAGACGCCGCGGGTCTGGTCGCGCACGACCTCGCCCTCTTCGAGCTCGATCACGCGCTTGCGCATCGAGTCGACGATGGCGGCGTCGTGGGTCGCCATGACAACGGTCGTCCCGGTCCTGTTGATTCGGTCGAGCACCTTCATGATGCCGATCGACGTAGCGGGGTCGATGTTCCCCGTGGGCTCGTCAGCAAGCAGGATCTGCGGGCGGTTGACGAACGCCCGCGCGATGGCGACCCGCTGCTGCTCGCCACCCGACAGCTCGTCGGGCATGCGGTCGGCCTTGCCTTCCAGGCCGACGAGTTCGACGACCTCGGGCACGACCTTGCGGATGAACCTCCGCGGTTTGCCGATCACCTCGAGGGCGAACGCCACGTTCTCGAAGACGTTCTTGTTCGGCAGGAGCCGGAAGTCCTGGAAGACGCAGCCGATGCGGCGCCGCAGGTGCGGAACCTTCCAGTTGGAAAGCCGCGCCAGGTCCTTGCCGGCGACGTGCACCCGGCCCTTGTTGGGCTTCTCCTCCTTCAGGACGAGCCGAAGGAAGGTCGACTTGCCGGAGCCGGAGGGACCGACAAGGAAGACGAACTCGCCCTTGCCGACGTCGATGGAGACGTCCTCCAGCGCAGGGTGCTTCTGGGTCGTATAGACCTTGGTGACGTTCTCAAAATGGATCACGGCAGCATCACAAGGTTCTCAGGGGTAGGGGCACCTCAACGGATGACTGGCTCCGCAGGAGGCAGTACCGGCCACAGGGCCAATCGTCAGTGTAGAGGTGATCGCAACCCGGAATGTCCAGATCGGCCCGCAGCCTCGCGCGGGGGCGCGAAGGCGGGCGGATGCTCGGGCGGCCTCGACCACACACGGCGGATCGGCCTCGGCTGTTCAGAGAACAGCAGACCAGAGCATATCGGAAGTGTCAACCGGTGGTAACGTTCACGTATACCGACCACCATGAGCGCGTGTCCAGCGGCGACGCCCTTCGGATACCCTCGTCGCGCCGCCGCGGGGCCTACTCCTGGCTGCGCAGCCAGCGGATCTCGGCGTCGATGAAGCCGTCGATCTCACCGTCGAGCACACCGCCGGTGTTGCCGCTTTCCGCACCGGTGCGCACGTCCTTCACGCTCTGGTAGGGGTGCAGCACGTAGTTGCGCATCTGCGTGCCCCAGCTGCTGAAGCTCTCGCCGCGCAGCTCGTCGATCTCGGCCTGCTCCTCGCGCCGCTTGCGCTCCAGAAGCTTCGCCTGCAGCACCCCCATCGCGGCGGTGCGGTTCTGCAGCTGGCTCTTCTCGTTCTGACACGAGACGACGATGCCGGTGGGCAGGTGTGTGATGCGCACCGCGGAGTCGGTCGTGTTGACGCTCTGCCCGCCGGGCCCGGAGGAGCGGAACACGTCGATGCGCAGCTCGTTCTCGTCGACCTCGATGTGGTCGCTCTGCTGCACGACGGGTACCACGTCCACGCCCGCGAACGAGGTCTGGCGCCGGTTCTGGTTGTCGAACGGCGAGATGCGCACCAGGCGGTGCGTGCCGTGCTCGCCACGCAGCGTGCCGTAGGCGTAGGGGGCCTTGACCGCGAACGTCGTCGACTTGATGCCGGCTTCCTCGGCGTAGGAGATGTCGTAGATCTCGACGGGATAGCCGTGCCGCTCGGCCCAACGCAGGTACATCCGCTGCAGCATCTGCGCCCAGTCGGCCGCGTCGATACCGCCGGCCTGGGCGTTGATGCTGACCAGCGCCTCGCGCTCGTCGTAGGGGCCGCTGAGCAGGGTGCGGACCTCCAACGCACCGATGTCGCGGCGCAGCGACTCCAGCTCGGCGTCGGCCTCGGTACGGGTGTCGGCGTCGTTCTCCGAGGCGGCGAGTTCGTAGAGCACGCTCAGGTCGTCCA
Organism: Streptomonospora alba; assembly: GCF_000826685.1. Lineage (GTDB taxonomy): Bacteria > Actinomycetota > Actinomycetes > Streptosporangiales > Streptosporangiaceae > Streptomonospora > Streptomonospora alba. The sequence goes on from NZ_JROO01000013.1 coordinate 61,201, forward strand.
GGCGGCTGCGGATCCAGCCGACCTTGTTGACCGTGGACTCCAGGTGGGACAGCCTGCGTGTGACCTGCTGGGCGTGGGTGGGGTTGTTCCACAGCTCCGGGTCGGCAGACTGCTCGCGCAGCTCTTCGATCTCGCGCTGCTTGGCACCGAGGTCCAGGACGGCTTCCACACTCGCCAGCGTGGAGGAGAGTTCCTTGATCTTGTCTGCGGGGTCTAGGTCTGCCACACGCCCCAGTCTAGGGGGAACACGTCCGGTGCCTGCCACGGCGGACCCGCGCGGCCGCGCCGCCGCTTCGACCGCCCGGGCCGCGAGGCGGCCCGGGCCCGGGCCCGGGCGGCCGGGCGGTCGGGCGGTCGGGTGGTCGGGACTCACTCGCCGGAGGAGACCAGCAGGGAGCGCACGGAGCGCAGGGCGACCGAGAGTGTGGCCAGGTCGTACTGGTCGGACTCGCGGATCTCGCGCAGGGTCTGCTCCGAACGCTCCACCGCCACCCGGTTGCGCTCGATCCAGCGCCCCCGCAGCCGCTCCGGGGACTCCCCCGGCTCGCCGCTCTGCAGCACCTCGCGGGTGAGCCCGGCGTGCGCGGCGTAGAGGTCGTCGCGCAGGCCGGCCCGGGCCATGGTCACCCACCGGTCGTGGCGCGGCAGCGCGATGATGCGCTCGCGCAGCGACCCGATCTGCAGGCTCTCGGCCAGGTCGAAGTACACCTCGGCCACCTCGGGCAGCGGGCGCTGCGTGCGGTTGGCGATGGAGACCAGATCGAAGGTCGAGTAGGCCGGGACCATGCTCGCCACCCGCTCGGCCAGTTCGCGGGGCACGTTGGCCTTGGTGAAGCGGTCGCGCCGCTCGGAGAACAGGCGGAGATCGCGGCCCTGCAGCAGCTCGGGCAGCTGCGGCACGATCTCGGCCACGCCGGAGGAAAAGAAGGCCGTCTCCGAGCCCAGGTCGAAGGGCGACTTGCGGTTGCGCAGCAGCCAGCGGGTGCCGCGCTCGGCGAGCTTGCGGGCCTCCAGCATCAGGTCGAGCTGCACGTCGACGTCGATCCAGTGGTCCAGGTTCTCGATCTCGTCCCATAGCGCGCGGAGCCCGAACACCTCGCGCACCACCAGATAGGCGCGCGCGATGTCGTCGGGCGCGGCTCCCAGCTCCTCGCCGATGCGGAAGGCGAAGGTGGTGCCGCCCCGGTTGACCATGTCGTTGACGACCTGGTTGGCGATGATCTCGCGGCCCAGCGGGTGCTCGGGCATGACGTCGGAGAAGCGCCGGCGCAGCGCCTCGGGGAAGTACTCCACCAGCGTCCGGCGCAGGTAGGGGTCGCCGGGCAGGTCGGAGTCGGCGACCTCGTCCTTGAGGGCGTTCTTGGTGTGGGCCAGCAGCGTGGCGAACTCCGGTCCGGTCAGGCCGTGGCCGGCGCTGCGCCGCGAGGCGATGTCCTTGTCGTCGGGCAGCACCTCCAGCTTGCGCTTGAGCCTGCCCTCGCGCTCGAGCCGGCGCATGTAGCGGGCGTGGACGTGCATCATCGCGCCGGCCTGCTTGCGGGCGGCCGACAGCACCACGTTCTGCGCGTAGTTGTTGGCCAGGACCAACTGGGCGACGTCCTCGGTCATGCTCAGGAACAGCTCGTCGCGCTCCTCCTTGGCGAGCCTGCCCTCGCCGACCTCGCGGTCGAGCATGATCTTGATGTTGACCTCGTGGTCGGAGGTGTCCACGCCGGCGGAGTTGTCGATGAAGTCGGCGTTGACCCTGCCGCCGTTGCGCGCGAACTCGATCCGCCCGGCCTGGGTGAGCCCGAGGTTGCCGCCCTCGCCCACGACCTTGCAGCGCAGGTCGGCGCCGTTGACCCGCAGCGCGTCGTTGGCCTTGTCACCGACGTCGGCGTTGGACTCCGTGGAGGCCTTGACGTAGGTCCCGATGCCGCCGTTCCACAGCAGGTCGACCGGGGCACTGAGGATGTGCTGCATCAGCTCGAACGGGGTCAGGGCCGTCGTCTCGGAGTCGATGCCCAGCGCTCGGCGCACCTGCGGCGTGATGGGGATCGACTTGGCCGTGCGCGGGTGCACCCCGCCGCCCTCGGAGATCACCGCGGTGTCGTAGTCGGCCCAGGTACTGCGCGGCAGCTCGAACATGCGCCGGCGCTCGGCGAAGGAGCTCTCGGCGTCGGGATCGGGGTCCAGGAAGATGTGCCGGTGGTCGAACGCGGCCACAAGGCGGATGTGCCGGGAGAGCAGCATGCCGTTGCCGAACACGTCCCCGGACATGTCGCCGACCCCCGCGGCGGTGAAGTCCTCGTTCTGCACGTCGGTGCCGAGCTCGCGGAAGAGGTGCTTGACCGACTCCCAGGCGCCGCGGGCGGTGATGCCCATGGCCTTGTGGTCGTAGCCCACCGACCCGCCGGAGGCGAAGGCGTCGCCCAGCCAGAACCCGCGTTCGATCGCGATGCCGTTGGCGATGTCGGAGAAGGTGGCGGTGCCCTTGTCCGCGGCGACCACCAGGTAGGGGTCGTCGCCGTCGTAGCGCACGACGCGCTCGGGGTGCTCCACACGCCCGGCGACGCGGTTGTCGGTCACGTCGAGCATGCCGCTGATGAACTGCTTGTAGCAGGCGACGACCTCGGCCTGGACCGCGTCGCGGTCGCCGCCGGCGGGCAGCCGCTTGCACACGAACCCGCCCTTGGAGCCGCTGGGCACGATCACGGAGTTCTTCACCGTCTGCGCCTTGACCAGGCCCAGGACCTCGGTGCGGAAGTCCTCGAAGCGCTCCGACCAGCGCAGGCCGCCGCGGGCCACGGCGCCGAAGCGCAGATGCACGCCTTCCATACGCGGCGAGTAGACGTACATCTCGTAGCGCGGGCGCGGCGCGGGCAGGTCGGGGATGCGGCGCGGATCGAGCTTGTAGACCAGGTAGGGCTTGGGAGCCTCGATCCCGCCCTGGAAGTAGGTGGTGCGCAGGGTGGCCTCGATGGCGGCCAGGAAGGAGCGCAGGATGCGGTCCTGGTCCAGGCTGGCGACCTGGTCGAGCTCGCCGCGGATCTCCTCGGTGATGGCCTCGGTGCGTTCCTGGCGCGCCGTCTCGTGGTCGGGGTCGAAGCGGGACTCGAACAGCCGCACCAGCAGGTTGGCGATGTGCACGTTGGCCACGAGCACATCGGAGATGTAGGCGGGACTGAAGGTGCTGCCGGTCTGGCGCAGGTACTTGGCGTAGGCGCGCAGGATGGTCAGCTGGCGCCAGTCGAGTCCGCCGCGCACCACCAGCGCGTTGAAGCCGTCGGACTCGCCGCGGCCCTGCCACAGCGCGGTGAAGGCGTCCTCGAACAGCGCTTTCAGCCGCTCGGCCGGCAGCTCCACGGCGTCGGTGACGGGAGCGAAGCCGAAGTCGTAGATCCAGGCGCGCCCGGCCTCGGCGCCGGCCACGCCGTAGGGGCGCTCGTCGCGGACCTCCACGCCCATGTGCTCCAGCAGCGGCAGCACACGGGAGAGGGAGATCGGCTCGCCCTTGCGGTAGACCTTGAGGCGCCACTCGCCGGGCTCGGCGTTCTCGGGCCGGTAGAGGTTGACGGCCAGTTCGTCCTCGTCGAGCCGGTCGAGGCGGTCGATGTCGTCGACGGCGACCGCGGCGGCGGTGTCGACCTTGTAGCCCTCGGGCACCGCCGAGCCGTAGGTCTGCAGGAGCTCCTCGGCGCGGGCCGCGCCGAAGCGGTCGCGCAGAGCGCGGTCGAGATCGTCCTCCCAGGACCGGGTGGCGGCGACGACCTCGGCCTCCAGGGCGCTGTGGTCGACGTCGGCGAGGATACTGCCGCCCTCCGCGCGCACGACCAGGTAGAGCTGGGCGAAGGGCGCGGAGCCGACCTGGACGCCGTGGTCCATGGTGGCGCCCTCGAAGGCGCGGCTCATCACGTGCTGGATCTGCAGCCGCACGTCGGTGTTGTAGCGGTCCCGCGGCATGTAGACCAGGCAGGACATGAACCGGCCGTAGGGGTCGCGGCGCAGGAAGAGCTTGGTGCCGCGGCGCTCACGCAGGCGCAGCACCCCCAGCACGATGTCGTAGAGCTGGTCGACGGGGGCTTGCAGCAGCTCCTCGCGCGGGAAGCCCTCCAGGATCTCGACGAGGTCCTTGCCGTCGTAGCTCTCGGGGTCGAATCCGGCCAGGTCCAGGATCTCGTTCTGCTTGCGCTTGAGAATCGGGATCTGGGCGATGCTGGTGGTCACCGCCTCATGGGTGTAGAGGCCGAGGAAGCGGTACTCGCCGACGACGCGGCCTTGCTCGTCGAAGCGCTTGACTCCGACGTAGTCGAGGTACTTGCGGCGATGGACCGTTGCCCGGGAGTTGGCCTTGGTCAGCACCAGCACGTGGGGCTCGCGGGCCTTGGCGCGGGCCTCGGGCGGCAGGGCGGCGAAGCTCTCGGAGGCCGGGGAGTCGGCGCGCAGCAAGCCCAGTCCGGTGCCGGGGCGCGGGCTCAGGCCCAGCCGCTCGGCGGGAGAGTCCGGCGCGTCTTCGGCGTCGGAGGCGCTGACCAGGGTGTACTCGCGAAAGCCCATGAAGTGGAAGTGGCGGTCGGCCACCCAGCGCAGGAACTCGACGCTCTCCGACATCTCGCGCGCGTCGACGCCGCCGCGGGACAGGCGCTCGGCGGATGCGGCGACCTCGTCGGCCAGCAGCAGGGCCTGGCGGCGCATCCGGCCGGTGTCCTCGTGGACGCTGTGCACGTCGCCGAGCACGCGTTCGAGGTCGGCGGCCAGCTCCTTGCAGGCGGTGGGGCCGCTGCAGCGGTCGATCTCCAGGTGCATCCAGGACTCCTGGAGCGGGATCAGACCGTCGGGGTCGGCGTCGGGGTCGGGCTCGACCTCGTGCAGGTCGCCGGCGACGTCGCGGGCGACCCGCAGCTGGGGGTGGATGACCAGGTCGTAGCCGATCCCCCGGCGGCTGAGCTCCATGGTGACCGAGTCGACGAGGAAGGGGGCGTCGTCGGTGACGATCTCGACCACCGAGTGGCCGGTCTCCCAGCCGTCGCGCTCGCGGGAGGGGGTGTAGACGCGCACCTTGGCCCGCCCCTGAGGCCGGTGCCGAGCGGACTCCAGGTGGGACGCCGCCGGTCCGCATATCTCCGCGGGATCGCGCTCCTGCAGCTCCTCGGTGGCCACGTGCCGGTAGTAGTGCTCCAGCAGCCGCTCGGTCTGCTCGGGGCCGCCGGTGAAAGGAGGCCGACCGGAGCAGTGCGCGACGGCCTCGCGCAGCAATCGGTCCTGGACGGCGTCAGACTGACCGGGCATCGTGCGACCTCACTCCCTTGTGAGTCGTAGGGGGCCGGCCCCGGATCTGCGGGCGGATCCGGGACGTCGAGTCGTATCGAGTTGTGGGGCGCCGGGTGGGCGCCTGTGATGTTCCCGCTCTCCGGATGACGGGAGGGGAAACCTGTGCGCACAGGTGCGGTGCAACGGCCGGACTCCGTTGTCCGGCCCCGCCGCGGACCAGGTTACTGGGTCGCGTCCCGCGGTGTTGTGATCAACACCGTTAACTGTGCGTTTCGGTGATTAGGAGCGGATTGCGCAACCGCGCGGACCCGCACGGTTCGAGGCGGCCCCCGCGGCGTGTGCCCCGGCCGGGGCCCGCGTCCACGGTACGCCTGAGGCGCGGGGCGGCAAGGCGTGCGGCCGCTGCCGGTCAGGGCGCGCATACGACGTGATCCGCGGGGTACTCGCTGTGCCCGCCGGTGCTCACCCGGTGCCGGAAGTGGCCTCGCGCACGGCGCTGACCAGGCGCACGGTGTCGGTGAGGTCCTCCAGCACGTACTTCGCCCCGGCGGAGCGCAGCTGGGACTCGGTGGCCGACCCGCTGACCACGCCGATCGGCGTCGCGTGGCCGATCAGGGCGGCCTCGACGTCGCGCGGGGAGTCGCTGATGTAGACCGTGGACCACTCGGGGAACGCGAATCCGTGGGCCTGGGCCGCGCGCATGCGGGTGAACTGGATGAGGCTGCCCTTGGGGTAGTGCTCGGAGCCGAATCCGCCGATGCTCAGGTCGAGGTAGCCGTCGAGGCCGAAGGCGGAGAGCTTGGCCACGGCGTTGGCCATGATCGCGCCGGTGACCACGGTCTGCACGGTGTCCTCAAGCCCGCCGACGGCCGCCAGCGCCTCGGGTGCTCCCGACATCGCCCGTCCGCGCGCCGTCAGCTGGTCGCGGCGGCGGGCGAACGCCTCGCCCAGGGCGTCGACGAAGTCGGACAGCGGTTCCTCGCCCGGGTCCAGCCGCACGTCGTTGCGTGCCAGGAACTCGAAGAAGATCTCGGAGTCGGTGCGTCCTCCGGTTGAGGCCAGATACACCAGCGGCACCCCGGTGACCTGCTCGAAGGCCTCAGCGTAGGCCGCTCGCGTCACCTGGGCGACGTCGACGAGCGTGAGGTCGATATTCCACAACACCAGCCGGCTGATGGCAGCCTCCTCAAGGGCGTGCGGGCTTTTCCACCACAATTCTGCCTCGCACCGGAACCACAGGCCTCCGCCGTCCCCAGGCGGCCGGACGCACCGCTGTGCGGGGCCGCGGGGCGGCGGGAGCGCCCGTTCGGCACCGGCGTGAGGCTTACAGTAGTCCACCCTGCGCTCCCCTGCGTCTGGGAGGCCGCCTGCGGCGGCGCCGAGCGGAAAGGGGACCCGCGTCCCCCGCGCCGGGGCGCAGCGGGCCTCGCCCGCCTCGGCCCCGGCGCAGTGCCGGCGGCCGGCTCACCCCATGTGGGGATAGCGCCAGTCCGTGGGCGGGTTGAACGTCTCCTTGATCGCGCGCGGGCTGACCCAGCGGGCCAGGTTGAACACCGACCCCGCCTTGTCGTTGGTGCCGCTGGCGCGAGCGCCGCCGAAGGGCTGCTGGCCCACGATCGACCCCGTCGGCTTGTCGTTGATGTAGAAGTTGCCGGCCGAGAACCGCAGCGCGGCGTCGGCCTTGGCGACGGCGGCGCGGTCGCGGGCGACGACCGCCCCGGTCAGCGCGTAGGGCGCGACGTCGGCCATCTGCTCAAGGACCTGGTCGTAGCGGGAGTCGTCGTAGACGTGCACGGCCAGGATCGGACCGAAGTACTCGGTGCGGAAGACCTCGTCGGTCGGGTCGTCGCACTCCAGCACGGTGGGTTCGATGAAGTAGCCGACGCTGTCGTCGGCTCCCCCGCCCGCCAGCACGGTGATGGAGTCCGTGTCCTTGGCACGCTTGAGCGCGCCCGCGTTCTTGGCGAAGGCGCGGTCGTCGATCACGGCGCCCATGAACGTCGACACGTCGCCGGTGACGTCGCCCATGGTGAGCTTGCCGACCTCGTCGAGCAGGCTGTCGCGCATCGACGACCACAAGCTGCGCGGGATGTAGGCGCGGGAGGCGGCCGAGCACTTCTGGCCCTGGTACTCGAAGGCCCCGCGGATCAGCGCCGTGCGCAGCACGTCGGGGTCGGCCGAGGAGTGGGCGACGACGAAGTCCTTGCCGCCGGTCTCGCCGACGATGCGCGGGTAGGAGCGGTAGTCGGCGATGTGCTCGCCGGCGGTGCGCCACAGGTGCTGGAAGGTGCCCGCCGACCCGGTGAAGTGGATGCCGGCGAGGTCGGGCTGGGCCAGCGCCGTCTCCGAGACGGCGTGGCCGTCGCCGGTGACCAGGTTGATCACGCCCGGCGGCATCCCGGCCTCCTCCAGCACGCGCATCACGAAGTGCGCGGAGTAGGTCTGGGTCGGCGAAGGCTTCCACACCACCACGTTGCCCATCAGGGCGGGCGCGGTGGGCAGGTTGCCGGCGATGGCGGTGAAGTTGAACGGGGTGATCGCCAGGACGAACCCCTCCAGCGGCCGCAGCTCCTGCCGGTTCCATACGCCGCGTACGGAGATGGGCTGCTCGGCGTAGAGGCGGCGGGCGAAGGAGACGTTGAACCGCCAGAAGTCGATCAGTTCGCAGGCGGCGTCGATCTCGGCCTGCCAGACGGACTTGGACTGGCCGAGCATGGTGGCGGCGTTGACCCGGGCTCGGTAGGGGCCGGCGAGCAGGTCGGCGGCGCGCAGCAGGATGGCGGCGCGGTCGTCGAAGGACATGGCGCGCCAGGCGGGGGCGGCGGCGCGTGCGGCCTCGATCGCCCGCTCGGCCTCGCCGGGTGTGGCGTTGCTCATCCGGCCCAGGACGTGGGCGTGGCCGTGGGGCTTGAGCGCGGGGAGCAACTCGCCGGCGCCGAGACTGTGCTCGCCGCCGATCACCTGCGAAAGCTCGGTCTCCTCGGCCGACTGGCGGGCGATCTCCGCTTCGAGCTCGGCCCGTTCGGGGCTTCCCGGCGCGTAGCTCAGGTTGGGCTCGTTGACGGGGACGGGAACGTCGGTCACGGCATCCATCGCACTGCCTCCCGATCGGGGTAGGTGGCGGCCCGGGCGGGGCGGACGCGGGGTGCGCGCTTCCCGGCGGCGGGCGCTGCGCGATGATGCATACCCGCTCGGCAGGAGCCGGTAAAGCGCCGAACAGCGTTGATCTTGTACCTACGGACACTGAAAGCGATTTCCGGTGCCCGTAGGTACAAGATCAACGGGAATCGACGGGTCACTCGCGGCCGAGGAGGTGGGGCAGCTCTTGCGTGGCGTACCAGAGGAGTTCGTGCTCCTCCAGGGCGTCGTCCTGGGGGCCGGTACCGGCGGCCGCCGCGGCGACGGCCTCCTCGGCCCCGGGGGCGTCGACGTGCACCGCGGCGATGCGCTTGCGGGGAACCGTCCCGGTGAGGGTGACGGCGGCCGGGTGATCGCTCCCGCTGGGCGGCGGGCCGATGACCGCGTCGGGGGCCTCGGCGGCGAGCACTGCGCGGCGGCGCGGCGCGGAGGGGTCCGCACTCAGCATGCGGAGCGAGGCCGCGGCGGCGCCGCGCAGCGCCTCGTACTCCAGCTCTTCGTCGTCGTCCGCCGTGTCCGGACCGGCCAGCCGCTCGGTTACGGCGTAGGCGGTCAGCGGCGGACCGCTGATCTCGCCCTCGTCCAGGACGGCGGCGAGGCCGGGGAATGTGCTGGGCAGGTAGATGCGCATCGTCGTCCCGCGGATCGTTTCTCATGGTCGGGCGGAGAGTGTCCGCCCGGAAAGTCTGCCAGAGGCGACGAAAGCACGGGGCGCGCAGCGCCTCCACTCGGGGATGCGGCCCGCGGCGGTGCGGCGAGCGGCATGGAGATCACGGCCGCCCGCCGCAGGGGCGGCTGTCAGAAGGGCATCGGGTCCAACTCGATGCCGCAGGTCTCGGCCAGCCGGTCGCGCGTCTCGGCGGGGTCGCGGTGCAGGATGCCGACCATGCCCAGCTCGACCGCCGCGTGCACGTTGTGCTCGATGTCGTCGATGAACACGCACTGTTCCGGAGGCAGGCCGGTCAGCTCGACGGCGCGGTGGAAGATCTCCTCCTCGGGCTTGCGCATGCCCACCTCGCCGGAGATGACGACGGCGTCGAAGGTCGCGTCGAAGCGGTCACGCGGATATCCGTTGCCCCAGGAATTGGACAGCAGGCAGGTGCGCACCCGTTGCTCGCGGGCCTGGCGCAGCACCGCGTACATCTCGTCGACCGGGTGGAAGCCCGAGAACATCCGCTTGATCAGGCCCTCGGCGGGAACCGGACCTCCGTCCACCAGCCGCAACTCGGCCGCGAGGAGGCGTTCGAACTCCGAGGTGGCCATCTCGCCGCGCTCCAGGGCGTGGATGGGGTTCGCCTCCACGGAGCCGTCGGCGTAGGCGCCCTGGACCCAGGAGCGCATGACGTCGCGGTAGCGGGCGTCGTCGATGCCGTCGTCGGCCAGCCAGGCGGTGATGGTCTCGCGCAGCGGGGTCGTCAGGACCCCGCCCCAATCGGTGATGATTCCACGGCACTCGGTGGCCATACTCGCCTCCATCCCTAGCTGGGCGCCCGGTACCGGGCGCCGGTCCCCGCACGGGGCTCGGAACCGCCGTGCCGGGAGACGGGTTCTTCCCTGGCAACGGCACCGCCAATCCCCGCGCCGCCACGGCCGCCCCCAGCGGGCGGAGCGCGGGCGAAGCGACGCGAGGGCGGCACGACAGCCCGCCTGCACAGTACCGACCAGTCGGTCTGATGGCATACTGCGGTTATGGACTTCGATCTCAGCGCCACCGCCCGCGACCGCCTTGCCGAACTGCAGTCGTTCATGGACGAGCACGTCTATCCGGCCGAATCCGTGTACCACCGCCAGCGCGCCGAAGCCGGGCGGGACAGCCACGAGCTTCCGCCCGTGATGGAGGAGCTGAAGGCCGAGGCGCGCCGCCGCGGGTTGTGGAACCTCTTCCTGCCCGACGTGGGCGGGCTGAGCGTCACCGACTACGCGCCGCTGGCCGAGCTGACCGGCCGCTCGCCGGTGCTGGCCCCGCAGGCGCTGAACTGCTCGGCGCCCGATACCGGCAACATGGAGGTGCTGCACATGTTCGGCACCCCCGAGCAGCGGGAGCGGTGGCTGGAGCCGCTGCTGGAGGGCCGCATCCGCTCGGCGTTCGCCATGACCGAGCCCGACGTGGCCTCCTCCGACGCCGCCAACATCGCCACCTCCATCGTCCGCGACGGCGACGACTACGTGGTCGACGGGCGCAAATGGTGGATCAGCGGCGCCGCCGACCCGCGCTGCGAGATCTTCATCGTGATGGGCAAGACCGACCCGGACGGCCCCGCCCACCGCCAGCAGTCGATGATCCTGGTCCCCCGCGACACACCCGGCCTGGAGATCGTCCGGTCCCTGCCCGTGTTCGGCTACCAGGACCAGGAGGGCCACTGCGAGCTGCGGTTCACCGACGTGCGGGTGCCCGCCGCCAATCTCGTCTCCGGCGAGGGAGAGGGCTTCGCGATCGCCCAGGCGCGGCTGGGCCCGGGGCGCATCCACCACTGCATGCGCGCCCTCGGCATGGCCGAGCGCGCGCTGGAGCTCATGGTCCGCCGCGCCGAGCAGCGGGAGGCCTTCGGCAAGCCGCTGGCCGCCCAGGGGGTGGTCCAGCAGCAGATCGCCGAATCGCGGCTGGCCATCGAGCAGGCGCGGCTGCTGGTGCTCAAGACGGCCTGGCTGATCGACAACCGCGGCACCAAGGAGGCGCGCACGGAGATCTCGGCGATCAAGGTGGCGGCGCCGCGGGCCGCGGTGGACGTCCTGGACCGCGCCATCCAGGTGCACGGAGGCGGAGGCGTCAGCGACGACTTCCCGCTGGCCGAGATGTACGCCCACGCGCGCGCCATGCGGATCTTCGACGGCCCCGACGAGGTGCACCTGCGTTCGCTCGCCCGCCAGGAGGGCAAGCGCCACGGCTGAGCGCAGCGCAGCACGTCCGGCCGGTAGCCGCGCGTCCGCACGGCCGGGACCGGCCGGACCGGGCCGTGCGGCCCGCCGGACGTGCTCAGTAGGACAGCCCGTCCCCGAACTCCAGGTCGGTACCGGGGATGCTCACCGGCAGCCTGCCGGACGGGGAGACCTCGCCTGCGAGCACGCGTGCCGCCGCCGCGCGGGAGGCGTCCACCGAGGAGTACGTGGCCAGGTATCCGTCGACCCCGTCGAGTTCGGCGATGTCGTAGGGATCGCCCTGGGCCACCACGACCACGGGCGTTCCGGTGCCCTGGGCGGCGGATACGCGGGACTTCTGCTCGGCGTCGCCGCGTGCGCTGCGCGTTCCCACCACGGCGGCGTCGGCTGCGGCGGGATCGGAGACGACCGTGTACCCCAGCTCCTCCAAGCCCGCGCCGATCTCCTCGGCGCCGGGCCCTGTCACGCTGACCGTGGCCCCTGCCTCCAGCGGCAGCACGCCGCCGCTGTTGCGCAGCAGTGTCACCGCGTCCTCGGCCAGGGTGCGGGCCGCCTCGCGGTGCTCCTGCGTGGCTACCGCATCGGCGGCGGCCCCGGCGCTTGCGGGTTCGGCCTCGAACAGGCCCCGTTCGGCCTTTGCGGTCAGGATGCGCAGCACCGACCGGTCCAGTCGCTCGGAGCTGATGCGCCCCTCCTCCACAGCTCCGCGCAGCGCTTCGAAGGCCGCCTGCGGGTCCGGCGGCATCAGCAGCTGGTCGGCTCCGGCGAGCACGGCACGCACCGCGATCTCGCCGTCGGAGTGGGTCTGGCGCACGCCCTCCATATTCAGCGCGTCGGTGGTGACGATGCCGTCGTAGCCGAGCTCGTCGCGCAGGATGCCGCCGATGACCTCGGGAGAAAGCGTCGAGGGCTCACCGGAGTCGTCGAGCGCCGGCATGAGCACGTGCGCCGTCATGATCGCGTCCACGTCGGCCTCGACGGCGGCGCGGAAGGGCGGCAGGTCTTCCCGCTCCCACTCCTGCCGCGGTTTCTCGATGACGGGCAGGCCTGTGTGGCTGTCGACGTCGGTGTCGCCGTGGCCGGGGAAGTGCTTGACGACGGGGACCACGCCGCCCTTGCTGAAGGCGGCGGCCTCGGCCCCGGCCATCTCGGACACCAGATCGGGGTCGGAGCCGAACGAGCGGATGCCGATGACCGGATTGTCGGGGTTGGTGTTGGCGTCGGCGACGGGCGCGTAATCGAGGTTGATGCCCAGCGCTGTGAGTTCGGCCGCGGTCGCGCCCGCCAGCGCCCTGGCGTGGGCCGTGTCGCGGGTGGCGCCCACCGCCATCGCGTCGGGGAAGCGGGTGCCCACCGGCAGCCGCGCCACCATGCCCTGCTCCTGGTCGATGCCGAGGAACAGCGGGATGCCGGCACCGCTGTCGGCCGCCGCGTCCTGCAGGCCGTTGGACATGCCGCCGATCTGCTCCGCCCCCTCAAGGTTCTCGGGGAAGTAGATGAGCCCGCCGGGGTGGTACGTCGAGACCAGATCGGCGCTCTCCTCGGCGGTGGTGCCCTTGGCCAGCAGTACCATCAGCTGGCCGATCTTCTCCTCGACCGACATCTCGCCCAGGCGTTGCCGGGCCAGCTCGGCCGCCTCGTCGCCGTCGGGCGAGGGCGGGGAGTCGGAGCCGGAGGAGTCCTCGGGCGGGGTGGAGCCCGGGCTGCACCCCGCGAGGGCGGGGATCAGCAGCAGCACGGCGGCGCCCAGCAGCGCGGGCAGGCAACGGATCGGCATGCGGACCTTCCGGTAACGGACACGGCACGGCGGCGCGGTGGGGGAAGGCCGCGTACGGCGGCGCGGCGAGCGTGCGGCTGCGGCGGTGCGCCCACGGTCGCGGCCCGCCCCACGATAGCGCCTGGCGCACACGCCCGGGGTCCGCAGCGGGTCCGGGAGCACCTGCAACGAGCTGTTCTCCGGGAACGCACGCGGCCGGTCACCGTAGAGGTCGCGGTGACGGGGCTGTGTAGCGCCGGGAGCCGGGCGGCTGCGTGCCGCCCGGAGCACGCCCGAACACAGCCCCGTCACCGGAGCCTGCTGTGGTGGCGGTCGCGGGTACTCCCCGGCGGGTTCCCCACCGGAGCCCGGATGCCCGATGCTCTGCTTAGAGCCCCAGCTCGGCCAAGGCCGGGAGCTGCTCGGACGCCGCGGTGCGGGCCTCCTCCGGCCCCCGGGCAGCACGGGCCGCCTCAGCGGCGGCGCGGCACTGGGCGAGGTCGGCGCGCGCCAGCGCGGCGCGCACCAGCGGCAGGGCCGAGGCGCCCATCGACAGGCTGGTGACCCCGAGCCCGGTCAGCACGCACGCCAGCAGCGGATCGGCCGCCGCCTCCCCGCACACGCCGCACGTGCGGCCCGCCTCGGCGGCGGAGGAGGCCGAGGCCGCCACCAGGTCCAGCACCCCGGGCTGCCAGGGGTCCTGGAAGCGTCCCAGGCCGCCTGTCTCGCGATCGGCGGCACAGGTGTACTGGGTGAGGTCGTTGGTGCCGATGCTGAAGAAGTCGACGTGCTCGGCGATGTGGCGCGCCCGCAGAGCCGCGGCGGGGACCTCGATCATCACCCCCGCGTGCTGGATGCCGGCCTTGGCCGCCGCGGCCGCGAACCATTCGGCGTCGGCCGCGTCGGTGACCATGGGCGCCATGACCTGAAGGTGGGCGCCGGTGTCGCGCTCGGCCTCGGCCAGCGCCGCAAGCTGGATGTCCAGGGTCTCGGGCAGGCGGCGCATCATCCGCAGCCCGCGCTCCCCCAGCGCCGGGTTGGGCTCCTGCTGCTCCCCCGCGGGGAGGAACTCCAGCGGCTTGTCGGCGCCGGCGTCCAGGGTGCGTACCACGACCCGCCCTCCGGGGAACGCCTCCAGGACCGCGCGGTATGCGGCGACCTGCTCATCGTGGCCGGGAGCGTCGGCGCGGTCGAGGAACAGGAACTCGGTGCGGTACAGCCCCACCCCTTCGGCGCCGTTCTCCAACGCCGCCGGCAGGTCGTGGGGACCGCCGATGTTGGCCAGCAGCGGCACCTCGTGGCCGTCGGCGGTCCGACCGGGCCCGCTGCTCTGGGCCGCGGCTGCGGCACGGGCGCGCGAAGCGGCGACGGCGGCCTCGACGACTCCCGGCTCGGGATCGAGGGCCACGTCGCCGGTGGCGCCGTCGACCAGCACCGTCGTTCCCTCCGCCACGGTGTCGGCGCCCGGGCAGGCCACGACAGCGGGCAGGCCCAGCGCTCGGGCGAGGATGGCGGTGTGGCTGGTGGGCCCGCCCTCGCGGGTCACGAGCGCGACGACCCGCTCGGGGTCGAGCGTGGCGGTGTCGGCCGGCGCCAGGTCCTCGGCGACCAGCACGAACGGGACGTCCGACTCGGGGAGGCCGGGCACGGGCGCCCCCATCAGCCTGGCGACGATCCGCTCGCGCACGTCGTCGAGGTCGGCCACGCGCGCGGCCATGTACTCCCCCGCGGCCGCGAGCATCTCGCGGTAGACCGCCACCGCCTCGGAGACGGCGCGGGCGGCCGAGGCTCCCTCGTTCACGCGCTTGCGCACGTCGTCGGCGAGCGCGGGGTCGCGAGCCATCAGCGCCTGGGCGTTGAGCACCTCGGCGGCGTCGCCGCCGGCGGCCTCGCCGCGTTCGCCGAGATCCCGGGCGGTCTCCTCCATCGCCGCGACCGCGCGGTCGGCCTCGGCGGCCGCGTCGCCTCCGTGGCGGGCGTCGGGGTCAGGCTGCGGGACCTCGCGCACCAGCCGGCGGACCGGCCCGTAACCCGCACCGGGACTGACTCCGGCGCCCTTGAGCGTCTGCGGCATGCTCTCCCCCACTCAGCCCGCGTCGGCGATCTCGGCGAGCCGGTCGAGCACCTGCTCGGCGTCGTCGCCTTCGGCGGTGATGACGATCTCGTCGTCCTTGCGGACGTCCAGGCCCATCACGGCCAGGATGCTCTTGGCCGAAACCCCCTGGCCCTCGCCCTTGGCGACCGTCACCTCGCCGCCGGACTTGGCGGCGGCCTCGACGAACAGAGCGGCGGGGCGGGCGTGCAGGCCGACCTCGGACTGGACTGTGATTCGGCGTTGCGCCACGGGACGCACCTTTCTTGACGGTTGCTACTGCTGGGGTCGTGCCCGCCGGCCGATCCGTGGCCAGTCGACCTCGGTGAGGTGGTCGACGACCAGGTCGGCCCGGCTCAGGACCGCGGGTTCGTGGGTGGTGGTGATCGCGACGACGCGCATGCCGGCGCGCAGCCCCGCCTCGATACCGGCCGGGGTGTCCTCGAACACCACGACGCGGGCGGGATCCTCGTCCAGGATGCGGGCCCCGCTGAGGTAGCCCTGCGGGTCGGGCTTGCCCTCGGTGACGTCGCCGGCTGTGACCAGGCCGCGGAACATCGGCAGCACGCCCAGCCGCTCCAGCGCGACGTGCGCCCATCCGCGGCCGGCGGAGGTCACCAGGCCGAAAGGCACCCCTTGGGCGAACAGGCGGTGCAGGAACGCCACGGACTCGGGCAGCTCCTGTGACGGCGGCAGGTCCGGGTCGGCCTGGATCATCTGGAGCTCGGCCAGCAGCACGTCCCAGGTGACGCCCGGGAACAGGTGCGGGTCCTCGTTGAACACGTCGGCGCCGCGGCGGCCCATGAAGCGGTGCAGGGTGCTCTCGTCGTAGGGGACGTTGTGCATGTCCAGCAGCCGCGACCACACCTCCATGGAGCGCGGCTCGCTGTTGATCAGCGTCCCGTCGAGGTCGAAGAGGGCGGCGCGGGGCGCGGGGCCGTCGGCGGCGGTCATGGGACCACCGCCGGTCCGACGGCGCACCGGATTCCGCCGAGCGGCGCGTTCCCGCGAGTGCGGATCCGGGTGTACGGGGCGTCGGACGACTCGGCCGAGCCGCCGGAGCGGCGGCGGTGGGCCGGGCCTGGGCCCTGTGCTCTGAGCGAAGCCGCACAGCGGCTGCGGGAGCCGGGGTAGGTCCTCATCGGGGGTTCTCCGGACGGGGCGGTCGGTGGTGGTGGTGCGGGATCATCCAGCGGGCGGCCGCTGGCGCCGCCCGCCGCTTCGGCGGGGAAGGACGTCAGGACCAGGTGAACAGCGGGTCGCCGGCGGCCACGTCCCCGTCGGCGACCGACCCGACGACGGCGGCGTCGGCGTCCAGCGCGGCGACCGGCACGATCGCGGACAGGCCCTGGGCCTCGATGTCGGCAGGGTTCCACCGGATGACGGGAGTGCCCGCCTCGACGTGCGCACCCTCCTCGACGAGCTTCTCGAAACCGGCGCCGTCGAGCTTGACCGTGTCGATGCCCAAGTGCACCAGCACACCGTGCCCGCTCTCGGCGAGCACCATGAACGCGTGCGGGTGCAGCTTGGCGACGCGGCCGCTGATGGGCGCGGCGGCGTCCTGCGGCCGGGCGGCGGGCCGTACGGCGGCACCGGGGCCGACCATGCCCTGAGCGAATACGGGGTCGGAGACCTCCGCCATGGCGACGGCGGTTCCGGGGACGGGAGCGAGCACTTGGAGCACGCGGCACCTCCTGCGAACGGGGCGCGGCCGGCCGGCGGCGGGCCGCGCCCGGTGGCGGATGTCAGCCTGGCTGTCGGCCTGGCCGACGGCTGGGTCGGGTCAGTCGAGCAGGTCGTTGATGTCGTCGGTGAGCGAGTCGGCCTCGGGCCCCACCACGACCTGGACGACGTTTCCGGAGATGAGCACCCCGTGAGCGCCGGCGGCCTTGAGCGCCGGCTCGTCGACCTTGCCCGGGTCGCCGACCTCGGTCCGCAGCCGGGTGATGCACGCCTCGATGTCCTCGATGTTGTCGGCGCCGCCGAGCCCGGCGACGATCGCCGTTGCCTTGTCGGCCATGTGATCCTCCAGTTCGGTCATGCGTGATCCGGTGCCGGGGCGTGCGGTGCGCGGAGGGGTCCACGACCGGGGCGCCGTGGCGCCGGGGACCATTCGAGCTTAGGCGGCGCACAGGGCGGCGCCCACACGGCGCCCGGGCGGTGTGCGGGCTAGGTCTGGGTGACCTTGCCCAGGCCGCGCGGCGAGTCGGGGTCGTAGCCCAGCCTGCGGGCCAGCCGCTCGGTGATCTGCTGGGCCGGGACGATGAGCGCGATGGGGGCCAGCCACTCGGGCAGGTCGGGCATGGGCACGCACAGGTCGCAGGCGTCGGCCAGCGCCGAACCGCCGCCGACGGCGTAGACGGGAGCGCCCGCTGCGCTGACGCGTTCGGCCAGCGCGACGGTGCCCTCCAGTGTCGGTCCGGAGTTCGCGGCCGTCAGCAAAGCCGGTGTGGAGCGGTCGACCACGGCGATGGGGCCGTGCAGCAGGTCGGCGTACGACAGGCCCATCGCGTGCAGGTAGCACGCCTCCTTGAGCTTGAGGGCGGCCTCCAGTGCGGTGGAGAAGGCCATGCCGCGCCCGGAGACCACGGCGCCCTGCACACCGACGAGGCGCTCGACGATGGCGTCGACGTCGTCGCCGGGGCGGGCGAGCACCTGGTCGATGGCGTCGGGCGCGGCTTGCAGCTCGGAGCGGTCCAGGTCGGCGCCGAGTCCCAGTGCCAGCACGGCAAGGGCGGCCAGCTGGGTCGTGTAGGTCTTGGTGGCCGGGACTGCGCGCTCGCTGCCGGCCCGGGTGACCATGGCGACGTCGGCGGTGCGGGTCATGGGCGAGTCGGCGCCGTTGGTGATGCCGACCGTGCGGGCGCCGCAGTCGGCGGCCCAGGCCATGGTGTCGACGATCTCCTCGGTGCGGCCCGACTGGGAGATGGCCACGGCGAGCACACCGGACAGGTCGACCTTGGCGCCGTAGGTGGTGGCGATGGACGGCGAGGCCAGGGTGGCCAGGCGCCCGCAATGGGCTTGCACGAGGTAGCTGCCGTAAACGGCGGCGTTGTCGGAGGAGCCGCGGGCGATGAACAGCACCTGCCGGGTCTCCCGACCGAGGGCGGCGATCTCCGGGATCAACGGCAGCAGCGTGTCCAGGGTCGCGCGCAGCGCGTCGGGCTGCTGGGCGATCTCCGAGCGCATCACGCTCGTCGTGGTTGTCATCAGTTCTTCCCTCGGATCCGTCTGGGCGCCGATGCGTCGCTGTGGCCAGCGGCTACGGCACTCCGCCAGATGTCGTCGCCTGTGCCGCAGTCCACATATTGACACGTGTGGCCGTGCTGTGGTCTAGTCCGGCCTATACCAGTCATACCAGACTCGTACCCGACCGAACAGGCATCCTCCATGGCGATCGATCCGACGAGCCCAGTCCCCAAGTATTCACAGCTCAGGGACTTGCTACTGGACTGGATCGTGGAGACGGGCCTGTCGGTGGACGACCCGATCCCCTCCGAGCGCGAACTCGGCCAGCGCTACGAGCTGTCGCGGATGACCGTGCGCCAGACCGTGGACCTGCTGGTCTCGGAGGGCAAGCTCTACCGGGTCCCGGGCAAGGGCACGTTCGTCGCCCGGCCCAAGATCGAGATGTCCCTGGCGCTCGCGTCCTTCACCGAGGACATGCGTGCCCGCGGGTTCCGCCCCGGCGCACAGGACCTCGTGCGCCGGGTGCTGCCCGCCAGCGGCGGCACGGCGCGGGCCATGGGGCTGGAGCCCGAGACCCCGGTGCACCACATCGAACGCCTGCGCACCGCCGACGGCGAGCCGATGGCGGTGGAGCGGTCCAGCATCCCCCTCGATCTGGCGCCCGGCCTGGACGGACACTCCCTGGCGGGCCGGTCGCTGTATGAGGTGCTGGAGCAGGAGTACGGGATCATCCTGGACTCCGGCGAGCAGACGATCGAGGCCGGCGTGTGCGACCCCGCCGACGCCAAGCTGCTGGGCCTGCCCCAGGGCAGCCCGGTGCTGTCGATGCGGCGCCGCAGCTTCGCCAACGGCCGCTGCGTCGAGCTTGCGACGTCGCGGTACCGGGCCGACCGGTACACGCTGCATTCGCGCCTCGACCCCCGACGACCGGGCGGATCCTGACCACCGCCCGGCTCCACCGCGCACGCGTCCGACGCGTACGCACCCATCCGACCCGTTCGAACTGGGAGGAACCCGTGAGTTCCACTTCGGCAGCCACCGGAGGCCCACCCGCCACCGGATCCTCATCGAAGATTCTGGGCGTGCTGCAGCGCATCGGCCGCAGCCTGATGATGCCCATCGCCGTCCTGCCGGCGGCGGCGATCCTCCTGCGCCTGGGCCAGGGCGACATGCTCGGCAGCAACGGCCCCGACCCCGGCGGTCTCGCCGACGCCGGAGGCATGGGCTGGATGGAGCCCGTAGCCGGCGTCATCGGCACCGCCGGCGACGCACTGTTCCAGGCTCTGCCCCTGCTGTTCGCGGTGGGCGTGGCCATCGGCTTCGCCAAGCGCGCCGACGGCTCCACCGCGCTGGCGGCGGTCGTGGGCTACGTGGTCTTCGACCGCGTGACGAAGTACATGTTCTTCAACTTCGACCCCAGCGGCCAGCTGCACGAATCGGTGACGGCATTCGACGCCGAGGGCACCGAGGTCATCAACTGGGGCGTGAAGAACCCGACCGACGTGCTCGGCGGTATCGTCATCGGCCTGCTCGCGGCACTGCTGTGGCAGCGCTACTACCGCATCAAGCTGCCCACGTGGCTGGGCTTCTTCGGCGGCCGGCGCTTCGTCCCGATCATCACCGCCGTGGCCGCCCTGCTGGTGGCCGTGGCCTTCGGCTTCGTCTGGCCCACCGTCGGCGGCTGGATCAACGGCCTGGGCGAGTGGATCGTCGGCTCGGGCGCCGTCGGCGCCGGTGTCTACGGCATGGTGAACCGGCTCCTGCTGCCCTTCGGTCTGCACCACATCATCAACTCCGTCGTGTGGTTCGTGTTCGGCAGCTACACCGACCCCGAAACCGGCAACGTCTTCAACGGCGAGATCAACCGCTACCTGGCCGGCGACCCCACTGCGGGCGGCTTCCTCTCCGGATTCTTCCCCGTGCTGATGTTCGGCCTGCCCGCGGCCGCCTTCGCCATGTGGCGCGCCGCCCACCCGAGCCAGCGCCCCGCCGTCGGCGGCATCATGATCTCGGCCGCGCTGACGGCCTTCGTCACCGGTATCACCGAGCCGATCGAGTTCGCGTTCATCTTCATCGCGCCGGTCCTGTTCTTCGTGCACGTGGTGCTCACCGGCATCTCGATGGCCATCCTCAACGCCCTCGACGCGCATTTGGGCTTCGGGTTCTCAGCGGGGCTCATCGACATGCTGCTGAACGCCTTCAAGTCCAACACGACGGGACTGGGGTGGATCCTGCTCATGGGTGCGGTCTACGCCGCGATCTACTACCTGATCTTCTACTTCCTGATCACCCGCCTGAACCTGCCCACACCGGGCCGTGAACCCGAGGAGGATCAGGCCTCGGTCGCCAGCAACCCGGACGCCTCCGCGGCCAAGGGCGACTCGGGTCCTGTAGGCCCCGAGAAGGGCTCCGGCGGTGGTAGCACCGGAAACCGCGGCGGCAGCAGCGGTGGCAAGTCCGGCGGCTGACGCCGCACCGACCGTGAAGTAGCCCGTCACCGGTGACAACATCGGGGCGGATCCCGCGAGAAGCGACGGGATCCGCCCCTCTTTTCGCGCTCAGGGGTCGCGGTCGTGGATCATCAGCGCCCTGCCGTGCCGCTTGGCGAGGGCGATGTGCCGGCGGAACGAGTCCTGCCGGGCCGCCCTGCCTTCGTCCCCGGCTTTCCCCCGTTGATCTTGTACCTGCGGTCATTGTGAGCGATCACATGTGACCGTAGGTACAAGATCAACGCTGTGGGGGCCAGCGGGGCGTTACGGGGACAGAAGAGGGCCTCCTGATGCTCGGTGCTGATGTCGCAATCCGCACCGGGATCAGAAGGCCCTCTTCTTGTTCAACCGCTGTCACGGGCGTGTCGGCTGTTACCGACATGCCGGGACATCACACCTAGGCGGTGCGGTTGCGCGGGTCGCCGTGGCACTTCTTGAACTTCTTGCCCGAGCCGCAGGGGCACGGAGCGTTGCGGGACGCGCCCGCGTAGGCGTCCTCGACCGTCTCGGTGCGGGTGTCGACGGTGCCGTCCTCCGCGGGGGCGGAGTACTGCAGCCTGCTCGGACGGCTCTGGCCGAAGCCGGAGACCACGAGCTCCTCGCCGCCGTCGTCGAGGGCGTCCTTGTCGGCCGCCGCCTCGTGGTCGGCCGCGGCCTCGGCCTCGACGACGTCCTCGGCGTCCGGCTTCGCCGAATCCGACGGCTTGCCGCCGAGGACCTTGTCGGCCTCGTCCTCCTCGCCGGCCTCCTTGGTCGCCACGCCGCCCTCGGCGGGGGCGGCCGTGACAACAGCGCCGCCGGCGGCGCCTGCGGCCGTGACCGCGGCGCTGGCCGGAGTGACCGACGCGGAGGTCTTGCCGCGAACCTGGACCTCGACGTTGAAGAGGTAGCCGACGGACTCCTCCTTGATGGCTTCGAGCATCTCCTGGAACATGTCGAAGCCCTCCCGCTGGTACTCGATCAGCGGGTTGCGCTGGGCCATGGCCCGCAGGCCGATGCCCTGCTGCAGGTAGTCCATCTCGTAGAGGTGCTCGCGCCACTTGCGGCCCATGACCTCCAGGATCACGCGCCGCTCAAGCTCGCGCATGGCCTCCGAGCCCAGCTCCTCCTCGCGGCGTGCGTAGGCCGCGTGGGCGTCTTCGAGCACGCGCTCGGAGATGACGTCGGGGGTCACGGCCGTGACCTCGCCCCCGTTCTCCTCGATGAGGTCGTCGACGCTGAAGCTGATCGGGTAGATCTGCTTGAAGGCCTGCCACAGCCGGTCGAGATCCCAGTCGCCGGCGTCGCCCTCGTTGGTGGCCGCGCGGACGTAGCCGTCGAGCACGTCGTCGAGCATGCCCGAGGCCTGCTCGCGCAGGTCGGCGCCCTCGAGCACCTTGCGGCGCTCGGCGTAGATGACCTTGCGCTGGCGGTTGAGGACCTCGTCGTACTTCAGGACGTTCTTGCGGATCTCGAGGTTCTGCGCCTCGACCTGCGCCTGGGCCGACTGGATCGCCTTGGTGACGACCTTGGACTCGATGGGCTGGTCGTCGGGGATGTTCAGCCGCTCGTAGATGAGCTCGACGCGCCCGCTGTTGAACAGGCGCATGAGGTCGTCTTCGAGGGAGAGGTAGAAGCGCGAGAGGCCCGGGTCGCCCTGGCGGCCGGAGCGGCCGCGCAGCTGGTTGTCGATGCGCCGGGACTCGTGGCGCTCGGTGCCGAGCACGTAGAGCCCGCCGGCCTCGACGACCTGCTCGTGCTCGCTCTCGACCTCCTTCTTGGCCTTCTCCAGCGCCTCGGGCCAGGCCTCCTCGTACTCCTCGGAGGTCTCCAGCGGGCTCAGGCCGCGCCGCTGCAGCTCCTCGTCGGCCATGAACTCGGGGTTGCCGCCGAGCATGATGTCGGTACCGCGCCCGGCCATGTTGGTGGCGACGGTGACGGCGCCGAGCTTGCCCGCCCGCGCGATGATCGAGGCCTCTCGCGCGTGGTTCTTTGCGTTGAGGACCTCGTGGGCGATACCCCGCCGCTTGAGCATCTTCGACAGCAGCTCGGACTTCTCGACGCTGGTCGTGCCGACCAGGACCGGCTGCCCGTTCTCGTTGCACTCGGCGATGTCGTCGACGACGGCCTCGAACTTGGCGTCCTCGCCCTTGTAGATGACATCGCGCTCGTCGGAGCGGATCATCGGCTTGTTCGTGGGGATGGCCACGACGCCGATGCCGTAGGTCTGGTCGAACTCCGCGGCCTCGGTGACAGCGGTACCGGTCATGCCGGCCAGCTTGCTGTAGAGGCGGAAGTAGTTCTGCAGGGTGATCTTGGCCTGGGTCTGGTTCTCGTCCTTGATCTGGACGCGTTCCTTGGCCTCGATCGCCTGGTGCATGCCCTCGTTGTAGCGGCGCCCGCGGAGCACGCGGCCGGTGAACTCGTCGACGATGAGCACCTCGCCGTCCTTGACGATGTACTCCTTGTCGCGCCGGTAGAGCTCCTTGGCCTTGAGGGCGTTGTTCAGGAAGCTGATCAGCGGCGTGTTCACCGACTCGTAGAGGTTGTCGATGCCCAGCCAGTCCTCGACCTTGGCGACACCGCTCTCGGTGATGCCGACGGTGCGGTTCTTCTCCTCGACCTCGTAGTCGGTGTCGCGGACCAGGCGCGGGGCGATCTTGGCGAACTCGGAGTACCACTTCGAGTTCTGCTCGGCGGGGCCGCTGATGATGAGCGGGGTGCGGGCCTCGTCGATGAGGATGGAGTCGACCTCGTCGACGATGGCGTAGGAGTGGCCGCGCTGGACGGTCTCCTCGAGGGAGACGGCCATGTTGTCGCGCAGGTAGTCGAAACCGAACTCGTTGTTGGTTCCGTAGGTGATGTCGGCGGCGTAGGCGGCCTGGCGTTCGGTGCGCGGCATCTCCGGCGCGAGCACGCCGACCTTCATGCCGAGGAACTGGTAGATGCGCCCCATGTTCTCGGCGTCGCGCTTGGCCAGGTAGTCGTTGGGCGTCACCACGTGCGCGCCTTCGCCGGCCAGCGCGTTGAGATAGACCGCGAGCGCGGAGGTCAGCGTCTTGCCCTCACCGGTCTTCATCTCGGCGATGTTGCCGAGATGCAGGGCGGCGCCGCCCATCAGCTGGACGTCGAAGTGGCGCTGGCCGAGAGTGCGCTTAGCCGCCTCGCGTACGGCGGCGAAGGCCTCGGGCAACAGGTCGTCGAGCGACTCGCCGTCCTTGTGGCGCTGGCGGAGCTCGTCGGTGAGCTCGCGCAGCTCGCCGTCGCTGAGGTCGACGAAGTCGTCCTCGATCGAGTTGATCTGGTCCTTCAGCTTGTTGAGCTTGCGCAGGATCTTGCCCTCGCCCGCGCGGAGGACCTTGTCGAGTATGGCTGGCACTTCTTATGCGCTCCTCGCAGATCTGGGCCCGCGTCTGGAGGCGGGACGGATCCTTGACCCCCAGCATTCCATCTTAGGCGACCCCGTACCCCCGCCGTGCATTCACACATGGTCGCATCACCGTCACACTCGCGTAACCGCCGGTGGGCGGGCGGTTTGCGAATCGCGGCTCGGGTTATCCGGTTCAGAAGGACGGTGCACACCGATCGGTACCAGGGGGTGCCGCCATGACGGATGGCAAGAGCGCGGACGACGAGGCAGTCGAGACCGCCGGCGCCCAGGCCGCGCACGGCGAGAAGAGCAGGCGCGCCCGGCGGCCCTACCGCTACATCCGCGGCTACCAGGGGGAAGGCGGCGACTTCGCGCCCTCCAACACCCACCGGGGACGGCTCGCGTCGTGGGTCTCGGTCGCGATCTTCCTCATCGGGTTCCTCCTCGGCGGGATCGGCATCTCGCTGAGCATGAACTGGTGGCTGATCGGAATCGGCCTGGGCCTGATGGCCGTGGCCGGCGTCCTGTTCCTGGTCTCCGACATCTTCACCGACGTGGTGCTGGACGACCCGCGCTACGAGGCGGAGGAGCCGCACAACACGCCGCTGCACAAGATCAAGGCGCAGGACCGGCAGCGGGCCGAGGGCGAGGAGGGCCACCGCGCCGCCGCGGAGGACCTGCCCGGTCACGGCCGAGACCCCGCGGACTGAGTCCTGCCCGGCCGAGCGCCTCGGCACGCGAACCGCGGCCCCGGAGCGCCGGCTCCGGGGCCGCGGGCGGCAGAGCCGCCCGAGGGGCGGCCGTGCCCGGAGGGTCAGTCGACCAGGCGGAGCACTCCGTAGTTGAAGCCCTTACGGCGGTAGACCACGCTGGGGGCGTCGCGGTCCTGGTCGTGGAACAGGTAGAAGTCGTGTCCCACGAGTTCCATCTCCATGAGGGCCCGGTCGATGGTCATCGGTTTGGCCGAGTGGAACTTCTCCCTGACGATGACGGGGCCGTCCCCTTGGGTGTCGAGTTCGACGAAATCCTCGGAGAACTGCTCGTCGACCGTGCTGCCGTCGAACTCTTCGGGGCTTTCGGCGGGGCCGGGGACCGGCGCGGCGCCCACATCCCCGCCGGGTGCTGAGGCGGTGTCGCCGGCGAGGTCGGCGGTTGCCGCGGCGACCGAGACGGGGGCGCGGTTGCCCTTGTGCACCTTGTTGCGGTCGGCGACCTTGCGCAGCCGCGACTCCACGCGGCCGATCGCCAGGTCGAGGGCGTTGTAGCGGTCGTCGGCGGACGCCTCGCTGCGGATGACCGGGCCGGTGGAGCGGATGGTCAGTTCGACCCGCTCGCGCATGTCGGCGAGCTTCGGGTTGCGCTCCTTGGACACCTCCACATCGACGCTCATGCCCTTCTTCTCCCACTTGGAGAGCTTCTCGAGCTTGTTCTCGACGTGCTGCCGGAACTTCTCGCTGACACCGGTGCGTCGACCTTTGACGATGATGTCCACAAGACCCCCTTCAACGCGTGGCCACCGGTGGCCGGTGGCCCGGCTTGGTACTGCCGCTCCGCGCGGGGCGCGGAGCTCACTGTGACTCCGCTGCCCTCCCTTCCGCCACCTCGCGAGCGCTCCCGGCGGGGCCGCGCGGTGACTGGGTCCGGCCTTTTCGAGTTTGGCTCTGCGTATACCCACAAGATCGCGGCTCATATCCGCTTGCAGGCAGGAATCCGCACTGGTCACAGAAGGGATTCGGACACAGAGCACAGATCGGCGCACATCGGGTCGAGCGCGCTCGGGCGCCGGGTGAGGACTGCGTGCGCCACGGGCGGAGGACCGTGCACCGGCGGGTGCACGTGCGGGGACCCGACGAGCGTCGGAATCCGGGATCGACGGGACGGCGCCAGGGCCGCGCACCGCTGCCGCCGGGCGCCGCATCGGGCCGGGCGCGGAGGGGCGAACGCCCGCTCCGCGCACCGACCGGCGATGCCACCCGTCCGGCCGACCTGGTCTTCGTCCCCACATCCGCCTGCTGAGGGGCCCGCCGCGCTTGAGCGCGACTACTGCCCTTCTCCCGCGACCGAGGGACATCGGGTCCCTCCGCGAGGCAGGACTTACCTCTAAGCCGCACCGTGATCGGTCGACGAAAAGTCGCCTTACGTGGGCCGTTTCGCCTGCGGCTGGCATCGGCTTGCCGAACGGGCGCCCCAGCGAAGGGACGCCGTACCCGGCGCAACCACGGACCCGGACGGGTGCCATGCTCTGCACGCTAACCTGAGTTCCGCCAGATGTCAGGTCGTGATCCCGCTCCGTATCCGCCGCGAGGGAGCCCCGACCGCTCGGGAAGGCCCGGATCGCCGCAGGAGCGGACGAAGGTAAAACGTTCGCCCGCATCCGCGCGAACGCCCTCACCCGCGTTCGGCGAGCACCGCGCCACCCGCCACCACCGCTCCCGCACTGCGCAGCGCCCGGGCGGCCTCGGCGAGCGTGGCCCCGGTCGTGACGACGTCGTCGACCACCACCACCCGCCGTCCGGCCAGTCCGGCGGGATCGCGCACCGCCAGGGCACCGGTGAGATTGGCGCGGCGCCGGTCGCGGCCCAGCCCGACCTGGTCGCTGACGCGGCGCCGGTGAGCCAGGACCGGCGCCCGCGGCAGCCGGGCGATCCCGCAGCGGCGCGCGGCCGCGCGGGCCAGCAGCAGCACGGGGTCGTAGCCGCGCCGGCGGAGGGCGGCCGGCCGTGCGGGCACGGGGACCAGCAGCACGTCGCGGTGCCGGGCCGCCGCGGCGACGGCTCCGGCGAGGCGGGCGCCCAGCGGCGCGGCGAGGCCGCGCGCGCTGCGCTCCTTGAACGCCAGCAGCACGGTGCGCTCCAGCCCGCAGTAGCCGCCGGCCGTCCACACCGGCGGGCATCCCGGTCGCCGACGGCACACCCGCGCCCGCGAGCCGAGCGCGCGGGCGCAGTCGGGGCAGAGCCGGCCGCCGGGGCGCGCGCACCCCGCGCAGTGGTCGCCGAGAACGAGACCGAGCAGGCCGGCGAGTCCCGACGCGAGGGCGCGCGGAGTCCGCGGCGGAGCCCTGTGCGGCGGCGGTCCCGCACCGGCGCACAGGGCCGCCGAGACGGCGAGAGGGCCGGACAGGTCACGGCCGACCGGGGCGGAGGCGGCTGCTGCTTGGCTCATGGCACCAGGTTCGGCTCTGTCCCGGCCCCGCCGCCACCGCGGTTCGCGCCCTGTGGACGGGCAGGCGCCGCGGATCGAGGGCTCGGCGCGGGGACACCGGCGGTTTTCGGCCGCCGGAACCGCCCGGCCTGCCCTCCGGACGCTCAGCCCGGGTAGACCGCGTTGGTCCCCTCGATGACGCGCTGCCAGTTGATCCGGTCGTTGGTCATCCAGATGTTGTCGTCCTCGGTGCTGGACAGCAGCGGGAGTCCCGGCGCGGCGGTGATGCCGACCATGTCGGTGCCCGGAGGCGCGCCGGCGCTGGTGGTCTCGGTGCTGCCGTCCAGCGACACCAAGTAGCCCTGGCCGACTTCCTCCTCGGATCCGCCGAGCACGGCGAGCTGGTCTCCGCCCCGCCAGGAGACGTCGGTGACGTCCTGCAGCTCGGTGGCCAGTGGAAGCTCGCCGCTGACGGTGACACCGTCGTCGGAGTGGACGACGCGGCCCACCGACAGCTCCGTGCCGCTGCCCGTGCCGTCGTCGGTGAGCACGGCCGCACGGGTGCCGTCGCGGGACAGCCGCAGCTTGGTGACCTCGGTGTCGGCCAGGTCGGGGGCCTCGACTTCGACGGGGTCTGCGCCTCCGCGCAGCATCCACACGCGGGTGCCCGGCTCCCCGCCGCTTCCGCCACCGGAGGGCGACGGGGACGGCGACGGGGAGGCAGGCGGGTCGCCGCGCTCGGTGTCCTCGGCGACCGACTCGGACTCCTCCTCGTCCTGCTGCCCGTCGCCACCGCCGGTGGAGACGTCCTCGGTCACCCACAGGTTGCCGTAGCCGTCCCACGACAACGAGGTGTACTCGCCGCCCGAAAGGACGGTGGAGTACTCGCTGCCGTCGGCCGTCTCCGCGACGACGACCTCCCGGCCGCCGGCGCGGATGCCGCCCACCTCGTCCTCGTCCAGGGACACGGCGTGCTGCTCCAGCACGGCTCCGCCGTCGCCCGGCGCTCCCGGCACGCGGCGCTCCTGGGGCTTGGCGTCGCTGCTCTCGCTCTCCAGCGCCCACATCTGCCCGTCGCGGACGAAGTAGGCCCGCAGGCTGCCCGTGACGCCCGAAGGGTTGACCGAGTCATAGCCGTTCTCGGGAGGAAGCAGGCTCTCGCCGTCCTCGCCCGGGATGTCGATCTCCTGGCCGCCTACACGCAGCGTCAGCTCCTGGACCCCGGTCAGCTGGCGAAGCGTCCACACCAGCTGCGCACCCATGCCGAACCGCTGCTTCTCGGACCCGGCGGACGCGTCGACCTCGACGGTGACCCGGCCCGAGTCGTAGGCCACGTCGGCGGTGGCGTCCTCGGGGAAGGCCGATTCCACCGCCGCGTCCAGCCACCCGGTGGGGCCCTCGACCAGCATCTTCACCAGTCGCGTGGCCGAGCGGTCGCTGCTGACCGGAAGGAACACCGGGTCGGGCACCAGGGTGCTGCGGTCGCGGTTGAAGAAGTACAGGTTCAGCGGCCGGTAGGCGAGGTCGACGTCGCTGCGGCTGAGCACCAGCCGGTCGGGCGGGCGGGAGATGCGCCACTGGTCGCCGCCGGTGCGTACCAGCTCCATGGTGATGTCGATGACCTGGCCGGAGTCGGCGGGAAGGTACTGGCCACTGGCCTCGATGGTCGCCAGTTGGCTGCTGAGCAGGCGCACCGTCGCGGTCTCGCCGTCCTCGGCGACCTCGGTGTCGATGGCGAGCTTGCTGCTGTCCTCGTAGACCAGGACCTGTCCGCCGGGCGCCCAGTCGGTGCCGGCCTCGGGAGCCAGGTACTCGCGTGCGGCGCTGTGGTTCTCCTCGAAGCTGCCCATGCTCTTGAGGAACCCGCGCACCAGGCCTTCGGGGTCGACGCCGGCCTGAGGGCCGGGCGGCAGCTGGCGGACGTATCCGCTGCCCGCCGCGGACCCGGCGTCGCCTCCGGCGCCCTCGACGACGGGACCGCCGCTGGGCACGGCCGCGCACGCCGACAGCCCCACGGCGAGCAGGGCGGCGGCCGCGGCGGTGCCGGCGCGGCGCGTGCGCTCACGCGGCGCACTCCCGGCGGTACTCACGTGACCTCCTCGGCCGTACTGTCGTTCGCGCTGGAGACCGTGCTCCCGTTCGCTCCGGAGCGCGCGGCCGGGCCTTGCGTGCTCGCCTCCGCGGCGGCGTCGGCCCTCGCCTCGGCGCCGGATCCGGCGTCCGCCTCGGTTTCGGCGGCACCGCCGGCGTCGGAGTCGGCGCCCGAGGCGCCCTCGCCCATGGACGCGGAAAAGCCGCGCACCCTTCCGGTGGCCATCTCCGGCGGCGCCAGCGGAAGCGGGGATCCGCGCAGCTCCTGGCCCTCCCGGCGCGGCAGGGAGAGCCGGAACTGCGACCCTTTGCCGGGCATGCCCCAGGCCTGCAGCCAGCCGCCGTGCAGCCGGGCGTCCTCCTTGGCGATGGACAGGCCGAGGCCGGTACCGCCCGTGGTGCGCGCCCGCGCGGGGTCGGCCCGCCAGAAGCGGTCGAAGCACATGTGCTCCTCGCCCTCCTTGAGGCCCACGCCGAAGTCGCGTACCCCCACGGCCACCGCGTCGCGATCGCCGGCGGCGGTGACGATGACGTCCTTGCCCTCGCTGTGCTCGATGGCGTTGACGATGAGGTTGCGCAGGATGCGGGTGATGCGGCGCATGTCGAACTCGGCGGTGCAGGGCTCGGCCGGCAGCCGCATCACGACCTTGATCCCGGACTTCTCCGCGATCTGCTCGGCGTCGCCCACGGCCTTCATCACCACGTCGCGCATGTCGATGCTCTCCATCGACAGCGTGGCCGCTCCGGCATCGTGGCGGCTGATCTCCAGCAGGTCGGCCAGCAGCTCCTCGAAGCGCTCCAGCTGGCTCTGCAGCAGCTCCACCGAGCGCGCCATGTGGGGGTCCAGCTCGTCGCGGTCCTCGTAGAGCAGGTCGCCGGCCATGCGGATGGTGGTGAGCGGGGTGCGCAGCTCGTGGGAGACGTCGGAGGCGAACTGGCGCTGCACCTGCGACAGCTCCTCCAGCTCGCGGATCTTCTCCTGCAGGTTGCCTGCCATGTCGTTGAAGGACAGCGCGAGCCGGGCGAGGTCGTCCTCGCCGCGGACTTTCATCCGCTCCGAGAGGTCGCCCGAGGCCAGCCGCTCGGCCGAGCCGGCGGCCGCGCGCACCGGTGTCACCACCTGGCGGGTCACCACGTAGGCGATCACGGCCAGCAGCAGGATCAGCACCGTGCCGACGAAGACGACGGTGTTCTGCACCAGGTCGAGCATCTGCTGCTCGTGGTCCAGCGGGAACACGTAGTACAGCTCGTAGGCGTTGGACAGCCGCGCCCCCACCACGAGACCGGGCGCGCGGTAGTCGTCGTCGACGATCTGGGTGTAGGTGACGTACTGCTTGCCCAGCTCCAGGCTGTCGCCGACCTCGTCGCGCAGCCGCTGCGGGACGGCCTTGTCGACGGTGGAGTAGCCCGACAGCCCGCCCACGTCGGGCAGGATGACCACCTCGTACAGCCCGGTGGTGCCGCTGTGGTTGCTCAGCTGGGTGGTGATCGCTTCGGCTCGGCCGTCCTGGTCGGCGTTCTGCTCGCCGTCCTGCATGATGCTGACGGCCCGGTCCAGCCCGGCCTTGTGGTCGTTGAGCGCGGCCTCGCGCTTGGCGTCGAGCAGGCCGGTGAGCACCTGCTGGACCAGGAAGAATCCCAGCACCGCGGTGACCAGTCCGGAGATGAGCAGGGTGGTGGTGACCACGCGCAACTGCAGCGAGCGCCGCCAGCGCGAGTGCACGCCCCGCACCAGTGCCCGGGCGCCACGCTGCGCGATCAGGTAGCAGCGCAGTGGAAAGGCGGCCAAGCGGTGCCAGCGCGAACGCGCGCCGCTCGGATCCCGGTCCGACCGCGTCGCGTTCTCGGTGTCAGCATCGCCCGTCGCCTGTGCCATTTCGCCGGATTCAGGCGGTCCCCGCCTTGTAGCCGACACCCCGTACGGTCACCACGACCTCGGGATGCTCGGGATCCTTCTCGATCTTGGCTCGCAGCCGCTGCACGTGGACGTTGACCAGCCGGGTGTCGGCGGCGTGCCGGTAGCCCCACACCTGCTCCAGCAGCACCTCGCGGGTGAAGACCTGGCGCGGCTTGCGGGCCAGGGCCACCAGCAGGTCGAACTCCAGCGGAGTGAGGCTGATGGGCTCGCCGTCGCGGCGCACCGAGTGGCCCGCGACGTCGATGGTGATGTCCCCGATCTGCAGCACCTCGGGGGCCGGCTCCTCGGTGCGGCGCAGCCGCACCCGCACACGCGCCACCAGCTCCTTGGGCTTGAACGGTTTGACGATGTAGTCGTCCGCGCCGGACTCCAGGCCCAGCACTATGTCCACGGTGTCGCTCTTCGCGGTGAGCATCACGATCGGCACGCCCGACTCGGCGCGGATCTGCCGGCACACGTCGATTCCGTCGGCGCCGGGCAGCATCAGGTCCAGCAGCACGAGATCGGGCTTGGTCTCGCGGAAGGCCTCGAGCGCCTTGTCGCCGTCGTGGACGAACGACGGTTCGAAGCCTTCGCCTCTGAGGACGATGCCCAACATCTCAGCGAGAGCGAGGTCGTCGTCGACGACCAGTACGCGTCCCTTCATGGGTGTATCCGGCACGAGGCCCTCCTCCCACTTCGGAGGCGCAGCGGCTCGCGCCTTCTCCTTTCTGGACACTCAAGCGGCAGTACTTCGGACACTTTCGCCGGGTCCCTTGTGGGAGCCGTCCTCCCCACTCACCTTGCCATCTTCCGAACCGGGCTTCGCCCGGTGCGCTCACCAGCGAATCGGCCCCTGCCGGACGGCACGTCCGCCCCGGTGGCCGGCCCGCCCCTCAGGGCGGTCCCGCGCGCCACCCTGCCGCCTGCACCGCCGCGCGTCTATACGTACGGACCCGCGGTGGCTGCGCAGCCCGCGCCGACTTGGCCGGCAGATAACAGAAAGCATACAAAACGAATGAAGCCGAGCGGTGCTCCCAAAGCGCAGCGGGAGGCCGCCGCCCCCGACCGCCGGGCCATCCGGGGCCGCCGTGGCATACCGTGGAGGGCGCTACCGCTCCGAGTACGACAGCACGACGGAGGGCCGAAACCGATGAGCCACGACGACGGCCGGGACCGGTGGGGACACGAGCCGCACCCCGGTCCCGATCAGCCGAGCGAGGCGGGCGGTGCCGGTCCGGAATACCGGTGGACGGCTCCGGGCCAGGGGGCTCCCCCGTCCGGAGAAGGCGCATGGGCGGCCCCCGGCGGCACCGGTCCCGAAAGCGGCCCGGGTCCAGGCTACGGGCATGAAGGCTATGGCGGGCCCGGATGGGGCCAGGGCGGATACAGCGGCCAGGGCGCCGACGGCCCCGCCGCGCCCCCTCCCGGCTACGGACGTCCGTGGGCGCCGCGGCCCGGCGTGGTGACACTGCGCCCGATGACCCTCGGCGACATCTACAACGGCGCGTTCGGCTACATCCGGCAGAACCCGAAGGCCACCCTGGGCCTCGCCCTCATCGTCACCGCGCTGTTCAGCATCGTCTCCTCCATCGGCATGGGCGGCTACCTCGCCGATTACGGCAGGGTCATGCAGGAGACGCTGGACGACCCCTCCGGTCCCGCGGCCGGTGATCCGACGCCCTTCGAGTTGTGGTCGATCGTCACCATGTACGCGGGCATACTCGTCAGCTACATCGGCCAGATCGTGCTCACCGGCCTGCTCGCCGCGGTCGTCGGGCTGGCGGTGCTGGGGCGGAGGCCGACGATGCGCGAGGCGCTGCAGGTGGCGCGCGGCCGGCTGCCGGCGGTGTTCGGCGTGGCCCTCCTGCTCCTGCTGCTGATCCTGCTGTGGACCGCCCTGGCGGTCGGCCTCATCTTCGGCGCGGTCCTGCTGGGAACGGCGGTGCACCCCGTCGCGGGCGTGGTGACCGGAGTCCTGGGCGTTCCCGCCCTGATCGTGCTGGCCGTGTGGATCTACGTGCGCACCTCGCTGGCGATGCCGGTGGCGGTGCTGGAGCGCGCCGGCCCCGCGTCGGCCCTGGCCCGCTCCTGGCGGCTGACCCACCACAGCTGGTGGCGGGTGTTCGGCCTCCTGCTGCTGGCCCAGATCCTCGTGAGCATCGTCGTGAACCTGCTGTCCACGCCCTTCACCGGGGCGGCGATGGTGCTGGCCTTCATCGCCCCCGAGTCGGCGTGGGCGCCGGCGGTGGCGACAGCGCTGGCCTACGTCGGCACGGTTCTGGCCGGCGCCCTGGGCACCCCGTTCGTCATCGGCGTCACCACCCTGCTCTACATCGACCTGCGCATGCGGCGCGAAGGGCTCGACCTGAAGCTGCAGGCGGCCACGCAGTCGGGCGAGCACCTCGACGCCGAGGTCTACGTGCCCGACGAGGCTGCGGCGGGTGCCCCCGCCGGCTCGGGCTCCTATGGGCAGAGCGGCGGGTACACCCCGCCCGGCGGCGATCCCTACTACGGGGGCGGCGCCTACTACGGTGGCGCGCAGCCCGGCACTTCGCAGAGCCGCCCGCAGGACGGCCACGGCTGGGGCGGCTACGGCCAAGGCGGCCCCGGGACCTCCGCCTGATGGGCGCTGCCTTGCTCCCGGCGGCCCTCGTCGAGCGCGAGGAGGGGCAGAGGCTGGCCCGCGAGGAGCTCTCCAAGCGCATCTACGGCGAGTCCGAACCGAGCCTGCTGGAGCTCATCCGGATGCGCGTGGCGGAATGGCTCTCCACGGTCGAGGTCCAGGCGCCCGGCGGCTGGTGGACGCTGGGGCCGCTACTCGCCGTACTCGCTGCCCTGGTGGTGGCGCTGATCGTCTACCTGCGCCCCGCACGCAGCGCCCGCCGCGGAAGGCCCCTCATCGACACGGCCGCGCCGCTGACCGCCGCCGATCACCGCTCCGCCGCCGAGCGCCACGCCGAGCAGGGCGACTACGGCACCGCGATCCGCGAGCGGCTGCGCGCCGTCACCCGCGAACTGGAGGACGGCGCCGTCATCACGCCCCGCCCCGGCCGGACCGCCACCGAGCTCGCCGCCGAGACCTCCCGGGCGCTGCCTCAGCTGCGCGACCGCCTCTACGCCGCCGCCTCGACATTCAACGACTCCGCCTACGGCCAGCGGCCCGCCACCGCAGACGGCTACCGGGTGCTGGCCGACCTGGACGAGCAGGTGCGCCGGGCCCGCCCCGAGGCCGCTGCCGGCACCGGGCAGCCCCCGGGAGGCGCCCTGTGAGCGCACCCCTCGCGCCCGCGCCCCCGACAGCCCCCTCCTCGCCCTCCTCGCCGCGGGTCGGCGATCTGTGGCGCCGCGCGCGCGGCCCCGTCGCCTTCATCGCCGTGCTCTTCGTACTCGCGCTGCTGCTGTCCCTGGGCGCCCGGGATCCCCGCGAGGGGCGGCTGGAGCCCGAAGGGCCCAACCCCGAGGGCAGCCGCGCGCTCGTGCAGATCCTGCAGGACCGCGGCAACGACGTCACCGTCGCCCGCACCGCCGCCGCCGCGCTGGAGGCCGCCGGCCCCGACACCGTCACAGTGCTGGTCGGCACGCACCGGTTGCCGCGCGACCAGCTCGACTCGCTGGCCGAGGGACTGGACCACCGCATCCTCGTGCAACCCACCACCCCGGCGCTGAAGGCGCTGGCGCCCGGTGTGGAGATGACGGGCCGCACCGGCGAGCAGTCGCTTGAGCCGCGGTGCGGACTGGATGCGGCCTCGGCCGCCGGCACGGCCGAATCGGGCGGCGAGGTGTACACCGCCCCCCAGAGTGCGGGCTGCTATCCCGCCGAAGGCGGCCGCGCGCTGGTGCACGTCATCGGCGAAAGCACCACCACGGTGCTGGGCAGCGCGGCGCCGCTGACCAACGACCGGCTCGACGACGACGGCAACGCCGCGCTCGCGCTCTCGCTCATCGGCGAGCGCGACGTGGTGTGGCTTCGCCCCGACCCCGTCCCCGAGGAAGGCCGGTCGGACCTGTGGGAGCTGGTGCCGCAGTCGCTGCGGCTGAGCCTGGTCCCGCTGGTCGCCACGCTGCTGCTGCTCGCACTGTGGCAGGGGCGGCGACTGGGTCCGCTCGTGGCCGAGCGGCTGCCCGTTGTGGTGCGCGCTTCGGAGACCACCGAGGGCCGCGCCGGCCTGTACGCCGCGCGGCGGTCCCGCGACAGGGCCGCGGCCGCGCTGCGCTCGGGCACCCTGCGCCGGATCAGGCCCGGGCTGGGCCTGGGGCCCGACGCCGCCCCCGACTCGGTGGTGGACGCGGTCGCCGCGCGCACGGGCGAGGACCCCGGGCGCTTGGGCCCCCTCCTGTACGGCGCCGCTCAATCCGGTGCCGCCGATCCCTACACCGCTGACGACCGGGGCCTTGTGCGGCTGGCCGACGAGCTGGATCGGATGGAGGGGCACCTGCGGTGACACGCCTCCGCCAGTCCGTTCCGTCGCCGGCTCCGCTGACCGCAGGCGACCGCAGCCGAATTCCGCCCGGCTTCCCGCTTCACCGCCTCTGCAGGTCATCGGGGGCGTACGCCGCGGGAATCCGAACGGCCTCCGGCGCCCCCGTCCTTGCATGCCCCGGCCCGGACGAGATGATGAAGACCGGGCTCGCACCGCCCGCTCACCGAGCGGGCTACGACGAACGCCGATCGTGACGCTTTTTTCCGCCGCCGACCTACTCCGCAGTAGTCCGATTCCTGCCCGGGGTCGACTCCGGACCATCCCAGGAGGTTCATGGTGACCGCCTTCCCCACCGACGGCCGCCCTGCGCCCGAGCAGGCCGAACAGGCCGAGCAGGCCAGAGCCGCGCTGACCGCGCTGCGCCACGAGGTCGCCAAGGCCGTCGTGGGCCAGGAGGAGACCGTGACCGGCATGGTCGTCTCCCTGCTGTGCCGCGGCCACGTGCTGATGGAAGGGGTGCCCGGCGTCGCCAAGACGCTGCTGGTGCGCGCGGTCTCCACTGCGCTGTCGCTGGACCACAAGCGCATCCAGTTCACGCCGGACCTGATGCCCGGCGACGTCACCGGCTCGATGGTCTACGACTCGCGCACCGCCAACTTCGAGTTCCACGAGGGCCCGGTCTTCACCAACCTGTTCCTGGCCGACGAGATCAACCGGACCCCGCCCAAGACGCAGGCGGCGCTGCTGGAGGCCATGGAGGAGCGCCAGGTGACCGTGGCGGGCTCGCCCGTGGCCCTGCCCGACCCCTTCGTGGTGGCGGCCACCCAGAACCCGGTCGAGTACGAGGGCACCTACCCGCTGCCCGAGGCGCAGCTGGACCGGTTCCTGCTCAAGCTGGTGGTCGGCCTGCCCGACCGCGGCCACGAGGTCGACATGCTGGGGCGCCACGCCCAGGGCTTCGACCCCGGCGACCTCGGCGCGGCCGGCTTGCGGCCGGTGGCGGGCGCCGAGGACCTGCGTGCCGCCCGCGCGGCCGTGGCCACCACCTCCGTCGCCCCCGAAGTACTGGGCTACATCGTCGACATCTGCCGCGCCACCCGGAACTCGCCGTCGCTGCAGCTGGGCGCCTCGCCGCGGGGCGCCACGGCGCTGCTGCGCACCAGCCGCGCCTGGGCGTGGCTGTCCGGGCGCGACTACGTCACTCCCGACGACGTCAAGGCGCTGGCCAAGGCGACACTGCGGCACCGGATCTCGCTGCGGCCCGAGGCCGAGCTGGAGGGCGCCACGAGCGCGGGCGTGCTCGACGGCGTCCTGGCCTCAGTGCCGGTTCCCCGCTGAGGAGACGTTCGACGGTGGTACGGCGATAGGAACGCAGGCGTCGCGTAGCGTCTCCGGTGGGTGGTGGGAGACGGGCGGCAAGGCGTCGCGACAGGTCACAGGTACGGAGGTAGCGGGGATGGCGATCACGGGGCGGGCGGTGCTGGCCGCATTCGGCGCCACGCTCGTGGTGCTGGTCGCGGGAGCGCTCGGCACCTGGCTGGTCGCCGCGGTCCTTGTGCTGCTGGCGGCGGCGATCCTCGCCGACGTCGTGTTGGCGCCCAGCCCGCGCAGACTGCGCTTCGAGCGCTCGGGCGACACCTCCGTCCGGCTGGGCGAGACCGCCGAGGTCGCGCTTGTGGTCGCCAATCCCGCGCGGCGGGCCCTGCGCGGGGTGATCCGCGACGCGTGGGCACCCAGCGCCGGCGCCGAGCCGCAGCGCCGCCGGGTGCGCGTGCCCGGGGGCGGCCGGGTGCGGGTGGCCACGGCGCTGACACCCACCCGTCGCGGCGACCGGTCCGCGGCGGGGGTCACCGTGCGCAGCCTCGGTCCGCTGGGGCTGGGCGCACGCCAGTGCACCCACACCGTGCCCTGGGCCGTGCGCACGCTTCCGCCCTTCCACAGCCGCCGCCACCTGCCGGGCAAGCTCTCGCGGCTGCGCGAGCTCGACGGCCAGCACACGGCGCTGGTGCGCGGGCAGGGCAGCGAGTTCGACTCGCTGCGCGAGTACGTGCCCGGCGACGACGTGCGCTCGATCGACTGGCGCGCCACCGCCCGCCGCGACTCCGTGGTCGTGCGCACCTGGCGGCCCGAGCGCGACCGCAGGATCCTGATCGTGCTCGACACCAGCCGCACCTCGGCAGGCAGGGTGGGCGACGTTCCCCGACTGGACCACGCCATGGACGCCGCTCTGCTGCTGGCGGCGCTGGCCGGCAGGGCCGGGGACCGGGTGGACCTGCTCGCCTTCGACCGCAGGGTGCGCGCTCAAGTGCGCAGCCACGGCCGCGGCAGCCGTATCCCGCAGATCGTTCAGGCCATGGCGCCGCTGGAGCCCGAGCTGGTGGAATCCGACCCGGCGGGCCTGGTCTCCACGATCCTCGGCGGCCACAGCCGGACCCGCCAACTGGTCGTGCTGCTGACCGACCTGAACGCCGCCGCGCTGGAGGAGGGCCTGCTTCCGCGGCTGCCCGCGCTGACCTCGCGCCACCTGCTCATGGTGGCCGCGGTGGGCGACCCCCGGGTGGCGGAGATGGCCGCGGAGCGGGGCAGCACGCGGTCGGTGTACGAGGCCGCCGCGGCCGAACGCACCCTGGGCGATCGCAGCCGGATCACCGCCGAGCTGCGCCGCCACGGAGTCGAGGTCGTCGACGCCGAGCCCGACCACATCGCCCCGGCTCTGGCCGACGCCTACATCGGCCTCAAGGCCCAGGGCCGGCTGTAGGCCGGGACCGGCTACCCCGCCACCGGGGCCGTCTGGGGGGCCGCGGCGATGTCTCCGCTCACGCCGCGGTTGTGGGCGGCGCGGCCGACGATGAAGACGTAGGCGAGGAAGAGCAGCTCGGCGGCCACGCCGATGCCGATCCGCAGCCAGGTGATGTGGACCCACCCGGTCACCAGGCCCTCGATCAGCCCGGAGACGAACAGCACCACCACGAGCCCGAGGGCGACGGCGAGGGCCGGGCGCGCCTCCTCGCCCAGCGCCCGCAAGCGGGGCCGCGGGCCGGGCGCGATGAGGGTCCAGCCGAGCTTGAGGCCCACGCCCGCGGCGACGAACACGGCGGTCAGCTCCAGCAGGCCGTGCGGGATGATCAGTCCGAGGAAGACGTCGCCCTTGCCGTGGGCGAACATCATCCCCGCCGCCACCCCCAGGTTGGCGCCGTTGAGCACCAGCACATAGACGGTGGGCAGGCACAGGAACACGCCGAAGATCAGCGCCTGGGTGGCCGCCCACGCGTTGTTGGTCCACACCTGGGCGGCGAAGGACGCGCCGGGGTGCTCGACGTAGTAGTTGGCGAAGTCGTTCTCGACGTAGGCCCGGATCTCCTCGGGGGTGCCCATGGCGGCCAGTACCTGGGGGTCGTTGGCGATCCAGGCGGCCAGGGCGGCGGAGAAGGCGACGGTGCCCAGGCCGGCGGCGATCCACCACCACCGCAGCCGGTACAGCACGGCGGGGAAGGTCTCGGTGAAGAAGCGGGAGGCGTCGCGCCAGGAGGATTCGTGGGCGCCGGTGACCGCCGAGCGGGCCCGTGCCACCAGGCCGGAGAGGTAGCCGACCAGTCCGGGGTCCTGCCCCGAGGAGCGCACCATCGACAGGTGGGTGGATACGCGCTGGTAGAGGTCGACGAGCTCGTCGACCTCGCTGCCGCTGAGGCGGCGGCGCCTGCGCACGAGGGTGTCGAGGCGGTCCCATTCGGTGCGGTGCGCGGCCGCGAAGACGTCCAGATCCACGCGGGCGACTCTACCGGCCCGCCCGCGGCGCCCGGAGGGCTCGGGCGGCGCACTCGCGCCGCGGCCGGGACGCCGAGGGGCGAGCGAGTGTCGATCCGCCGTGCTCTCCTGACAGACTGGAGGACGAGGAGCGGACGGGAGTGCGGCGCGCGGCCGCGGCGACACGACGAAGGGCGTACACGGTGGCTTACCCGGGCGGTGGACATCCCCACGACCAGTCGTCTGTCGTCACCGGCGACGCCGTCGTGCTCGACCTGCGCCCCGCGGGTTTCGCCACCCGCATGGCGGCGTTCCTGATCGACGTCGCCGTCCAGTCCGCGGGCCTGTTCGCCGGCACACTGCTGGCCTCGCTCGTCGGAAGCGGGCTGGACCCCGCCGCCACCGCGGCGGTGAGCCTGGCACTGGCCGTGCTGGCCCTGGTGGGCTACCCCACCGCCATGGAGTCGCTCACCCGGGGGCGCTCCCTGGGCAAGATGGCGCTGGGGCTGCGGGTGGTCGGCACCGACGGCTCTCCGGAGCGGTTCCGCCAGGCGCTGGGGCGCGCGCTGACCGCGGTCGTGGAGATCTGGCTGACGTCGGGCGTGATCGCCCTGATCACCTCGCTGGTCGACCGCGACGGCCGCCGCGTGGGCGACTTCGTGGCCGGCACGCTCGTGGTGCACGAGCGGGCGGCCCGGCGCACCGAGGAGTCCTTCGCGATGCCGCCGCACCTGGCCGCATGGGCGCAGAGCGCCGAGCTGTCGCAGCTCTCGCCGGAGACCGCGACCATGGCGCGGCAGTACCTCCTGCGCTTCGACGAGTTGGCCGAGGAGTCGCGCTACCGGATGGGCACGCGCATCGCCGACTTGGTGGCCGCGGCTGTGAGTCCGCTTCCGCCGCCCGGCACCACTCCCCCGGACTTTCTGCGGGCGGTGCTCGCCGAGCGCCGCAAGCGCGAGGAGGAGCGGCTGGCCCTGCGACACGCGGAGGCCCAGGGCGGGTCCCCGGGCCCCGACGGCACGCCGGCGGAGGGCGGCCCTCCGGCCGGGGGCGGCTACGGACCCGCCGACTCGGGCGCCTATGGGCGGAACGGCGGGTATCCCCCACCCGGTGCCTAGAGCGGGCCGCAGCAACCCTGGAGCGCCGACGGCGGGAACGGATGCCCCGCTCCCGGTCCGCCGGCCCTCCGGCGGCACAGAGGACCGGCGGGACGGCCACCGGCAGGTCCGCGGCGGGCGCCACCGCATCGGCCCGCGGAGCTCACTCCTGCCAGGAGTTGAGGTAGTCCTCCTGCTCGGGGCTGAGGCGGTCGATACCCACCCCCAGGGCCTCCAGCTCCAGGCGGGCCACGTCGGTGTCGATGCCGGAGGGCACCTCCAGCACTCCCGGCGCCAGTTCGGCGGCGCTGCGCGCCAGCCACGCCACGGTCAGCGCCTGCACCGAGAAGGACATGTCCATCACCGCAGCCGGGTGGCCCTCGGCAGCGCCCAGGTTGACCAGTCGCCCTTCGGCCAGCAGCACGATCCGGCGGCCGTCGGCCAGCACGTACTCGTCGGCCTGCGGGCGGACCTCGCGCCGGATCTCCACCGACATGGCCTCCAGCGCCGGCAGGTCGATCTCGACGTCGAAGTGGCCGGAGTTGGCCAGCACGGCGCCGTCCTTGAGCGAAGCCAGGTGCTCGGCGCGGATCACGTCGCGGTTGCCGGTGACGGTCACCAGCACGTCGCCCACGGGCGCGGCCTCGTCCATGGGCAGCACGGTGTAGCCCTGCATCACCGCGTCCAGCGCCTTGACCGGGTCGACCTCGGTGACCACGACACGGGCGCCCAGGCCACGGGCGCGCTCGGCCAGGCCTCGGCCGCAGTAGCCGAATCCGGCCACCACGACGGTGCGCCCGGCGATCATCGCGTTGGTGGCGCGCATGATGCCGTCGAGAGTGGACTGGCCGGTGCCGTAGCGGTTGTCGAACATCCGCTTCGTGGCGGTGTCGTTGACCGCGACCATGGGCAGTTTCAGCACGCCCTCGGCGCTCATCCGCCGCAGCCGGATGACGCCGGTGGTGGTCTGCTCGCAGCCGCCCACGGTCTCCTCCAGCAGGTGCGGACGCTCCATGTGGGCGAGGTTGACCAGATCGCACCCGTCGTCGAGAAGCAGGTGCGGGCGCCGTTCGAGCACGGTGGCCAGGTTGCGGTCGTAGGAGGCGGGGTCGACGCCGGCGCGGGCGTAGACCGCGATGCCGTACTCGGCGACCAGGGCGGCCGCCGTGTCGTCCTGGGTGGACAGCGGGTTGGAGGCGGCGAGCGCGATCTCGGCGCCGCCGCCGCTCAGGGCCCGCAGCAGGTTGGCGGTCTCGGCCGTGACGTGCATGCACGCGGCGAGGCGCATGCCCTCAAGCGGCCGTTCCGCGGCGAAGCGGTCGTGCAGCTTTCGCAGCACCGGCATCGCGCGCTCGGCCCATTCGACGCGGCGGACCCCGGCCTGAGCCAGGCCGAGGTCCGCGACGTCGCTTTCTGGGAGTGCCATCCGGGGAGCTTCCCAGATCCCGTTTAGCCCGGTACCGCTTTTAGTAGCGGTAGTGCTCGGGCTTGTAGGGGCCGGCGACGTCCACGCCGATGTAGGCGGCCTGCTCCTTGGTGAGCTCGGTCAGCCGGACGCCGAGGGCGTCCAGGTGCAGCCGGGCGACCTTCTCGTCGAGGAGCTTGGGCAGCGTGTAGACCTCGAGGGGGTACTCGTCGGTCTTGGTGAACAGCTCGATCTGGGCGATGGTCTGGTTCGTGAAGCTGTTGGACATCACGAAGCTGGGGTGACCGGTCGCGTTGCCCAGGTTGAGCAGGCGGCCCTCGGACAACACCAGGATGGAGTGGCCGTCCGGGAACAGGTACTCGTG
Source organism: Streptomonospora alba (assembly GCF_000826685.1). Lineage (GTDB taxonomy): Bacteria > Actinomycetota > Actinomycetes > Streptosporangiales > Streptosporangiaceae > Streptomonospora > Streptomonospora alba. The sequence continues at coordinate 103,525 of NZ_JROO01000013.1, forward strand.
CACCTGCGGCTTGATCTCGGTCTTCTTGATACCGGAGATCTTCTCCAGGCCCGCCATGTCGATCTCGTTGTCGAAGTGGCCGACGTTGCCGACGATCGCCTGGTGCTTCATCCGCTTCATGTGGTCGGCGGTGAAGATGTCGAAGTTGCCGGTGGTGGTGATGAAGATGTCGGCGGTCTCGACGTAGTCCTCGACCCGGGCGACCTCGTAGCCGTCCATGGCGGCCTGGAGGGCGATGATCGGGTCGACCTCGGTGACGATGACGCGGGCGCCCTGGCCGCGCAGCGCCTCGGCCGAGCCCTTGCCGACGTCGCCGTAGCCGGCCACCAGCGCGATCTTGCCGCCGATCAGGACGTCGGTGGCGCGCATGATGCCGTCGGGCAGCGAGTGGCGGATGCCGTACTTGTTGTCGAACTTGCTCTTGGTGACCGAGTCGTTGACGTTGATCGCCGGGAAGAGCAGCTTGCCGTCGCGGTGCATCTCGTAGAGGCGGTGGACACCGGTGGTGGTCTCCTCGGTGACGCCCTTGATGCGCGAGGCGACACGGGTCCACTTCTGCGGGTCGTCCGCGACGCTCTTCTTGAGGAGGTTCAGGAAGACCTTGAACTCATCGGGGTCGTCCTCGGAGGGGCTGGGCACAGCGCCCGCCTTCTCGAACTCCACGCCCTTGTGTACGAGCATGGTGGCGTCGCCGCCGTCGTCGAGAATCATGTTGGGGCCGTCGCCGCCGGGCCAGGTCAGCGCCTGCTCGGTGCACCACCAGTACTCTTCGAGGGTCTCGCCCTTCCAGGCGTAGACCGGCACGCCCTGGGGGTTGTCGGGGGTGCCGTTGGGGCCGACCACCGCAGCGGCGGCGGCCTGGTCCTGGGTGGAGAAGATGTTGCAGCTGACCCAGCGGACCTCGGCGCCCAGCGCCGTGAGGGTCTCGATGAGCACCGCGGTCTGCACGGTCATGTGCAGGGAGCCCATGATCTTGGCGCCCTTGAGGGGCTGCTGAGCGCCGTACTCGCGGCGGGTGGCCATGAGCCCCGGCATCTCGTGCTCGGCGAGCTGGATCTCCTTGCGACCGTACTCGGCGAGGGACAGGTCAGCGACTTTGTAGTCGAAGGACATACGTCTTTACTCCTCCTGGGTTGATGCGCACCGAGTCTAGAACGGGGCACCGGCCCGGGGCACGACCACGAGAGGTAATCTGACGCCGCAGCGTCAGAATCACCCGCCGCTGGACGGACTGAAGGGCACAGGTGACTACCCATGGCGGAACCGCACAATCGCGCGCCGGCCTCCGATTCCGCGCCCTACGGACCGGTCGGCGACGGCCGATCCGAGAAGCGGAGTGACTCCGCTCACGTATCGGCTTCCGGGGAGGGCCGACCGCCCCGGAGGCGGCCCTCCGACGGCTTCTCCGAGGCCCCCGCGACGCTTCCGATCTCGGCGGCCGCCGAGCGCCTGGGCACCACCGCGCGGATGCTGCGCTACCGCGAGGCGCTGGGGCTGGTCCCGCCGACCAAGGAGCAGCCCACCGGCCGCGGCCACCGCCACCGCCGCTTCAGCGAGGACGACCTCGACGCCGTCTCGGCCGGACTGGAACTGGAACGGGCCTACGGCATCCCGCCGACGGCCCTGGCGTTCGCCCTGCGCGTCCTCGCCGAGCCCGCGATCCTGGCCCGGATCCGCTCCTTCGGAGAGCGCGTGGGCCGCCTGGCTCCGGCCCCGGCCCGGGCCATGGATTTCGAGAAGCAGAAGGCTCTGCGCCTCCTTCAGGGCAGGGAGCAACCCCGGCAGGGGCCGCCCGGGCCGGTTCCTCCCGGGCGGCGTTGAGCCGCCTCCGCAGCGGTGGGCACACCCGTGCCCGGCCCTCGTGCCCGGCCCTTCGAGAGGCGCGCCGGCGTCACAGGTCGGTGGCCGCCTCGATGCGGTTGCGCAGGGTCGGGGCCAGGGTGCGCATGTAGGTGGCGGTGATGTGGCCGCGGTCCCAGTAGACGAGCACGTTGCCGATGACCGCGGGGCACCGGTCACCGCGGCACAGCTTGTCGGTGAAGTCCAGGAAGACCACGTTGCCGGGCACCCCCTCAAGCCCCTCCAGCGGGGACGTGCGGGCCATGGAGGGGGACCGCCGGCCGACGCACTCCTGGCGGCGCTTCTCGGCCAGGCAGTCGGGAGCCGCGAAGCTCAGACGCGGGGTGTCGCGGACGGCGATGACGTCGATGCCCATCCCGTCCAGCTCGCGCCACCGCTGCACGTAGCCTTCGGCGACCGTCTCGCCCACCGGTCCCGCCTGGGCGTCGAGGTTGGTCCGAGTGGCGGTGGTGAACACGGCGTCGGGCCGCAGTTCGGCCAGCTCGGGCATGACGCCCGCGTTCCACCCGGCGCAGGAGTGGTAGACCTCACCGCCCCGCAGCTGCTCGGCACCGGTGAACAGGCACGAGCCCTTGATGATGTTGACGATCCGCCACTTCTTGTCCTCTGCGATCTCCCGCAGGGCCGGCAGCCAGTGGGCCGCGTGTGAGGCGCCCACCAGCGCGATGGTGCGGTCGTAGTCGCGGGGGCCGTAGGCGCAGGTGATCACCTCGCTCTCGCGGGTGCCCTGGTTGCAGTCGTCGGCGTAGCTGGCGGGTATGTCCTCGGCGGCGTTGGCGGGATCGGGATACACGGGAGCGCCCTCGCCCTCGACCACATCGGCGGCGGGGGAGCCCAGCACGGCCGCGCCCGGGTAGTCGGCGCTCTGGGCCGCGATCTCCTGCTCGCGCTGCTCGTGGGAGATATGCCCCGACCACACGCCCGCGGCGGCCAGTACCGGAACGATGAAGGCCGCGCCCACGGCCAGCGACCACGCACTTCCGGTCCGGGTGCGGGTGAGCGCGTCGACCCCGTCCTCGGTGATCCAGCGCGTGGCCACCGCCAGCGCCATCGACAGCGCGAGGACGAGGCAGCCGCCGGTAAGGCTGGGCTGGGTGCGGTCGGTGACCTCCAGATAGCAGACCAGCACCGGCCAGTGCCAGAGGTAGAGCGCGTAGGCGTGGTCGCCGATGTAGTGCACCGGACGCAGGTTGAGCAGGCGGTCGGCCGCCACCGGCGAGCCCGTGCTGCCCGCGACGATCACGGCTGCGGCCGCCAGAGTCGGCCACAGTGCGATGTAACCGGGAAACAGCGTGGACACCTGGAGCAGCAGGCCGCACGCCACCAGGGCCGCAAGCCCGGCCCAGCCCAGCACGATCCGCAGCAGGCGGGGCAGGCGCAGGTGCGGAAGCGCGAGGGCCAGCAGCCCGCCCATCGCCAGCTCCCACAGGCGGGCGCCGGTGTCGAAGTAGGCCCAGGGCTGGTCTGCTGCGGTGACGGCGACGGAGTAGGCCAGCGACGCGGCGAAGACCAGGGTGAGTGCGGCGGCGACCGCGCGGCGCAGCGGCTGCCCGGCCGCGCGGGCCAGAGCGGCGACGACGGTGATGAGCACCGGCCACACCACGTAGAACTGGCCCTGGACCGACAGCGACCAGAAATGCTGGACCGGTCCCGCGGCGCTGTTCTGGGCGAGGTAGTCCACCGAGTTGAGCGCCAGGTGCCAGTTCTCGACGTACAGCGCCGATGCCACGACGCCCGAGATCGCCTCGCGCCACGCTGTGGACGGCAGGAACAGGAAGCTCGCCACGAGGATTCCGCCCAGGGCCGCCGCGGCCGCCGGAAAGAGGCGCTTGACCAGCCGCGACCAGAACGCGGTGAAGTCGATCCTGCCGCGCCGCTCCATCGTCCGCAGCAGCGAACCCGTGATCAGGAAACCGGTGAGCAGCAGGAACACGTCCACACCGCCGGAGACCCGGCCGAGCCAGATGTGGTAGGCGGCCACCAGGACGACCGCCACCGCCCGCAGCCCTTGGAGCTCGGGCCGGAACCCGCCGCCGGACCGCTGAGCGGCGCCGGGCGGGGACTCGGGAGCAGACGGCGCTGGAGCGGCGGAACCAGGGGGCGACGGCTGCACGGAATACCTCATCGGCTGTCTGACGGGGATGTTCAAGGGGGATGTTCAAGGCGGAGCGGTGTTGCCGGGAGCCGGGCCGCCGGCTCGCATGCCGCCCCTTTCAGGACGCGCGAAGCGCACCCGCGGTTGCCGCCTCGGGGGCCGCGTCGGGTCGGCGCGGCCAGGAGTATAAGCGGTGCGCAGCGCAGACGGAGCACCGGTCCGGCCCGAGCACGGCACCGCAGCGGTACCGGGACCGCCCTCGGCGCCCCGTGCCCCGGTGGCGACTCGCCGCGCGTTCGCGGAAGGATCATCACAAGCCGGGTTTTATCCGCCGTAGCTCTGGCTACGGTGACAGCGTGGACACCAGACGACGCGGCCTGGCCCTTGCTCCCGAGAGCTTTTCCGACACCGTGCGCAGGCGGCTCGGAAACCTCGACCGGCTGCGCGAGGTCTGGACCGAGCGGCGGCGCTACGTCGACAGGACCGAGGATCCCGCCCTCAACCGGCTCAGCGCACGCAGGCGCGTCGAGGCGTTGCGGCGCCTGGCCGGGGTGGACACCTCCGACGCCGGCGGCGTGGCCGCCGAGGAGGAGGCGTTCCTGGCCATGGCCGCGGACTGCCGCTCCGGCGTGCGCCTGACCCCCGAGTACTTCGAGGCGCTGGTAGGCGGCGCACCCGACTTCAGCCCGCCCCTGCCCGCGCCCCCCGGTGTCGGCGAACTGCTGGCCGAGGCCGCCGCCGTCGAGACCCATCCCGTCATCCGCGCCGCACATCTCTTCGCGACCTGCACCGCCGCGCTCGATCCCGGCTCCGCGACGGATCCGGCCACGGACGGCCCGCCCGCGCACCTGCGCCCGCTGCCGTGGTGGCTCGCCGCGCTGTCGTTGATCCGCTCCGACCTCCCGCCACCCGCGATCGACGTCGGCTGCCCCCTTCCCGCGCCGGGGAGCACCGTCTCCGCCGAGCCGCCGGACACCGCCGCTGCGGACCTGCCGTGGCGCGCACCCGCACCGGAGACAACGGTGCCCGCGCCCCGGGCCGGCGACGACCGGCTGGCCCCGCTGGTGCTACTGCTGGCCGACCTGGAGACCGCCGCCCTGCGCAGCGAGCTGAGCCGGCTGGCACGCGTGCAGACCCGACCCCGGGGCGAGAGCGGCCGCCTCGCCGCGGCGGTGCACCGCCGCATCGTCGAGCACCTGCGCTTGCGGTCCGCGCCGCTGCACTTGGTGCTGCGCGAACTCGATCCCTCCTGCCGGGCCGTGGTCAGCAGCTCGACCGCGGGCCCCGCGTTCACCACCCCCGGCGCCCCGGGTGCGCCCGGCGAGGATCCCGAACGCGCCGAGGACGAGGGCGCGGAACCGGGCGGCGCCGCCGCCCGCGCCGAGGAGCCGTCCGGCGAACCCGCCACGGCCACCCGCATGCGGGCGCCCGTCGCTCCCTCGACCGGCGAGCGCAGCCGCGGCGCCGCCCGGCGCGCGCTGTTCGCCCCGGGCGCCAACGAGTGGCACGCCTCGCTGGACGTCGACCTGGCCGACGGAGTGCTGCGGCTGCTGGTGTTCGTGCAGGAGGTGGGCTCACCGGCCTCAGGCGTGCTCGCCGTGACCGCGGACGGCTGGCTGACCACCGACGACGGCGCCGAGGACGTGCTGGCCGCGGGGTGCGCCGACTGCGTGACCCTGGTGCCCACCGACGGGGCCGACGACCGCTGGCCGGAGGTCGAGGCGTTCGCCGACGACGTGCTGGCACGCTCCATCGGGTACCTGACCCGCGTCGCGCGCTACTGAAGGCGTCAGCGCCGCTGCGGATGCGGCTGGACGGCACCGGGGCCGCGCCCGGGCTACCCGCTCAGCGCGACGAGGAACAGCACCAGCAGCAGGATGATGATCGCGATCAGCACCGCGGGCACAACCCAGCCCTGCGACAGGATCGGGTCCTCGACCCGGCGCTGCGGCTGGTTCTGAGGCTGCGGCATGTTCGGCGGCGGCTGCGTGGGCATACCGCGGTTGCCGTACATCGTGTTGGGGCCGGTCGCCGGAGGCGGTCCGGGGGCCGGACCGCGCGGCACACCCGTCATGTTCGGGTTGCCGCCGGGCATCTGCGGCCCCGGCCCCATCTGCTGGTGGGGCGGGAAACCGCCCTGCTGGGGGCCCGTGGGCTGGGGACCGGCGGCCTGCGGGCCCGTGGGCTGCGGGCCGGCCGAGGGATGCATTCCAGCGCCGAAGCCTCCGTAGCCGGCCGGGTAGGGCGTCTGCGGCCCGCTCGGCGTGGGTGTGGCCGGACCGCCGTGGGCGGGCGGAGCGCCCGGACCGGGCACAGGTGTCTGCGGCCCGCTGAGCGGCCCCTTCTCGGCGATCCGCTCGCCCTCCTTGAGGGCGTCGTCGGTGGAGACGGCGCTCTCGTGGCCGAGCAGCCGCATCAGCAGTTCCTGGGCCGCCGGCCTGCGCTCGGGGTCCTTGTCCAGGCACGCCTGCACCACGGTCGTCAGCGATTCCGGCATTCCGGTCAGGTCGGGCGGCGCGCTGACGACGCGGTGCACGACGGCGGGGACGCTGTCGGTGCCGAAGGGCGCGTTGCCGGTGGCGGCGAACGCCATGACGCAGCCCCACGCGAAGATGTCGACCTTCTGGGTCATCTCGTGGCCCTCGATCTGCTCGGGGGCCATGTAGGACGGCGTGCCGACGATCGAGTTGGTCATCGTGGCGGTGCCGTCGGACATGCGCGCGATTCCGAAATCGATGACCCGGGGGCCGTCGGGGCCCAGCAGCACGTTTCCGGGCTTGAAGTCGCGGTGCACGATGCCGGCCTGGTGGATGGCCACCAGTGCGGTCGCGGTCGTGATCGCCAGGCGCTGCAGCGACGCGCCCTTGTGCGGCCCCTTGGCGGCCACCGCCTCCTGCAGCGACGTGCCGGGCACGTACTCGGAGACGACGTAGGGCGGGTCCTCGTCGAGCTGGGCGTCGTGGATGGCGGCGGTGCAGAACGAGGCGACCTTCTGCGCCGCGCGCACCTCCTTGGCGAACCGCTTGCGGAGATCGTCGTCCTGCGCCCACTGGTCGTTGAGGACCTTGATGGCGAATTCCTCGCCCTCTTCGTCGCGGCCGAGGTAGACCACACCCTGGCCGCCCTTCCCGAGGCGTCCGACCACGCTGTATCCACCGAACGAGGCGGGGTCGTTCGGCGACAGCGACTCGGGACCGGGCATCGATCTCCTCCAGGTGCGGTCGTGCTGGCGCTAACGCACGACCAGCGTATGGGCTAGTGGATCCGCGCCGTATGCGACGGCTACGTACACAGTGGCGTAATCGATTAGAGCGATCAAACCGGCAATTCGTTCCAATGCACCCGCCTGCGGCGCGGAGATCTCGCTTACGCCCACGCCCCGTTCGCGGGCGGTGTCCGCTGCGGCCTGCAGATCACCTGCGGCCTGCGGGCCCTCTTCCTCGGGGTCGCGCAGCAGGAGAAGCCGGATGGACACACTGCCGTCCTCCACCGGGTCGTCGAAGATCGACCGCGGGCCGGCGCCGCCGAAGGGCCCGTCGACGACGGCGATCGGGCCGTCGAGCAATCCGGGCGCCCGGCCGCAGACGGCAGGGTAACCGGCGAGTGCCGCCAGACGGGAGGCGAAGTAGCGCCCGGCGGTCTCGGACACCGCCGTGGCGCCGCACACCAGCGGAAGGCTGCCGGCCATGTCCAGCACCGCGGACTTGGCCTCGTTCTCCCAGGTCTCGGCGGAGGGGCCGTAGTCAGCGGCGGCCTGCTCCAGGCGCGCCGCGGCCGCCTCGTAGGCGGCGTCGGGCGGAGCGGGCAGGCCGACCCGTTCGGCCGCCGTGAGCAGCGCTGCCGCAGTCGGCCACACAGCCTCGACGAACCCGCCCGCCTGCGGGAGCACCACGGCGGGATCGCGGGCCTGCTCGGCGATGGCCGCGAGCGGGTCGTCGCGCGGCCCGACCGCCAGGAAGCGACAGCCGCGGCGCACGGCCTCGGCCGCGCACTCACGCACCCACTCCGGAGTCTGGCCGATTGTGGACGCGGCGGCGGCCACGAGGTCGTAGCCGCCCACCCAGCCCGGCAGCCGGTAGTCGTGCACGGTGATCACGGGCACGGGGCAGCCGGGACCCAGCACCGCGGCCAGGATCTCACCGGCGAAACCCGCAGCGCCGGCGCCCACGACCACGATGGAGCGCGGTCTCCCGTCCGCGGCCAACGCGTCGAGCGGGGCCTCGGATGCGGCGGTGCGCGCTGCGCGCAGCTGCGCCGCGGCCGCCGCCGTCGCTCTCAGCGCCTCGGCGCCGGCTTGGGGGTCGTCCAACCGCGATTCGTCGAATTCGCGCGGCATGGGTTCCTTTCCCGATGTCTGGGGTCGCCCCCGCGCGTAGGAGCCGGGGGCCGGGCCGCGCCGATACGCCTAGCCGATGCTGCGGGCCTCGTCCACCAGCAGCACCGGGATGCCGTCTCGGATGGGGTAGGCCAGCCCGCTCTCGTCGCAGACGAGCTCGCCCGCTTCCTCGTCGAGCCGCAGCGGCGCCTTGCTCTGAGGGCAGGCCAGGATCTCCAGCAGCCAGTCGTCGATCTTCGCGGTCATCGCCGTCTTCCCGTCTGGTGGTCGTGGAGCGTCGGGCGCCCGGTCAGGCACGCACGATGGCGAGCACGTCGTCGCGCAGCTTCGCCATCGCCGCGGAGTCGGGAGCCTCGACGTTGAGCCGCAGCAGCGGCTCGGTGTTGGAGGCGCGCAGGTTGAACCAGGAGCCGTCGTCCAGGGTCACCGACAGCCCGTCGAGGTGATCGACCCCGGACGCCTGGTCGGCGTAGGCCCGCTCCGCGGCCGCCATGCGGTCCTGCTGGTCGGCGACCTCGGAGTTGATCTCGCCCGAGGCCGCATAGCGGGTGTACTCCTCGGTGATCTGCGACAACGGGCGGGGGTCGGAGCCGAGCACGCGCAGCACGTGCATCGCCGCGAGCATACCGGTGTCGGCCCGCCAGAAGTCGCGGAAGTAGTAGTGGGCGGAGTGCTCGCCGCCGAAGATCGCGCCGGTCTCGGCCATGGTCGCCTTGATGAAGGAGTGGCCCACCCTGGTGCGGACCGGCTCTCCGCCGTGCTCGCGCACGATCTCCGGCACCGACGAGGACGTGATCAGGTTGTGGATGATCATCGAGCCGGGTTCCTTCGCCAGCTCCTGCACCGCGACCAGCGCGGTGATGGCCGACGGCGGCACGGGCTCGCCGCGCTCGTCGATGACGAAGCAGCGGTCGGCGTCGCCGTCGAAGGCGAGCCCGATGTCCGCACCCGTCTCGCGGACCCGCGCCTGCAGGTCGACCAGGTTGGCGTAGTCGAGCGGGTTGGCGGGGTGGTTGGGGAACGTGCCGTCGAGCTCGAAGTACAGCGGATCGATGGTCAGCGGCAGCTCCCCCAGCCACTCGCCGCCCAGCACCGCGGGCACGGTGTAGCCGCCCATGCCGTTTCCGGCGTCGACCGCCACCCGCAGCGGTCTCCCGCCCGAGAGGTCGACCAGGGAGCGCAGGTACCGGGCGTATTCGGTGAGCAGGTCGCGCTCGGTGATGGAGCCGCGGGCGCTCTCGGTCTCGGGCACCCCCCGCTCGGCCAGGCGGCGGATCTCCACCAGGCCGCTCTCGGAGCCGATCGGAGCCGCCCCGGCCTGGCACATCTTGATGCCGTTGTACTGGGCGGGATTGTGGCTTGCCGTGAACATCGCGCCGGGCATCTCCAGGTAGCCCGCCGCGAAGTACAGCATGTCGGTCGAGCCCAGGCCCGCCATCACCACGTCGAGGCCCTGGCCGGTCACGCCTTCGGCGAAGGCGCGCGCGAGCTCCGGGGAGGAGGGCCGCATGTCGTAGGCCACCACCGCGGTGGAACCGCCGACCGTGCGCGCGAAGGCCGCGCCGATCGAGCGCGCCCCGGCGGCGTCGAGGGTGTCGGGGAAGACTCCCCGTACGTCGTAGGCCTTGAAGATGTCGCCGAGGTCACCCACACGCTGCTCCGGATCCGGTAGTAATCGGGGGCTGTTGCGGCAGGTCCCGCCGCGCCGCCGAACGGCCGCGGACAGGCTGCGTCCACGTCGCCCCCAAATTACCAAGGCGCCGCGACACGACCGCGACAGGCGGGCCGGAGCCGACGGAGGCGCCTTCAGGCGTCGCGGCCGGGTCCGGCCGAGCGGTGGGAGGAGGACGGGGGCTCGGGCTGCTGGGATTCGGACTTGACCACGCGCAGATGCCCGCGCCGGTTGGTCTCGACCCCCTGCCCGACGGGGTCGTCCGCGGCGGGGGGCCGGGCGGCCTCGCGGACGGCGTCGGCCAGGGCCTCCAGGTCGTCGCTGCCGGGGCCCGCGCCCGAGGAGTCGGCGGGCAGCCGCACGACCTCCCATCCGCGCGGGGCGGTGAGCCGCTCGGCGTGCATGGCGCACAGGTCGTAGCAGTGGGGTTCGGCGTAGGCGGCCAGGGGACCGAGGACCGCCGTGGAGTCGGCGTAGACATAAGTGAGCGTGAAGACTGCGGGCTGCCGGCACGCCGTGCGCGAGCAGCGTCGGGCGACGCTCACGGACATCGACCTTATTCCCTTCCACCGCGACACGCCAGCATCCCGCCGCTGTGTCCGGCGCGGGAGGAGCGAGCCGCAGGAAGGGCGCCGCTCCTGCTGCGGAGTCCGGCGAAGGCGGCGTCGTGCGGGTGGCACGCGGCCCGCGGCGCCTGCGCGCGAAGGCGGCGGGAGGCTCCATCCCTTCTTCACAAGGGGCTGCATCCGGGCGGCGGATGGCATAGTCTCGAATCGTGCGACGAGTGCACCTGGATAGGGCTCAAGCCGACCGAGTACGACGTCGAGACCGGCGCGGACGGGGCCTTCGTGGACCCCTGGCGCCACCTGAGCTCCCCGTGAGCCGAAGCCGGGCGCAGGTCTTCGACGACCTGGTGCTCGACGCGGTGGAACGGTTGGAGCGCCACTGGGCGCGAGAGCTCGCCAACGTGGAGTTCCTGGTCGAGGACGTCCCTCGGGTCCCCCGCGGAGTCACCGCCGACGACGGCATCCCCTTCTCGCGTCTGGAGACCACCGGGTCCGGGCAGGCGCGCATCATCGTCTACCGCAGGCCGGTCGAGATCCGCACACGCGACCCCGAGGAGATGGCCCTGCTCGTCTACGACAGCGTGGTCGAGGAGGTCGCCAACCTGCTCGGGCTGGAGCCGGAGACCGTGGATCCCGAGACCTGACCGCACGGCGGCCCGTGGTCAGGGCATTCCGTCGGGCACCACCGACAGCACCACCGAGCGCCCGTCCGCGGTGCGGCACTGCCAGGTCACCGGTTCGCCGCCGCGCAGCCGCTGCTCGGCGAACCACTCGCGCACCACCGGCACCGCCTGGCTGGCGACCCCGCGCTGGTACTCGGCATAGCGCCCGCGCAGCCATCGCGCCGCTGAGAACGCGCTGTCGTAGGTACCGGAATACCGTTCCCGCGCCTCGCCTACCTGCTCGTATCCGTTGAAGTTCATGGGGCTCCCTCGAACCCGCGGGTCCGCCCCCTCGGCGCCCGCGCGCCCTGACCCGCCGAGTAATGATGGCAGCGCCCCACCACCGTGTCTCCCCCCGTGGCCGGTGGCGGCCGCGGGCCCACGGCGGGGTCCGCCCCCTACTACTCCACGATCGCCGTGAGGGAGTCCTCCACCTGCGGGAGGGGCACTTCGGTCGGCGCCGCAAGGAGGGGCTGGACGGACGCGGCGCTGTCGCCGCCGTCCTCATGAGTGAGCACCCGGCCCGCGTAGACGGGGGCGTCGCCCTTGATCCGCACGGTGAACGCGTGCGCGCCGTCGGGTTCCGGGAGGTCTTCGACGGTGGTCCGGTCGGCGGCGATCTCCACTCGGGTGGGCTCGCCCGTCGTGCCGTCCTCCTCGACCGGTGTCACCACGGCCGTCGCGGCACCGTCCAGGGCGGCGAAGACCAGTTGCGACGAGGTGCCCTCCGGGTTGGCCGGCACCACCGCGGTCGACTCCAGCGGATTCCGCAGCGGTTCGGCGGCGGCCGAATAGGCGGTGTCGTCGCCACCGTCGCGCACGGTGTCCACGCCCACCACCACCGGGACGTCGGCCTCCACGACCGCGGTCCCGGCCGTGTCGTCCAGTGGAAGGCTGAGGAAGTTGCCGGCGGCCGGCGGGACGCTCAGCTCGTCGAGCGAGTCGTGCTCCACGCGCCCGTCACCTGTGTAAAGGCGCACGCCGGCGGTGACGGGACTGTCGCCGGGCGCGGCGATGAGGAGGCGTTTGTCGCCGCCGCCGGGCGGGATGGCCGGCACGACGTGGGTATCGGAGGGCGGCGCCGTGGGCGGCACCCAGTCCTGGCCGCTGCCGCCGTGGTCGGCGAACAGGGAGGCGGCGACCCGTCCGGAGTTGGTGCGCACGTGCACCACCGCCGTCCGGCTGCCCTGGATCAGATCCGTCAGTTCCACCTCGCTGCCGGCGTGGGCCTCCACCGGGATGCCGCGGGTCTCCTCGGAGAAGACGGGGCCGTCGGCGATGTAGACGTCCACGTTGGCCGTGGCGGCCTCCTCGTCGGGATTGGCCAGCAGCAGCCGCAGGTCCTCCAGCTCGGTCCCGCCGGGTGCGGCGAACCAGGTGCTGATGCCGGGCTCGGCGCAGCGCACCTCGGTGGCATAGGCCCCGTCCTCGCCGACGGTGGACTGGGCGACCTCCAAGCCCGCAGCTGCGGCGCCTCCGGCCGAGACGACGGTGTGCTGCTCGGCTCCGGAGGTGTCGGCGGTCCACAGCCTGCCGGCCTCACCGGGCTCGCCCACGGCGGAGGCGTCCTCGCCGTTCTCGGCGGCGGAGAGTTCGCCGCCGTCTCCACCGCCGGCGGCGAACGCGGCGGCCTGGGACGCACGGTCGTCGCCCTGCGGCGGCGGGCAGATCCGCACCGCCGACTCGACGGGCGCGGTCTCCGGCGACTCCGCCCCGCCGGGGCGGGCGCCGACCGTGCGCGTGGCGAGGGCCACCCCGAACAGTGCGGTCAGCGCGATCAGCACCAGGACCAGCAGTGCGAAGCGGCTCTCGACGATCAGCCTCACTGGTCGCTCCCTTCGCCGCCGTCGTCCTCCGCGCCGCGCGCGCCCCGCCCTCGGCCGCCGGCTCGGCGCACTCCGCGGGCACGGTGCCCGCGGGCGGCTACGCGGGTGCCGGTGGAGCCGCGCAGGCCGGCCAGCGCCGGGCGACGCGGCCGCGGCGCCGGTTGCGCCTCCTCCTCGCGCAGGTCCTCCTCGGTGCGCACACCGGGCAGTGCGAACATCACGGCCACGGCCAGCAGCACGCCCTCGACGGCGAGCCACCCCTGGCGCAGCGGGTCGTCCTTGTCCAGTGTCAGCTGCCCGCCGCCGGCGGGCAGCTCGAAGGTCGCCAGTCCGCTGCCGTTCTCGCCGGCGGGCAGCTGTTCGCCGCCGAGTGCGGCACTCCACCCGGTTCCGGCGGGCTCGGCCAGGACCAGTGTCCGCCCGGCGGAGCCGGAGGGCACCCGGTAGGCGCGCGCGTCGCCGTCGTCCTGCCGCTTCAGCGCGGTGTCCGCGCCGTCGCCCGTGACGCGCACCCGCCCGGTGGGCTCGTCCAACCGCCACAGCCCGAAGCGATCGGTCAGCAGCACGCGCGAGACGCCGGGCACACCGTCGACCGTGTCGACAGGGGTGGCGGCGGCGCCGTCCTCCGCGGGCGGACGGGGCATGAGGATGTAGCCGATCCCCAGGTTCCCCAGGTCGCGGGCCTGTTCGCCGCCCTGGCCGGCGAGGAGGCCGGCGACGACCTCGTCGAGGACCTCTCCGGTGCGTTCGGCCGTGGGGATCTGCCCCTCGCCGATGCGGGGCCCGCGGCCGCGAAGCACGGTGTAGCGCGTCGGACCCTCGTGCTGCGGCGAGACGACGAGGGTGCGCGCGTCGCGGTCGTCGTCGCCGATGGCGCCGAGCATGCCGGGGATGGCCGGGCCGCTCTGCCCGGTCAGCGGGCCCTGCGCCCCGTTCCACATCCACATCCCGGCCGCGCACACGGGCGTGGTCAGGGCCAGTGCCGCCGCGGAGGCCACGAATGCGCGGCGCGGGCCGCCCATGGACCACATCAGGCCGAAGGACTGGGCGGTGGTGGCCGCGGACAGCAGCAGCGCGGTCGACGCGAAGGCCAGCGCGACGCCGGGCCAGGCCGGGGCTTCCGGACCCCCGTACCAGGGTTCGACGGGGATGCGGCTGACGATGATCGCGACGAGGATCCCGAAGAGGGCCACGCTCCAGCCCACGGCGATGAGCATGCGATGGCGCAGGAGCACCAGCGCGACCAGCGCCGCGGCCAGGAAGCCCGCGGTGATCCACACCGGCGGGCTCCCGGGGCCGCCGGGTGAGAGCATCAGCAGCTGCTCGGCTCCCGGCGGGGGCGCGGACAGCTCCGGCCGGTGCAGCCCGGCCTCCAGCAGCCACAGCGAGGGGTGCAGGAACAGCTCCAGCGACCAGGGCAGAAGCAGCACCAGAGGCACGGTGAGGGCGATGCCCAGGCTGAAGTAGAGGCGGCGGCCCAGGTGGCCGTAGGCGACAGCGACCAGGAGACCGGTGACCAGCGCCAGCAGCCACAACAGCGGCACGAACGCGGTACCGGCCGCGATGAACACCGCCAGCGCCCAGGCGGTGCGGCGCGACTGGCGCGGCGGGAGGGTGAGCAGCCGGGTGATCAGGATGCCCAGGACCGGAAGCAGTGCGTGGACCAGAGCGGTACCCAGGCGCCCTTGGGAGACCGCGCCCGTGGCCATGGGGAGGAGGGCGTAGGAGCCCGCCATCCACACCTGGGCCGGGCGGTAGTGCAGGACGCGCCGCGCCAGCAGGTAGGCGGTGAACCCGGCCAGCGGTACGCAGCCCAGCAGGATGAGGGTCACCGCCAGCCACGGCTTGCCCAGCAGCAGGGTGGACAGCAGCGCCAGCAGGCCGACGTAGGGCGGTGCGGGCGCACCCGCACCGGCGCCGATCTCGGGGGTGCCGGTGAGGTAGAGCCGCCACAGGTCCCCGGCCCCGCCCTGGACCGGCGGGAGCGCGCCGCCCGACAGCTCGCCGCCGAACAGCAGCGAGCGCTCGGCGATCAGGGTCACGATGGTCAGCGCGGCGACCATCAGCAGCCCGGGGCTGGTCACAGCGCGCCACAGCAGGCTGTGCTCGTCGTTCAGCGGATCCTCGTCCTCGGGCGGCGGCGCGGTGACGGCCTGGTGGCGGCCGGGGCTGTCCAGTCCGGGGGTGCCCGCGAACAGGTTGGCCACGGAGTCGGTGAACTGGCGCATCGCCACGCCGCGCGCCAGGAACGGGCGGATGGCGCTGTAGGTGCGCCGGCGGTTGCGGCGCCTGCGCAGGCGGGCGCCGATGAGCCGGCCGGGCATGAGGTAGACCGAGCTGATGGCCACGGCTTCGTCGAAGGCGTTGGCGGGCTGCTTGGCCGCGATGTACATCAGTACCCGCAGCAGCGAGGCGAAGGTGTTGCGCACGAACGCGGCGAGCATGCCGCCCATGGGCAGGTTGGCCAGCAGAACGAAGATCGCGTTGCGGCGGTCCAGGCGGCGCGGGTGGTCGGACGCGGCGCTGATGCGCCTGCGGCGGCGGGCGGCGGCCTCGGCGTGGTAGGCGACCGCGTCGGTGACGATGAGGACGCGGTGGCCGGCTCCGCCGGCGCGCCAGCAGAAGTCGATGTCGTCGCGGAACATCGGCAGAGTGCGGTCGAAGCCGTCGAGCTGGTCCCACACGTCGCGCCGGACCAGCATGCCCGCGCTGGAGACCGCCAGTACCGCCCGGGTGTCGTCGTGCTGGCCGTGGTCGAACTCGCGCGCCTCCAGGCCGGTCTCGCGCCGTCCGGCGCCGTCGATGGTCACCCCGGCTTCCACGAGCAGGCGGCGGTCGAACCAGTCGCGCAGCTTGGGGCCGAGCACGGCGGCGCGGGGGTCGTCGTTCGCGGCCAGCAGCAGGTGCTGCAGCGCGTCGGGCTCGGGCGTGCAGTCGTCGTGGATCAGCCAGACCCACTCGGTGGCGTCGGGCGCGGCGCCGGGGAAGTCGGCACGGGCGCGCGGCATGTCCAGGGCGGCGCGCACGGCGTCGCCGAAGCCGGTCGAGCGGTCCAACGTGGTGATGGCGTCGGGGGCGATGTAGTCGGCGAGGATGCGGCCGCTGCGGTCGCGGCTACCGGTGTCGACGCCGATGACGCGCTGTACCGGCCGTGACTGCTCGCGGACGGCATCCAGCGTCTCCGGCAGCCATCGGGCGCCGTCGTGGGTGACGATGACGGCGGTGACGACGTGACGAGCCGGATCCAGGGGTAGCACGGCTGGTGTTCGCTCTCGGGGGTTCGAAGTCGGGACGTTGCGACCTGTGCTGTCGCATGCTGACGGCAAAACACCTTACGCCACCTGCGACTGTTACGCGCCGTTTCTCCCTCGTCAGGTGAGCGACGCCTCCTCCGCGTGCCGTGTCCGCAATGCCGCCGTCTCTAGCACGCAGCACGTAAAGGAAGCATAAAAAACGCGTGTCCTGGGCGAAAACCCAGGACACGCGTTCAGCGGTGCCGGAAGCGGTCACAGCATGTCGGCGAGGAAATCGAAATCCTGGCCGGCCGCTTTCTTGAGCCGCCGCCGCTCGCGTTCGGAGAGTCCCCCCCAGATACCGAAGCGCTCATCGTGCTCCAGCGCATATTCCAGACACTCCGCACGCACCTCGCATGACAGGCAGACCTTCTTCGCCTCCCGCGTCGAGCCGCCCTTCTCGGGGAAGAACGCCTCGGGGTCGGTCTGCGCGCACAGGGCGCGCTCCTGCCAGCCCAGATCTTCATCTGCGCCGTGCGCCAGCGGGATGACCTCGCTCATGCGCACCTCCTATTGCCCCCCTAGATGTACCCTCCCATTCGACCCCCGGGAGGGTGGAATCACACCTGGAAATTACACGCGCGAGACTCGCTATACGTCAAGCGCACTGCGTTGTAATCCCCTGAATATCCTCCAACAAACGACCGCCGGGCGTCTACCCGTACCGGTCGGCTTCACCGGATTACCGCGCAATTGTGAGGTGCGTCCGAGCCGCGAATGCTCCGGCTGGGGGACCGGGTCAGCCCCGCTCGTCGTCGCGGTACCACCCGTGCGGGTTCTCGGTGCCCTCGCCCACCTGCTGCCCATACGGCGTTCCGTAAACCGGATCGATCGCCTGAGTCTGGTCGGTCGGCGCGGAGTCCTCGTGGAAGAACGAATCCAAGGGGGTGTCGCGGCGGGGCTCGACCGGGGCCTCGGGCTGCTCGCCGGGCTGCTGGTACCAGCCGTACTGGATGGCCTCCTGCGCGGCCCGCTCCCCGTCGCTGCCGGGCTGGGGCGCGTACCGCGAAGGGTCGTAGGGCGCGCCGTAGGCCGACTGGCCACCGGTGCCGGTGCCGGTGCCGTAGGCCTGCTGGGCGGGGTCGGTGCCGTAGGCCGGCTGGGCACCCGTGGTGTAGGGCTGATGGCCGTAGGGGTCATAGGCGGGCTGGCCGCCGCTGCCCGCCCCGTAGGCGGGCTGGCCGCCGGTGCCGTAGGGCTGCTGGCCGTAGGGGTCGTAGGCCGGCTGCCCCGCTTGCCCGTAGCCCTGCTGGCCGTACGGGTCGTAGGCGGGCTGGCCGCCGGTGCCGTAAGCCTGCTGGCCGTACGGGTCGTAG
>NZ_JROO01000014.1 GCF_000826685.1 Streptomonospora alba
GCGGCGGGCGGGCCACGACGGATCCGCGCGAACGCAAAAGGGCGTGCGGCCGCCGCTGACCTCGGCGGTCGCACGCCCGAACGGGGACCGGGCCGGGAGGAGCGCCCGGGCCCCGGGGGAAGGCGGTCCGTCAGGAGCCGTCGAGGGCGCCGTCGATGGCCGCCATCAGGCTGCCTTGAGCGTCGTCGCCGTCCAGGGACCAGGCCATGATTCCGCCCAAGCCCTGCTCCTGGGCCCAGGCGACCTTCTGCCGCATGGCGGCGGGGTCGTCGTAGGTCCACCAGGTCGAACCGTCGTAGAGCCAGGCGGTGCCCGCCTCCTCGTCGCGGTGGAGCGTGAAGCCGCTCAGGTCCTTGAGGTTCTTGTAGTCGTCGATTCCGTTCTCGAAGGGGCCCTGCGCCGCGCCGTCGGCGGGCTGGTGCAGGCCGTCGCCGTCGGGGCCGGGGGATACGCCGGTCCAGCCGCGGCCGTAGAAGGGCACGCCCATCACCAGATCGGCCGGGTCGGCGCCGCGGTCGACGTAGGCCTGGACGGTCTCCTGCATGCTGTAGATGTCCGGTCCGGGGTCGCCGGGGATCGGCGTGAGGTTGGACTGGTGGTTGGCGGTGTCCTCCCAGCCGCCGTGGAAGTCGTAGCCCTGCACGGTGACGAAGTCGAAGTCCTCCATCAGCGGGCCGACCTCGTAGCCGGCCTCGATCTTCCCGGGGTCGGCGGCCATGAAGGAGCTCAGCTCGTACTCGCGGCCGTTCTCGGCCCCGAGGGCGTCCAGCTGGTCGCGGAACTCCTGCACGAGGGCGGTGAAGTTCTCCTTATCCTGCGGGCGGAAGGTGTTGTCGGGGTGGCCCGCCGAGGCCGGCCACTCCCAGTCCAGGTCGATGCCGTCGAACACGCCCGCGGCGGAACCGGTGCCCCCGGCGCCGTCGATCACCGGCAGGTTGCCGCGCAGGTACATGTCGACGCAGGAGCTGGCCAGCCGCTCGCGCGACTCGGCGGTCAGCGCGGCGTCGGAGAGGTTCTTCGACCAGGTCCAGCCGCCCAGCGAGATGAGCACCTTGAGGCCGGGATGCTCGTCCTTGAGCTCGCGCAGCTGGTTGAAGTTGCCGCGCAGCGGCTGGTCCCAGGTGTCGCCCTCGCCGTCGACGCTGTCGGCGGCGCCGAAGGAGCGGCCGTAGTCGGCGTAGGCGTCGCCCTCGCCCGGCTGGTTGGCCATGAAGCACTGGCCGTCTGCGGAGACGTTGGCGAAGGCGTAGTTGACGTGGGTCAGCTTCTCGGCGGTACCGCTGGTGTCCATGTCTTGGACCAGGTAGTCGCGGGCGTAGACGCCCCACTGGGTGAAGTAGCCGACCCGGCGGTCACCGCCCGGCCCGGGGTCCGTGCCGCCGTCGTCGGCCGGAGTCCGCACGGTCACCGGGTCGCCGGCGGTCGAGCGGTTGCCTGCGGCGTCGTAGGCGCGCACGGAGAACGCGTATTCGGTGTCGGCCTGCAGCCCGCCGACGGTGGTGGTCGTCGCGGTGCCGGTGGTGGAGGTCGCGACCTCGCCGTCGCGCAGCACCTCGTATCCGGCGACGCCGACGTCGTCGTCGGCGGCGTCCCAGCTCAGCGTGACGCTGCCGGAGGTCTGGTCGGTGGCGCGCAGCCCGGCGGGGGCCGAGGGCGCCTCGGTGTCCTCGGAGGGCGGGCCGCCCGAGCACGGGGCTCCGTCGAGAGTGCAGCTCTCGGGTTCGGTCGCGGTCACGCCGGCGGAGAAGGAGCCGTTGAATCCGACGCCGTAGCTGCCTCCGGCCGGTACCGGGGCGCCCCAGGCCGGCGGGGTGACCGTGTAGGCGCCGCCGGATTCGTCCATCTCGGCGTTCCAGATGCTGCTCAGGGAGGCGCCGTCGGGGAGGCTGAACTCCAGTGTCCAGTCCTGCAGGGCGCTGTCGCCCTCGTTGACGATGGTGAACTGGCCGCTGTACCCGGTCTCCCAGGTCTGGCCCTCGGTGTAGACGACGGTGATGTCGGCGGCGTCGGCGGCGGCCGGTGCGGCGAACATCGGGGTCGCCGCGAGCGCGGCGGCGAGGACGGCCGCGGCCGCTGGTCTGATGCGGGGGATCTGCACGTGCGTTCGCTCCTACTTCGTCGAACGGGGCGGGGGATGGGGTCCGGATGCCGAGCGGCTCCGAGGCCGCTCGCCGGACTGTGCGCCGGTGCGCCGGGCAGGGGCCGGGGTCGGGTGACGGCGCGTTGGCGTACGAGGGCGGCCGGTGCGGGAGGAAGGTTCGCTCATCGGGACTCCCGTCGATTCCGCTTTATTTTTAGGAAACTTAACTATTAGTTTTTGTCCATGGCAATGGTCGCGATCGGCGGAAACGATCGCGGAGCGCGTTCGGAAAGCGACCGGACCGGTCGATGATCAGCTCAGGTACGGGCCGCTGCGCACCGGTCGACGGTGGTGGCCGAATCCGGCCACGGCTGTTCCTTGACGGATCCGCCGTTGTGGGGACGCTCAGGCCGCCGAGCGCGGGGAGGGGGAGGGGCACGGGCGGCGGCCGCGCGCAGGCGCGCGGCCGCCGCCCCCGGGAAACGTGATGGGGCTCAGGCCTGCCCGTCGGCGCGTGTCCCCAGGTGGTCGCGGAACCAGGCCATCGCCGCGCCGGCCACCTGCTCCAGCGCGCCCGGTTCCTCGAAGAGGTGGGTGGCGTCGGGGATCAGGTGGACGTCGTTGAGCACGTGGAGGCTCTCCGCCGCCTGGAAGGAGACCCGCACGATGGGCTCGTCGGCGCTGCCCGCGATCATCAGCACCGGAGCGTCCACCTCGGCGAGCCGGTCCTCGGCCAGGTCCACCCGGCCGCCCCGGGAGACCACCGCGCCGACGCGCTGCGGGCGCTCGGCCGCCGCCCGCAGCGCCGCCGCGGCACCCGTGCTCGCCCCGAACAGGCCCACGTTCAGCCCGGCCGTCTGGGCGTCTTCGCTCAGCCAGTCGATCGCCGCCGTCAGCCGCCGCGTCAGCAGACCGATGTCGAAGCGCAGTTCCCGCGTCACCTGGTCGACGCGGTCCTCGTCCTCGGTGAGCAGATCGATGAGCAGGGTGGCGAAGCCCGCCTTGTTCAGCGCGTCGGCGACCTCCTTGTTGCGAGGGCTGTGCCGCGAGCTCCCGCTGCCGTGGGCGAACAGCACCACGCCGGCGGCCTCCGGCGTGGTCGCCAGATCACCCGGCAGCTCGGCCTCGCCGTCACGCACCGCAACACTTCGCACGTCCATGTCCCGTCCTTCCCCGGTTTCGTCGAGCGGGGCCGCTACCGATCGGCAGCGGCCCGAAACACGCGGTGCCGCGCACCGGCGCTCTCAGCTCGGCGCGCGGCTACTGCGGGCCCTAGGCCCCGGGCCCTTCCTCCGGGCTCGTGGGATCGGGGCGCAGCGGATCGTGCCCCAGCGTCATCAGCTCGTGGCGCCAGCGCTCGTCGTGCTTGTCGACGGGCTCGGCCAGCAGCCGGCCGGCCCGCTGTACGACCTGGCGCATCGTGTCGACGTCGTCGCCGGTGAGATCGACCTGCCGCTTGTCCAGGATCTCAACGATGCGCCGCCCGATCGGGGAGACGTCCATGGACGGATCGGCGGAGAAGCGGTCGGGCCCCGAAGCGTCGGTAAGCAGCCACCGGCGCAGCTCCTCACTGCTCATGTTCACCGTGCCGTGGAACTCCTGCCACAGTTCCGCCGTCTCGGGATCGAGGTGTTCACGGGCCACGTCGACCTCCTCGGATCGCGTCATCGACCGCGCGCGGGGCGCGCGTATCGATGGCCCGCTACCTGGAGGGGCCGTGCCCCAAACCCCCGCGCAGGGATGTGGCGGGCGGCGGCGCGCCCCTGCCGCGGGGTTTGCCGCCCGCCGATCTCGGTAGCGGCCGGACCAGACCAGGCCCCGCCACCGCGAGAGAGTGGAAGAGGTGCTGTGACTATGCCGACCCAGACCGAAGAGTTCCTGCGCAGTCATCCGCGTGACGTCGGCGTGGCCGACGTGGACCTGCTCAAGACCACGGTGGAGCGGCTGACCGCGTGCTCCCAGTCCTGCACGGCGTGCGCCGACGCGTGCCTGGGCGAGTCCGACGTAGCCGGACTCGTGGCCTGCGTGCGGCTCAACCTCGATTGCGCCGACGTCTGCTCCGCCGCTGAGCGGGTGCTCACCCGGCGCACCGAGCCCGACCCCGAGCTGCACCGCGGCCTGCTGGAGACCGCGATCCTCTACACCCGGGCCTGCGCCCGCGAGTGCGAACGCCACGCCGACAAGCACGAGCACTGCCGCCTGTGCGCCGACCGGTGCCGGCTGGCCGAGGACGCCTGCCGGCAGATCCTCGCCCACGTCCAGGAACAGGCGCGGTAGCGGCCGACGAGCGGGGCCCGCCCGGCCCCGGCGCGACCACGGGAAGGAGACCCGACATGCCTGCGCGAGACGAGCTTCCGGGCACCCTGCAGCGTTCGCCGCGTGGGGCCCAGGAGACCTGGATCAAGGCCCACGATTCGGCCGTCGACACCTACGGGGAGGGCGAGCGGGCCCACCGCGTCGCCTTCGCGGCGCTCAAGCACGAGTACGAGAAGGTGGGCGACCGCTGGAAGCCGAAGGAGGACCGGGGCCCCTCCGACAAGCAGGCGGCCAACCCCAAGGCCCCCAAGCAGCGGGGCGGCGACGAGCCCACCGCCGGAGGCGTCGACGCCAACGCCAGCAAGGAGCACCTCTACGAGCGTGCGCGCGAGGTCGGCGTCGAAGGCCGCTCCAAGATGAACAAGCGCCAGCTGGTCGAGGCACTGCAGAAGGCCAGCCGCAGCAAGACCCGCGAGGCCCGCCGATCCTGAGTGACGGCCGAAGGCCTGGACGCCCCCGCCACGCGGCCGCTCGATCCGGCGCCGTCCGGGGCCGCAGCGGACCGGACGGCGCCTCGGCGCGCGCCCGACGCGGCGTCCGGGCGAGCGCGCGGGCCCCGCACCTCCGCGCGCCGCCCGCGGTGCCGCCGGGCTCTGCGGGTCGGCCGGGCGGCTCCTCCTGCCCCCGAGGTCCTACGACCAGAAGGACCCGCCCCGCTTCGCCGGTACCACGGCACCCGTGCGACCCGATGAAGGCCCGGCTACCGCAGCCGGTCATCGGTGAAACGTGGCGGGTCCCGCTTTCCGCGTCTCGGCTGAGCCCGGCGCCGGTCGACGCGCCTGGGGCACCGGGGCCGGGCGGGGCCCTGGCCCGGCGGCGGGTCCGCTGAACGGCCGGTTCTCCGCCAGAGTCCGCTCGGCGGCCGCCACGACCTCGGAGACGCCGATGCGCAGCAGTCCGGGATCGCAGGTGCCGCCGTGCGGGTCGCCGCCCTCGCCGTACCACAGGACCGCGTGCCGGGAGGTGTCGATGCGCGGTCCCCACAATCCCGGATCGACGGGCCCGAACAGCACGACCGAGGGCGTGGAGTAGGCGGTGGCCAGGTGGGCCGTGCCGGTGTCGCCGCAGACCACCAGCGCGGCTCGGGCGACCAGGGCCGCCAGCTCCGGCAGCGCGGTCCGCCCGGCCAGCACCCGCTCCCGCCCGATCCCGGCCTCCTGTGCGACCTCCAGCGCCAGCGGCCGCTCGTCGGCCGACCCGGTCACCACCACCTCCAGGCCGCGGTCGGCGAGGTGGCGCGCCACAGCGGCGAACCGCTCGGGCGGCCAGCGCCGCGCGGGAAAGGCCGCCCCCGGATGTACGACGACGGCGCCGGCAGGCTCGGCCCGGGCGCGGGGAAGGGGCAGCCGCAGGTCGCCGGGATCGGCGCTGACGCCGTAGTAGGCGAGCAGGCCGCACCACAGGTCGACGTCGTGCGTCCCCTCCGGCCACGGGGGGCCGGGGTGGCCGCCCGCCTCGGGGTGGGCGTGGGTCCACAGCCGCCGAGGGGCCAGAGCGCGCAGCGCCCGCACCGACTCGGGGCCGCTGCCGTGCAGGTTGACCGCGGTATCGGGCGGGCGCGCATAGGGCCATGAGGGTGTGGCGGGCCCCTGGGTGGGCAGCAGCGCCCACTCCAGGCCCGCCAGAGCCAGCAAGTCGGCGTGTGCGGACGGCGCGGCCACGTGCGCGCGCCATCCGGGATGGGCGCGTTCCAGGGCCCGCAGCGCGGGAACGGCGGTGAGGAAATCACCCAGTCCCAGCGCTCGCAGCACAAGCAGGCGCGGCCGCGCTCCTTCGCCGCTCGGCCGTGTTTCCGCGGCCGGTGCCGGATCGCTCATGGGCGCGCCGCTACCGCAGCGCACGCGGCGCAAACACGGCGGGCGCGGCGCGCCCCCAGAGCGCGCTCAGGTGTTGGCCCGGCTCCCGCTGATCACGGCGAGGACCGAGGCGGGGTCGCGCTCCACCGCCAGGTCGCCCAGGGACACCACGCCCACGGGGCGGCCGCCGTCGATCACCGGCAGGCGGCGTACCGCGTTGTCCCGCATGGTGCGCACGGCGTCGTCGATGCTGTCGCGCGGCCCGACGACCGCCAGCCGGTCGCTCACGGCGTTGCGGGCGGTGGCGCGCGTGCAGTCGGCGGCGTCGGCGACGCAGCGCACCACGATGTCGCGGTCGGTCAGCACGCCCAGCACCGAGTCGTTCTCGGTCACCACGACGTCGCCGATGTCCTTGTCGCGCATGATCACGGCGACCTCGTGCAGGGTCGTATCCGGGGAGACGGTATAGGGCGGCTGGGTCATGATCTCGTGGACCTGCTCGGCCATCGGAACCTCCTGCGTCGGCTGTCGGGACACGAGTCCGCATCCGGCGGCCCGCGGGAGCCGGGCGCTGCCCGACCGGCCGACTCGGCGGCCGTGCGCACGGGCCGCTGCTTGCCTCGCCTTCGCCACTACCGAGGCCCCCTCCCTTCAAACCCGCCCGTGCCGTTCCCGGACCGGCGGCCGGGGGGCTGCAAGAATCCCGATCCGGGGACCATGCGCACAGTGGCGCTGCGCGGGTCGGCCGGATCCGGCGTTAAGCCCGCGGGGGCGCGGGTAGCGGCGCGCCCGCCGGTCTCGTACGGGCTCGGCGGCATCCCCGGAGACGACGCGCAGGAGGAGCGATGGCCCTCGACCCCAGCGAGAGGGCGAGACTGCAGCGGATCCAGCGGCAGCTCGTACGGGAGGACCCCGAGTGCGGGCGGCGCCTGCGCGACTACTCCGCCCGGCTCGCCGACAACGCCGGACCCGCCGGACCCGAACCGGTCCCCTGGGCCGGTGTCCTGCTGGTGTGGGCGGCCGTTCTGGCGGCGGCGGTGATCCTCGTCGCGGCCACGGCCGCCGGCGTCTGAGCACCCGTGCGGCCGCTGCCGCACCCGAGCCCCCGCCCCCGTGCCCGCACCGACGAACGGAGCCCGCATGACCCAGACCGAGCCGGAGCGCGAGGCCTCGGCGCAGCACGGTCCGATCGCCGCCGGATCCACTCTGGTCGGCTGGATCTCCTCCACCGACCACAAGGTGATCGGCAAGATGTACCTCATCACCTCGTTCGGGTTCTTCGTCCTGGCGGGGATCATGGCGATGCTGATCCGGGCCGAGCTGCTGTGGCCGGGGATGCAGGTGATGAGCCACGAAGGCTACAACCAGCTGTTCACGATGCACGGCACGCTCATGCTGCTGCTGTTCGCGACACCGCTGTTCGTCGGGTTCGCCAACGTGATCGTGCCGCTGCAGATCGGCGCTCCCGACGTCGCCTTCCCCCGGCTGAACGCCTTCAGCTACTGGCTGTTCCTCTTCGGCGGCCTGATGGTCGTCGGCGGGTTCCTCACGCCCGGCGGCGCCGCCAGCTTCGGCTGGTTCGCCTACACCCCGCTGTCGGACGCGGTGCGCTCGCCGGGCCTGGGCGGAGACCTGTGGGTGATGGGCCTGCTGGTCTCGGGCCTGGGCACGATCCTGGGGTCGGTCAACTTCATGACGACCGTCGCGGTTATGCGCGCACCGGGCGTGACGATGTTCCGGCTGCCGCTGTTCACGTGGAACACCGTGTTCACCGGGGTGCTCGTGCTGCTGGCGTTTCCGGTGCTGACCGCCGCGCTGGCCGCCCTGGCCGCCGACCGCATCCTGGGCGCCCAGGTCTACTCCAGCGAACACGGCGGGGCGATCCTGTGGCAGCACCTGTTCTGGTTCTTCGGCCATCCCGAGGTCTACATCGTCGCCCTGCCGTTCTTCGGGATCATCACCGAGGTGATCCCGGTCTTCTCGCGCAAGCCGCTGTTCGGCTACCTGGGCATGGTCGCCGCCACCATCGCGATCACCGGACTGTCGATGACGGTGTGGGCCCACCACATGTTCGCCACCGGCGCGGTGCTGCTGCCGTTCTTCTCGTTCATGTCCTTCCTCATCGCCGTGCCGACCGGCATCAAGTTCTTCAACTGGATCGGCACCATGTGGCGCGGGCAGCTGACCTTTCCCACGCCGATGCTGTTCGCGGTGGGCTTCCTGGTGACGTTTCTGTTCGGCGGGCTCACCGGCGTCATCCTCGCCTCGCCCCCGCTGGACTTCCACGTCACCGACTCCTACTTCGTCGTCGGCCACTTCCACTACGTGCTTTTCGGCACCGTGGTCTTCGCGATGTTCTCCGGCTTCTACTTCTGGTGGCCCAAGATCACCGGCAAGCTGCTGCACGAAGGGCTGGGCAAGGCGCACTTCTGGTCGCTGTTCGTCGGATTCCACGCCACGTTCCTGGTGCAGCACTGGCTGGGCGTGGAGGGGATGCCCCGCCGCTACGCCGACTACCTGCCCTCCGACGGGTTCACCTGGCTCAACGTGATCTCCAGCGTCGGCTCTTTCGTCCTGGGCGCCTCGACGCTGTTCTTCCTGTGGAACGTCTGGCGCACGGAACGCACGGCGCCCATGGTCGGCGTCGACGACCCCTGGGGCTACGGCGGTTCGCTGGAGTGGGCCACCGGCAGTCCGCCGCCGCGCCACAACTTCACCGCCCTGCCCAGGATCCGCAGTGAACGTCCGGCCTTCGACCTGAAGTTCCCGCACGCCGACCGCTCATCGCAGGGGCAGGGCGATGCGCCCCGAAGCTGAGGCCGTGCGGCGCGGTCGCGAGTCGGTGCCGGGAGGACCGGGGGAGTCGTCTGCGGCTAGAATCGGCGTGGCCGCCGACCCGACCCGCGCGCCCAGCACCGCCGGTGCGAACAGGGGCGCGCCCGCGAGACCGGGACGGACGGTCTCGCGGGCGCGGTCGTGGCGCCCGGGGGCCGGTCGGCGGCGCCCCCGCGCAGGGTACCGGGGGAGCCCTGACCCTGCTCCGCGCTCGGCTGGGGAGCCGGCGCGGCCTACGGGCCGACGCAGTGCCGCGCCGGTAGGAGCCACGTGGGACGCCTACCGACGCGCTCGGACTCTCCGGCGCAGGACCGCTCGCCCTCATTTGGTTGAGGATTTAACGACCCGCGCGTGGTGGCCATTCTAGCGGCGCAGAACCCCGGCTTCAGCCATGGGGCGGCACTTCGGCGACCGTGCCCGAAACGCGCCGAGCGGGCCGGGACGGCTGCGCCGCAGCGCGTCGGCGCCCCTCGGGGCGCGGTCACTGCTTGGTCGCGTGCTCCGGCCGCACCGAGATCACGATCCGCTCCTCGCCCGGGACCGCCCAGGGGTAGTGGTCCTCGTCGAGGTAGCGCTTGGCCAGATGGTCGATGAAGGCGTTGCCGTCGTCCTCCTCGATCGACTCCACCCGGCCGCGGACCTCGACGTAGCGGTAGGGGTCCTCGGGGTCCTGCACCGACATCGAGATGCGGTCGTCGCGCAGTACGTTTCGGTACTTCTGCCGGGTGCGGGTCTGGCTGAAGCGGACGTGTGCACCGTCCCAGTCGATCCACACCGGATTGGCCTGCGGCTCGCCGCGGGGACCCAGCGTCGCCACGTGCGCGAAGCTGGGCTTGTGGAGGATGTCCTCGCGGTCGGCGGGGATTGTGCCCATGCGGCTCCTTTCAGAGACGGGTTCACGCTTTTACCCGCTAACACACTAGGCCCGGCGCAAACGTCGCGGCGCTCCGGGCGTGTGCAGCCGGATCGCGCTTTTCGCGGGGCCCCGCGGAGCGTGCTCCGCCCCACGCCCGCCCCGCTGTTTCGCCGCCAGGGCACCGGGTAGCGGCGGCCGCGAGGCAACCGCGGCGCTGCGGAGCATCGCCGCAGCGCGACCGCCGCCGAGAAGAGAACGCGGGGAACGGAGTGATGTTCCATGTCCGCTGAGCGGAACACGCCGCCGATCGAGGGTTACGAGGGCTTGCCGATCGGAACCCTGCAGCACCGTGTCCGCGCACTGACAGAGGAGCAGATGCGCGATCTCATCGCCTACGAGGAGCAGCACGCCGACCGGCCCAACGTGCTGGAGATCCTCAAGTCGCGACTGACCGAGCTGGAGAACGGCGCCGAGCCCACAGAGGGGGACCAGAGCTTCCATCCGGAGACCCCGCAGGCGCCCCGCGGCGGCTCGCAGGTCAGCACCGGCGGCCAGGCACCCGTGGGCAACCCGCCCCCGCACGGCGTCCCCGCCCAGCCGGCCAAACCCAAGGGCGACAACCCGCCCGGTCCGGGAAACAACAGATGAGGAGTTTCCCGACCGATTCCCACCGGGGCGCCCGCAGGCTGGGCGTCCCGTTCCATGAGGAGGTCCATCGATGACACACGACTTTCCTCCGGGAGGCGGAGGCGGCTACGATCCGCGCTCCTTCGAGGAGTTCCTCGCGCGTTTCTTCGGTCCCGGGGGCCAGCGCCGCGCCTCGCACCGCGTCGACCTGTCGAAGCTGATGGACACGCCGTCCCGGGAGGTCGTGTCCGAGGCGATCGCCCGTGCGTCCCAAAGCGACGGGACCGACCTGGACGCCGCGCACCTGCTGTGGGCGGTTCTGCGCTACGAGCCGGCCCGTGAGCTGGTCCAGCGCGCCGGCGCCGACCCCGACGCCCTGGCCAAGGGCGCCGAGAGCGAGGCCCAGCGGGCTCCCCAGGCCGGACCGGGCATCCCGGCGCTGACGCCGGCGGCCAAGCGGACGCTGCTGGACGCCCACCAGATCGCCCGGGCGATGGGCCGGCCCTTCATCGCGCCCGAGCACATGCTCTTCGCGCTTGCCGTCAACGGCGAGTCGCGTATGGGCCGGATGCTGGGCGAGGCCGGTGTCACCCCCGATTCGCTGCAGGCCGCGGCGAGTTCGGGCCCCACGTCCGCCGCCGCGAGCGGGCAGGGCGCCACCTCCGCCCAACAGCAGCAGGAGAGCACGACACCCAACCTCGACGAGTTCGGCACCGACGTCACCGCCCTGGCCTCCGAAGGCCGCCTGGACCCGGTGATGGGCCGCGAGTCGGAGGTCGAGCAGACCATCGAGGTGCTGGCACGCCGCCGCAAGAACAACCCCGTGCTCCTCGGCGACCCCGGCGTGGGCAAGACCGCCATCGTCGAGGGCATCGCCCAGCGCATCTCCGACAACGACGTCCCCGACACCCTCAGCGGGCGCAGGCTCGTCCAGCTCGACCTGGCCGGCGTGGTGGCGGGCACCCGCTACCGCGGCGACTTCGAGGAGCGGGTCCGCAACATCGTGGAGGAGATCCGCAACGACGACAAGCTGCTGATCTTCATCGACGAGCTGCACACCGTCGTCGGCGCGGGCGGCGCGGAGGGCGCCATGAGCGCGGGCAACATGCTCAAGCCCGCGCTGGCCCGCGGCGAGCTGCACATGATCGGCGCCACCACGCTGGACGAATACCGGCAGAACATCGAGAAGGACGCGGCACTGGAGCGCCGCTTCCAGCCGGTGCTGGTCTCCGAGCCCAGCGTCGAGGACACCGTGGAGATCCTGCGCGGCCTGCGCGACCGCTACGAGGCCCACCACCAGGTCCGCTTCAGCGACCACGGACTGGTGGCCGCGGCCCAGCTCTCCGACCGCTACGTCTCCGACCGGTTCCTGCCCGACAAGGCGATCGACCTCGTCGACCAGGCGGGCGCCCGGGTGCGGCTGCGCCACAAGCGGCCCAGCGTCGACGTCCAGGAGCTGGAGGAGCGGCTGCGCGAGCTCGACGCGCGCAAGGAGCAGGCCGTCCGCGAGGAGGACTACGAAGCCGCCTCCCAGGCCCGCGACGAGATCAACCGGACGCGCGAGTCCATCGCCCAGGCCCGCGACACCGGCCCCGAGCAGGTGCCCGTGGTCACCGTAGAGGACGTCGCCGAGGTGGTCTCGCGCATCACCTCGATCCCGGTCTCCCAGCTCACTCAGGAGGAGCGCGAGCGGCTGACCGGGCTGGAGGAGCGCCTGCACGCCCGCGTCGTCGGCCAGGACGAGGCCGTCACCGCGGTCGCCGAGGCGGTGCGGCGCTCACGCGCCGGGCTGGCCTCGCCCGACCGGCCGATCGGCAGCTTCCTGTTCCTGGGGCCCACCGGCGTGGGCAAGACCGAGCTGGCGCGGGGGCTGGCCGAGGCGCTGTTCGGGTCGCAGGAGCAGATGATCCGGTTCGACATGAGCGAGTTCCAGGAGCGCCACACCTCCGCCCGCCTGGTGGGGGCGCCTCCGGGCTACGTCGGCTACGAGGAGGCCGGCCAGCTCACCGAGGCCGTGCGGCGCGCGCCCTACTCGGTCATCCTCCTCGACGAGATCGAGAAGGCCCACCCCGACATCTTCAACCTGCTGCTGCAGATGCTCGACGACGGCCGGCTGACCGACGGCCAGGGCCGCACGGTCGACTTCCGCAACACCGTGGTCATCATGACCAGCAACCTGGGATCGGAGTTCATCACGGGCGGCGGTCCCATCGGGTTCGTCGGCGCCGAGGAGGCCGAGCGCGACCGCGCCACCCGTGAGCGGATCATGGCGCGGCTGCGGGACGAGTTCCGGCCCGAGTTCCTCAACCGCGTCGACGAGATCATCGTGTTCTCCCAACTCACCGACGAACAGCTGGCGAAGATCACCCGGCTGCTGCTGGAGGAGACGTCGCGTCGGCTCCACGCCCAGGACATCGGCATCGAATTCGGCGACGACGCCGTCCACTGGCTGGCCTCCACCGGTCACCAGCCCGAGTTCGGCGCCCGTCCGCTGGCGCGCACCATCCAGCGCAGCGTCGGCAACCCGCTCTCGTCCAAGCTCCTGAGCGGAGCGCTCGCCCCGGGCGACCACATCACCGTGGGGGTCGGAGACGAGGGCCTGGCCTTCAGCATCGACACCAGCTCCCGCAGGGAGGCGTCGAGCACGGAGTCCGGTACGGGCTGAGTGCCCGGCAGGTTCGGGGCGTTCGGCAAGGGCACGATGCCCGGTCGGGCTGACGGCGTCCGTTACGGGGGCGACGGCGCCGGTGGGTCCGAACGGGTGCACCTCCTCGGATCGCCGGGGTGAGCGGTGGCCTGTCCGCACGGAAGCGGGCGGGCCACCGCTGTCATGCGCCGGGGCTGATGGGAGGGGACTGCCTGTGGGTTTCGCGCGGTGGTCGGTGCGGTGGGGCCAAGGCGCGCGCCCGACGACGGCGGCGGACGGTTCGGACCGGCGTCGGCCGGTGCGGTCTGCGTCGGTTGCGCGTCCGACGCCGGGGGTGACGACAGCGGACGGCCGGCGGCGTATTCGCCGCCCCGAGCTGGGAACGACCGCGGTCCTGCAACCGACCTCGGTGGCACTGCGTCCGGTGACGGGGGGAGGCCTCGGGTAATCCGCAGCTCAGGCGGCCGGTGGGGCGGCGGGAGTGCGTCCGTACATGCGGTATGCCGATGCGGGCGGCGCAGGAGCCCGCCCGGCGGATTATTTCGCCCGGTTGTGTCTGGATTCTTGGCGTGTCCCGAGGTTCCGAACGGGCTCCGGTGGCGTCGCCCGCAGGCGCTTCGCTTCCCTCGGTGCCTCGTCGGGTGCGCAGCCATCCACCCGCCGCAGCCGGTGTATGCCGACTCCGGCCGTCCGCCGCCGGCGCCGCCTCGGTTCGAGCCGCGACGCTGCGCCTACCGCTCCGACCGAAGCCGCCTCCGCCCCGCGGCCGGCGCTGCCGCCCTCGTCGGGTGCTCGACGCCGTGCCGACGGCATCGACGCTCGCGGCCCGGCCCGGGTGCTGCGACGGTATGTGATGATCGGATTCCGCCGTGCGGCGGATGACGCGCTTGCCCGGGGGCGCGCGCGGCCGCCCGATTCCTCGGCGCCTGCGTTGAACGAGACTGCCGGCGTCACCTCGGCCCACCCGCTCGGCGCCGCGTCCGGCGGCCCGCATCCGCACGGCCGCCGGTTTGTCCCCGCCTCGAATTCGCAGCTCAACGCCGCGGTGGCGCTGGACCGCACTGCTACCGGTCCATATTACTGAGAGTGACTATGGTGCCCATGAATACACGGACGGTTGTTTCAGGTCGGCTGCGATTGGTAGTCGACTGACCGTGCCCGCACCGGTGTGCGGACCCCGCGCAGGACGCGGGAAGTACGGGGGGAGGTGTACCGGGCCATGCGATTCCTCGGTGTCAACGCCGTGTTTCACGACCCGGCCGCCGCACTCGTCGTCGACGGCTCCACCGTGGCCGCGGCCGAGGAAGAGCGATTCAGTCGGCGCAAGCACGGCAAGCGGCCCGTGCCGTTCTCCGCGTGGGAACTGCCCGAACAAGCCATGCGCTGGTGTCTGGAGACCGCGGGGCTCACCTCCGCCGACCTCGACGGGGTCGCCTACTCCTACGATCCGTCTCTGGTGAAGCCGGAGCAGGAGCGGCTGGACCCTGCATGGGAGGACCTGCGCACCCTCTACGCGCAGCGTGCGCCCAACTTCCTGGCCACGGCGCTGCCGGGCCTCGATCCCGACCGGGTGCGCCACGTGCCCCACCACGTCGCCCACGCGGCCTCGGCCGGGCTGGCGGCTCCGCCGGCCGGCGGCGAACGCGACTGCGCCGTCTTCACCGCCGACGGCCGCGGCGAGGACGCCGCCCACCTGGCCGGCGCCTACCGCGGGGGAGAGCTGGAGGTCTTGGCGCGCCAGGCGCTGCCGCACTCGCTCGGCCTGGTCTACGAAGACCTCACCGACCACCTCGGTTTCCAGCGTTCCAGCGACGAGTACAAGGTTATGGCGCTTGCCTCGTCGGGAACGCCGCGCTTCATCGGCGCGATGCGCGAGCTGATCGCCCCCACCGGGGACGGCGGCGTCCGCGTCGAGCCCGTCGACTTCGCCGCCTTCGCCAAGCGGCGCGACCGCGACGCAGAGGTGACCGGCGCACACGCCGATCTCGCCGCCAGTATGCAGCAGCGCCTGGAGGAGGTGCTGCTGGACCTGGTCGCCTGGCTGCACCGCGAGACCGGCCTGCGGCGGCTGGCCATGGCCGGGGGAGTCGCACTGAACTGCGTCGCCAACACCCGCATCGCGGCCGAGGGGCCGTTCGAGGACGTGTGGGTGCAGCCGGCGGCCGGCGACGCCGGCACCGCGCTGGGCGGGGCGCTGCACCTGGCGCAGGAGGCCGGCGAGGACGTCTCGCCCATGACGGGCGCCGACCTGGGGCGCGGCTGGAGCGAGGAGGAGTTGGCCGCCGCGCTGGAGGAGGCCCGCCTCGACTACGAGCGTCCCGCCGACATCGCCGACACCGTCGCGGCCGCGCTCGCGCGCGACGAACTCGTCGCCTGGTTCCAGGGCCGCAGCGAGTACGGCCCCCGCGCGCTGGGCCGCCGCTCCCTGCTGGCCAATCCGACCAACGCGGACAACCTCGACCGCATCAACGGGGTGAAGGGCCGCGAGAGCTTCCGGCCCGTGGCACCGATCGTGCCGGCCGACCGCGCCGGCGAGATCTTCACCCGCGGGCCGCTGCCCAGCCCCTACATGCTGTTCGTGCACGACGTGGCCGAGCGGTGGCGCGGCCGCATCCCCGCGGCCGTGCACACCGACGGCACCGCCCGCGTGCAGACCGTCGAGGAGGGCGATGAGCTCCTGAGCCGGCTGCTGCGCCGATTCGAGGCCCGCACCTCGGTCCCGGTCCTGATCAACACCAGCCTCAACACCGCCGGACGTCCCATGGTCGACAGCCCTCGCGACGCGCTGGAGTGCTTCGGGTCCTCTCCGGTGGACCTGCTCGCCATCGGCCCCTTCGTGGTGAGGCGCTCCCGGCTGAGCGGCGAGGGAAGGGACTGACCCGTGGACCGACGCGCATCCGCGACCGTCGAGCAGGCGCCGACGTACTCCGTCGTGGTGCCCACGGTGGGTCGGCCCGGACTCGCGAGCACGCTGAGCCCGCTGCTGCGCGGCGGCCCCGGCGCGCCCGCCGAGGTGGTCGTCGTGGACGATCGCCCCGATCCGCAGGGGCCGCCCGCCGGGGCCGAGGCCGCCGGCATCACGCTGCTGCGCTCGGGCGGGCGCGGCCCGGCGTGCGCCCGCGACGTCGGCTGGCGCCGCACCGCCACGCCCTGGGTGGTCTTCCTGGACGACGACGTACTTCCCGGCGTGGACTGGATCGCCGAGCTGGCGGCCGACCTCGCCGCCTGCGGCCCGGGTGTGGGCGGCAGCCAGGGCCGCATCGAGGTCCCGCCACCGGTCGGCCGGCGGCCCACCGACGCCGAGCGCGGCACGCTGGCGCTGGCCCACGCGTGCTGGATCACCGCCGACATGGCCTACCGCCGCGCGGCACTGGAGGCCGTCGACGGATTCGACCGCCGATTCACCCGCGCCTACCGCGAAGACACCGACATCGCGCTGCGGGTGCTCGGCGCCGGCTACGAGCTTGTCGCCGGCGCCCGGCGCAGCGTGCATCCGATGGTGGCGGACACGCGGCTGTGGCGCAGCGTCGCGGCCCAGGCGGGCAACGCCGACGACGCGCTCATGCGCCGGGTACACGGACCCCGCTGGCGAAAGCGCGTAGCCGAGCCCCCGGGCCGGCTGCGCCGCCACGTCCTGACCACCGCCGCACTCGCCGGCGCGGCCGCCTGCGGCGCCGCGGCGCTCGGGGTGCGCGCCCGTTCCCGCCGCGCGCTCGGCGCCGCCGCCGGCGCTTCCTCGGCCGCATCGGCGGGTGCGTCCGAACGGATCGCCCGCACGGCCGCGGCGACCGTGACCTCCCGGTGGTCCGATGAGCCGGCTTCTGCGCCGTCCGTACGACGGGCCCGGCTCGCCGGGTTCGGTCGGAGGGGCGCCCGAGCCGTGCCTGCCGCGGCCGGAGCCAACTCGTCGCAGCGGACGCGGCGCATCGCCGGCGCCGCCGCCGGCGGACTCGTCGCTCTGTGGACCGCCTCCACCGCCGAGTTCGCCTGGCGGCGGATCGCCCCGGGACCGCGCACAGCCCGCGAGGCCCTGCGGATGGCGGTCACCAGCGCCCTCATCCCGCCCGCGGCCTGCGCGCAGCGGCTGCGGGGGGAGTGGCGCCACCGCGGTGCCCGCCCGCACGGCGCGGGCGCGGTCAAGGCCGTCCTGTTCGACCGCGACGGCACCCTCGTCCACGACGTCCCCTACAACGCCGACCCCGAGCAGGTCCTGCCCACGCCCGACGCGCGCGCGGCGCTGGACCGCGTGCGCTCGGCAGGACTGCGGCTGGGCGTGGTGAGCAACCAGTCGGGCGTCGCCCGCGGCCTCATCACCCCCGACGAGCTGGAGGCCGTCAACGCCGCCGTCGAGGACCGCCTGGG
Organism: Streptomonospora alba; assembly: GCF_000826685.1. GTDB lineage: Bacteria > Actinomycetota > Actinomycetes > Streptosporangiales > Streptosporangiaceae > Streptomonospora > Streptomonospora alba. The sequence continues at coordinate 17,520 of NZ_JROO01000014.1, forward strand.
CCCCTTCGACGTGTGGCGGGTCTGCGTCCACGGCGAGGACGACGGCTGCGCCTGCCGCAAACCGCGCCCCGGCCTCATCCGGGAGGCGGCCGCCGAGCTGGGCGTCCGGCCGCAGGAATGCGCGGTCATCGGAGACATCGGCGCCGACGTCGAGGCCGCGCGCGCCGCCGGCGCCCGCCCCATCCTCGTGCCCGGCCCGGCGACCCGCGCCGAGGAGGTCGCGGCGGCTCCCGAGACGGCCGCGCGGCTGACCGCCGCGGTGCGCCGTGTCCTGCGGGGGAACGCCTCGTGACCGCCCACGAGGGACGGCCGGCGCCCCGCGGGGGCACTGTGCTCGTAGCGCGCACGGACAACGTCGGCGACGTGCTGCTGTCGGGTCCGGCCGTGCGCGCCGCCGCCGCGGGCGCCGACCGCCTCGTGCTGCTCGCCGGCCCCCGCGGGCGCGCCGCCGCCGACCTCCTGCCCGGGGTGGACCGTGTCCTCCAGTGGTGCGCGCCCTGGATCGATCCCGAACCGCCCGAGCTGACCCGCGAAAGCGCCGAGGAGCTCATCGCCGCCGTGCGGGCCGAGGCGCCCGCGGCCGCGCTCATCCTCACCTCGTTCCACCAGTCGCCGCTGCCGCTGGCGGCGCTGCTGCGGCTGGCCGGGGTGGGCTGGATCGGGGCGGCCAGCGAGGACTACCCCGGCTCCCTGCTCGACCTGCGCCACCGCACCGACCACACCCGGCCCGAGGCGGCCCGCATGCTGCGCCTGGCCGAGGCCGCCGGATTCCGGCTGCCGCCCGGCGACGACGGCGCTCCCCGCATCCGCCGACCGCTTCCCGACACCGTGCACCTGGCCGGCGGCCCCGGCTACGTCGCCGTGCACACCGGCGCCTCGGCCTCGGCCCGCGCGATTCCGCAGCCGCTGGCGGCCCAGACCGTGGCCAAGCTGGCGGCCCAGGGCAGGCGGGTGGTGGTCACCGGAACCGAGCAGGAGCGCGAGGAGACCGCCGCCGTCGCCGGCGACGCCGCCGTGGACCTGGGCGGGCGTACCGGCCTGGCCGAGCTCGCCGGCGTGCTGGCGTCGGCATCGGTCCTGATCAGCGGTAACACCGGCGCCGCCCACCTGGCCGCAGCCGTGGGCACACCGGTGGTCTCGCTGTTCGCTCCCGTCGTTTCGGCCTCCTCCTGGGCGCCCCAGGGCAGCCCCGTGCGGCTGCTCGGCGACCAGCACGCCCCCTGCCGCGACACCCGTGCCCGCACCTGCCCCGTGCCCGGCCACCCCTGCCTGAACCGACTCACGCCCGACGACCTCCTCAGCGCCGTCGACGACCTCGTGCAAGGAGCGCCGTGACACTGCAGCAGCCCCGCACCGCCGAGTACGGCGAACCGTACGGCACCGCGACGCTGCGCGTGCTCATCTGGCACGTGCACGGCTCCTGGACGACCTCGTTCGTGCACGGCAGGCACCGGTTCCTGCTGCCCGTCGACGCCGACCGCGGCGCCGACGGCCGCGGCCGCGCCCGCACCTGGGACTGGCCCGACAACGCCGTCGAGGTCACCGCGGAACACCTGGCCGACGAGCCCGTCGACGTCGTCGTGCTGCAGCGCCCCCACGAGCTGGAGCTGGCCGAGCGGTGGCTGGGCGGGCGCAAGCCCGGACGCGACGTGCCCGCCGTCTACGTCGAGCACAACACCCCCCGCGGCGGCGTGCCCGAGACCCGCCACCCCCTCGCCGACCGCTCCGACATCCCCCTGGTGCACGTCACCCACTTCAACGAGCTGTTCTGGGACAGCGGCCGCGCACCCACGACCGTCGTCGAGCACGGCGTTGTCGACCCCGGTTACCGCTACACCGGCCAGATCGAACGCGCCGGCGTGGTGATCAACGAACCTCTGCGCCGCGGCCGCATCACCGGGACCGACCTGCTGCCCGATTTCTCCCGCGCCGCCGCCCTCGACCTGTTCGGCATGGGCGTGGCCGGCGCTCCCGCCTCCCTCGGCCTGTCCCCCGAGCGGCTTCGCGCCTACGAGGACCTGCCCCAGCAGCGCCTCCACACCGAACTCGCCCGCAGGCGGGTCTACCTGCACCCCCTCCGCTGGACCTCGCTGGGCCTGTCGCTGATCGAGGCGATGCTGCTGGGCATGCCCGTCCTCGCTCTGGCCACCACCGAGGCCAGCGAGGCGATCCCCCCGGATGCAGGGCTGGCCACCACCCGCGCCGGCGAACTGCACCGGGAGCTGCGCGACCTGCTCAACGACCCGGACCGCGCCGCCGAACAGGGTCGCGCCGCTCGCAGAGCAGCTCAGCACCGATATTCCGTCGACCGGTTCCTCGACGACTGGGACCGGCTACTGCAGGAGGTGACACGGTGAGGATCGCCATGGTCTCCGAGCACGCGAGCCCGTTGGCAGCCCTCGGCGAGGAGGACACCGGAGGACAGAACGTCCACGTCGCCGGGCTGGCCACGGCACTGGCCGCCCGCGGTCACGAGGTGGTCGTCCACACCCGCCGGAGCTCGTCCGAGGACCCCGAGACGGTGGAGTACGCGCCCGGCGTGCACGTCCACCACGTCGACGCCGGGCCGCCGCTGCCGCTGAGCAAGGACGAACTCCCCCCGTACATGGGGGAGTTCGCCGACCACCTCATCCGGGAGTGGACACGCTGGGCGCCCGACGTCGTCCACGCCCACTTCTGGATGAGCGGACGCGCCGCCGTGGACGCCGCCGCCGCGACCGGCGTCCCCGTCGTGCAGACCTTCCATGCTCTGGGCACCGAGAAGCGCCGCCACCAGGGAGCCGAGGACACCAGCCCCCGCGAGCGCGAGCGGACCGAGCGCGAGATCGCCCACCGGGTCGACCGGGTCGTCGCCACCTCCAGCCAGGAGAAGCGCGAACTGCGCACCTGGAACGTCGCCCAGGGGCGCATCACCGTGGTGCCCTGTGCCGTCGACACCGAGCGGTTCCGCCCCGAAGGGCCCGCCGCCGAGCGCGGAGAGCGCCCCCGCATCATCAGCCTGGGCCGACTGGTGCCCCGCAAGGGCATCCGCACCGCCATCGGCGCGCTGGCCGGGGTGCCCGACGCCGAACTCGTCGTCGCCGGCGGCGCTCCGCCCGAGCGGATGGACGAGGACCCCCGGATAAACGCGCTGCGCGCGGCCGCTGAGGAGGCCGGCGTCGCCGACCGGGTCGTCTTCACCGGCGGCGTGCCCCGCTCGCGGGTGCCCGAGCTGCTGCGTTCGGCCGACCTCGCCGTCAGCGTGCCCTGGTACGAGCCGTTCGGCATGAGCACCGTGGAGGCGATGGCCTGCGGCGTGCCCGTGATCGCCTCCCACGTCGGCGGCCACCTCGACACCCTCATCCAAGGGGTCACCGGACGGCTGGTGCCGCCGCGCGACGCCCACACGCTGGCCTACTGGATGCGGGTGCTGCTCGCCGACCCCGTCACGCGGGAGAGCCTGGGCATCGCGGCCGGAGACCGCGTGGCGGCGCGTTACACGTGGCCGCTGGTGGCCCGCCAGACCGAGGAGTGCTACGAGAGCGTCCTGCGCGAACGCGGGCGCGCCGTGCCCGAATCGGGGGCCGCGTCCGCGGACATGGCTCCGGGAGGTGTGTGATGCATCCGCGGCTGAAGCGACTGAGCAGCGTACTCGAGGGAGTCGACGGAGAGCGGGCCAAGGGCTGGGGCCGCATCCTCGGCGAGGAACTGCCGCGCGGACGGCGGCTGTTCGCGTGCGGCAACGGCGGCAGCGCCGCCGAGGCCCAGCACCTGACCGCCGAGCTGACCGGCAGGTTCCGCGCCGAGCGGATGCCGCTCTCGGCGATCTGCCTGCACGCCGACACCTCCAGCCTCACTGCCATCGCCAACGACTACGGCTACAGCGAGGTGTTCGCGCGCCAACTGCGCGCCCACGCCCGCCCCGGGGACATCCTCGTGTGCTTGTCCACCAGCGGCACCAGCGAGAACGTCGTCGCCGCCGCCGCGACCGCGCGCGAGATGAAAGTTCGTACCTGGGCCCTGGCCGGCGCGTCTGCCGGCGCGCTGCACGCGGCCTGCGACGAGACCCTGCTGGTGCCCTCGCCCGACTCCGCCACCGTCCAGGAGGTCCACCTCTCGCTCATCCACCTGATCTGCGAGGAGGTCGACGCCGTTTGCGGCGCGCCCGCCATGGCGCCCGCCCAAGCCCGGCTGGCCCCGGAGGGGGCGCCGTGAGCCGCGCGCAGGGGCCGCTGGTCGTGGTGGGCGACGCGTTTCTGGACGTCGACGTCACCGGGGCGAGTCGCACCGCCGGGCACGGCGGCGACGCACCGGTGCTGGACGCCACCAGCGCCTGGCACCGCCCCGGCGGCGCCGCACTCGCCGCGTGGCTCGCCGCACGCGACGGCCACCCCGTCGCGTTGGTGTGCGCCCTCGCCCGCGACGACGCCGGCGACCGCGTCGCCGCACTGCTGCAGGACTCGCCGACGCTGGTGCGCCTGGAGCTGGCCGGGGCCACCCCCGTCAAATCGCGCGTCAGGGTGGGCGAGCAGACGTCGGTGCGCATCGACCACGGCGAAGGACGCCCCGACCCCGCGGGCTCCCTGGAGCGCGCGGCCGCCGCGATCGACGGGGCCGGCGCCGTGCTCGTCTCCGACTACGGCCGCGGCGTGGCCGTGCTTCCCGCGGTACGCGAGGCGCTGGACCGCGCCGCAGCCGAGGTGCCCGTGGTGTGGGATCCCCATCCCCGCGGCCCCGCACCCGTGCCCGGCGCCGCGCTGGTCACACCCAACGCGGCCGAGGCCGGTACCGTCGACCCCGACCGGGCCGGCGAGGCCGCCGCGCGGCTGGCCGCGACCTGGCGGGCGGAGTCGGTCGCGGTGACCCTGGGCTGCCACGGCGCGGTGTGGGCGCCGCCGGAAGGCCCCGGCCGCTTCTACCCGGCACCCGTGCGCCTGCCCGATGCCGACGCCTGCGGCGCCGGCGACCGCTTCTGCGGAGCCGCGGCCGCAGCGCTGCGCAGGGGCGCCGACGTGGACGCGGCCGTGGCCGAGAGCGTCCAGGCGGCCTCCCGCTTCGTCGGCAACGGTGCGGCGGGCGCCGCGGCGGCGTCAGGCCCGATGGCCGGGGCGCTCCCGCTGGGCCTGGGGGAGAGCGCCGAGGCGCTGGCCGAGCGCGTGCGCCGCAGCGGCGGAACGGTCGTGGCCGCCGGCGGCTGCTTCGACGTGCTGCACGCCGGACACGTCAGCCTGCTGCGCCGCGCCCGCTCGCTGGGCGACTGCCTGATCGTGTGCATCAACAGCGACGCCGCCGTACGGGCGCAGAAGGGCTCCGATCGCCCCGTCACCTCGGCCGAGGACCGCGTGCGCGTTCTGTCGGCGCTGGAGTGCGTCGACGCCGTCACCGTCTTCGACGAGCCCACACCCGTGCGCGCCGTCGAGCGGCTGCGCCCCGACGTGTGGGTCAAGGGCGGCGACTACACCGCCTCCGAACTGCCCGAGCTGCCCGCCGTGGCCGCGGGCGGCGGCCGGGCGGTCATCCTGCCGCTGCTGCCGGGCCGCTCCACCAGCCGGATGGTGGCCGCGCGCGACCGCTTGCCCCCCTGACGGCGGCGGGCCGCCCGCGCGTCGGCCCGGCCCGCAGACGCGAGCCCGCACGAAGGCCCGGCACGCCTGCGGCTTCCCGGAGCCGCAGGATTCGGACCCGCGCCCGGCCGGCCGCACCGGCAGCGCCGCGTACCCCACGCACATCCGACGAACACAGCAAGGAGGACGCCATGCGCCCACTGGGCAACACGCTGATCACCGGCGGCGCCTCGGGACTCGGCGCCGCCGTGGCCCAGGCCGTGGCCTCCGAAGGAGGCCGGCCGCTCATCCTCGACCGCGCACAGCCGCAGACCGACGCCGACTTCGAACGCGCCGACCTCGCCGACCGCGTCGCCACCGAGGACGCCGTCGAGCGCCTCGCCCAGCGCGCCGGGGGCCTGCACGCGGTCGTCAACGCCGCCGGCATCGACGCCTGCGGTGCGCTGGACAAGGTCGACGCCGACGACTGGGAGCGCGTCATCCGGGTCAACCTCCTGGGCACCGCCTCGGTGGTCCGGGCCGCACTGCCCCACCTGGAGGCCTCCCACGGCACCGTCGTCGACTGCGCCTCCACCCTGGGCGTGCGCGCCGTCCCCGACGCCACCGCCTACTGCGCATCCAAGGCCGGGGTCATGGGGTTCACCCGCGCCCTGGCCGCCGAGACCGCCGGACGCATCGGCGTCACACTGCTGGTGCCCGGCGGCATGGACACCGCGTTCTTCGACGACCGGCCCGACGCCTACCGGCCCGGCCCCGACGCCCGCCTCAACCCGCCCGAGTACGTCGCGCGGGCCGTCGTCTTCGCCCTCGGCCAACCCCTGGGGTGCGAGGTGCGCGAACTCGTCGTCTGCCCCTCCGAGGAGACGTCGTGGCCCTGAATGGGTCCGATCACGGCGCAGCCCGATAGGGGCGCAGCGAACAAGGGGGGATCATGAGTCAGGCAGCGATCGGCCGTGCAGTCGTCACCGGCGGCGCCGGATTCGTCGGCTCGCACCTGTGCGGGCACCTGCTGGACGCCGGCGCCGAGGTGGTGTGCATCGACAACTTCGCCACGGGCTCCGCCGAGAACGTGCGCCACCTCGCCGGCCGCACCGGTTTCAGGACGTTGGAGGCCGACGTCACGCATCCGCTGCACGTGCCCGGGCGCGTCGACACCGTCTTCCACCTGGCCTCGGCCGCGTCGCCGCGCGACTACCTGCGCCTGCCGGTGGAGACGCTGGAAGCCGGAAGCCGGGGCACCCGCAACGTGCTGGACCTGGCCGCCGAGCACGGCGCCCGCACGGTGCTGGCCTCCACCAGCGAGGTCTACGGCGACCCGCTGCACCACCCCCAGCACGAGAGCTACTGGGGCAACGTCAACCCGGTGGGACCGCGCAGCGTCTACGACGAGGCCAAGCGCTACGCCGAGGCGCTGACCATGGCCTATCACCGCGCCCACGGCGCCGACGTCGGCATCGCCCGGATCTTCAACAGCTACGGGCCCGGGATGCGGCCCGACGACGGCAGGGCGATCCCCACATTCATCAGGCAGGCCCTGGCGGGCGAGCCCATCACCGTCTGCGGCGACGGCATGCAGACCCGCTCGGTCTGCTACGTGGACGACACGGTCCGCGGGCTGATCGCACTGGCCGCCGCCGATATCACCGGGCCGGTCAACATCGGCAGCCAGCACGAACTGTCCATGCACGCACTCGCCGAGCTCGTGCGCGCCGTCTGCGGCTCGGACTCGCCCGTCGTGCACGTGGGCCGGCCCCAGGACGACCCTCGGTTCCGCCGCCCCGACATCGCGCTGGCGGCGCGCGCCCTGGGCTGGTGGCCGCTGGTGCCGATGGAGGAAGGGCTGCGGCGCACTGTCGAGTGGTTCGCCCGTGCTCGCACGGAGCCCGAGGACCGCTCGGCCGAGCCGACCGCCGGACGGGCCTGAGCGAGCCGTTCCGGTCGGCCGGTGACGCGGCGGGCCGGGCCTGACCGGAAGGCGGCCGAGAAGCATGGAGCCCCGGGGCGCCGTCAGGCGCCCCGGGGCTCCACGTGTGCGACAGCGAAACCGTCGTCACCGGGCCCTTAGGCTTCCTCAGACCTCGGGCACAAGCTGCTTGCGCAGTTTGGCCAGAGACGCCGAGAGGGTCCGCGATACGTGCATCTGCGACAGGCCGACGATCTGGGCGATCTCGGCTTGGGTCTTGTTGCCCGCGAAACGCAGGAGCACGATCCTTCGATCACGCGCGGAGAGAGTGGCCAGAGCCGGGCGCAGCGACGCCCGGTCGGCGACGCTCTCCAGGTCGTGGTCCTCCTCGCCGAGCGTGTCGCCCAGCGTCTTGTCCTCTTCCTCGGTCCCGTAGGGCACGTCGAGGGAGAGCGCGCTGTAGGCCGAAGAGGCGTCGATCAGCTCGAGCGTGTCGTCGACACTCATCTCCAGCCGCTCGGCGATTTCGGCGACCGTGGGCGAGCGGCCGTGCTCCTGGGCGAACGACGAGGTCACCCTGTTGAGTTCGGGCCGCTTCTCCTGGTACTTGCGAGGCACCCTGATCGCCCATGTGCGGTCCCGGAAGTGGCGCTTGACCTCTCCGGTCATCATGGGCAGGGCATAGGAGATGAACTCCTTGCCGTAGTCGGGCTTGAAATCGCGGATCGCCTGAACCAGGCCGACTGTCACAACCTGGCGCAGGTCTTCCTCCGGCTCGCCGCGGTTGCGGTAGCGGCGAGCGATGCGGCGCACGACCGGGGCATGCAGATCCACCAGGTTCCGATAGATCTCGTCGCGCTCGGCCGGTGCCGTCTCAGCGCTCTTGAGCTGGTCGAACAGCTCGCGAGTACGGGCGTAGTACGTTTCGTCGGTCTTGCTGTTTCCACTTGCACTGCGCGGACGCGGAACTGCGGTCTCTCGTTCGCGGAGCGTGCTCGATGCGTTCATCGCTAACGTTCCTTGCTGCGATCGAAGTGGACCGCCGACCACTTGCCCCCGGATCGCTCGGCGCGTTGTGCACCGCGCCGACGATGTGGCTTCCCCCGTGGTGTGCGGTGGTGCACCGCACAGCGGGGGCCAGGACGCATGTGATGGCGTCATCAGGCCGCGCTGTCGGACCTCCTGCACAACACGTTGACCATATCGAGATATGCGCCGTTAAGCCACCCCGGGGGCGCCCGGATCCGCCCAGTTTTGCAGTGAATTAACACGTGAGATTACAAACATGCAGGGTAGACGGGGGGCGACTGTCGCTTCCTTGGTAATAGGAAATCTCTCACACGGTGTCCCGCGCCACTGCCCGTCGCCTTTTATAAGGACGGGATAAGGAGGCGCGCCGCGTCGCTCCCCGGCTCCTGGGCCGCCCGTGAACGGAGGCGCGGAGCCGCGACGGACGCCGCGGACGCGGCAGGGCGGCCGGGTTTCGGACGACGACGGCAGGGGGTGTACCGGCGGTGCGCGAGAAGGCGGATGCGGCCGAGCGGCCGCAGACCGGCGGCCCGGGCACGGGCGCCGGAACCGACAGGGTGGGGATCGTCGTGGCCACGCGCGACCGCCGCGACGAGCTTGCCCGGACTTTGCGGCGGCTTGCCGCTGTACACGGGCGGGCGCCGGTCACCGTGGTCGACAACGCCTCGACCGACGGCACAGCCGAATCCGTGCGCAGGACCTTTCCCGACGTCGGCGTGGTGGAACTCACCCGCAACGAGGGCGCGGCGGCCCGCAACGCCGGCGTCGCCGCCAACCCCGCCCCCTACCTCGCCTTCTGCGACGACGACTCCTGGTGGGCGCCGGGGTCCCTGGAGCGCGCCGCCGCGGCCTTCGACGCCCACCCGCGCCTGGGGCTCATCGCCGCGGCCACCCTGGTCGGCGAGTCCGAGTGCCCCGACCCGATCAACGAGGAGCTGGCGACCGGGCTGGGCCCGGCACCGTCCGGCCTGCCCGGTCCCCGCGTGCTGGGGTTCCTCGCCTGCGCATCGATCGTGCGGCGCGAAGCGTTCCTGGAGGCCGGCGGGTTCAGCAGCCTGCTGTTCTTCACCCACGAGGAGGCGCTGCTGGCCCAGGATCTGGCAGCCGAGGGCTGGGAGGCCTGCTACGTGCCCCAGGTGTGCGCACACCACCATCCCTCCGCCAACCGGCCGCCCAGCGCCTGGCGGCGGCGCCTGGACCTGCGGAACCGGGCGCTGATGTGCTGGCTGCGGCGGCCCGCCGGGCGCGCCCTGGGCGAGACCGCGCGGCTCGCCCGCGCCTGCTGGAACGTGCCCGAGGCCCGAGGCGCCCTCGCCGACCTCGCGGGCGACGTGCCCCGCGCACTGGCGCAGAGGCGCCGGCTGCCGCCCCGCGTGGAGCGCGACCTGCGACTGCTGGAGCGGCGTTGAGCCGCCCCCGGGGACGCGAGACGCGCGTGGGTGTGGCGGTGATCACGCACAACCGCCGCAGGGAGCTGATGGGTGTTCTGGAGCGGCTCACGGCCCTGCCCGAGCGTCCGGCGGTCGTGGTGGTCGACAACGGCTCCGACGACGGCAGCGCGGACGCCGTCGCCGCGTCCTTCCCCGGAGTGGCGCTGCTGCGCGCGGGGGCCAATCTCGGGGCGGTGGGGCGCAACCTCGCCGTCGAGGCGCTGGGCACCCCCTATGTTGCCTTCTGCGACGACGACACCTGGTGGGAGCCGGGATCGCTGTCGCTGGCGGCCGACCTGCTCGACGCCCACCCCGACGTGGCGTCGCTGACCGCCAGGATCCTGGTGGAGCCGAGCCTGCGAGACGACCCCATCACCCCCGAACTGCGCAACTCGCCGGTGCCCGCCCCCGCCCGGCTGCCCGGGCCCGCCCTGCTGAGCATCCTGGCCGGCGCCTCGGTGCTGCGGTCCTCGGCCTTCACCCGGGCGGGCGGGTTCCACGAGCGGCTGTGGCTGGGCGGGGAGGAGGAGCTGCTGTCGCTGGATCTGGCCGCGGCCGGGTGGTGGATGTGCTGGATCGAGGAGATGCGCGTGCACCACGCCCCCTCCCGCGGCAGGGACAGCACAGGGCGCCGCCGCCTGGGCATCCGCAACACTCTGTGGACGGCATGGCTGCGCCGCCCCGCAGTCGCGGCGCTGCGGCGCACGGGGGCGGTGCTGGCATCGGTGCCCGCAGACAGGGTCAGCGCCGCGGCCGTGGGCGAGGCGCTGGCGGGGCTGCCCTGGGTGCTGGCCCAGCGCCGGCCGGTGCCGTCCCGGGTGGAGGAGGGCCTGCGGCTGCTGGAAGAGCCGCAGCGGCGTTCGGGGGCGCGGCGCTACGTCGGTTGAGGGGCGGGCTTTCGAATCGGCGGGCGGCCGAGCCTTCAGACGGGCGGAGCGGTGGGGTCCTCGCCGGAGTGGGCGATCTTCTCGGCGAGCTCGGCGAGCTTGACGTTGAGGTTCTGCGAGGCTTCGCGCAGCCGCTCCCAGGCCTGCTCGGCGGTCATGTGATGGCGCTCCATCAGGATCCCCTGCGCCTGGCCGATGGTCTCGCGGGTGTCCAGGGCCCGGCTGAGGTGGGCGATGTGCCGGTTGGCGGCCAGCGCCGACGCGGCCTGGGCGGAGTAGATCACCCCGACTTCGTGGGAGTCCTGGTTGAAGGCCTGAGGGCGGGCCGCGTACAGGATCAGCACGCCCAGCGTCTCGCGGGCGGTGAACAGCCGGAAGCTCAGCAGGCTTCCTATGGGCAGTTCGGCGGCCTCGGCGGCGTAGTTCGGCCAGCGCGCGGAGGCGGTGAGGTCGGGCAGATAGACATAGGTGCCCTTCCACATCGAGTCCAGGGAGGGGCCCTCGCCCAGTTGCAACTGCAGTGCGTCGCTGCGGCGGACGATGTCATGGGTGCACACAGGAGTCTGCAGCTTGGTGCGCGACTCCAGCAGACTCACCCCCGCGTAGTCGCACCCGGGCACTGTCGTCACCGCGAGGTCGACGATCCGCTGCAGGGTCGCACGCAGATCGGGCTCGGCGAACAGTGACCGCACAACCTCCGCGAACCCCTCAGGTGAGGGAGAGTGGTCCTTGTCGAGCATCGCACGCCCTCCTGTGCCGTTATTACGAGTGCCGACTCGCATCGCCCTCGCCGACGCGAAGCCCGCGCACAGCACAAGGCGCCCGGTCAGGTGACCGAATGACTTCGCAGTGTGAGAATCGAGGTGCGACCGATGTGGTGGTGGAGACTTCCCAGTGGAACGCGAGTATCGCCCGCGTCCCTTGCCTGTGTCAACGACTGTACCCGACATGCGGGCTCGGCCCGGTTTCGGGGGTGCGGCTCGGAGTGAACCGCGTGACCGCAACTCGTCGGCACTGAGCCGCGCGAAACTGCGGTCCGAATTGTACCCGAACACGGCATCAGGCTCCCGCGGCCTGTAACCGCACTATGCGGCGCCGCGGTGATGCGTAACGCGCATGAGTTCGCTGCTACCACTGATTCAGGACTTTCGCCTCGGGCGTGCGGTCCGGGTAAAGAATTCATCGGCGGCGGTTCAATCCGCGGCAACCGGAAAGCGGGCCACAAGAATGTGCCGGGAGTGTCGCGTCGGGAACCGGGGGCGGAACTCCGTGCGAATACCCGTTCCGCGATCGGACCGGCGCAGGCGCGGCGGGCCCGCGACGGCGCCCGGTCCGCGCGGACCGGGCGCCGGGATTCGCGGCGGCCGAGGCCGCGGCGGATCACTCGTCGTGGAAGCCGAACTCGTCGGGGCCGGGCCGATCGACCTCGGCCTCGGTGATCTCGCCGCCGGCGTTGTCGGTGACCTGGGCGTCCTGCAGAACCTCGGGCTCCTTGCCGGCCCGGTACTGCAGAACCTGCGCGCCGGAGTAGCCGCCGTGGTCGTCCTCGCCCGATGCGAAGGGCACCAGACCCGGACCGGTCAGGTCCTGCTCGTGCACGGCGTCGATCAGGGACTGGCGGGTGGGGTCGTCACCGGCCTCCATCAGGGCCTTGCCCATGAGGGTCGCCTGCACCATCCCGTAGATGGTGGTGTTGGTCATCGGGCTGTCGCCCTCGGCGTGGTCCTCGTAGATCTGCGAGAACAGCTGGACCCACGGGTCGTTCTGCATCGTGACCGAGGGGAAGTAGCCGGTGTAGATCATGCCGTCCAGCATCTGCTCGGCCGGGAGGTCGTCCTGGCCGGCCTCGGCGGCGAACTCCGACAGCAGCCCCTGCAGCGTCGCGCTGTCGGCGCCGATGGTGCTCACCACGAACTGCGGCTCGTAGCCGATGCTGGCCGCCTCCAGCATCGCCAGCGCGCTGAAGGCCGGGATGCACGAGCAGACCACGACGTCGGCGTCGGCTTCCTTCAGCGCCGAGACCTGCGGGCCGACGTCGGTGTTGCCGGAGTCGTAGGACTCCACCGCCACCCGCTGCTCGGCCACGTACTGCTCCAGGCCGTTCTCGGAGTCGGTGCCCACGTCGTCGTTCTGGTGCAGGTAGCCGACCTTGGCGTCGGGCATGTTCTCGGCGATGTACTGCCCCTGGATCTTGGCCTCCTTGGTGTAGTCCACCTGGAAGCCGTAGGTCAGGGGGTTCTTGTCGGGCTGGTTCCACATCAGCGCGCCCGAGGAGACGAACAGGTCGGGCACGCCCTCGTCGTTGAGGAAGTCGACGACCTTGGAGTGGGTGGGCGTGCCCAGCCCGCCCAGCATGGCGAAGATCTCCTCGTCGTGCACGAGCTCGCGGGTGACCTCGATGGTGCGCGCCGGGTCGTAGGCGTCGTCCTTGACCACGTAGTCGATCTGGCGGCCGTTGATGCCGCCGTTGTCGTTGATGTAGTCGAACACGGCCGCGGCGCCGGTGGAGATGTGGACGTAGCCGGGGGCGGCCGGCCCGGTCAGCGGCTGATGCGAGCCGATCTTGATGCTGTCCTCGGTGACACCGGGCGCGACGTCCAGGTCGGCGGCCGCGCCCTCCTGGGTCTCGCCGGCGCCTCCGCAGGAGGTGGCCAACAGGGCCGCCGCCATGAGGGCGGCGGCCGGGGCGATACGTGATCTCATGCTCTCTCCCGGGCGATGGATCGGGGATGGGGATGCGGGCGATTAGCGGGGTGGATGGTCAGCGCCCGCGGCGGACCAGATCGGCGAGGCTGCTCGCCATCCCGTGCAGGCCGCGCGGCCAGACGAGGATGACCAGGATCAGCAGTACGCCGAAGAACACGATCGGCAGGTTGTTGGCGACGTTGGAGTCCAGCGCCAGGGCGTGGGCGAGCTCCTCGCCCCAGACCTCGACGTAGACCAGGGCGACGGCGCCGAAGAACGCGCCCCACATGCTGCCCAGGCCGCCCAGCACAAGCGCCGCGAGCAGACTCAGGGACAGCGTCACGGTGAAGGAGCTGGGCGTCGCGGTGCCGAGCAGATAGGCCTGGCACGCGCCCGCCAGCCCGCCGGCGCCCGCGCTGATGACGAAGGCGATCACCTTGGTGCGGCCCACCGGGATCCCGGCCAGGCCCGCGGCCGCCTCGTCGTCGCGCAGGGCACGCATCCGCCGGCCCAGGCGACCCGCGCTGATCGTGGCCAGCACGACCAGTCCGATCAGCGTCGTCCCCCACACAGCGGCGGCCTGCCACTGGGTGTTGGTGATGACGCCCGCCAGCGAGGCGGGCGCGCCGCGGGTGGAGAACGCCAGCCCGTTGCTGCCGCCGAGCAGCTCGGGGTAGCGCACCGTCAGCGCGGGAAGCCCCACGGCCAGCGCCAGCGTGGCGCCCGCGAGGTAGGGCCCGTGCAGCCGCGCCGTGGCCGCGCCCACCAGGACTCCGGCCGTGCAGCTGAGCACGACCGTGATGATCATGTTCAGCCACAGCGGAAGGGCCGGCTGGTTCAGCACGAGCAGGGCCATGGTGTAGGCGCCGATGAACATGAACGCGCCGTGGCCCAGCGATATCTGCCCGCTGTAGCCGATGAGCAGCTGCAGGCCGGCGATGGCCAGCATGTAGTAGCCCACGCTGCCGATGCGCAGGTCGCCGGTGGGCCCCGTGACGGAGGTCAGGGCGAGGATCGCGGCGAAGGCGGCGAGGGCGGCCAGCGGGAACCGCACCAGCGCCGGCAGCGCCCGCCAGCGGTCGCCGACCGTGGGCGCGGGGGCGGTGCTTTCGGGCTGCTTGTCCCGGCTCGTGGACTCGTGGTCGCTCAGCGAGACCATCACTACACCTTTCGCGCGGTCGGGCGGGAGAACAGGCCGTCCGGGCGGATGCTCAGCACCACGACGAGGATGGCCAGTGCCGCCAGCGTGGTCAGTTCCGGCCCGGCGTAGCCGGAGACGTAGGACATGCCCAGGCCCAGGAGCACACCGCCGGCCAGCGCGCCGAACGGGTTCTCCAGACCGCCCACGACCGCGGCGGCGATCGCGAAGATGAACACCTCGTCGAGCACGTTGGGGAAGATGAACGGGGGCGCCGCCAGCATCCCGGCCAGCGCGCCGATCACCGAGGCGATGGCCCAGCCGGCGGTGAGCATGAGCCCCACCCGCACGCCGCTCAGCCGCGCCGCCTCCGGGCGGAAGGCCGCGGCGCGCATCCGCAGCCCCAGCGGAGTGAAGCGGTAGAGCGCGAACAGCATCAGCGCAGCGGCGCCCACCGAGCCCAGCGCGAACCAGTCCGAGGGGGAGAACCGGCCGCGGTAGTCCATCGGGTAGGCGAAGGAGTGCGGCTCGTTGCTCCAGATCATGCCCGCCAGGCCCTGCAGCACGAGCAGCAGGCCCAGGGTGATGATGATGGCGTTGAGCGGGGAGCGCCCGTGCACCGGGCGGATCAGCAGCCGCTCGGTGGCCGCGCCCAGCACCAGGCCGGTCAGCAGTGCGGCGCCGAACCCCAGCCAGTAGCTGCCGGTGGCCTGCGACACCGTGTAGGCGATGTAGACCGAGATCAGCGCCAGCGCCGGCTGCGCGAAGTTCACGACGCGGGTGGCCTGGTAGATGATGACCAGCGACAGCGCCAGCGCCGCATAGACCGCCCCCTGGGACAGTCCGTTGAGTGTCAGGTTGATGAATTGGTCCACGGTTTCCCCTCTTAGAAGCCCAGGTAGGCGTGGCGCATGCGGTCGTCGGCCAGCAGTCGCCGGGAGGAGTCCTCCATGACGACCTCACCCTGGTTGAGCACGAAGCCGTGGTCGGTGATCGACAGCGCGCTGCGGGCGTTCTGCTCCACCAGCACGACCGTCAGGTCCCGGTCGGCGCGCAGTTGCAGCAGCATGTCCATGATCTGGCGGGTGACCAGCGGCGCCAGGCCCAGCGAGGGCTCGTCCAGCAGCAGCACGCGCGGTCCGGCCATCAGCGCCCGGCCGATCGCCAGCATCTGGCGCTCGCCGCCCGAGAGCGTGGCCGCCGGTCGCGAGAGCCGCTCGCGCAGCGGCGGGAACAGCTCGACCACCTCGGCCATGCGTGCCGCGCGCTCGCGCCGGCCCGCGCGCCAGAGCCCGCCCAGGCGCAGGTTCTCCTCGACGGTCAGTTCGACGATCACGCCGCCGCCCTCGGGGACGTGCACCAGGCCGTGGTGGACATGGCGCTCGGCGGGGATCCGGGTGATGTCGGCACCCTCCAGCAGGACGCGGCCTGCTTCAGCGCGCTTGAGCCCGCTGAGAGTGCGCAGCAGCGTCGTCTTGCCGGCCCCGTTGGCGCCCAGCACCGCGCAGATGCCGCCCCGGGGCACGGTCATGTTCACCTTGTTCAGCGCGGTCACGGCGCCGTAGGCGGCGGTGAGCCCCTCCACGGTGAGAATCGGCTGCTCAGCCATCGGCGCCCACCTCCTCGGTATCGCCCAGGTAGGCCTCGGCGACCGCGGGGTCGGACTGGATGCGCTCGGGCGGCCCGGTGGCGATGACCTCGCCGAAGTTGAGGACCACGATGTGGTCGCAGACGGCCATCACCAGGTCCATGTGGTGTTCGACCAGCAGGACGCCCATGCGGGAGCGGAAGGACCTGATCGCCGCGGCGAGGGCGTCCATGTCCTCGCCGGACAGGCCGCTGGCGGGCTCGTCGAGCAGCAGCAGCTCGGGTTCGGCGACCACCGCGCGGGCCAGGGCCACGCGCTTCTGCACGCCGAAGGGCAGGGTGCCCGGCATCGCGCGGGCGGCGTGGGCGGCGCCGAACTCCTCAAGCGCCGCCATCGCCCGCTCGCGCAGCCGGCGCTCGTCTGAGTGGTAGCGGCCCAGGCCGGTGAGCATGGCCAGCGGACCGCCGCGGGCCAGCCGGTCGGCCCCGACCATGACGTTGTCCAGCGCCGAAAGGCCGGGGAAGAGGTTGAGGCCCTGCAGCGTGCGGGCGATGCCCAGGTCGGCGAGGTGGTGAGGGCGGTGCCTGCGCAGGACGCGGCCCTTCCAGGAGACGGTGCCGCGCTGCGGGCGGATGACCCCGGAGACGGCGTTGAACAGCGTCGTCTTCCCGGCGCCGTTGGGCCCGATGAGCCCGACGACGCTGCCGGGAGTCACCGACAGTCCCACGTCCTCGAGCGCGGTCAGGCCGCCGAAGCGCACGGTGATCCCCTCGGCGGCGAGTAAGGGGGCCGGCGTTGTGGTGGTCATCTGATCTGCTTTCCGTGCCGGGCCGGTCTCGGCTGCGTCGATACCGACCAGTTGGCATGTAGGGGGCATTCTTCGGCCGTCATCGGAGGCGACGGCGGGTCGCAGGGTCGGGGACGGGGTTCGCCGGTGCTCCCCCGAAGGGGTGCGCCGCTTGGGAGGGCCGCGGGTCCTCAGCGGAACATGCGGGCCAGATCCACTCGGGAGCGGATGTTGAGCTTGCGGAATATCCCGCGTAAGTGGTGCTCGACGGTGCGCGGGCTGATGAACATGTGCGCCGCCACCTCGCGGTTGGTGGCCCCTTCGGCGACCAGCAGCGCGATCTGGTGCTGCTGGGCGGTCAGTCCGTGGTCGCCGGAGTCGGCGCGGTCCTGCTGCTCGGCCGCGGGCTCGGGATCGCCGATCGCCCGCAGTTCCCCGCGCGCCTGCTCCACCCACAGCCGCGCGCCGATCCACTCGAAGGTCTCCAGCGCCTCGCGCAGGTGCTCGCGAGCGCGCCCGGGGAAGCGGTTGCGGCGCAGCGTCGTGCCGTAGAGCAGGGCCGTGCGAGCCCGCTCGACGTCGTCGTCGCCGCAGGCCCGGTGCAGCCGCAGCGCCTCCTCGAATTGTTCGGCCGCGTCGTCGGACGCGGCCAGCAGCCCCCGGCAGCGCGCCGTGATCGCCAGGCTGCTCAGGCTTCCGGTGGCCTCGGCCCACGCCTCGTAGGGCGCCAGCGCGGTCTCGGCGCGCCCGTACTCGCCGGTGCGCGCGCAGGCCTCCACGAAGATCGGGGCCGTCATCAGCCGCATCGTGGGGTGTCCGTAGCCCGGTCCGGCGTGATTGAGCACCCGCAGTCGGGAGAACGCGCCGTGCGCGTCGCCCTGGGCGAGTTCCAGCAGGGCCAGCGCCCACGAGCTCAGCGCGATCGGCAGTCCCAGGCTGTTCTCGCAGGACTGCTCGGCCACAGCGCGGGCGCGTTCGTGGCAGGTCTCGGCGTCGCCCTGGATGGCGGCGAGCAGGCTCAGCGCGGCCAGGTGATGGGTGGCGCAATTGGGCTGGTCGGTCTCGCGGGCCAGCCGCAGCCCCGTCATGCAGTTGCCGATGCCCGAGGGGAAGCGGCCGCTCCAGAACTCCGAGTAGACCAGGAACTCCAGCGCCTGGGGCACCGCCGCCAGCGCACCGCGGCGCCGGGCGACCGACACCGCGCGTGTGGCCAGGGCGTGCACCAGCGGGGCGTCGCCCAGCCGCAGGCCGGCGATGCTCGCCCAGATCAGCTCGGCCGGGGTGTCGACCTCCTCGGCCAGGTCGACCGCCTGCCGCAGCGGGGCCGCCGCGGCCGCGTAGTCCCCGGCGAACGAGAGCGCGCACCCGTCCATGAATGCGAACGCCAGGCGCATGGCCGGCGGGTCGTTGTCGCGGGCCAGCGGGGCCAGGCGGCGCGCGGCCGCGGCGTGGCGCACCGGGTCGCCGGCGAAGGACGCGGCGTCGGCGGCGCGCATCAGCGAGCGCACGGCCAGCTCGCGGTCGTGGGGCACCAGCTGTTCGGCCGTGGCCAGCAGCGAGTCGGCGGTGTCGATCGCGTTGCCCTCGCGCAGCCGGATCTGGCCGCGGATCAGTTCCAGCACTCCGGCCTGGCGCGGGGTCACGGCGTCGGGCTCGGCCCGCTCCAGCAGCTCCGAGGCCCGTTCGGGCATCCCGGACAGCCACGCGTCCTGGGCGGCGGTGGACAGCCGACAGGCCCGCAGCCGGGGGATCGGGGTCAGCTCGGCGGCCTGCTCAAGCGCTGCCGAGGCCACCGAATGGCCGTTGAGCTCCTTGGCGGTGTCGGCGGCCGCGGCCAGCTCGGCCGCCAGCTCGGAGTCGGGGCCCTCGGCCGCCGCGGCGCGGTGGCCCGCGTACCGCGAGGGATCGCGCTTGGGGTCCAGCACGCGTGCCAGCCGTGCGTGCGCGGCCCGCCGCCGCACAACGGGGGCGGACTGGTAGACGGCGGTCTGCAGCAGGGGGTCGGTGAACACCACCTGAGCGCCGTCGATGCGCACCAGCCCCGCGTTCTCGGCCGGCTCCAGATCGCCCACGGTCACCTCCGGCCGCCCCGCCGCACGCACCAGCTCGTCGGCGCCGCACTCGGGATCGGCCGCGGCCAGCAGCAGCAGGTGGCGCGCGGGCTCGGGCAGTGCCTCCACGCGCGGGGCGTAGGCGCTGCGCAGCTGGGCGGGCAGCGCGAGCGTGCGCGGCAGCGGCCGGGCGCCCGACAGCTGGTCGCGCGACAGCGCCGCGGTGAAGCCGCGTGCGGCCAGCGGGTTGCCGTGGGCGGCGCGCACCAGTTCGGCGCGCACCCCCGCGGCGATCCCGCCGGGCGCGGCGTCGCCGAGCACCTCGCTGACGGCCGCGTCGGGCAGAGGGCTCAGCGTGACGGAGGGGATGCCGGGCACTGCGGGCTTGGGAGAGTCGTCGCGGGCGGCGAAGACCATCGCCACAGGGTCGGTGCCCAGTCGGCGCGCGGCGAAGGCCAGCGCGTCCAACGAGGCCGAGTCCATCAGGTGCGCATCGTCGACGCAGACCAGCAGGGGAGCGGAGTGGCCCAGCAGGCACAGCAGCCGCAGCACGCCGATGGAGAGGGGGAAGCGGTCGCTCTCGGCGACCTGGCCGCTCTCCATCGCCTGCTCGATGGCCGCTTCCTGCTGGGCGGGCAGGTCGCCG
The DNA here is from genome assembly GCF_000826685.1 of Streptomonospora alba. Classification (GTDB taxonomy): domain Bacteria; phylum Actinomycetota; class Actinomycetes; order Streptosporangiales; family Streptosporangiaceae; genus Streptomonospora; species Streptomonospora alba. The sequence goes on from NZ_JROO01000014.1 coordinate 37,207, forward strand.
ACGCGGTCGGCCACCGGGCGAAGCAGGCGCTGCAGACCGGCGAAGGGCATGGCCGACTCGGGCTCGGCGCCGGCCGAGCTGAGCACCATGGCGCCCTTGAGCACCATGGCGTCCTGGGGACGCGAGCGGTGGACCTCCGGGGTGCGCGCGACCTCGCACGCGTGCTCCACCAGGGCCGTCTTGCCGATGCCCGGGCCTCCGCAGACCAGCAGTGCGGTGCCCTGGCCGGCGCGCGCGCCGGCCAGGGCGTCGGTGAGCATCCGCTGCTCCGTCTCGCGGCCCCGGAGACGGATCCCGGGGGGCGGCGAGGGGGTTCCACTGGGCACGCACTCAACGTACACAGGACCTGGATCACGCCGACAGGTGGTGCGGGCCACACTGGTGATTTCCCTGATACCCCGTTGCGTGATGCGAGCGGCGCCGCTGGTAGCGGCGGCGCGCACCAGGGTACGCAGGCGGCGGAGCCGCGGGCGCCGGCCGTGCCGCGCACTACGGCGGACCACCTGCGCACGGGTGAGACCGACCGGTCGGTCTCACCCGTGCGGGAGCAGGATGAAGCCGCTCGGACATGCGGCCCGCGGACTACCCGTCTCCCGCATCGCGAACGCGTATCGAACTGACGTACGAAAGTCCCGGCGGTTCCGGTATGCTCTGAGTCACACCGGCCGCCCCGGGATGAAGTCCCGCGGCGCGCATCGCGACATTTCCTACGGGCGACCCGTTCGGTGCGCCCTTCACCGCTTCGACCTGCCTTCCGGGCACTCATCTCATGGGGCGATCATGACGTATCTCCTGGTCATCGGGACACGAAAAGGACTGTTCACCGCCACCGGCGACGACGAGCGCCGCACTTGGCGGGTGCGCGGACCGCACCGCCTGGACAGTGAGGACTACGCCAACATGGCCGGCGTCTACGCGGTGGGCATCGATCCCCGCACGCGCCGGATCCTGGCCGGAGCCGAGAGCTCCCACTTCGGGCCCAGCGTCTGGTACAGCGACGACCTCGGCGGGAGCTGGCACGAGCCGGAGCGGACGCCGATCGCCTTCCCCGAAGACGTCGACGCCTCCTTCGCCCGGGCCTGGCACTTCGCCTTCGGTGACGAGCCCGGCACGGTCTACGCCGGCGTCGAGCCCACCGCCCTGTTCCGCTCCGGCGACGGCGGCGAGAGTTTCGAACTCGTGCGCGGGCTGTGGGACCACCCCCACCGCGGCGACTGGTGGCCCGGAGCGGGCGGCGCCGCCATCCACACGGTGATCCCCGGCCGGGTCGGCGCCGAGGGAACCGATCCCCGTTCCATGACCGTGGCCATGTCCACCGGCGGCGTTTACCAGACGCGCGACGGCGGGGCCTCCTGGAAGCCGGCCAACCGCGGCATCAGCGCCGTCTTCCTGCCCGAGGACGACCCCGAGTACGGCCAGTGCGTACACAAGGTCGCCATCGGCAGCGACGGCGAGTTCTACGCCCAGAACCATCACGGCGTCTACCGCAGCACCGATCCCGCCGCCGGGTGGACCTCCATCGCCGAGGGCCTGCCTACCGACTTCGGGTTCTCGTATGTGACCCACCCGCACGTGCCCGGTACCGGATACGTGTTCCCCGTGGTCAGCCAGGTCTGCCATCTGCCGCCCGACGGCCACCTGGCCGTCTACCGCACCGAGGACGCGGGCGCGAGCTGGCATCCGGCCGTCAAAGGGCTGCCCGAGGACCCCTACTACGGGATCGTGCTGCGCGACGGCGCCTGCACCGACGGCGCCGCCGACCCCGGCTTCTACTTCGGCACCCGCACCGGCGACGTCTTCTGCGCCACCGACTCCGGCGGCGAATGGACCCGGGTGGCCGCCCACCTGCCCGACGTGCTGTGCGTGCGCGCGCTGGAGGTGTGAGTCGATGAGTGTGACGGTTCTGCTGCCGCAAGTCCTGCAGTCCGATGCGGGGGGAGCCTCCCGGGTCGACATCGCCCTCGTCGCCGCGGCACCCGCGGGAGGTCCGCCTCCCGCGGAGGGAGGCCGCGAGCACGCCACGCTGCGCGCCGTCCTGGACGAACTCGCCCGCCGCCATCCCGGCCTCGACCGGCGCATCCGCGACGATCAGGGCCGACTGCGCCGCTACGTCAACGTCTTCGTCGACTCCGACGAGTGCCGCGCCGTCGGCGGCCTCGACACTCCGGTTCCCGACGGAGCCGAGGTCCGCGTCCTGCCGTCGGTCGCCGGCGGCTGACCGCGCAAGCCGCATGCGACGCGGGCGGCGGTTCCGGCACCGGAACCGCCGCCCGCCGCCGTGAGCGAGCCCCTCATACCTGCTCGTGTCCCGAGGCCGCCGCGCCGCCGCGGCCTCCGGCGAAGGAGCCCCAGGCGGCCATCGCGGTGTCGACGACCGCGTTCGCCTGATCCAGCGTGAACCCGTCGCGGGCCTGGACCGACAGCCCGTGCAGCACGGTCAGGTAGTAGTCCGCCACGGCCTCAAGGTCGGTCGACGGCGCCAGCTCGCCTTCGGCCGCGCCGCGCCGGAGCCGGGCGAGGAGGTTGGCGCGGTCGCCCGCCCGGCACGCCGCGAGGTAGCGGCCGACCCCCTCGTTGGCCGCAGTGAGGTTCATGCCCGCCAAGACCACCATGCATCCGCGCGGTGTGGCGGGATCGACGTAGGCGGCGGCGTTCTCCCGCAGCATCGTCTCGACCGCCTGCCGCGCCGTGGGACTGGCGGCCAGAGCCTCTTCGCCGGTCGCGCTGTCGGAGCTGTAGAGCTCGACGGCCTCGCGGAAGACCTGCTCCTTCGAGCCGAACGCCGCGTACAGGCTCGTCGAGGTGATCCCCATCGCCGAGGTGAGCGCGCTGAGCGAGGTGCCCTCGTAGCCGTGTTCCCAGAAGAGCACCATCGCCATGCGCAGCGCCGCCGTCCTGTCGAACTGGCGCGGGCGTCCCCGTGCCGGCATCGCGCTCCCTCCAGGCTCGGTTGACGCTCTCGTGGCGCCCATGCTAGCAATTATGTAGCAATCGATACATAAAAAGGAGTGATCGTGGGCGTCCTGGGCGGAAAATCAGCGCTGGTCACCGGCGGCGGCAGGGGAATCGGTGCGGCGATCGCCGAGCGGCTGGCGAACGAGGGAGCCGACGTGGCGCTCACCTTCCACACCTCGAGCGCCCGCGCGCAGGAGGTGGTCGCCCGCGTCGAGGCGGCGGGCCGCGCGGGTGTGGCACTCCACGCCGATATGACCGACCCCTCCGCCGTGAGCGCGGCCGTCGACGGGGCGGCCGCAGCGCTGGGGCGCGTCGACATCCTGGTCAACAACGCCGGCGTCTTCCCCTACGGCGGGATCGACGAGCTGACCCTCGATGACTACGAGGCCACCACGGCCGTGCACTTGCGTGCCGTCTTCGTCGCGGTCAAGCGGGTGCTGGGCCACATGCCCGACGGCGGCAGGATCATCAGCATCGGCAGCAACCTGGCCGAGCACGTCCCCGCTCCCGGGATCAGCCTCTACTCACTGAGCAAGTCCGGGCTCATCGGCTTCACGAAGGGCCTGGCCCGCGACCTCGGCCCGCGGGGCATCACCGCCAACGTCGTCCACCCCGGATCGACCGACACCGACATGAACCCCGCCGACGGCGAGGGTGCCGAGCAGCAGCGCGCCCAGACAGCGCTGGGCCGATACGGGAGGGCCGCCGAAATCGCCGGGGCCGTCGCGTACCTGGCGGCCCCCGAATCCGGATTCGTCACCGGCACCCCGATCACCGTGGACGGCGGCGCCAACGCCTAGTGCTCGGCCACTACGGGAGCGGCAACAGGCGGGCCGCGCGGCGGACCCGCGGGAGAGGACGGATATGGCCTGGGGAGTTCTGGTCGTGGCCGGTCTGCTGGAGATCGTGTGGTCGGTCGCGCTCGACGAGGCGCACGGGCTGACCGAACCGGGGCCTTCGATCATCGGTATCGGCACCGCGCTGATCAGTCTCGCCCTGCTCAGCCGTGCGCTGCGCAGCCTTCCGGTCGGCACGGCCTACGCCGCGTGGGTCGGCATCGGCGCCGTGGGCGTGGCGGCGGTGGGCACGCTCGCGCTGGGGGAGCCGTTCACCTGGACCAGAGCGTTCTGCATCGGCCTCATCATCGCGGGTGTCGTCGGATTGAACACGGACGGCAGGGCGTCGCCGCGGTCGGAGCGGGCCGGCGACGGGGCGGGGGGAACCGCATGAACCCGGAGGCGTTCACCGCGTGGTCGGTGCTCGTCGTCGCCGGCCTGCTGGAGGCGGTCTGGGCACTGGCACTCAAGCGGGCCCAGGGGTTCACGCGGCCGCTGTGGGCGGTGTCGGGCGTCGCGGTGGCGGCACTGAGCCTGGGGCTGCTGAGCCACGCGCTGCGCACGCTGCCCGTGGGGACCGCCTATGCGGTGTGGGTCGGAATCGGAGCCCTGAGCGTGGCCGCAAGCGGAATGGCCTTCCTCGGTGAGCCCGTCTCGCGGCGCCGGGTGACATGCCTGGGGCTGATCCTCGCCGGTGTCGCGGGGCTCAACCTCGCCGGGCACGGCTGACGCCGCCCCGGCACGCCGGAGTCCCCTGGAGGGGCTCGGCGAGGCGGCTGCACCGCCTGCGGGCAGGAAGGCGCACAGCCGGTGCCCGGCGCCCCTCCGGTAGCGATCGCCGCCCCGGCCGACGCGGGACGCGGTCCGCACCGGTCAGGGCACGTACACCGTGGCGCCTTCGGAGCGGGCCCGCAGGGCGCCCGTGAGTCGGGGGGCGAGGGCGGGGTGGAGCATGCCGGCCGCGGAGTCGGGCTCGACGAACGCGTAGTCGTCGAGTTCCTCTTCCTGCAGCGTGATCGCTGCACCCGAGTCGATCGTGCCGCAGTCGAAGACGAAGGACAGGAACGGCTTGGGGCGTACGCCGCGCGGCGCGCTCCACTGCAGGGCGAGCAGTGTCCCGGCGGTGCGGCGCAGCCCCACCTCCTCGGCGACCTCGCGCTCGCAGGCCAGGTGCGGCGCCTCCCCGTCCTCGACGACGCCGCCGGGCAGGGTCCAGTGCTCCCGGTAGTTGGGATCGACCAGCAGCACGCGTCCGGCCTCGTCGGTGATGAGCCCGAATGCGGCCAGGTAGGCCGTGGGCAACGAGGCGAACCACTGCTCAGGAGGGAGGAATCGCGCCATACCCGCAGCGTAGGACGTGGCGGTGCACAGGGCGACGCCGCCCCGGGGCACCGGTGGAAACGCCGGAGGCCCCGCCGGCGGGTGCATCGGACCCCGCGTCCCCAGGGACACGATTTAATCTACGTTGTAAAGGTGATGGTTCGGATGCATCCACCCCCTAGACTGATCGCCGACCACGGCGCGGGTGCGGGCCGTTCTCCCACAGCAGCGGCTCCACCCTGCCAGCGGTGCCGCGATCGGCGGCGCGCCGGCGGAGCGCGGCTTCGACGCGGCCGAGAACCGCACCGGTGTGGCTACGATCGCAAGGGTCGGGCCACTCATCGACACAGCGGGAATGCGGAGGTACGGACGTGGGTCCGTTGGAGCGCGGCGATCCGGAGCGCATCGGCCGGTATCGGCTGATCGGTCGATTGGGCGCCGGAGGCATGGGTCAGGTGTACTTCGGGCGCTCGGCGGGTGGCCGACCGGTCGCGGTGAAGCGCATCCACCCCCACTTGGCCACCGACACCTCCTTTCGTGAGCGCTTCGCCCGCGAAGTCACGGCCGCGCGCCAGGTCAGCGGCGCCTTCACCGCCCCGGTCATCGACGCCGACCCCGAGGACGACGTGCCGTGGCTGGTCACCTCCTATGTGCCCTCGCTGCCGCTGGACGAGGCCGTTCGCGCCCACGGCGGCCTGCCTGAGCACACCCTGCGCGTGCTGGCCGCCGGCCTTGCCGAGGCGCTGACCGAGATCCACCGTGTCGGGCTGATCCACCGCGACCTCAAGCCCGGCAACGTGCTGCTGGCCGAGGAAGGCCCGCGCGTCATCGACTTCGGGATCGCCCGAGCGACCGAGGGCACCGCCGCCACCCAGTCCATCATCGGCACCCCCGGGTTCATGTCGCCCGAGCAGATCCAGGGTGAGTACCTCACCGGCGGAAGCGACATGTTCGCCTTCGGCGCGGTGCTGGTCTACGCGGCCGGCGGCGTCGGGCCCTTCGGCGAGGGCGCCATGCCCACTCTGGTCATGCGCGTCATGCAGCACGAGCCCGACCTCTCGGCGGTCCCCGCCCAACTGCAGCGCCTCGTCGCGGCCTGCCTGGCCAAGGACGCGCGCTACCGGCCCTCGCCCGGCCAGCTCCTCGACGCGCTCGGCGACATCCCCATCGGGGAGTCCTGGCTGCCGCCCCAGGTCATGCGCGGAGTGCGCGAGCAGGTCGCCAAAACCAACGCCGCGCTCAGCGGCGCGAACACGACCGAGGGCGCCGATGCGAGCGGCGCGACGTCCGTGCTCGGCGGCGCCGCGGCCGGAGCGGCCGCCGGCGCGGCGGCGGGCGCGGCGTTCGGCGACCACGACCCCACGCGGGTGGCCGGGCAGGGCGGCGCCGACGCCACCTCGGTGATGGGATCCGGCTCCGGTGAGGCCGCAAGCACCTCCCAGTATCCGCCGCCTTACCACCCCGAGGGCGGGCAGGAGCCCCAGGACGGCGCGACACGCGCCTACGGTCCGCAGGGCCCCGCCCCCACCGCCGCCTACGGCTCGCCGCCCCAGCAGACGCCGCCGACCGCTGCGATGCCTCCGGCCCGGGACGACTCCTACGAGGGCATGTACCGCGGTTCCGGCGGTGCCCCCGACGCCGATCGGCGCCGCAAGGAGGAGTTGCGCCGGCAGCAGGAGGAACAGCAGCAGCGCGAGGAGCAGCGCCGCAGGCAGGAGGCCGAACGCGTGCACCGCGAGCGGGTGCGCGCCGAGCAGGAGGCGGCCCGGCGGGCCCAGGCCAGCGCCCGCCAGGCCAACCAGCCCGGCCTGTGGAGCTTCGTCAAGCTGCTGCCGCTGCTGATCATCCCGATCATCCAGATCCCGCTGGGCACCGGCGTTTCCTACGCCTGGCAGTGGTTCACGACCGAGTCGGGCGTGTGGAACGGCACCGCGTGGTACTACTCGGGGATCTTCACCCTCGACGGGTTCTTCCACGCGATGTATCTGGGGTATTTCCTGCTGAACAACGTCGTGGGCGCGGAGTTCCTGATCCGCTCGCTGCGCACCGGCTACGTGGTCGGCGCGATGCTGGCGGTCGCCGTCATCGCCGGAACCAACGGGATGCTCTTCTACTACGGCTTCTGGGGCTGAGCGGGGAGGACGCCGGGCGCGCGGCGCGCCCTGTGCCGCGGCGGAGGTGGCGGTCGCCGTGCAGGCGGCGTCGCCTGCGGCGCTCCGGTCCGCCGGAGTCGCAGGATCATCCCGAGCGGTACCGCGCCGCGGCGGCACTCAGGTAGTCGGCCAGCGACGCACGCAGCTCCGCGGGCTCCAGCACCTCGATCTCGGGGCCGTAGGCGGCGAACTCCGTCGTGGCCACGGCCACCGACTCGACGTAGAGTTCGGCCTCGCACCAGCCGTCGGCGCCGGGCCGCAGACCGTCGGCGCCGGCAGCGGTGATGGGGGAGGAGAGCGCGTGCACCAGTTCCAGGCCGCGGCGGCTCAGCCGCACCCGTGTGCACAGCCGGTGCCGGCTCTGCTCGAACTCCCGCGACCACTCCGCCCAGCAGGCGGCGAGGTCGAAGTCGGCGGGCCGCTCGAAGACCTCCTCGCGCACCTCCAACTCGCGTATGCGTGAGACGCGGAAGGTGCGGGGGCGCGCAGGTGAGGGGGCCGCGGGGGGTGCGGAGCGCCCCGGGCCGGGGTGGGGCAGCGCGAGGAAGTACCAGCTGCCGCCTTTGAGCACGATTCCCAGCGGGTCGAGTCGCCGCCGAACGTCGGCGCCGTCCCATCGGCGGTAGGAGATCTCGACGGTGTGCTGGTCCCACACCGCCGCGGCGACCGCGCTCAGGTGCGGGGTCTCGTCCGGGGAGCGCCACCAGCCCGGCGCGTCCAGGTGGAAGCGCGCCCGTACGCGCTCGGCGCGCTCGCGCAGCTCCTCGGGAAGCGCTGCCAGCAGCTTCCGGTCGGCCGCGGCCATCTCGGCGCCCAGCCCCAACTGGGCGGCGGCGTCGGGCAGGCCGGACAGGAACAGCGACCCGGCCTCCCCCGAGGTCAAGCCGGTCAGCCGGGTCCGGTAGCCGTCGACGAGCCGGTAGCCGCCGCCGGCCCCGCGGTCGGCGTACAGCGGGATGCCGGCCCCGCTGAGCGCCTCGGCGTCGCGGTAGATCGTCCGCTCGGAGACCTCCAGCGCCGAAGCGAGTTCCGCCGCCGTCATCCGCCCGCGGTTCTGCAGGAGCAGCAACAGCGAGACCAGTCGGCTCGCACGCATGCTCCGAGTATGCCCCACGGGGGCCGATGGGCCGTTTCGGGACGGCGGGGCGACTCAGCCGCCCAGGGCCTCCTGCAGGGATCCGTAGGCGGGCTTGGGCGCGTAGTCCTCGTCGAAGGGCAGCGCCGCACCCCGGCCCGGGAACCACGACGGGATCCAGGAGTCCGCGTCGCCGATGCCCCAGACGGTGACTCCCGTGCAGCCGCCGACCTCCAGGCAGTTCTCCACCACCGCGCGGTAGTCCCGGGCCTGAGTGCGCAGCTCCTCCGCGCTCGCGGGCATCTTGATACTCACGTCGAGCTCGGTGACGGTCACCTCCAGGCCCAGGTCCGTGAACCGGCGCATGTTCTCCGCCATGTCCTCAGGCACACCGCCCGCGTGGAAGTGGCCCTGGAAGCCGATGCCGTGCAGCGGAGCGCCCTCCTCCAGCAGCGACTCCGCCAGGTCGTACAGGGCGTCGCTCTTGGGATTGCGGCCCTCGATGTTGAAGTCGTTGATGTAGAGCCGTGCATCCGGGTCGGCCTCGTGGGCCATATGCAGCGCCTCGGCGATGTAGCCCCGGCCCAGCGTGTTCAGCCACAGGTTGGGGCGAAGCTCGCCGCTGCCGTCGCGGAAGGGCTCGTTGATCACGTCCCAGGCATACACCCGCCCCGCGAAGTGCTCGCCGACCACCGTGTCGATGTGGTCGCGCATGATCGAACGCAGTTCCTCGGGGCCGAACTCGCCCTGGTCCAGCCACTCCGGGTTCTGGTTGTGCCACAGCACGGTGTGGCCGCGCATCTGCTGGTCGTGCTCATCGGCGAACGCGGTGAGGACGTCGGCGGTGGAGAAGTCGTAGACGCCGCGCTCGGGCTGCAGCGAGTCCCACTTCATCACGTTCTCCGCCGTCATGGAGCCGTACTGCTCGGCGAGCAGCGCCCGGTAGTCGGGCTCGCGCTCCAGCAGGTAGGGATTGGCGGCCGCGCCGATGCGGATGCCGCGCTCGGCGGCGAGATCGCGAAGGGGGACGCCGCCCGCCTGGGTGGGACCGGCGGCCGCCCGGACGGCGACCACGGCCAGCACGGTGACGAGCAGCAGGCTGCCGCTGATCGCCAGAACGCGTCGGCGCCGGGAGTGCGACTTCGCCATGGGGCCGCCTCTTTCGGTCCGATAACGCACAACGTCGGCGCGTCCGGCCCCCGGCCTTCCGGCTCGCGCCGGCGCCGGCGGGCGATCCCGGCGCGCGTACCGATGATTCCAGCCGAGCCCTGCCACGGTAGCCGCCGTGGCCGGTTGCGGTCGCGTCGGCGCGCCCGCCCGCCGCCCGAAGGGGCTTCACCGCCGCGTGTTCGTTCGCGCAGACCACCCGTGAGCCGCTCGGCGGTGTCGAGTCGCCGACCGCGCTGATCGACGACGTCCTCATGGCGGTCGCGGGCCTGGGACCGGTCCAGGAGCCGGGGTTCGTCGTCCCGGACCACCGGTCCGTGGCGGCCTGGGGCGGACTGGCCCCTGTGCCGGGCGGCGCGGCCCGCGCTCACGGCCGTGTGCCGCGATGTACCCGAGCGCGGCCGCCCGGCGGAACCGCCTCTACCGGAAGCGGTCGCCGGGGCAGTGCCCGGAACGTGCCGACGCCGCGGGGCGCACCGGCCGCCCGCACCGGTACGGCGCAGACGCCGAAGGGCCGGGCCCTCGGGCGAGGTTCCCCGCGCGGCCCGACGCGGTGCGCCGGCGCAGGGATCAGAGCTTGTGCGGTGCGGTTTTCGCTTTTCGGGATAGTTTCGGTGTGTGACCTATTGGTGTCCCAAGGCGACCGTGTTACATTCGTCACTGCATGGGAGCGCTCCCAACATGCGGGGGCGCGGGTGGCCGCCAGTGGACGTGTACGACCCGAAGGGAGCACACCCCATGGGCCGAGGACCCCGACTGAGCAGCCGCCGGGCCGCTCCAGCCGCATCCCCCGGAGCGGCCCCCGCCGAAAGCTCCGCGACCGCGCCGCCGACCCCGCACGGCGCCCGAACGCCGGGCGATGCCGTGCCGCGACCCCGGTAGAGGGCGTCGCTTCGCCGCACCGACGCGGCGTACCGCCGCACCTCCGCCCGCATCCGGGCCCGGCCGCGCGCATGCGCGGGGCCGGATAGCCCGGCCCCCGATCCGCGACTGCGAGGAAGCGCCATGACCGACCCGAGCCGCGCACGGCTCCGCCGATCGGCCCGCCCCAGCGGCGGCGCGGTCGCCGCGGGCGCGCCCGCGGCGGTCGGGACGTGGGCCTCGGCGCAGGGGCGAGCGATCGCGGCATCCCATGCCGACGCCCTCGGGCGGCCCCCTGTCGAAACCCTCGCGGCGCACCGTCCGCGCGGGGGCGACGGCCGACGGTACGAGCGCCGGACCTCGTGCCGGCACTCCAGCCCGCCGCCGACAGGCGGTTCCGGGCGGGTCCCCTGCGCCCGGAACCGCCTGTGCCCCCGCGCCCCGGAGCGCCGCACCCCGCCGCCGCGCACGCTGCGGGCGGCGACCGACGCCCTGGTGCGTCACCCCGATCCCTGGAACCGGCCGCATCACTACCACTGCGGCCTCGTGCGGCCGGTTCCAGGCCCCCGCCGGGCGGCGGCCCCGGCGCCGCCGCGATACGACTTTCCCCGGATACGGCGCCCTTTCGCCCCTTAAGGGCGCCGCTGCGACGAGGGGCGGGACGGCTGCGGTCCCGCCCCTCGTCCGCGACATGGCACGGGCACGCGGGCTTGCGGCCCGCGGTCGGGCAGCACACGGCGGATCGGTCGCGGTTTCGGCGGAGCGGGTTTCGACAGTACCGAGGGCGAGCAGGGCGCGGCGCTGCGGCCTGGGCCGCGCAGCGGTGGCGGGCGGGCCCGCGTCCCTGCAGGCGCGCAGGTCGAAGCCCTCAGCGCGCAGTCCTTACCCCGCCCGCGTCCGCGGGTGGGCCCCAGCGGCCGCCGGCGCGCGCACGTCCGCGTTCGGCAGGCGCCCTCAGCGGTGCTTCGGAGGGGCCGTGCTGTGCCGGACCACTAGGTTGGTGGCCAGGTCCAGGCGCAGGTTGGGCGGCTGCTGGCCACGACTGAGCATCAGCGCCAGCCGGGTGGCCTCCTCGGCCATTTCGGTCAAGGGCTGGCGCACCGTCGTCAGCGGCGGGCCGACCCAGCGCGCCACGGGCAGGTCGTCGTAACCCACCACGCTGAGGTCCTCGGGGATGCGCACGCCCAGTTCGCGCGCGGCCTCGTACAGACCCATGGCCTGCAGGTCGCTGCCGGCGAAGATGGCGGTGGGCGGATCCGGCGAGGTGAGCAGGTCGCGGCCGTGGCCGTGGCCGCCCTCGATGTGGAAGTCGCCCGATCGGATCAGATCGTGGTCCACCGGAAGTCCGGCCGAGTCCAGCGCCGAGCGGTAGCCGTCGATGCGCGCCCGGCTGCACAGCACGTCGGTGGGGCCGCCGATCACCGCGATGCGCTCGTGGCCCAGCTCGATGAGGTGCCGGGTGGCCACCAGGCCCCCGTTCCAGTTGGCCGAGCCGATCGAGGGCACGTCCTCTTCGGTGTCACCGGTGGGGTCGACGACCACGAACGGGATGCTGCGCGCGGTCAGCCGCGCCTGCTGTTCGGGCGCCAGGTCGGAGAAGACCAGGATCGCGGCCGTGGACTGGCGGCCCAGCACCGCCTCGACCCAGGCGTCCCGCGGTGTCTGCTCACCGCCGGACTCGGAGAGCACGACGCTGAGCCCTTCGTGGCGGGCGATGCGCTCCACGCCGCGGATGACCTCTATGGCCCACGCGCTGTCCAGCTCGTGGAAGACCAGGTCGATGGTAGGCGAACGGCCCGCGCCGGGCCCGCGGCGCCGGCGGTAGCCGTGCCGGTGGATGAGCTCCTCGACGCGCGCGCGGGTTTCGGGCGCGACGTCGGCGCGTCCGTTGAGGACCTTGGAGACCGTCGGCACGGACACCCCTGCGGCCTCCGCAATTTTCGAGATCGTCACGGGTTCGGATCCGGCGGGGCCCTGGGGAATCGGGGCGGGTTCTGCTGTCACAAGCACGCATTTTACTGGGCCTCCCGCCGCGGCGGCGCGGGGGGAGGGTGACGAACTTCTCCTGGAGTATTGACGGTCTTTGTGGCAGGCCCGTAAATTCTGGCAGCACGCGTTGCGATAACGTATCCGATAGTTTCGATAAGGACGTGGCCATGATTCCCCACAGGGCCGGCGCCGCTGGCGCTTTCGCGCTGCTCCTGTTCGCCACCACCGCTTGCGGAGGCTCCGGAGGTTCCGGAGGCTCCGGCGGCGACGGCGAGCTGACCGTGATGATGTACCAGGACTCGCTCGCGGTGGTGCAGAAGGACGCCGCCAAGCGGTTCAACGAGGACCATGACGCCAAGGCTGTGATCAACGAGGTCCCCGCCGACGGCTACGAGGACAAGCTGCGCACGGTCATGGGCTCGGGCCAGTCTCCCGACGTGTTCTTCAACTGGGGCGGCGGCAGCATCGAGCCCTACGTCGAGCAGGAGATGCTGCTGCCCCTGGGCGCCACGCTGCAGGAGAACCCGGAGATGGAGGAGGCCTTCATCCCCTCCATCCTCGAAGCCGGCAAGGTCAACGACACCCAGTACGGCATCCCCCTGCGCGGAACCCAGCCGGTCATGCTCTTCTACAACGAGCAGGTGTTCGAGGACGCCGGCGCCGAGCCCCCGGAGTCCTGGGACGACCTCCTCGACCTGATCGACACCTTCAAGGACGAGGGCGTCACCCCCTTCGCGCTCGGCGGGGCCACTCCCTGGACCGAGCAGATGTGGATGCAGTACCTGGTCGACCGCAAGGGCGGCCACTCGGTCTTCCAGCGCATCCAGAACGGCGACCCCGAGGGCTGGCGCGACCCCGCCGTGCTGGATGCGGCCGAGACGGTTCAGGACCTGGTCGAGCGCGGCGCCTTCGGCGACAACTTCGCCTCCGTGAGCTACGACGAGGGCGCGGCTTCGGCCCTGCTGTCCGAGGGCAAGGCCGCGATGCACCTCATGGGTTCCTGGGAGTACTCCACGCATCTGGCCGACGCCGAGGAGTTCGCCAAGGGGGACCTGGGCTACACCACCTTCCCCGCGCTGCCCGACGGCGAAGGCAACCCCCAGGCCGTCGTGGGCAACCCGACCAACTTCTTCTCCGTGACCGACGACGGGGAGACCGAAGCCGAGGTCGACTTCCTGAAGCAGACCTACAGCGAGGCCTACGTCCAGGACATGGTCGAGAACGGCGAGGTGCCCACGACCACCAACTCCGAAGAGATGATCGAGAAGCACGCGCCCAACCCCGACTTCGCCACCTTCCAATACGAGATGGTCCGCGACGCGCCCACCTTCCAGCTCTCCTGGGACCAGGCGCTGCCCCGGTCGGTGGCCCAGCCGATGGTGACCGAGATCGAGAAGCTGTTCAACGAGCAGGTCACCCCCGAGGAGTTCGTCGACAACGTGGCGGCCCTCCAGTGAGTGTTCTTTCACCCAACCGAGACGGACGCCACGCGTCGGCTCGGGCCCGGGCGCGCACCGCCGCCGGCGGTGCGCGCCCGGGCGCGCCGCGCGCCGGGCGTCCCAGTGCCTGGTGGGGACTTCCCGCGCTGCTGTTCTTCTCGCTGTTCGCAGTGCTGCCCATGGGGCTGGTCATCTACCTGTCGCTGACCGACTGGGGCGGACTGGGCTCCCCTCAGTTCATCGGGTTCGAGAACTGGACCCGACTGGCGGGCGACCCCGTGATGCACCAGGCGATCCTGCTGACCCTGCTGCTGACCGCCGGCAGCTGGGCGATGCAGACGCCGATCGCGATGCTGCTCGGTGTGTGGGCCGCGGGCCGTCAACGCAACCGGGCGGTGCTCTCGGCGATCTTCTTCGTGCCGCTGCTGCTGTCCTCGGCCGCCATCGCCATCATCTGGCGCGCGCTGCTGGATCCCAACTTCGGCCCGCTCGCCCAGATCGGTCCGATGATCGGGGTGCCCGGCCTGGACATCCTCAGCAGCGAGTCCGGGGCGTTCCTGGTGATCCTGTTCGTCAGCGGGTGGCAGTTCATCCCGCTGCACACCCTGCTGTACCAGGGCGGAGCCCGCCAGATCCCCGAGTCGCTCTACCAGGCCGCCGAGATCGACGGCGCCGGCCGCTACCGCTCGTTCTGGCACATCACGCTGCCCCAGTTGCGCAACACGATCACCACATCGTCGGTGCTGATGATCGTGGGGTCGCTGACCTACTTCGACACGGTCCTGATCATCACCGGCGGCGGCCCGGGGCACGCGACGACGATCGTGCCGTACCTGATGTACGAAGCCGGATTCGAGAACTACGAGTACGGCTACGCCAGCGCAGTGGCCTGCGTGCTGGTGGCCGTGGCCACCCTCGCTTCGCTGCTGATGGTGCGCTTCACCGGATTCGGCTCTATGCGCAGCACCCGGGAGGGGATGTGACCGCGACCTCTCCGGCACCCGCCGGCCAGCAGATCCGGAGCACGGGACCGCGCTCCGGCGCCCCCGGCCCCCGCAAGCGCCTGCGCAGCTGGCGCCAGCGCCCCAACCCGGTCGCCGGGCTGGGCGCCTTCGCCTGGCTGCTGGTGGTGGGCGTACCGCTGTACGCCCTGCTGGTGGCCACGTTCCAGGAGACCTCGGAATACCGGTCCGCAGGGCCGCTCGGCATTCCCTCCGATCCGACCCTGGACAACTACGCCAAGGCGATCGACAACGGGCTCGTGGGCTTCGTGCTCAACACGCTCGTGGTGACCGCGGCGGTGGTCGCCATCGTCGTCGCCCTTGCGGTCACGGCCGGCTACGCCATCGTGCGCACCCGGTCCCTGCTGACCAACTCGCTGTTCCGGGCGTTCCTGCTGGGGCTGGCCATCCCCAACCAGGCGGTGATCATCCCGGTCTATCTGATCATCATCGAGATGGGCCTGTACGACTCGCTGATCGCCATCATGCTGCCTACCGCGGCCTTCGCGCTGCCGGTGTGCATCCTGATCCTGACCGGGTCCATGCGCGACATCTCCGACGACCTCTACGAGGCCATGGAGCTGGACGGCGCGGGGTCGGTGCGCATGTTCTTCCGCCTGGTCGTGCCGCTCTCGCGGTCGGGCATCAGCACCATCGCGGTCTACGCCGCGCTGCAGGCCTGGAACGGGTTCCTGTTCCCGCTGATCCTGACCCAGTCGGCGAACAAGCGGGTGATCACGCTGGGCCTGTTCGAGTTCCAGGGGCAGTACCGGGTCGACATCCCCGGGCTTCTGGCCGCCGTCGTGCTGGCGACGGTCCCCCTGTTCATCGTCTATCTGATCGCTCGCCGGTCCCTGGTCAGCGGAATGATGGGCGTCGGCGGCAAGTAGTCGGCGCGCCTGCCCCCCACCGGCACCGACAGCCACTGAAAGCCCCGCGTGCGCGGGGCTCCGTAATGAAGAAGGACGGTATATGTCGCCCCATTCCAACCCCGCCCCCTGGCAGGACGCCGAGCGTCCGGCCGCTGAACGGGCGGGCGAGGTTCTCCGGCTCATGACCTTAGAGGAGAAGGTCGCCCAGCTCTACGGGGTCTGGGTGGGCGCCGACGGATCCGGTGAGGGCGTCGCCCCCCACCAGCACGACCTGGCCGAGGAACCACCCGACTGGGAGGGCGTCATCTCCCACGGGCTCGGCCAGCTCACCCGGCCGTTCGGCACCGCTCCCGTCGACCCGGCCATGGGGGTGCAGGCGCTGGCCAACTCGCAGAAGGAGATCGCCGCCGCCAACCGCTTCAGCATCCCCGCCATCGCGCACGAGGAGTGCCTCTCGGGCTTCGCCGCGTGGAAGGCCACCGTCTATCCCACGCCGCTGGCCTGGGGCGCCTCCTTCGACCCCGACCTCGTGGAGCGGATGGCGGTCCAGATCGGCTCCTCGATGCGGCGCGTCGGCGTGCACCAGGGGCTGTCACCGGTCCTGGACGTCTCCCGCGACTCCCGCTGGGGCCGCACCGAGGAGACGATCGGCGAGGACCCCTACCTCGTCGGCACCGTGGCCACCGCCTACGTGCGCGGGCTGCAGTCGGCGGGCGTCGTCGCGACTCTCAAGCACTTCGCCGGGTACTCGGCGTCGCGGGCCGGGCGCAACCTCGCCCCGGTCTCGGCGGGCCCGCGGGAGTTCGCCGACCTGCTGCTTCCCCCCTTCGAGATGGCGGTGGCACTCGGCGGCGCCAAGTCGGTCATGCCCTCCTACACGGCCAACGACGGCGTGCCCGCCACCGCCGACCCCGGGCTGCTCACCTATCTGCTGCGCGAGGAGTGGGGCTTCTCCGGGACCGTGGTCTCCGACTACTTCGCGGTGACGTTCCTGGAGACCCTGCACGGCACCGCGGGCTCGGCGGGCGATGCCGCGGTCGCGGCGCTGGAGGCAGGTGTCGACATCGAGCTGCCGACGCTGCGCTCCTACGGCGCGCCGCTGGTGGAGGCGGTGCGCCAGGAGCGGATCTCCGAGGAGCTCGTGGACCGCGCCGCGCTGCGCGTGCTCACCCAGAAGTGCGAACTGGGCCTGCTCGACGCCGACTGGACGCCGTTCCCCGCCGAAGGCTCCAACGGGGCCGAGGCGGCGCCCGACGTCGACATCGACCTGGACCCCGCCGAGCACCGCGACCTGGCCCGCCGCCTGGCCGAGGAGTCGGTGGTGCTGCTGGCCAACCCCGGCGGCGCGCTGCCGCTGGCGGGCGGGCGCCGGACGGCCGTGGTGGGGCCGCTGGCCGGCTCCACCGAGGGCATGCTGGGCTGCTACTCCTTCCCCGCCCACGTCGGCCCCTCCCACCCCGACACCGACATCGGCATCGACGTGCCCACGCTGCTGGATGCGCTGCGCGCCGAACTGCCCGGCACCGAACTGGAGCACCGGCGCGGATGCGGCGTCGACGACCCGGACACCTCCGGCATCGCCGAGGCCGTCGCCGCCGCCGAGGCCGCCGAGGTGTGCGTGGCCGTGGTGGGCGACAGGGCCGGGCTCTTCGGTCGCGGCACGTCCGGCGAGGGCTGCGACGTCGCCGACCTGCGCCTGCCCGGCGTCCAGCGGCAGCTGGTGGATGCGCTGCTGGAGACCGGCACTCCCGTGGTGCTGGTAGTGATGAGCGGGCGCCCCTACGGGCTGGAGGATCTGGCCGAGAGGTCGGCGGCCGCGGTGCAGGCGTTCTTCCCCGGCGAGGAGGGCGGTCCGGCGGTCGCCGGCGTGCTGGCGGGGCGGGTCAACCCGAGCGGCCGGCTGCCCGTGGGGGTGCCGCGGGAGATCGGCGCGCAGCCCGTGTCCTACCTGGCCCCCTCCCTGGGGCGGCGCAGCGAGGTCAGCTCGGTCGACCCCACGGCGCTCTACCCCTTCGGCCACGGCCTGTCCTACACCTCCTTCGCGTGGACGGACTTCCGCGTCGACGCCCGCCCCGCGGTCGCCGGCGATCCGTCCGCGACCACCACCGACGGCTCCTTCACCGTGGGCTGCACGGTGCGCAACACGGGAGCGCGCGCCGGCGCCGAGGTCGTCCAGCTCTACCTGGGCGACCCGGTGGCCCGGGTGAGCCGGCCGGTGCGCAGCCTGATCGGCTACGCGCGGGTGGAGCTGCAACCGGGCCAGGAGCGGCGGGTGGAGTTCGCCGTCGCGGCCGACCTCGCGGCCTACACCGGGCCCGACGGGCGGCGCGTCGTCGATGCCGGCGATCTGGACCTGTCCCTGGCCGCCTCCAGCGAGGACATCCGCCACACCGCGCGGGTGCGCCTGGAGGGGGAGACCCGGGAGGTCGACCACACCCGCCATCTGGTGAGCGAGGCGGTCGTGGGCGAGTAGCCCGCGGACCACGCTGGATCCGGGCCGGATCCGGGCGGCGGCGGTGCACGGACCGCCGCCGCGCCGGGTCCGGCCCGTTCGCGTTCTGCCCGACTGTCGGCGCGACCGCCGCAGGCCCGGCGAAACGAACGAATGCGGGCGAATCCCCGCGTGCGGCGCCGCCGGAACGGACGCGCGCCGGGACGGCGGGGGCGGCCGATGGCATCGGCCGCCCCCGCCGCTTTCCGCGCCGTCGGCCGGCCCAGGGGAGGGGAGTGCCGGGCCGGATCCGGGCGGCGAACGGGGAAACCGTCCGCAACGCTCTGGGAGCGCTCCCATCAACGTAAGCGGGGGTGTGCGAGCTGTCAACGGGGGTGAAGGACACCGGTGCCGGGACGCGCGGCGCACACGCGGGCATACTGCGGTCATGGAGCTGATCACGTCCGCTGATGTCGCCGCCGCAGAGGAGCGCCTGGCCGGAGCCGCCGTGCGCACCACGCTTGTGCCCTGCGAATGGGCGCCGGGGGAGCTGTGGGTGAAGCCGGAGAACCTGCAGCCGGTAGGCGCCTTCAAGATCCGCGGGGCCGGCAACGCCCTCGCCCGCCTCGACCCGCAGCGGCGCCGCGCCGGGGTGATCACGCATTCCTCGGGCAACCACGGCCAGGCCCTGGCCTATGCCGCCCGCATGCACGGCGTCCGCTGCGTGGTGGTGGTGCCCGAGGGGGCGCCGCGCGTCAAGGTGGCGGCCATGCACGGCTTCGGCGCCGAAACCGTGAGCGTGGAGCCGGTCCGCCGCGTCGAGAAGGCCCGGGAACTCGCCGAGGAGCAGGGACTGACGCTCGTGCCGCCCTTCGACCACCTCGACGTGATCGCGGGACAGGGCACCGTCGGCAGCGAAATCGCCGCCGATCTGCCCGGCGTCGAAACGGTGCTGGTCCCGGTGGGCGGGGGCGGACTGGCCGCGGGCGTGGCCACAGCGGTCAAGGCCCGCTGCCCGCAGGCCCGCGTGGTGGGCGTCGAACCCGAACTGGCCGCCGACGCCAAGCAGAGCCTGGAACGCGGCAGGCTCACCCCCTGGCCGGCCGAGCGCACCCAGCGCACCATGGCCGACGGCGTGCGGGTGGGGCCTTCGGAGCTGACGTTCGCTCACCTGCGCGCGCGCCTCGACGGCATCGTCGCGGTCAGCGAGGAGGAGATCTTCGCGGCGATGGGTGCGCTGGCCCTCAGCGCCCGCCTGGTCGCCGAGCCCAGCGGGGCGGTGGCCGCCGCGGCCCATCTGGCCGGACGCGCCCCCGGCGGACGCACCGTCGCGGTGGTCTCGGGCGGCAACGTGGTGCCCGACCTGCTGGCGCGGGCGGTCACGGCCGAAGGGTGAGGCCGGGCCGCCGGAGAGGTGTCCGCCGATCCGGCCCGGGGGGAAGACGGGCCGCGCGGTTCAGGCGGGCTGGTGCTCGCGCCGCCGCTCGCCGGCCTCGCGGTCCGTGCCCTCCGATGAGGCGCTCGGCGCGTCCGCCGGCCGCGGCGCCTCGTGGGGCGTGGGAATCCCGGCCCGCTCGTCCAAGCGGTTCTCCAACGCCTGGTAGGCGATGTAGGCGGCTCCGCCGAGCAGGATCAGACCGATCCCGCCCAGGATGACGACGAGCCCCGTCGTCATCAGCCCGGTGTCGATCATCCGGATCACCTCCGCTGCTCGATGGGTGGGAACCGTTCCCGGCGTCGATCGTAATCGGTGTTAACCCGAGTTGTCGGTGTTTGCGACCGTGAGCCCGGCCATAGGTCCGCCCCGCTCCGCCGTCCTCCGCAGCAGAGCCCGCCGGATCGCGTGTCCGCCGCGCCCTTCCCCGTTCCGCGGTGTCGGGGGGTGATCCGGAGGGAAGACACCTTCGACGGGAACCGCGGTCGTACCCGCCGCCGGCGGCACTACCGGGAGGAGGCCCATGGCCACGATCGAGGACGTCATGGCCGTCATGGAGCAGTGTGGGCACCTGGGGATCGTCTCGACCACCCGCTCCGACGGCTCGATCCAGTCCACCGTCGTCACGGCCGGCGTCGTCGCCCACCCCCTCTCGGGTGAGCGCGTCGTCGGCTTCACCACCGCCGGGACCGGCGCCAAGCTCCGCTTCCTGCGCCGCCGCCCGCAGGCCACGATCGTCTTCCAGCCCGGCTTCCACTGGGCCTCCGTCGAGGGCACGGCCGACCTCGTCGGCTACGACGATCCACGCGAGGGCGTCGACGCCGAAGGCCTCCGGCAGCTGCTGCGCGACGTCTTCACCGCGGCGGGCGGCACCCATGAGGACTTCGACGCCTACGACCGCGCGATGGCCGAGGAGCGCCGCAGCGCCGTGCTGATCCGGCCCGTGCGGATCCTGTCCCTGTGACCGTGCCCCGGAGCCCTGCGCCCGGCGCGGCGCGCCCCGGCATCCCGCGGCGCACGGCGGCATGCGAAGCTGACATCCGTTTGGCTGCTTTTGTCGGAAGGATGTGGATTGGGGATTCTTCGGGAGCTCGACGTCGGCGTCATCGCGGCACCGATGGCCGGGGGAGCGAGCACCCCTGAGCTCGCCGCAGCCGTCGGCGCCGCCGGCGGACTGGGATTCCTCGCCGCCGGCTATCTCACGGCGGAGGCGATGGGCGAGCGGATCGGCCGGCTGCGTGCGCTCACCGACCGCCCGTTCGGCGTCAACCTCTTCGTCCCCGCTCGGGACACGGCCGACCCCCAGGCGCTGGCCGCCTACCGGGAGCGGATGGAACGCGAGGCCGCGCGCCTGGGGGTGGAGCCCGGAGCGGCGGTGTGGGGCGACGACGACTACCCGGCCAAACTCGCCGCGTTGCGCGCCGACCCGGTCCCGCTGGTGAGTTTCACCTTCGGCTGTCCCGCCCCCGCCGACATCGCGTCCCTGCGGCGCGCGGGCACCGAGGTGATGGTCACCGTCACCACCTCCGCGGAGGCCGAGGCCGCGGCCGATGCCGGCGCGGACGCGTTGTGCGTCCAGGGGGCCGAGGCGGGCGGCCACCAGGCCTCCTTCGAGGACGCCTACGAGCGCACGATCCCGCTGGCGCAGCTCCTGGCCGAGGTGCGCGCCCGGGTCCGGCTCCCTGTGGTGGCAGCGGGCGGGATCGGCGACGCGGCCGAGGCGCGGCGCGCCCTGACGGGCGGCGCGGTGGCCGTGCAGCTGGGCACCGCGCTGCTGTGCACTCCCGAAAGCGGTGCCGCCCAGGTGCACAAGGACGCCCTGCTCCGGCAGCGCTTCGCCCGCACGGCGGTCACGCGCGCCTTCAGCGGGCGCCGGGCGCGCGCCCTGGCGAACCGGTTTCTCGCCGAGCACGACGGGTCGGCCCCCGCCGCCTATCCGCACATCCACCACATGACCGCCCCCCTCCGGGCGGCGGCGGCCCGGGCCGCCGCCGCCGACACGGTGCACCTGTGGGCCGGGACCGCCTTCCGCGCGGTCCGGGAGCGCCCGGCCGCCGAGGTCGTCGCCGACATCGCCGCGGACCTCTAGACGGCGCCACCGTGCAACGGGCGTGCCGCGGCCGCGCGGCGCCGGCGCGCGTCAGCCCTGCTCGGCTGCGGCCAGGTGCTCCAGCAGCGGCTCCACCGTCTGGTCGGGCGCCTCCTCGGGGAGCCAGTGCGAGAACCCCTGCAGTTCGACGAAGCGGTACGGGGCCGAGACCCGTTCGCCGGTGCCGTGGGCGGCCGCGGCCAGGAAGGCCACGTCCTCGGTGCCCCACACGTACAGCGTGGGCACGCTGATGTCCGGGGCGTCGGTGGAACCGGTGTCCAGCTCCAGTGCGCGGTACCAGTTCAGCGCCGCGGTGAGCGCGCCGGCCTGGGACAGGCGGCGGACGTTGTCGGCGACGAGGTCTTCGGGCACCCGGTCCTCGAAGAGGTCGGCGAGGGCGGTGGCGGCGTTGTCGAGCAGGGATTCCTCGGCGGCGCCGGGAGTCTGGAACAGCCGGATGTAGGACATCGCCTTGCGCTGTTCGGGCGAGGAGGCCAGCGCGTCGGCGAGCGCGGCCGGGTGCGGCGTGGACAGCACCGTCAGGCTCGCGACCCGATCGGCGTGCTCCGCGGCCGTGGGCCAGGCGACCACGCCGCCCCAGTCGTGGCCGACCAGGTGGAAGCGCTCGGCGCCGAGTTCGTCGGCGAAGGCCGTCACGTCGCCGACCAGTTCCGGCACCGCGTAGTCCGCGGTGTTCAGCGGTCGCGCTCCCGGCGAGTAGCCGCGCTGGTCGACCGCCACCGCGCGATAGCCCGCCCGGCCGACCGCGGCCAGGTGCCGCCGCCAGCACGTGGCGAACTCGGGGAAGCCGTGCAGGAAAAGGACCAGCGGACCGTCGGCCGGTCCGGTCGCCAGGGCGTCGAACTCCAGGTCGCCGCGGCGCAGGGTCAGCGTCTCGGTGTCGGGGGCGAGGGTTTCCGCCATGTCTTCCTCCAGCTGGTGCGTGGGTGCCGCTCGGGCAAGGCTACTCGGCCCCCTGCGCCGGGTCGGGGCGGTGGTTAGACTCGGTGGCGTCGTCGCGGTGAACGCCCCGGACACCGGCTGGTCGGTCAGCCCGGCTGCCGGGGCGGTCGAGGAAGCGGGACAGGATGCAGCCGACCGTCGCCTCACCCTCCGGTGCCGTCTGGCGCGTGCAGATCGACCGCGCCATGTGGGTGGCCGGCGTGCGCGCGCTCATGCTTCAGGCGCTTCACCCGCTGGCCATGCAGGGCGTCTGGCAGCGCTCGGATTTCATGGAGGACCCCACCGGGCGGCTCACGCGCACCGCCGACTTCGTCGCCGCCACCACCTACGGCAGCCCGCAGGAGGCCGCCGAACTGGGTCGGCGGGTCCGGGCCGTGCACGCCCGCCTGGCCTTCACCGATCCCGCCACCGGCCGCCGGCACCGCGTCGACGAACCCGAGCTGCTGCTGTGGGTGCACTGCGCCGAAGTGGTCTCCTACCTGGAGGTCGTCACGCGCGCGGGCGTGCGGATGAATCGGCGCGGGGCCGACGCCTACTTCGCCGAGCAGACCCGCACCGCCGCCCTGGTGGGACTGGATCCCGCCGAGGTCCCCGCCTCGGTCGCGCAGATGCGCGCCTATCTCGCCCGGATGCGCCCGCGGCTGGCGGCCACCCCCGAGGCCGCCGCGGCCGTGCGGTTCCTGCTGTGGCCCAAGGCGCCCGAGCGGCTCAAGGCCCTGGCGTGGCTGAAACCGCTGTGGTTGCCGGTGGGCGCGTTGTCGTACTACACGCTGCCGGACTGGGCGCGGCGCGCCTACGGGACCCTGCCCGAGCCCCCGGGCACCCAGGCGGCGGTCACCGCCGCCCTGCGCGGGGTGCGCGCCGGCCTCAACGCCGCCCCCGCCTCCCTCTATCTGCGCCTGTTCGACGACGCCACCGTCGAGCGCGCCCACCGCGCCCGCGAACGCCTCGCGGCCGCCGGCTACGACGTGCGCGGCGGCCTCGCGGCCCTCACCGACCCCGCCACCTGGCCGCGTCCGCAGCGGGCGACCGAGGCCGCCGACTGAGGACTAGCCTGGAGGAATGCAGCGGCGAAAGCGCAGGTACGTCTGGCTCATGACCACCTGCCTGGTGCTGTTCGGCGGTTCGCTGCCGGTGTATCACCTGGCGGGCACCGGCTGGGCGCTGGCGATGTGCGCGGTGGCCATGGTCCTGCCGCCCGTCGCCGTGGTCATCGGCAACACGCCCGACCCCGACGACCCGCAGGACCGCGGCACCGGATACGGGCCCGACGCCCCGCGCTGAGACCCTCGCCTGCGGCCCGGAGCGGCGCATCGGCGCCTGTGCGCAGCGGTGGGCGCCCGTAGGATGGAAGGTGAGCGGCCATAAGCGGTCCATCAACGTCGAGCCATGTCCGGGAGGCATCACCGTGAGTGAACACCACAGCAGCAGGCCCCAGGCGGAGGGGGACGGCGCCGCCGAGGCGCCGGTGTTCACCGCCCGCAAGAACGGCCAGGAGCAGACCGTCTCCGAGGAGCTGGCCGACTGGATGCGCACCGGCTGGGCCGACACCGAGAGCCGCGACCCCCAGCCGATCGAGCAGGCCGCCTACACCGCCAAGCGCCGCGAGGCGCTGAGCGCGCGCTTCCCCGGCGAGCGCCTGGTCGTGCCCGCCGGCAACCTCAAGACCCGATCCAACGACACCGAGTATCCGTTCCGGCCCTCCTGCGACTACGTCTACCTCAGCGGCGACCAGTCCGACGACGGCTGCCTGGTGCTGGAGCCGCGCTCCGGCGGCGGCCACGACGCCACGGTCTACCTGCGTCCCCGCTCCAACCGCGACAACGGCGAGTTCTGGCTCGACGGGCACGGCGAGTTGTGGAGCGGGCGGCGCCACAGCCTCGCGGAGTCCGCGCAGCGGCTGGGACTGCAGGCCCACGACGTGCGCCGGCTGCCGGAGGTGCTGAGCGAAGCGCCGGAGGTTCCCGTGCGCATCCTGCGCGGCCACGACGCCTCCCTGGAGGAGGTGGTCGGCGGACTGCGCGCGCAGTCCGCCGACAGCGCCGAGACCGCAGCCGAGCGCGACGAGGAGCTGGCCGTGGCGCTGCACGACCAGCGTCTGGTCAAGGACGAGTGGGAGGTCGCCCAGCTGCAGAGCGCCGTCGACGCCACGGTGCTGGGCTTCGGCGACGTCGCCGAAGCGCTGCCCCAGGCCCGGGCCACCTCCGAGCGCTACATCGAGGGCACGTTCTTCCTGCGCGCCCGCGTCGAGGGCAACGACGTCGGCTACGGCACCATCGCCGCCTCCGGGCCCAACTCCACGACGCTGCACTGGATGCGCAACGACGGCCCGGTGCGCGAGGGCGAGTTGCTGCTGCTGGACGCCGGCGTCGAGACCACCACCCTTTACACCGCCGACGTCACCCGGACCCTGCCGGTCTCGGGGCGCTTCACCCCCCTTCAGCGCCGCGTCTACGACCTGGTCTACGCCGCCCAGGAGGCCGCGATCGCCGCACTCGCGCCGGGGCGGCCCTTCACCGAGTACCACCGGGTCGCCCAGCGCACGCTGGCCGAGGGGCTGGTCGAGTGGGGCCTGCTGGAGGGCCCGGTCGACCGGGTCGTCGAACTCGGCCTGCAGCGCCGCTACACCCTGCACGGGACCGGGCACATGCTGGGCCTGGACGTCCACGACTGCGCCAAGGCGCGCACCGAGACCCACCTCTACGGCGACCTGCGGCCGGGCATGGTGCTGACCGTGGAACCCGGCCTGTACTTCCAGCCCGACGACCTCACCGTGCCCGAGGAACTGCGCGGCATCGGCGTGCGCATCGAGGACGACGTCCTCGTCACGTCCGAGGGCAACCGCGTGCTCTCGGCGGGCCTGCCGCGCACCGCCGACGACGTCGAGGCCTGGCTGGCCCAGCGCCTGCCGTGACCGCAGCCGCCGGCACCCGCACACGCCGGGTGCCGGGGGCGGGACGCGCGGCGCCGCCGCCTCCGTGTGCTCGCCGGCCGCCCGCCGACCGGGGCCGTACCGCGACAGCGGCGGTGTCGGCACCCGGTCGGCCGGGTGCGGAGCCCCTGCTCACTCGTCGACGGCGCGGTCGTTGTAGACCCCGGCCTCCTCCTGGCCCGTCAGGCGCTGGATGGCGGCCATGACCTCATCGGTGACCAACCGGCGCGCGCGGCCGGTCTTGAGGTGGTCGTAGCCGATCGAGAAGTCCAGCGGGGCGCCGAAGCGCACCGTGATGGGGGCGATGCGCGGCACGCGCGCGCCGATGGGCTGGATGCGCTCGGTGCCGGTGAGCCCCACCGGAACCACGGGCGCGCCCGAGGCGAGGGCGAGGTGCGCCACGCCGGTGCGGCCGCGGTAGAGCCGCCCGTCCGGCGAGCGGGTGCCCTCGGGGTAGACGGAGAACACGCCGCCGTCCTTGAGCCAGCGCAGCCCGATGTCGAGCGCCTCCAGCGCCCCGCCGCCGCTGCCGCGCTCCACCGGGACCGCGCCCAGCGCGGTGAAGGTCGCACGCGACATCCGGCCCTTGGCGCCCGAGCCGGTGAAGTACTCCGCCTTGGCCAGGAACCGGATGCGGCGCGGCACGACCAGCGGGATCACCACGCTGTCGCAGAAGGAGAGGTGGTTGGCGGCGAGGATGACCGGACCCGCGGCCGGGATCCGCTCCACCCCTTCGATGCGGGGCCGGTACAGGCCCCGTCCCAGCTGCCTGCCCATCGTGCGCACCGCGTCATAGAGCACGATCCACCCCGCCCGCGCGCCGACACCGTTTCCACGCCAATCTAGCGCTTCGCTGTGCCGTCGGCGTGTGCGGGGTCACGCTCGACGCGGGAGGCGGCGCCGCGGGAGTGCTTGGAGGCTGCCTCGTGCGCGGCGCCGTCCTCCCGCCCGTCCGTTCGGCCGGGACGCCTGCCGGCAGATTCCGGTCGGCGGACCTCAGGCGCTCTCGGTCTTCGCGGCGGCCGGGGCGGGTCGCTGTCGGCCTGCGCCGACCCGGAGGTTGCCTACGACCAGGCCTCCCAGCAGCAGAACGCCGGCGACGAGCAGGAACAGACCCCGGGCGTCCATCCCGCGTCCAGCAGCCACCCTGCGGCCAGCGGCGAGATGACGGCCCCGATCCGCCCGACGCCGATGCCCCATCCGACGCCGGTCGCCCGCACCGACGGCTCGCCCTGGCCCACATGGGCGACCTGCAGTCGGTGGCGGGCCACTCGACCCAGTTGGGCGTGCTGGAGGAAGACGAGGTGCTGTTCGTGGAGCGGCTCACCGCGCCCGGATCGGTCGTCAACATCACCAAGATCGCGGGGCGCCTGCCGTTGCACGCCTCGTCGGCGGGTCCGGTCCTGCTGGCCCACGCACCGAGCGGGCCGCGCGAACGCGTGCTCCAGGGCCCCTTCGCCTCCTACACCGAGCACACCATCAGCGACGAACGTGCTTTGCGCGCCGAACTGGCGGAGGTCCGGCAGCGCGGATTCGCCTTCTGCCGAGGCCACATCCACCCCGACGCGGCGGGGGTGGCGGTGCCGGTACGCAAGGACCGCCGCGTGGTCGCCGCGATGGGCCTGGTCGTCCCCAACGACGACGGCGCGTGGTCCTTCGCCCGGCCGCTCATGCTCGCCGGCCTGTCCTTGAGCCGTGCCCTCAGCGGCACCGCCGAATCGACGACGGAGGAAGCGCCCCGCTCGGGCACCGGCGAGTGATCCGGCACGGCGGCCCGGGTCGACGGGCGCGGGCGCTGCGGCGGGCCGGGCGGTCTCGGCGCCCGCCGCCCGGGTCAGCTCACTGGCATGCCGGCGACCCGGGCGCCGACGCGGCACCGTTCGGCGGCGACCAGGTACGACAAGCGGGCCGCGCTCTTCGACGGGACGGTCCACGTCGCCGCGATCCGGATCCGGCTGCGCGATCTCACCCGTTCGAAAGCAGAACCTAGCCCTGCGGGGTCCAGGAGGCGTTGGCCCCGCAGACGACCAGGCAGGGGTGGTCGCCGGGCACCCGGCCGGACAGCCAGGCCGCGAAGGGGACGGCCGCCGCGGGCTCCGCTGCGATGCGGAACTCCTCCCACAGCCGGTCGCGGGCCGCGGTGATCTCGGCGTCGGTGACCAGCGCGGTGTCGACGGGGTACTCGCGCAGCACCCCGAAGGGCACGTCGCCCACACGTGTCGCGCCCAGCGCCGAGGAGGCCACCGAGTCCACCGGCGCGTCCACCGGCCCGCCCGCGGCCAGGGCGGCGTGCAGGCTCTGGCAGCCCTCGGGCTCCGCACCCAGCACACGGCGTCCGCCCGCTCCCAGGCGCACACCGGCCACCAGTCCGCCGCCGCCCACGGCCACCGCGACGCAGTCGCACTCGGGCGCGTCCTCGGCGATCTCGCGGCCGATCGTGCCCTGGCCGGCCACGACGTCGGGGTCGTCGTAGGCGTGCAGGTAGCGCAGCCCTTCGCTGTCGGCGCGGGAGCGGGCGGCCTGGGCCGCCTCGGCGTAGTGGGCTCCGATGCGGATCAGTTCGGCCCCCGACTCCTCCAGCCGGCGCGCCTTGACCTCGGGCACCGTCTCGGGCACGTAGACCAGCGCTTCGGTGCCCAGCATCCGCGCCGCCGCGGCCACACCCAGTCCGTGGTTTCCTCCCGAGGCCGTCACCACGCGCCGCGGCGCGCCCGCGGCCACCATCGCGTTGAGCGCGCCGCGCAGCTTGAACGCGCCCGTTCGCTGCAGGTGCTCCAACTTGAGCGTCAGCGGGCGCCCGTCGACGCGCACGGTCAGCACCGGAGTGCGGCGGGCGTAGGGGGCGATGCGCTCGGCGGCGGCCGTGACGTCGGCGGGCGTGGGCAGGGAGGTCGTGGCTGTCGGCGCGGGTGTCATGCCTCCACACTGCCTTGCCCGATGCTTAAGTTAAAGTTGCGGTTGCTAAGTATGATTAAGCATCGCTTTGGTCGGGTGCGTGCGGGAGGTGGCTCCGGGTGCTGGATGCGGACCGGGTGCGTGTGCTCGTGGAGGTCGCCCACGCCGGATCGATCGCCGCGGCCGCCGAGAACATGGCCTTCACCGCCCCGGCGCTGTCCCAGCAGCTGACCAAACTGGAGCGGGAACTGGGGTGTGCGCTGGTGGAGCGCTCACGCACCGGCGTACGGCTGACGCGGGCGGGCCGGGTGCTGCTGGCCTACGGCGAACGGGTCGTGGGCGAGTTGCACGACGCGGAGTCCGCGGTGCGCGCCGCCGCCGGCGAGGCGCCGGTGCGGCTGTCGCTGGGCGCCTTCGCCAGCGCCGGCAAGCTGCTGGTGCCCCAAGCACTGGCCGCGTTCGGGCAGGCCCACCCCCAGGTGCGGCTGTCGCTGTCGGACGTGGAGCCGCCCGACGGCTACGGGCAGGTCACCTCCGGCGAGCTCGACCTGCTCATCACGCACCGCTATCCCGGCGTGCAGGTGCCCGCCGCCGCCGGGCTGCACCGCGAACGCATCCTGGTCGACCCGCTGCTGCTGGTGCTGCCCGAAGGCCATCCGGCCGCGGGGACCGCGCCGCGCCTGGCCGACCTCGCCGAGCAGGAGTGGATCTGCGGCGCCCCCGGCATCTCCAACCGCATCGCGCTGGAGTCGGCCGCGGCCGCCGAGGGCGTGCGGCCGGCGGTGGCCTACGAGACCCGCGACTACGAGGTGATGCTGGCGCTGATCCGCGCGGGCGTGGGCATCGGACTGGTCCCGCGGATGATCCTGGACGCCGCGCCCGCGGAGGGCTGGGTCGCCGAGCCGCCCGGCGGAGCGGCGCCGGCGCGCGAGATCTCCATCGTGCACCGGCGCAGGCCGCCCGCGCCGGTGCCGGCCATGGTGGACATGCTGCGCCGCTCCGCCCGGTGCCCGCCGTACTGAGGCCCGCGGCGGGTGCTCAGCCGTCGGAGGCGCCCACGGGCACCGTCGCGCGGCGTTCGAGCGCGAGCGCCGCGGCTTCCAGGACCTCGACGACCTCGTGTCCGAATCCGGTGCCGCACTCATCGGCGACGGCGTCGGCGCCCTTCCCGGCTTGGGCCAGCAGCCGGTCGATCGCCGCCGAGAACGCGGTCACCGGGTCCTGGCCGGCGTCGGGCAGGCAGGCCACGCCGTTCTCGCCGTGGAAGAGGAACTCGCGGCGAGACCCCGCGGGCGGCGCCTCCAGCGTCAGCGCGAGTGAACTCACGGCGCCCCCGCGGTGGCTCAGCAGCAGATGGGTGGTCTTGTGCGGCCCCGCCACCGCGGTGACCTCCTCGACCCGCCCCAGGACCGGCAGCAGCACCGACAGGGCGTGCGGGCCGGCGTCCCACAGCCCGCCCCGCTCGCGGCGCCACGGGGACTGGGCGTAGGGGCTGTCGGTGCTCAGCGCGGAGCCGAGCATGGCCGCCTGCGCACCGTCCCATCCCCCGGCCGCAGCGGTTTCGCGCAGGAACTCCCGGATGCGCGGGGAGAAGCGCATGGTGAAGAAGACGACGCCGGCCAGGCCCCGGCGCCGGACCTCGGCGGCGATGGCGCCGGAGGCCTCGGTGGTGAAGGCCACCGGCTTGTCCAGCAGCAGGTGCCGCCCGGCCCGCGCGGCGCGCAGCGCGGCTTCGGCCTGCACATCGGGCGGCAGCGCGATCGCCACGGCGTCGACGTCGGCGATGAGGGCGTCGGAGTCGGAGTAGGCGGCCACTCCGTAGAGGTCGGCCAGCGCCCGGGTGCGCTCGGCGTTGCGTCCCCACACGCCGACGAACTCGGCGTCGGGGTGCGCGGCCAGCGCCGCCCCCTGGGTTTCGCGGGCCCAGTAGCCCGTTCCCAGCAGTCCGATCCTCAAGCCCATGCGGCGTCTCCTCTCCGGCGGCGCGGCCCCGTGCCCCGTCCTGCGCCATTCTGCCCGGCGGACGCGTGCGGGCGCACAGTGGGGCGGCCGGGTCCGCGCGGCCCTGCCGACCGGCCGCGCGGCTCCCGGCCGCCCCGTCCCCTGGGGAAGGGCCCCGCGGGGCCCGCGCCTACTTGACCGCGCCCATCGACAGCCCGCGGACCAACTGGCGCTGGGCCATCCAGCCGATGACCACGATCGGCAGCGACGCCAGCGTGGCCGCGGCGGCCAGCTGCGCCCAGTACAGCCCTTCGCTGGTGATGAACCCGACCAGGTACACCGGCACGGTGGCCGCCTGCGACGCCGTCAGGTTCACCGCGAAGAAGAACTCGTTCCACGAGAAGATCATGCAGATCAGCGCCGTCGCGGCGACGCCGGGCGCCATGATCGGCAGCATCACCGACCACAGGACCCGCGGCAGGCTCGCGCCCTCCATCTGCGCGGCCTCGACGACGCCCGCGGGAACCTCCAGGAAGAACGAGCGCAGCATCCACACCGCGATCGGCAGGTTCATCGCCGTGTAGAGCACGACCAGCGTCCAGATGTTGTCCAGCATGCCCACCTCGGCCGCCGCGACGTAGATCGGCACGACCACCGCCACCAGCGGCAGCATCTTGGTGGAGATGAAGAAGAACAGCACGTCCTTGGTGCGTTTGACGGGCCGGATCGACAGCGCGTAGGCGGCGGGGGTGCCCAGCACCAGCACCAGGGCGGTCGAGGCCAGGGTGGCGATCAGCGAGTTGCCGACATAGGGCATGAAGTCCGCGCCGACGACGTTGCGGAACTGATCCAGTGTCGGCTGGAACAGCAGCGTGGGCGGATCGGTCTGGGCGATGCCCTCGGTTTTGAAGGCCGTCAGCACCATCCACAGCGCAGGCGAGACGAACACCAGCGCGATCGCCCAGGTCAGCACGGTCAGGGCGGTCCCGCCCACGCTGCCGCGGCGGCGGCGCGGGGCGGGGCGCGGGGTGGGGACCGCGGCCGGGCGTGTACGGGGGGCAGGGGCGGTGGCGGTCACGACTTCGCCTCCTGGTCGGACATGAAGGTGCGGAAGATCAGCCGCAGCGCCAGTGTCGCCACGACGATGGTGCCGATGACCACGATGACGCCCATGGCCGCCGACTGGCCGATGTCGAACCCGAGGAAGGTCCGCTGGTAGATGTAGAACGGCAGGTTGGAGCTGGCGGTGCCGGGCCCGCCCTGGGTCATCATGTAGATCGTGTCGAAGGTGTTGACCACGTAGATCGACCCCAGCAGCACGCCCAGCTCGATGTAGCGGCGCAGGTGGGGCAGCGTGACGTTGGTGAACATCTGCCACCGGTTGGCGCCGTCGACCTGGCCGGCCTCGACCACGTCGCGGCTCTGGCTCTGCAGCCCGGCCAGTACCAGCAGCATCATGAACGGGCTCCACTGCCACACCAGCGCGGTCACCACCGAGACGACCGGGTACTGCGAGACCCAGTTCACGTCGCCCAGCCCGAAGGGGGTGAGCACGAACCCGAGCAGCCCGAAGACCGGGTCGAACATGGTCGTCTTCCACAGCAGCGCGGTGGCCACCGGGATGATCAGGAACGGTGTGATCAGCAGGGTGCGCACCACCCCGCG
This sequence comes from Streptomonospora alba, assembly GCF_000826685.1. Taxonomy (GTDB): domain Bacteria; phylum Actinomycetota; class Actinomycetes; order Streptosporangiales; family Streptosporangiaceae; genus Streptomonospora; species Streptomonospora alba. Next base: position 69,226 of record NZ_JROO01000014.1, read on the forward strand.
CCCCAGGAACTTGCGGTCGAGCAGCATCGCGAGCCCGATTCCGACCGCCATCGAGATCAGCACGCACGAGGCCGTGATGACGACGGTGTTCAGCGCCGCCCCCAGGAACTGGGCGTCGGTGAGCACGTAGGCGTAGTTGTCCAGCCCGGCGAAGGTGCCCGAGTCCGGGCGCAGCAGGTTCCACGACCGCAGCGAGTAGAAGATCGTGAAGAGGAACGGCAGCTGCGTGACCAGGATCGTGAAGATCAGCGCCGGCAGCAGCGGGGCGCGCAGTGACCAGCCGTGGGCGCGCCGTCGGGCCCGCGGCGTGCGGGCGGGAGCCGCCGGGCGCTCCGCGGGGGCGGTGGCGGTCGCGCTCATCGCGGCACCCTCCCCACCGCGGGGGCGGCCGTGCAGGGGCGGCCGCGTCGTCGAGTGCTCATCGTGTCTCCTTGTAGCTGTCGCCCACCGACTGCGCGTACTGCTGACTCTGCTCCAGGGCCTCGTCGACGCTGATCTGCCCGGCGACGGCGGCGCTGAGCTGCTGGCTGACCCGGGTGCCCAGGTCCTGGAACTCGGGGATGGCCAGGAACTGGACGCCGGTGTAGGGCACGGGGCGCATGCCCGGGTCCTTCGGGTCGGCGTCGGCGATGCCCTCGCGCATCGGCTCGGCGTAGGCCGACGCGACGTCCTGGTACTGCGGGTTCTCGAAGGTGGAGATGCGGTTTCCGGGCGGTACGCGCTCCCAGCCGTACTCCTCGGCGACCTTCTCCGTGTATTCCTTGTCGGTCATCCACGACAGGAACCGCCAGGCCTCGTCCTTGTGCTCGGAGGTCTCCGGGATGGCCAGCGACCAGGTGTAGAGCCAGCCGCCGTAGTCGGTCTCGGAAACCGGCGCGGGCGCATAGCCGCTCTTGCCGGCGACCTTGCTGGAGTCGGGGTCCTCGACCGTGCTGACCATCGCCGTCGCGTCGTAGAACATGGCGGTGTTGCCCTGGCTGTAGCGGGTCAGGCAGTCGCCGAAGCCGCTGTTGGCGGCCCCGGGCTGGCCGTGCTCGCGCACCAGGTTCACGTAGAACTCCGCGGTGCGGCGGAACTCGGGCGAGGTGAGCTGGGCGTTCCACTGCTGGTCGTACCAGCGGCCCCCGAAGGTGTTGAGCATGCTGTTGAAGGGGGCCAGCACCTCGCCCCAGCCCGGCAGACCCCGCAGGCAGATGCCGGCCGTGCCCGACTCGGGATCGTGCAGTTCGGCCGCGAGGTCGGCGACCTCGGCCCAGGTGGGGTCGGCCGGCATCTCCAGACCGGCCTGGTCGAACAGGTCCTTGCGGTAGGCCAGGAACGACGACTCCCCGTAGAACGGCACGGAGTACATGTCGCCCCGGTAGGAGAGGGACTCGCGGATGGGCTGCAGGAAGTCGCCCGCATCGTAGCCCTCGGTGGCGTCGATGTGGGGCTGCAGGTTCTCCAGCCACCCGTTCTCGGCCCACATCCGGGTCTCGTAATTGCTGATCATGACCGCGTCGAACTCGCCGCCGCCGGTGGCGATGGACGTGGTGATCTTGGCGCGGGCCTCGTTCTCGGGAAGTGTGACGAAGCGCAGGTCGATGCCCGGGTACTCCTCCTCGAAGTCCGAGCGCAGCGAGATGGCGTCCTCCATCTGGGGGTTGGACACGATGGCGACCACCAGCGTCGTGCCGTCGCCGCCCGCGGCGACGCCGCCCGCGCCCGCGCAGCCCGACACCAGTGACACTGCGGCGCCCAGTGCGCCCAGCGCCGCGAACCGCCCGGGGCGGCCTTTCGTCCTCGGCAACGGGTTCTCCTCCTCGACGGTCGTGCTGTGCGGCCTCAGGCCGCGTCGGTGGGTAGGACCTGCACCTTCACGCCGGTTCCGGCGCGCATCGCCTCCAGGGCGCCGGGGAACTCCGCCAGCGCGAAGGCGTGGGTGAGCAGGTCGTCGGTGCGCACCCGGCCCGCAGCCAGCAGGTCCAGGGCGGCGCCGTAGCTGTTCAACACGGCCATGGAGCCGACGACGGTGATCTCGTCGTTGTAGATGCGAAACGGTGACAGCGCGACGCGGGCGTCGTCGGGTGCGACGCCGAAGACCAGCAGCCGCCCGCCGCGGCGCAGCGCGCCGAAGGCCGCCTCGATGGCCGGGGGCGCGCCCGTGGCGTCGGCGGCGGCGTCGAAGCGCTCGTCGTCGAGTTCGGCCGCGTCGGCGGCGGTGGCTGCGGCGCCCAGCGCCTTGGCCAGCTCCAGGCGTTCGGTGTTGCGGTCGACCACGGTGACCTCGGCGCCGTTCTGCTGCAGGAGCTGCTGCAGCAGCAGGCCCATGGTCCCGGCGCCCATGAGCAGGAAGCGCTCGGCGGCGTGCACGCCGATGCGGCGTACACCGTGCACCGCGCAGGAGAGCGGTTCGACCACGGCGGCCTCGCGGTAGCCCACGTGCTCGGGCAGGCGGTGGCAGTTGACGGCAGGGGCGGCGACGTAATCGGCGAAGGCGCCGTCGACGGTGTCGCCGATGGCGCCCCAGTTGGCGCACAGGTTGCCGCGGCCGGCGCGGCAGTAGGTGCAGTGGCCGCAGAACAGGGAGGGGTCCACGGCCACCCGGTCGCCCTCGCGCAGCCCGCCGGGGGCGTCGGAGCCCACAGCCACCACCTCCCCGGCGAATTCGTGGCCGGGCACCAGCGGGTAGGGGCTGGGAGGGAACTCTCCGTCGGCGATGTGCAGGTCGGTGCCGCAGACGCCGCAGGCGCCCACGCGCACCACCACGCCGTCGGCGGCGGGAGCGGGATCGGGACGGTCTCCCACCGTGACGGTTCCGGGACGTTCGATGATCGCTGCGCGCACGGCCGCTCCTTGCTCCTCATACGGGTGCCCCTGTACGCGAGCGCACAGGCATTGGTGCTCGATTGATGCTCAGATGAGCGGTTCGTCGCTCATGTGATGCGTCACATTCAAACCCCGCGGAAACGTGCTGTCAACGTATGATTCACGTATGAGCGGAACGGTGATCAGATGAGCAGAACGGACGGGGTTCCGCAGGAGGCCCCCGACGCAGCGGCACCACAGCACAGGCCCCCGTTCAAGGGGCCCGCGGAGCTGGTGCTGGTCTCGACCGTCGCGCGCCGGTTCTACCTGGACGGGCGCTCCAAGGTGGAGATCGCCGACGAATTCGGCATCAGCCGCTTCAAAGTCGCCCGCGCGCTGGAGACCGCGCGGGAGAGCGGGATCGTGCGGATCTCCATCCGGGTGCCCGCGCGCATCGACCCCGACCTCTCCGACCGGCTGCGCGCGGCCTTCGGCCTGGAGCGCGCCATCGTCGTCGACGGCTCCGAGGACTCCGCCCAGACCCACCGCCACCTGGGGTCGGTGGCCGCCGACCTGCTCTCCGAGATCGTCGAGGACGGCGACGTGCTCGGCCTGGCCTGGGGGCGCACCGTCAACGCCGTCGGCGCCGAACTGACCCGGCTGGCGCGCTGCACCACCGTGCAGCTGGGCGGCGTGGTCTCCCACCGCACCTACGGCGAAGACGCCAGCGAGGGGTCGGTGGAGTCGGTGCAGCGCGCCGCCCAGCTCTCCGGCGGAGCGGCCTATCCCATCTACGCGCCGCTGATTCTGCCCGACGCCACCACGGCCCGCGCGCTGCGCAGCGATCCCGGCATCGCCGGCGCCCTGTCGCGCTTCGACCGGCTGACCAAAGCCGTGGTCTCCATCGGCGGCTGGGACGAGCAGAGCTCCACCGTCTACGCCTGCCTGGACGCCCGGGCGCGCGCGGAGCTGCGCACCAAGGGGGTGCGCGCCGAGATCTCCGCACAGCTGTTCGACTCCGCGGGAACCCGCGTGCACAGCGATCTCGACGAACGCGTGCTGGCCATCACCGACCTCCAGCTGGCGCGGGTGCCCGACGTGATCGCGGTGGCCGGCGGGCCCGGCAAGGCCGAGGCCATCGGCGTGGTCCTGCGCAGCGGCCTGATATCCACCCTGGTCACCGACGCGGCCACGGCCACGGAGCTGCTGGGCTGAGGGCGCGGGCCCCGGCCGCCGGGCGACCGCCGCGCGGGCCCCGACCCCGGCGCCGACGCCCTGGTCGGGCGCGGGTTACAGTCTGTGCCCTGGCCGTACGCGGCGCCGGGCCGCGCGCGGCCCGGCGACTGCCGACGGAGGGGGTGCGATGGGCCGCAGGTACGGTGCCCACGAGCTGCTCGACAAGACGCTGGACGCGGGCTCGTTCAGCTCCTGGGACAGTGAACCGCTGGACGTCGCGGCCGATCCCGGCTACGCCGCCGAACTGGCCGCCGCGCGCGAGCGCAGCGGCTGCGACGAGGCCGTCGTCACCGGTGAAGGCCTGCTGCGCGGCCGCCGCGTGGCCGTGCTCGCCTGCGAATTCGGTTTCCTCGCCGGGTCGGTCGGGGTGGCCGCCGCCGAACGCCTGACCGCAGCCGTCGAACGCGCAACGGCCGAGCGCCTGCCCCTGCTGGCCGCCCCCGCATCCGGCGGAACCCGCATGCAGGAGGGCACCGTCGCCTTCCTGACCATGGTCAAGATCTCCGCCGCCATCGCCGCGCACAAGGCGGCGGGTCTGCCCTATCTCGTCTACCTGCGCCACCCCACCACCGGCGGCGTCCTGGCCTCCTGGGGCTCCCAAGGCCACGTCACCGTCGCCGAACCCGGCGCGCTCATCGGATTCCTCGGCCCCCGCGTCTACGAGCAGCTCTACGGCCGGCCCTTCCCCGAGGGAGTGCAGTCGGCGGAGAACCTCTACCGGCGCGGCCTCGTCGACGCCGTACTCGGCGTCGAGGACCTGCCCGCCACCGCCGAGCGGGCCCTCAACGTGCTGCTGGCCCGTGCCGACACGCTGCCCGCGGTCCCCGCGCCGGTCGAGGAGCCCCTGGGCGAGGTCTCCGCCTGGGAGTCGATCACCCGCTCGCGGCGCCGCGACCGCCCCGGCGTGCGCGACCTGCTGCGGCGCGCCGCCGGCGACGTCGTGCCCCTCAAGGGCACCGGCGAGGGCGAGGCCGACCCCGGGCTGCTGCTCGCCCTGGCCCGCTTCGGCGGTGCCCCCTGCGTGCTGCTGGGCCAGGACCGCTCCCGTCAGACCAGCGAGCACCCTCTGGGCCCCGCCGCGCTGCGCGAGGCCCGCCGCGGCATGCGCATCGCCGAGGAACTGAACCTGCCCCTGGTCACCGTCATCGACACCCCCGGTGCCGCGCTCTCGCGGGAAGCCGAGGAGCAGGGCATGGCCGGCCAGATCTCCCGCTGCCTGACCGAGCTGGTCACACTGCGCGCCCCGACCCTGGCGGTGCTGCTGGGCCAGGGCACCGGGGGAGGGGCGCTCGCGCTGATTCCGGGCGACCGCGTCGTCGCCGCCGAGCACGCGTGGCTGTCGCCGCTACCGCCCGAGGGCGCCAGCGCCATCGTGCACCGCACCACCGACCGCGCCGCCGAACTGGCCGAGCTGCAAGGCGTGCGCTCGGCGCGGCTGCGCGAGGACGGCATCGTCGACAGGATCGTGGCCGAGCGCGGCGACGCCGCAGACGAGCCCGAAGCCTTCTGCGCCCGCATGGGCGCCGCCCTGCGCCACGAACTCGCCGCCCTGCTGCACACCGACCCCGAGCGGCGCCTGGGCAGCCGCCACGACCGCTATAGGCGTCTGGGCCTGCCCGGATGAGCGGCGCACACCGCCGCGCACGCGTGAAGGCGGGGCCGCCGCAGCAGCGCATCCACCGCATCGGCACAATGTCGAAACATCCAACCCCACGACATCGGACGGCGCCGGGGACACCGGAGTCGACGGCACGGTCGGCGAAGAGCGAACCAAGGGGGCTCCTCACGTGGCGGAGCAAGCGAGCAGTTCCGAAGGGCCGTTGAGCGGCATCGTCGTCGTCGACCTGTCACGCGCGCTGGCGGGGCCGCACGCCGCCATGCTGCTGGGCGACCTCGGCGCGCGGGTGATCAAGGTCGAGCAGCCCGGCACCGGCGACGACACCCGCAGCTGGGGGCCGCCGTTCGTCGGCCCCGAAGACGAGCGGATCAGCACCTACTTCCTCTCCTGCAACCGCAACAAGGAGTCCGTCGAACTCGATCTGAAGTCCCCGGAGGGGGCCGCGGTGCTCACCCGCCTGGTGCGGGCCGCCGACGTGCTCGTGGAGAACTTCCGCCCCGGCGTGCTGGACCGCCTCGGCTTCACCGCCGAGCGCATGGCCGAACTCAACCCGCGCCTGGTGCAGTGCTCCATCAGCGGCTTCGGCCACGACGGTCCCGAGGGCGGCCGCGCCGGCTACGACCAGATCGCCCAGGGCGAGGCCGGGCTGATGAGTCTCACCGGGCCCGACCACGAGACCCCCACCAAGGTGGGCGTGCCCATCGGCGACCTTCTCGCGGGGATGAACGCCGCCTACGGCGCGCTCAGCGCCCTCTACGAGCGCCAGCGCACCGGCCGCGGCCGGGTGGTGCGCACCTCGCTGCTGTCCTCCATCGTGGGGGTGCACGCCTTCCAGGGCACCCGCTGGACCGTGGCCGGGGAGGTACCCGGGGCCATCGGCAACCACCATCCCTCCATCGCCCCGTACGGCTCCTACACCTGCGCCGACGGCATGCTGCAGGTCGCCGTCGCCAGCCAGGGCCAGTGGCAGAAGTTCGCCGGTCTGCTGGGCATCGATGCCGACGACCCCCGCTTCGCCGACAACGCCGCGCGGGTGGCCAACCGGCCCGCGCTCAACGAGGCGATCGAAGCGGCACTGGCGGAGGACGGACGCGAGGCCTGGCTGGAGCGCATCGGCGCGGTCGGAGTCCCCTGCGGCGCCGTCCGCACGCTCGACCAGGTCTATGAGTCCGACCAGGTCCGCTCCCAGGGCCTGCTCGCCGAGGTCGACCACCCGGTCCTGGGCGGCATCGAACTGCCCGGATCGGCCGTGCGCTTCAGCGACCCCGCCGACCCCGACTCGGAAACCCCGCCCGACCACCGCCCCCCGCCCCGCCTCGGCGAACACAACGACACGGTCCGGGCCTGGCTGGACACCCTCGACGAGTCCGGCTCCTGAGCCGGGCACACGAAAGGGGCCGGGCCCTCGTGCGAGCCCGGCCCCTGCTCGGTCGCGGGGAGGGATGCCTCAGCCGCGGGATCCGAAGCGGCTCGGGCTCTTGCCCATGCCCAGGCTCGTGATGAACAGGGCCAGGAGCGCGGCAAGCGCGCCGGCGACGACGTTGCTGACGACGGTGCCGCCGGCCGCCGGCGGGCCCACGACCGCCCAGGGCGCGATGACCGTCCACACCCCGATGCCGACCGCCGCCCAGCTCATGCCGTGGGTCCGCTCGAATGCGGAACCGAAGTCCACCAGCATGACCATGAAGGCCGGGCCGACGATCAGGTTGGTGATCGCCAGGTTGGTGCTGAGGCCGAACCCGACGATCCAGGGAGACGCGGCGATGTAGAGGCCGGTGAGAAGGGCCGGCCCTTCGGCGGCCTGGGCCGCGGGGTTGGTCAGGGCGGCCTCCGAACCGGCACGCATGGCCGCGATGTCCGGGTGCTGCTCGATGGTGGAGTTGGCCGACTCGACCATGGTTAGCACCTCCTACGAGACGGTGTTCGTCTTCGCGGAGTCCGCTAGCCCGCCGCGCGGGTACGCGTGCACCTAAAGCAGAAATACAATCCTCGGACTCGGGGCGAGCGCGGCGATCGCGTCCACGCGTGGTGCCCGGCGGCGGGCGGGACCCCGCACCGCCCGCCGCCGGGCCGTCGGGCCGCCCCGCGGGCGCCCGCCGGTTAGGGTGCTGTCGCATGGAACGTGTACTCGTGTTCAGCCGCACCACCGGATACCGCCACGACTCCATCCCCGCGGGCGTCGCCGCGCTGGAGGAGCTGGGCCGCCGCCACGGGTTCGAGGCCGAGGCCACCGAGGACCCCGCCGTCCTGAGCGGCGGCGCGCTCGGCCGATACAGCGCCGTGGTCTTCCTGAGCACCTCCGGCCAGGTCCTCGACGGCGCCGGACGGGCCGCGCTGGCCGACTACGTCACCTCCGGCGGCGGCTTCTGCGGCATCCACGCCGCCTCCACCGCCGAGCCCGACTGGCCCTTCTACGCCGAGCTGGTCGGCGCCCGGTTCACCCGCCACCCCGAGGTCCAGCAGGCGAGGGTGCGCGTGGAGGACGGCGTCCATCCCGCCACCGCCCACCTGGGCGAGTCCTGGACGCTCACCGACGAGTGGTACGACTTCGACCGCGATCCCCGCGGCGGCGGCGCCCGCGTTCTGCTCTCGGTCGAGGAGGACACCTACAACGGCGGCGGCATGGGCCCCGACCATCCCCTCGCCTGGTGCCGCGACGTGGGGGCCGGCCGCTGCTTCTACACCGCCCTGGGCCACCCTTCCTCCGCCTATTCCGACCCGGACTTCCGCTCCCACCTGCTCGGCGGTATACGCTATGCCGCCGCGTGGTAGCCGCCGACACCCGCAGCCGCACGGCACAGCGCCGGACGAGGGGAGCGCACCGATGGCATCACCGCCCGCCGCCTACCAGGCCGGCCCCGGAGGCGCACTGGATGTGGACCGCGCCTTCTACGCGCGCCTCGCCCGGGCCGCCGGCGGCCGCGAGACCGTCGAGGCCTTCACCGTGCCCATCCGCTCGGGCCGCGCCTGGGAGGTGCCCGTCGGCCACCTGTGCCGGATCGGCACCCCCGAGGGGCCGCAGGTGGGCGATCTCAACATCTGGAACCGGCACGACCCCCGCGAGCGCCTCTGGGCATCGCGCACCCGCCAGTTGCAGGCCGCGCACGTCACCACCTACGACCGCCTCTGGTCGACGCTGCCCTTCCTGCGCCCGCTGGCCACCGTCACCGCCGACACCCTCGCCGACTACGGCACCGACGCCGAGGGAGGCCGTGTCCACGACCTGCTGGGCACCCGCTGCGACCCCTACGTCAACCGCATGCTCACCGGCGAGGACTTCGACTTCCACTGCCACTCCAACCTCACCCGCGCGGTCATGGGCTACGGGCTCACCGAGTTCGACGTGCACGACGTCCTCAACGTCTTCCAATGCACCGGGCTCAACGACGAGGACCGGTACTTCATGAAGGCCAGTCCCGCCCGCGCCGGCGACCACATCGAGTTCTTCGCCGAGACCGACCTGCTGATGGCGCTGTCGACGTGCCCGGGCGGTGACCTGTCGGTGGACCTGTGGGGGCCCGAGGCCGGCGACCCGCTCGCGGTGTGCCGTCCCCTGTCCGTGGAGGTGCTGCGCCCGCCCCGGGACGTGCTCGAGGGCTGGTCGCCGCCGCAGACGGCCGCCTACGCCGGGATGCACGGCCTGCGCCGCCCCCAGTGGGGCGAGGACGCCTTCTAGGCGACCGGGCTTTCCCCCGTTGACCGTAGGTACAAGATCAACGCTGATGCGTAGCGCCGCCGGGAGCGGGCTGGGCGGCCGCATAGGCTGGGGCCATGGACGCCGTGCGCGAAGAGGGCCCCACCCTCGTGCTGGACGGCGGGCTGGCCACCCGGCTGGAGGAGCTCGGCTGCGACCTCAGCGACGAGCTGTGGTCGGCGCGGCTGCTGCACGAGGACCCCGACATGATCCGCCGGGCCCACCGCGACTTCTTCGCCGCCGGTGCCGACGTGGCCATCACCGCCTCCTACCAGGCCTCCGTCGACGGGTTCACCGCCCGCGGCCTGACCCGCGCCCAGGCCCGCACCCTGATCGCCTCCTCGGTGGGCCTGGCCGCCCAGGCCCGCGACGAGTCCGGCGGCGGGATCGTCGCCGCCGGCATCGGCCCCTACGGTGCGGCCCTGGCCGACGGCTCGGAGTACACCGGCGACTACGGCCCCGGCATCGGCGCCGACGCCCTGGCCGACTGGCACCGGCAACGCTGGCACCTGCTCGCCGAAAGCGGCGCCGACCTGCTGGCCTGCGAGACCATCCCCTCCTACACCGAGGCGCAGGCCCTGGTCCGGCTGCTGGAGGAGACTCCCGGCGTGCGGGCCTGGTTCAGCTTCAGCTGCGCCGACGCCGAGCACATCAGCGACGGCACCCCGCTGGCGCGCTGCGCCGAGTTGCTGGCCGACCGCGAACAGGTGGTGGCCGTGGGCGCCAACTGCACCGCCCCGAGCCGCATCGGCGGCCTCATCGCCCGGGTGCGGGGCGCACCCGCGGTGGTCTACCCCAACTCCGGCGAGACCTGGGACGCCGCCGCGGGCACCTGGCGCGGCAGCAGCGACCCCGAGGCCTTCGGCGCGGCCGCACGGCGATGGCAGCAGGCCGGAGCGCGCTTGATCGGCGGCTGCTGCCGCACCACCCCCGAGCACATCCGGCGGATCCGCGCTCACCTGGACTGACGCCCGCACCTCAGGAGAACGGCGTCGTCACCTTGCGCCCGGCCGCGAGGTCGGCCACGACCCCGTGCATCGCCTCGGTGTCGTTGAGGTGCGGAAAAGCCGTGTCGGGCTCGGCCGCACCCAGGAATTCGCACAGCGGCCCCCAGCCCTGGCCGAGCTCGTAGACCAGCAGCCGCTCGGCCGGCACGGCCTCGACGACCGCGGCGCGGTGCCGCCGGAACGCCGTGACGGCCTCCTGCTCGTCGGGCTCGTGGTCGCACTGGCCGAACAGCGACGTCCACAGAATGCGCATCATCGCGATCATGCGGTCCATGTCCATCCACCCCTCGTCGGGCGAGGGCATCGCGACGTCGCCGCGCAGCGTGGCGACGAAGCCGAACATGGTGCTGGACATGCTGGTGTACCAGCTGTGCGGGTCGCGGTCGTTGAGCACGACCTTCGCCTGCGGATAGGCGGCGGCGAGTTCGCGCCAGAAGTAGGAGAAGGGCCAGTCGACGCCCGAGCCGTAGCCCTGCAGGACGTAGTCCCAGTCGACGGGGTCGTCGTAGACCGCGTGGCTCCACCGGGGCATGTGCTCGGGATGGGAGAGGAACTCGAACATGTGGTAGGTGGGGCCGAAGCCCAGTCGCTCCAGCGCCGCCTTCATCGAGCTCGTGCCGGTGCGCGGCAGCCCCGCGCCGATGACCTGGACCATGCGATCCGCCTTCCGTTGTGCGCTCGGACTCGTGGCCTTCCTCGGGTTCGCGCCGACCGCGATTCTCGCCCCGCACCGCGCGCTCGGCCAGAGCCGCCGCGGGACCGGATCGGGCCACCCGCGCGCGGTGGAGCGCATCCGGGCCCCTCCACGCCTGCCGCCTGCGGCAACCCGCGGTGGATCCCGATCAGGTCCAAATGCACACGCGATCCGCGCGCCCGACTGGGTAGCGGGACGGTGACACGAGCGGCACCGCCCGCACGCCCACGGCGGGACCCGCGCGGCGGCACGGCCGGCGCGTCCCCGCCCGCCGGCGGCCGGCGACACACGGAAAGGCAGAGGCGCTATGGCCGACATCGCCGTCTTCGGCGGCAGCGGAATGATCGGATCCCGCATCGTCGACGAGGCGCTCCACCGCGGACACACTGTCACCGCTCTGGCCCGCGACCGCACGCGGCTGCCCCACGAAGACGAGCGGCTGCGGGTGGCCGACGCCGACGTGCTCGACCCCAGCGCCGTCACCGCCGCCGCACGCGGCCGGGACGTACTGGTCAGCGCGGTCGGCGGCGGCGACGGCAGCGGCCACCGCAGACTCGTCGAGCCCTCGGCCCGCACGATCGTGGCGGCGCTGCGCGACCTTCGGGAGCCGCCCCGCTTCATCATGGTCGGCGGCGCCGGAAGCCTGGAGACGGTCCCGGGCAAGCAGGTGTGGGACACCCCCGGGCTGCCCGAGGACGTCCTCGAGACCATGCACGCCCACGGCGACGCGCTGGAGTTCCTGCGCGGCGTCACCGACCTCGACTGGACCAACCTCAGCCCGCCGGCGGTGATCGAGCCGGGCGAGCGCACCGGCGGCTACCGCACCGACACCGACCGGCTCGTCGCCGACGGCCGGGGAAACAGCCGCATCAGCGCCGAGGACTACGCGGTGGCGCTGGTCGACGAGATCGAGTCGCCGCGCCACCGCAACGAGCGCTTCACCGTGGGGGACTAGCACGCGGGACCGCCCGGCCCGCGGGCCCGGCGCGGTCCGCGCTCGGCAGGACGCACAGCACAGCAGTCAGGGAGGAGGCCGCCATGGCCGCCGAACGCGAGAAGGACATCGCCCAGCAGGTGCTCAGCGAGGTCGGGGGAACGATGGCCCGGGAGGCGGGCATCGGTCTGGCCGACCGGCCCGCGCCGCTGTGGCAGCTGCTGGTCCTGGTCAACCTGGTCTCGACACGCATCTCCGCCGACATCGCCGTCGCCGCCGCGCGCGAGCTGAACGAGGCCGGCGGCACCACGCCCCAGGGGATGGCGGAGCTGACCTGGCAGCAGCGCGTGGACGCGCTGGGGCGCGGACACTACGTCCGCTACGACGAGAGCACCGCGACCAGGCTGGGCGAGTGTGCCGAGTTCGCCCGCGAGCGCTACGGGGGAGACCTGCGCCGGCTCGCCGAGGAGGCCGAGGGCAAACGCACCGCCCTGACCAAGGCCCTGCAGGAGTTCACGGGCGTGGGGCCCACCGGAGCCGACATCTTCTGCCGCGAGGTCCAAGAGGTCTGGCCGTGGCTGCGGCCCTACGTGGACAAGCTCGCCCGCAAGGGCGCCGACCGGGTGGGCCTGCCGGCCTCCCGGGACAAGCTGGCCGCGCTGGTCGACGGCGACGACCTGGCCGCCTTCTGCGGCGGGCTGGTGCGTGTCGCCCGCCAGCGGGAGCTGGCCGAGAAGGTGACCGCTCAGGCGGCCTGATCGGCGGGAACGCCCACGCGCAGGATGTCGGCGGTGCGGCGTAGCGTAGAGCCATGTGCCGAAACATCCGCCGCCTGCACAACTACGAACCGCCCACCACCGAGGCCGAGATCCGCGAGGCCGCCCTGCAGTACGTCCGGAAGGTCAGCGGCAGCACGCATCCCTCGGCAGCCAACAGCGAGGCCTTCGACCGCGCGGTCGAGGCGGTGGCCGCCGCGACCGGCGAGTTGCTGGACTCCCTGGTCACCTCGGCGCCGCCGCGTTCGCGCGAGCAGGACGCCGCCCGCGCGAAGGAGCGCGCCCGCATACGCTACGAGAACGCTCCGCCGCCCGCCTGACCCGACGGTCCCCGAGCCCCGGTGCGCCCGCCGGTCGCGGACGGCGCCCCGCACGCCGCCGCCGGTGTGGCCGGCATGGGCGCCGGTAACCGGCGCCGGCGCGCGGGCCGACCTGCCGCCGCGGTGCCGCGCCGCTCACCACCGCACGTCCAGGCGCTCGGGGGAGCGGTGGATCATGGTGGGCAGCATGCGCACGCGGGCCTCCGGGGCCAGGCGGGCGCCCGGCAGGCGCCGTGTCAGTTCGTGCAGCACCGTCGTCAGCTGTGCACGGGCCAGGCGCGCCCCCGGGCAGGCGTGCACCCCGTGCCCGAACCCGAGGTGGCCCCGTGGGCGGCGGGTGACGTCGAGGCGATCGGGCCGGGCGAACCGCGCGGGGGCGCGGTTGGCGGCGCCGAAGGAGACGAACACGACGGCGCCTTGCGGCAGCCGCGTGCCGCCCAGGGAGGTGTCGGCGGCGGCCCGGCGGCGGAAGCCCTGGATGGGGGAGTCGAACCGGGCGCACTCCTCCACGGCGTCGGGGATCAGCTCGGGGCGCGCGCACAGCGCCTCCCACTGCTCGCGGTGGCGCAGCAGGTGCAGCAGCATCGAGGCCATCAGCGCGCTGGTGGTCAGGTGTCCGGCCAGCAGCAGGTTCTGCAGCGAGGAGACGCACTCGCCGCGCTGCTCGCGGGTGAGCTCCCGGGCGCCGGCGGGGGCCAGCGCACTCACGAACTCGGTGATCAGGTCGTCGCGCGGCTCGGCGTGGCGGCTGCGCACGTAGTCGTCCATCCGGTGCTGAAGCCGCGCGATCTCCCGCGCGGCCGCGACCTGGTCCTCGGCCTCCATCGGGCGAAACGCCAGTTCGGTGGCACGGTAGCCGCCGCGTACCACCGCCGGCACGTCCTGGGCCTCCAGCCCCAGCAGACGCCCGATCACCTCCCCGGGAAGCCGCCGCGCCAGGTTCTCCACCAGGTCGGCACCGTCCTCGGCGGCCAGGCCGTCGACGATGCGCGCCGTGCGCTCGCCGATGAAGTCCTGCACCGACGCGACGCGGGCCGCCGAGAGGCCGCGGGTGTGGGGCGCGCGGTAGCGGTGGTGGGCCTCGCCGTCGGAGGACAGGACGACGCCGCCCCCGCCCACGCCCTTGGCCATCTCCGCCCGGGCTCGGGGCACCGGGGTCGCGTCGGGCCGCAGGGCTCCGGCCGAGGACAGGTCCTCAGGGCGGGACAGCGCTTCGCGGACGTCGGAGTAGCGCGTCACCAGCCACGCGTCCAGCTCCGCGGAGAATACGAGCCCCGGTTCGCGGCGCGCCCGCGCGTAGTGGGGATACGGGTCGCGCTGGAAGGCGTCGAGCGCGGCGAGGTCCATGCGGCTCCCTGCGGCTGTGGCGGCGTGCGGGTGGTTACCTGCGGTGATGATGGCCGAGCCGGCGCCGGGCGGACAAGGCTCGGTGCCGGTTGTGGCCAGCGGCCTCCGCGGGGTCGCACCCCCGTGGTCTGCGCGTTCTCGTACGTGTTGGCAAGAATGTAGTAGGAGTGCTATAAAAAATAGTGTCCGCAATACGGAAGGTAGGAAGGTTATGGCATTGGTGGAGGAGGACACGCACGCGCCGGCCGCGCACGGCGGCGCCGACGGGCCCGGCGCCGCCGTCGAGGTCTCGGGGCTGCGGATGCGCTACGGCGACAGCGAGGTGCTCGCCGGGGTCGACCTGCACGTCCGCTCCGGCGAGGTCGTGGTGCTGCTGGGGCCCAACGGCGCCGGCAAGACCACCACCGTGGAGATCCTCGAGGGGTTCCGGGCACGCTCGGCCGGCGACGTCCGCGTGCTGGGCGCCGACCCCGCCACGGCCGACGAGCGCTGGCGGGCGCGGCTGGGCGTGGTCATGCAGTCCTGGCGCGACCACGGCCGCTGGCGCGTCGAGGAGTTGCTGTCCCACCTCGCCGGCTTCTACGCCCCCTACGCCGAACCGGGGCGGCCCAAGCCGCGGGCCGTGCCCGAACTGCTGGAGACCGTGGGGCTGAGCGACTACGCCCGCCGCAGGATCAACACCCTCTCCGGCGGGCAGCGGCGCCGGCTCGACGTCGCCATCGGCATCGTCGGCAGGCCCGAGGTGCTGTTTCTGGACGAGCCCACGGCCGGCTTCGACCCCGAGGCGCGCCGCGGCTTCCACGACCTCGTGCACGGCCTGGCCGACGAGAACACCGCGATCCTGCTGACCACCCACGACCTCGACGAGGCGGAGAAGCTCGCCGATCGCATCCTCATCCTCGCCGGCGGCCGTGTGGCGGCCGAAGGCAGCGCCGAGCAGCTGGCCGGGCGGGTGTCCGCCGACGCCGAGGTCAAGTGGACCCGCGGCGGGCAGCGGTTCGTGCACTCCACGCCCGACGCCACCGCCTTCCTGCGCGGGCTGTTCGCCGACTACGGCGACGAGGTCGCCGACCTGGAGGTGCGCCGCGCCGGCCTCGAAGACGCCTACATCAGCCTGGTGAACCGCTACGAGGCGGGCGGCGCCCACGAGGCCGCGTCCGCCTTCGCCGAGGAGATCCGATGAACGCCCCGTCCATGACCGCCCTGCGCGCCGGCTTCAGCCGGGGCCTGATCGAGTACCGCCACACGCTCTCCAGCAAAGGCGATCTCTTCGCCCACTTCGGCACGATCACCGTCTTCATCGTCGTCTCGCTGATCATGAGCGGCCAGGACATCGACGGCACCGACGTGCCCATCGCCAACATGTGGATGCCGGGACTGATGGGCCTCACCGTGTGCATGAGCGGGCTGTTGACCGTCGCCTCCACCCTGGCCACCGACCGCGAGGACGGGACCCTGCTGCGGGCCAAGGCGGTGCCCGATGGGATGATCGGCTACCTCATCGGCAAGGCCGTGCACATCGCACTCGTCACCGCCTCGGTCGTCGCCGTGCTGATCGTCGCGGCCACGCTGCTGCTCGACGGTTTCGACCCGGGAGGTCCGGCCGACTGGGCGACGGTCGCCTGGGTGCTGGTCCTGGGGCTCCTCGCGACAGCGCCGCTGGGCGCGATCGCGGGCTCGCTCATCTCCAGCCCGCGCGCGGTGATGGCCGTGCTGGTCCTGCCGTTCATGGCGGTGATGGGCGTGTCCGGCATCTTCTATCAAGCCGGCGCCCTGCCCGAATGGATGCAGTGGATCGCCCAGGCTCTGCCCCTGTACTGGATCGGGCTGGGCATGCGTTCGGCGTTCCTGCCCGATACGTTGCTGGCCGTGGAGATCACCGAATCCTGGCGCCTGGACCAGGCAGCCCTGGTGCTCACCGCGTGGGCCGTCGTCGGCTTCCTGGTGGCGGTGCCCATCCTGCGGCGCATGGCCCGGCGCGAGTCCGGAGCCCGGGTCGAGGCCGGCCGCCGGAGGGCGATGCAGCGTGGCTAAGGCACGGCACGAGGACGAGCGGACGGCGTCGGCGGGAGAGGACGGTCCCGCCGAGGCCGCCGACGGCTCCGGCACCGGGCACAAGGGCGGCACCCGCGGCGGTGCGGCAGCCGACGCCGAGCGCATCCACAACCGGATCGCGGTGCTGCGCGCCGAACGCGGCGTATCCCGCCGCCAGCTCGCCCAGGCGCTGGGAGTGCACTATCAGACCGTGGGCTACCTGGAGCGCGGCGAGTACAACCCCAGCCTGCACCTGGCGCTGCGCATCGCGAAGTACTTCGAGGTCCCCGTCGAGATCGTCTTCTCCACCGAGCCCTTCCCCAGAATCGGCGGCTGACCGCCCCGGCGGGTACGGGCTCCGCTCCTGCGGTTCAGCGCCCGTGCTTTGCACGCAGGCGGCGTCGGCGTCGAAGCCGTAGGCGTTGGGCTCGCACGGGTCGAGCCCGGGCGGCCGGTGGAACGGGTCCGTCGGCTGAGCGGCCGGGCCGTCTGCGGGCGGCGGGTCGGGTGGGAGCAGCGGTTGGGACACGGTGGCGGCTGAGGAGCTTCTGGCGTTCGGCGTCCGGCCGCGCGACCGGGGGACGGCGCCGATCGTGTTGCGGCCCCTGTCAGCGTGTGCGGGGAGGCCGAGGTCGGTGCTGCGGTAGGTGTGCGCAAGACTGCGGGCATGCGACGCGACACAGCAGAGGCCGGGACCGCCGAGCCGCTCACGCCCCGCAGCCCCGACCGCATCACCGCCCTGGACGCCCTGCGGGGCTTCGCGCTGTGCGGGATCGTGTTCATCAACATCCCGCAGACCATGGAGATGTACGCCCACGCCGGGCAGATGCCCTTCGAGCTCCGGTTCTTCGTGTTCGGACGCTTCTACCCGATCTTCTACCTCCTCTTCGGCCTGGGCTTCGGCATCTTCCTGCGCTCGGCCGAGCGCCGCTGGGACAAACCGCGGCTGCTGCTCGTGCGCCGCTTCACCGCGCTGGCGGTGCTGGGCGGGCTCCTGCACCTGATCCAGCCCGGTGAGGTGCTGCTGCCCTTCGCCGTGGCGGGTTTCCTCGTCCTGCTGCCGGTGAGCTACCTGCCCCGGCGCGGTGTCGTGGCCGCCGGCCTGGTACTGACGACGGTTGGCGTCCTCGCCGGCGTGGGCGGCTTCGGGCTGCTTCCGGGGCTGTTCGCGCTCGGGTTCGCACTGGCGGAGCTGCGCGTCGCTCAGACCCTGCACCGGCGCGCGGCGCAGTCGGCCGTACTGGCGGCGGCGGCCGCCGCCGCGGCCGCCGCGTCCGTGGGCCTGGTCGCACTGGAACTGCCCGCACCGGCCCAGCCCCGAATCGGGCTGCTGCTGTCGGTGTCGATGGCTGCCTGCTACGTAGGACTGTTCCTGCTGCTGATGCGCACCCCGGCCGCGCGGCCGCTGGACGCGGTCCTTGGACCGATGGGGCGGATGGCGCTGACCAACTACGTCACCGCGGCGCTGCTGTTCGTCCCGATCGGACTCGCGATGGGACTGCACGGCTCCTCGCTGTGGGCGCAGGCGGCGGCGCTGGGTGCGGGCATTCTCCTGCTGCAGGCGGTGTGGAGCGCGCTGTGGCTGCGGGCGTTCGCCTACGGCCCGCTGGAGTGGCTGTGGCGATGCGTCACCTACGGAAAGCTCCTTCCGATCAAGGAGCGCGCCTAGCCGACCCGCACGGGCAACCCGGCCGCCGCCACCGGCCGCCCTAACCCTCCAGCAGTGCCCGGCCGATGTAGTCCCCCTCGGACGCGGCCCGAGGGACGGCGAACAGAGCACTGCCCTCGTGGCGGGTGTACTCGTTGAGCGCGTCGCCGCTGTCGGCGAGGTTCTGCTGGACCGGCACGAAGCCCCGGGCCGGGTCGGCCTGCCAGGCCATGAACAGAAGCCCCGCATCACGGGTGCCGTCGCCGCGCCAGCCCTCGTCGAAGCTGTAGCCGCGGCGCAGCATGCGGGCGCCGAGGTTGTTCTGCGGACCGGCCAGGCGGATGTGGGCGTGGTCGGGAACGGCCGGGCGGCCGTCGGCGCCCGTGGCGCCCAGGTCGACCTCGGCATCAGGGCCGTGCCGGCCGAGCGGGGCCCCGGTGGCCAGGTCGCGTCCGATCACGCGCTCCCGGTGGTCCACACCGGTGTCGAACCAGTCCTCCAGCAGCATCCGGATGCGTCGGACGACCACGTAGCTGCCGCCCGCCATCCAGTCCGGCCCGGCGCCCGGCCGCGCCTGCACGGTGCGCGCCAGCAGCGAGGAGCCCGCCGCCGGGTTGTTCGTGCCGTCGATCTGGCCCATCAGGTTGCGCGGCGTGGCCGCGGGATCCTCGGCCGCCGCCGAGGTGCGCCGGAATCCCCGCACCGACCAGCGCACACGCGTATGCTCGCGCGCCCGGGCGAGCAGGTGCTGCACGGCCGCGGCCGCGACCATGGGATCCTCCGCGCCGACCTGCACCAGCAGGTCCCCGCCGCACCACTGCTCGCGCAGCGCATCGGTGGCGAACTCCGGCAGGTCGGCCATCGCCTCGGGGCGCGCGTCGCGGCGGCCGACCGCTTCCAGCAGCGAAGCCCCCACGCCGACGGTGACCCCCAGTGAGGCGGGCAGCAGATCGGCCGAAGCGGCGCCGGGCACGACGGCGGCGGGCCCCTCCCGGTGCAGCCGGTCGGCGGCCGCCGACCACTCCCGCAGCACGGCCGCCGCCCGCTCGCGGGCACCCTCGGCCGAGTCGCCGCCTCCTCCGCCTGAACCGGATCCGGCAAGGTCCAGCGCGACGACGTGAGCGAAGGCCGGCGGGGGGCCGGTGATCCCGGGCTGCAACCGGTCGGGCCCGCCCCGCGGCGCGTGCGCGCCGGCCATCCGCAGCCGCGGCGGCGCGGCGGTGTCGGCGGCGGTGTCGGTGGGCGGCGACAGCGCCTCGCCCGCCCCGAGGCCGGTGCCCGCACCGATGAGCGCCGCTGCGCCCACCCGGGCCAGCAGCCCGCGCCGCGACACGCCGCCGCCGAATCGCTGTTGCTGCGGGCCGTCGTCGGGCCCCGGCCTGCCGTGGGTCATCGCTCGTGCATACTCCTCGTTCCCGCCGCACTCCGCGCCGGCCCCTCCCCGCACCGCCCGATGCGGGGAGGGGCGGTGGCCCAGGATCAGCGGGTGTCGTTTCGCTTCAGAACCGGGGCCCGGACCTCGACCTCGGTGCCGCTGCCGAATTCCAGGGTCAGCTCCACGGCCTCGCCCGCGGTCGGCGCCTCGGGGATGTCCATGAGCATCAGGTGGTAGCCGCCGGACTCCAGGCGCGCGCTGCCGCCGGCGGGCACCGGCACCTCGTCGGCCTCCTTCATCACCTGGGCACCGCTGTCGGAGGCCTCGGTGATGTGGATGCCGGTCTCGGAGGAGACGCTGCTGGAGGCCGCGACCAGCGCGTCGTCCTCCTCGCCGCTGTTGCGGACGGTCATGTAGGCGGCGCCCACGTCGGGCCGGGCAGGTTCGGGCACCCATGCGCCGACGACGCTGATGTCGCCGCTGGAGGCGCTGCCCTTGTCGCGGCCGGCGGCTGCACCGTCGGCGGTCGCGGCGGTCGCGGACGGTGCAGCCGCGCCACCCGAGCCGCCGCCGCACCCGGCCAGGGCGGCGACGGCCAGCGCGGCGGCGCCGAGCGCGAACCCGCGGCGCGCGGCCGCCGGACTCACAGCCGCTCCTCGGCGAGCTGCGCGAGCACCCCGCCCATCTCCTCCGGCGCGGTCCCCTCGTCGAAGAAGCCCACGGCGGCGCCGTCGCCGTCGAGCACGGCCACCCGCTCGCCGTGGCTGACCTGGTAGTCGCCTTCGGTCTTCTTGGACTTCTCGATCGGGATGCCGTAGGCCTCTGCCGCCGTGACGACGTCGTCGATCGGCCCGCGCACGCCGGTGAACTCCGGGTCGAACGAGTCGAGCCAGCCGCGCAGCTGCTCGGCGGTGTCGCGCTCGGGGTCGGTGCTGACCATGACCACGTCGAAGTCGTCCGCTGCGGCGCCGGTGCCCTGAAGCGCGGCGGCCACGTCGGCCATGGTGGTCGGGCATACGTCCGGGCAGCTGGTGTATCCGAAGTACAGCAGCGTCAGCTTGTCGTCGGCGACGTCGCCGAAGGCCCACGGCTTCCCCCGGGCCGTGGAGAACTCGAAGGGCGGCGCGGGCATCGCGCTCGCCGAGACCTCCATGAAAGGGCCCTCGCGCTGCTGGGGCTCCTGCGACTGGCCGGTGCCGCCGCATCCGGCCAGGGCCGCCGCGGCTGCGGCCGCGAGCCCCGTCGCAAGGAGCCTGCCGCGCAGGGCTCCGCTGTGCCGCTCACTCATCGTCGAGCGCCTCTCCTCACCACATCCGACCCCGGTGCGAACAGGACGCGCTTTCGCCGACGCCCGGCCGCGCCGAGCGCGCCCGTGCTCGATCGGGCGGAGTCCCGCGGGGGAGGCGGGCGGCAAGCGGCGCGGTCGCAGCGCCGTCCCGGCAGCGCAGCGCGTTCCAGCTGCGCTGCGCCGCGATGCGCGCGGCCCGGTGCCGACGCTACCCCCGGCCTGCGGCACCGGTGATCGGGGGTCGCCTCAGCCGCCCGCGGCTATCCGCCGGCCGCATCGGGCGCGGTGCGCGCCGCACCCGCGCCGGCGCGGGTGCCGGCGGGGAAACCGATCCGCTGCAAGGCGCGGCGCCCCGGTTCGCAGGCCTGTTCCAGTTCCCGCCGTTCGGCCCCGTCCAGGGCTTCCGATGCGGTCGCGCGGCGCTGGATGAGGGCGGTCGCGCCCTCCAGCCACAGCGGCTCGGCGGCCACTCCGGTGAACCGTGCTATGCGGGCGAGTTCGGGGGCCGGATCGCTCAGCACGTCCTCGTAGCGCACGTGCAGCAGCCGGTCGGAGGGAAGCGCGCTCAGGGAGGGGACCGCGTTCTCGATCATCGACGACCACGCCATGGCGAAGGCGGCCGCGGGGATGGGCTCCTCCATCAGCGCTCGGGCGTCGAACTCCTCGGGCAGGTAGCGGCGCAGGTGCTCCGGCAACCGCTCGGCGTCGCCGGGCTCGGGCGCGTCGAAGGGGTCGTGCCCGAGGACGCCTTGCATCTCCAGGGAACGGAACACGAGCCGGAAGGAGGGGTGGCGGCTCATCGACAGGGCGCAGTCCACGCCGTCGCGGTAGAGGTGGACGAACCTGGCCTCGGGGAAGGAGGAGACGAGCTCGTCGGCCAGCATCAGCGAGGCGCCCGACCGCTCGAAGACCGCGGTGCGCTCCCACATGCGGGCGAGGGAGGAGAACAGGGCGCGGTAATGCTCGGCGATCGGACGCCGCGGCCAGACGCTGACGAGGTCGCGGACCTCGTCGTGGAGGCTGTCGGGGTCGCCGCTCAAGTGCGGCAGGCAGATGAAGGAGATCGCGGGGATCCCCGTCTCGGCGGTGAAGGCTCCCCGCCCGAGCGGGTAGCCGAACTCCGGCGAGGGGATGCCGTTGCGCACCAGGAGGTTGGGTTTGGGGCGCGGGGTGCTGAGGATCTCCCAGAACTCCGCGCCGGTCAGCGGGGCCTGCGGGAACGCGTCGGGAACCAGCGAGCGGAACAGTTCGCTGAGGCTGAGGACCTCGGGATGGCGGACCATGATGCGCGAGAGCATCGTGGAACCGCAGCGTCCCGTCCCCAAGACGATCGTCGTTTCCGGCACGGTCGGTCTCCCTCTGTCAGTTCGGTTGCCGGGCGGGTGCGGGCGGCTCGGCGCGGCGCTTGGCGCGCGATGCGCGCAGCCGGAGGCAGACGACCGCGATCATCACCGCGACGACGGCCAGTGGAAGGAGCGTGATCCAGTCGGTGACGTATGCGTAGGACAGTCCCGCCAGATATCCGGCGGTGGCCAGGACCGCCGCCCAGACGAGCGCGCCGGCGGCGTTGTAGAGGAGGAACCGCGCGAGGCTGATCCGCGACATTCCCGCGAGCAGCGGCACCGCGGAGCGGAAGAACGCCGTCCAGCGGAGCAGGAATATCGCCCAGACGCCCTTGTCGTCCATGAATTTCCGCGCCGCCTCGATCCGTTCCGCGCGCCGCTGCGCGAATGTGCTCCGCAGCACCCTGTCGCCGACGGCCCGGCCGAGAAGGAAACCGAAAGTGTCACCGGTGAACGATCCGGTGAACGCGGCGGCGATCATCAACGGCAGGCTGCCCGGTCCGATCTGCGCCAGAACTCCGCCGAGAACGACGGAGACTTCGCCCGGTAGCAGGAATCCGACGAGTACCGCCGACTCCGCGAATGTCATCAGGCCCACGCACAGGTAGCCGTAGGCCGCGTCCAGGCCCAGCACGAAGTCGTTGAACCCGGACAGCGGATTCTGAATCCCAGCCACGTCCATAGGCTCAGTCTGCACGGAGCAAGGGGAGAAGTCGACGCCGCCGGCGGGTTCGTGCGGACGCGCTTAAGGTCGGATATGGCTGCACTCTTGGATTTTCCGTTCCGGGTGTTCTCCGTTTCCGTGGAAGACACCGGTTCCGGGTGCGGCCTGGCTATGACCTGCGAATTTAGGTCGGCTTCAGTCCGCCCGGGGGGCACGGGAAAGCCTTTATACAGGATCCGCTGCCATTGTTGGCGACGGATTCGGAGGACGTGGTGGCACATCCTGGTAGCCACCGCGGCGGCGGGCCCCGGCGAAAGGGATTTCGGTGGCTGGAGAGCTGACTTTCTCGGCACTTCTACAAGACCGCCTGGCGGTCTTCGGCGATACGGGGAGATTCGTCTTCGCGGGCCGGGACCGGGACGGGGGCGACGACACCGTCGTCGGCTACGCGGCGCTGGACCGCAAAGCGCGCGCGATCGCGCACCTGCTGCTGGAACGCGGCCTCACCGGAAGATCGGTACTCCTCAGCTATCCCGGCGCCCAGGAGTTCCTGCCCGCCTTCATCGGCTGCCTCTTTGCGGGCGCCGTCGCGGTCCCCACGCCCCTTCCGGACCGCTCGCCGGACAGCCTGGAGCGCATCACCCGGATCGCCGACGACGCGCCGGCTCTGGGCGCCGTGCTCACCGGCGGCGCCGATGCCGACTTCTTCCGCTCCCGGCTGGAGGGCGGCCGCCTGCCCGCAGGCGTGGAGTGCCTGGCCACCGACACCGGGCTCCAAACCGCACCGGCGGCCGCACCTTTGCCCGAAGTCCGGCCCGAGGACACGGCCCTGCTGCAGTACACCTCGGGATCGACAAGCGAGCCCAAGGGGGTGCGCATCACCCAGGCCAACCTCCTGCACAACCACCGCGACATCGTCGAGCGCACCGGCGTCAGCCCGGACTCCGTAGGGGTGGGGTGGCTGCCCTACTACCACGACATGGGCCTGGTGGGGCTGCTGCTGACGCCCTTCCACTACGGCACGCCCTGCGTGGTGCTGGACCCCATGGCCTTCCTCAAGCGCCCGCGCCGGTGGCTGGAGCTGATCACCCGCCACCGCGCAACCCACACTGTGGCCCCCAACTTCGGCTATGAGCTGTGCCTGCGGCGCGTGGGCGAGAACGACCTCGACGGCCTTGACCTCAGCAGCTGGCGCGTGGCGCTCAACGGCGCCGAGTTCGTCAGCGCCGAGGTCGTCGAAGGCTTCACCGAGCGATTCGGCCGTGCGGGGTTCCGCCCCGAAACCTTCACCCCCTGCTACGGCATGGCCGAGACCACCCTGCTGGTCACCTGCTCGCCGCCGGAGGATCCGCCCACGGTCCTGGACGTCGATCCCGCGGCCCTGGAACGCCACGAGTTCCGCCCGCCGCAGGAGCCGCGGCAGGCCCGCAGGCTCGTGGGCTGCGGCACGGCGGTCTCCCTGGACGTGCGTGTCGTCGGCGGCGGTTCCGCCGACCCGCGACCGGAGGGCGCCGTCGGCGAAGTATGGGTGCGCGGCGCGAGCGTCGCGGCAGGCTACAGCGGCCGACGCAGCGCCACGGCCGAGACGTTCGAGGCCTACACCACCGGTGGGGAGGGTCCGTTCCTGCGCACCGGCGATCTCGGTTTCCTGCATGCCGGGGAACTCTTCATCACCGGGCGGGCCAAGGAGGTCGTCATCCAGAACGGCCGCAACCTCTACCCGCAGGACCTGGAGGCCGACGTCCGCCGGGCGCTGCCCGAGCGTGCCTGCGGCACGTGCGCGGTCTTCGGCACCGGCCCGCACGGCGACGACGTCGTCGTGGTCCAGGAAGTGCGCGCGGCGGCCCTGGGCGAGATGTCGCTGGAGGAGGCCTCGCGCGACATCCGCTCGGCGCTGGCCCGGTTTCACCGCCTCACGCCCGCTCACGTGGTGCTGGTGCCCTTCTCCCAGGTGCCGCGGACGACCAGCGGCAAGGTGCGGCGCGGCGACACCCGCTCGCTGCACGGCAGCGGCGGCTTGAGCGTGCTGCACGCCTGGCCGCCGGCGGCCGCCGAACCCCTCGCCCGGACCGCGCCGGCGGAGGCCTGAGATGCGCTACCCGCCGCTGGCCCTGGCCGAGGAGCTGGAGGCCCGCATGGGGCCCGCCCAGGCTCCCGGCTCGCCGCTCTCCTACAGGGCCGCCTGCGACCACGACGACCGCGGTGCCTACCCGTGGCAGGCCTCGGAGCGGCTTGAGGAATGGGGGCTGGCCGACTACGCGGTGCCCGCCGCTCACGGCGGCCGCCTTGAGGGCATCGACCGGGCGACCCACATGATGCGGGCCGTGGCCAGGCGCGATCTGACCCTGGCGATCGGCCACGGACGCACCTTCCTCGGCGCGGTGTCGGTGTGGCTGGACGGCCGGCCCGAGCAGGCGCGCGACCTGGCGAAGCGGCTGGCGGCCGGCGAGCGGATCTGCTGGGGACTGACCGAGCGGGCCCACGGCAGCGACCTGCTCAGCGGCGAGCTGTCCGCCACCGCCGAAGGCTCCGGCTACGTCCTCGACGGTGAGAAATGGCTGATCAACGGCGCCACCGACAGCGGTCTGGCATGCGTGTTGGCGCGCACCGCGCCTGAGGCGGGCCCGCGCGGGTTCGGCGCGTTCCTCGTGGACAAGGCCGAGTTGGGCGCCGGGGAGTACCGGTGCCTGCCCAAGGTGCCCACCTACGGGATCCGCGGCGCCGACATCAGCGGAATCGCCTTCCACCGGGCCCGCCTCCCGCGGACCGCGGTCATCGGGTCGCCCGACCGGGGTGTCGAAACCGTGCTCAAGGGCCTGCAGCTGACCCGCACGCTGTGCACGGCGCTGTCCCTGGGCGCGGGCGACAGCGCCCTGCGGTTGGCCGCGCACGCGATCCGCGGGAGCGGCCGCGCGCCGGGCCCGCCCCACGAGGCGGGGTTGCGCCTGGCCCTGGCCCGCGCCTACGCCGACCACCTCCTCGGCGAAGCGGTGTCCATCGCCGCGGCACGCGCCGTCACCGTGCTGCCCGGCGAGTCCAGCATCACCTCCGCGGTGGCCAAGTTCCTCGTCCCGCACACCGCCGATACCGCTGTCGCCCGGCTGGCCCCGGTCGTGGACTGGTGCGCGCCGCCCGAGGACACCGCCCGCGCCTTCGCCAAGACCCGGCGCGACAACCGCATCGTCGGCCTGTTCGACGGCAACAGCGTGATCAACCAGCACGCCGTGATCAACCAGTTCCCCACACTGGCACGCGCCGAGACCAAGCAGCGGGTGAGCCCCGACGCCGGGGACGTCTTCGCCCTGAGCACACCGGCCCCGCCCATCGCGCCCGAGCGGATGAGCCTGGCGGCGCTGCACGGCAGCAGCGTGGTGCAGGCCCTGCCGACCCTGGTGGAGCGGGTCGGCGCCGTCACCGCCGAGGGAGCCCGGCCGGGCGCCGGCGCGGTGGCCGAGGCCGCGCGGCGCCTGGGGCGGGCGCACGAGCGGGTGCGCGTCGAGCTGGCCGCCTACCGCCCGGTGGCCCTGCACGCCCCGCCCGAGGCCTTCGACCTGGCCCGCCGCTACGCCCTGTGCTTCGCCGGAGCCGCGTGCCTGTGGCTGTGGCTGGACAACTCCGACGGCACCGGCACGGCCGGCGCCGACAGCGTCGACCGCGCCGAGGCGCTGTGGGCCGACGCGCTGTGGGCGCGCGCCGCGCTGGCGCGGGTCCTGGAGCGCCTGGGCGACCCGGTGCCGGAGGACCCCGCGGCCGGAGACGCCCTCGCGGGCGCGATGTGGGAGCAGTTCGCCGGCGGACGGCTCTTCTCCCTGCTGGAGTGCCGAGTGGAGGACGAGTGAACGCACCGACGACCGGCGCGGCCGCCGCGGCGCCCCGCGCAGAGGCGACGCGCGTGGAGCGCATGGAGCGCCTGCTGGGCGCCCCGCACGACCCCGCCAACCCGTTGGGTTTCCCGGCGATCGCCGCCGCCGGGCCCGGCTCGCCGGCCCAGGGCTGGGAGACCGTCCTCGACCCCGCCGAGCGCGTCGCGCTGTTCGTGCCCCCTGACCTGGGAGGCGGGTTCTGCGGAGTCGCGGAGCTGATAGCGCGGCTGCGGCCCGTCTACCGCCGCGACCCCGCCACCGGCCGGGCCTTCGCCGGCCCCGCCCTCGCCCGAGCGCCCCTGTTGTGGGACGAGGCGGCACCCCGCGAGAGCCGGCTGCAGGCGGCCCGGGAACTGCGCTCCGAGCGGCCGGCACCCCAAGAACCGCCTCGGACGGGACCGGGGCATCCCGCGGGTCTGGTGCGCGCCGCTATGGCGATGGCGGCCATGGACACAGCCCTGCGCCTGACCCTCGACTTCGCGCGTGACCGGCGCCTCTACCATGGCACGGTCACCGACCTGCCGCACGCGCGCGCGGCCCTGGCCGACGCCTTCGCCCGCCTGCTGCGCGCCGACGCCCTGGTCGCCGCGGCCGCCCGCGCCCGCCCCGAGGGGAACGCAGCCCCGACCGCCTGCGCCGATGCGGCCGCCCTGACCGACGCCGCGCAGACGGCGGTCTCCACCGTGCTGCGCCCGGCCGTGGAGGACCTCGGCGTCGTCTTGGGCGCGCGCTCCTACCTGCACGAAGGACGCCACGCCGCCTTCGCCCGCATCTACGCCGAGGTGGACGCCCTGGACCCCGGACGCGACCCCTCCGTCGGCCGCCTGCTGCTCCGGCGTCTGCAGACCACCGACGCACAGGCGCCGGTCGGCGGTGCACTCTCCGCCCTCGCCGACGCCCCGCTGTGGGTCGGCGATCCACAGGCGGACCGCGCCGTGCGCGCCTGTGCCGGCCTGATGGCGCGAACCGCCGCCGCGGCCCGCCCCGTCACCGAGGCGGCGCCGGCGGGGGCCGCCGCTGAGGAGCGCGAAGCGTTCTTCACCGAACTCGCCGACCGATTCGCCGACTCCCGGAGCTTCACCACCGAGCGCAGCCCGCTGCTGTGGTGACCCGCCGCGATCCGAAGCCGAGGAAAGGGACTGGACTATGACCGCTGGATCGGGCCTGCCCGAACAGTCCGAGATCGAGCTGTGGCTTCTGGGCCGCCTCGCGTTCTACCTGCAATGCTCCGAAGACGACATCGACCCCGGTGCGCCGCTGGCCGAAATGGGGATGGACTCCGTCTACGCGGTCACGCTCGCCGGCGACATCGAGGACGCCTACTCCCTCGAAGTCGACCCGACCCTGGCCTGGGACTACCCCACCGCGCGCGCCATCGCCGGGTTCCTGCACGGGAACCTGACCGCAGCCGCGGTCGAGGACGTCCGATGAGCGGCCGGGACCCGATCGCCGTCGTCGGAATGGACCTGCGGTTTCCCGGTGCCGAAGGCAAGGACGCCTTCTTCGACCTCCTGCTGTCCTCGGGAGACGGCATCGGCCCCGTCCCGGCCGACCGGTGGGACCCCGCCGAGTTCACCCGCGAACACGACGGCGCGGCCCGGATGAACACCGCCGACGGCGGATTCCTCGCCGACGTCTCCTCCTTCGACAACGCCTTCTTCGGCGTCTCGCCGGCCGAGGCCGCCCAACTCGACCCCCAGCAGCGCCAGCTGCTGCAGAGTACGTGGCGCGCCCTGGAGGACAGCGGACGCGACCCGGCCGCGATGGCGGGCTCGCGCACCGGCGTCTACGTCGGTGTGATGGGCAACGAATGGGCCCAGCTGCACCTGACCGACTACGCCAACATCACCGCTCAGGCGGCGTCGGGCAACGGCTACTACATGACCGCCAACCGGCTCTCCTACCAGTTCGACTTCACCGGCCCCAGCCAGGCGATCGACACCGCATGCTCCTCCTCGCTCGTGGCGCTGCACACCGCCTGCGGCGCGCTGCGGACAGGGGAGTGCGACACCGCGATCGCGGCGGGCGTGAACATCATCCTGGTCCCCACCTCGCACCTGTTCTACGCCCAGGCCGGCCTTTCCGCGCCGGACGGGCGCTGCAAGCCCTTCAGCGCAGACGCCGACGGCATCGGCCGCTCCGAGGGCGTGGCGGTGCTCGTACTGCGCCGCCTCGACGACGCCCTGGCCGAGGGCGCTCCCGTCTACGCCGTGGTGCGGGGCAGCGCAGTCAACCACGACGGCCGCAGCAACGGGCTGACGGCGCCCAACCGGTGGGCCCAGGAACGGGTACTGGCCGAGGCCTACCACAGAGCCGGCGTCGCCCCCGCCGAGGTGGACCTCGTCGAGGGGCACGGCACCGGCACCCTGCTCGGCGACATGATCGAGGTGCGCGCGCTGGGCACCCACTACGGCACCCGCGGACTCCCCAGCGCGTTCGGCTCGGTCAAGGGCAACGTCGGCCACTGCGAGGGCGCGGCCGGACTCGCCGGAGTGGCCAAGGCCGTGCTGGCGCTGAACCGCCGCGTCGCTCCGCCCAGCCGCTATTCCGAGTCCGAAAACCCCGAACTTGACCTGCACGCCGCTGGACTGCGCCTTCTGCGGGCACCCAGGCGGCTCGCCGACGGGGCGATCGCCGCGGTCAGCAGCTTCGGCCTGGGGGGCACCAACGCCCACGCGGTGTTGCAGGCGGCACCGGCCCCGCGCCGCGGCGGCCGCCGCGGCGCGGGGCCCGCCGACGGCTCCGTCGGCGTCTTCACCGCCTCGTCCGACTCCGCCGAAGGGCTGCGCCGCAATCTGGAGGGCCTGGCCGACTGGGTGTCGCGCAGCCGCGAGCATCCCGCCCGGCTCGCCTGGACCAGCAACCGCGTCAAGGCCGGGCTGCGCCACCGCTTCGCCGCGGTCGCTGACGACCGCGACATCCTGGCCGCCTCCCTGCGCGCCGCCGCCCGCGGCGAGCGGCCCACCGGGCGGCGCTCGGCCCGGGGCCCCCGCGTGGGGCTGCTGTTCCCCGGGCAGGGGGCGCAGTATCCCGCGATGACCCACCGGCTCTACCGGGCCTGTCCGCCCTACCGGGAGGCGCTCGACGAGGTCGACACGTGCCTGGAGCCCCACCTCGGCCGGTCCGTGCGGGCCGCGCTGGCAGAAGCCGACGAGGACGTGCACCACACCTCGTTGACCCAGCCGGCGCTGTTCGCCGTCGAGTACGCCATGGCCACCGTCCTCACCCGCACCGGAGTGCGCCCGGACTGGCTGATCGGCCACAGCGTCGGCGAGTACGCGGCCGCCTGCGTGGCCGAAGCGCTGAGCCTCGAAGACGCCTGCCGGCTGGTGGCCGCACGCGCCCGCCTCATCGGCTCCCTGCCCGAAGGCGGCGCCATGCTCAACGTCTCGGCGGGCCCCGACCTGCTGCGCGGCATCGCCGAGTCCGACCCGCGCGTCGACGTCGCCGCGATCAACGCGCCCCGCTCCGGAGTCCTCTCCGGCGACGCCGACGCCTTGCAGCGCCACGCCGCCGACCTGGCGGCCGCCGGCGTGGCCCACCGGTGGCTGAAGGTCTCGCACGCCTTCCACTCGGCGCGCATGGACCCGGTGCTGGAGGAGTTCGGCCGTATCGCCGACGAGGTCGCCCCCGCCCGGCCCGCGGTGCCGATCTACTCCACGCTGCTGGGGCGCCGGGTCGACGAGGACAAGCTCGACGGCGCCTACTGGCGCGACCAGATCCGCGGCACCGTCCGCTTCGCCGAAGCGGCCGAGGCCGCCCTGGCCGCCGCCCCCACGCACCTGGTCGAGGCCGGTCCCCGACCGGTGCTGACCGCCTTGTTCCAGCGCATCCGCCCCGGACTGGAGGCCAAGGCGCTCAGCCCGTGCCCCGGCCCCCGGGCCGACGGGAACGAACTCGCGGGGGCGCTGGCCGCCCTCTACAACGACGGCGCCGCTGTCGACCCCGAGCCGCTGTACGCGCCGGGCGGGCGCCGGACGGTGCGGCCGCACCCCTACGTCTTCGACACGTCGCGGCACTTCCCCGCCGCGGCCCGATACCGGCCGACCCTCGCCCCTCGGTCGCCGGGCGGCGGTTCCGGCGCGGCTGCGGCGGAACCCGCGACCGGTGCGGCCGAAGTGCCGGTGCCGAAGGCGTCGGGAACCGGCGCCGGGGCGGTGCGGGATGCGGCTCCCCACACCGACGAGATCGTGGAGCTGGTGGCCGAAGCCGGCGGATACGCCGCCGCCGAGGTCGACCGCGGAGCCCGGCTCTTCGAGGACCTGGGGTTCGACTCCATCGTGCTGGCGCGCGTCCTCAGCGAGGTCGAGCAGCGCTGGCCGCACCTGGCCCCGCTGCCGGTGGAGGACGTCCTGGCCAGCGCGACGAGCCTGAACACGCTCACCGACTACATGGCCCAGCGTCTCGGCGAGCCGCGGCGAAACGAGGAGGGCTGAGGTGGCCGCGACCGACTCCCCCTTCGCCGGGGCCCGCCGCGAGCCGCGGATCTGGGTGGGCAGCGTCTCCCGCCGCGAACTGCACACGATGATCGCCCGCGGCCGCACCGGCACCGTCGCGGCCCACACCCGCCTCGCCGACCTGGGGCTCGACAGCGCCGGAGTGCGGGAGCTGCTGGCAGACGTCGAGCGGCGCTGGCCGCACCTCGCTCCGCTGCCCCACCAGGCCGTCGCCGACCGCGCCGCCACGGTTTCCGAGCTCGTCGACTGCCTCGTCCGACTGGACTTCAGCACCCTCGACCTTTGGAGGACCGATACATGGCTGACGTGACCCCGCACGCCGCCGCGATCGCGGGCACCGGGGCCTCGCTGCCCGGGGAGCCGATCGACAACACCGCCCTGGGGGAGTTCCTCGGCGTCGCGCCGGAGTGGATCTCCCGGTTCGTCGGCACCGAGCAGCGCCACCTGGCCATGGACCTCAAGACCGGCGAGGTGTACCGGAGCCTGGCCGACATGGCCACCGACGCGGCGCTGGAGGCCCTGGACACGGCCGAGACGGCCCCCGGCGCCCTCGACTTCGTCGTAATGGGCACCGCCACCCCCGACGAGCTGATGCCGGCGACGGTCAACCACGTCGCCGACCGCCTCGGCGTCGAGCACATTCCCACCTACCAGGTCCAGTCGGGCTGCGCGGGTGCCGTGCAGGCGCTGAGCCTGGCCGAGCGCCTGCTGACGCTGCCCGGGCACACCACCGGCCTGGTGATCGGCGGCGAGACCTGCGTCAAGCACTGTGTCACCGGCCGTTCCCCCGGTGAGATCGGCTCCTCCGAGCTCGTCAACTACATGCTCTTCGGAGACGGTGCCGGCGCTGCTGTGCTCACCGGCCGCCCCGAGCCGGGTGACCTGCGCATACGCGCGATCCTCAACCAGTTCACCGGCGCGGGCAAACCGGCCGGTCAGACCGTGCGGTGGTTCGGCCAAGCCGACCGCGACTCCGGCGAACCCCCGTTCTCCGAGGATTACAAGGCCATCGAGGAGCGGGTACCCGAGATGGCCGCGGAGATCCTGTGGCAGTTGCTGGAGACCACCGGCTGGCGCCCCGAGGACGTCGGCCACGTCCTGCCCCCGCAGCTGTCGGGCCGGATGACGCCCCGGATCACCGAGCGCCTGGCCCTGCCCGCGGCCCGAGAGGTGAACTGCGTGCACCAGACGGGCAACAACGCCAACGCCCTGCCGTTCCTCCAGCTCGACCGGCTGATGCGCAAGGAGGACCCGGAGAGCATCGGCACGGTCGTGGGGATCGCGGTGGAGTCCAGCAAGTGGCTCAAGGCCGGGTTCGCACTGGAAAGGCAGGAGTGAGCACCGTGACCGCCACCGGTACCGAACGGGCCGCCGAACCCGCCGCCCCCGTCGAAAGGCTGCGTGCGCTGCACCGGGGCGGAGAGCTGGCGCGCTCCTTTCCCGCAGCGACCGATCTGCTGCGGCGGATCCCCATAGCCGAGCTGGACACCGTCGCCCGCCTCTTCGGCGGGCTCGACGCCGACGAGGTCGCCGAGCACCACCCCGCGACCCCGGCGGTGCGCGTCGACGTGTGCGCCAACGGGACCGCGGCGGAGCTGATCCCGCTGCTGGGCGCCCACCTCGCCCGCTCGGGGATGTCGATGCGGGCGCATTCGGCCCCCTACACCCGCGACCACACCCGCGTCCCCTGGTCGGAGCCGCCTGCCGAGGACGAGGGCCCTCGGCTGCGACTGCTCCTGCTCGACGCCCACGCCGTGGTCGAGGAGCTCGCCGTGCCCTGGGACGTAGCCGCGGTCGAGACCGCCCTCGGCGACCTGCTCG
Source organism: Streptomonospora alba (assembly GCF_000826685.1). Classification (GTDB taxonomy): domain Bacteria; phylum Actinomycetota; class Actinomycetes; order Streptosporangiales; family Streptosporangiaceae; genus Streptomonospora; species Streptomonospora alba. The sequence continues at coordinate 102,132 of NZ_JROO01000014.1, forward strand.
GGCGTATCGAGGCGCTCGCGGCCGCACAACGCGCGGCCGCGGGCTCCACGCTGGTGCTCAACACGCTCCCGCTGCCCGCGCGGTTGGTCGACCAGCTGGTGGACATCGGCTCCCGTACGCGGTTGGGCATCGCCTGGCGGGAGTTCAACACGGGGCTGCTGCGCATCGCCGAGGCCGAGCCGGGAACCGTCGCCGTCGACACCGCGCCCATCCTCGCCGAGACCGGACCGCTGTACGACGACCGGCTCGCCTGCTACGCCCGCGTGCACCTGGGCACGGAGTTCCTGTCCGGCTACGCGCGCGAGGTCGCCGCCACCGTGCGAGCGCTCAGCGGACGCGCCAGGAAGGCCCTCGCCCTGGACCTGGACGGCACCCTGTGGGGAGGCGTGCTCGGCGAGGACGGCCCCGAGGGCATCGAGGTCGCGGGCGGCTCGCGGGGCGTGGCCTACCAGGAGTTCCAGCGGGTCCTGGCCCAGCTGGGCGCCCAAGGCGTGCTGCTGACCGTGTGCAGCAGGAACGAGACGGAACCGGTCGAGCGGGCGCTGTCGGACCACCCCGAGATGGCCCTTCGGCGCGAGGACTTCGTCGCGCTGGCGGCCAACCGACGTCCCAAACCCGACAACGTCGCCGAGATCGCCCGCCTACTCGGTCTGGGCCGCGACGCCTTCGTCTTCGTCGACGACACCGCCACCGAGGCCGGTGCCATGCGCGACCTGCTGCCCGAGGTCGGCGTGGTGCACGTGGCCGGCGATCCCGCGCTGCACCCGAGGCGGCTGCTGGAAGAGGCGTGGTTCCGCACCCTGGAGACCACCGAAGAAGACCGGACGCGCCGGGAACGCTACCGCGGCGAGGCCCGCCGCGAGGAACTGCGCCAAGCCTCCGGGTCGACCGTCGACTACCTGCGCCACCTGGGGGTCGAGGTCGAGCTGCTGCGCCCCGCACCCGAGGCGGTTGCGCGGCTGGCCCAACTCACCCAGCGCACCAACCAGTTCAACCTCACCACCGAGCGGCTCGGCGCCGACGAGGTCCGCGACCGGCTCGCCGCCCCCGACCACTGGGTGGTGGCCGTGCGCTCGCGCGACCGCTTCGGCGAGCACGGCGTCGTCGGCGCCGTCTTCGCCCGCCGCGAGGAGGACCGGCTCACCGTCGACAACATGCTGCTCAGCTGCCGGGTGTTCGACCGCGGCATCGAGACCGCCTGCCTGAGGGCGCTGCTGGTGGAGGCGCGCGAGCAGGGATGCACCGAGGTCGTGGGCCGCTACCGGCCCAGCCCCCGCAACGGGCGCTTCGCCGCGCTCTACACCGACCACGGCTTCACCGAGCGGAACCCGGGCGGAACCGCGGACGGCGGCGCCGGCACCCGGGTGTTCGCCCACCGCCTGACCGCAGCCCAGGGGTGCGGACCCGACGCACTACCCGACCATCCCGACCACATCCGCCTGTTGAGCCCCTCCCGCGGCTGAAACCGGGGCGGGCCCACCCGGCCCCGGCGCTCGGACCGGGTGGGCCCCTCTCGCGGCCGCAGCCGGGGAGGCGACCGGGCCCGCGGCACAGGCCGAGGCCCCGCGCCGCGACAGAGCCGATCCCGCCCACGTCGAAAGGCACAGCACCGTGAACAGCAGAAACGAACTTCTCCGGATCATCGACACCGAACTAGCGCTTCCGCTGGCGCCGGAGCACCTCGACGTCGAGTTCGACCGCCTCGAAGGCTGGGACTCGGTGCACATGGTGCGGCTCATCTCGGCCGTGGAGCGCGCGACCGGCAGGCAGGTCGACGTCTCCGCGGCCCTGGAGAGCCGCAACCTCGCCGAGTTCCTCACCCTGGCCGCCGCCCTCGGCGAAACCGCCTGAGGTGGCCGCCGCCCTCGGCGCCCGCGTCACCGCACTCGAACCGCAGCGGCGCCACACCCTGCACTTCCTCGCGTTCGCCCGGCAGGCCAGCCCCGTCCACCTCGACACCGAGGTCGACATGCGCGCCGTGCTCGCCCATCGGGGCGGGAACGGCGCCGCCCTGCGCTACTCGGTGGTCAGCTACGTCATGCTCGCCGGAGCGCGTGCCCTCGCCCGCCACCCCGACGCCAACGCAGCCGTCACCGGGCGCCTGCGCCCGCGCGTCGCCCGCTACCCGGCCGTGGACGTCAAGCTGGCGCTGGACAAGCGGGTGGACGGCAGGCGGGTGGTGCTCACCGTGCCGATCCCCGGCGTCGATCGTCGGAGCCTGCCCGAACTGCAGGAGGCCGTGGACCGGCTGCGCGACACCGACGCCGCCGTCCTGCCCGAGGCGGACGGGGCGCGAACGCTGATGCGGCTGCCCTTCGCCCTCGGCGGCGCCGGATTCCGCCTGGCCCTGTCCCGGCTGCGCAACCGGCCCCGCTACATGGGCACCCTGGCCGTCTCCAGCCTCGGCCACCGTCCGGTCGACGGCTTCCATTCCTACGGCGGCACCGCGGTGACGCTCGGGGTGGGGCGCATCCGCGACCTGCCGCGCGCCGAGGCCGGCGCCGTGGCGATCGTGCCGACCATGCGCCTCAGCCTCACCTTCGACCACCGCGTGGTCGACGGGGCGACGGCGGCCGACGTCCTCGCCGACGTACGCGAGAACTTGGAGGACTGCCGTGGCATGGGATGACGCTCACCCCCCGGCCGACCCGGCTGCGCAGGACGACCCGCAGCGGCGCCTGGCCGAGCTGCGGGACTTCGCCCTGCTGCACGCCCGCGCCCAGGGCATCTCTCGGCGGGAGTGCCGTGATGTAGGGGCCGAAGCGGCCACCGAATCGGACTGGGTAGCCGGCTGGAGCGACCGCGCCCGCGCGCTGCGGCGGCGGGGCGACCCCCTGGGGGCCTGCCGCCGGTACGGCATGGCCCGGTTCCCCTACGTCGACGGCCCCGAGCGCGCCCGGGCGCTCGGCGAGTGCATCGCCTCCTTCGACGACTGGCGCTGCCGGCGCGGCATCGAGCGGTTGGAGGTCGAGGGAGCCGGCCGTCGCTTCGCCTGCTGGACCGCCGGACTGGGCGGGCGGCGCCCCCTCGTCGTCGTCCTCGGCGGAATCGTCAGCATCAAGGAGCAGTGGGCCCAGTTCATCCCCGCGGCGCGTCGGTTGGGTTACGCCGTGGCCGTGACCGAGATGCCCGGGGTGGGGGAGAACCCGCTGGACTACGGCCCCGGCAGCGAGGACGTGCTCACGGCCGTGCTCGACGCCTGCGCCCAGCGGATGGAGGTGCGCACCGCACACGTCGTCGGCATGAGCTTCGGCGGCCACCTGGCGCTGCGCTGCGCCTTGGGCGACGGACGCGTGCGAGGGCTGGTCACCGTCGGAGCGCCCGTCCGGGCGCCGTTCGAAGCCCTCGTCGATCGGCGAGGGCTTCCCGGGCTGACCGCGCGCACGCTCGCCCACGTCTGCGGCGCCGGCGACGACCGCCTCCCCGCCATCCTGGCGGGCATGGCGCTCGACGCCGACCGCCTCGCCCGCCTCGACCTGCCGCTCCACTACCTGGAGAGTCTGCGCGACGAGGTCATCCCGCGTTCCGACGTCGATCTCGTGCACCGGCACGTGCGCGGCCGACGCATCGTCAGCTGCGACGACGTGCACGGCTCGCCGGCCAACGTCAATCGCACGCGTGTGTGGATGTTCGGATCGCTGCTGGCGCTGCGCGGCGCCGGCACCCGGGCCCGCGCGCTGCACGCACTGTCGGGACTGCCCGTCCGCCCGGACGACGGCTCCGGACGGACCCGAACCGGGAGCACACGATGACCGAGAGGCGATCCGCGGCCATGCCGGAACCGGCCGCCGCGGTGGCAGAGCCCGCCGGAGTATCGCCGCGCCCGGCACACGGCGGCGCCTACCTCGGCCCCGAGGCCTACGAGGGCGGACTGCGGGTGGTCTGCTTCCACCACGCCGGCGGCGGCGCCTCGGGGTTTCGCGCCTGGCGCGGCGCTTTCGGCCCCGACGTCGCGGTCTGCCCCGTCCAGCTGCCGGGCCGGGAGAGCCGGCGCCGCGAGCGGCCCTTCACCGATATCGGCGCCCTCGTGGCCGAACTCGACCGTGAACTGGACGAGGTGCTGGAAGAACCGCACCTGCTCTTCGGCCACAGCATGGGGGCGCTGGTGGCCTACCGGCTCGCGCTGCGCCGTATGCGCCGCGGCGCCCGACCGGCCCTGGGGCTGGCGGCGGCCTGCTACCCCGCGCCGAGGCGGGCGGCCTCGGGCGGCATCGGTACCTGGGCCCTGGCCGACGACGAGACGCTGGCCGGCCTCCTCGCCGACGCGGGCGGTGTCCCCGCCGAGCTGCTCCGGCACCGTTCCCTGCTGCGCGCGCTACTCGGCGCGGTGCGCGCCGACCTTGGGGTGTGCACCACCCACCGGGCGCAGGACGCGGGGACGCTGGACATCCCCGTGCACGTGTTCGGAGGGCGCGGCGACAGGATCGTGGCTCCGGAAGCGCTGGCCGGATGGGCGCAGTGCACGGCGGACCGCTTCACCCTGCGGATGCTGGAGGGTGGCCACTTCTTCCCGGTCCGCACCCCGGGAGAGCTGCTCGCAGAGCTGGGGCCGGTGGTCGCCGCGGCACGCGCCCGGTCCTGACGGCGAGCCCCGGCGGTGAGCCCTGACGGCGCCGGAGCGTGGGCTCCGACGCCGCCGGCGCGCTGGGAAGAGGCCGCGTACCGTCCGGCGCCGCCGTTGTGTCAGCGGCGGCGCCGGACCGCGGCGGTCACCACGAGACCGGGAGTTCGCGCAGACTGTGCACCATCATCCCGCGGGTCATCTCCAGCTCGTCCGCCTCGGCGTCGAGTGCGAGCCCGGGGAAGCGGCGAAAGAGCGTGCTCAGCGAGATCTGCAGCTCGGCCCGCGCGAGGGCGGCCCCGATGCAGTAGTGCACGCCGTGGCCGAAGGCGATGTGCTGCTGGTCGGGCCGGTCGATGTCGAAGGAGTGGGGGTCGTCGAAACGCCGGTGGTCGTGGTTGGCCCCGGGGACCGAGGCGACGACGGCCGCCCCCGCGGGGATCGTGGTACCGGCGACCTCGACATCCTCCAGGGTGACCCGCAGCGGCCCGCCGTCGCCGATCGGGTTGACCCGCAGGATCTCCTCGACGATGTCGTCGATGCGCTCGGGCGACTCCTTCAGAGTCCGGACGGCGCCGGGGTGCAGCAGGAGGCTGAGGGCCCCGCTGCCGATGACCGTGGCCGTGGTCTCGTGCCCGGCGACCAGCAGCGTCATCCCCATCATCATGAGTTCGTGCTCGGAGAGCCGCTCCTCTTCCTCGGCCCGCACCAATGCGCTGATCAGGTCGTCCCCGGTACCGTCGGCGCGTTTGGCCGCGATGAGCTCCTGGAAATAGCCGGCCAGGCTGGCCATGTCGTGCAGCGCCTCGTCCTCGGTGTGCGAGGTGAGCGAGACGATGCCCTCGGACCACTTCTGGAACTTGTCGTGGTCGGCGAAGGGTACGCCCAGCAGTTCGCAGATGACCCGCACCGGCAGCGGGAACGCCAGGGATCCGATCAACTCGGCGGGCGGGCCCTGCTTCTCCATCGCGTCGAGGAGTTCGTCGGTGATGCGCTGGATGTGGGTGCGCAGGCCGTTGATGCGCCGGGCGGTGAACTCCTTGGCCACCAGGCGGCGCAGGCGCGTGTGCTCGGGGGGATCCATGGTGAACAGCCCGCCGCTGACCGGGCGCGCCGACGTGAGCCGGGGCGCGTCCGGCTCGGCCGTGGCGGCGCGGCTGAACCTCGGGTCGGCCAGCACGGAGTAGACGTCGTCGAACCGGCTGACCACCCAGCCCTCGTCGCCGCTGGGGAAGGCCGCGCGGGCGACCGGCTCCTTCTCGCGCAGGTGCCGGTAGATCGGAGGGATCTCGGTGACGGAGTACCGCGTGAAGGGGTAGGGGTGCGGTTTCTGCTCGTGTTCCATGCTGCCCTCCGAGTCAGGCGTGGACGGATCGGTGCTTGTGCTGGCGCTGGATCCGGAAGTAGATCCGGCGGAAGACGGCGTCGCGCAGTGCCGTCACCCGCTCGGCCGTGCGGTACAGGCGCTGGCGCAGCAGCACCAGGGCCGGATTGCCCAGCGTGAACGCCTTCTCTTGGCGCAGCTGGAGCGAGCGGGTGGTGCGTACCTCGGCTTCGCGGTCGCGCTGGAACGCGGCCGTGGCGTGGTCCGCGGCCTCGCGGGCGTCGGCCCCCCGCAGGGCCCGGGCGAGCCGCGGAGCGAGATCGACGGCGTCGACGATCGCGTGGTTGACGCCCTGGCCGAGGATCGGGGAGAAGGTGTGCGCCGCGTCGCCGACCACCGCGAACCCGGGGCGCTGCCACGTGGGCACGACGGTGGTGAAGATGTCGAGCACGCTGGTGGCCGACCACGAGTCGACCTCGGAGCGCACGATCGACTTCAACTCGGGCGCGAGCTCGTCGAGCCGTTCGTGCAGCCCGCCGATACCGCTGCGCCGGATCTCCTTCAGCCCGCCCTTGGGGATGTTGAAACCGACGCGCACCATGTCCGGGTAGGTCGGCAGGAACACGCCGTTGCGGTCGCCCCGCAGCCGGATCCGGTAGGTGCTGCGCTCCCACTCGTCGGGAAAGGGGGTCTTCAGCCAGACCACGTCGCGGTCCTGAGGGATCGTGCGGAAGTCGAGGCCGGCCATCGCGCGCAGCTTGCTGTAGCGGCCGTCGGCGGCCACGGTGAGCGTCGCGTCGATTTCGACCTCTGAATCCGGGCCCGTGGCCTGGACGCCGCTGACACGGTCGCCGGAATAGCGCAGGCCGGTCACGCGTGTGCGAGGCAGGAACGTGAAGGACTCGTGCTGTCGGGCCTCGCCCAGCATGGTCTCCAGCAGATTGTGTTGGGGGATCTCCAGCGGGTAGCGCTGGGGGTAGTCGAAGTCGCCGAAGTCGACGTTGAGAACGCGGCGCCCTCCGTCGTCGATCTCCATCCGGCGCACCTGCAGATATCCGCGATCGCGGGCCTGCTCGAGAACGCCCATTTCATTCAGCAGGTAGGCGCAGTCCGGCGAGATGGTTTCACCGCGGAACGAACGGTTGAAATGGCCGCTCTGCTCGACGACGGCCACGCGTATGCCGCTGCGGGCCAGCAGCAGGGCGAGTGAAAGACCTCCCGGGCCGCCGCCCACCACGCACACCTGAGTCGACACCGTCATCGTCATAGGGACCGGCCCTTTCGCAGCGAATGTCTGGTACCCGATGCTAGGAACGGCGCCTTGGGGCCCCCTTGCCCCACCCCTTGTGTCCGCCTTGCGGGGACCTTGCGGCGGAAGCGGCGGCCGTGTCACGGAGCGGGCCGGCCATGCGGCGAGGCCGGCTCATTCCCCCGCGAGAATCTTCTGCTGCATACCTTGCAACCGCTGCCCCGGGTCCAGTCCCAATTCATCTCGAAGCAACGATTGCGTGCGATGGTAAACGTCCAGCGCTTCGACCTGGCGTTCGGCCTTGTACAGCGCGAGCATGAGCTGGTATTGGAAGGTTTCGTGGAAGGGGTGCTCCTCGGACAGGGCGCGGAGCTCGCCGATGATCCTGCTGTAGCGGCCCAGCCGCATCTCCGCCTCGTTGCGAAGTTCGATCAGCGACAGGCGCGATTCGCGGATCCGGTTCTCCATACCCGAGAGGATGGGGCCGCGCGGAGCGTCGGAGAACGCGTCGTCCCGCCACACGGCCAGTGCGCCGTCGAACTGCCGGAGCGCCTCGCGGTAGGCCCCCTCCTCGAATTCAGCGCTGCCGGCGCGGTACATCCGCAGGAACTCATGGAAGTCGATGCTCTGCTGCCCGACCTTCAGCAGGTAGCCGGGATGGCGGGTCTCCAGTGGAAGGCCCCGGCCGCACAGCCGGTTCAATTCCTTGCGGAGTTGCGATACGTATACGTAGAGAGAGGAATGTGCGCTCTTGGGAGGTTCTTCGCCCCAGAGTTCGGTGACGAGCTGGTCGGTGCTCACCACCCTTCCGGGCAGGGCGAGAAGCGTAGCGAGAAGCGTCTTGATTTTGGCTGCCGAGGGGGTGTATGTTTCCCCGTCTGCATCGACCTGCACGTTCCCGAGTATCTTGAACCGCACTGAGCACTCCCGTCGGGTTGTGGGTTGCCATCCTCAGCCGCGACTGCACGGAGACCCGTCGTCGGCAGCATCGGCCATCCGGGTTAAGTGATTATTAATTCCGTGTTTCAGGCGGCATGGAAACGACCGCCCGACAAAAACAATTACATATTCGAACCGCGCGGGTACAGAGCGTGACGGTGCGTTGCTCGACTTAAGGATATTGTTTGGCGGGGGCCAAGACAAACCCCCGAATCCAGCTCTAGTATTCATTTGGCCGGTCTTAAGCACGGGAAACGGCCCGCAGCGGCGCCGGTGTTCACCGCATCTTTATTCAGTTTTTTCAGGGAGAGCGAATGAAAAATGAAACCCCTTCGCGTTCTTCGGTCGCACCGGCGGCGCGGCGCACGACCGCGGCGCGCGTGCTGATGGGGGTGGCGAGTGCGAGTGCCCTGGCGGCAGCGGCAGCGGCGGTGCCGGCCGTCTTCGAGGCGGGAGGCGACCGGCTGATGGCCGAGACCTGGCGCCTCTACGGCTTCCTCGTCTTCGCCGCCCTGTTCGCGCTGCTGGCATGGCGCCCGCTGCACTACCGGTGGGTGTGGGAGATCGTGATCGCCAACAAGGCGCTGCTGGCCCTGACGGCGACCGCGTTCGCCGCCGGGGCACTCGGCCCGGGCGAGGTCGCCGGGGCCGCCGCCGCAGCGATCGCCGACAGCGTCCTGGCCGTGGTCGCCGCCACCGCCTACGTCCTCTGCCGCGGCTGGCGGGCCGGTCCCCGCGGCACGGCCCCGGTCGGCGCACCGCCGGTCTGAGGCCGCCCGGCGCCGCGCCGGGCGGCCTCAGACCCTGTGCGGGAGCGGCGGCGGTGGGGGAGCGGTGCGCTGCACAGACGCAGGAAGGGCGCTACGATCGCCGCGCGGGAGCCCGGCGCCGCGCCGCGCCGCGCGCTCAACCGCGCACATCCGCCGCCGAGACCCCACGCTGATTCCATGACCACTGACTCCGCAGACGCTCCCTGGCGGGGGATCGCCCGCCCCGCCGACCGCCGCTCCGAGGTCGGACCGATCGAGCTCTTCTTCGACCTGGTCTACGTCTTCGCCATCATCCAGCTCTCGCACGTGCTCGTGGCCCATCTGAGCTGGCAGGGCTTCGCCGAGACCGCCGTCGTCTTCGCCGCCGTGTGGTGGGGGTGGAACTACACCGCGTGGGCGATGAACTGGCTGAACCCCTCCAACACCCGCGTCCAGCTACTCAACGCCGTGCTCATGCTGGCCGCGCTGGGCATGGCCGTGGCCATCCCCGGCGCCTTCGGCGACTCCGGTCTGCTGTTCGCCGGCTGCTTCGTCTTCATGGGGATCCTGCGGCCGGTCTTCATGATCGTCGGGTTCACGGGGCGCCGGCTCGCGTCGAACTACACCGCCCTGCTGGCCTTCTCCGCGCTGGCCGGCGCCGCCTGGATCGCCGGCGCACTTCTGCCGCCGGACGTACGGCTGTGGGTGTGGCTGCTGGCGGTCGCCATCGACTACGCGGGCCCGCTGGTCAACTTCCGCATCCCCGGTGTGGTCAGCGCGCCGATGGAGCGCTGGGACACCGATCCCGACCACCTCGCCGAGCGCAATCGGCTCGTGTTCATCATCGCCCTGGGCGAGTCGATTCTGATGATGGGCGGTGCCCTGGCCGACGAAGGGGTGCTGGAGGCGGGCAACCTGATCAGCCTGCTGCTGGGCTTCGCCGGGCTGACCGTGCTGTGGTGGAACTACTTCGCGCTGGCCGGGCACGAGGTCACCGGCCGCCACGGCGGGACGGGAGCGCTGCGCTTCGCCTTCGCCTATGCGCACGCGCTGATGGTCCTGGGCGCCATCGTGGTCGCGGTCTCCATGGAGCTGCGGCTCACCCACGACCACCTCACGCCCTCCCTTGTGCTCGTGGCGGTGGGCGGGCCGCTGATCTACCTGGCGGGCAACCTGCTGTTCCTGCGCTCGCGCTTCGGCCGGATGGCCCGCTCCCGCTTCGTCGCCGCCGCTTTGCTGGTCGTCATCGGCGCTGCCGGGATCATCTTCTACGAGGACCTGCCCGTCACGGCGGTCACCCTGCCGGTGCTGCTTGTGATGGCCTCCCTGGCGGTCCTCACGGCCCGCTCCCGCGCGGCGGGAGGCGGTGCGCCCTCGCATTGAAGCCGAAGCGGTCCCGGGACCGCGCGGCCGCGCGCCGTTAGCGGCGGGAGCGCTCAGCGCGAGGCCGCGGCCGGAAACCGTCCGCGGGCGCCCCGGTGGGACTCCGCCGGTGCGCCCGCGGATTCACGCCGACCGGCCGGCGACCAGCTCCAGCAGTCGGGTGACGGTGTTCCAGTTGCGCACGGTGGCCGGGGCGGGCACGTGGCGCTCCAGCAGCGGGGTGAGCTTGGCGCGGCCCAGGCCGTCGGGGAAGTACATGTAGAGCTCACGTTCGCCCGGCACCAGCTCCTCGGGAGCGTAGCGGGCCGGGTCGAGACCGGCGAGGCGTTCGCGGTCGACGGGGGCGTTGAGGAAGGCCACCGCGCACTTGGCCGGGTCGCGCACCGGGAACGGGAGGCCGTCGACGACCCGTCGCAGGTCCGCGGCGCTGCGCACCACCACCGCGACCGTGACGCCCAGTTCGTCGCGAAGCGCGTCCTCGATCGCGGCGCCGAGCGCGGAGGCGTCGGTTCCCCGGGCGGTGAACGCGGCATTGCCGCTCTGCAGCAGCGTCGCCGTGTCGGTGCAGCCCAGGCCGCTCAGCAGCGCACGCAGGTCGGCCATGCGGACCTTGTTGCGACCGCCCACGTTGATGCCCCGCAGCAGTGCCGCGTATCCGGTCATCGGCTGCTTCCCCTCACGGGTTTCGCGCACCGCCGGCCGGCGGTGCGCGACGGCAGCTTACCGGGCGAAACCGGCGAGAGGAGGCCGCCTCGGTGCGGCCGTCGGACCAGGTCCGTGCGCCCGTCGAGGCGGCTGTGTGTCCCGGGCGGGCGGCGTGGTGCCGGGGGTCGGCGCATGGCCGGGGGCACTGCGGCCGGGGGCACGGGGAGTCCCGCAGGAGTGGGACGGGCGATCGGGGCGCCCGGCACGGCGGTGGCGGCGAGAATGCGGGCAGGGCCCAGGCGCCGGGCCGCGACCGCGGCGGAGGACGAATCGTAGGCGGTCGCGCCCGTGCGCGGGCGTTTCGGAGACGGCCTCGGGGCCGGAGCACGCGCGCTCCGGAGTGCCGGTATCTGTAATCTACGTTGTAAAGGCGCTGGTGTGAAACGTCGCCATCCTCTCGCCGCGGCTCCGCTCAGGCGACCCGGTAGGGCTCCGCATCCGCCTCCCGCAGTTCCACGCCGTGGCCGGGCCGCTGCGGATCCAGGGGCAGCGATCCCGATTGCGGTGCGTCGGCGCCGTCGAAGAACCGGCGCTCGATGCGCACGTGGTCGTGGAACCACTCGACGTGGCGCAGCCGCGGCGCCGCCGCCGCGACATGCCGGTGCAGGTAGGGGGCGCAGTGAGCGGAGTTGTCCAGGCCGTGGGCCGCCGCCACGGCGCACACGCGCAAGAACTCCAGCACCCCGCCGCAGCGGGTGACGTCGATCTGCGGGCAGTCCACCGCCCCGGCGGCGCACATGTGCTCGAAGTAGGCCACGGTGCAGCCGTACTCGCCGGCCGTCACGTCCATCGGGACCCCCTCGCGCACCCGGCGCAGCCCGCTCAGGTCCTCGGAGGAGACCGGCTCCTCCAGCCACCTCACTCCGGCCGCGTCCAGACCGCGCGCCACCCGCATCGCCTGCTTGGCGGAATAGGCGCCGTTGGCGTCGACGAACAGCTCCGCCTCCGCCCCGACCACAGCGCGGGCCAGCTCCACGCGCTCCAGGTCGCGCCGCTCGCGCGTGCCCCACGACTCGCCGATCTTGATCTTGACGCGGCCGAAGCCCTCCTCATGCACCCACCCCTGCAGCTGGCGCCGCAGCTGCGCATCGTCGTAGGAGGTCAGGCCGCCGCTGCCGTACAGCGGCACCTCATCGCGCATCGCCCCCAGCAGCCGGTACAGCGGCAGCCCCAGCAGGCGCGCCTTCAGGTCCCACAGCGCCGTCTCCACGGCCGAGATCGCATAGCCGACCGCGCCGGGCCGTCCGGCGTTGCGTACCGCCCGCACCATGGCCTCCAGCGCGGCGGACACATCCAGTACGGGGCGGCCCGACACCGCAGGAGCGAGCTGGTCGCGCACGACGGCGGCGCACGCCGGCGGGCCGTAGGTCCAGCCGATCCCCTCGTCGCCGCCGCCTGCGACCCGCACCACCACGATCGTGGTCGCGTCCCAGGAGAGGGTGCCGTCGGCGGAGTGCCGGTCGGTGGGCACGGTGTAGGCGGCCGCATGCACCCCCGTGATCTCCGGGTCTGCGTAGCCCATCGCCTGTCACACGCCTCCGCCGGTGCCGCCCGCCCCGGTGGCGAAGGTGCCCGAGCGGCCCGCCTCCATCGCCTGCTCGCGGATCCGCGCGGTGTCGTAGGCAGGCGCCCGCCTCCGCTCGGTCGTGCGCGCCGCGCCCTCCTCGGGGTGGCGGCGGGGGCCGCCGCCGCGTTGGGCCATGTCCAGCGCCTGGGCGAGGTGCAGGGCCTCGCGTCCGACGCCGGCGTGCTCGATCTGCGTCCGGCAGCTGAACCCGTCGGCCAGTACCACCGCCTCGGGGTCGGCGTCGCGCACCGCGGGCAGCAGCCCGTCCTCCGCGCAGGCCATGGAAACGGCGTAATGGCCGTCCTCGAAACCGAAGTTGCCGGCCAGCCCGCAGCAGCCGGCGTCGAGCACCTGCGCCTGGGCACCGGCCCGCTCCAGCAGGCGCCGGTCGGCGGAGAAGCCCATGATCGCGTGGTGGTGGCAGTGCGGCTGGGCCAGCGCCGCCCGTTCGATGCGCGGCGGTTCCCAGTCGGGCGCGTGTGAGTCGAGGAATTCGGCCAGGGTGAACGTCTGCTCGCGCAGCCGCGCCACATCCTCGTCGTGCGGGAACATCTCGGGGACGTCGGCGCGGAAGACGGCTGTGCAGGAGGGCTCCAGCCCGACCACGGGCACCCCCGCCCGTACGTTCTCGCGCAGCGCCGCGAACGTGCGGGCGATCACCCGCCGCGCCGTGTCCAGCTGCCCGGTGCTGATCCAGGTCAGCCCGCAGCACAGGGTGCGCTGCGGCATCCGTACCTCGAAGCCGGCGCTCTCCAGCACCCGCACCGCCGCCGCACCCACCTCGGGCTGGAAGTTGTCGGTGAAGGTGTCGGGCCACAGCACGACGGGGCCGCGTGTGCTCGACGCGGTGCGCCCGGCGCGTCGGCTGCGCCTGCGGAAGGCGTCGCGCAGCCGCACCGGCGCGAACGCGGGGATGGGGCGGTCCTCGGCGATGCCGCCGAGGCGTTTGGCCAGTCGCTGCACGCCGGGCGCGGCGCTGAGCGCGTTGGCCGGGCCGGGGGCGACCGAGGCCAGCCGCGCCCACAGCGGCAGCCACCCCATCGAGTAATGGGATCCCGGCCGCACGCGCCCGGAGTAGTGGTGGGACAGGAACTCCGCCTTGTAGGTGGCCATGTCCACGTTGACCGGGCAGTCGCTCTTGCAGCCCTTGCACGCCAGGCACAGGTCCAAGGCGTCGTCGACCTCGGGGGAGCGCCATCCGTCGCTGATCACGTCGCCGCGCAGCATGTCGTTGAGGATGCGGGCGCGTCCGCGGGTGGAGTGCGCCTCCTCGCGGGTGACCCGGTAACTGGGGCACATGACCCCGCCGCTGTCGCTGCGGCAGGAGCCCACCCCTACGCACCGCAGCGTGGCGCGGTGGAAGTCGCCGTCGTCCTCGGGATAGCCGAAGGCGGTCTGCGGGTGCGCGGGGGAGTAGGAGGCGCCCAGCCGCAGATGCTCGTCGAGGCGCTCGGGCTCCTGCCCGCCGGGACGGATCAGCTTGCCGGGGTTCATCCGCTCCTGGGGATCGAAGATCCGCTTCAGCTCGGCGAAGGCCGGCATCAGCTCGCGGCCGAACTGCCGCGGCCACAGCTCGCCGCGCGCCTGCCCGTCGCCGTGCTCGCCGGAGAAGGACCCGCCGTAGCCGGCGGCCAGGTCGGCGGCACGCTCGACGAAACTCCGGTAGTCGGCGATTCCCCGGGCGGTGGTCAACTCGAAGGGGATGCGTGTGTGCAGGCAACCGTGGCCGAAGTGGCCGTAGAACGCCGAGCGCCGCGCGTAGCCGAACTGCTCCATCAGCGCGTGCAGGTCCCGCAGATAGTCGCCGAAGCGCTCCGGCGGTACCGCCGAGTCCTCCCAGCCGGGCCAGGTGTCCCCCTCGCCCGGCACTCGCGCCGTAGCGCCCAGCCCCGCCTCGCGCACCGTCCACATCGCCGCCGCGGATTCGGCGTCCTCATAGACCTCCACCAACGGTGCGTCGTCGCCGTCGGAAAGAGCCCACTCGAACTCCCGCGCCCGCTGGAGCGACTCCTCGCCGGTCTCGCCGCCGAACTGCACCATCAGCCAGCCGGCGCCCTCCGGCAGCTTGCTCAGCGCCTGGCGGTTGCGCTTCTCGCGCTCCTGGAAACCGACGAGTTTGTCGTCGAGCCCTTCCAGCGCCATCGGCTCGAACTCCAGGATGCGCGGCACCGCGTCGGCCGCGGCGAAGACGTCGTGGAACGCGCACATCACCAGGGTGCGCGCCGGCGGCTCGGGGCACAGCCGCAATCGGGCGCGCAGCACCGTGGCCAGGGTGCCCTCGGAGCCGACGAGGGCACGCGCGGGGTCGAAGCCGTTCTCGGGCAGCAGTGCGTCCAGGCTGTAGCCCGTTACCCGGCGGGGGATGTCGGGGAAGCGGCGCCGCACCGTCTGCTCGTAGCGCTGGACCAGCTCGCGCAGCTCCCCGTAGATCTCGGCGCGCCGGCCGCCCTCGGCCCGGATGCGCGCGTACTCCTCGTCGTCGGTGGGGCCCACCCACATCCGGCAGCCGTCGTAGGTGAGGATCTCCAGGCTCACGACGTTGTCGGAGGTCTTTCCGTACGCCTGGGCGGTGGAGCCGCAGGAGTCGTTGCCGATCATGCCGCCGAGTGTGCAGCGGTCGTGCGTGGAGGGCTGCGGTCCGAAGATCACCCCGCCTGCCTCGCGCGTACGCGCGTTGAGCTCGTCGAGCACGATCCCGGGTTCGACGGTGGCCGTGCGCTGCTCCAGGTCGATCTCCAGCACCCGGTTGCAGTGTTTGGACCAGTCGATGACCACCGCCGTGTTGCAGCACTGCCCGGCCAGGCTGGTGCCGCCGCCGCGGGAGAGCAGCGGCGCGCCGTGTTCGCGGCAGACGGCCACCGCCTCCGCGCCCGCCTCCACGGTGCGCGGGATGACCGCCCCGATGGGGATCCGGCGGTAGTTGGAGGCGTCGGTGGCGTAGATCGACCGAGTGCCGTCGTCGAAGCGGACCTCGCCGTCGACCCGGTCGAGAAGGTCCCTGCGCAGGGCTTCGACGTCGACGGACTCGGCGGCGTCCGAATCGGAGGTTCGGGTCGTCTGGGTGTCGTGCGCGGTCACCGGGTCCCCTTTCCGCAGAGCCGCCGCGGGCGGGCACCGCGGCGGCTACGGGCGGCGGCCCGGACTCCTGCGGGCGCGCCGCCGGACATGCTCGGACGACGGAAGCCGGCGCGGCACTGCCCGGGGCGGCGAGCCGACCGGCACGGCGCGGTCGCAGACTCCCACGAACGCGGCTGACCGCACCGCATCGCGGCAAACCCGCCGATGGGGAGAGCGGTAAGGCGGGATAATTTAATCTACGTTGTAAAGGTAGCCGTTCGAGTCACTCTCAACCGCAGCCAGACGCCCTTACAACGGCGTCGGCGCCGCGGGGGAGGAAGGACCCGCGGCGATCGGAGCGGGCGTCGTGCGAAAGGGGCGCAGACCGTTGCCGCAGAGTCTTGTCATAGGGGGTCGCTAGCGTAAGGATTGTCGATATCACCAGCGCAGACACCGCGCGGCGCCCGGGCGCAAGCGGTGGTCGCGTCTCGGTCTCACAGAGGAGACTCCCATGAGCGATCTCGCCGCCAGACCTCAGGAATCCGCCTCCGCGGACGCCGCCGCGACGGGCGACATCGAGCAGCGGCTGGAGGCCTACCGCCCCGAACTCACGGGGTACTGCTATCGGATGCTGGGTTCGGCCTTCGAGGCCGAGGACGCCGTCCAGGAGGCCATGGTGCGTGCGTGGCGCAGCATCGACCGCTTCGAGGGGCGCTCCTCGCTGCGGTCGTGGCTGTACCGCATCGCCACCAACACCTGCCTGGACGCCCTCAACGGCCGTTCGCGGCGCGCCCGGCCCGTGGACATGGGTCCGGCCCAGGGCACCGACGCCGTGCTTGGGCCCGCCTACGCCGACAGCGCCTGGGTCGAGCCCTTCCCCGACGCCCGGGCCCTGCCCGCTCTCGACGACCCCGCCGAGCAGGCCGCGTTGCGCGACACCGTGCGGCTGGCCTTCGTCGCCGCTCTGCAGCACCTCGCCCCTCGCCAGCGGGCGGTGCTGATCCTGCGCGAGGTGCTGGCCTGGCACGCCCAGGAGGTCGCCGACCTGCTCGACACCACCGTCGCCTCGGTCAACAGCGCCCTGCAGCGCGCCCGCGCCACCATGGCCGCGGCGGGCGACACCCGGGCCACCGACCCGCTGCGGCCCGACGACAGCGTCCAGCGCGACCTGCTGGACCGCTATGTCGAGGCATTCGAGAACTACGACATGGAGGCGCTCGCCTCGCTGCTCCGCGAGGACGCCGCGATGTCCATGCCGCCCTACGCGCTGTGGCTCCAGGGGACCGAGGCGATCGCCGCCTGGATGACCGGCCCCGGCCACGGATGCCGCGGATCCAAGCTGGTGCCCGTCGTCGCCAACGGCACCGCCGCCTTCGGCCAGTACCGCCCCAGCGGTCCCGGCGGTGCTTTCGAGCCCTGGTCCCTGCAGGTCATCGAGACCGTGGGCGACAGCATCGTCGGCGTCACCAACTACCTCGACACCGAGCGGATGTTCCCGCTGTTCGGGCTGCCTACCGACCCGGGGCCGCGGAGCGCCTGAGGACCGCGGCCGGCGCCGGGCGGCACGGCCGGACTGCGGCAGGCGATGAATCGGGCGGGCCGGGCCGGTCTACCCCGGTAGTGCCGCACACAGTCAGGAGACCGCACATGTCCGAGCCCGTCAGCACCTCCGCAGGCGCCCGGCCCGCCACCGGATCCGCCCGTCCGCGCCGCGCCGTCCACATCGCGCTGTGGGTCCTGCAGGTCCTCACCGGCCTGTTCTTCGTCGTCGCCAGCGCCCTGCCCAAACTCACCGCCTCCCCCCATGCCGTCGAGATCTTCGAACGCATGGGGGCGGGCCCGGGGCTGATGTACACCATCGGTGTCCTCGAACTCGCCGGAGGGATCGCGCTGATGGTGCCGATTCTGGCCGGGCTGGCCGGGGTGTGCTTCGTGGGACTGATGATCGGCGCCTTCGTCGTCCAGGCCGCCTTCCTCGGCGGCGAGAACCTGGCCACCCCGGTGATCCTCGGCGCCATCGCCGCAGCGATCGCCTGGGGGAGGCGCCGCAGTCTGGGCGACCTCGCTCGGCTGGCGCGGGTGCGGCGCGGCTGAACCGCCCGCCCGTCGGCCGGACCGGTGCCGGAACGGCTGTGCGCAGGGGAGACGCACAGGCGGGCGCTGCCGGCCGGGCCGATCACGTCGGCCCGGCCGGCGCCGCCTCCTGCGTGACACACGACACACCGCACACAGCCATGACCGGTGCTACTATGGATGCAGGGTTGCAGCAGTCTTGATTTCGCATGATCCACGTACGATCGCCCAGCGGAGTTTTTGACCGGCGGGCATTTTTCATTCCAGAGAAAGGTTCGCGGCACCCGCAGACACCGCAGAGTGCGGGTCTGAATCGATCTCGGGAATGGAGAGATCAGTCATGGCACAGGGAACTGTGAAGTGGTTCAACAGCGAAAAGGGCTTCGGCTTCATCCAGCAGGACGCTGGCGGCCCGGACGTGTTCGTCCACTACAGCAACATCGCGGGCTCCGGCTTCCGCAACCTTGAGGAGAACCAGCGCGTCGAGTTCGACGTCACGCAGAGCCCCAAGGGTCCGCAGGCCGAGAACGTCCAGGGCGTCTAAGACCCCTGGTCGCATAGCACGCGGGCGGGGCCCACCGGATCACCGGTGGGCCCCGTTTTCTGTATGCGCGCCTCCTGCCCCCCACGGCCGGCTCCGCCGGGCGACGTGGCGCGGCGCACCGCCGCGATGGGGTCGTATTGGTTAGCATGCCCGATATGACCTCGCCCCTTGAGCTGCACACCGAGCGGTTGACCATCCGGGACTGGACGCCCGACGACGCCGAGGCCGCCCTGCGGATCTACGGCGCCGAGGAAGTCGCGCGCTGGCTGACGCCGGAGATGCGCACCGTCCGCGACGTCGAGGCGATGCGCGCGGTGCTGCACGCCTGGGTTGAGGCCCAGCCCAACTTCGCGCCGCCCGCCGGGCGCTGGGCGGTCGTGGACCGGCGCGACGGCGACCTGATCGGCGGGCTGTCGCTGCGCCTGCTGCCTCCTTTCGAGGAGGATTTCGAGCTGAACTGGCAGCTCCGTCCCGACGCCTGGGGCAACGGATACGCCACCGAGGCGAGCAGCGCCATCGTCGGCTGGGCCTTCGAGGAGGGCATCGAGGAGCTGTTCGCGGTGGCCCGGCCCAGGAACACCCGCGCCATCGCCACCGCGCGCCGCCTGGGGATGGAATGGGTCGGTGAGACCGAGAAGTACTACAACCTGCGCCTGCAGGTCTTTCGGATGCGCCCTTCCGACACCGCCGTGCAGACGCGCTGAGGCGCACCACACCGGCGGGACCCCCGCACGAAGGAGGCCCCGTGCCCGCCCCCGAACACGACCTGGGCCGCATGCTCGCCGGCCTGGAGCCCCGGCTGCGGCCCGGCACCTACGTCTTCGCCCGCACCGACGCGGTGCCCGAGGGCCTGAGGCCGGCGGTCACGGTCGCCGAGGACGAGGGCCTGACCGTGGTCTGCACCCGCGAACAGGCTGAGGCCGCCGGGTTGGAGTCCGGCTTCACCGCCGCCTGGATCACACTGCGGGTGCACTCGGCGCTGGAGGCGGTGGGGCTCACCGCGGCGGTGTCGGCCGCCCTGGCCGAGGCGGGCCTGGCGTGCAACGTCGTCGCCGGGTACCACCACGACCACCTGTTCGTCTCCGCCGGGGAGGGGGAGCGGGCCGTGGCGCTGCTGCGCCGGCTCTCCGCAGACGCCGGTGCGGCCGCCGACTGAGGCGCCGACCGCTCACTCCTGTGGCGGCTCCGGCTGCTGTGGGCCGATCAGGCGCTGGTACAGCGGCGCGAGCAGCTCGGCCAGCCCCTCCTGCGGAGCCTCAGCCGCGTACTCCCCGCCGGCATCCGGCGGCTCGGTGATCGCCACCGCCGGGGGAGCGCCGTCCAGCCGGGGCGGAGCCGGCAGCCGCGGCGCGCGCCAGAAGCCGGCGGCATCGTCCGGCGGATCGGGCTCGGCGACGCCGGGGGCCGGGGGCTCGGCCAGCGCAGCCGCCGGGTCGGCGGGCGCCGCCGGAGTCCGAGCACGGCGCCGCAGGTCGGCCAGAAGCTCCCCGCGCGGCCTGCCCAGCCACTCCACCAGCAGCAGCGGATCCGACGCCAGCGCTTCGGCCAGTACGTACAGCGCCGCCGCCGCGTGCTTGCACGGGTGCCCCCAGTCCGGACACGAGCAGCTCAGCACCAGATCGCCGAGACCGCCGGGCAGCAGCCGCAGCCCCACGACCTCGAACACCCGCTCCAGCTCCGGCGGGAAACCGCCCGCCAGCAGCGCCGCGCGGAACACCGGCTGGGAGCCCAGCGCGCGGACGAGCGTCGCCCACTCCTCACCGCCCGGTACCGGCGTGATGACGCTGACCCGGTAGGCCCCCGAGCGCGAGCCCTCCACCCGCGCGGTGGCCTCTCCCGGCTCCACCTTCACCCGCGACACGGCGCCCTGGTCGGCATAGACACGGCCGCGGCGGACGCGGGCGGTGTCGCCGTCGCGTTCCAGCACATCCCGCAGCCGCTGCGCGACCCACCCGGCGTGCGGCCGCGCCCCCGGTGCCGCGCCCGCCCCCGTCACGGCGACACCGCCTCGGGCGCCAGGCGCACGACCTCGCGCAGCCGGTCGGTGGAGAGGTCGCCCAACCAGTCCTCGCCGGCGCCCACCGCGCTGGCGGCCAGCCGCCGCTTGCCCTCGATCATCTCGTCGATGCGCTCCTCCAGCGTGCCGACGCAGATCAGCTTGCGGACCTGCACGTCGCGGCGCTGCCCGATGCGGAACGCGCGGTCGGTGGCCTGGTCCTCCACCGCCGGATTCCACCACCGGTCGATGTGCAGTACGTGGTTGGCGGCGGTGAGGTTCAGCCCGGTTCCCGCCGCCTTCAGCGACAGCAGCAGCACCATGGGCTCGGGGCTCGTCTGGAAGCGGTGCGTCATCTCCTCGCGCTGGGCGCGCGGGGTGCCTCCGTGCAGCCACAGCACCTCACGCCCGAGGTGCTGGGCGAGGTAGGGGGCCAGGCGGCGGCCCAGCGCCGTGTACTGGGTGAAGCACAGCGCCTTGTCGCCCGCCGCCACCACGTGCTCCAGCAGTTCCTGCAGCCTTTCCAGCTTTCCCGAGCGCCCCGCCAGCGGCGAGCCGTCGCCGAGGAACTGCGCGGGATGGTTGCAGATCTGCTTGAGGCGGGCCATCGCCGCCAACACGACGCCCTTGCGCTGGATGCCCTCGGTGCCCTTCAGCCGTTCGGCCATGTCGTCCACGGCCGCCCGGTAGAGACTGGCCTGCTCGGGGGTAAGCGTGCACCAGGCACGGCTCTCCTGCTTGTCGGGCAGGTCGGAGATGATCGCCGTGTCGGTCTTGAGCCGGCGCAGGATGAACGGCCCGGTGATGCGCCGCAGCTGCGCCGCACTGTCGTCGCCGGCCTCCGCCGCCGGCGCGCCCTCCGCGGCCGCCCGTTCCACGCGCGCGGCGATGCCGGTGCGAAAGGCCTGCTGGGAGCCGAGCAGCCCGGGGTTGGCGAACTCCATCACCGACCACAGTTCGTCCAGATTGTTCTCGACCGGAGTTCCGGTCAGCGCGATGCGGGACCGCGCCGCCAGGCGCCGCACCGCCTGCGCCTGGCGGGTCCCGGCGTTCTTCAGAGCCTGGGCCTCGTCGCAGACCACCCGGTGCCAGGGCATCGCGGCGAGCTCGTCGGCGTCGCGCAGCACCATTCCGTAGGTCGTCAGGACGAGATCCGCGCCGCCGGCGGCCTTGGCCAGCGCGTTGCCGTGCAACCGGGCCGGACCGTGGTGGACGTGCACGTCCAGACCGGGAGCGAACCCGGCGGCCTCGCGCTGCCAGTTGCCCACCAGCGACACCGGGCAGACGAGCAGTGTGGGGCCGGGGCGTGGGGCAGCGCCGGCGCGGCGCTCGTCGGCCAGCAGCGCCAGCAGCTGCACCGTCTTGCCCAGCCCCATGTCGTCGGCCAGCACCGCCCCCAGCCCCAACTCGCCCAGGAAGCGCAGCCAGGCGGCGCCGCGGCTCTGGTAGGGGCGCAGCTTGCCGGTGAACCCCTCGGGCGCCTCCAGGGGTGCCATACGCGACTCGGCGTCGCCGCCGAAGAGCGCGCCCAGGGCGCCGTCGGCGTCGACGCCGGTCACCGGAAGCGGGGCGGGGCCGGTGGGGGAGAGGACCATGCGCAGCGCGTCCTCGCGGCGCATGGTGCCGCTTCCGCGGCGGCGCAGATAGGCCAGCGCGGTACGCACATGGCCGGGGTCGACCTCGATCCAGCGCCCGCGCAGCCGCACCAGCGGCTGCTTGAGCCGGGCCAGTTCGGCCAGCTCGTCCAGGTCGACGTGCTCGCCGCCGCAGGCGGCCCGCAGGGAGAAGTCGAGCAGGTCGTCGGCGCCGATGCCGCCACCGCCGGGGCGCTCGCGGGTCGTCAGCTGCAGCTCCAGCGACCGGCGGCCCGACCACTCGGGCAGTACCACGGCGAAGCCCGCGGCGCTGAGCCGCGGTGCGGCCTCGCGGATGAAGGCGTGCGCGCGGCCGGTCGTCAGTGTCAGCGCCGAGGGAGCGGGCTCGGCTAGGACGTCGCGCAGGGCGGGGTAGTGGCGTGCGGCCCGGGCGAGGTCTTCGAGGATCGCCGACTCCACGCCGGCGGGCAGGCGGTCGGCGCCGTCGCCCAGCCACAGCGCCGACAGCGCGACCTGCAGGCTGGGGTCGGCACCCGACTGCACCCAGAACTCCACACGCCACTGCTCGCCGCCCGCCGCTTCACGGTCCTCGGGGTCGGGTTCGACCAGGCGGAAGACCAGCCGGGCTCCGCCGGCCTCGCGCTGGGCGGCCGTGTGCCAGGCATACAGGCGTGCGGCGATGCCGCCCTCGGCGGTGGCACCGCCGCTGTCGTCGTCGCCCGTGCCGAGCCGCAGGCGGGCGTCGGGGCCCACGAGCGCGGCCGTCAGCGGGTGGCCGCCGCGGGCCGGGGGCGTCTGGGCTGCCAGCCGGGCACGTGCGCGCGCATCGAGCAGGTCGGCCAGGGTGCGGTAGAGGGCTGTGCTCGGCGGTTCCGCGCCGTGCGCCGCGGCGGCCGGCGGCAGGGCCGATACCAGCGCGGCGAAGTGTTCACCGCCCGCGACGGTGAGGACCGGGCGCCACCGCGCCTGCGGCGGGTCGCCCAGGAGGCGCGGCAGCAGGTGGCCGGCGTCCACCAGGCGGGCGGCGAAGGAGTCGACGGCTGCCAGGTGGGCGAGATCGGGGCCGATCCGCGTGTCCGGATCGCGGGTGCAGGGCTCGGCGCGGTGCAGCGCCCCTAGCAGCGCGGGCGCGTGTGCGGCGGGCACCTCCAGGCAGGGCACCTGCCAGGTGCCCCAGACCGCGGACTCGGCCTGCGCGGCACCGCCGGGGGGCGAAGCCGGCTCCGCGCCCGGGGCAGGGGAGGCCAGGGGGCGGGAGCCGACCGAGGGCAGCTGGAGCGACGCCTCCGCTGCGCCGCAGTCGCGGGCGGAATCGGTGCCGGCGAGTGCGGACACGGCGGCGCGCAGCCGCTCGGCCGGGGCGGCGAAGGGATGGGCGGGCGGCGTCGAACCGGGCGCGGGGTCGGCGGCAGGGGAGGGGAGGGGCTCCTGCTCGGCCCACAGCACGGCCCCGCCGCCGTGCCCGGGAGCCGCAGGGCGCCACCAGCCGTGCAGTTTCAGCACACCCGCCCTCCTTACGCGTCTCGCCACCGCAGACGTTATCGCCCGGCGGCGACGGTTCCGGGTGGCCCGGTGCGTACCGGAACCGTCGCGTGCTCGGGGGTGCGGCCCGGCGCACGCACGCGCCCGTTGCGACCGCCGGGGAGTACGAGCGCGCGTGCCGTCCGTGCATCCGTTATCGCGCCGCGGGCGGTACCGGCCGCCTACGCCCTGGCTTGAGGCCGTGCCGCGGCGCACCGCTTCGGCCGAAAGAGGACGACAGGAGCCTGTCGGCACGTCACACCGCGACCATTTGAGATCTACGTTGTAAAGGAAGCGGTGGTTCATCCTCTACGACTTAAGGTGTGGATGCCGGTCACACCGCGAAAACGGCGACCGACCGGCACCCACCCGAGCCCTTCAGCGAGAGTGCCCGTTGAGGCGGACATGCAGCATGATCCACTGGTCGGGGGAGACGCGGGCGACCACCTCCGTTCGCCCTACGCCGGCTGCCGCCAGCGCCGCGTCCACCCGCCGGCCGGCGTGGCCGCGGCGCAGCGAGGCCCGCAGACTGCCGCCGACCCCCGAGAAGCCCAGGTCCACCAGCGCGCGGTAGGCGGCGAGCTCGGTGTCGGGCACAAGCGGCCGGTCCCGGTGCACCAGGCGCAGGATCGCCGAGTCCACGCGGGGGACCGGCGTGAAGCGCTCGCGCGGCACCCGGCCGGCCATGCGCCAGTCGAACTGCGGCCAGGTGCGCACCGCCAGCCTGCTCCACCGGCCGAATCCGCCGGTGCGCTTGCGTGCGTACTCAAGCTGGGTGACCAGGGTGGCCGAGACCAGCCGCGGCGCCTCCAGGCACCAGCGCACGATGCCGGCGGTGGCCGAGTAGGGGATGTTGCCCACGACGTGGAAGGGCCGGGGCGGTGCGGGTGCTTCGCGGAAGTCGGCGCGCACGACACGCACCGCCGGGCCGAAGCGTGAGCGCAGCCGGGCCGCCAGGTGCGGGTCGATCTCATAGGCCGTGAGGCTTCCGCAGGCGGGTGCCAGGAAGCGGGTGAGCATGCCGTCTCCGGCGCCGACCTCGCCGACCTCGACGACCTCGTCGCCGGCGCCCACACCGCCGGCGCGCACCACCCGCCGGGCGGTGGCGGTGTCGGCCAGAAAGTTCTGCGCGTAGGTGCGGCGGCGCTGCCGCGCGGAGACGGGGGAGGGGTTCTCGCCGCGGCGCCCGCGCGTGTTCGCGCCGGTATGCGGGGAGCGGGATTCGCGTGCCATGGGCCGGTCCGATCCAGCCGGCTGCGGAGCCGGCGGACGGGACGGGCGGCGCCCTCCCGGCACGGCTGAACACGGTGATACGCGGTGCGTGGAGCTTCGGGGCCGCCCGTCCGGATGGATGAAGGGCGAAGACGGGCCCCGGACCGGGAGGCCGTGCGCGAGGGCGCACGGGCGCCGGCGCGGCGCGGTGTGCGCGGCGCCTGGCGGGCGGACGCTCAGCTCAGCCGAGCGTGTGAGTCCACCGGTCCGGGGACGGACCGGCGGGGACGGCGCACGAGCAGTGCCGCGGCCCACCGGGCCGTGCACCTGCCGTCGAAGATCGCGTTTACGGCTCCCATAGCGCCTGTGAGGCTATGGGCGGGCGCCGAGCCTGCGCAACAGGTTTTCCATCCAGTGCTCTCCAGCGCGCCAGCGGGAGTCGACGGTCGCCTACGGGCGGCTCGCCGGCTGATCGGGATCGCCTTCGAGGGCCTGCCGGTCCCAGCCGCCGTTGACCGCGTCGGCCTCGTAGGCGCTCTGCAGGAACTCCATCAGCGCCGCCTCGGGATCGGGCGCTCGCCGCACCTGGTCGTAGGGCAGCAGGAACTCGCCCAGCCCGGCGTCGTAGTAGGCGCCCGGCGGGCCGACGGGGTGCTCGGCGAACCCGGCCGGCTCGGGGTAGGCGTAGCAGTAGAAGCTTCCCTCACGGGAGCCGCCGGGCCAGAAGCCGCAACTGGACAGTTCGTGGGAGTAGGCCTCGACCATCACCCAGTCGCCGCAGTTGGGAGCGCCGCCGGGGTGGGTGGGCGCGGTGCGGCCCGAGAAGCGGGTCAACGCCAGGTCCATCGCGCCCCAGAAGAAGTGCACCGCGCTGCTCTTGCCGATGAAGCGGGAGCGGAAGCGGCTGAACACGCCGTGGGCGGCCACGAGCTGCTGCCAGAACCGGTAGGCGTGGTCGGGGTCGTAGGAGGCGTGCTCGGTGTCCTCAGCGAAGGGAACGGCCCGCTCGACCTCGACGGGTACCGGCCTGATGCCGGCCTCGATCCCCAGGTCGCGCAGGGCGTCGGTGGCCTCGGTGTAGAACGCGGCCACCGGTTTGGCCTCAAGCGCCACCCCGCCGGTGCGGCCGGTGCTGGTGCGCATGTGCAGCCGGTGGTCCCAGAAGTCGAACTCGGCGTCGAAGAGGCCGCCTTCGTAGGGGAGGGGCGAGGTGGTCAGGCCGCGGGGCGAGACGTAGAGCGGTACCTGCCACCAGTGGTTGACCATCGGCGCGAGAGCGAGCCGCACCTTGCCGATGATCTGGCACCACATGTGCAGGGTGTCGCGGGTCGGGGTCCACTCATCGACCTCCAGCGCCGGCCAGGCCGGGGCGGACGTCGCGCTGCTGCTCTGGGGCATCCGGGCTCCCGGTGTCGCCGTCTTCGCGATCCGGCCGATGGCGCGGCCGGACGACGCTCACCTGCGTTTACTACCCCTCCACGGCGCAGGGTCACCACCGCTTCCATACCACCGTAGAAATCTACGTTGTAAAGGTGGCTATGTGTTCTACCGAACACACTCCGAAACACAAAGGAGCGGCTACGCCGCACGAACCACTGAGCGGTTCAGGCGTAGCCGCTCTCAGCGCGAGAGAACAGGCGATGCCCGCCGCGGTCTCAGCCTCCGGCCGCGGTGACGGCCTTGTCGAGGGCCTGGTTGGCGGCGTCGACGGCCGCCATCAGCGTGGCCGGCTCGGTATCGAGTCCGGTGAGCACGTCGTCGATGTGGCGCAGGCCCGCGACTTCGAGCAGGCGCTTCTCATTGGTGACCCAGGTGGCGCGGGCGGCCATGATCGCGTGGGCGGCCTGGGTGGCCGCTGTCGCGATCGCACCGGCGGTGCCGGTGAGGTTGCCCCGTTCGGCGTAGGCGCCGCGACCGTAGGCGAGCTCGAACTTGGCTTGCGTCCACCAGCGGTCAGGGGCTTTGCGGCGCAGCTCCTCGGGGAACTCGGGGCGCGGGAGTTCGCCCTGCAGGGCTTCGTTGAGGGCGAGTTCGGCGACGACGAGGTAGGTGGGGATGCCGGCGCGGTGGAAGGGCAGCATCTCGACGTCGAAGCGGCCCTTGCGGGCCTCGGCGATGCGGAAGTCGACGTCGTCGAGGTCGCGGTAGTGGACGTCGACGTGGCGGCCGTCGATCTCCAGCCAGGCTCCGCCGTTGAAGACGCCGCCGCCCCAGCCGCCGATCTCGGAGACGTCGCCCGGCCAGCCGAGGGCGCGCAGGTTGTCGGGGTCGAAGCGGTGGCGGTAGTAGATGGCGAAGTCCCAGTCGCTGCCGGCGTGGTTGGTGCCTGTGGCACGGGAACCGCCGAGCGAGACGGCGGTGACGCCGTTGAGCCGGGCCAGGGTCTGGGAGACGTGCTCACTGAATTCGGTGTCGCTGAGCCGCATAGGGGAAACGCTATCGCGGTGGGGCGCTCGTATGCTGTCGGGGTGCTTGAGGAGATTGCGGCGACGCGGTATGTGCTTCCGCTTCGTGAGGGCGGTTCACTGCCGGGGCTGGTGGAGGCCGACGACTGCGGGATGTACGTGGTCAAGTTCGTCGGCGCGGGACAGGGGCGCAAGACGCTGGTGGCCGAGGTGATCGCGGGCGAGCTGGCTCGTGCGCTGGGGCTTCCGGTGCCGGTGCTGACACTGGTGCGGGTCGACGCGGTGATCGGGCGCAGTGAGCCCGATGCCGAGGTGCAGGAGTTGCTGAAGGCCAGCGGCGGGTTGAATCTGGGGATCGATTTCCTGCCGGGGGCGTTGGGCTTGGACCCGCTGGTGTTCGAGGTGGATCCGGTGTTCGCGGGCCGGGTGCTGTGGTTCGACGCGTTGATCGGCAATGTCGATCGGACGTGGCGCAATCCGAACATGCTGGTGTGGCACCGGAACCCGTATCTCATCGATCACGGCGCTTCGCTGATCTTCCATCACAACTGGGGGAGTGCGAAGCGGGCGGCGTCGCGGGCCTATGACGCCGGCGACCACGTGATGGTGCCGGTGGGGCCCGATGTGGCGGCTGCGGACGCGGCGTTGGCGCCGCTGGTCACCGAGGGGTTGGTGCGTGAGGTCGTGGGTGCGGTTCCGGACGACTGGTTGGAGGACGAGCCGGGATTCGCGTCGGCGGAGGAGGTGCGCGAGGCCTATGCGGCGCATCTGCTGGCGCGGGTGGGCGATCGCGTGTGGCTGCCGGAGGTGCCGCGATGAGCCGCGGGGAGCCGGGTGCGGCTGGGGAGCGCGAGGTCTTCGAGTATGCGCTGATGCGGGTGGTGCCGCGGTTGGAGCGCGGTGAGCAGGTCAACGCGGGGGTGATCGTGTACTGCCGTGCGCGGGGGTTTCTGGGTGCGCGGTGTGTAGTGGACGAGGCGCGGTTGCGGGTGCTGGATCCGGACGTGGACGTCTGCGGTGTGGGTCGGGCTCTTGAGGCGGTGGAGCTGGTGTGCCGGGGTGGCGCCGGTGCCGGTCCGGCGCGTGATGAGGATGCGGGGCGGCGGTTCCGGTGGCTGACGGCGCCGCGGAGCACGATCGTGCAGCCGGGGGCGATCCACACGGGGTTGACGCGGGATCCGGCGGGTGAGTTGGAGCGGTTGGTGGAACGGCTGGTGCTGTGAGGCCGCTCATGGCGTCGGCGGTCGGGGCCGCGGTCGGCGGGAGGGGGCGGCGGTGTAGCAGGGTGTGCGGTCGCCGGTGTCTGTGCAGGTGTGGGGTATTCGGTGGCGAATTCGGATGCGTGCCGGCGCGTTTTTCGTTAGCGTAACTAAGGGAAGTCGTGCGTGGGTTCACGTGCCCGGTTCGGTTCGGGGGCGGCGCAGGAGGATGAGTCGGGGCGGGTGCGGCGTTGGCTGTCGATGGTGGGGCGTGGCCGAGGCATGCCGCCGATACTCGTCGGATCGTCGGATGATGTGTGGAGGGTCGTTCAGTGTCGCAGAGCCGGTTATCCGCGGAGCCCGTGTCGGCGGGATGGCTGCGTTCGGAGTCGGGGAGCGTGCCGCGGCGGTCGTTCGTCCTGCTGGTGTTGGTGCTGGGCACCCTGACAGGGGTGGGCCCGCTGGCGACGGACCTGTATCTGCCGGCGTTTCCCGAGATCGCGGCTGATCTGGACGCACAGCAGGCGCAGATCCAGCTGACGCTGACGGCGATGATGCTGGGGCTGTCGCTGGGTCAGCTGGTGATCGGTCCGCTGAGTGACGCGCTGGGGCGGCGGGGGCCGCTGCTGGTGGGTTTCGCGGTGTTCGCGCTGGCCTCGTTCGCGTGCGTGCTGGTGCCCTCGGCGTCGGCGCTGGCAGGGCTGCGGTTCGTGCAGGGGATCGCGGGGGCCTCGGGTGCGGTGATCGCGCGTGCGGTGGTGCGCGATGTCTTCGAGGGCGATGAGGCGGCGCGGTTCTTCTCGCGGCTGATGCTGGTGACGGGGCTGGCTCCGCTGCTGGCGCCGGTGATGGGTGCGCAGTTGCTGCGGGTGGGTCCCTGGCAGTTGAGTTTCGTGGCGCTGGGGTTGCTGGCGCTGGTGAGCCTGACCGTGGTGTCGCTGTGGCTGCCGGAGACGCTGCCGCGGTCGGTGCGGCGCCCGTTCCGGGTGGCGTCGCTGGCGCGGACGGTGTGGTCTCTGGTGCGCGACGTGCGGTTCATCGGTCCGACGCTGACGCTGGGGTTGGCCTTTGCGATGCTGTTCACCTATGTGTCGTCGTTCTCGTTCGTGTCGCAGAGCCAGTTCGGGGCCTCGGAGCAGATGTTCGCGCTGATGTTCGCGGTGAACACGGCGGGGTTGATGATCGGCACGCAGGTGAATGCGTATCTGATCGGCCGCGTGGAGACGTCGCGGCGGTTGGCCGGCGGGCTGTTGTCGGCGCTGTGCGCTGTGGGGGTGCTGGGTGCGTTGGCGCTTGGCGGGTTGTCGGGCCCGGGGTCGCTGGTGGCGCTGACGTGCGTCTTCTTCTCGATGATGCTGAGTTTGGGGTTCGTGATGCCCAACGCGACGACGCTGGCGATCTCGTCGCAGGTGCCTGCGGTGGCGGGGACGGCCTCGGCGTTGATGGGGTCGTTGCAGTTCGCGCTGGGCGGGGGTCTGTCGTCGATGGCGGGCTGGACGGCTTCGGGTGAGGCGAGTTTGGCGAGCATGGCCGTGGTGATGGGTTCGGTTGGTCTTGCTTCGGGTGTGGTGTTCGTGTTCTCGGCGTGGTGGCGGGCGCGTTCGCCGGTGCGTTCGGGGTCCTGAGGTGGGATGAGGCGGTGATGGGCGGCCCCGGTCGGTAATCGGCCGGGGCCGCTTCGTGTGCGCGGCGCATCGTCGCTGATTGCGGTGGTGAATGGGGGTTTCCCGGGTTGCCGGGAGGTGAGGGTTGCGTGCACAGTAGGGCCACTCGCGTGAGGGCGCGCACGGGGTGGTCTCGCCGGTTCCCCCACCGGCTGTGAGGAGAGGTTTTTGATGGCGGGGTCGTCGGTTGGTGCGGTCGGGCAGTCGCGGCTTCGCGGTTTGGGCGATGTTCCCTACCACTGGGGTGAGGGTGCGGCGCGCGACGAGGTGCTGTTGGCGCGCGACGATGAGGCCGGCGCGTGGCGGGCGTTGTCGTCGCGGGAGTTCTCTTCGCAGATCGCGGGGGTGGCCAAGGGCCTGATCGGTGTGGGTGTGGGGGCGGGCGACCGTGTGGTGGTGGTCGCGCGTCCTGGTATGGAGTGCGCGCTGGTGGTTTTGGCGGCCTGGGTGGTGCGGGCCGTTGTGGTGTGTGTGCCGCCGGCGGCTTCGTCGGAGCGGCTGACCTATGTGTTGCGTGACAGTGATCCGGCGGCGGTGGTGCTGGAGGACGGGCGGCACGCGTCGGCGGTGGGGGCGCTGGGGCGTCAGCTGACGGACCTGGTGCGGGTGTGGCGGCTGGACGAGAGCGGTCTGGAGGGGATCGCGCGTCCGGGTGCCTATATGGATTCCACGGCGGTGCGGTTCCGGCGTGAGGACCAGTCGCCGCAGGATGTGGCGGCGGTGGTGTATCCGGTGAGCACTGCGGTGCGCACGCGGGGTGTGGTGTTGACGCACGCGGCGGTGCTGGCGGCGGCCGAGGCGCTGGTGGAGCGGTTGTCGCCGGAGCAGGAGGGGCGTCGGCGCGGTGATGAGGGGCCGGGCCGTGTGCTGATGGAGCTGGGCCTGTGGGAGCCGGGGGCGTTGGCGGGTCTGGTGGCGTGTGGGCTGGTGCGTGCGCCGTTGGGGTTCGTGTCGCGGGGGCCGCGGTTGCGGCGGGAGATGCGGGAGTTCGCGCCGCGGGTGTTGGTGTGCCGTCGGTGGTTGGTGGAGCGGGTGTTCGCGGCGGTGCGGTCGTCGGCTCCGCGCAACGGCTGGGACCAGGTGGACTCCTTCAAGGTGGCCATGGAGATGGCTGTGGAGTTCGACCGGGCGCAGCGCAAGGGTGCGTGGCGGCGGATGTCGCGGGCGATGTACGACTGGGTTTACGGCCGGGTGCGTGAGGCGCTGGGCGGGCAGGTGCGGCTGGTGGTGTGTGCCGGCGGCGGGTTGTCGGGGGAATTGGACGGTTTCTTCAACGGTGCGGGTGTGCCGTTGGTGCAGGCGTGGGGTGTGCCGGAGTCGTGTGGTGTGGCGGCGGTGGGGTCGCCGGAGCAGCGGCGTGCGGGCACGGTGGGTCGTGCGCTTGCGGGGGTGTCGTTGCAGCCCTCGGGTGAGGAGGAGCTGTGTGTGCGGGGGCCGCTGCTGTTCTCGGGGTATTGGGGTGATGAGGCGGCGGGGCGCTCTGCGGTGTGGGAGGGCTGGTTGGCTTCGGGGGTGGCCGGCGGCTTGGACGAGGCGGGGTTCGTGCGGGTGGGGCCGCGGTTGCGGACGCAGTCCTCGCATGAGCCGGATCGGGCGCGTGCTGTGGTGCGGGCGCCGGCGGTGCCGGCGGCGGAGCCGGAGTATCCGGCGGTGTGGGAGCAGCGGGCGTGTGCGCATCCGCTGGTGTCGCAGGCGGTGCTGATCTGGCAGGGGCGGCCGTATGCGAGTGCGCTGGTGACGTTGGCGGCGGATCAGGCGGAGTATTGGCGGTTGGTGAACAATCGGCCGTTGTCGATGACGCGGGCGGAGTTGGCGGCGGATCCGGATTTGGGGGCGGAGGTCCGTTCGGCGGTGGTGGCTGCCAATCAGGCGGTGCCGGGGGAGTGGGCGGTGCGGGCTTTTCATGTGTTGGCCGAGGAGTTCACGGCGGCCGGGGGGTTGGTGTTGGCGGATGGGAGTCTGCGGCGTGATGCGGTGCTGCGGGCGTTCGCCGAGGAGATCGAGGGGTTGTATCGCAGCCGGGAGGCTCCGCGGGGGGAGTGAGCGGGGTTATTGGTTGAGGTAGGCCAGGACGGCGCGGACGCGGCGGCTGTCGTCGGTGGAGGGCGGCAGGTCGAGTTTGGTGAAGATGCTGTTGATGTGCTTGCTGACTGCTTTTTCGGTGACGTAGAGGCGGGTGGCGATGGCGGAGTTGGAGCGGCCTTCGGCCATTTCGGCGAGGACTTCGCGTTCGCGGGTGGTGAGTTGGGCCAGGGGGCTGGCGTCGGTGTGTTTGGCCAGTAGTTGGGAGATGACGGCGGGGTCCATGGCGGTTCCGCCGGAGGCGACGCGGTGGATGGCGTCGATGAACTGGCTGACGTCGAAGACGCGGTCTTTGAGGAGGTAGCCGACGGCGCCGCGGTCGTCGGAGAGCAGTTCGCGGGCGTAGAGCTGTTCGACGTGCTGGGAGAGCACGAGGATGGGCAGGCCGGGCAGGGTGTGGCGGGCGCTGATGGCGGCTTGGAGGCCTTCGTCGGTGAAGGTGGGGGGTAGGCGCACGTCGACGACGGTGATGTCGGGGCGGTGGTGGGTGAGGGCCTTGTGCAGGTCGGGTCCGTTGTCGACGGCGGCGACGACGTCGCATTCGTGGGCCTGCAGCAGGCGGATGAGTCCGTCGCGGAGCAGGGCGAGGTCTTCGGCGATGACGACGCGCACGGGGGTCCTTCGGGTGGGTGTGGGCGGTGGGGGCGTAGGCGGAATGCTACAGCGGTGGGGCTGTGGTCAGGGCTGTGCGGTGGAGGGGTGTGCGCGGGGCCGGTCGGTGGGCGGGTGGGGCGGGTCTTGGGGCTCGGGGGCCAGGGCGCAGGGCAGTTCCATGGTGATGACGGTGGGTCCGCCGGGTGGGCTGGTGGTGTGCATGTGGCCGTCGAAGGCGGCCAGGCGTCGGCGGATGCCGGTGAGGCCGGTGCCGGAGTCGGGGTCGAGGCCGCCGTGTCCGTCGTCGCCGACGGTGAGGACCATGCGGTCGCGGCCGTGGTTGATGTGGACCCAGGCTCGGGTGGCGTGGGCGTGTTTGGCGGTGTTGGTGAGGAGTTCGGCGACGGCGAAGTAGGCGGCGGATTCGACGGGGCCGGGGGGTCGGCCGGGTAGGTCGATGTCGACGTCGACGGGGGTGTGGTGGGTGAGGGCCAGGGCGCGCAGGGCGCCGTCGAGGCCGCGTTCGACCAGGACGGGCGGGTGGATGCCGCGGACGAGGTCGCGTAGTTCGGTGAGGGCTTGGCGGGTGGTTTCGCGGGCTTCGGTGAGTAGGCGGTGGGCGGTTGCGGGGTCGCGGGTGAGGGTTTCTTCGGCGAGGCCCAGGCTCATGCCCAGGGCGACGAGGCGGGCTTGGGCGCCGTCGTGGAGGTCGCGTTCGATGCGGCGGACCTCGGAGGCTTGGGCGTCGATGGTGTGGGCGCGGGAGGTGGCCAGGTGGGCGACGCGGGCGGTGAGGCGGTCGTGTTCGGTGGGGGCGAGCAGGCGGCGGTTGAGGCGGATGTAGGTGTGCAGGGCGGCGGGGGTGGCGATGTAGGCGAGGGTGAGGAGCAGGGCGCCGGTGATGAGTGAGGGCCAGGCGTCGGCTTGGGTGGTGACGGGTTGGAGGGCGTAGAAGGAGGGGGCGTAGCGCCAGGTGTAGGTGTGGGCCAGGGCGAGAAGGCCGTGGGTGAGCAGGACGAGGGGCAGGGCGGCGAGGATGAGGCCGGCGGTGCTGTTGGCGGCGAGCCAGATGTAGTCGCGGCGGGTGGCGGGGTCGGTGAGCAGGGTGGTGACTTGGGTGCTCAGGCGGGTGTCGGTGAGGCGGCGGTAGGGGGGTGGGGGGACGGGGCCGTCGGCGAGGTGGTGGCCGAGCATGCGGCGGTGGGTGTGGGCGTGTCCGCGCAGGAGGCGGGTGAGGGTGGCCAGGAGGGGCAGGCCGACCCAGATGGCGGAGAGTGCGGTGGCGATGAGGCTCAGGGCCAGTAGCAGGATCCCGGCTGCGGCGTGGGTGATCAGCAGCAGGCACCACACCAGTTGGGTGGGGCGGGTGTGGTGCCGGTAGTGGGGTCGGGCCATGGCGGGTCCTCGGCGGGGCTGGGGTGTGGTGCGGGTCCTTTCCATTGTGGCGGTGGCCGGGCGGCGGGGTCGGTGGTGCGGTGTCCCCTTTCGGGGCGGGGGGTTAGGGCCAGCGCATGTCGCTGGCGTAGGGCAGGCGGGTCACGCGGGTGGCGTCGCGGGCGTTGAGTGCGTCGCGCAGTTGGGTCCAGGCTTGGCGGGGGGTGTTGTCGGTGCGTTGGCAGCCGCCGCGCTGGGTGCAGGCGGTGTGTTGGGACAGGGCGCCGGCGGCGCGCAGGGGTTGGTTGCGGTGGTGGGCGCCCCAGGCGCTGATGTTGGCCCATTGGCGGGCTTGGATGCCGTCGGTGCGGTAGATCTGGGGCATTGCGTACACGGTGGGGGCGGCGCCGGTGGCGAGGTGGTGCACGTCGGCGACGGTCCAGCCGTTGTTGCAGGTGGTGGAGTTCTGGCCGGGGGTGGGGCAGCCGCCGGCGGAGTTGGCGGCGTAGAGGCGCCGGTCGGTGGTGTCGGTGTAGGCGTCGATCCAGGCGCGGGCCCAGGCGGGTGAGGACCAGGAGGGTTCGGCGTCGATGGCGCCGGTGACGGTGATGTCGGGGTCGCCGGCGCGGCGTGCGGCGGTGTCGATGATGTCGGCCCAGGCGGCGCCGGCGGTGGCGGGGTCGGTGCCGCCGTCGTCTTTGTTGTTGACGCCCAGGGCGAGGTGGGCGGTGGCGCCGTGGGTGTTGCAGCTGTGGAAGCCGGCGGCGTAGGCGGCGGCGATGTCGACAGTGGCGTCGGCGGGGATGCGGGGTGTTGTGGTTTGGGCGGTGGTGCCGGGGTGGCGTAGTTGGTCGGGGTGTTCTTGGGTGCCGAGGAAGAGGATGCGCAGGCCGTGGTTTCCGGTGGTGGCGTCGGCGCAGCCGGCTTCGCGGGCGCGGGTGGTGTCTGCGGGGGTGTTCTGGGCGGTGATGTAGCGGCTGGTGGTGTGGCCGGGGTAGGCGGGTTGGGCGGCTGCGGCGGGTGGTGCGGCCAGGGTCAGGGCGGTGGCTGTGGCGGTGAGGGTGCAGGCGATGCGGGCGGTGGGTGTGGGCACGGTCTTGCTCCTGGTGGTGCGGGGTCATGGCCTTTGGACCCATTGAGCCCTGGGATGGGGTGGTGTGGCACGCACCCGGGGCGGGTCGGGCGTGTCTGCCCTGGGGTGGGGCGCCTGCGGTGGTTGCGGGCGCGGGGCATGAAGAAAGCGCCCTGGGGCGGCCGGTGGTGGGCCGCGCCCAGGGCGCTGGTCGGTGCGGGCCGGTGCGGCGGTCGCCTCTCGGCGCGTGGCGCAACGCGGTTCCGTGTCCGCCTCCGGCGCGGGGCGCCGGGTGCGCGTATTCCGCGAAGGCGTTGAGTGGAGCCCGGGGGACACTTGCTACCGCACCGGTCCGCGGTGGGGTCAACGGGTGGGGGCGGGGTGGTATTCCCGGGGCGATGTGGGGTGGATTCGGGGGACGCGCGGGCTCCGGTTTCCCGTGCAATGGCGCAACCTGTGATGATTCTGGGTGTGTGGCGTGAACTGATCGTAGAGCTGTACCCGCGGGCGGAGCTGGCCGAGCCGGCGGATGAGGCGGCGGTGGCCCTGATCGAGAAGGAGTTGGGGCTGCCGGTGCCGTTCGAGCTGGCGTCGTTTTTCGGTGAGTGCGACGGGGTGTGCAACGAGTACGGCGATGCGGTGGTGTGGCCTGTGCGCCGGGTGGTGGAGGACAACCTGGCGATGCGGGCCGAGCCGGATTATGTGGAGTTGTATGCGCCCTTCGAGGAGTTGATCTTTTTCGGCGACAGTGACATGGGGCCGCAGTTCGCCTGGGTGCACACCGACTACGGGCCGGGGATCGTGGTGTGGGATCACGAGACGGATCGGCGGCGGTTGGTGGCGGTGTCGCTGCGGGATTATCTGGTGCGGTGTCTGGGCGAGGGCGGGGGCTGGTGGCGCTGAGGCGTGCCCGCTGAGCTGGGCTGTTGGCGGTGGTGGGGCCGCGGTGGTGGTGTGGTCGGTCTGACCTGCGGCTTTGTGCTATTTTGCGTGCGTCGCCCCGGTCTGTGGGGCGCGTGTGTCCGCCCCGCTAACGAAAGAGCGAGTCCAGCGATGTCTGAGTCCTCGGCCACGCAGCGCGACGGTGCCTGGGCGCAGGTGCGCCTGCAGGGCGCGCCGGTGGAGTCCTATCCCGAGTTGGCGCCGGAGGCGCGCCGGGGCCGTGTCCATGAGATCACCGAGGTGGGCGCCGAGGTGCTGCACCGGCCGTGCCGGCGGGTGCAGGAGTCGGAGTTGGGCGGGGCGCGGTTGGCGTCGCTGATCGACGACATGTTCGTGACGATGTATGCGGCCGAGGGCGTGGGGTTGGCGGCCAACCAGATCGGGGTGGATCTGGCGGTGTTCGTCTATGACTGCCCCGATGACGACGGGGTGCGCCATGTGGGGCATGTGTGCAACCCGGTGCTGGATGAGCGCGAGGGCTCGGAGCTGCTGGCGGTGGAGGACGAGGGGTGCCTGTCGGTGCCGGGGCCCCATGCGGAGCTGGCGCGGCCCGAGCATGCGCTGGTGCGCGGGTGCGATCGGGAGGGCCGCGGGGTCGAGATCGCCGGCAGCGGCTATTTCGCGCGGTGCCTGCAGCACGAGACCGACCACACGCTGGGGCGTGTCTACATCGACCGGTTGCCCAAGCGCACGCGGCGCAAGGTGTTGCGGCGCATGGAGGACATGCGCGGTGAGGTGCTGCAGCGGCGCCGCGACAACGCCGAGCGGCTGGGCGGTGGCGCCGGGGCCTGAGGGGCTCAGGCGGGGCGCAGCGGTTGGTCCTCGATCAGGTGGCGGGTGAAGCCGCGCCGGCGCAGGCTTTCGCCGGCCTGCCAGGCCTGCTCGGGGATGTGTACGGGGGCGCTCCAGGCGCGGCGGGCGTAGACGGCCAGCCGCTGCAGGTCGCCCACGAGGAAGTCGATGAGTTCGGCGGCGGTGTGCTCGGGTGTGGGGTAGCCGCGGTAGCCGCCGCCGAAGCAGCTGAAGCTCCATTGGACGCCGGGCCAGTGCAGGGCGGCGGTGGCCAGGGCGCGCTGGGCCATGTAGGGCTTGGCGGTGACCACGGCGCGGGTGACGGTGCGGCCGTGGTCGGCCAGCAGCGCGCGTGAGTGGCGGAAGTTCTCGCCGGTGTTGGTGGCGCGTGTTTCCAGGAGCACGGCGTCGGGGGGCAGGGGGGCGTTTTCGCGGGCGTGGCGGGCGAAGGTGGCGGCTTCGCTGTCGGGCCAGCGGGCGGCGGTGCCGTCGCCGGCGGTGCGGCGGCCGCGGTCGCCGCTGAAGCACAGCAGCGGGGCGGTGCCGTGGCGCCACAGGTGGGCGGCGTGGGCGGCCACGCGCAGGTCGTGGCTGCCCAGTACGAGCACGAGGTCGTTGCCGGGCGCGGGCGGTGCGGCCGGGCGGGTGTGGAAGTCCCACAGGACGTGGGCCAGTGCGTGGGTGGAGTCGTCGACCTCTCTCACGCGCATCACCTTAGATGAGCACGTCCGGTGCTGCGGCCGGGCGGGTGCGCGCTGGGAGCTGCGTGGTGGGCGGGGTGGGGTGTGTGGTGGGGCAGGGGGCCGCTGGAGGGGCGGTGGGGGAGCGGCGCGGGCCGATCGGGGGCCAATCCGTGGTGATTGGCCCCTTTTTTCGTGTGTGGGGGGGTGTGCAGTCGGGCGGTGTCGGCACCGGGCGGGGTAGGAGGCGGCGGTTGGGGGCAGTCGCAACCTAAGGGTGCGGAATCGGTGCTTCGGTTCCGGATGCGCCTGATCGTCACGGTTGTGCGCCGCGGCGGCCGGGGGCGCCGGCGCGGCGCATGCGCCTACGCGGCGGGAGGGGGCCCGATGCGCGGACGCGGTGTGTGGGTGGCGGCACTGGTGGCGGTGCTGGCGGGCACCGGCGGCTGCGGCCTGGTCTCGGCGGGGGCCGAGCACGGGCGCGCCGGCGGCCGGGCGCCGGCGGAAGCGGAATCGGCCTCGGAGCCGGCGGCGCAGAGCGGGGTGCGCGGGCGGGTGATGCGGGTGCAGGGGGCGCCGGGTTCGCACTGCCCGCTGCAGGCCCGGGCGTCGTCGCCCTCGGCGCCGCGCCTGCCCGAGGCCGCGGTGGTCAGCGACTCCCGGGGCCGCTACTCCTGGTCGCTGCCTGAGGCCACCTACACCCTGTCGGCGCGCTGCGGTGCCGCCGAGGGCAGTGTGCAGGGCGTGGAGGTGGTCGCGGGGCGGGTGGTGCGCGCCGACATCGTCGTGGAGTAGGTCCGGCGCCGGGCGCGGTGGCTTTGGGGCGCGGTGGGTAGGTTCGGGCCCATGGTCAACGTTGTCAGCAGCCGTGTTCTGGTGCACCCCACCGACCTGGAGCGCAGCCGCGCCTTCTACCGCGATGTGCTGGGCCTGGCGATCTACCGGGAGTTCAACACCGGCGGCGCCACCTACGGCACCGTGTTCTTCCTGGGCGGGGGGTTCTTGGAGCTGTCGGGGCGCAGCGAGGTTGCGCCGGCGCCGCAGCCGGTGCAGTTGTGGCTGCAGGTGCCCGACGTGGAGCAGGCCCGCCAGGAGTTGGCCGGGCGCGGCGCGGTGATCGCGCGCGAGCCGGTGCGCGAGCCCTGGGGGCTGGTGGAGATGTGGCTGGAGGATCCCGACGGGTTGCGGGTGGTGGTGGTCGAGGTGCCCGAGGACCACCCGATCCGCCGCCGCGACTGAGCCGGCCGCCCCGTCGGCGCGTGCGCCCCGGCGCGTGCGCGCCGGGGCGAGGGCCGGTTCAGTCGGTGGTGGGGTGCTCGGAGCGGGCGCGCATGTCGGCGGCGCCGCCGGCGCCCACCGCTGCGACGCGCTGGTGGCGGGTGGCTTCCAGCTGGTCGCTGAGCCGGTTGATCTCGCGGGGGGCGAAGGCGCCGACGAGGGCGGGCAGGGCGCCGCGCAGGCCTTGGACGGTGCGCAGCCAGGGCGGTGCGTAGACGTGGCGGCGCCGGCGGGCGATGCCCGCCAGCAGGCGCTCGACGGCCGGCTCGGGCGCGTAGGTGCGGTTCATGGGCCAGGGCAGGCGCCGGCGCATGGTGCGCAGGGCGGCGTCGCTGTCGGCGCCGCGGACCATGTCGGTGTCGGTCCAGCTGAGGTAGGCCACGCCCACGCCGACGCCGTGGGGGGCCTGTTCGGGGGCCAGGCAGTGGGCGAAGGCCTCGACGCCGGATTTGGAGGCGCAGTAGGCGCCCATGAGGGGGGCGGGGGTCAGGGCCGCGAGGGAGGCCACTTGCAGCAGGTAGCCGCGGCTGCGCTGCAGGGCGGGCAGGAACGCGCGGGCGGTGGCGATGCTGCCGAGCAGGTTGACCTCGATGACGCGGTCGAAGGCGGCCGCGGGGGTCTGGTCGAAGGGGCCGCCGGTGGCGATGCCGGCGTTGGCCGCGACGATGTCGATGCGGCCGTGGTGCTGCTCGATTCGGGCGGCGATGTCGGCGAGGGCGTCGGCGTCGGTGACGTCGGCTTCGAAGACGCTGGCCTGGCCCGGGCAGTCCGCGGCGGCGGCGTCGAGTTCGTCGGGTTCGAGGCCGACCAGGACGGGGTGGGCGCCTTCCTGGGCCAGGCGCAGGGCCAGCAGGCGGCCCAGTCCGCGGGCGGCGCCGGTGACCACGGCGACCTTGCCTTCCAGGGCGGGGTGGCGGCGCTTGCTCATGCGGTCTCCTCGTGGCGGTCTCGGGGCGGGAGGTGGGTGTCGGTGAGTTCGGTCAGGGTGCGGGCGAGGGCGTCGGGGGCCTCCAGGGGGGTCATGTGGCCGGCGGCGGGTACTTCGACCAC
This sequence comes from Streptomonospora alba, assembly GCF_000826685.1. Lineage (GTDB taxonomy): Bacteria > Actinomycetota > Actinomycetes > Streptosporangiales > Streptosporangiaceae > Streptomonospora > Streptomonospora alba. The sequence continues at coordinate 141,739 of NZ_JROO01000014.1, forward strand.
GTCGCGGCAGTCGGGCAGCAGGCGGGCCATGCGGTGGGCGTGGACCAGGGGGGTGAGGCGGTCGTCGGTCCCGGCGAGCACGAGGGTGGGTGCCTGGAGGTTGCCCAGGGCGCGGTCGAGGTCGAGGCCGGCCAGGACGCGGCCCCAGCGGGCGCGGGGTGCGGGGGCGACGGCGTGGACCATCTGTGTGCACAGGTCGACCATGGCGGGGTCGGCGCCGTCGGCCATGGTGGCGTAGTGCAGGGCGGCGCGGGTGAGGCGGTTGCGGGGGCCCAGGGGCAGGGGGGCGGTGAGCAGGGTGCGGTGGGCGAGGGTGGCGAAGCGGGGGGAGCGGGCGGCGCCGGGGACCACGCGCGAGGTGCGGGGCAGGTCGCTGGGCCCGGTGCTGGCCAGCAGGGCGGCGGCGGTGCGGGCGGTGAAGCGGGGGCGGTCGGCGGCGGCCATGACGGTCATGGCGCCCATGCTGTGGCCGGCGACGACGGCGCGTTCGCCGGGATGAAGGGCGGTGTCCATGACGGCGATCAGGTCGTCGGCCAGGGCGCCGGTGTGGTAGCCGGTGGCGCGGGGGGCCTGGCTTTTGCCGTGGCCGCGCTGGTCGTAGCAGATCAGGCGCAGGCGGTCGCCGAGGTGGTCGATGAGGGGGTGCCACAGGTGGGTGGAGCAGGTCCAGCCGTGGGCGAGTACGACCGCGGGCGCCTGCGGGGGGCCGTGGATCTCGGTGTGCAGGCGGGTGCCGTCGGCTGAGTGCACCGTCAGGCTCTGCCGGGGGGCGGGTGCGGCGGAGGTGGTCATGATCGGCTGCTCCTGGGGGCCGTCGGGCGTCCGGGTGGGGATGGGGACCGAGCCTAGACCATGACAATGATCATTGAAAGAGTTGTGTCACATCGGGCCGGTGCGGCCCCACCGCGCCCGCACCGGCCTAGACTCGGGGCCGAACCAGCGCAGGTGCGATCGGGAAGGCCGCCACGTGGACCGGGACCTCACACTCGAGACGATCCTGGCGGGGCTCGCGCTGTATGCCCCGGTGGGCGAGCCGCGGCGCGGGCGCATCAGCTCCACCACGCTCGACCCCGAGGGCCCGGGGCTGCTCAAGGCCGTGGTCGACTTCGGCTCCACCCCCGAAGGTCCCGACACCGGTCCCGATGTGGAGATCGCCAGCCGCCGCTTCTCGGGCGCCGGCGACGGCGGGCGGGAGCTGCGCGCCTTCTGCGCCGAACGCGAGCTGATGGAGCGGCGGGCGCGCGATCCCGCCAGTGCCCAGTCCTTCGCGCTGGGCCCCGATGCGGCCTGGTCCAGCGGCACCGTCGTCCTTCAGGGGTGCGCCCGGGAGCTGACCGTGCTGGCCAGCACCCACGCCTGGGTGGGCGGGGCGCTGGACTCCGGTGGAGTGATGGTGCGGGTGTTCACGCCGGCTCCCGGCCCGGGCCCGGCCGAACTGCGCCGCATCGCCGCGCCCGAGGAGCTGGAGCCCTTGCGGGGGCGCGGCTGAGGCGCGGCGTGCACCCGCGCGCCGGCCTCAGCAGTCCGGGGCGCACGCCGACTCCGCGGCGCCGTCCTCGGGCGCCTGTGTGCGGGCCCGGGCGGCGGGGGTCAGCAGCCGGCGCGGGCCCGGCCCCTGGTCGGCGAGGCGGTCGTGGGGGTTGGACAGCAGGCAGCGCTCCAGCGACAGGCATCCGCACCCGATGCAGTCGGTCAGGTCGTCGCGCAGGCGCTCCAGCTGGTCGATGCGCTCCTGCAGCCCGTCGCGCCAGGTCTGGGACAGCCGCGCCCAGTCCTCGCGGGTGGGGGTGCGGGCCTGGGGCAGGCACTCCAGGGCCTCGCCGATGTCGGCCAGCGGGATGCCCACACGCTGGGCCAACCGGATGAAGGAGACCCGGCGCAGCGTGTCGCGGCGGTAGCGGCGCTGGTTTCCGGCGGTGCGGCGGCTGGTGATCAGGCCCTTGCGCTCGTAGAAGTGCAGCGCCGAGACCGCCACACCGCTGCGCTGGGCGAGCTGGCCCACCGTGAGCTCTTTGGCCTTCCACGACGGCTGGCCGGTCATGGCGCCTCCTCCGCGACAACATCAACTCCACTTGAGGTTAGCACCCGGTCCCGGCCCGCCCCGCACACGTGCGGTCCGGCGGCCGGTCATAGGACGTGTTTGGCGTATCGCCCGCGGTAAGCGGCAGTGGAGTTGTACATTGTTTACCGCCGCAGGCTCTGCGGTAGCGGTCTGTGGAGACATCGACCGATGTCGGCGAAGCAGGCCCGGCGACGCCGCGAGGAGCACCGCGCCGACGCGAACACCGGAGGGTCGGAGGTTCCCCGGCTGTCGCCGCCGGGAGCACACCGAGGACGCGCACCCGGGCGCGGGCCGAAGGGGGAGACGGCCGCGCGCCCGAGGGGACAACGGGGGAGCAGCCGCGCGCCGGCGCGCCGCAGGGCGCTGCCAGCGTCGGCGGAATCAGGGGGAGCGACACCGTGGTGCACCATATGACGGCCGAAACCGAGTCTTCTGCGCCCCCGCGCGCTCGCGCACCGGGCGAGGCGGGCGAACCCGACCACCGGATGTCCTTCGCCGGGCAGGCCGCCAGCGTGGGGGCGCTGCGCGACTGGGTCGCCCGGTGCCTGCGCCGGGGCCCCTACGAGCACCCGCCCGCGGTGGTCGAGGACCTGCTGGTGTGCGCCAGCGAACTCGCCACCAACGCGGTGCGCCACTCCGCGTCCGGCCTGCCCGGCGGCACCTTCGCCGCCCGGCTGTGGCAGGACAGCCGGCGGGTGCGCCTGGAGGTGGCCGACATGGGACCGCGCCCGGGCCGGCCCACCCTGCCCCGCATCGACGACTCGACGATGGACGACGGTGCCGCCGAGAACGGCCGCGGACTGGGGTTCGTCGCCGCGCTGTGCGAGGGCGAGTGCGGCACCACCACCCCGCCCGACCCGCGCGGCCACACCGTCTGGTGCCGCCTGGCCACCGCGTCGGCATCGCAGCAGGACGGCAGCGAGGGCGAGGGGCACGGGCGCCGCGGCGCGCCGGGATAAGCTGAAGCCATGACCCGGCGCCGGTCCCCGCCCGCCGCGGCCCCGCCGGGGTCGCTGGCGCTGCAGACGCTGGTCGCGCTGCGGCGCGGACGCGACATGCTCGACCGCGACTACGCCCAGCCGCTGGCGATGTCGGCGGTGGCCGGGGCGGCCGGATACTCGCTGTATCACTTCGTGCGCATCTTCGGCGCGGCCTACGGCCAAAGCCCCGGCGGCTACCTGCGCCGGCGCCGGATCGAACGCGCCCAGCAGCTGCTGCGTTCGGGCCGCTACGGCGTCACCGAGACCTGCTATGCCGTGGGGTTCGCCAGCCTGGGCTCCTTCAGTGCCGGCTTCCACCGCCAGGTGGGCCTCTCCCCCTCTGCCTACCGGGCGCTGTGGTGCTCCCGCGCCCCCCTTCCGGTTCCGGGGTGCTTCCTGCTGATGGGCGCGGCGCCGCTGGGCGGCGCCGATGCAGCAACGGGGGAGAAGCCCGGTGCCGCGCCCGCGGGCTAGCGTCGAATCCGACAGGGCGAGCAGATGCGGGCGAAAGGAGCCGGTGATGATCACCAGGCTGGGTGTGGCGGGGGTGTTCGTGTTCGACTACGAGGAGGCCAAGCGGTTCTTCCTCGACCGGCTCGGGTTCGAGGAGCGCTTCGATGTGACGATGGACGACGGGATGCGGTGGCTGACGGTTGGTCCCCCCGCCGACCCCCGCTTCCAGCTGAGCCTGCAGGTGCCCGGGCCGCCGCTGCACGACGAGGACACCGCCCGAACCATCCGCGCCCTGGTGGCCAAGGGGGCGCTGAGCGCCGGCGCGTGGAACACCGACGACTGCCGCGCCACCCACGCCGCCTACGCCGCGCGCGGGGTGGAGTTCCTGCAGGAGCCGCGCGAGGTGCCCTACGGCGTCGAGGCGGTCTTCCGCGACCCCTTCGGCAACTGGTACAGCCTCAACGAGCTCAACACCGCGGCCCTGGATCCCGACGCCATGGCCGAGCACTTCGAGCCCGGAGGCTGATCCCGCGCCTGTGCGGGGCGCGGGCCGGGCCCGCACCCCGCACGATGGGCCCCGGCCCCGGCCGGGGCCGCCTCAGGCCGGCACGGCCGCGGTCTGGCGGTCCCAGACCCGGTGGCCGGCCAGCGCCCGGGTGAAGGCGGTGTAGAACTCCTCGGGGTCGCCGCTGCGGTGGGTGATGACCCCCTGGTCGGCCACCGCGGCGTCGCCGTCGCCGGCCAAGCGCAGCCGCGGCAGCGGCGCCGCCTCCAGCACGCCCACGCCCTCCTGCAGGGCCGCCACCGGTTTGGCGTGCTTGAACGCCTCGGCGATGTAGTTGAGCGCCAGACCGTTGCCCGCCAGCGAGGCGGCCGATCCGGCGCCGCCGGCCACCACCACCGCGTCGTAAAGCACCGAGGACATGGTGTGCAGGGCCCGGTCCACCGCCAGCGTCTGGCCGTCGGCCGCGCTGAGCCGGCCGTCGTTGGGGGCCAGCACCTCCACTGCGGCGCCCTGCACGGCCATGGCCTCGCGGAAGCGGGTCACCCCGGCGGCGTCGACGCCCTCGTCGGCCAGGACCGCGATCTGGCGCGAGTAGACGGTGTCCATGCGGGTGTTGGCCTGGCTGAGCGCGGGCGAGGAGCGGCCGTGGTTGGGCGTCTCCTCGGCGGCGGGCGGGGTGACGCCGATGCCCTGGGCGACCGCGCGGGCCAGGGTGTGGTCGACGTGGTTGAGGTGCCCCACGACGCGCTCGCGCACCTCCATGGTCTCGCACTTGCCCAGCTCGAACTGGAAGGCCGAGGTCAGGTGCGTGCGCTCGGGGTCGGAGAGGCTGTTGAGGAACAGCGTCGCCTGGCTGTAGTGGTCCTTGAAGCTTTCGCTGCGTTTGCGGATCTTGGCGCCGTCGACGCGCTCCTGGTAGTGGGTGTAGGGCGCTTCGCCCAGGTAGGGGCAGCCGCTGCCCAGCGAGTTGGGGAAGTAGCTGGTCCGGCCCCGGTGGACGCTGTGCTGGTTGTAGCCGTCGCGCTGGTTGTTGCTGACCTCGGCCACCGGCCGGTTGACCGGGAGCTGCTGGAAGTTGGGTCCGCCCAGCCGGATCAGCTGGGTGTCGAGGTAGGAGAAGTTGCGGGCCTGCAGCAGCGGGTCGTTGGTGAAGTCGATGCCGGGCACCACGTGTGCGGTGTGGAAGGCGATCTGCTCGGTCTCGGCGAAGAAGTTGTCGGGGTTGCGGTTTAGCACCATCTTGCCCACCGGGGTGACCGGGACCTGCTCCTCAGGCACGATCTTGGTCGGGTCGAGCAGGTCGAAGTCGAAGTCGAACTCCTTGGATTCGGGAATCAGCTGCATGCCCAGCTCGTACTCGGGGAACTGGCCGCGCTCGATGGAGTCCCACAGGTCGCGCCGGTTGAAGTCGGGGTCCTTGCCGCCGATCTTCTGGGTCTCGTCCCAGACCAGGGAGTGGGTGCCCAGCAGCGGCGTCCAGTGGAACTTCACGAAGGTGCCCTCGCCGCGTTCGTTGACCAGGCGGAAGGTGTGCACGCCGAAGCCCTGCATCATGCGGTAGCTGCGCGGGATGGCGCGGTCGCTCATCAGCCACATCATCATGTGCAGCGTCTCGGGCTGCAGGCCCACGAAGTCCCACAGGGTGTCGTGGGCCGACTGGGCCTGGGGGATCTCGTTGTCGGGCTCGGGTTTTACGGCGTGGACGAAGTCGGGGAACTTGATGCCGTCCTGGATGAAGAACACCGGCATGTTGTTGCCGACCAGGTCGTAATTGCCTTCGCGGGTGTAGAACTTGGTGGCGAAGCCGCGCACGTCGCGCACGGTGTCGGCCGATCCGCGGGATCCGGCCACGGTGGAGAAGCGCACGAACACCGGGGTGCGCAGGCCGGGGTCGGTCAGGAAGTCGGCGCGGGTGTAGCGCGCCATCGACTCATAGACCTGGAAGTAGCCGTAGGCTCCGGCGCCGCGCGCGTGCACGACCCGTTCGGGGATGCGCTCGTGGTCGAAATGGGTGATCTTTTCGCGGAAGTGGAAGTCCTCCATCAGGGTGGGTCCGCGCTCACCGGCGCTGAGGGAGTTGTCGGTGTCGTCGACGCGGACCCCGGTGTTGGTGGTCAGCGCTTCGTCCGACGCGTCGCGGACCTGGTCGAGCTGGCGGTCCTTCTCGTCGGCCGCTTCCTGATCGCGGGAGAACTCGGACATGGCGGTGCCCCTTCGCTGCTTCGATTCCCTCGCCTGGCCCGGGCACGGCTGCGCGGCGCTCGGGCCGGTATTGTCCCGCCGCCCCGCTGACCGCATCCGCAGGGCGCAAACCAGCAGGCGGGGACGCGGGGGTTGCGCCGGGGCGCGCGCAGCCCAGGCGTTGGGGCGGAAAGGGGATTGCGCGAAGCGATCCGGGTAGAAGGGGCGTGCGTGCCCCGATCGGGGATCCGGTGCGGGGCGGAAGCGATTTTCGCGAAAGGAGCAGTGGGGATATGGCATCGAGTGGTCTCGTGCGGACCCGCGACAACAGCATCATCGCCGGGGTGTGCGGCGGTCTGGCACGCCGCTTCGGGCTTTCGTCGTTCCTGGTGCGGCTGCTGTTCGTCGTCTCGTGCGTCCTGCCCGGGCCGCAGTTCGTCATCTACATCGCGCTGTGGATCGTGATGCCCCGCGAGGGCTGAGCGCCGCGGGCGGGCCGGTGCGGGCGCCTCAGCGGGCGGGCCGGTCGGGGGGCGCGGCGCTTTGCAGCAGCGCGGCCACCAGGTCGCGGGCCAGGCGCCGGTGCTCTTCGGCGGCGCGCTCGCGCGGGCCCGGGAAGTGGCTGAGGAAGGCGTGCTGGAAGCAGGCGCCCAGCAGCAGGTCGGCCAGGCTGGCGGGGTCGGCGGAGGGGGCCAGCCGGCCGGCGCGGCGTTCGGCCTCCAGGTAGTCGGCCAGGGCGGCGCTGACGGTGCCGGGGCCGGCGCCGCGTTCGGCCAGGGCGGCGCGGTGGGAGGCCAGCAGGGCGGGCTCGGCGAAGACGGATGCGGCCATGGGGAAGGCGTCGGTGTAGAAGGCCATCGCCGCGCGGGCGACCTCCTCCAGGGTGGCCGCCAGATCGCCGCGGCCGGCGCGGTCGGCGAGCCCGGAGAGCAGGGCGGGCAGTGCACTGGGCAGGCGCTCCATGAGCACGGCGGTGAACAGGTCGGTCTTGTCGCGGAAGTGCTTGTAGAGGGTGGCTTCGGAGTAGCCGGCGGCGCGGGCGATCTCCTTGGTGGTGGAGTGGGCCAGGCCGTGGGTGTGCATGACCTGGTAGGCGGCGTCGAGGATGCGTTCGCGTGTGCTCACGTGGGCTCCCGCGGTCGGCTCGGGGTCGATGGGTCTCGGCGGCGTTGACAAGTGAGTGAGTACTTACCCATACTAATGGTTAGTAGGCACTCACTCACCAAGGAGCCATACGATGAACCTCACCCTCATGGGCGCCACCGGAGGCCTCGGCCGCGCCTTCGCCCGCCAGGCCTGCGCGGCCGGGCACAACGTCACCGCCCTCGTGCGCGACCCCGCGCGCATGGACTTCTCCCACGAGAACCTGAGACTTGCCCGCGCCGACGTCGCCGACCCCGGCGAGCTGGCCGGATTCATCGAGGGCCGCGACGCCGTGGTCTCGGCGCTGGGCCACCGCGGCAAAGGCCCCGCCACCGTCGGCCGCCGCGCGGCCGCAGCCACCACCGAGGCCATGAAGCGCACCGGCGTCGAGCGCCTCGTGGTGGTCAGCGCCGCCGGCATGGTCACCGGCGCCGACGACGGCCCCCTCACCCGCCTGGTCGCCAAACCCCTCCTGCAGCGCATCCTGCGCGAGCACTTCGCCGACTTGGCCGCCATGGAGGAGACCGTGCGCGCCAGCGGCCTGGCCTGGACGATCGTGCGCCCGCCCCAGCTGCTGGACAAGCCCTACACCGGCCGCTACCGCACCGCCGTGGGCCGCAACCTGCGCGGCGGCATGCGCATCGGCCGCGCCGACGCCGCCCACTGCATGCTGGAGTGCGTGGAGAAGGGCGAACCGCTGCGCGCGAGCGTGCAGCCCGCCTACTGAGGGGCCCGGGGGCTAGTCTGCAGACCGTGTATCCCCCCATCGAACCCCACGCGCAGGGCATGCTCGAGGTCGGGGGCGGCGACCGGTGCTACTGGGAGGCCTGCGGCCACCCCCGCGGCGAGCCCGCGCTCGTGGTGCACGGCGGGCCCGGATCCGGGTGCACACCCCGCCAGCGCCGCCTGTTCGACCCCCGCCGCTACCGCGCGATCCTGTTCGACCAGCGCAACTGCGGACGCAGCCGCCCCCACGCGGCCGAGGCCTCCACCGACCTCAGTGCCAACACCACGCCCAACCTCGTCGCCGACATCGAACGGCTGCGCATCCACCTGGGCATCGACCGGTGGCTGGTCCACGGCGGCTCCTGGGGCTCCACCCTGGCCCTGGCCTATGCCCAGTCCCACCCCCGACGGGTCTCGCGCCTGGTGCTGTGCGGGGTCACCACCACGCGGCGCCGCGAGATCGACTGGCTGTTTCGCGGCGTGGGCCGGTTTCTGCCCGAGCAGTGGCAGCGCTTCCGCGAGGCCGTACCCGAGGCCGCGGGCGACGAAGGAGTGGTGGCCGCCTACGCCGCACGCATGGAGCACCCCGAGGCGGCCGTGCGGGAGGCGGCCGCCGACGCCTGGACGCGGTGGGAGGACGCGGTCATCGGCCACGAGGTCTCAGGCGACCCCCGCGCCTACACCGGCCGGCCCCAGCGCGACCGGCTGGCGCTGGTGCGCATCTGCACCCGCTACTTCGCCAACGCCGCCTGGCTGCAGGAGGGCGCGCTGCTGGAGCGCGCCCACCAGCTGCGGGACATCCCGGGCACGCTGATCCACGGCCGCCTGGATCTGAGCTCGCCGCTGGAGACCGCCTGGCGGCTGCAGCGCGCCTGGCCCCGGTCGCAGCTGCACGTGGTCGAGGACTCCGGCCACACCGGCAGCCCGAGCATGAACGAGTGCCTGCTGGCCGCCCTCGACGGGCCCGCAGCGGCGCCCAAGCCCGCGTGAGCCCGGCGGCCTTGGAGGCCGCCCCGGCCGGTTTCAGTAGATGATCGAAACCATCCGGCAGACGGCCTCGGCCAGGCGCCTTTCGCCCCGCAGGCGGGCGCGCGAGCGCGCCTGGGCCGGTCCGATCGCGCGCACGCACAACCGCCACGCGGTGGCCGCGTCCAACTCCACCTGGGCGGCCGGATCCGCCGCCGCGGGGAGGCGGTGCTCCATCTCCCAGCCCCCGCCCGAGGCCGCGCGCACCGTCCAGGCCAGCTCCGCCTGGTCGTCGACGACCACGCGCACGCGGGTCCCGGCCGGGGCCGAGACGTCGGCCAGGGTGTGGGGCAGGGCCCGCATGAAGGTGTCGAGCACCACCGGCGGCACCGGCGGCGCCGGCGGGGTGCCCTCGGTGGCACGGCCCAGGGCTGCGCGGATCTGCTGGCGGTGGGTCCAGTACTCGGTCAGATCGCGGGCGCAGTCCAGCCACAGCGGCGCCGGGTCCGCCCCGGCCCAGCTGACGGGCCGGCCGACGGCGTGCAGGTCGCTTCGGGCCCACATCCGCGCGACGTGGCCGCCGGTCAGTTCCAGGGTCTCCACCAGCATGGGCGGGCTGATGCGGCGGGAGGCCTCCACCCACTCGCGGTTGCTGCGGTGGATGAAGGCCTCGAAGGCCTCGCCGGGACGCGGCGCGGCCCCGGTGTCGTGGCCGTCGCGCATCCAGGCCAGGCGGGCGTAGTCGTCGCCGAGCAGGTGGGCGGCCACATCGCGCACGCTCCAGCCGGGCAGCGCGGTTCGCCGCCACTGCCCGGGCTCCACAGACCGCAGCAGCTCCAGCAGCGCGGCGCGTTCGGGGCCGAAGCTCCCGCGCGCGTCGACGGGTTCTCCCAGCCACGCGTGTGGGGTCATACGCGCACGCTAGCCCACCGGCGAGCGGGGTGTCCCGTCCTTTTCCCGCGGGGCGGTGCCGGCTCCCTTGACCCCGGCCTGGGGGTGGTGCCACTATCACGAAACCCGATGTTTACGTAAACATAGCCGTGTAGGCGCCGGAGCCCCGGCGATGTCCGCGCAGACATTCCCGGCTGAGCGCGAGTGAGGAATCCCCCCATGACGACGTTCCCCCGGCCCGGTGGGCCCGCGACAGCAAGACCCCGACCCGCCGCCCGCCCGCGCAGCGCCCTGGCCGCCGCGGCCACCGTCTGCCTGCTGGCGGCGAGCGCGGCCGGGCCCGCACAGGCCGAGCCCGCCTCGACCGCAACCGTCACCCCCGACCCCTCCTACCAGGGCCAGGAGTTCGAAGGCTGGGGCACCAGCCTGGCCTGGTTCGCCAACGCCACCGGCGACTACCCCGAACCGATCCGCCGCGAGCTGGCCCGCCTGGTCTTCGGCGACGACGGGCTCGACCTCAACATCGCCCGCTACAACATCGGCGGCGGAAACGCCCCCGACGTGCCCGACTACCTGCGCGCCGGCGGTGCCGTCGAAGGCTGGTGGAAGGCCCCCGAGGGCACCGCCCGCCAGGACACCGACTGGTGGAGTGCCCAGGATTCCGACGACTGGGACCCCCGGGCCGACGCGACCCAGCGCTGGTGGGTCGAGACCGTCAAGGACGACGTCGACCATTGGGAGGCCTTCAGCAACTCGCCTCCCTGGTTCATGACCGAGAGCGGCTATGTCTCCGGCGGATTCGAGGCCACCGAGGACCAGCTCGCCGCCGGCTCCGTCGACGACTTCGCCGCCTACCTCGTCGGCGCCACCGAGCGCCTCGAACGCGCCCACGGCATCGAGGTCGACACCCTCGAACCGTTCAACGAGCCCAACACCGACTACTGGAGCACCACCCTGGGGCCCGACGGCGACCCCGTCGGCGGCCGGCAGGAGGGCGCACACATGGGGCCCGAGCTGCAGCAGGACGTCATCCGCGCGCTGGAGGGGCGACTGTCGGGCGCCGAGACCGGCGCCGTGGTCGCCGCGATGGACGAGACCAACCCCGAGACCTTCGCCCGCAACTGGCTGTCCTACCCCGAGGACGTGCGCGAGAAGGTCGCCCAGCTCAACGTGCACACCTACGGCACCGGCGGCCGCACGGCCGTGCGCGATCTGGCCAAGGCGGCCAAGCGCCCGCTGTGGATGAGCGAGACCGGCGGCGACTGGGGCGAGGGCCAGCGCTGGGGCGGCGGCGGGCAGGACTTCGAGACCATGTCCACCGGGCTGGGACTGGCCGGCCACATGGTCGACGACCTGCGCGAGCTGGAGCCCTCCGCCTGGGTGTTCTGGCAGCCGGTCGAGGACTACGACAACATGGCGCCCGGCGGCGAGTCCGACTCCGGCGGCAACTGGGGCAGCATCCAGATCCCCTTCAGCTGCACCGCCGAGGACACCCTGCAGACCTGCCCCGTCCGCACCAACACCAAGTTCGACACAGCACGCAACTTCACGCACTACATCCGCCCCGGCGACCGGCTGATCGGCGTCGACGACGCCTCCAGCGCCGCCGCCGCGGCGCAGTCGGGCGATGCGGCCACCGTCGTCCACGTCAACGACACCGCCGGGCCGCGCGAGGTCACCGTCGACCTGTCGAAGTTCGCGCGCGTGGCGCCGGATGCGACCGTGACCCCGGTGGTGACCGACTCCGGGGGCGCGCTGGTCGAACACGAGGCCGTGCCGGTGCAGGAGGGCGCCGCCTCGGTCACCGTGCCGGCCGAGTCGGTGACCACCCTGGTCGTCGACGGGGTCTTCGGGGTCGCCGCCGACGCCGCCCTCGTCCAGCCCGGCCGGGACTACCGGCTCAGCGGCGTGCAGAGCGGCAAGGCGCTCACCGCCGAGGGCGGCTCCGTGGTCATCGACGCGACCGAGCCCGGCGATGCGGCCCAGCTGTGGGACATCGCCGAGGTCACCCGGGGCCACGACAACCGCCAGCGCTACGTGCTGACCAACCGCGACCGGCGCCTGGCGGTGCGCGGGGACTCGCTGGTGCTCGAGCCCGCCCGCGGCCGGGCGGGCGCCGTGGCCCAATGGATCATGTCCACCACCGGCGACGGGTCCTGGACACTGGTCAACCGGGCCACCGGCGCGCTGATCGACGTCGCCGGCCAGGCCACCCGCGACGGCGCCCCCGTCTCGGTGTGGAGGCCCACCTCGGGAGACAACCAGCGCTGGAGGATCACCGCCGCCGACGGCGGTTGACCCCCGTACCGGCCGGTGCCGGGGGCTCCCGCGGCGTGTCGCCGGACGGGGCCCCGCCACCGGCCGGTGCCCGCCCGCCCCGCTTGCGTCGGAGCGGGCGGCGGGGCCTGGGCGGTCTCAGCCGGCCTGGTCGCCGACGGTCAGCACGATCTTGCCGCGCAGGTGGCCCTCTTCGCTGAAGCGCTGGGCCTGGGCGGTCTGCTCCAGCGGGAAGGTGCGCTCGATGGGCAGGTGCAGCCGGCCCTGCTCGATCAGCGGCAGCACCTCGGCGAAGACCTCCTCCAGCGGGGCGCGGTCATCGCCGCCGCCGGAGAAGCGCACGCCGTGCTCGGCCGCCGCGGGGTCGGCGATGGTGATCACCTGATCGGCCGTGCCGGCCAGTTCCACCGAGATCGCCAGGACGCCGCGTCCCGAGGCGTCCAGGACCGCATCCACGCCCTTGGGCGCGGCCTCGCGCAGGCGGTCCTCCAGCCCCTCGCCGTAGGTGAGGGGCTCCACGCCCAGTTCGCGCAGGAAGTCGTGGTGGCGCGTGCTGGCGGTGCCGATGACGCGGGCGCCGCGGGCCCGGGCCAGTTGGGCGGCGATCAGGCCGACGCCGCCGGCCACGGCGTGCACGAGCACGGTCGTGCCCTCTTCGGCACCCACGCCCAGCAGTCCCAGGGTGCGGTAGGCGGTTTCGGCGGGAATCGGCAGCGCGGCGGCGAGTTCGAAGGACAGCCAGTCGGGCTTGGCCATCAAGGAGTCGGTTGGGGCCAGGGCGTGGGTGGCGGCGGCCCCGCCCTGGGCCTTGCCGAAGACGGCTTGGCCGACGTTCCAGCCGGTGGCGCCGGCGCCGGTCGCCTCGACGGTGCCGGCCAGGTCCAGGCCGGTGCCCTGGGGGCGCTGCGGGGGCTGGGAGGCGTCGGCGGAGAACGCTCCGCTGCGGATTTTCCAGTCGGCGGGGTTGACGCCGACGGCGCGCACCGCGACCCGCACCTGCTCCGGACCGGGCTCGGGCGCCTCCTCCTGCTCCAGCGTGAGTACCTCGGGTCCGCCGTAGCGGGAGTAGCGGACGGCGTAGGCCATGACAAGCCTCCTGGTGTCGTGGAATGCGGGTGGGGACACGGCCACTGTGGAACCTGCACCGCGCTTGGGGTCAAGCGCGTGTGCCGCGGATCACCGCCGGGCGGCGGCGCCTGTGCGGCGCGCCGGTACCGTACCGCCCGGCGCCGCGCGGAGCGCTCACCGTGCCAGGCGCTGCGCCAGGGCGGCCAGGCCCTCGGTGACCTCGGGGGAGGCGTCGACCTCGACACGGGCGCCCAGGGAGGCGACGGCCGCGACGTACTGCACGACGAGCTCGGGGGCGTGCGCGCTCAGGCGCACCCGGCACCGGTGCTGGCCGTGGGGGGTGACGGTGCCGGGCACGGGGTGGAACAGGCGGGAGCGCACCTGGTCGGCGGGCAGGTCGACGTGCAGGTGGGCGGTGTGGTCGTAGTCGGCCTCGGCCAGCGAGCGGGCGAGGAACTCGGCGGGACCCTCGGCCGGGAGCGGGCGCGGGGTGAAGCGCCGCCGCGTGGGCAGCGCATCGGCGATGCGGTCGGCGCGGAAGGTGCGCCAGTCGGCGCGGTCGGGGTCGTAGGCGATGAGGTACCAGCGTCCCTGGGCGGTGACCAGGTGGTAGGGCTCCACTCGGCGGCGCCGGGTGGAGCCGCGGCGGTCGCGGTAGTCGAAGGCGAGTGCTTCGCCGTCGCGGCAGCAGCCGGCCAGCAGCGCCAGGCGGGCGGGGTCGACGGGCACCGCGCCGCGGTGGGGCAGGGCGGCTGCGGCGCGGCCCAGGGCGGCCAACTGCGGACGCAGGCGGGCGGGTAGCAGCGCCTCCAGTTTGACCAGGGCGCGGGTGGCGCCCTCGGCGATGCCCGGGGTGCTGCCGGCGGCGGTGGCCAAAGCGAGGGCGGCGGCCACGGTCTCTTCGTCGTCCAGCAGGAGCGGGGGCATGCCGCGCCCGCCCCGGGCGAGCCGGTAGCCGCCGTCGGTGCCGGTGGTGGCGTCCACGGCGTAGTCCAGTTCCCGCAGCCTCTCGACGTCGCGGCGCAGCGTGCGGCGGCTGGTGCCCAGCCGCTGCGCCAGTTCGGCTCCGGGCCACTGGCGGCGGGTCTGCAGCAGCGACAGCAACCGCAGCAGCCGGGCGGGCATGTCCCGGCGCGTCGAGGTGGGCTCCATGCGTTTCACGATCGCACGCCTTGAGGACAGGGTGTGGCCGCAAGGGCTGGGAGCGTGCGGCCATGACGGAAACGACGTACAGCATCGGGGACACGAACCTGCGGCGGTTGGCGCGCCACACCACCGGGGCGGTGCGCCGTGCCGGCCAGCCCGGCTACGACCGCGCCCGCACCGGCTACCAGCTGCTGGAGCCCCACCGGCCTTCAGCGGTGGTGGAGGCCGCCGGTGCCGCCGACGTGCAGGCGGCCGTGCTGGCGGCGGCGGAGGCGCGGGTTCCGGTTGCGGTGCAGGCCACCGGGCACGGCCGGGCGGCAGCGCTGCAAGGCGGTGTGCTGGTCTCCACCGCGGGCATGGACCGGGTCAGCGTGGACGCGGATGCGGCCACCGCCCGTGTGGATGCCGGCGCGACCTGGCGCCAGGTGGTGGCGGCTGCCGCCCCGCACGGGCTGGCGCCGCTGTCGGGAAGCATGCCCGGCGTCGGTGCGGTCTCCTACACCCTGGGCGGCGGTGTGGGTCTGCTCGCCGGGCGCTACGGGTTCGCCGCCGACCACGTGCGGCGCGCGGAGGTGGTGACCGCCGAGGGGCGGCTGCGTGTGGCCGAGCCGGGCAGCGAACCGGAGTTGTTCTGGGCGCTGCGCGGCGGCGGAGGGAGTTTCGGCGTGGTCACGGCGCTGGAGGTCGGCCTGGTGCCCCTGCGCCGGGTCTTCGGGGGCGGGCTGTACTTCGACCTCGCCGAGCGCCCCGGTGCGGTGCAGGCGTGGGCACAGTGGACGGCGGCCGTGCCCGAGGAGACGACCTCGGCGGTGACGCTGCTGGTCTTTCCCGATATGGCGGGGGTACCGCCCCGGCTGCGCGGCCGCCACATCGCCCAGGTGCAGATCTGCCATGCGGGGCCGGTGGCCCAGGGGCGCCGACTGGTCGCCGAGCTCCTCGCCCGGGCGGGGGAGCCGGTGCGCGACACGGTGCGCGAGCTGGACTACAGCGGGTCCGGGGCGGTCTTCGACGAGCCCGAGACCCCGCACGGATACCGGTCGCAGAACCTGCTGCTGGACTCGCTGGAGGAGGGGGCGACCGCCGAGCTGGTGGCCCGGGCGGGGCCGGGTGCGCCGGTGATGTGCGTGGCCGGACTGCGGCATCTGGGCGGCGCCTTGGCGCGGGTGCCCGAGGGGGCCGGGGCGGTGGGCCACCGGGGCGCCGCCTATGCCGTCAGCGTCCTGTCGCCGGTGGAGCCCGACCGTGGGGAGGGGGTGGGCGAGGTGCACCGGCGGGTGCTGGCGCCCTTCGCCGGGCAGGCGGTAGGGCGCAGTTTGAACTTCACCTTCGGCCCCGCGCCGGGCGAGGAGGTCGCCGCCTGCTTCGCCTCGGCGGATTACCGGCGGCTGCGGGAGGTCAAGGCCGCCTACGACCCCGACGACCGCATCCGCGCCAATCACCCGATCCCGCCGGCGCCGCGCGGGTGAACCGGCCCCCGTTCGGAGCCGTACCGGGCGGGGCGGCAGGTGGGGCGGGGGCGGCGACCGGATGCGGCCGCCGACACCGCCCCACCTTCTGTTTATGGCGTATACAGTTGTGGGTGGATTTCACCGACCGGCCGACAAGGGAGGCGGGCATGCACATCCGCGCCTTCGAGTCCGAGGACCGGGCCGAGTTGGAGGCGCTCGCCGCCTACGCCGGCCGGGGATCGCCCACCGCGTCGCTGTGGGGCCACGCCCCCTCCGAGGCGGCGATCTACCTGGCCCCCTACATCGACCTGGACGCCGGAACGGTGCTGCTGGCCCAGGACGAGGGCGCACTGGTGGGCTATCTGGTCGGCTGCCTGGACACCGCCGCCTTCCCCAGCGAGGACGAGCGCATGGCCGAGGCGATCCGCACGCACCGGCTGTTCCTCAAGCCCGGCCCCGCGGTCTTCTTCGCGCGCGCCATGGCCGACTCCGCCCTGGCCGCCCTGGCCCGCCGCCCGCTGGCCGGCGGCTTCGACGACCCCCGCTGGCCCTCCCACCTGCACATCAACGTCGCCGCGCCCGCACGCGGCACCGGGGCCGCCGAAGGGCTGATGCGGGCCTGGCAGCAGCGTGTGGCCGAGGCCGGGTCGCCGGGCTGCCATCTGCAGACGCTGGCCGAGAACACCCGGGCCGTGCGGTTCTTCACCCGCATGGGATTCACCGCCCACGGCCCCGCCCCGCTGGTGCCCGGGCTGCGCCACGAAGGCCGGCGCCTGCACCAGCGCACCATGGTCTGGAGCCCGTGAGTCCCGGCGGCGCCGCGGGGGCCGCGGGCTAGGCGGGGGCGGCCAGCCACGCGTCGATGCCGGCCTCGATGCTGCGCTTGAGCTCGGCCGGGGCGAACGAGGCGGCCGCGGCGGTGCGCGCGAACGCGGCCATCTCCGCGTCGCTGCAGCCCAAGGCCGCGCGCACCCGCTCGTGCTCTTCGGTCAGCGTGGTGCGTGCCACGTCGGGCACGTCGGTGTTGAGCGTCAGCGCCAGACCGGCGTCGAGCAGCCGCGGCAGCGGGTGGGCCCGCACCGACGGGGCGAACCCCAGCGCCACGTTGGAGGAGCAGCACACCTCCAGCACGATCCCGCGCTCGCGCACCCGCTCGGCGACCGCGGCGTCGCCGAGCACGCCGATGCCGTGGCCGATCCGTTCGGCGCCCATGTCCAGCGCTTCGGACACCGATGCGGCGCCTCCGGCCTCCCCGGCGTGGTGGACGATGCGCACTCCGGCATCGGCGGCCTCGGCCAGCATGCCGGCGAAGGGCGCCAGCGGATAGCTCTCCTCACCGGCCATGCCCACCGCGGCCACCTGCGCGGGGTGCTGCAGGGCGAGGTCGAGGGTGCGCTGTGCCCGCTCCACCGATCGCCGCCGCGAGTGGTCCAGGATCAGCCGGGTGTGCAGCCCGTGGGCCGCGCGGCCCTGGGCCAGACCGGCCAGCACCGCCTCCAGCGGCATCCGCAAATCGCCCAGCCGCTCGCCGTGGGCGGCGGCGCTGAAGGTGACCTCGGCGTAGCGGGTGCCCTGCGCCGCCTCGTCGGCGACGAACTCGCGGGCGATGCGGGCGAAGTCCTCGGGGCGGCGCAGGCAGTCGCGTACGCGGGCGCCCCGGTCGGCGAAGGCGCGAAAGCCCGCGAAGCGCTCGGGCGCCGCCTCCGGCGCCGCGCCCCCGTTGGCCGCGGCGATCTCGCGCAGCGTCGCGGGGCGGATCGTGCTCTCCAGGTGGACGTGCAGGTGGGCCTTGGGCAGCAGGGCGAGGTCGCGCATGCGCCGGAGCCTAGAGGCGTCCCGCCGCGAGGCGAACCGGTTTTTCGCGTGCGGAGGCCGCAGCCCGCGGCGGCCTGCTTTCGCTGCGGTGTGTGTCATGATTGCCGCGCAGTGTGACAACACCCGGTGCCGACAGGGATTTCACCCGCACGCCACCGCCGGTTGGCGCTGGAGCGATACACCGGCGTAAGGCGTCCGCGCCGGTTCACCGCCGGGCCTACCGCGCCCCTCACCGACGACGACAAGGCGGCTTTCGTGAAGGTCTCGGTAATCGTGCCTGCCTATGACGAGGAGGCGGTGATCGGCCGCTGCCTGGAGGCGCTCGCGCGCCAGCGGATGCCCGCCGCAGAGATCATCGTCGTCGACAACAACTCCGCCGACCGCACCGCCGAGGTCGCCGCCGCCTTCGCCGACCACGGGGTGCGGGTGGTGCGCGAGGCCCGCCAAGGCGCGGTGCACGCCCGCAACCGCGGATTCGACGAGGCCTGCGGCGACGTGCTGGGGCGTATCGACGCCGACACCGTGGTGGGGCCGGAGTGGGTCGCCGGGGTGGCCGCCGCCTTCGCCGCCGACTCCGCCACGGGGCTCGCTCCCGACGCCGTCACGGGCCCGTCCTGGTTCTACGACGTCCCGCTGCGCCGCATCGGGCTTTCGGCCCACCGGTTCTTCTGCCACCGCCTCAACCGGCTGCTGTCGGGCCACGCCATGCTGTGGGGGTCCAACATGGCGCTGAGCCGGCAGGGCTGGCACCGGGTGCGCGCCCACACCTGCGCCGCGCCGGGGATATGGGAGGACCTGGACCTGGCGGTGCACCTGAGCCGGCTGGGCATGCGGGTGCGCTACGTCGACGGGCTGCGTGTGCCGGTATCCGCGCGGCGCATCGGCGCCTCGGTAGGGGAGTTGTACTCCTACCTGCGGGCCTGGCCGCGCACCTACCGGCTGCACGGCCAGCGCCGCGCGGCCTGGGGCGCGGCGGTGTGCCTGCTGATCGGGCTGGTGCTGCTGCGGCCCTGCTCGCTG
Organism: Streptomonospora alba; assembly: GCF_000826685.1. Taxonomy (GTDB): domain Bacteria; phylum Actinomycetota; class Actinomycetes; order Streptosporangiales; family Streptosporangiaceae; genus Streptomonospora; species Streptomonospora alba. The sequence continues at coordinate 160,420 of NZ_JROO01000014.1, forward strand.
CTGGTACGCGCGCACACCCCCTACGACGGCCGTCTGTCGCCGATGCGCCTGCTACGCCGCTCCTCGGCCGCCCGCCCTCTGCCCTGACCGCCGATCCGCCGTCCCGCCGCTGGCGGGCGCCTGCAGCGGGCGGTGGCCGGTGGCGGCGGATCGGCGCCGGGACCGGTGGCCGGGGCCCTCCCACGCATGCGGGACCCCGCCCGGCCGCCTTCCCCCGCGCGGGGGATCCGCCGCGGACGCCGCCGGGCGTTGACTGCCGTCATGGTTTCGCCTTCCACTCCACCCGCCGCCGCGGCGGGGCCGTCCGCCCCGGTCCCCTGGCGGCCCAGTCGCCGCGTCGTCGCCGTCGCGGCCGCGACGGCGCTGGCCTGCGTCGGCTTCGCCGCCGTCAACGTCGCCTTCGAGGCGACCGACCGCTTCTCCAGCGGCCCCTACGCCGCCTATTCCACCGGGATCAGCGTCATGAATTGGCTGGTGGTCGGGCTGAAGGCCGCAGGGGCGGCGATGGCGCTGCTGTCGGTGGCCCCGCGCCCGCGCCGGCTGCCTTCGCCCGCGCTCGCGTTCGGGTTGTGGGCGGCGTTCGCGACGCTGGGCGTCTACGCGGTGGGCAACGTGGTCCACGTCGCCGGCATGGCCACGGGGCTGTTTGGCAGCCCCGCCCAGATCGACCTCGCCGGTCTCGCCTACGTGCTGTTCTTCCTGCTGTTCGCCGGCGGGTTCGGCGTGCTGGCCGTCTCCCACACGCGCCGCCACCGCCTCCGCGCCCGCTGGGCCGTGCTGGGGTCCCTCGGCGCGCCCCTGGTACTGGCCGGGGTGCTGGTGGGCGCCCCGGCGGCGCTGGCCGCGCTCGGGCTCATGCCCGCGGCGTGACGCCGCCGGGCCCGGCTCACTGCAGGACCACGCACCCGCGCCGCCGCAGGGCCGTGAGCCACGCGGGGCGGCGGTCGGGTTTGGTCCAGCGCACGTCCAGCTTCTGCAGGTTCGGCAGCTCGGCCAGGACCTCCGGCAGCTCGCGCAGCAGTGCGCCCCGCAGATCGAGGTGGGTGAGCGAGGTCAGGCCCGCCAGGGTTCCGGGCAGGTGTTCCAGGGGGTTGCCGCGCAGGTCCAGGTGGCGCAGGCTCTGCAGGTCGCCGATGCTCTCCGGCAGCGACCGCAGGCGGTTGCCGGCGGCATGCAGTTCCCGCAGGCTCGACAGCCGCCCGAGGGCTTCGGGCAGGTGCAGCAGGCGGTTGCGGTAGATGCGCAGTTCCCGCAGCGAGGCCAGGTCGCCGATCTCCTCGGGCAGTTCGGTGAGCCGGTTGTCGGTGGCGCCGAGGTAGTCCAGGCGGCGCAGGCGGCCCAGCTGCGGCGGCAGGCGCTCCAGCCGGTTGCCGCTGAGGTAGAGGAAGTCGGTCAGCGCGGGCAGTTCACCGATGTCGGCGGGCAGTTCGGTGAGCCGGTTGTGGCCCAGGTCGAGCATGCGCAGCCGGTGCAGGCGCGCGATGCCCTCGGGCACGCGGCCCAGGGCGTTCTCGGCGAGGTTGAGGCTGCGCAGGCCGGTGAGGTTCCACAGCGTTTCGGGTACGGCCCGCAGCCGGTTGGCGCCGAGGCCCAGGTGCTTGAGCGCGGGCGCGCCGCCCAGCTCGGGCGGTACCTCGCGCAGCCGGTTGCGGTAGAGCAGCAGGGTGTGCAGCCGCGGCAGCGCGGCCACGGACGCGGGCAGGTGCTCCAGCGCGTTGTCGTCCAGATCGATGCTGCCCAGATCGCGCAGATCGGCCACCGAGCAGGGCAGCCGCTCCAGCCCCGCCCCCGGGGCGGCCAACCCCACGACCCGCCCCCGCCGATACCGCCACGCCTGCGCGGGCACCCGGTCCTCACCGAGCAACGGAAACACCTGCCCGCCGGCGTTCGCGGGGCACTGCGTCCGCCTCGCTCCATTTCATCCCAGCTCGTGGCCCCGGGTGCTGTCGATATGGTCGGGGACCTCCTCGGTGGCGCGGTCGCCGGTGCTGAGTGTGCCGCCGGCTTCCACGAGCAGGATGGAAGCGCCTTCGGGGGAGGAGGGGCGGTGCTCCACGCCGCGGGGGACGAGGAAGGCCGAGCCGCGTTCCAACGACACGACGCGCTCGCCGCCCTCATCGCGCAGGCCGATGTCCAACCGCCCCTCCAGCACCAGGAAGAACTCGTCGGTGTCGTCGTGGACGTGCCAGATGTGGTCGCCGGCGACCCGGGCGAGGCGGACATCGTGGTCGTTGACGCGGGCGAGGACGTGCGGGCTCCACAGCCGATCGATCCCGGAGAGGGCCTCGGCGATCGCGACCGGTTGTGCTGTACGCGCCGGTGTCGGCGACGGTGCCTGTTCGCTCATGCGCCCATGCTCGCGCTGGCGGGCGGACGGCGCCAGTGCTAGGAATCGCACATGGCGCACGAATCCTCGCACGGCGCGGCACCGGCCGTGCCACCCGCTGCATCGGGCCGCCCCCACCGGGTCGCCGTCATCGTCGACGAGGGGTCCAACCCCTTCGAACTGGGGGTGATCACCGAACTGTTCGGGCTGCGCCGCCCTGAGCTGGAGCGCCCCTGGTACGACTTCGCCCTGTGCACCGCCCGGCCGTCGGTGCGCATGCACTCCGGCATGTTCACCCTCTCCGGCGCGGCCGGGCTGGAGGCCACCGAGGAAGCCGACACCCTGATCGCCCCCAACCGCCCCGATCCTCAGCACCGGCCCGACGAAGCCGTGGTCGCGGCGATCGCCCGCGCCGGAGAGCGGGGTGCGCGCCTGGTCAGCCTGTGCACCGGCGCGTTCGCTCTGGCCGAGGCCGGCGTGCTCGACCACCGCCCCGCCACCACGCACTGGCGCTGGACCGAGTTGTTCACCGCCCGCTTTCCGCTGGTGCGCCTGGAGCCCGACGTCCTCTTCGTCGACGACGGCGACGTGCTCACCGCGGCCGGCAGCGCCGCGGCCCTGGACTTGGGCCTGCACCTGATCCGGCGCGACCACGGCGCGCAGGTCGCCAACGCGGTCAGCCGCCGCCTGGTCTTCGCCGCCCACCGCGAGGGCGGACAGCGCCAGTTCGTTCCGCGGCCGATTCCCGATGTCGCCGATGCGTCGCTGGCCCCGCTGCTGGCGTGGGCACGGCAGCACCTGCACGAACCGCTGAGCGTGGCCGCCCTGGCGCACCGGGCCGCGGTCAGCCAGGCGACCCTGCACCGCCGCTTCCGCGCCGAACTCGGCACCACCCCGCTGGCCTGGCTCACCGCGGAGCGGGTGGACACGGCCTGCCGGCTGATCGAACGCGGTGAGGTCCGCCTGGAGGCCGTCGCCCGCGCCAGCGGTCTGGGTACCGCCGCCAACCTGCGCACCCGGATGCGCCGCCGCACCGGCCTAAGCCCCACCGCCTACCGCCGGCGCTTCGGGCCCGCCGCCCACCCCGAGTGACCCCCGGCCCGCGCCGCCGGATGCGGGTTCGTGGCGCCGGGGACGTCGGGCCCGTGACCGCTCTCGGCGCAGTGCCGCATGCAGCAGGCGCGTGCGGGCTCTGCCGGCTACTCGGAGCCTGCCGTCGCGGGCTCTCCTGTATGTTCCGCGCAGGCGGTGCTCATGCGCGCCCGCTGCGGTCGAGGGCTCCGGGCTCTTCCCGCTCCGCGTGCCGTGCCAGGCCGTCCAGCCCGTGGCGGGCTCCGCCCGCCGCCTGCTCGCGCAGGCGCGCCTCGCTCTCGGCCGAGAACGGCACGCGGTAGGCCTCCACCGCCAGGCGCGTGTCCTCGGTGATCAGGTCGGCGTTGATGCGGGCTCCGGCCGCGGCTCCTGCGGCCGCTGCGGCGCCGACCTGGGCGAGCAGGTCGGTGGTGTTGCCCGCCACCCACACGCCGTCGACCTCGGTGCGTCCGTCGGTGTCGGCGGGGATGTACTCGCCCATGCCCATGGGGTGGGCGACCGGGTGCAGGCCCAGTCCGGCGAGGAAGCCGGCGCGGGCCCGCATGCGGGTGCCGACCGCCACCACCTCGCGGGCGATCAGCCTGCCGTCGGTCATCCGCAGGCCCGCGATGCGGTCCTCGGCGGTCTCGACCGCGGCGACCTCGCCCTCGACCACGCGGATGCCGCGGGCCGCCAGCTGCTCGGCCTGCTCGCCCGCGGGCGGGGGCTGGGTGTGGCTCAGCAGCACGACGCTGGGGCTGAGCTGGCGGAACAGCAGCGCCTGGTGTACCGCCATGGGGCCGGTGGCCAGCACGCCGATGGCGCGGTCGCGCACTTCCCAGCCGTGGCAGTAGGGGCAGTGCACGACGTCGTTGCCCCACCGCTGGGCCAGGCCCGGTATGTCGGGCAGTTCGTCGACCAGGCCGGCGGCCACGAGGATCCGCCGCGCCCGCACCGCGCGGCCGTCGGCCAGCCCGACCGCGAAGGCGTCCCGGTCGCGCCAGACGCAGATGACCTCGCCCGCCGCCACGTGGCCGCCGTAGTGGCGCACCTCGGCGCGGCCGCGCTCCAGCAGCTCGGCCGGATCCATGCCGTCGCGGGCCAGCAGCCCGTGCACGCCCGCGGCCGGGGCGTTGCGCGGCGCCCCGGAGTCGATCACGGCCACCGACCGGCGCGACCGCGCCAGCATCAGCGCCCCGTTGAGTCCGGCGGCGCCACCCCCGACGACCGCCACGTCGTAGTCGTCCTTCAGTTGATCGTTCATGCCGATCACCTCCTGCGACGAGCATGCGCGCCCGCCCGGCGATCCGGCAAACAACTTTGCCGCTGTGGCAAACTGGGGGTATGAGCGACGACTTCGACCAGACCCTGGACGCGGTCGGTCCCCGCCTGCGCGCGCTGCGCCGCCGGCGCGAGACCACCCTGGCCCAGTTGTCGGCGGCCACCGGCATCTCGGTGAGCACCCTGTCCCGGCTGGAGTCGGGAGCGCGCCGACCCACCCTCGAACTGCTGCTGCCGCTGGCCAAGGCGCACGGCGTCACGTTGGACGAGCTGGTCGACGCTCCGCCTACCGGCGACCCGCGCATCCACCTGCGCCCGGTCACCCGCCACGGCATGACGATGCTGCCGCTGACCCGCCGCGCCGGCGGCATCCAGGCCTACAAGCTGATCATCCCGGGCAGCGAACGGCCCCGCACGCCCGATCCCCAGACCCACGAGGGCTACGAGTGGATGTATGTGCTCAACGGGCGGCTGCGGGTCGTGCTGGGTGAGCACGATCTGGTGATGGAGCCGGGCGAGGCCGCCGAGTTCGACACCCGCCTGCCGCACTGGTTCGGCGCCGCCGACGCCGCGCCGGTGGAGTTCCTCAGCCTCTTCGGCCGCCAAGGCGAGCGCGCCCACCTGCGTGCCCGCCCCACAGCCTCAGACGAGGCCCCCGAAGGCGCGTGAGTGCGGGCTCACCCCACACACCCGCGGGTTGTTGTTGGACCGGTGCACCCGCGCCGCCTAGCGTCGAAAGCGGCAGGCGGAACCGGCCCGTGCAGGACGGGCCGGACGCAGGCACACCGATCAGGCGTCGGCCTTGCGGGCCCGGCGCGCACGTACCAGGGGGAGAACAATGGCACGCATCCTGTTCGTCATCACCGGAGCCGACCACTGGACGCTGTCCGACGGCACCAAGCATCCCACCGGTTTCTGGGGCGAGGAGGTCGCCGCCCCCTACCGGGTCTTCACCGACGCAGGCCACGAGGTCGTGGTGGCCACCCCGGGCGGTGTGGTGCCCATGGCCGACGACGCCAGCCTGGCGCCCGAGGCCAACGGCGGCGAGGAGGGCGCTGCGCAGGTGCGTCGGACGCTGGAGCAGATGACCGCGCTGCGCAGCCCGCTGCGCCTGGAGGAGGTCGACGTCGGCGGCTTCGCCGCGGTGTTCTACCCCGGCGGGCACGGCCCCATGGAGGATTTGGCCGCCAACGAGGACTCCGCCCGGCTGCTGGCGTCGGCGCTGGAGGCGCGCACGCCGTTGGGTGTGGTCTGCCACGGACCCGCGGCGCTGCTGCCCACTGCCCGCTCCGGCGGCGAGTCGCCCTTCGCCGGCTACCGGGTGACCGCCTTCACCAACGCCGAGGAGCGCCAGGCCGGTCTGGCCGACAAGGCGCCCTGGCTGCTGCAGGACCGCCTGGAGGCGATGGGCGTCGACTTCGCCGAGGGTGAGCCCTGGGCGCCCAACGTGGTGGTCGACGGCAGTCTCTACACCGGCCAGAACCCGGCCTCCTCGGGACCGCTGGCCCGGGAGATGCTCACCGCCCTGAGCTGAGCAGCCGGACCCGCCCCGCGCCGGGGACTGCATCCGGCGCGGGGAAGACCCGGCCCGCACACCGATGGTGTCTTGGGTGGCGCTCCCGGCGCCGGGAGCGCCACCCAAGACACGGCCGGTGATGGTGCTCGTCGAACCGTGCGACGCCTTCGCCCACACCGTGGGCTCCAGGAGCCGCCGCTCGGCGCCATCCAGCGCGAGGTTGTCACCGGATTCCGCCGCCACAGGCGGTGATTTCCGCGCGGTAGGTGACGGGGAGGGCGCGGCCGCCGCACGCGCGGCGGAAGACGTCCGCGGCACCCCCTATCGTGGCCCTGTAGCAGGCGAGCGACAGAGGGCGTGTCCCCGCCGGGCGTCGTCGGCCCGCCCCGGTGTTCCGGCGCCGAGACCGCCACCGCCCGGACTCCGCTGTATCCGGCCGGGCTCACCCCCCACGCGCTGGACACCGCCACCCGGGTGCTGCGCGTCCACGCGCGCCACCAGGCGGACTGAGCCGGTTCTGCGGTCAGCGGGCGGGGACGCCGCGGACCGTGTCCGCGATGGCACAGGGGTTGCGGAGGTCGTCCCAGGTGAAGCGGAGGATGCGGACGTCGGGGTGGACGAGTTCGAGGGCGTTCTGGCGGCGGCGGTCGGACCACCACAGGTCGCCCACCGCGATGACGCGGCCCCGGTCGTCGTGGAACCGGTGCTGCAGATCGTCGGGCGCCACACCACCGTCGGTGCACACCAGGCGGATACGGGTCTCCAGCGGGCTCTGTGCCCGCCCGTCGGCCAGGCCCCACCACGGCCGCGAGCGCCGGCACCCCGCGCGGCCCCGGTTGGCGGCGGCGAACCCCGGCAGGTCCCCGGGCCGCACGAGCCCCTGGTTGAGCGCGGAGTCGAGTAGGCACACCGCCGTGTAGCGGTCCAGGCACAGCAGCAGGTCGCGCAGGGTGCGCCCGGGGCCGCTCGCCCGTATCCCGCCGCGGGAGACGATCTCCTCCGGCGCCGTCGCCCAGGCGTGCAGCCGCACCCCGGGAATCCGGTAGGGGGTGCTCTGCGACGGGACGGCCATGTGCACTGTCCCGTCCCACAGCGGCAGTCCCTGCATGCCCCACAGCCGCGCGGCCATCACCGCCGACAGCAACCGGCCCCGCTCGGTGTGGTCCTGCAGCTCCCGCACACGGAACACCCCGTGGTGGACGCGTTCCCATGCGCGCCGGCGCAGCTGCCGCCGCAGGTCCGGCTCGGCCATCCCGCACCCGCGGACCTGGGTCTTGCTGAGCACCCCGTACTGCGTTGCTGCGGTCCTGTGCGCCGCCCTGATCGCCTCCATGGACCCGAGCATGACCGCGCGGTACCGGCCGCGGCGCCGGACCGTCACAGCGACCACGGTGGAGCGGCGGGTCGGTGATCACCCGCAACGGTAGCGACGTCCGCTGGTGGGCCTGGGCGGGCACGAGCGCCAACCTGACGCTGCGCGCGACGCTGGTCGGCCTCGCCGAGCCCGGCCACCAGGTCCACGACAGCTACCTGCGGCTGCGCGAGGACGTCGACCCGGCCGCGTGGGCGACGGCCCGCGACGGCGCCGCCGACCGCACCGCCCTGCCCGAGGTCAGCGAGAAGGCCTTGGAGGGGCTGAAGTTCAGTTCACCGCAGCCCTGCCGCCGCACCTGGCCGCCCGCACCCTCGCCGCCCGCCTGGCCGACGGGGAGGGAGCCCGTCACCTGCTGGCCGAGGCGACGCGATTCGTCGCGGAGTAGGCCGCCACCGCTACGTGGGCCACGTCTGGCGCGGGGATTTCACCGGGATCCGCTATCGGACCCGGTGAAATCCCCGCGCCAGATCACCTCGAGCGCACCGGCCGCTACGCGCGCCGTCGGCGCGCACGTTCTCGGCGGCGCGTCGGAACCGGGTGAAGACCAGATAGCTCAGCACGCAGGCGACGTCCATCACCATCTCCACCCGCCGCGGCGCCCCCGCGCTCTCATCGCCGCCGCTCACCAGGGAACCGGCCCCGCGGCCGCGAAGTAGCCGCCGGTCGGGGCGTCGCCGCCGGCGCCGGCCATGCGCACGACGATCTCCGCGCCCTCCTCGACAGTCTGCGGGCCCGAGTGGCCGTTGAAGTCGGTGGCCGTGTGACCGGGATCGACCGCGTTGATGCGCATCTCGGGATGGGCGTGGGCGTATTGCACCGTGACCATGTTCAGCGCCGCCTTGGACGAAGCGTAGACGGGGACCGGTATCCACGTGGGGGCGAACTCGGCGCGGACGTCGGGATCGGTGGCCGCGGCCAGCGACCCCAGCCCGCTGCTGACATTGACCACCACGGGCTGCGCGCTCTTGCGCAGCAGCGGTGTGAAGGCGTGCATCATGCGGACGGCGCCGAAGACGTTGGTGTCGTAGCAGGCCAGCAGGTCCGCGGCTGTGATCTCCTCGGCGGAGGTCTGCAGCGCCCCGGTGATGCCCGCGTTGTTGACCAGCACGTCGAGCCGACCGGTCTCCTCGGCCACCCGCCGGGCGGCGGCCTCCACCGAGGCGTCGTCGGTGACGTCGAGCACCAGCGCGTGGGCGCCGACCCGCTGTGCCGCCTCCTGGCCCCGGGCGAGGTCGCGGGCGCCCAAGAACACGTGGTGTCCGGCCTCGGCCAGGCGGCGGGCCGTCTCCAGGCCGATCCCCCGAGTGGCGCCGGCGATGAGTGTCGTCGTTGTCGTCATGCACGCCAGCATCGCCGCAGCGCACTCGCCCAGCCAGCACACGTCTTTTCCTGGGAACGGCGGTACCACCATGATCGCCGCCGCGTGGCACCCGCCGGGCCTAAGGTGGAGGAATGAGCCAGCATGGCGCCGCGGGCGGCGGTCGGCACCCCGGCGAGCTGGGGGCCGCACTGCGCAGCTGGCGCGAGCGGATCGCGCCCGAGGACGTCGGCCTGCCCGCGGGACGCCGCCGCAGGGCAGCCGGACTGCGGCGCGAGGAGCTCGCCCGGCTCGCGGGGATGTCGCCCGACTACGTCGTCCGGCTGGAGCAGGGCCGAGCGACCTCGCCCTCCTCGCAGATCCTCGCCGCGTTGGCGCGGGCGCTACGGCTGGGCGCCGAGGAGCGCCGCCACCTGTTCGTCCTTGCGGGACGGCGCGAACCCGGCTCCGGCGAAGCCCCCGCCGAGCTCGCGCCGAGTGTGCTGCGCCTGCTGGACCGCATGGAGGACTCGCCGGTCAGCGTCTACGACGCCGGCTGGACCCTGGTCGCGTGGAACCGGCTCTACGCCGCGTTGTCGGGCGGCGACCTCTCCACGCTGGCGGAGCGGGAGCGCAACGTCGTCTGGTGCCACTTCACGGGCCTGCCCACGCGCGTCCGCCACACCGCCGAGCAGCAGGAGCGCTTCGAGCGGGCCGTGGTGGGCGATCTGCGCACCGCCTGCGCCCGCTACCCGCGCGATGCGGGCCTGCACGCGCTGAGCGCCGACCTGCGGCGCGCGAGTGCGCGCTTCACCGAACTGTGGGACTCCCACGCGGTGGGCACGCACACCGCCGACTCCAAAACCCTCCACCACCCCGACACCGGCCCGCTCGACCTCGACTGCGACGTGCTGGAAGCCCCCGGCGGCGGCCACCACGTCGTCGTCTACACCGCCGCCCCCGGCACCGAGGCCGCTGAGAAGCTCCGGCTGCTCGGCGTCATCGGGACGCAGAACCTGACCGGGCCGACCGCCGCCGAGCGCTCGGCCTCTCCTGACCGCGACCCCATGCGTACGGGGGAGTGACCGGCCGGCGCCGAGGCACCGCGACCCGCACCGCCCGGCTGCGTCGAGGGCTGGAGGAGCTGCGCCGGCTCAGACCTCGGTGGCTTCCGCGGCGCGGCCGGGCTCGTAGTAGCGGACCATCTGCCGCCAGTAGACCATCGTCAGGCCCATCGTGGCGGCTGTGGCAGCGACCGCGGCCGCCGGGCGGCGGCGGTAGGCCGCGACGAGTGCGGCCACCATCGCCGCCGATCCCGCGGCCTGCACCGCCAGCGCAGCGTCGCGGGGGCGGTCGGCGATCCACTGCTCCTCCCCGAGCATCGCCCGCGTGGACCAGGCGCTGTCGTCGGCGGGCGCGGGGAGCGGTCTGTCCAGGCGGGTCTGATGCGGGCCCCGGTCGGCCGGGCCGATGCGGCGATCCTCCGCCGCCGACCGGCCGGCGGTACCGTCGGGGCGAAGCGGTCGAGAAGGAGGGCGGCGAGACAGTGGAGGCACACGAGAACCGGTGGGCCGAGCTCACCGGAGGCGACGGCGGCGCGCGCTATGCCGCACGATTCACGGCCCTGGCGGAATCCGGAGCCGACGTGCACGGCGAGGCGCACTTCTGCGCCGACCTGCTGGCCCCGGCCTCGCGAGTTCTGGACGCCGGCTGCGGTACCGGCCGGGTCGCGATCCGGCTGGCCGAGCTGGGGCACACGTGCACGGGCGTGGACGCCGACGCCTCCATGCTCGCCGAGGCGCGCCGCCGCGCACCCGGGATGACCTGGCTGGAAGCCGACCTCGCCGGGGTAGCCGCGCTCGGGTTGGATCCGGACTTCGACATGGCGGTGGCGGCGGGCAACGTCATCCCGCTGCTGGCCCCCGGCACCGAGCCCGCGGTCGTGTCGGGACTGGCGTCGCTGCTGCGCCCCGGCGGGCTGCTGGTGGCCGGATTCGGCCTGGACCCCCAGCACCTGCCGCTGGAGCAGGCCCCGGTCTCGCTGGCCGACTACGACACCTGGTGCGCCGATGCCGGACTCGCACCGGTCAGCCGCCACGCCACGTGGGACGGCGACGCCTACACGGGCGGCGGCTACGCCGTCAGCGTGCACCGCCGCAGTCGGTGAACGCGGCACGGACGCGGGCTCCTCGGCTGTGAACTCGCACACGTCCGGCCGCGCGGTGGCCACCGGTTTTGGACGATTCCCACAACCGGGGCCGTCCTCGCTCCGTTGGGTGCGACATAGCGCTACCGCCCGGTAGCACGGCAGGGTTGAATGGTGCGGTCCCTGTGCCGCGCCCCCCACATCGTTGTCATCCGTCGCCTCTAGCGAGAAGGGCTCTCTCCGGTGTTCAGCCGTATCGCCATCGTCAACCGCGGCGAAGCCGCCATGCGGCTCGTCCACGCCGTCCGGGACCTGGCCGCCGAAACCGGGGCACCGATCGAGACGGTGGCCCTGCACACCGACGTCGACCGCGCCGCCGCCTTCGTCCGCGAGGCCGACCGCTCCTACGAGCTCGGCCCCGCGTCGGCGCGCCCCTACCTCGACATGGCCGTGCTGGAGCGCGCGCTGGTCGAGTCCGGCGCCGACGCCGCGTGGGTGGGCTGGGGCTTCGTCGCCGAGGACCCCGCCTTCGCCGAACTGTGCGAGAAGACCGGTGTCACCTTCATCGGGCCCAGCGCCGAGGCCATGCGCAAGCTCGGCGACAAGATCGGCGCGAAGCTGATCGCCGAGGAGGTGGGCGTACCGGTCGCGCCCTGGAGCCGCGGCGCCGTCGAAACCCTCGACGGCGCCCGCGAGGCGGCGGATCGCATCGGCTACCCGCTGATGCTCAAGGCGGCCGCCGGCGGCGGCGGGCGCGGCATCCGCGTGATCACCGACGCCTCCGAGCTCGCCGACGCCTACGAGCGCACCCGCCAGGAGGCCGAGCGCGCCTTCGGCAGCGGCGTGGTCTTCCTGGAGCGCCTGGTCACCGGCGCGCGCCACGTCGAAGTGCAGGTGATCGCCGACGGCCGGGGCACCGCCTGGGCGCTGGGCGTGCGCGACTGCTCGGTGCAGCGCCGCAACCAGAAGGTCATCGAGGAGTCCGCCTCCCCGGTGCTCAGCGCCGACCAGGCGGCCGAGCTCAAGGCCTCGGCCGAGCGCCTGGCCGTGGCGGTGGACTACCGCGGCGCGGCCACCGTGGAGTTCCTCTACCACCCCGGCGAGCGGCTGTTCGCGTTCCTTGAGGTCAACACCCGCCTGCAGGTCGAGCACCCCATCACCGAGTCCACCACCGGATTCGACCTGGTCAAGGCGCAGCTGCACGTGGCATCGGGCGGCACGCTCGACGGAGAGCCGCCGGCCGAGCGCGGCCACGCCGTCGAGGCCCGCCTCAACGCCGAGGATCCCGACCGCGACTTCGCGCCCTGCCCCGGCCGCATCGCCCACCTGGACCTGCCCGCCGGCCCCGGCATCCGCGTGGACACTGGCGTCAGCGAGGGCGACACCATCCCCACCGACTTCGACTCGATGATCGCCAAGATCATCGCCTACGGGCGCGACCGCGACGAGGCGCTGGGCCGGCTGCGCCGGGCCATGGCCCAGACCACCGTGGTCATCGAGGGCGGCGCGACCAACAAGAGCTTCGTGCTCGACCTGCTCGACCGCCCCGAGGTCGTCGACGCCACCGCCGACACCGGCTGGATCGACCGCGTGCGCTCCGAGGGCGGCCTGGTCTGCCACCGCCACTCCGGCGTCGCGCTGGCCGCCGCCGCCGTCGAGGCCTACGAAGAGGAAGAGCGCGTCGAGCGCCAGCGCCTGCTGTCGACGGCCTTCGGCGGACGCCCGCAGGTGCGCCACGAGAGCGGACGCCCGCTGGACCTCAAGCTGCGCGGCGTGGGCTACCGGGTGCGCGTCGCGCGCGTGGGCGCCCACCGGTTCCGTGTCGGCGTCGAGGCCGGCGGGGACGTGCGCACCGCCGATGTGGAGATCGACCGCTTCGACCGCCACACCGGCCACATCGCCGTCAACGGCACCCGCTACCGCCTGCTCACCGGCACCCACGGACCCACCCACCTGGTCGAGATCGACGGTGTCACCCACCGCGTCAGCCGCGACGAAGGCGGCGTGATCCGCTCACCCGCACCCGCGCTGGTGGTGGCCACGCCGCTGCAGGCCGGCGCCGAGGTCGAGGCGGGCGCGCCCGTGCTGGTGCTGGAGAGCATGAAGATGGAGACGGTGCTTCGGGCGCCGTTCAAGGCGCGGCTGAAGGAGAGCGTCGTCTCCGTCGGCAGCCAGGTCGCCGCCGGCGCCCCGCTGCTGCGGCTGGAGCCGCTGGCCGACGCCGAAACCGCCGAGACCGCAGACGCCGCCCCGGTCGAGCTGGACCTGCCCGCCGCCTCCGAGGCGGTCCCGGTGCGCGAGCGCCTCGCCCGCGGCCGGGAGGATCTGCGCAGCCTGCTGCTGGGCTTCGACGTCGACCCCCACGACCAGCGCCGGGTCCTCGACGACTACCTGGCCGCGCGCCCGGCGGGTGCCGCCGGCGGACACCGGGCCCTGGCCGAGGAGCTGGGCCTGCTCGAGGTGTTCGCCGACCTCGCGGAGCTGAGCCGCAACCGCCCCGCAGGCGAGGACGGCGGCGCCGACACCCGCGTGCACAGCCCCCGCGAGCACTTCCACACCTACCTGCAGAGCCTCGACGTCGAGCGGGCCGGCCTGCCGCCGGCCTTCCAGGCCAAGCTCGCCACGGCCCTGGGGCACTACGGCGTCACCGACCTGGAACGCTCGGCGGACCTGGAAGCCGCGGTCTTTCGGATCTTCCTGGCCCAGCAGCACGCCTCCTCCGACGCCTCGGCCGTGGCCGCACTGCTGCGCGCCTGGCTGGCCGAGCCCCCGCCGGACGAGGAGCTGCGCGAGCCCGCCGGCCGCGTGCTGGAGCGGCTGGTCTCGGCCACCCAGGTCCGCTTCCCCGCGGTCGCCGACCTGGCGCGCGGCGTCGTCTTCGCCTGGTTCGGCCAGCCGCTGCTGCGCCGCAACCGCGCCCGCGTCTACGCCAACGTCCGCAAGCACCTGCGCCACCTCGACGCCCACCCCGACGCGCCCGACCGCGCCGAGCGCATCGCCGAGATGGTGCGCAGCACCGAGCCGCTCGTGCGGCTGCTCGGCCAGCGCCTGGCCCGCGAGAACCGGGACAACACCGTCATGCTGGAGGTGCTGACCCGCCGCTACTACGGCAACAAGGGCCTCACCGACGTGCGCACCCGCACGGCCGCCGACTGCACGTTCACCGTCGCCCAACGGGCCGACTCCAGCGTGGTCTCGGCCGCGGTGAGCTTCGCGGAGCTGGGCAACGCGCTGCGCGGGCTGGCAGAGCTGGCCGGAGACGAGGCCTCCGTCGACGCCGACGTCTACCTCGCCTGGGAGAACCAGCCCGAGGACTCCGAGGACATGGCACACGCCCTGGCCCAGACGCTGGCCCAGCACCCGCTGCCCGAGGGCGTGCGCCGGCTCACCGCCACCGTCGCCGGCCGCAGCGGCGCGGTGATGCACCACCACTTCACCTTCCGCCCCTCCGCCGCCGGGATGGCCGAGGACCGGCTCATCCGCGGCCTGCACCCCTACATCGCCCAGCGCATGCAGATGGAGCGGCTGCGCCACTTCGACCTCACCCGGCTGCCGTCGGCGGACGAGGAGGTCTACCTGTTCCAGGCCGCGGCCCGCGAGAACCCCTCCGACGAGCGCCTCGTCGCGTTCACCCAGGTGCGCGACCTGACCGAGCTGCGCGAGCACGACGGCAGGCTCGTCGCGCTGCCCACCGCCGAGGACGCCGTCGCCGCCTGCCTGGACGCCATCCGCCGCGCCCGCTCGCGCCGACCCGCCAAGAAGCGCTTCGACACCAACCGCATCGTGGTCTACGTCTGGCCGCCCAGCGAGATCACCCGCAAAGAACTGCAGACCATCGCCGACCGCGTACTGCCCACCGCCTCCGGCGCCGGGCTGGAGGAGATCCTGGTCATCGCGCGCCGGCGCGATCCCGCCACCGGCGAGCTCACCAAGACCAGCGTGCGCGTCACCTTCGACGCCACCGGCCACACCGAGCTGACCCTCGGTCCGCCGCCCACCGAACCCGTGCAGCCGCTGGACGACTACCGGCAGAAGGTGCTGCGCGCCTCCCGCCGCAACACCGTCTACCCCTACGAGCTCACCGGCCTGCTCGGCGACTTCACCGAGCACGACCTCGACGACGACAACCGCCTGGTGCCCGTGGACCGGCCCAAGGGCCGCAACAGCGCCGCGATCGTGGCGGGCGTGGTCACCACCCCCACCCGCCGCCACCGCCACGGCGTCACCCGCGTGGTGCTGCTGGGCGATCCCACCAAGTCGCTGGGCGCCCTGTCGGAGCCCGAGTGCCGCCGCGTGATCGCCGCGCTGGATCTGGCCGAGCGCATGGGTGTGCCGCTGGAGTGGTACGCGCTGTCGGCCGGCGCCCGCATCTCCATGGAGTCGGGCACCGAGAACATGGACTGGGTGGCCGCCGCGCTCAAGCGCATCGTCGAGTTCACCCAGGACGGCGGCGAGATCAACGTCGTGGTCGCCGGCATCAACGTCGGCGCGCAGCCGTACTGGAACGCCGAGGCGACGATGCTCATGCACACCAAGGGCGTCCTGGTGATGACGCCGGACTCGGCGATGGTGCTCACCGGCAAGCAGTCGCTGGACTTCTCCGGCGGCGTCTCGGCCGAGGACAACTTCGGCATCGGCGGCTACGACCGGGTGATGGGCCCCAACGGCCAGGCGCAGTACTGGGCGCCCGACCTGGCCGGTGCGCGCGACGTGCTGATGCGCCACTACGACCACACCTACATCGCCCCCGGGGAGACCGCGCCGCGGCGGGCCGCCACCGCCGACCCGGCCGACCGCGACGTGTGCGAGTTCCCGCACGCCATGGAAGGCAGCGACTTCACCACCGTCGGCGAGATCTTCTCCGCCGAGGCCAACCCCGAGCGCAAGAAGCCCTTCGACATCCGCACGGTGATGCGGGCGGTCTCCGACCAGGACCACCCGGTGCTGGAACGCTGGGCCAACATGGCCGACGCCGAAACCGCGGCGGTGCAGGACGCCCACCTGGGCGGCATGCCGGTGTGCCTGCTGGGCATCGAGTCGCGGTCGGTGCCGCGGGGCGGGTTCCCGCCCACCGACGGCCCCGACACCTACACCGCGGGCACCCTGTTCCCGCGCTCCTCGAAGAAGGCCGCCCGCGCGATCAACGCGGCCAGCGGCAACCGGCCCCTGGTGGTTTTGGCCAATCTCTCAGGCTTCGACGGCTCGCCGGAGTCGATGCGCAAGCTGCAACTGGAGTACGGCGCCGAGATCGGCCGCGCCATCGTGAACTTCCGCGGCCCCATCGTGTTCTGCGTGATCTCGCGCTACCACGGCGGCGCGTTCGTGGTGTTCTCCAAGGCGCTGAACCCCGACATGACCGTACTGGCGGTCGAGGGCTCCTTCGCCTCGGTGCTGGGCGGCGCCCCGGCCGCCGCGGTGGTGTTCTCCGGCGAGGTCGACGCCCGCACCGCGGCCGACGAGCGGATGCGCGAGCTGGAGGCCCGCGCGGAGGCCGCCTCCGGCGCCGACCGCGCCGCGCTGACGGCCGAGCTGGACGAACTGCGCTCCTCGGTGCGCGCGGAGAAGCTCGGCGAGGTCGCCGCGGAGTTCGACGGCGTGCACGACATCCGCCGCGCGGTCGAGGTCGGCTCGGTCGACGCGGTCGTCTCCGCCGCAGAACTGCGCCCGCGCATCATCGAGGCCATCGAGGCCAAGCAGGGCTGACGACGAACGACGCCGGCCGGGGGGCCGCCCGCAGCGTGCGGGCGGCCCCCCGGCCGCGTTGCAGGCGCCGCGGCGCCTGGCCCTCCTCGGCGATCCGCGTCTGTTCCCCGACGGCGTGCAGGCCCGCTTCGCAACCCCGGGCGTCCCGAGCGGTCGAACGGCGTCGTCGGCCTGCACCTCACCCGTTCCTGATCAGCGAGGGTGCGGCTTCGGGGCGGACTCGGGCGTAGAGCCCGGATACCGGTTACCCGGGTCGGCAGCTTCGGCCGGTCCGCCAGTTGGCGATGGCGTTGGAGATGACGCTGCCGAGCCGGTCGCGTGCGCTCGTGAGCTCTTCGATTCTGCTGTCGATACGGGCCTGTTCGGCCGAGAGCCGCTCGAGCAGCTCCGGTGTGGCTCGGCCGTTCACGACGCACGGCAGCAGATCCGCGATCGACCTGCTCGGCACCCCGGCGGCGTACAGCTGCTGGATGAGCTGGACCCGGTCGACCGCGCCCTCGGCGTAACGGCGCTGACCGCTGGCGCTGCGTTGTGAGGCGAGCAGGTCCTGTTCTTCGTAGTACCGCAGCGCCCGAACGCTGACGCCCGTCCTGGCTGCGAGCTCGCCGATGCGCACTTTGCCTCCCCCGTGTGGTCCCGGCCACAGGACTTGCCTCTGACGTCAACGTCAGGTTTTAGCGTAGCCCATGACGGCCGCGGAACGCCCTGGGCACGAGGAATCAACCGGGGCCGGCGCCGGTCAACGCGCAACAAGGCCCGGCACCGCGTCGCCGCCGATCACACCAACCGCGCAACAGTCCAAGGACGGATCTGTCCATGATCGAAACAGACCCGGCGGCCACGAGCGTGGCCGTCCCTGCAGCCGCTCCGATCGTCTCGGTGAAGCCGGTGGTGCTGTCGGCACCGGACCGCGGCGCAGACCTGCACGTACGCGTCTCCGCGCCGACGACCGGACGGGAACTGCCGGTCGTCGTCCTTTCGCACGGCTTCGGCTCGTCGCTGGACGGCTACGGTCCCTTGGCCGACTTCTGGGCCGCTCACGGATTCGTGGTACTCCAACCGACCCATCTCGACTCCAAGACACTGGCCATTCCCGAGGACGACCCCCGCCGACCGCGGTTCTGGCGTTTCCGCGTCGAGGACATGAAGCGCATCCTCGACCGGCTCGACTTCCTGGAAGCCGCCGTCCCCGGCCTCAGCGGGCGCATCGATCGGAGCCGCATCGCCGCAGCCGGACACTCCTTCGGCGGCCAGACGGCGGGCGTCCTGCTGGGCATGCGCGTCCGCGATCCGCAAAGCGGGGAGTCAGAAGACCTGGCCGATCCCCGGGTCACGGCCGGCGTGCTGCTCGCCACGGCCGGACGGGGCGGAGACGACCTGACACCGTGGGCCGCCGCGAACTTCCCGTGGCTGAAGGCCCCGAGCTTCGCGGACATGACCACCCCGGCCCTCGTGGTCATGGGGGATGCCGACCACCTCCCGCTGACCGTCCGGGGGGCGGACTGGACGGCCGACCCCTACTTCTTGAGCCCAGGCCACAAGAGCCTGCTGACTGTCGCGGGGGCCGAACACTCGCTCGGCGGAGTCTTCGGCTATGAGGTCAAAGAGAACACCGACGAGAACCCCGAACGGATATCCCTGATCCAGCGGGTCACCTGGGCCTATCTCCGCCATGCGCTCGGCATCGACGGTTCGGCCTGGTCGGCGGCGCACGAGACGTTGTCAGAGGGCACCCATCCACTGGCCCGGATCGAATCCACGTGATCGCGCCCGCGTGAGAGTCCGGAGGTCCGTCGCCGTCCTGCCGGTGGGGGCCGTGCGGGCGGGGCTGCGGCCACCGTCTCCTCCTCGTCCGTCCACACGACGCACGATGAGCGACGGCGGCCGCAGGCCCGGGCAGATCCTGCTGTCGGCGGGAGACGGGCCCTGCCGACGCCGCCGAGGGGGGCGAACCAAGTAAGCCCGAAAGGGGCAATGGCCAGGTCGTCAGGTAGCTGAGCTACTGCTGCTCGGGGTCGTTCTCCGCTGCTTTGACCTCGCCGTGCACGACGGCCAGGCTCACCCCGACCCCGCGGGCGATCTCGCGTAGCGATTGGCCCTCGGCTCGGCGGGCCAGGATCGCGCGGCGTTTGTCGGCGTCGACCACACGGGGGCGGCCGCCCTTGCGTCCGGCCCGGGCGGCCGAGGCCAGGCCGTTGCGGGTCTTGCGGACGATGTCGCGGCGGCGGTCCTCGGCCAGGGCGAGCGCCAGGTCCAGGATCAGGCTGCGCTCGGTGTGCTCTCCGGCGGCGATGCCGTCCAGGATCTTGACCGCTACCCCTTGCTCAAACAGGTCGTGGAGCACGATCAGCCCCTCGAGGAAGTTGCGGCCCAGCCGGTCGGCCTCCTGGACGGTGAGCATGTCGCCGGGGCGCATGTAGTCCAGGGCGGCCTTCAGGGCGGGCCGGTCGCTCACCTTGAGCTTGCCGCTGACCTTCTCCTCGAACACCTTGACGCAGATCGCATCGAGGTCCTCGTGCTGGCGTCGGGTCTCCTGCTTGCTCGTGCTGGCCCGCACGAGTCCGACCAGCGCCATCCCCACCTCCCAGTGTTCAGAAAACGCGTTCAGAAACGTTTTCCGAACGGGAGTGTCTTCCATGTCTTCGGCGCCCATGTCCGTGTAGTCGCCCGACAGGGCGTGGTCACACGGGGGCAGAGCGGCATCCTGTTGGCGACGGCTGCGGTGCGGCATCCAATTGCACACCGCGCCGCCGCGCCCGCGCCAGAGGAAAGACTACGAGTCGGTGGATGAGCCCTCACGGTGGGCGGACACACCCGGTTGGCCAGCGTCGCGCATCGTTGCGCGCACCCTCCTGGCGCAAAGTCCGGTTGTAAAGCTATCCTTTACAGATGCAAGAACGATTAACAGATGCGCTGCGGGCCTTGAAAGCGCGCATGGAGGCGTTCCTCGCGGCACGTGTCCTGACGAAGGACGACGACTGGGCCGACTCGATAGGGCGTGCCGTGAGCATGCAGGCGGCCGCCGATGACGTCGTGCGTGCTGTCGTGCAGGAGGCGCGCCAGAACGGCGCTACGTGGCAGGTCATCGGTGACGCGCTCGGCGTGAGCAGGCAAGCGGCGTTTCAGCGCTATGGCAAACCAATCGATCCCAGAACAGGAGAACCCATGAACACCACGCCACTCTCCGGCGTTGCCGAACTGGCCGCCTCGACGATCGAGGACCTCGCTTCCGGGCAATGGACGCGTGTCACCGAGCAGTTCGATCCGACCATGCGCGATGCCCTATCGGAGGACGCGCTCGCGGCCGCGTGGGCGCAGATCGTCGGCCTGTCAGGAGCCTTCGAGGGGCTTGGAGAGCCGGAGGTCACCCGGGCCGGCGACGTGACCATCACGAACACGCCACTCTCGTTTGAGGCGGGCGACTACACGGCACGGATCGCGTTCCGCGACGACCGCACCATCGCCGGTCTGCACATCCTCGAAGGGCAGATGTCGTGACCAACGGATCTCCGGGCGGATCGAAGACGACCACGCCCCGTGGCGGCCCCCGCATGAGCGGCCGAGACCTGCGACCCATCGGCGTATTCACCGCCCTGGCGTTCGCGCTCGCCTGGCTCTTCGCGCTCCCTCTCTGGTTCGGGGACGGACTCGCCAGCCCCTGGTTCACCCCCGTGGCGACCGCCACGATGATGACCCCCGCGATCGCTGCCCTCATCGTCGTGTTCTTCGTGGAGCGGCCGCAGCAGAAGGCGTGGACGCTCGGACTGTGGCCGCTGAGACCGGTGCGCAGACTCCTCGTCTACTCGGCGCTGGGAATCTTCGTCTCCATCGCGCTGGTCCTGGTGGCGCTCCCGGTCGGCGCGCTGCTGGGGGTCTATCCGGCCGACTTCACGAACTTCTCCGCCTTCCAGCAGGCCCTCGACGAGCAGGCGGACACCGCAGGAGCGGCCCAAATCCCGATACCGATCGGCGCGCTCATCGCCCTCCAGATCGCCCTGCTCCCCTTGGCGGCGTTCATCAACCTCATCCCGGCGCTGGGCGAGGAACTCGGGTGGCGCGGATGGCTGCTCCCGAAACTGATACCGCTCGGCACTCTGCCGGCCCTCCTGGTCTCTGGCGTGATTTGGGGCCTTTGGCACGCCCCGCTCATCCTCCTCGGGTACAACTACCCCGATGCACCAGGCTGGCTCGGCTTGACCGCGATGGTGGCCATGTGCGTTCTGATCGGGGCGGTCTTCGGCTGGCTGAGGCTCCGATCGGGATCCGTGTGGCCCGCAGCCCTGGCACATGCCGCGTTCAACGGGGCGGGCGGGACCTACCTCCTTTTCGCCGCGGCGGGAGAGCACGTCGACACCACGCAGGCGACGGTCCTCGGCTGGAGCGGGTGGATCGTGCCGCTCGCGCTCGTCGTGGTCCTGATCGCCACGGGACAGTTCGCTTCCGCGAAGCACCCGTCCACCCCGCCGTCGAAGAAGGGGCGTCTCCCTGCACACCCGGCGACGGGACAAGTAACCCGTGAGTAGCGACAGCGGATTCTGCGGCCTTCGAGAACGGGTGTAGCGGTGTGGCCAGGGAATACCGGCCCCCCGCGTGGCCGGAGTTGCCTACGGGTCCCGGTCGCCCCGAGGGACGCCTCGCCATTTCGCGGAGGTTCTTGTCCGAGGCGCAGGCGGGCCCAGGCCACGGCGTTCTCGATCGGCTCGCCGGTCTTGGGGTTACGGTCCTTGCGCGCGGCTCGGTCCTGGAGCCCGAAGGGGTGACGGGACTGGTCCGCCCTTCAGGCGGCCAGGTCCAGGACGGTGAAGTCGATCTCGTCCAGGGCGGGGTCGAACGCCTCCGGTTCGATCCCCAGCACGTCGGTGGCGTAGGCGCCGAACCGGGTGATGTGGGCGCGGATGTAGGGGGACAGGGCGGCGATCTCCTCGGCGGTGATGGTCCACCCCTGCCTGACCAGGTCGCGCACCACCTCGGCGATGTCCAGGACGTTGTGGAAGATGACGAGGTTGGCCAGCAGCGTGTTGAGCTTGATGAGCTTCTCCTGCTCGTCGGGGTCGTTGTCGGCGAACACCCCGTTGTTGCCGAACCGCAGCCATTGGGAGAAGTCGTTGTAGGACTCGACCTTGTCGGTGGCCGCAGTGATCCGGGCCCGCAGTACCGGGTCGGCCAGGTAGCGCAGCAGGGACACGGTGCGCACCGACCGGCCGA
>NZ_JROO01000015.1 GCF_000826685.1 Streptomonospora alba
CACCAGCGCCGCGCAGCAGGCCAGAGCCGCCGTGGCACCCGTAGCCAGGAACGCGACAAGGTAGCTGGAACTTTCGGCCACGGCGACGGCCAGGGCAGGGCTCAGCACAGCCGCTGCGAAGTTGGCGGCACCGAAGTAGCTCATCGTCTGTCCGCGTAGGCTGTCGGGACCGTACTTGCCGGCCCAGCCGCCCGCCGCGGTCGTGAAGATCGCCAGACCCGCCCCTTTGACCAGCCATACCGCGGTGATGGCCGGCAGGTTCTCCGTACTGGGGATGACGGGGGCGGTGACGACCCACAGCAGTCCACCCGCCAGAAGGAACAGGCGCTCTCCGTAGCGGTCGATCATCCATCCGAGCGCCAGCCGCGCAGCGAGGGCGGCGACTGCGCCCGAACCGAAGACCACCCCGATCACCGACTCCCGGTAGCCGAGCCCCTCCAGGTAGAGCGGGATCAGCGGGGTATGCGCGAAGACCGACATCCAGAACGCGAAGGTGGCCAGCGTCACCACGAGGAACCGCGGAGCCAGCAGTACGTCCCGCGGGGAAACGGCCTCCTCCCCCGCGGCCGCGGGCGCCGGCGCCCCGGGTGCCGGGTTCGTCTCCTTCATCTACTCCTCCGCCACGTCGTCGTCTCGTTCGCCCTCCAGCGACCGCAACGCACGGAGCAGGGCGCGCTCCGCACCCCGCCCCTGCGCTGCGAGCATTCCCACGTTGGCCCGCACCCGCTCGCCGCCGCGGTCCCCGAACAGCTCGCCCGGCATCGTCCGCACCGACAGCCGCTTCTCGATCCGCGCGGCCGCGGCACGGCCGGTGGGCGCCGCCGGCAGCCACAGGTAGGGGCCGGCATGCGGGCGCGGCACCTGCGGTGGCAGGCGGTCGAGTGCGCCGCGGACCTGGTCGCGCACCGCGGAGACGATCGCGTCGCTGTGGGCGAGCAGGTGGGCGGCCGCAAGCTGGGAGTGGGTGGGCGGGGACATCGCGAAGGTCCAGTGGGCGGCGGTGACCTCCGAGACGAGGTGGGCGGAACCGTGGACCCAGCCGACGCGCAGGCCGGCCGCGGCGTGGCGCTTGGAGACGCTGTCGACGACCACGGTCCGGTCGCCGATACCGGCTGCGCAGGGCCCGCCCGTCTCGGCCGAGCCCTGCCAGGCCAGGTCGGTGTAGACCTCGTCGCTGACGACGAACAGGTCGTGCGCTCGCGCCTCGGCGGCGAGCAGGGCGAGATCCTCCGGATCCGCCACCCAGCCCGTCGGGTTGGCCGGGCTGTTCCACACGATCGCGCGGGCTTCCGGGGCCCGCGCGAGCGCACCGGCGTTCAGCCGCTCGCCGGCTGCCGGCGCGGGGTAGGGGATCGCCCGCAGGCCGAGCCTGCGCAGCACGGACCGGTAAGGCGGGTAGCCGGGGTCGGGCACCAGCACGGCCCCGCCCGGGGGGACCAGGGCGGCGAGGACCGCCGTCAGACCCATGGAGGCCCCCGCGGTCACGGTCACCTCGCGGTCCGGGCCGACTCCGCGGGCGCCGAGCCAGTCGCGCAGGACTCCGCGCAGCCGGGAGTGGCCCTCCGGAGGGCAGTAGTGCGCGGCGGGCTCCGCCGGGCCCCCGAGCGCCTCGTCCAGGCGGCTGTGGCGGGGCAGCACGATCTGGCCGAGGGCGAGGTCGGTCACCGGCTTGGCGACGGAGCGCGTCCCGGCACGCGACCACGACGCCGCGGCGCTGTCGGGTTCCGGGGGGCGGCGGACGTCGTCGGCACCCAGAGCGCGCGCCATCCGCTCCAGGTGGCGGAAGCCCCGCGCGACGCAGCCGGGGTCGCCGTCGAGGTCGACGGTGACCTGGCGGTCGGCGAGCACGTCGCCGCGGCCGGTGCGCCCGTAGTCCGGTCCACCCAGCAGAGCCAGCCCGTTGACCAGGCTTCCCGGAGCGCCCCCGCACACGGCGGTGCCGCGCAGGGTGAGTCGGCGGGCCTCGCGCACTTCGCGCAGCAGGGCGCGGACGCGGTCCGCGCCGGCGTCGGCGTCGTCGTGCTGCGGGCGGGCGGCGAACATCGGGAGGGACTCGGCGGACAGCAGCCGTGTGCCCTGCGGCAGGGGGGAGCCGTCGCTGCGCAGGCCGGAACTCAGGACGAGGTGGTCGTACACGCCGCCTCCTCTCGTGCCACCTCGCCCGCCAAGGCGGCGATGCCTTCCTCCAGCGGTATCTCCGGGGCGAACCCCAGGACCGTGCGCGCGCGGTCGATGTCCAGCGGCGGTACGCGCAGCGGCGGAGCGGCGGCGTGTACCCGGGCCCCGGGCACCACGTGCCGCAGCACCCCGGCGAGTTCGCCGGCCGTGTGGACCCGGCCGGCGCCGATGTTGAACACGCGCCACGGCGGCGCGTCGTCTTCCGCCGCGCGCAGCATCGCGCGCGCGGCGTCAGCGGCGGCGAGGTACTCGGCGCAGCCGAGCAGCGGGGGCAGGGCGACCTCCTCGCCCGCGAGCAGGCGCCGCACGACCGAGGCCAGGGTCGCCGACAGCAGCGCGCCGCCCCCGCCCCCCGGACCGCCGTATATGCCGGCGAAGCGCAGCGCGGTCACCGCGAGGCCGCTCCCGCCGGCGAAGGTGCGGGCCAGCGTCTCGGCCGCGAGCTTGCTGGCTCCGTACAGCGACCCGGGGTCTCCCGCCCGCTCCTCGGCGAGGGGACGGTCCGGGTCCGGGGCGGACCAGTCGTAGACGGCCAGGCTGCTGGCCAGGATGACGCGGCGGACCGAGCACCGGCGGGCGCACTCCAGCACGGAGACCGTTCCGGCGACGTTCACCCCCACCGCCAGCGGTGGTGCGGCGTCGACCTTGCGGCCGATGACGCCCGCGGTGTGCAGGACGGCGTCGGGGCGCCAGTCGCCGCACACCTCCATCAGGGCGGGGGTGTCGGTGACGTCGCAGCGCACGGCGTCGAGTGCGGCAGTACGCACGTCGGCCAGCAGCACCTCGTCGCCACGCTCTCGGGCCGCGCGGGCGACCGCGGCGCCCAGGGTTCCCGCCCCGGTGACCAGTAGCCGCATGTTCACAGCTCCTCGCGGCGCACGGCGCGGGTGAGGATCAGCTCGCTGAGTGCGGGTGCGGCGTCGAGCATGCGCGCGGCACGGCCGCCCTGGTTGGAGCCGATGGTGCGGACGGGGGTGAAGCCGGTGCGCCGCAGCAGCCCTTCGAGGGTGGCGCGGTTGAAGACCCGGATGTGCCCGCCGTGCCGGTCGGCCGGACTGGCTCCCCACATCGGCAGCGGCGCGCCGCGCAGCACGCGCCAGCGATTGCCGAGGCTGTTGAGGTTGGGGCTGCTGACGACGAGGACGCCGCCGGGGCGCAGCACCCGTGCCAGGTCGCGCAGGAAGCCCTCGGTGTCGAACAGGTGCTCGATGACCTCGCATGCGTGAACCGCGTCGACCTCGCCGTCGGACAGCGGCAAGGGCTCCTCCAGGTCGTGTTCGAGGACCTCGACTCCCCGCTCGCGTGCCTGAGCCGCCATCACCGAGTTGAGCTCGACCCCGGTCACCCGGTGTCCGAGCCGCTGCAGCATCAGTGCTATGTAGCCGCCCGCGCAGCCGACGTCGAGCACGTGGGAGGGCGGTTCGGGAAGGGAGTCGGAGAGGAATTCGAGTCGGCGGGGCAGCTGGAAGAGCCCGCGCTGCTGGCCCGGGGTGAGCGTGCCTTCCGGCCCGCGGATGTAGTCGGCCTTGGCTGTCATATCGGCTCCTCGGTGCGGTTGCGGGAAGGGGCGCCGACGACGGAGACGTCCAGTCCGCACTCGTCGACGGGGAGGTGGGCACAGGCGCGGAAGACGTCCCGATCCGCGACCGCCTCCTTGTAGCCCAGCAACTGCTCGGCGAACAGGGGCATGGCCGTGTCGTGGGCGAGCACGAGCGCACCGGGGACCGTTCGGGGCAGCGCCGCCTGCAGCAGCGGCAGGTAGACGGCTTTGCGGGTAGCGGGGTCGTCGGCGTCCAGCAGCAGCAGGTCCCAGTCGGCGGCGGTCTCCAGGACCTCTCGGCCGTCGCGCTCCTCGATGCGCACGCCGACCCGACCGTCGAGCGCGGCGAAGTTCCGCCGGGCACCGGCGCACGCGGCGGCGTCGATGTCGGCGCCGACGTACTCGCCGCCTCGTCCGTCGAGCAGGGCACGCCCCGCCAGCCAGACCAGGGTGTTGCCGTAGTAGGAACCGATCACCAGCAGGCGGTGGGGCGCATAGGCGTCCCCCACCGCGAACAGCAGCCGGGCCATGATCGGCGTTATCGAGGTCTGGGGCACGTGGAAGCTTCGGCGGACGCGGCCGCGGAGGGCGTGGAAGGCGTCGCGGTCGAAGGAGGCGCCGGGAGGCAGCAGGCCTGCTCCGGACAAGCGGTCCGTGATCGCCTCGACCGCGTCGTCGGCGGCCGCGGCCGACATCCGCCGCCCCTGCGCCGCCGTCACGACGCCGCCTTCGCGTCCGAACCGGCGAGCAGGCCCACGTAGCCGCCGAAGCGGCGCAGGTCGCGGCGCAGCCCGGAGACGTCGGTACGGTTGCGCGGATCGCCGATCACCATCGAGTGCGGCGCCCACCAGGCACCCACGGCGCTCACCACTTGGCGCAACTGCTCCTCGCCCGCGTAGGCGGAGGAGTCGTTCATTCCGACGATGAGCCCTGCCACGGTCCGGTCGCGCCAGGGCTTCGCCCCCACGAGATCGAAGAGGTTCTTCACCGGGCCGGAGAGTCCGTTCCAGTAGGCCGGAGCGGAGACGACGATCACGGAGCTGGAGTCCAGCGTCGCGGTGACCGAGTCCAGTTCGGCACTGGCATAGCCCTCCGGCGGGCGTCCGTCCCACCACGGAAGCTCGACCTCGCGCAGGTCGATCCAGGCGGGATCGCGGCCGGCGGCCCGCACGCCGCGTTCGACTTCGCGCAGCATCTCGCGGGCGGCTGAGCGCTCGGTGCTGCCCGGAGCGGGTTTTCGGCTGCCGCAGACCAGGGTGATGCGTGTCATGGCTTGCCTTCCTTTCCGGGGAACGCCGCCCCTTCGACGAGCAGGCTGGGGGAGCCGGCGTTGACGCCCGCGCCCGGCCAGAACTCCAGGTCCGCGCCCACCGCGCGGACGTTGTGCAGCACCTTCCACAGCGAGCCGCTCGTCAGGGGACCGGCGACAGGGTGGGCCGGCGCGCCGCCGATGACGCGCCGACCGCGCACGGTGAGCGCGATGCGGGGGCTGC
Organism: Streptomonospora alba; assembly: GCF_000826685.1. Classification (GTDB taxonomy): domain Bacteria; phylum Actinomycetota; class Actinomycetes; order Streptosporangiales; family Streptosporangiaceae; genus Streptomonospora; species Streptomonospora alba. The sequence goes on from NZ_JROO01000015.1 coordinate 5,212, forward strand.
GGGGGTCGGCCGCCAGCAGTCCGCCGACCTCCGTCACCAGCACTCCGTCGTGCAGGTGCGCGAGCAGTTCGGGCAGAGTGGCCCTGCCCGGGCGGACGAAGAGGTTGCTCGGTCCGGGCCGGGGCACTGCCCGGTAGCCGCTGCGCCGCGCGTGGCCCCTGCCGACGCCGGGGGCGTCCAGGCTCCGTGCGCGCAGGCCGTGCTCCACCAGCTCCGCGCGGCGGGCGGGCAGCCCCTCGCCATCGGCCGGCGCGCTCGCCAGTGCTCCGGGAATCGTCGCGTCGTCGGCGACGGAGATCGCCGGCGCGGTCACCCGGGCGCCGGGGCGGCCGCGTCCCCGCGCATCGCCGGCGGACAGCGGACCGGCGAGGCGTCCGATGATCCGTGCGGCGGCCGCCGGAGCGAACACGACCGGGACTCCTCCAGGGGGCGGCGACGCGTCAGCGTCGAGGGCGATCCGCGTGGCCGCGTCGGCGCCGGCCGCGTCGGCGCGGAGGTACCGGGGGGTGCGCGACCAGCAGGATGCGGTGGTCGAGGTGGAGCCGTCCCCCACCTCGGCCCAGAGGAAGTGCAGGCCGCTGCGGTAGGCGGCGCGGACGCCGCGCGAGTTGGCGACGGCGACGGCCTTGAGCTCGACGCCGTACTGGCAGCGCAGCACGGTCGCCTCGCCGGGCGCCTCCGCTGCGGCGGCGAGCTCGGCCAGCCGCTCGCGCGCGGCGGCGGCGGACCACTCCTGCACGCCCGGCTCCCACAGTCCGGCGTCGCCGACCGTGCCGGAAGCGTCCTCGGGGGCGGGCAGTACCGGCGCGGTTCCGGACGCCGCCTCGGCCGCCCCGCAGGCCGCGTCGGCGCGGTCGAACGCCTGGGCCGCCGCGGAGGGGCCGGACAGGGTGGCGTAGGCGAAGCCCACCGCGCGGTCACGCACCACGCGGACCCCCATGCCCCGGGTCCGCGACTCGCTCACCGACGGGTCGGCGCCCCGCCGCTGCGCCAGCGACAGCGTGTGCTCGTCGCACACGTAGGCCTCGACGCCGTCGGCTCCGACTGCGGTGCCGTGCTCGACCACGGCGTCGGCGGCCTCGATCAGCGGTGCGGTCTCCGGCATCATCGCCCCCCGACTGCGGCCGCGGGGACTCGGATGGTCGGGGCCCCCGCGGAGACCATGGCTTTCTGACCGTCCTTGGTGCACACGAGCGGGGTCACGGTGAGGTCTGGTCCGACCCGGTCGACGGAGGAGAGCAGTTCCGGCGCCCGGCCGGAGACGGTGACCTGACGCAGGGGTTCGCAGACGCGTCCGCGCCGGATGCGGTAGCCCTCGGTGACGCCGAACTCCACCGTTCCGGTGACCGGGTCAGCCAAGCCGCGGCCGAACTCGCGGGCCAGAACGCCCTCCCCCGTCTGCGCGACGATGTCGCCGGGGTCGTCGGTGCCCGGGGCGAGAAGCAGGTTGGTCATGCGGGTGGCGGGCGGGCGGCGGAACCCGGGCCGCCGGCCGTTCCCCGTGCCGGCGACGCCGGCGCGCAACGCGGCGGCGCGGTCGTAGAGCAGCGATACAAGGCGTCCTTGGTCGACCAGCACGGTGCGGGCGGCGTCGGCGCCCTCGTCGTCGAAGAGCGCCGTGGCCCAGGCGCCGGGCAGGGTGTGGTCGTCGACCACGGTGACGGCGGGCGGGGCCACCGTCCGGCCGAGGCCGCGGGCCAGGGGCGACTGCTCCGCAGGAGAGACTGCCGCCTCCAGCAGGTGGCCGCATGCCTCGTGGACGAACGCACCGGCCGCGCCGCCCTGCATGACGACCGGAAGGTCGCCCGCGGGCCCCTCGCGCGCGTCCAGGAGCCGCACGGCCTGGCGGGCCGCGCGGTCGGCCGCGGCGGCCGCCCCCGCCTCAGCGAGGAAACGCGCGAAGCCGCCGCCGACTCCCGGCGCACGGGTTCCGACGGCGGTGCGGCCGCGGCCGTCGCGCGCCCCGACCCGGACGTGCAGCCGGGTCCGCTCCCGCCGTTCGGATCGGCCCACGCCCTCGGACGTGCAGATCTGGATCCGGTGAAGGCTTTCGAACCAGGTGGTCCGCACGCTGGCGATGCGCGGGTCGGCCTCGCGTGCGGCGGTTTCGGCCATGCGCATCAGGTCCAAGCGCGGGGCCCAGGCCACGCTGCATGGGCGGGCGCGGTGGACCGCGGCGCCGAGGGCGGGCGTCGCAGGCGTGTGGTCTACGGTCTCCGCCCCGGCGCCGAGGCCGCGCAGCGCAGCTGACGCTGCGGCGCGCAGCCCCTCCGGACTGAGGTCCTCGGTGCTGCAGAAGGCGCTGCGGCCGCTGCGCACGGCGCGGAAGCCGGCTCCGCACTGCCATCCGCTGGAGACGTCGCCGACTCCGCCGTCGCCGGATGCGGCCGAGCGCGAGTCGCGCTCCTCGACGAAGGCGTCGGCGTACTCGGCACCGCCTCGCCGCAGCTCGCCGAGCAGCCGCGCGAGGAGGTCGCGCGGAAGTACCTCGGTGGCGCAGCCCCCCGAGGTCGGCGCCGTCACGTCGCCACCCTGCCCGCGGCGGCCGCCCGCGGCGAGGAATCGCCGCCCGCGGAGGGCTGGGGGCCCGCCAGGTAGACGTTGAGGTTGACCTCGGGTGTGGGCTCCAGGTCGATGCCGGGGATGTAGGCGGGCAGCTTCGGCGAGGGCGGCGACGGCGGCTCGGCGAGGTCGTCCTCGACCTCCTGCAGCGCGTGGTGGCCGGTCAACCGCAGCCAGATCCGCACGGTCCGCTCCAGACGGGGCCGCCGCTCGCGCCGGGCGGCGGCGCACAGGCCGCGGGCGTGCTGCAGGCAGGCGAGCGGATCGCGCAGCTCCCACGCCTGCATCAACCCGGCGCGGAAGTGCTCGAGAGCTTCGGCGGTTTCGCCCAGGTCGAGGCTGACGAAGGCGAGCGCATAGCGAATCCGCTCGGCCTGGAACCGGTCGTGCCGCGACGCGGCCTGCTGCAGAGCCTCGCGCAGCGACGCCGTCGTCTCCTCTCGCCCGGCCTTCCATTCCAGGACGCCGACCCGGTAGCGGTAGATGGGCTCGAAGGCCCCGGCGTTGGCGGTCTTGCCGAGGAACTGGCCGAAGGCCCGGTGCCAGAAGTCGATCGCCTCGTCGAAGCGGGCGAGCATCTCCAGCACGAAGGCCGTGTTGGCCAGCAGGTTGTGCCGCAGGTAGACGTGCCGGGGCTCGCTTCCCCGCGTGGCGAGCCGGAAGGCCGCGACCTCCTGGCGCATCACGTCGTGCAGCCGGCTCTGGCGCTCCTCGGGAGGACAGGCGCGAGCATGGAGGGAGGCCACGAGGGCGCGGCCGTTGAGCAGCCAGGCACGTTCGAACTCGGCGTCGTCGGCGTTCCAGGCGGTTTCGAGTTCCTCCAGGCCGGCCCGGTACTCCTCGTCGGCCGCGTCGAGGTCGTACCGGCGCTTGGTGATCAGCAGGCCGGTGAGGTAGTGCAGGTGCGCGCGCAGCTCCGGGCGCCGCGCCGCCTGGAGGGCCGCGCCAAGGGCGGCGACTCCGCTGTCGACCTCGCCGATGTTGGCGTCGCACAGGCCGACCAGGCGCAGCAGGTCCGCGGTGGAATCGCCGGGGTCGCCGCCGTCGAGCACCGAGCCGGCGAGCAGGTAGGCGCGGTCGTAGTTGTGCTCGACGAGCGCCTCGGCGACGGCGGTCACGGCGTCGGGCCCCTGATCGGCGGACCCGGAGCCGATTCGGGGAAGGACGGGGGCGGCGGTGCGCAGGGAGATCGTCCGGGGCTGCCACTCCAGTCGCAGCCGCTCGAAGAGTCGGCGCCGGGAGCGCGCAAGACGCGGGGCGAGACCGCCGCCGTCGTCGGGCTCGGGGGCCTCCGCCAGTGGGTCGCCGAGGCAGATGCCGACGACGCGGAAGCGGTCGTCCCGGTCGGAGAGCCACAGAAGGCGGTTGAGCACACGCAGCGAGGGGCGGTCGACATGGTCCAGGGCGGGCACGGCGACGGTCACACCGCGCTTTCCCGCCAGCCTGCGCAGTGCGCGGAGCAGGAACATCGCGACCATGTCGATCTTCACGGCGGACTGCAGCGACTCGCGGCTGATCCGGCGCACGATGGCATAGGTGACGGCGTGCGCCTCCAGAGCGGAAGGGCGCAAGCCGGTCTCGCCGAGGAGGGCGGGGTCGAGGAAGCGCAGGCCCTCGCGGTCACGCTCGTCGAGCACGAAGTCGCCGGGGAGTTGCTCGAGGACGGTGCGGGCGAGCTGCGCGGCGACCGCGACCGAGGGCAGCGAGGACGCCGCGTCGGCGCCGTCGGCCACGACCACGAGGCGCTCCGTGGTCGAGGAGATTCTCGAAACGGCATCGGAGCATTCCTCCGCGCGCACTCCGGTAAACCACACGGCTTCCCGGGGAAGCGAGTGAGAGGTATGATTATCGCTGCCGGAAGCCGTCGGGTCGAGGGCCTCCTTGACGGCGTCTTCGATCAAGTGTCGATACTGCATGCCGCTCATCGGTGTTCGTCCTTACTCGTGACCCGAAACGGAAACCCCGGCCAAGGCCCATGGGGTAGATTCGCCCTACCCCATGGGCCGCGGGGCCGCTACCACGCGATGGCGCGCTGCGCGGTCTCGACCTCGTCCTCAAGGGCGTTCTCGTCGACGTCGGCCTGCGCCAGCAGGTCGTCGATCGCCACAACCAGGTCCTCAGGCAGTGCGGACATTCTCTCATTCACCCCCTTCCCATTCTGCTTTTATCGACTCGATCCCGATCGGGACGCTGACAAGACTAACCTCGCGCGATCCGCCGGTGTCAACAGATTCGATATCGGCCATTCCGGAGACACGTTTTTCCGCCATATCGATCCCCCGGATCGAGAGGATTCACCGAAGAATCTGGCGTGATCGCGTGATGCATTTCCGCAGGAGTCTCGCCAGGGGCGGACGGTGCTGTGCGGCGCTTCTCGGCGGCCTACGCGGCCACGGGGAGCGCGCAACGCGCCGATGGAGGCACTCCGGGTGACGTCGGTCGTGCGCGGCCAAGGCCGCCCGCGGTGCGGGCGGGGCCGTCGGCACCCGCCCGGGGGCTTCGGCGCGCTGCGGACTCAGGAATCCGCGGCGTCCGCGGGCCGGCGCTCCAGCCCCGCGACGAGGGTGTCGAGCGTGTCCCCGATCCGTTCCAGACCGACCTCGCCGACCTCGCGCTGATAGGTGACGAGCGTCGCGGCCAGGGGAGCCAGCAGAGCGTCGGCCATCACATGGGCGTCGACGTCGGGGCGAGCCCGCTGGAGCAAGCTGCTGACGTGGGCGTGGTGGACGCGGTAGGCCCCTGCCGTGAACCGCGCGTAAGGCTTGTTGATCTCGGCGGTGACGAGCAGCGGCCCCTGGGACGCCACTCGGTGCAGCAGCTCGCGCAGGAATGCGCGCAGCCGGTCGAAGGGTGCGGCGCCGGGGCCCAGGGGCGGTGGACCGCCGATCACCGCGGCCTGCAGGGAGCGCTCCTCCTCGTCCAGCAGCGCGAGGGCAAGGCCGCCCTGGCTGCCGAACCGGCGGTAGAGCGTGCCCACGCCGACGCCTGCCGAAGCGGCCACGTTCTCCATCGCCAACCCTTCGGGGCCCTCGGCATCGAGGATCCGCGCCGCCGCATCGAGAATGCGCCGCCGGTTGCGCGCGGCATCGGCGCGCTCGGCCGGAGGGCTGTCGTACATGGGCAGCTCGGCGCGGGACCGGCGGGGCGTCGGGGTTTCGTCGTCCTCCTCCACGCTCCTCCTCCTTGCTCTTCGGACACCGCCGGACCAGCGGCGGCAGGGCCAGCGTAGTGGAACCCCTTCCACTTGGCCTTGCCGAACGAGCCCCGCGGAGCTAACGTCTAATCGGAACCCGTTCCGCTTAAACCTTCCGTGCTTGCACGGACACGAAAAGGAGCGCAGGCGTCATGGCGGACATCGGAATCATCGGAAGCGGCGTCGCCGGACTGCATCTGGGGCTGTTCCTGCGTCAGCACGACATCCCCGTCACGATCTACAGCGACCGCTCGCCCCAGCAGATCGCGGAGTCCCGGCTGCCCAACACCGTCGCCCACCACCACGCCACCCTGGAGCGCGAACGCGCACTGGGCGTCGAGCACTGGGATCCGCAGAAGTACGGCTACTTCGCGAACCACCACTACCTGGGCGGCCCCCGCCCGCTCGCCTTCCGCGGCGACCTGCGCGCACCGGCCCGCGCCCTGGACTACCGCATCTATCTGCCCACGCTGATCGAGGACTTCCGCGAGCGCGGCGGCGGGTTCGAGCTGCGCCCGATCAAACCGGAGAACGTCGTCGACCTCTCCAGCAGACACGACATCGTCATCGTCGCCTCCGGCGGCACCGGGCTGAGCGCGATGTTCCCCAAGCGGGCGGCGGCGTCGCCCTACGAGCTGCCGCAGCGGCGGCTGTGTGCTGCCCTCTTCCACGGGGTGGACCACCCCGACCCCAAGGGGATGTCGCTGAGCGTCTCACCCGGCCACGGAGAGCTGCTCGAACTGCCGATGTACTCCTTCGCCGGGCACGTGACAGCCCTGCTGTTCGAGGGGCTCCCCGAGAGCGAGCTGGCCGACCCGGCCGACGCCGATCCCGGAGAAGACGCCGAGGCCTTCGAGCGGCTCGTCCTGGAGCGCGTCCGGACCCACTTCCCGGGCGTCTACGAGCGCATATCCCCCGCCGAGTTCCGGCTGACCCGGCCCGAGGACGTGCTGCGCGGCGGGCTGGTGCCGACCGTCCGCGAGGACTACGCGCGGCTGCCCAACGGCAAGTACGCGCTGTCCCTCGGCGACGTCCACACGGTCGTCGACCCCATCGTCGGTCAGGGCGCCAACTCGGCCTCCTACTCGGCGTGGGTCACGGGGGAGGCGATCCTGGAGGACCACGGCTTCGACGCCCGCTTCTGCGAGAAGGTCGCCCGGAGGCGCGCCGAGCGCACGCTCGCCGCCGCCGAGTGGACCAATCTGATGCTGCGGCGAAGCGCGGCACCCCACGTCCTGGAGCTCTTCTCGGCGATGGCCGAGGATCCGGCGCTCGCCGAGGAGATCACCGACAATTTCAACCGCCCCGAGCGGCAGTGGGACATCCTCAGCACCCCCGAGCGCACCCGCGCCTACCTGCGTGCGCGCGGCAAGGAGGTGCAGCCGTGAACGCGTCGGGCACCGCGGCGCCCCCGATGCGGCCCGACCCGCGGGAGTTCCGCCACACCATGGGCCGGTTCGCCACCGGCGTCACGCTGATCACCACCCGCACCGACGAAGGCGTCCACGCCATGACCGCGAACGGGTTCCTGTCGGTGTCGCTGGAGCCTGCCGTCGTCCTGGTCTCGCTGGGGACGCATACGCGCATGGCCGACCTGCTGCGCCGCACCGGACGCTACGGCGTCAACGTCCTCGCCGAGGATCACGAGGCCCACTCGCGCCGGTTCGCCGGCCAGGACACTCTGGGCTCCCCGGCCGAGTTCGCCGACGCCGGCGGGATCCCCCTGCTGTCGGGGGCGCTGGCGCACGTCGGATGCCGCGTGACCGCTCACGAGCATGTGGGCGACCACGTGCTCTTCTTCGGCCGCGTGTGCCATCTGGACCACCGCGAGGGCGAGCCGCTGGTGTTCTACACCGGCCGCTACCGCGTCTTGCACGCCCAATCCGATCAGCACAGCTTCACCCACTGACCGCACGAAAGGAGTGGCGGACTGTGAGTACCGCCGAGGAGCCCACGACCGAGGACCTCCACGACAGCGCACTGCGCCTGCGCTCCCGGTTGCGCGGGCGCCTGCTGCAGCCGCAGGACGAGGGGTATGCCGCAAGCACCGCCGGGCACAACACCGTCCTGACGCACCGCCCCGCCCTCGTGGTCGCCGCCGCCTGCGCCGAGGACGTGCGCGAGGCGGTGCTGTTCGCCGGCCGGCACGGGCTCACCGTGGCCGTGCAGGCCACAGGCCACGGTCAGGCGGTCTCCTGCGACGGCGCGCTGCTGATCTCCACCGCCGCGATGGACGGCGTCTCCGTGGACCCCGCCGCTCGTACCGCGCGCATCGAGGCCGGCGCACGCTGGGAGGCGGTGATCGCCGCCGCCGCGGAGCACGGGCTCGCTCCGCCCAGCGGCTCCTCCCCGCGCGTGGGCGCGATCGGCTACACACTGGGCGGTGGGATCGGCCCGCTCGGCCGCGCTCACGGCTACGCTGCCGACAACGTGCGCTCGTTCGAGGCCGTCACCGCAGACGGCACGGCGCGCCACGTCTCCGCAGACCGCGACCCCGACCTGTTCTGGGCGCTTCGGGGCGGTAAGGGCAACTTCGGCGTCGTGACCTCGATGGTGATCGACCTGTTCCCGGTCGAGCGCGTCTACGGCGGCGGCCTGTTCTTCCCCGGGGAGTACGCCGAACCGCTGCTGCGCTCCTACCGCACCTGGGCCAAGGCGCTGCCGGAGGAGATGTCCGCCGCCTTCGCGCTCGTGCGCTTCCCCGACGCCCCCGCCGTTCCCGCCGAGGTGCGCGGGCACTTCGCGATCCACCTCCGGGTCGCCTACCTCGGCGCCCCCGAGCGCGGAGCCGAACTGCTCGCCCCGATGCGCGAGGCGGGACCCCTGCTGCTGGACACCGTCGCCGAGATGCCCTTCACCGAGGTGGGCTCCATCAACAACGACCCCACCGAGCCCGGTCCCTACTACGAGCGTTCCACAGTGATCGGCGACCTCGGGCCGGAACCCGCCGGAGTGCTCATGGAGCTCGCCGGCCCGCACGCACGATGCCCGCTGCTCGTCGTCGAGCTGCGGCCGCTGGACGGAGCCCTGGCCCGCCGCCCCCGCCCCGGCAACGCCGTGGGCAACCGGGGCGGGGGCTTCGCCGTGTTCACCGCGTCCGTGCCCGTTCCCGACGCCTCCACCGTGGCCGAATACCAGGACCGGCTCGTCGGCGCGCTGGCACCCTACGGGACCGGAGGCCCGTTCCTGAGCTTCCAGTCCGCCGAGGAGGCGTCGCAGGAGCAGGTGCGGGCCGCCTACGAGGCGGCCGACTACCGCGAACTGTCCCGGCTCAAGCGGGCCTACGACCCGGGCAACGTCTTCCGCCACACCCACAACATCCCGCCCGCTCTCTGAGCAAGCGCAGGCCCCGGCGAGCAGGGGCACCGAATCCCGTATTTCCGGGATCCGCGCCGCAGCGGCCGTCTGCCCATAATGAGCGCATCCGGGGTCTTGGGATCCCGGGGTTTCGGCGGAGGGCGGACCGCCGCCGAAACCCCGCCGAACCCAGCGCGGGCCGCGAGCCGAATCGCGGCCGGCACCCCGCACCGGAATCCGCTCGATCGCCCTCCCCGTCCGCGCCGCAGTCCTCCCGGACACCGACCGCAACGCACCGAGCGTCGGCGCTTCCGCTGCTCGGCACCGCCCGGGAGCCGACGGCCCGCCCCGGTCAACGGAGCGCCGACTACTAGGAGGAATCCCATGGCGGTGCACCAGACGTTCGCCGCGAAAGTGCGCTTGGCCCGCCTGCACCGGCACGGCGACGGCCGACTGCTCGTCGTGCCGCTCGACCACTCGGTGGCCGACGGCCCCGTCGCCGCCGGACAGAGCATCGACCCCCTCGTGGGCCAGCTGGCCCGCAACGGCGTCGACGCCGTCGTCCTGCACAAGGGCCGTCTCCGCTCGCTGCAGCCGGGCTGGTTCACCCGGACCTCGCTCATCGTGCACCTGAGTGCCAGCACGCGCCACGCCCCTGATCCCGACGCGAAGTATCTGGTGACCGACGTGGAGACCGCGATCCGCCTGGGCGCGGATGCGGTGAGCGTCCACGTCAATCTGGGGTCGCTGGACGAACGCAGCCAGATCGCCGACTTCGCCGCCGTCGCCGACACCTGCGCGCAGTGGAACATGCCGCTGCTGGCGATGATCTACCCCCGCGGCCCGCAGATCACCGATCCCGCGGACGCCGAACTGCTCGCCCACGCGGCGTCGCTGGCCGGCGACGTGGGCGCCGACATCGTGAAGCTCCCGCGCCCGCGGACCGCCGCGGAGACCGAGGACCTGGTGCGCAGCTCCCCGGTGCCGGTCATCACGGCGGGCGGCCCGCGCGGCACCGCCGAGGACGTGCTGTCCGGTGTGTCCGAGGTGCTGAGGGCCGGTGCCGCGGGGGTGGCGATGGGACGCAACATCTTCGCGGCCCCGGACCCGGGGAACATGGCCCGGCGCGTCTCCGACCTGGTCCACTCCCCTTTGCTGCGCCCCCGCGGCCCCGCCGGCCTCTCGGGCGCAGGCGCCGGGTTCCGGCCCGGCGACTGGAACTGACATTCCGACCGAGGAGAAGCCGTGAAACTCTGCTGGCTGGACATGCGCGGCAGCACCGAGTCAGCCTCCGCCCTACGCGAAGAGGCGGTCCATCAGCGCCTCGACGGCATCGTCGCCGCCGAAGCGGCCGACCTGGACGACCTGCCTCCGACCATGACGCGCATCCTGTTCCCCGAGGGCGGCCCCATGCCCGACGACGTGGGACGGGCCGACATCGTCGTCGTCGACCCCGCGGTCCACGGCGAACCGCGCGTTCTCGCCGAACGCCACCCGGACGTGGAGTTCGCGCGGTTCGTCGACGTTCACGACTCCGAGACCCTGGAGGCCGCCTGCGAGGCCGCTCGCACCGAGCGCTGGAGCGTGCTGCGCTTCCGTGATCCCACGAAGATTCCGCTGGAGATCGTCATCGCCGCGGCGGCCCGCGCCGAGGGCGGAATCGTCACCGAGGTCGCCGACGTCGAGGAGGCCGAGATCGTCTTCGGAGTTCTCGAACACGGGTCCGACGGCGTGCTGATGGCGCCGAGCGCCGTCGGCGACCCCACCGCGCTCCGGGCCGCCTCGGCCACTCAGAGCAGCAAGCTGGACCTGGTGGAGCTGGAGGTCACCGCGACCGCGCACGTCGGGATGGGCGAGCGCGCCTGCGTGGACACCTGCACCTACTTCGGCAAGGACGAGGGCATTCTCGTCGGCTCGCACTCGAAGGGCATGGTCCTCTGCGTGAGCGAGACCCACCCGCTGCCCTACATGCCCACACGCCCCTTCCGGGTCAACGCCGGGGCCATCCACTCCTACACCCTGTCCGCCAACGAGCGGACCCGCTACTTGAGCGAACTGAAGGCAGGGAGCACGGTGCTGGCGGTCGACATCGAAGGCCGGGCCCGACCGGTGGTCGTGGGCCGGGTGAAGATCGAGAGCCGTCCTCTCATCTCCGTCGATGCCGTCGCGCCCGACGGCACCGCCGTCAACCTCATCCTGCAGGACGACTGGCACGTGCGCGTGCTGGGCCCGGCGGGCGCGGTGCTCAACAGCACCGAACTGCAGCCCGGCGACCGCGTCCTGGGGCACCTGCCCACCGAGGACCGGCACGTGGGCTACCCCATCGACGAGTTCTGCCTGGAGACCTGAACCGGCC
>NZ_JROO01000016.1 GCF_000826685.1 Streptomonospora alba
GTGGACCGTCCGCCGCCACCGGCGCGACGATGCGATGGTGGCCACGTTGAGCTGTAGGAACGGTGAAGGCAGAGGTAAGGCGATGAACGAAGAACACAAGACGGACGGCGGCGACATGTCGCGCCGTATCGCTCAACGCCGGTCGGAGTTGGGGTTGACGCGAGACGAGGTGGCCGAGCACGCCGGCATGGACCCCGGCTACGTGCGATACCTGGAGGAGCACCCGGCGCGCTTGAGCCGGGAATCGCTGTACCGGCTGTCGCAGGCGCTGCGCACGTCCCCTGACCACCTGCTGGGCGCCGACACCGACACCCCGCCCGGTGCCGCCTCCACCGCCGTGGCCGAACCGCAGCTCCGCACGCTCTCCGCCGACGAGTGCCGGGAGCTGATCGGTCCCGGCGGCGTCGGCCGCGTGGCGTTCGCCGAGGCCGCCGGCGCCGCTCCGACCGTTCTTCCGGTCAACTACGGCCTCAGCGACGACGCGGTGGTCTTCCGCACCGCCTCCCACGGGATCATCGCCCGCAACGCCTCCGGGCCGATGAGCTTCCAGGTCGACCGGCTCGACGACACCATGAGCGAGGGCTGGAGCGTACTCGTGGCGGGGCGCGCCCGCATCGTCGAGGACGCGGCCGAACTGGCCGCCCTGCGCGAGCACCATTCCCTGCGCCCGTGGGCGGGCGGCGACCGCGAAGCCTGGGTCCGCATCGAGGCCGAACAGATCACCGGCCGCCGCGTCGGCGGACGCACCTCCGGCTGATGTGGAGCGCCCTCCTGGCGCCGGTGAACAACCCGTCCATGGACGACCGCCTCATCATGGCGCTGACCACGGTCGGCCCCGCCCGCCCTGATCCACGCGGGCGACACCGCCGGCCCCGGCCGCGGGTGGGCCGACCTGGCCGCCGTCCGCCGCCGCCCGGCCCTGCGCAAAGGCCGGATCCGCCGGGCGGAGGCTCCGTCCGCGTCCGTCCGGCACGCGCGAGCGGCCCCGCAATGCGCTTGCGGGGCCGCGGCGTGTCCGCACGATTCGCGCTGCCGGCCGGTATCCGCCATGACCGGTGTGCGGCCTGTGCCACGCCCTACCGGCACCCCGATCCGCCTGCGGCCGGCGCCGATCACATCGGCTCCATCGCTGCCGGCGGCCCGCACCCCGGTCCGAATGGGCCGCGGGCTTCGCAGGAGCGACGTCGTCGGCCGGAGAAGTCACGGGCTGCTCTCGGTGAACAGGTCCCGATCGCCGGTAGGGCGAAACAGCGCCGCCTGCCCACGACGGGAACAGGCGTTGCGTCCCCTACACGACGCGCCGACAATGCCGTCGTGGCCTCTCCTTCCCGCCCCCTCCTGGCGTTGCGCCTCGCCGCACTCGCCATCGACGGTGCCGTGATCTGCGGCTATGCCGCCGTCCTGTTCGCCACCACTATGGCGGTGTACCGCACCACTGCGGGCGGGGTCCCCGACCTCTTTTCCACCGTCGGTGTGGCGGGAGCCCACGGCCTCGCGTTCGCCACACTGACGGCCCCGGTCGGCCTCTACCTCTTCGGAACGGAGGCGGTACATCAGGCCACGGTCGGCAAACGTATAGCGGGCGTCGCGATCGCCTCACATACCGGGCGACGTGCCGGCGTAGGCGCCGTGGCCGTGCGAACCATCGCGAAGCTCGCACCCTGGGAGCTGGCTCACTGGGCGGTGTTCCGCACCGTCTACCACGAGGAGCACCTGGGCCATTCGCCGCCCGGCATCGTTTTCGCGGCGCTGTGCGGGGCCAACATCCTTCTCGTGGCCTATGTGGCAGTGGTGCTACTCACCCGGGGACGGCGGGGACCACACGACTATCTCGCCCGGACCGCGGTCGCGCGGGCCGCAGCCCCGCAAGCGCGTGGCACGACGTGCGCGACCGGCTTCGACTGAGTCGGATTCGTGGTCTCGCGACACATCGCGCGGTCAGGTCGAGGCCGCCGACTCCGAAACGGGAGATGCCCCGGCCTCCCTTCCGCATCCTCGCCGGAGCGATCATGCTCGGCCGGGTCGTGCCGACTGTGGGCGGCCACCTCTCGACCGCGCTGGGCCTACCCATGTCCCTCGCGCCGGCCCCGATGGCCGCTTGCAGCTGGGCACGATGAAGCGGGCGGTGAATCCGCAGTCCCTGATCGCCGCGGCCGGGACGGCCGCAGCGCTGGTGCCCATGGAGGTGTGGGCGCTGCGGGCCGAGCGACCGGCAGCTGCTCTTACTCGGCCTGGTCGCGCTCGGTGTCGCGCTGGGGCCGTTCGCCGCCCGCAAGGGGCGGACCCCAGCCCCTGCGTCGGCCCTGATCCGCGCGCCGATCCGGGAACCGGCGTCCGACCGCCCATGTCCGGACCTGGAGCACCGCCCGCCTGCACCCGGCCGCGGCGGGGTCTCACTCCGGCGGGTCGGTTCCCCGCATCTCCTCGTTGATCCGCCGGGCCTCCTCCAACTGGTCCTGCAGGATCACGATCTTGCATGCCGCCTCGACCGGCGTGCCCTCATCGACCAACTCCCGCGCCCGGGCCGCGATGCGCAGCTGATACCGGGAGAAGCGCCGGTGCCCGCCCGCCGAGCGCAGCGGCTCGATCAGCCCGGCCTCGCCCAGGGCGCGCAGGAACGCCGGCGTCGTGCCGACCAGCTCCGCGGCCCGGCCCATGGTGTAGGCGGGAAAGTCGTCGTCATCAAGCCGGTCATCGGCGTCGGAACCGGTCACAGCACCTCGTCAACGTCTCTGTGAGCACGTCGAGGGCCCCGGCGCCGCTGCGGCGCCGGGGCCCGAGAGTTCAACACCATCTACGTACCGGCCCCAGCAGGGCCGATCTGCCGATTCCCGTCGAACCTACTGCACCGGGAATGCGGGGATCGCGGTTGTCTGACCGTGGACCACCTTCTTTCGAACCAGGGTCCTGCGGTACCCGCGCGGCGACGTTCCTCACGCGGGCGATCCTGATGGCATCTGCTCCTCTCGTCCTCACAACCTGCAACTACATCTACTGCACTGCTATGTACCGCGTACTGCTGTACTACCGGCCCCCGGCGCCTTACCGCACGTGCGCGCCGGTCGAGCCGACCTGCTCTTCCTGCTGCGGCCTCCCCCTACAGGGCGGGACGCCGGTGGTGCACCTGCACTTCGTTCATTCCACCTGAGGTGGTCCTGCCAGGCGGCCTCCGGACGCGTTCTCGATACCTCATCCAGCGCCGGGACGCCCTTGTGCACTGCTGCTCCCCCCGTGGCGGCGGGAAGCCTCCTTCGGTACTGCAACTGCGTGTACCGCGTACTTCTGTACTACCGGCCCCCGGCGCCTTACCGCACGTGCGCGCCGGTCGAGCCGACCTGCTCCGCCGGTTCCTACCGGCGGGTCCTCTGCAGCCCGTCTGCTCGGCTACGACAGAAAAATTAGCAGCAACTCCCACTCATGTCTACTCCGGCCACTACAGCTTTTCGCGTGTCGCGCGGCCATGAACCCTCTCCTGCCGCAGACCGGCGTATCAACCCGCCCGGACCAGTCCCGGGTCCCGGCGAGGTGGAGGGACGCGAGTCCGCCGCCGGCTTCCACGTCCGCGCTGCCTGTTGTCCTGCCGTCGCCGTGCGAGCGGCCGTCTCGGGCGAGTTCAGCCGTCGGATCGGGAGCGGGCGATCTGGGCGTTCAACTCGGCCCCGAGCAACACCGCCAGTGCGGTCACATACAGGAACAACAAGGCCGCGGCAGGCGCCGCCAATACGCCATAAGCGGCGTTGCCCGCGATCACCAGCGACATGAACAACCGCAGCGCCATGCTGCCACCCAGCCACAGCAGCATCGCGAGCACCGCACCGGGCACCTCGCGCCGCCAGCGGGCGCGTACCGGGGTCGCAGCACGGTAGAGGGCGACCAGCAGCCCTGTGCAGAGCACGATCAGAACGGGCCAGTAGCCCACACTGACCAGCGGCCCGACGACCGGACGGGCGTCTGCGGGTGTGGCGGCGAGGATCCAGTCCGGAGTCGCGACCAGCAGCGGCAGCACGAGCGCTCCGGCGCCCAGCGCTCCCAGGTAGAGGGCGAAGGCCAGCGCCCGCGCTCGAAGCGCCGGGCGGAGATCGTGCATCCCATACGCGATGGTGATGGCGTTGACGTAGGTGTTCATCGCCGCCGAACCGCTCCACAGCGCGAGCAGGAAGCCGGCCGAGACGATCTCGCCGCGTCCGTGGCGCAGCACATCGGCCAGGACCGGGTCGATGACCTCCTCAACGGCGGAGGGCGCAAGGACATGCCCGGCCACCGTCAGGATCCAGGCCTCGACCTCGCTCACCGTACCCGCGCCGAACAGCGGGGGCAGATACCCGATGGCGGCCACCAACACCAGCAGCAAGGGGGTCAGCGAAAGCAGCGCCCAGAACCCGGCCTCGGCCGCCAGCCCGAGAACCCGGTCCGCCCAAGCCCGGCCGAGGGTCCCGGCAGCCAACTGCCGCACCCGACGCGCCGCCTCGCCCAACAGGCGAGCGGCTCCGTGGCCGGAGCGCTTCCCGGCGGCCGCCATGGGTGCGGTGCCATCCGGCTGCGCACGGGGCGTCGGCAGGGGCGGTGCCGTGGCGGGTCCTTCGCCGTCACCTGGGCCGTGGTGGTTGAACCAACGCAGATTCGGCATGGCGTAGTCCCTGACGGAAGCCGGCGTGGCGGGGCACCTCGGGTCGGGGATGTCGTCGGTACCGGGTAACCGCGATTCTACGCCGTGGCGATCGCCCCGGCATGACCGCGAACCACAGCGCCCTCGCGGCCGGAAGCGCGGTCCGCGGGGAGCGCCCCGGCCCTGCAGCCGCATCACGCGCTTCCCCGGATTCGGAATCTGCAGGCGGAGTGATCCCTGGACTCGGGCAAAGGCCTGCATGCGCCCTGCCCCCGCATCGCGCGGGCAGGGCGCATGTCGCGTGGTCACACCGTGATCAACCCGAGGCACGGCCTCGACCTCTCCACCGCCCCCGTGCCCGACCGCGACACGTAGTCGCAGCTCAGCACGGCTCCAGCGGCCATACGTGCCATGCGAATTCTGCTGGACCTCGGTTGTCGGCGCGGTCAGCCCGGCGTGGCGCACTGACCGCGCCGCCGAAGGTCGCAGCAAGGCACCGCAGCCCGAGGTGATCCCTGTTTTGAGACCCCGGTGCGCGCGGGCCTGACGGCGCCGGGTGTGGTTCGGTTCACCGATTTCGCCCAGGCCCCGGTCCACGGCAACGATCGTGCAACCGGTCTCCGTCGGATGCAGGACCCTTCACGAACCGATCAGGTCACATACGGATCCGAGCGGACGCGCGTTCTGAGGGCGGGTACGTGGAACGGAGACTGCCGTTTCCACGCGGGTACGTCGGATTAATAGCCATCCCTGTGGCCATAACCGCCGTTCCCGTATCCGTCGCCGTTACCGTCGCCGTTACCGTCGCCGTTCCCGTTACCGTTACCGTTACCGTCGCCGTTCCCGTTCCCGTTCCCGTCGCCGTTCCCGTTCCCGTTCCCGTCGCCGTTCCCGTTCCCGTCGTCGTCGCAGTCAGCCCTCTGGATCACATTGTTGTCGAGCGTGACTTCACCGTTGCGCGCCAGCAGACGACCGTCGACCGTGGCACCGGTGTTCGCGCTGATCGAGGTCAGGGCGAGGACGTTGCCCACGAATGTGGAGTTCGTTCCCAGTGTCGCCGAACTCCCGACTTGCCAGAAGACATTGCATGCCTGGGCACCGTTGATCAGGTTGACGTCACTGGCCGACCCGGTGATGAGTGTGGAGCCGATCTGGAAAATGAAGGCGGCGTCGGGGTCCCCCTGGGCGTCAAGCGTCACCGTTCCGGTCAGTCCGAGCGACGAACTCGCTTCGTAGACCCCGGGAGTCAACGTCTGCCCCCCGAGATCACCGGAGACGCTCGCGGTGGCGGGACGCCCAGCGGCGTCGTTGTACGCCGTGGTCAGATCGGACTGGGCCTGGAGAGCGACGGCGTCCGCGATGTGCGTCGATCCGGTGACGGTGCCCGGAGGAAACCCGGTCACAGCGGTACCGGGGTGGACTCCCAGATCTCCCGCGACGGTGCTGGGCCCGGTGTTGGTGACGGCTTGACCGGCCAGGACCGCGAAACTGTCCGCGGTACCGAGGTCTACCGGTGCCGGTTGCGCTCGTGCGCCGGTCGAACCGAGGCCCAGCGTAGCCAGGACCAGCATGAGGACGAATCCGGCTGCCACCAAGGGAGAAGAGGGCGACAATCGAAAGGCAGGCGCAAAGACAGGTCTCATACGGGGACATCCTCTCTAAATTTGACATACGACCGGAAAACGGGAATCAACATGGACCGCCCCCGGTCATCCATTATCGGTCCTTCGGTAACGCCAGGACAGATCAGAGCCCCGGGACGGAGCCGCAGAGCTGTCCACAAGAAGGGACCGTACACAGCCAACCGGAGAAATCCGATCCGAACCGCCGAGGCGATCCAATGAGAACCGCGCGCCCCGCACCTGTTTTGTCAATGATCATCAATGTGTGAATCTGGGGCGGTTTGGGTCGACCCACCATGAAATCGTGGGATCAGCGCCTGAGCGACGCCCTACGGATTTCGGACCATGCTTTGCGCTGCGGAAACGCGGGAACCGCTCGGGCGACCCGGTCCGCCGGTCATTACGGCTGTCGGCTCTGCCGGGCCGCCCGAGTCGAGGTCGAACCCGACCGCATCACCGGCCTCGATCCGGTCGCGGCGCCGTGGTCTCCCTCGTACCCCGAAGCGATACAGGTCCGTGCCTTCGTTCTTCCGCGACGAGAGCCGCTTCATCGCCTTCCCGGAAACGGCCGCGCCCCGGCTCGACGGCCGCCCCGCGGCCACCGTGGTGGACGTGGTCGGCGCGCTCCCACTCGGCCGACGCCTCTCCTCCCCGCTGACGCACCGGCCCGGCGGCTCCTGCTGTGACCCCGGCACCGCCGGCGCCCGCCCGGTCGACCGGGATCCCCAGCGCCCCCGGCGACGAGGACGAGGGCGGCAACGTTCGACTCGCCGCCCCGCTGGACGCTGGGCACGTCGAGCGGCGATGGGATGCACATCCGCCCTTGACCTCCACTCGGCTCCAATTTAGTTTGACCCGAGCACAAAGTATTACCTGCGTCACAATGCCAGTGCTCCGCGTCGCCGGAGCAACCCGTGTGCGCGAACCGGCGCCCCTCCTCGGCCGCACCCAGTCCACCGATACGTCCGACGAACGACGGTACGACGCCACGAGCACGAAGGGCACCCATGGCAAGGGAACTCTCCCGCCGCGGCCTGTTCTCCGCAGGATCGGCCGCTTCGCTCTCCCTGCTGCTGTCCGGTTGCGGGTTCGGCATCGGCAGCTCCCGGACGAGCACAGGAGCCACGATCTGGGACATCTCCACCGGTAGCGAGCAGCAGCTTCTCAACCAGATCGCCAAACGGTTCAACGCCCGCGACGGCGGCCCGTCCGTGACCGTCCAGTACTTCCAGAACGACCCCTACAAGAACCGGCTGCGCACCTCGATGATCTCGGGGACGCCGCCTGAGGTGTTCTACAACTGGGGCGGCGGGCAGCTCAAGGCGTTCGTCGACGCCGGCGAGGCCGCGGCCATCCCTCCGTCGGTCGGCACCGACCGCTACTTTCCGTCGGTCATGGACGCGGTCACCTTCGACGGGCGGATCTACAGCGTCCCCAAGTCGGGTACCGCGCCGAAGGTCTTCTTCTACAACAAGGACCTCTTCGCCGAGCACGGCCTCAGCCCGCCGACCACCTGGAGCGATCTGCTCGAGGTCGTCGGTGTCCTGTCCGAGGCGGGGGTGACTCCCATCTCGCTGGCGGGGCAGAACCTGTGGACGAACATGATGTACCTGGAGTACCTCGTCAACCGTGTGGGCGGCCGGGAGCCCTTCAGGGGTATCACCGCCGGCGAGCCCGACGCCTGGTCGCACCCGGCCATCAGGCAGGCGGTCGCCATGATCCAGGAGCTCGTGGCCTCCGACGCCTTCCCGGACGGGTTCGCGGCGCTCGATGCGGACACCAACAGGGATACCCAGCTGGTGTACTCGGGGCAGGCGGGCATGCTGCTCCAGGGCGCGTGGAACTACCAACGGTTCGTCACCGACGCCCCCGAGTTCGCTGAAGACCGCCTGGGCTGGTTCCCGTTCCCCCGTGTCGAGGGCGCGGGCGGCGACCCGGATGCGGTGGCCGGAAACCTCACCAACTTCTACGGCCTGACCAGTGCCTCGCGGAACCGGGGCCACGCGGTGGCGTTCCTCGACGAGGCGGTCATGAACGACTACATGGTCGACCGGTTGATCGGTATGGGGCTGGCGCCCCCCGTAACCGGCATCGAGGACCGGCTGGCCGAAAGCGACCGCTCCGACTGGCTGCTGTTCGTCTACCGGCTGGTCGAGGGCGCCTCCTACTTCGACCTCTCCTGGGACCAGGCCCTGCCACCCGAAGCGGCCCAGGTGCTGCTGACGAACATGGGGCGCGTGTTCTCCCGGAACATCACTCCCGAGCAGTTCTCGCAGAACATGAACCAGACCCTGGAGCGCTGAGCGCGCCCGCCCTTGCCCGGGACGGCGAGGTCCCACGCCCCTACCCCGACACAGGGGAGAGCTCGTGTCTGTACGACGTGACTGGCGAGCGTCGCTGCTGCTGATGCCGGCGATGCTGTTCTTCACCGTTTTCGCCCTGGGACCGCTGATCGCGGCCCTGTGCCTCAGCTTCCTGCAGTGGAACGGGATAACCCCGCCGCAGTGGAGCGGACTGGAGAACTGGGGCCGAGCGTTCACCGACCCGGCGACCTTGGACTCCATCAAGTTGACGCTGCTGGTGATCGCCCTGTCCTGGCTGATCCAGACCCCGGCGAGCATCCTTCTGGGGGCCTTCCTGGCCGGCTACCAGCGTTACCGGGCCCTCCTGGGAGTCTTCTACTTCCTGCCGCTGCTGTTCTCAGCCGTGGCGGTAGGGCTCATCTGGCAGGCGATCCTCAGCCCCCAGGGCGCGCTGAACTCGTTGCTGCGCGCGGCGGGCGCCGACGCGATCACCCAGCCCTGGCTGGGCAGCTCCAGTACCGCGATCTACGCGGTGATCATCGTGATCGCCTGGCAGTTCATCCCGCTGCACACCCTGCTCTACCAGGCGGCCGTGCGCCAGATCCCCCAGCAGTTCTACGAGGCCGCACGCATCGACGGGGCGGGAAAGATCCGCCAGTTCGTCTCCGTCACCCTGCCGCAGCTCAAGTACACCCTCATCACGTCCTCAATCCTCATCGTGAACGGCTCGATCACCTACTTCGACATCGTCTTCGTCCTCACCGGCGGAGGCCCCGAAGGCTCCACCCGGATCCTGCCGCTGCACATGTACATCACCGCTTTCCAGGAGACCCAGATCGGATACGGAAGTGCGATCGCGATCCTGATGGTCGTGCTCGGACTCGCCTTGTCCCTCGTCCTGCTCAGGATCTCGGGTTTCTCGCGCATGGAGAGCCAGGCGGAGGGAGCGTAAGCCTTGGTACGCACACACGGCGGTTCCGCCGCACCGTCCGACGCCTCCGGGCGGCGGGACCCCGGGCGCGGCTCGCGGCGGTCCTTCCCGCTGGTACCGCTGCTGGGGATCGTCTGGTTCGCGGCGGCGTTCTATCCCGTCTACTACATGTTCATCAGCAGCCTGCGAGAGCGGAGCGACTACCTCGAAGGCAGTCCGTGGCTCCCGCCGCTGCAGCCGGTGCTGGGCAACTACGCCGAGGTCCTCGGCAGCGGGCTCGCCCTCTACTTCCTCAACAGCCTCTTCGTGGTCACGTTGTCGGTGGCCCTGATCGTCTTCGTCGGCTTTTTGGCCGCCTACGTGATTGCGCGCATCCCCAGCCGGGCGATACGCGGAGTCTTCACCACCTTTCTGATGGGGCTGGCGATCCCTCTGCAGGCGGCGATCATCCCCGTCTACCTGCTGATCGTGGAGATGGGGCTCTACGACACCCTTTACGCTCTCATCCCGCCCCAGGTGGCCTTCGGCATCCCGCTGACGGTGCTGATCCTGGTGAACTTCATCCGCGACATCCCCAACGAGCTCTTCGACGCGATAAAGCTCGACGGCGGCGGGCATCGGCGGACCCTGCGCAGCCTGGTCCTGCCGCTTTCGCGGCCGGCTCTGGTCACCGTGGTCATCTACAACGCGCTGCAAGCGTGGAACAACTTCCTGTTCCCGCTGGTCCTGACGCAGAGTTCGAACGTGCGGACGATCCCGTTGGCCCTGCAGCAGTTCCAGGGCCAGTACGGCGTCGACGTCCCCGGGCTGATGGCCGCGGTGCTCCTGTCCACATTGCCGATCATCGTCCTCTACATCGTCGCCCGCAGGCAGCTCCTCGGGGGGCTGGCTGCGGGCTTCGGCAGGTGATTCGAACGGGCGGTGCGCCACGGGAACCCACGCCCGCGGCGGTCGGCCCACGGTTGAGAGGAGTCGGATTTGACTGGCGACGCCCTGCTGTCCGTCCGCGGATCGACGCTCGTGGACCGCAACGGCGCGACTGTCCTCCTGCGCGGCTTCGGCCTCGGCGGGTGGATGAACATGGAGAACTTCATCACCGGATACCCGGCGAACGAGGAGGCGCATCGCGGCTCCATCCGGCGGGTCCTGGGCGAGGAGAGGTACCGGCTGTTCTTCGAGCGCTTCCTGGAGTACTTCTTCACCGAGGAGGACGCGCGCTACATCGCCTCTCTGGGGCTCAACCTCGTCCGGCTGCCGATCAACTACCGGCACTTCGAAGACGACATGCGCCCCTTCGAGATCGACGAGACGGGATTTCGCCACTTGGACCGGGTCATCGACCTGTGCGCCCGCCACGGCGTCTACACGATCATCGACCTGCACGCGCTGCCCGGGTACCAGAACCAGCATTGGCACTCCGACAACCCCACGCACCGAGCACTGCTGTGGCAGCACAAGCATTTCCAGGACCGCACGGTGCACCTGTGGGAGGCCATCGCCCGCCGCTACCGCGGCAATCCGTGGGTGGCCGGCTACAACCCGATCAACGAGCCGGCCGACCCCAGCGAAGAGATGATCATGCCGTTCTACGCGCGGCTGTACGAGGCGATCCGGGCCCAGGATCCCGACCACATCGTCTTCCTCGAAGGCAACCGCTACTCCCAGGACTTCCACATGTTCGGCGACCCCTGGGAGAACGTCGTCTACACCAACCACGACTACGCGCTCCCGGGCTTCGTCGACGGCGGCCCCTACCCCGGGGTGAGCCGCGGCACCTACGTCGACCGCGAGGTGCTGGAGCAGACCTTCCGACGGCGCAGCGCCTACATGCTGGAGCGCGGCCTGCACGTGTGGGTGGGCGAGTTCGGACCCGTCTACACCGGCGATCCCGAGGCCGACGCGATGCGCTACCGCGTACTGCGGGACCAGTTGGAGATCTACGACCGCTACGGGGCGAGCTGGGCCATCTGGCTCTACAAGGACATCGGGCTCCACGGAGTCGCCTACGCCGCACCCGACTCCCCGTGGATGCGCCGGGTCGCTCCGATGGTGGAGAAGAAGGCGCGGCTGGGCGCCGACGCCTGGGGCAGCACCGAGCAGGGCGTCACGCAGGTCATGCAGCCGATCCGGGAGCTGTTCGCACGGGAGTTCCCCGAGTACGCGCCGTTCCCCTTCGGTGCCTCGCGCGACATCCAGGAGCTGGTACGGCACATCCTGCTGTCGGAGCCGATGGTGGACGAGTTCGCGGAGCTCTTCCGCGGGGTCACCGAAGAGGAGATCGACATGCTGATGCGCTCTTTCCTGTTCGAGAACTGCCGCCTACGCACCCCGCTGGCCGAGGTCCTGTCCGAGCACGCGGGAACCGCCGCGCACAGCGGGTAGGCCGCGGGCGGCTCCCGGCGATCGCGGCGCTTCTCGGGCCTGTCCGGTATCGGCACGTCGCCAGGTCGGGCAGCCACCGCATCCGAGGGCTCGCCACGTGGTCACTGCCGCTCATCCTCGGGCCGCCGCTCGGCGTGATCACCGCGCTGCTCGGCACCCCCGTGTTCGTCGTCCGTTCAGCGGATGGGGGCCGACTCCGTCGCCCCAGGCACCGGTGCTCCACTATCCTTCCATCCGAAAACGGTTATCATTGCACAATGTCTGATACGCGAGAAGACGGCGACTCCATCGCGCGAGGGTTCGACGCCGCCGCGGCCGAATTCACCTCGTTGGGCGAGCACCTGTGGGGGCCCATCGGAGAGGCGCTGGTCGCGGTGGCCTCTCCCCAACCTGGCGAACGCGTCCTGGACGCATGCTGCGGAACCGGCGCCTCGGCCGTTCCCGCGGCACAGCGGGTAGGCCCCGACGGGGTCGTGGACGCTGTCGACGTCTCCGCTCCGATGATCACCGAACTCCGTGCACGCGCGGCGCACCTGCCCCAACTACGCACCCACCGCCTCGACATCACCGCCTGGGACGGCGGTGGCCCTCCCGGATACGACGTCGTGCAGTCCGGCCTGGGGATCTTCTTCCTTCCGGATATGACGGCCGGAACCGAGGGCTTGATCGCGATGGCGCGTCCGGGAGGACGAGTCGCGTTCGCCATCTGGCGAGGAGACGCGATGGCGGCCGCCGGACGCCAACTGAACCGTGCGGTGGCCGCGGTCACCGGGGGTGAGGAGGCTCCGCCGAGGAAGCCGTACCTGATCGACCGCATCAACCAGCCCGAGTGCTTCGCCCAGTGGCTGGGCCGGCGTGGTCTGAGCGATGTGAACGTCGCCGTCAACGAGCGCAGCCTGACGATGGACCCCGACCTCGCCTGGTTGGTGATCCTCGGCTCCGGGTTCCGCAGGGCGCTGGCGCAGCTCCCGGACGACGCCGTCGCATCGGTGCGTGAACGCTACCTCTCGTTGCTCGACGAGGAAGGCATCGACGCCCTGGACGCCACCACGCTGATCGGATCGGGCACCACACCCGCAGCCCCGAACCCGTGAGAAGCGCCGGTCGGCCGAGGGCCGGGCGGTTATGCGCCACCGGTGGCGGGCGCGCCCTCGTCGGCGACCTCGAACTCCAACTCCAGCAGCGCCGAACTCAGGCTCTTGCCGTGGGCGTCAAGGAACAGGGAGGTGGTGACCGTGTCGTCGGCTGCCCGGGGGCAGACGAAGATCAGCGCCGGGAGGTTGTCCAGCCGGTGGCGGACCACGTCGCCCGCGATGCGCTCCGCCAGGTGATCGGCGACCCGCTCCGGGGTCAGCGCAGAACACAGCAGCGGGTACCGGGCAGGCTCGTAGGGGATCACCGCGACGGTGATCAGGTTGCCCTTGTCCCCCGCCCGGGCGTGGGCGAGGTCGTACAGCCGGATGTTCATTCCGCAGCGTTCCCCTCGAAGACGACGACGCCTGTCTCCACCCGCTCGCGCGGAACGGTCGTGGAGAGCACACCCACCACCTCGGTGGTGCCCACACGCAGCCCGCCGCCGCCCGCGGGACCGGAGGTGTACAGGGCGCTCACCTCCTCCCCCACCGCCTCGGCCGCCGCCTGGCTGCCCGCCAGTCCCGCGACGCGCAGGCGGCACTCGTAGGGTTGGGCGCCCTCGGCCAGCGCTTCGCCGTGCAGCGCGCTGTGCCCGACGACGTCGGCCCGCAGCCGCGGCAGCGCATCGCCGAGCCGCTCGCGCACGATCTCGGCGGCCAGCCGGGCCCGGTCGAGCGCGCCGCGGCCGGCGTAGGAGATCTCCCCTTCGCCGCGGAAACCCGCCCGGTAGCCGACGCTGACTTTCAGCTCCTGGGGACGGTTCCGGCCGCGCGCGCCGCGTACGGCGACCCGGTCGCCCCCATGGTCACTCACCTCCACCGCACTGATGTCCAGCGACACGTCGGGCGTCAGGTAGGCGCGCGGATCGGTGACCTCGTAGGTGAGCTGCTCGGCCACGGTCATCCGGTCCACCCGGCCCCCGGTGCCGGGCGGCTTGGTGATGACGGCGCCGCCCTGCCGGCCCACTTCGGCGATCGGATAGCCCAGCCGCGCCAGGCCGGGCACCGGTTTGCGCCCCGGGTCGGCGAAGTAGCCCCCGGTGACCTGCCCGGCGCATTCCAGCAGGTGACCCACGAGTGTGCCCGCGGCCATCCGCTCCCAGTCGTCGGCCTCCCAATCCAGGAGGTGGGCCAGCGGCGCCAGGAACAGGGAGGGGTCGGCCGCCCGTCCGGCGATCACCACGGGCGCCGGCCCCCGCAGCGCCGGAAGCAGCGCATCGGCGCCGATGTAGGCGTTGGCCGAGACGATCTCGCCGTGGGACTCCAGCGGCGCACCGTCCTCCCAGGCCGGGGCCGACAGGTCGACGCGGTCCAGCACGTCGTCGCCGGTGACCGCCGCGGCCGTGGTGGGCACGCCCAGTTCCGCGCCCAGAGCCCGCACCATGCGGGCGGCCTCGACGGGGTCGGCGGCGCCGGCGTTGGTGACCAGGCGGGTGCCGGTGCGGTTCAGCGGTTCCAGCAGCGCCGACATGCGCTTGCGCAGCATGGGGTCGTAGCCGCCGCGCGGGTCCGACAGTTTGCGCAGCGCGGCCAGCGAGACGGTGCGCTCGCCCAGGCACTCCAGGGCGATGACGTCCAGTCCCCCGCGGTCGACCAGGTCGACCGCGGGTTCGATCCGGTCGGCGGCGAACCCCGCGCCGCAGCCGATCCGGGCTTGTGTGCTGCTCACGTGTCCGTGTTCCCCCGTCGGTCGTCGTGGTGGTGGGCCGCCGCCTGCCGTTGCGGTGCCGAAGCCGGCTCCGCTGCCGGGTTTCGCGTCGGTGTCACCCCGTCCACAGCGGGATGGCGCCGGTCAGCGCGGCGGCGGCCAGCACGATGATGCCCACCAGCCACGCCCAGGGCAGCAGGAAGCGGATGTGGCGGCCGATCGAGACACCCGCCAGTCCCGTGAGGAGGTAGAAGGACCCGGTGAGCGGGCTGATGGGAAAGCCGACCGTCTCCTCGCCCGTGATGGAGGCCTGGGCGATGGCGCTCGCGGGCACGCCGAAGGTGTCGCCGACGGCGGTGAGCACCGGCATCACCGCGAAGTAGTAGGCGTCGGGGCCGAAGAGCAGGCTCAGCGGCACGGCGAACACTCCGACCACCAGTGGGAGCGCCGGACCGACGGCGTCGGGCATGGCGCCGGTGAGCGCCGTGGCCATCGCGTCGATCATGCCGCTTTCCTCCATGACGCCGAGGAAGACCCCCGCCGCCAGCAGCGTGCTGGCCATCAGGACGGCGCCTTGGGCGTGGGCGTTGATGCGGTCGGTCTGGGCCTTGAGGCCGGTGTAGTTCAGCGGCAGCGCGAGCACCAGGGCGAGCATGAACACCAGCTCGGGCGGCAGCAGACCGGAGATCAGCACCGCGACGGTGGCCGCGGTGAGGGTGACGTTGATCCAGAACAGCCGCGGGCGGCGCAGCGCGGCCTCTTCGGCGGAGAGTTCTCCACCGCTGTCGGCGGGCGCGGCGGCTTCGTCGCTGTCCTGCTCGCCGGCCGCGGCCGGGTCGGTGTCGCGGGTGCCGTCCGCTGCCTCTTCGCCGGAGCCTCCGGCGGGCGCCTTCGCGGGCCGGCGGTCCGCCGGGGCCGAGGCGAGGCGGGTCTTCTCCCTGCGTCCCAGCAGATAGGCGACGGCCAGGCAGGCGGCGATCCCCGTCAGCTGGGCCGGGATGAGCGGGGCCCACAGGGCGTTGGCGTCGATTCCGGTCGCCGAGGCGGCGCGGGCGGTGGGGCCGCCCCAGGGCATCATGTTCATGATCCCCGCGCCCAGGCCGGTCAGCGCCGCCAGCACCAGTCGGCGCATCCCCAGGGCGTCGTAAAGCGGCAGCATGGCCGGGACCGTGATGAGGAAGGTGGTCGCGCCGGCGCCGTCGAGGTGCGTGAGCATAGCGAGCACCACGGTGGCAAGCGCGATGGTCACCGGGTTGCGGCCGGCGAAGCCCAGGACGCGACGCACCACGGGGTCGAAGAGCCCGGCGTCGCGCATCACGCCGAAATAGAGGATGGCGAAGACGAACATCGCGGTGGTGCCGGCGACGCCGGAGATCCCGGTCGCGGCGAACTCGCCGATCTCGGCCGGGGAGAAGCCGGCGATCAGTGCCGCGGCCACCGGCGCCCCGACGAGCGCGACGACGGCCGAGACGCGGTTGGACAAAAGGAGTGCCAGTACGGTCGCGATGGCCGCGAACCCCGTTGCGGTGAGCATGTGGACGATCCTTTGCGCAGGCGGCCGGGGGGTGAAGTGCCTCACGTGGCGCTGGCCGCTCATGCTTTCAACGTCTGCGGTTGCGCGTCCAACATCGATCCGGCAAGGATCTATGCTCGGGGTGCATGGATCTGACCTTTCGTCAACTGCGCGTCTACGCCGCCGTGGCCCGCGCGGAGAGCTTCACCGCCGCTGCGACGGAGCTGCGGGTGGCGCAATCGTCGCTCAGCCGCACCGTGCTGGAGCTGGAACGCACCTTGGGCGTGCGGCTGTTCGACCGCACCACCCGGCGGATGCGCCGCACGCCCGAGGGCGAGCAGCTGCTGGAGT
Organism: Streptomonospora alba; assembly: GCF_000826685.1. GTDB lineage: Bacteria > Actinomycetota > Actinomycetes > Streptosporangiales > Streptosporangiaceae > Streptomonospora > Streptomonospora alba. The sequence goes on from NZ_JROO01000016.1 coordinate 16,490, forward strand.
CGGCCGAACGCGTTCTGGCCGCTCACCGCGCGGAGATGGCCGCGCTGGAGCACTACCTGGCGGGCGAGCGCGGCGTGGTGACCATCGCGACGCTGCCCTCGGTCGCCGCGGCGCTGCTGCCGCCGGTCATCGCACGGTTCCGCGAGCAGCGGCCCGACATCGCGGTGCGCATCCTCGACGGGATGTCGGAGACCGCCCTGGAGAGGCTCGCCTCGGGCGAGGCCGATCTGGCCATCACGGCCGCACAAGGGCTGCCCGAGGGTCTGCGCGCCCGTCCTCTGGCCGAGGACCGATTCTTCGCGGTGCTGCCTCCCGCCCACGCGCTGGCCGGAGAGGCCGAACTGGGCTGGGCCGACTTCAGTGGCGAGCAGTTCATCGCCGTGGGCGCCGACTCCAGTGTGCGGGCCGGCACCGACCGCGCCTTCGCCGAGGCGGCCGTGCGTCCCGCGGGCGTCACCGAGGCGGGCAACGTCTCCACGGTGGGCGGCCTGCTGGCGGCGGGCCTGGGCGTCTCGGCGATGCCGGCGCTGGTCGAGGTGCTGATGAGCTTCGCCGACTACGTTCGCCTCCCGCTGGTCCGTCCGGTTCTGGACCGGCGGCTCAGCGTGGTGCTGCCGCGCGAACGCCGCGTACCCCCGCCCGCCCGCGGCTTTCTGGACTGCCTGCGCGGCCTGCGCGAGGAGCACCACCCGCTTCCGGCCGACGTGCGCTGGGTGGGCTGAGCCCTTCGCGCAGGCGCGCCCCGCTCGCCTGGGAGCGGGGCCGCGGGACCGGAGGCGCAAGCGTCGCTGAGCGCAGCGGAGGGCGGCGGAGGGCGCCGGAGGCAACGCCCTCGGCGGACGGGTACACGGACCGGCACGGACCACGCGGGGGCGGACCCGCTGCGGCGAGGGCCCGGCAGGTCATAGGCCCGCGCCGCAGCGGTCACACGGACCTCACCGGGCGTGGAACCGCACCACGTTGTCGTCGCGGTCGAACACGCCGTAGAAGGCCCAGTTGCGGTATCCGCCGTCGCCCTTGCGCACGAATTCGCCGGAGCCGCTGAACACGACCCCAAAATGGAGCGGATCCTAAAACCCCACGTCGCCGTTGGCAACCCGCGGAGAATCGATTCCTTGTGTGTCGGCGGTCACCGCCCGCCCCATCGCTTTTCCGACACCGAAGGCCGCTGGAATCGCATCGACCCAGCGCACGCCGATTCAACGGGAGAACCGCAGCAGATCCACGCCGCCATGCATTCTCATGAACTCCTGTGAAACGGCATCCAGCCCCATTGATTGCACCGAGGGCCGTGTCCAGCGAAAAGGTGGTGACGGTGCGACGGCAGTGTCCGATCAGTACCGACCACCGCTTCTAGGTCGTAGGGTGACTGTTCGGATACATCGTGCGGCGGCCTCGGACACCCCCGGGACCGCGGCCGCGCCGGTCTCCCCTGTTCGCCCCTCGCCTGCTGAGAAGGACCGATGAACGCCGACACCCCCTCGCCGGAACCCGAGCGCGGGCCCGCCCCCACCTCCATCGACACGTCCGTCCCCCACTCCGCCCGCGTCTGGAACTACTGGCTGGGCGGCAAGGACAACTACGCCGCCGACCGCGAAGCCGGCGACCAGTTCCTGCAGAACTTCCCCGAGGTGCCCGCCTTCGCCCGCCAAGGCCGCGGATTCCTCATGCGCGCGATCACCTACCTCGTCCGCGACGCCGGCATCCGGCAGTTCCTGGACCTGGGCACCGGCATGCCCACAGCCGACAACACCCACGAGGTGGCCCAGGCCCATGCGCCGGAGTGCACCGTCGTCTACGTCGACAACGACCCGCTGGTCCTGACCCACGCCCACGCTCTGCTGGTCGGCACCCCCGAAGGCACGACCGACTACATCCACGCCGACATCCGCGACCCCGAAACGATCATCGCCGCCGCCCGCGAGCGCCTCGACTTCGACCGGCCCCTCGCCCTCGTCCTCATGGGCGTCCTGGGCCACATCGACGCCGAGGAGGTCCCCCGTATCGTCCGCACCCTCGTGGACGCGCTGCCCAGCGGCAGCTACCTGGCGATGTGGGACGGCACCGACACCGACCCCGGCGTCATGGCCGCCCTGGAGGAGTACAACACCAACGCGCCGCTGCCCTACCGGCACCGGAGCCCCGAGTGGATCACGGCCCTGTTCGACGGCCTCGAAATCGTCGACCCCGGCCTGGTCCCCTGCCCCCGTTGGCGTCCCAACTCCCCGGAGGTGGGCACCTGGGCTGATGCCCCCTCCCTCGCCGGAGTCGCCCGCAAACCCTAGGAACACGCGCCCCGGCCGTCGTTCCGCCCCGGGGCGGAACGACGGCCGGGGACGGGACGCGACGCAGGACCGGCGCCGCTCCGCACACGTCCGCTCACGAATCCGCCCGCGTGCCGCCGATCACCACCCGCGCCGCATCACCGCCGCGGCCGTGGGAGCACGATCGGAGTCCCGGTGAGCGGATCGCTGATCACCACGCACGGCAGCGAGAACACCGACTCCACGGTCTCGGCGGTGACGACCTCCGAAGGCGGTCCCTGCGCGGCGATCGCGCCGTCCTTCATGACGACGAGGTGGTCGGCGTAGCGGCCGGCGAGGTCGAGATCGTGCAGGACGAGCACGATCGTGCGGCCGGATCGCGTGTCGACGTCGGTGAGCAGTTCCAGCACGTCGATCTGGTGGGCCAGGTCCAAGTAGGTCGTCGGCTCGTCGAGGAGCATCACGTCGGGGTCCTGCGCGAGCGCCAATGCGATCCACGCCCGCTGCCGCTGGCCTCCCGAGAGCTCGTCGAGCGGCCGGTCGGCGAGCTCGGTCACGCCGGTCGCGGCCATCGCCGCGGAGACCGCCTCGGCGTCGGCGTCGCTGAACTGGCGGAACCACCGCTGGTGCGGGTGGCGCCCTCGCGCGATGAGGTCGGCGGCGGTGATTCCGTCCGGGGCCACGGGTTGCTGCGGAAGCATTCCCAGCTGCCGGGCCAGGCTTCTGGCGGGCAAGCGTGAGACGTCGGTGCCCGCCAGCAGCACGGCACCGCCTCGGGGCCGCAGCAGACGGGCGAGCCCACGCAGCAGAGTCGTCTTCCCGCACCCGTTCGGCCCGACGATCGCCGTGACCCTCTCCGGCGGCAGAGCCACCGATACCTCGTCGACGACCAGCCCCGTTCGGTAGCCGAGGCTGAGGTCGGCGGCGGTCAGCGTGGGCGTCGCTGCTGGAGCGCGGGTCATCCTGTATGTCCGATCCGGTTGGCGCGGGCGAGAAGGTACAGCAGCACCGGTGCTCCGAGTACCCCGGTCATCACTCCTACGGGCAGCTCCGCCGGGGTGAACAGCAGCCGGGCGGCGAGGTCGCAGACGACGACGAGCAGGGCGCCGAGCGCCGCGGTGGGCGCGAGGGCGGCACCGTGGCCCGGCAGCAGCCTGCGGACGATCTGCGGCGCCACGAGTGCGACGAATCCGATGGGACCGGCCGCCGCCGTCGCCATCGCGGCAAGCACCACGGCGACGGCCACCAGGGCCAGCCTGCTGCCGGCCGCGTTCCTGGACAGCATCGTGGCGAGTTCGTCGCCGAGTTCGAGCAGCCGCACCTGGCGGGCCAGTACGACCAGTACGGGCACGGCGACCGCGAGCGTGGTGGCGATGACCGCGACATGCAGTCCGTCGCGGTTGGCGAGGCTTCCGGTGAGCCACGCGGCCGCGGCAAGCACGCGATGGTAGTCCGCCCGGGTCAGCAGGAAGGACACGGCCGAGGTCAGCATGGCCGCGACGCCGATACCGACCAGCACGAGCCGGTAGCCGCTCAGTCCGCGCTTGGCGGACAGCGCGAAGATCGCCGCGGCGGTCGCCGCGGCCCCCACCAGCGCGCCGACGACGGTGTGCAGTCCCGTCCCGCCGAACACGGTGATAACCGTCAGGGCACCGAGGGCGGCTCCGGAGTTGACGCCGATCACGTCCGGGCTGACGAGGGGGTTGGCGGCGATCCGCTGCAGGATCGCCCCCGAGAGCGCGAAGGCCGCTCCGACCCCGAGGCCGGTGACGGCACGCGGCAGCCGGTTCCGCACGACCACGTCGTACTCGATGAGCGTGCCGCCCTCGCCCAGCACCCGCAGCACGCCGGTGACCCCGATGTCGAACTGGCCCAGGGTCAGCGACAGCACGGCCGCGCCGCCGGCGAGCAGCCAGGTGATCGCCGACAGGACCGTCGACCTGCGCCCGAGCCGGAACACGACGGCGGCCCGCGGGCTCCGCAGGAGGAGCGCGTCGCGGCCTGCGGGGATCACAGTCGGGCCACCTTCCGCTTGCGGACCAGGTGGATGAAGAACGGGGCGCCGAGCAACCCCGTGACGATGCCCACCTGCAGCTGCTCGGGGCGGATGAGCACCCTGCCCAGCACGTCGGCCAGTACGAGCACGGTCGGCGCCAGCACAGCGCACCAGGGCATGATCCACCGGTAGTCCGGTCCCGTCAGCGCTCGCGCGATGTGGGGGACCACGAGACCGACGAAGGAGATCGGACCGGCGATCGCCGTGGCGGCTCCCGCCAGCAGCACCACCGCGAGGACGGCCAGCACCCGTGTCGCCGTCAGCCGTGTGCCGAGGCTGCGGGCCATGTCCTCGCCGAGGGCGACCGTGTTCAGGTCGCGGCCGACCATCGCCGCCAGGCAGAGGCCGAACAGCGTAGCGGGGGCGACGGCGGCCAGGTCGCCGGTGTCGGCGCGGGTGAGCGAACCGACGGTCCAGAAGCGGAAGTCGTTGAGCGCGGAGGTGTCGAGGAGGGTCACGGCCGTGGTCGCGGACCCGACCATGGCGCTGAGCGCGGCACCGGCCAATGCGAGCTTGACCGGCGTCGCGCCGCCGGCGCCCAGCGAACCGAGGGTGTAGACGAAGGCCGCCGCCAGTGCGGCTCCGGCGAAGGAGAACCACAGGTAACCGGTCAGGGAGGTGACGTGGAGGACCGACATGGCCACCACGACCGCGAACGCCGCCCCGGCGTTGACGCCGAGGATCCCCGGTCCCGCCAGGGGGTTGCGTGTCAGTCCCTGCATGACAGCGCCCGCGACGCCGAGCCCGATCCCGGCCAGCACCCCGGTGGCGGTTCTGGGCACGCGTACGTGCCACACGATCCGGTCGGCTTCACCGCCGGCAGGCGCGGTCAGGGCGGAAACCGTGTCGGCGAGGGACACGGCGTAGTTGCCCGCGAGAATCGACAGCGCGCACGCGGCCGCCAGCAGCAGACCGGCGAGGGCCAAACCGGCCGTTCTTCCGGCTCCGCCGGAGAACAGGCCCCCGCCGGTCTCGGTGCGCGGGATGCGGCCGGTCCTGCGCTCGGTCCGGAGAAGGGCTGTCGCACCGGCCACGGCTAATGCTCGACCAGGTCCGGATGGATCCGGGAGGCCACGAGCTCGATGCTGTGCGCCGCCCGGACCCCGGCCGCCCGGTCGGCGAACAGGAACGGGTGGACATCGCCCTGGGCGACGGCCGTGACACCCTCCAGCGCCGGATTCGAGGTGATCGCCTCCACGTCGCTCCGGGCGTCCTGCTCGGTCATCCCGGCGTCGCAGCAGGTGCTGGTGAGGATGACATCGGGATCGCGTTCGACGATCTCCTCCACCCCGACCTCGATGTTGCGCTTCCCGGTCAGGTCCGCGAAGGCGTTGGTGCCGCCCGCGTGCTCGATGACCCGCGTACTGAAGTCGATTCCGCCCGCCACCCGGAAGCCGCCGTCGTCGTCGGGGGCCACGATCGCCACGGTCGGCCGCTCGGCCCCCTCCACCTGTGCCTCCACGGCGGCGATGCGCTCCCGCATGTCGCCGATCACCTGTTCGGCCCTGTCCTGGGCGCCGAAGAGCGCGCCGAGGTCGCGCAGGTCCCGGTAGACGCTGTCGACCGTGACCGATGCCGGGTCGATCGCCCGGTCGGTCAGCCCGTCCTCACTGGGGCACAGCGGGCTCAGGATCCAGCTCCGCACGCCGAGTTCGCGCAGGCTCGCGCGGGTGCCGACCGAGCGGTCGGAGCTGTTCTCGGCGAAGAACCCGTTGAATCCGGAGATCACGAAGTCGGGCTCGGTCTCCAGCAGACCCTCCCTGCTCGGGAGGGTGGGCACGTAGTCGGCCTCGGCCTGCTCGTCGGCGTACGCGGGCAGCACCTCGGCGTCCAGGAACGCGGTACCCACCAGGCGGTCGCTGAGGCCGAGGGCGTGGGCGACCTCGATACCGGGCTGGTACGCGGCGTAGACGCGCTCGGGCGGCTCCTCGACGGCGACGTCGATGCCGCAGTTGGTGCGGGTGACGGCGTCCTCCCCCGCCGGTCGCTCGGGGGCGGGAGCGCCGCAGCCGGCGAGCAGGAAGACGCCGGCGAGCGCGAACGCGGTGCGGGGCGAGCATGATGACGCGCGGGTCATGGGCGAGACCGCCATTTCCAGGTCCTCGTGGAATCGGGTCGTGCAGTGCCGTGGCCGGTCTCCTGGCTGACGGGTCAAAAACGCGCCGTGTCCTGCCTTCCCAGGGCTTCGGCCCCAGTGGCTCGTTCACCGAACGAACGACACAGCGCTCCCGATCACAGTGGCGAGGGCCGCACCGGTTTCACACCGGATTCCCGCACACCACGGCACCGTCGACGCTAGCACGGGCCTGGACGCCGTCATCGCCGGGGACCGCTCCGCGCTACGGTCCCCGGCGTCCGCCGCGGCGTCGGCTCAGACGAACGGAAGCACGGAGCCGACGGTGGCCAGACCCAGCAGCAGGGCGAGCACGCGGTAGTTCTTGTACCAGGGCGTGCCGGCGAGTTCGGCGGACTCGCGGTGCCAGGTCTCCCGGCTCCAGGTGAGCTCGGCGGTCTTCGCCGGTGGCGGGTCGGTGGCCAGAGTGATGACCACGAACACGACGAGGCTGAGGGCGAACATGATCCCGGTGGCGTAGAGGAACTGGATGTCGAACAGCCCGAAGACCTCGCCGGCGAAGAAAGCCGCCAGCCCGAACGGGACGACGGCCAGGGTCCAGAAGCCCGCCGCTGTGGAGGCGCGCCTCCAGAAAAGGCCGCCCAGCAGCACCACGACCAGCGGCATCGTCACGTATCCCAGGAACGACTGGAAGTAGGCGACGATGCCGCTGAAGGTCGTGATCACCGGTGCCCACAGGGCCGCGACCACCATGAAGACACCGACGAGCATCCGCCCGATGCCCAGCAGCTGCCGTTCGGTGAATTCGCGTTTGCTCTGCTTGATGAAGTCGTTGACGACGAGGCTGGCGGCACCGTTGAGCACCGAGTCCAGGGTGGACATCAGCGCGAACACCAGGGCCGCGAACACCACGCCGCGCACTCCCACGGGCAGGTACTCGAATACCAGCGCCGGCCAGATCATGTCGGTGTTGGGGATCTCGCCCTGGTCGTAGATGCCGCGGCCGAGGACTCCGGGAAAGATCAAGAGGACCAGCACGGGCAGTTGCAGCGTACCGGCGAACAGTGCTCCCCAGCGCCCGTGGTCGATGTTCTTGGCCGCGAGGACCCGCTGGACGACGATGTGGTTGGTGACCCACACGTAGAACGACAGCCAGATCGCGCCGGTGAAGATGCCCGGCCAGGGCAGGAAATCGTCGTCGGCGGGCGGCGCCACCGTGAATCCGCCCTCAGGCGCCAGTTCGGGCAGCGCCGCCCAGTCGAACCCGAACTCCGCGAAGACGGCCGTGAAGACCACACCGCCGGCGATGAACAGCACGACACCTTGGATGGTGTCGGTGACCATGACCGATTTCAGCCCGCCGACCAGGACATATCCGCCGCCCAGCAGCGCGATCAGCGCGATGTGCACGCCCAGCGGAACCTGGGGGAACAGCAGCGACAGGACCAGCGATCCGGCGAACATCGCACCGGCGCTGTCCAGGAGCATGGTCGTGACGACGGTGAAGGCCGAGAACGCGTATCGGGCCCGCCGGTCGTAGCGCCGTTCGAGGAACTCCGGAACGGTGGTGATCTTCGATTGCAGGTAGAAGGGCAGGATCAGCAGGGCGAAGACGAGCAGCACAAGCGTGGCCACCCACTCGAAGTTCCACACGGAGATTCCCGTCTGGAACCCGGCCCCCGCCAGCCCCAGGTACTGGGTGCCGCTGAACTGTGTTGCGAAGAGCGAGAATCCCACGACCGGCCACACCATCGTGCGCCCGGCGAGGAAGTAGCTCTCGGTACCCTTCTGCTTGCGTCCGACCCAGATGGCGATGCCCACCATGGCGATCACGAACGTCACAATGACGAGCACATCGATCGGGCCGAGCTGAAAATCCGGCATCCCTGGCTCCTACCGCTGGTCGCCGTGTCCCGGGGCACTGGTGGTTCGCACCTGTGGTCGGGCTTGTTCCGAGTGGATTATCAGCACCGAGCACGGCGCGTCGCGCGCGAGTGACACGGACAGATCACCCAGTGCGTAGCGCTGGCTGGGACTTCGCCCGCGAGCGCCGACCACCAGCAGGCCGGCGCCGAGTTCCGCTGCGGCTTCGATGACCGTCGCTTCGACCCGCCGGCCCATCCGCACCCATGCCTGATCGAGATCCAGGCCTTTGGCTGACGCTTCCCGGACGCGGCGGTCGACGAGCGACTGCCCTTCGGTGCGCAGCCGCTCGATATGGGGTGTGGAGACCGTGGTGCCGACCACACTGGGTTGCAACGACTTGGAGTGCACGAGCGACAACGAGCTTTCGGTCGCCCGCGCCAATTCCACGGCCGCTTCCATCGCCCGGTCCGATTCGGGTGAACCGTCGTCGGCGACGAGGATCGCTGTGGGAAACGAAGCCATCGGGGAACCTCCCATCCTGGGCACGGCAACCGGTTGGCACAGTCGCGGCGCTGGACACGCGGGGCGCTGAGTCGGCTGTTCGGGTCCTTCGGTGCCGTCCGGCGACACGAGCACGGACCGGGCCCGTTCCGCCGTCCGGCCGACCGGGGCCGCTGCCGTATGCGGTGGCGCAGCGGCCGACGGCGGCGACCGGACGCGGTCCAGCCCGGCGCCCCGGCTTCAGAAGCCGACCGTGCACCGCGCCGGTACCCGCCCTTGCTGTTCGCCGGCGCCGGCCCGCGGTCGCTTCTGTGGCCGTGGCTGTGGATTTGAACGAACTGCCGCGCGCATGGCGTCCACTCCGCATCCCCCTGTCCCCGGCGTAGCCGGCGCCCTGGTCCGCACAGGCAACGTGCCGACGATGACTCGCTGTTCTGGAGGCGCTATCCGACCGGCCTCCGGCGAAACAGGCCGATTCCCGTTTTCCCGGAGCCCCACGAATTCCACGGTTCCCGATGGTCGACTCTGATTCGCCCGGATCCGCCTGCCCTCGCCCGCGGAATCCCGCACGGCGGTCCCGACCACGGCTGGAGCCGGCGGCGGCCCCGCGGACGCGCGGATACCGCGCGGAGCCGGTCGAGGGCGCCGAAGCCGGGCGGCCTCCGATCCACACCCTCCCGGAGGGTTCCGCACAGTACGGGTGACCGGCGCTCCGCAGGACACGAGGTGGTCCGCACGGTCAGGACCCTGGAGCCGTCCGGCCGGGCAACCGCCGGAGGCCGTCGCCGCCCCGGAGTCCACGGCGCCGCGTTCCAATCGAGCGGCCGCGGCGGGCGCGGACTCCCGCCCCCGTTCGGCCCTGGCACACTGACCGCATGGGAGAAGCCGACTTCACCGCAGCGTGCGCCGAGGTCGAGCGTCTGCACCGGGTCCTGCAGGGGTGGCTGTCGGGCACCGTCCCCCACTCCGCCGAGGAGTTCGCGGCGTTCTCCGACTCCCACTCGCCGGAGTTCACGCTGATCACCGGTGACGGTGCGGAGCTGACACGCGACCGGGTCATGGGCGCCGTGCGCAGTTCGCACGGGTCCGCGGCGCGACTGCGGATCCGGACACACGGCACCCGGCTCGTGGCCGCGGACGCACGCCTGCTCGTGGCAGCGTTCAGCGAACAGCACAGCGGCACCCCGGATGCGTGTTCACGCCGCTGCACCGCCGTGTTGGAGCGCGACCCGAGCGCGCCGCACGGACCGCGGTGGCGACACCTCCAGGAGACCTGCGTTCAGGATTGAGGCCGCCCGTCGGCATCGGCGGCCCCGTGCGCGGCGACGGCCGCCGCTACCGCACAGCGGACGGTCGAACCGCATGCATCGCCGCGCCCGGCGCCCCAGGTGCGGCCCGGCCCGGCCGCTCAGCCCACGGCGGCTTCCTGTTCGGCTTCGACCTCGCGGTTCCATTCGCGCTTGGCGGACTGCCACCCGTCCTCGTTCAGGCCCAGGCGCCAATAACCCGAGACGGACAACCGCTCGCGGTCGACTCCCCGCTCGGTGCGCAGCAGCCGCCGCAGCTCCTTGACGAAGCCCGCCTCACCGTGCACGAACGCCTGGACGTCGCCGGGCGGGAACTCCAGCCCCGCCACCGCGCGCACCAGTGGCGCGCCCACGCCCTCGGAGCCCCGGTGCAGCCAGGTGATCGAGGCGTCGGCGGCGGTCTCCAGCGTCTGCTCCTCCTGCGGCCCGGCGACTTCGACGAACGCATGCGCCCGCGCGCCGCGCGGCAGGTGCTCCAGCGCGGCCGCGATCGCCGGCAGCGCGCTCTCGTCACCGGCCAGCAGGTGCCAGTCCGCCGAGGGGTCGGGTGCGTAGCCCCCGCCGGGCCCGGAGAAATACAGGTCGTCGCCCGGCCGGGCGGCCGCGGCCCACGGTCCCGCGATCCCCTTGTCGCCGTGGTAGACGAAGTCGAGGCTCAGCTCGCACTCGTGGGGGTCCCAGCGGCGCACGGTGTAGGTGCGCATGACCGGCCATCGCTCGCGCGGCTGCTCCTCGCGGATGCGCTGCGGGTCGAAGGGCTCGGGGTAGGCGCCTCCGTCGGGAGGGAACAGCAGCTTGACGTAGTGGTCGGTACAGCCGCCCAGGGCGAAGTCCTCAAGACCCGGCCCGCCCAGAACGATCCGGATCATGTGCGGGGTGAGCGGTTCGACCCGCCGCACCTGGGCGCGCCGGGCGCGGGGGTTCTTGCGGCCAGGGCGTTCTGCCATGGTGGTTCCTTCCTCGCCGTTGCTGCCGAAGCGGCCCCGCGCGTGCCGACGCGGGCCGGGGCTCTCGGCTGAGTCGATGGGGTCAAGCGTCCCAGACCAGGACCGCGCCCCCGCGCCCGCGGTCGGCGGCAGCGCCACACCCGGCCGCTCGGCGGCGGCGGTGACGTCGCCCCCCACCTCGGTCTCCGCGCCGCGTCCGCCGGTTCCCGCCCCGGCACCGCGGCCGGGCCGCTGATCCGACGCACGTGGCGCAGACCACATACGAGCCGGGGATCCATGCGATGAGTTCTCCGGCGGCTCCCGGTCTCCCCTGCGACGAACACACGTTCGTCGGCCACCACGGAGGGACCCGACATGGACACCACCGCAGCGACCGGAACGGCACTACGGGCCGGACGGCGGGAATGGCTGGGGCTGGCGGTGCTCGCGCTGCCGACGCTGCTCCTCTCGCTCGACATGAGCGTGCTGCACCTGGCCCTGCCGCACCTCGCGGCCGACCTGCGCCCGAGCAGCAGCGAACTGCTGTGGATCATGGACGTCTACGGATTCATGATCGCCGGGTTCCTGATCACCATGGGCACGGTCGGCGACCGTATCGGGCGTCGGCGGCTGCTGCTGATCGGCGCTGCGGCCTTCGGCGTCGCCTCGATCGCCGCCGCATACTCGACGACCCCGGCCATGCTCATCGCCACCCGCACCGTGCTCGGCGTCGCCGGCGCCACCCTGATGCCCTCGACTCTGGCGCTGATCAGCAACATGTTCCACGACCCGCGCCAGCGGGCGAGCGCGATCGCGGTGTGGGCGAGCTGCTTCATGGGCGGCACCGCCGTCGGCCCGGTCGTGGGGGGCCTGATGCTGGAGTGGTTCTGGTGGGGATCGGTGTTCCTGCTCGGCGTGCCCGTCATGGTGCTGCTGCTGATCACCGCGCCGCTGCTGCTTCCCGAACACCGCGATCCCGGCGCCGGGCGCCTGGACCTGTTCAGCGTCGCGCTCTCTCTGGCGGCGATCCTGCCCGTCGTCTACGGGCTCAAGGAGGTCGCCGCAGACGGCCCGAGCCCGATCGCGTTCGCGGCGATCGCGGCGGGTGCCGTGATCGGTGCGGTCTTCGCGCACCGGCAGCTGCGCATGGCCGATCCGCTCCTGGACCTGCGCCTGTTCGCCGACCGCGGTTTCACCACCGGGCTGGGCGTGATGATGCTCAGCGGGGTGGCGATGGGCGGCATGTTCCTGCTCATGTCGCAGTACCTGCAGCTCGTCGCGGGCCTCACCGCGCTGAAGGCCGGGCTGTGGCTGGTGCCGCCGTCCGTCCTGATGATCACCGGCACCATGCTGGGGCCCTGGGCGGCCCGCAAGGTCGGCAGCGGAAACGTCATCGGCGGCGGCATGGTACTGGCCGCCGCCGGGCTCCTCCTGCTGACACAGGTCGGCACCGCGGACGGTACGGCGCTGATGCTCGCGGGCCTGGCGGCGGCGTCCTTGGGACTGGGGCCGGGCGCGGCTCTGGTGACCGACGTGGTCGTCGGCGCGGCACCGCCGGAGAAGGCCGGATCGGCGGCGTCGATGTCCGAGACCAGCGGAGAGTTCGGCATCGCCATGGGGGTGGCGCTGCTGGGCAGCCTGAGCACCGCCGTCTACCGCGCCGGTGTCGCGGTTCCCGACGGCGTGCCGGCCGAGGCCGCGGCGGCCTCGCGCGACAGCCTGGCGTCGGCGGTCGCCGCCGCTGCGGAGCTGCCCGCCGACACCGCCGCCCGACTGCTCGTGCCCGCGCGCGAGGCCTTCGTCCTGGGACTGAACTCCGCTGCGGTCGTGGGCGCCGTCGTCATGGGCGTCTTCGGCGCGGTGGCGATCGTGCTGCTGCGCCCCGGACGCTCGGCCGCCCCCGAATCCGTCGGGACAACCGAAGCCCCGGCCGCTCGACCCGACCCGCGCACCCCTGTCGACGAGGCCGCATCGACCACGTGACTCGGGCGGCCGTCCCCGTCGGGGCCTGATCGTTGTCGGGACACTCCTCCGCTTCCGGCCGACCGGCCGGGTCCGCGCGCGGCGCACCGGGGAGCCGACGGCACGTGGACACCGGCCGGTCGATCGGGACGTCTCCGGTACCGCTCTCGGCTCGCAGCTCGGACGGCGCGTCGCTCGCCCGGCCGATGCGCTGCTCCCGGTCGCACGCCACGCGGGTCGCCTCGACGTCGAACGCCGCGGTTAACGTGGTGCCTTCGGCTGCCTTGCGATGTGACCGGGAGATCCTGACATGACCAGTAAGTTCACCGAGCTTGCGATCGACTGTGCCGATCCCGGCGCTTTAGCCCGGTTCTGGTGCGCGGTCCTGGACTACGAGGTGCGAGAAGAGGACGACGGGATCGTCATGATCGGTTCCCCGGCGGTGCCTGAAGGCAAGGACCGCCGCGGCCCGGTGCCGCCGATGCTGACCTTCGCGCGCGTACCCGAGGGCAAGAGCGCCAAGAACAGGCTCCACATCGACGTCAACCCGACCGACAGGGAGCAGGACGAAGAGGTCCGCCGCCTGCTCGACCTGGGCGCTCGGCACGCCGACGTCGGCGAAGGCGATGAAAGCTGGGTGGTACTCGCCGACCCGGAGGGCAACGAGTTCTGCGTCCTCGCGAGCCGCCACCCCTGATCGACACCGCACACCCCGCCGGGCCCACGTCCGATCGCCTACACCGCCGATCCGCGTCCGGCGTGTTCCTCGACGCCGATTCACCGGGTGGGATCCCTCACATCCCGGCCTCGCGTGCCGGCGGACGCCGGCACGCTCCCGTCCCCTACAGGGGCACGTCGGCTCGGGTGCACGTGGACGGCCGGTGACGCGTCGGTGACTCGTCACCGAAGCCCGCCGCACCTCCCGCACGCCGCCGAACGCCTTCGGCCACACTGGGCGTGGTGCTCCTGTGGCGCCGCCCATCCCGAGCGGCCGACATCTCGGCACACCGGACTCCTGGGGGTTACCTGTGGTTGCGAACCGACTGCGCGGCTTCGTGCGGCGCCATCCGACGGCCCGCAAGGCGGCGCGGAGACTCCGCGCCTTCCTTGCGCCAGGCCTCGGCGGGACCGGCCGGCCCCAGCCGCCACCGCCGCCCCCCGCACCGGCACCGGCCCCTCCGCCGACGCGCACCTTCGAACTGGCCCTCCCCCACCACGGCAACACACCGCCCGGCGCCCCGGCGACCCTGTCCTTCTCCACCCCCGCCCGACTCTGGGTACCGCGCAAACTCCAAAAACACGGCCTCGCCGGCTTCGAACCCGACACCCTCGCCTGCTTCCTCGCCGCCCTGGAGCACGCCCGCCCCGGAGCCGTCCTCGACATCGGCGCCAACGTCGGCCTGTACGGCCTCCTCGCCGCCGCGCACTCCCCCCGTCCCGTCTACGCCTTCGAACCCACCCCCCACGTCGCCGCCGCCGCCCGCAGCCTCGCAGCGGCCAACCACCTGCCCGTGAACGTGGTGGAACTCGCGCTGGCCGACCGCACCGGCAGCGCCGAACTGTCGCTGTCCACCAAGTCCGACGCCTCCAACTCCCTCGCCGCGGGCTTCCGCCCCGGATCCGACCGCATCCAGGTCCAGGCCGACACCCTCACGCACTGGTGCGAGCACACCGCCACAGCACCGGCCGTCGTCAAAATCGACACCGAGACCACCGAACCCGACGTCGTCGCCGGCGGACTCGACGTGCTGCGCGCCTCCCGCCCGTGGATCCTCTGCGAAGTCCTGCCCGGCCACGGCGTCGACACGCGCCTGACCGAGCTGCTGCGGCCCCTCGACTACACCTGGCACCACCTGAACGGAGAACTGCCCGCACCGGCACACCCCGCCATCGACGGCCACGGCGCCGCCCCCCACCAGCGCATGTGGCTCTTCGCCCCGCACCCGCCGACCGAGGCCCTCTGGCAACGCGCCCGCGAATGGCGCCACGCCCTACGCCACTGCACACCAGCCGGCGAAGAGGCCCCGCAGAGCCACCCTCACCCCGAGACCTGACCCCGGTGGCAACCCGTGCCCGGTGCCGGTCAGCGCCCCGCATGGCCGCGGTCGGCCATCGGCGGCTTGCGGACACGGATTCCGCACGCACGAGGCCCGCATCTACGATGGCGCCCGGCGATGAGCGTCGCGTACCCGCCCTCCGGGACGATGCGGCCCTCTCCGCCCCTGAGGTCCGCCTAGCCCGTCGGAAGCGGGGTGCCGATGGCCGCCCGCGCGTTGCCGTCTTCGTTCCGCTGACTGCTGGGCGGAAGCGCGCTGGTCAAGCTGGGGGGCGGTATCCAGGCGGCGGCACTGCCGCTGCTGGCCGCCGCCACGACCGCCGACCCGGGCCTGGTGGCCGGGGTGACCGCGGCTGGGCTGCTGCCGTGGCTGCTGGTGGGCATCCCAGCGGGGGCCTTGGTGGACCGCCTCAACCGCGGTGTCCTCATCGTGGTCTGCGACCTCGCCCGACTCGGCCTTCTTTCCGCCCTCGGTACGGCGGTGGCGTTCGGCCACGCCACGATCTGGCTGGTTTATACCGTGGCCTTCCTCGGCGGGGTCGGCCAGACGTTCCGCGACACAGCCGCATCCACGCTCGTTCCCGAGTTGGTCGAACCCCAGCAGCGCGATCGGGCCAACGGCTGGCTGACCAATGTCCGCAACGCGGGCGACGAACTGGTCGGGCCCCCGCTCGGCGGTTACCTGTTCGGTGTGGCCGCCGCCCTGCCCTTCGTACTCAACGCCGGGCTGCTCGCGGCGGGCACGGCCCTGATCTGCACGCTGCCGCTGCTGTTCAGGCCACGCCCGGGAAAACGGCGTCGACGCCGCCTGCGCGCCGACATCGCGACCGGTGTGGGCTGGCTGGCACGGCACCGCCGCCTGCGTGCGGTGGTCGCGCTCGGCGGGGTGCTGGCCTTCACCGACGCCGCATGGTTCGCGGTCCTCGTCCTCTACGTCCGCGACACGCTGGGCCTGCCGGAGGCGGCCTTCGGTGTGCTGCTGAGTGTGGGCGCCGTCGGCGGGCTGCTCGGCGGCTTCGGCGCGGAGTTCGTCGCCCGGCGGGTGGGAGCGGGCCCCGCTCTCCTCGGGGCTGCGGGCGTGGCCGCCGCCTGCCAGCTCGCGTTGGGGCTGACCGCGTCGTCAGCGGTCGCCGCTGCGTGTCTGGCTGTGAGCAGTTGCGTGTTCAGCATCTTCCTGGTCGTCAGCGCGACGCTCCTGCAGACGCTGACACCGGACCGGCTCTACGGACGGATCGTCAGCGCCAACCGCACCCTGGTTTCGGGTATGGAACCGCTGGGGGCGCTGTCCGGAGGTCTCGCGGCCTCCGCGTGGGGGCTTCGCGCGCCGTTTCTGCTGGGCGTCCCCCTGGTGTGTCTCGCCCTCGTACTCAGCGTCCGGGTACTGGGCTCCGCGGGAACGCCACCCGCCGACCGGTGAAGCGCCCCCGGCATAGGGATGCCGTTCCGCCCTGACGTCGGCCGCGCATCACCGTCTCGGCTGCCACGCCCCGGCTACTTCGGAGGGGTCCAGCTCATGATGGAGCCACCGGCTCCTTTGGCGGCGAGGGCGCCGGGGATGAGGCGCAGGGCGGTGTTGCGGGCGGACTGGCGCCATCCGCCGCCCAGGTCGGCACCGAAGCGGGCGAGCTGCACGGCTCGGCGGGCGATGGCCCGGCACCGGGGCCTGCGCGTCCGATCGTAGGCGGCCATTGCGGGGGCCATCGCACCGCCCGCTGCGACCGGAGCCGCGACCAGCCGCCCGACGCATATGCCGTCCTCCAGCGCGGTCGCCGCGCCCTGGCCCACGGTCGGCAGCGCGGCGTGGGCCGCATCTCCCACCATCACGACGCGCCCGACGGTGTACGTGGGCAGCCCACCCGGCAGGTGGTAGACGTCGTGGCGCATCAACCGGTCGGCGGCGGTCGCATCGATCATGGCCGGAACGCGCGGGGCCCAGTCCCCGAAGCGCTGCAGCGCGGCGTCCTTCTCATCGGCGAAGGAAGCGCCCTCGGGATGCTGGAAATAGCCGTACCAGTAGACCTCGGTATCGCTGACGCGCAGCGCGCCGAACTCCGCGCTCGGGCCCCACATCTCCGCGAGTCCGCCGTCCGTGGTCGTGTCGGGGACGACCGCGCGCCAACTGGTGGCGCCGCTGTAGCGCGGGTGCACATCGGGGAACAGCCCGTTGCGGACAGCGCTCCAGATCCCGTCCGCGCCCACCACCAGGTCCGACGCGGCGCTGTGCGTAGTGCCGCCCGATTCCCAGGTCACCTCGGCGGGTCCGCCGTCCGCGGCGCCCGGTCGGACTCCGGTGACCGCCGCGCCGGTGAGGAGTTCGGCGCCCACCGTCTCGGCGGCCCCGCGCAGGGCGGCGTGCAAGCGCTTTCGATGCGATCCCAGGATCGTGGTCACCGAGCGGACGTCGTCCCGTTCGCCGGGCACCCGCAGCAGCCATCGGCCGTGCATGTCCTGCAGGCCGGTGGCCGGCGTCTCGTAGCCGAGCGCGTCGACGGCGTGGTCGTCGAAGCCCAGGGCCTTGAAGGCGGCCACCCCGTTGCGCGTGAGGGCCACGCCCGCTCCGACCTCGCCGAAGGCCGACGCCCGCTCCAGAACCCGGGTGCGCCATCCCGCCTGCTCCAGTGCCACGGCGGCGGCGAGTCCCGCGATCCCTCCGCCGACCACCGTCGCCGTCAGACGCTCTGCCATCGCCCCCTCTTCCCGTCGATCACGGTCCCGGCACGTGCCAGTATCCGCCCGCCCCGGCCGAGCCCTCGGCCGGGGCGGGCGAACCGGGACCTCGGCAGGCGGGGCGTGCGCGCCGGCGTCCTGACGGCGGGTGTCCCGCAGCGCTCCGCCGGAGCCGCACCCGGCCGCGGTGACGGAGGGCCGCGGTAGGACCGGGACGACGCCGACTCCCACCTCGGCGGCGTTGCGGCGGCCCGGGAGTCCGGCCGGTGACGCGTTCTCCGGTTCTCCGGCGCTTCCGGCGGATCAGGTGCCGCGCCCGGCGGTTTCGGGACGGAGGGACGCGGCGACGTCCGCGGCGAGCGAGGGCGCCTCGGCGGGGTCGAGCGCCGCGGTGGTGATCCGCATCCCCGGCCGACCGGAGATGCGGAACCGGGCGCCGGGAGCCACGGCCCAGCCGCGGTCCTGCAGCCGGCTCACCACTCCGGTCTCCTCGGGGACAGGGACCCACACGTTCAACCCGCTGGCGCCGTGTGCGGGCACCGCGTGCCGGGCGAGGGCGTCGATCAGGGCCTGCCGGCGCTCGTCGTAGCGGGCCGCGACGTGCCGCGGCGTGTCCGCCGCCTCCCGCCACAGCCGTGCCGCGGTGCGCTGCAGCGTGTGCGAGACCCACCCCTGGGTGACTCGCTGGCGGGTCCGAACACCTTCCACGGTCTGGGGGTCCCCGACCAGCACTGCTGTGCGCAGGTCAGGGCCGAGGAACTTCGAAACCGACCGCACCAGCATCCAGTCCCGTGCCGCCGGGGCCAGGCTGTGGAACGGCGACGAGGTGAACGCGAACCCGTGGTCGTCCTCGATCAGCAGCGCCTGGGGGTGAGCCGCCATCACTTCGCGCAGCGCCTCGGCCCGCCGCCCGCTCAGCGCGGATCCGAACGGGTTCTGCGCCCGCGAGGTCACCACCACGGCCCGAGCCCCGGCGCCCAGGGCGCTCGCGAACGCGTCGGGCAGCGGGCCCTGGTCGTCCACGGGCACGCCGTGCGGTTCCAGCCCGAGCAGTCCGAGCAGGTCGAGCAGAGCGTGCCACCCGGGATCCTCCACGGCGACCCGGTCGCCCGGGCGGAGCCGGCTGAGCAGCGCCTTCTCCACCGCGTCCAGGGCGCCGCAGGCGACGGCCACCGTCCCCTCGGGAACGCCGTCGGCGCCGAACGACTCGGTGGCCACCCGCCGCAGTCCGTCGTCCTCGGCGGGCCATCCGTAGAGGACGGGCTCGGCATCCGGGTTCGCATCGCCGAGCGGCCCGCCGGGCGCGGGCAGCAGGCGGGGGTCGGGGTTTCCGCCGGCCAGGTCGTGCGAGCCCGCGGCGACGGGGACCGCGATGTCCTCGCGCAGAGCCGAGCCGAGACGGGGGCGGACCCGCGTGCCGCGGCGGCCCGCGGTTTCGACCACGCCCCGGCGGCGCAGCGTCCGATAGGCGGCGGAGACCGTGTTCGGGTTCACGCCGAGTTCGCCCGCCAAGCCCCGGATCGGGGGGAGGGTGCAGCCGGCGGTGAGCACGCCGGCGTCCACCGCGCGCTCCACTCCCGCGGCGATCCCTGTGGCGCTGCGGCGGTCGGTTATGTAGGCTTCCCACCAACAATCATCTAGCACAAACATTATTATGTACTAGTTCAAAGGGGAGTGCAATGCCCGTCGCCCCCGACCGCTACGCCCCGACCCCCCGCACCACCCCCACACGCGACAACGGCCGGGTGACCTACGACCGCGAGCTGGTCCACGGGATCCTGGACTCCGAGTACCTGTGCCATGTGGGTTTCGTCGCCGACACGGCGCCGGTGGTGCTGCCCACGCTGTACGCCCGCGTGGAGGACCGCCTCTATCTCCACGGCTCAAGCGGCAGCCGACTGATGCTCCTGGCCCGTGAGGGGGTAGCGGTGTGCGTAACGGTCACCTGCCTGGACGGTCTGGTGCTGGCCCGCTCGGCACGGCACCACTCGGCGAACTACCGCTCGGTGGTCGTGCACGGGACGGCCCACCGCGTCAGCGAAGAACGCGAGGCCCGGCTCGCTGTGGACCGCATCGTGGACCATGCGGTGCCGGGCCGGGCCGCGGACATCCGGCCGCCCTCGGCCAAGGAACTCGCCGCCACCGGGGTGTTGCGCCTCGACATCGCCGAGGTGTCCGCGAAGGTCCGCAGCGGCGGGGTGAACGAGGAACCCGAGGACCTGGACCTGCCGCACTGGGCCGGGGTGCTCCCCCTCCGGCGGTCGGTCGGCGCACCCCGACCCGACCCGAAGATGCCGGACGACGTCGCGCTGCCCGCCTACCTGGAGCACTACACCACGGGGTAGCCCCGGGGGCCGACGCCACCCGTCGCCGCTACGCCCGCTCGACGAGTCGGCGCAGGAGCGTCCGCGCCGACCAGCCGGTGCGGACTACACGCGAAGCTCCACATCGTCGCGTGTGTCGGGATCGGCCGGATCGGCCCCGTCGGCCACCACCCGCTCATAGCGGCGCAGGGCCGCCTCGTCCAACCGCGTGCTGTCCAGTCCGGACTTCCAATAGGCCGCGGAATGCAGGTCGGTGCGCGCGACGCCCAACTCGCCCAGGAGGAAGCGGCGCAGCTCCCGCATCACGCCCGCTTCGGCGGCGAGCCAGGCCTGGATGCGCCCGCCGGGCCGCTCACCTGCGCGCACGGCCTGTTCCAGCAGGGACCCGGCTCCGGTCGGCGAACCGCCCACCACGCGATGCACGGTGACATGCTCGCGCCGCGGAAGCAGACGCATGTCGGAGTCGTGCTCGGCGGCGACATAGACGGTGGCCGGGACCTCTGAAAGCGATTCGATGATCCCCGCGATCGCGGGCAGAGCACTGGAGTCCCCGATCAGCAGGTGGCGGTCCGCACCGGCGTCCTGGTGGAATTCGCAGCGCATCCCGGCCAGGCCGATCGTGTCGCCGACGGAGGCCCGCCGCAGCCACCGCCGGGTGAACCCCTCGTGCCGAAGGGCGTCGAAGGTGATTCGGCACCGGAGGCGGTCGAAGTGCCGGACGGTGAACGCGCGGAACACCGGCGGGCGGGTCTCCCGCGGCCGGGACGCCGGTCCGCCCTCGCCCCGCTGCGGCAACGCCGGGGTGCCGCGGCCGCCCGCGGGCAGAAGGAGCTTGAACGCGTCGGCCGGCCGCTCGTCGCGGTAAGCGGCCAATTCCTCACCGGCGACCACGACCCGCGTGAAACCGTCGGAGACCGCGGCCATCGACTCGATCCGCACCTGGCAGTCGAGTCGTCGGCCCTGCTTGCTGAGCCGCCGGATCTCCTCACGGACTGAGGCCATGGCCAGACCCTCCACGCTGTCGATCATTAGGTTAGGCGAACCTAAACTATTTCTCGACCGCTTTCAAGTGGCGCGAACCCCGAGGACACCGCCGCACAGCGGGCCGCCGCACCCGACTCCCACCACCCACCCCACCCGTTTACACCCGGAGGCCCTAAGGTTAGCCTCACCTCATGAATCTCGTTCGTCGCTTGATCCCCCCGGGCGCCCTCGCCGCCGCGCTCGTCCTCACCGTCGCCGCATGCGGCGCCCCTGACACCGAGCCCACCGCCGACGGCCCCTCCCTGGCCGAACCGGTGACGGTGGAGCACCGGTTCGGCACCACCACCATCGAGGCGCTTCCTGAGCGCGTCGTCTCCGTCGACCTGCAGTGGACCGACGTACTGCTCTCCATGGGCGTCGATCCGGTGGGCTATGCGACCGACTCGGCGATGCCCGAGTCCGGAGTGCCCTGGCAGGACCTCCCCGAGGACGCCGAGCCGCTCTCGGTCGCGGACGGGCTGCCGATCGAGCGGATCGCCGAACTGGAACCCGACCTCATCGTCGGCACCTACTCGATCGCCGACAAGAACACCTACGACCTGCTCTCCGGCATCGCACCCACCGTCGCCTCGCTCGACGACCGCGAGGTCATGCCCTGGGCGGACCTCGTCCGCGTATCCGGCGGGTTCCTCGACGAACGCCCGCGTGCCGACGAGGTCGTCGACTCCGTCGACGACGAGGTGGCGACGGCAGCGGCGGACCTGCCCGGACTGGACGGCGGCACCTTCGCTCTGGCCCAGTACGTCGTCGGCGACAAGATCTACATCGTCGCCGACGAGCAGGACGGATCCAGTGTCTTCTTCCAGGACCTGGGCATGACGATGCACCCGCCGGTCAAACGCAAGGGCGAGGAGACCGGGGAGCCGCGGATCGGCGTCAGCACCGAGCGCGCCGACCTGCTGAGGGCCGACTTCGTGGCCTTCCTCGTCAACGGCGGCGACGAAGGCCGCCTCGCCGACATCCCCGGATTCGACGAACTCCCCGGCACGGTCGCCGTGCTCGACTACCCGACGATCGTCGCGCTCAACACCCCGACGCCGCTGTCGATCCCCCATGCGCTGGACACCTTGGATCCGCACCTCCGAAAGGCGGCGGACGAGTCCGCGTCCTGACCCGGGCACCGGGGCGGCGTCCCGCAGATCTGTCAGCCGCAGACCAGGGAAGGGGGGAGCCGACGCCGATCGGGGGTGAAGGCTCCCCGCCACCGCGCCGGAGCGCTGGCGGCGGCGTTCGCCCGGCCGCACGCCTCCCGCCACCGCCTCGACGCTCCGGTGCTTCCCACGGCCGAACTAGGTGCCCGAGCCGGGTTCGGCCATGCGGCGGTGGGTCTGGGCCTTGCGAGAGTCGGGCAGGACCTTGTTCGCGGCCTCTTGGGCCTTGGTCTTCGCCGAGCCGGCCACGACCCTTCCGCTACCTCGCATGAGCGCGGCGAACCCCTGCTCGGCCACCTGCGCAGGGTCGTCCTTGTCCGATCGGCCGATCCGCGTGTCCCCCATGCCGGCGCGCTCGAAGAACTCCGTCTCCGTCGGGCCGGGCATGAGCGAGGTGACCGTGACGCCGGTGTCCTTGAGCTCGTTGCCGACCGCCGCGGCGGACGACTGCAGGAAGGACTTCGAGGCGTTGTAGACCGCTTGGAAGGACCCCGGCATGGTCGCGGCGATCGACGACGTGATCAGCACGCGGCCCTTGCCGCGCTCGACCATGTCCGGAAGCATGCGCTTGGCCAGGCGGACGGTCGAGGTGATGTTGAGGTCGATCACCGCCTGCTCGTCGGCGAGGTCGGTGTCGACGAACGCGCCGCCCTGGCCGACTCCGGCGTTGAGTGCGGCGGCGTCCACCGGGCGCCCGGTGGCGCTGATCGCGTCGTAGAGCCGGTCCACTCCCCCGCTGCCGCTCAGATCCGCCCGCACGGCGGTGACGGAGCCGTCGCCGACCGCGCTCAGCTGCTCGGCCGCGGCGTCGAGTTCGCGGTCCTCGGCGCAGATCAGCAGGTCGAACCCGTTCTCGGCGAACTTTCTGGCCAGTTCGAAGCCGATGCCGCTGGAGGCACCGGTGACGACGGCCAGTTCACGTGTCTCATCCATGGGCTCCCGCTACCCGGCACGGCTGCCGCCAGACGCCGAGACCGCCGCCGTCATCGGCCTGTGCCGCCCCTGCGGGTCCCTCCGGGCGCGACGCGGAGCGCCCCGGCCTCGCCCGTCGCCCGCCCGCGGTCGGCACGCCCGCCGGAAACTACCCGAAAGGGTAACGCGGCAGGCAGCACCATTTCCTTAGGGTTTGGACACCGACATCCGGAAATCCACCGCTCCGTAACTCCGGACCGAGGGGCCGCAACGATAAACCCGCCGGCCGGGGCGGCCTCGACGTCGACGAGAAGCCACCAGAGGAATGAGGAAGGTGAGCCGGTGTACAGCCTCCACAAACTGCTGTGGGACATTCGCAAGGACCCGGACCTGGCCGAGCGGTACCTCGCTGATCCGGACCCCGTACTCGATTCCTACGGCATCGGAGGCGAGGACCGCGCCGCTATGCGCGAACTCGACTTCAAAACCATGTACGAGCGCGGGTTCAACCCCTATCTGATCTACTTCTGCGCCATCCAGCTGAAGGTCGACCGTGCTGACTACTATGCCCGGATACGGGGGGAGAAGAACTGATGGCTGACACCGCAGGACGGGTCGTGGGCGCCTTTACCGCTTCGCACTCGCCCGGAATCACGGCATGGCCCGAACGCGCGGAACCCGCGAAGCGCGCGGCCGTGGAATCCGCTTTCGCCGACGCGCGGAGCCGAATCGACGCGCTCGAACCGGACGCGATCGTCGCCGTTTCCGTGGAGCACTTCACCAATTTCCACCTGGGCAATCTGCCGGCGTTCGCCGTCGCGACGAGCGACTCGTATCTGGGGCCGGTCACCGAGGAAATGGGAGACTTCCTCAACGTGGAACAGCGCCGGTACCCCGGGCACTCCCGGCTCGGCCGGCACCTCTACGGGTTCGCGCTGGAATCGGAGTTCGACCCCGCCCTGGTCGAAGGCGGCCTGGAGTTCGACGAGAACTTCTGCGTCCCCTTCAAGCACCTCGACCCCGAGTCGAAGTACCCCCTCGTTCCCGTCATCGTCAACGGCGTCAACCCGCCCTGGCCGACCGTGCGGCGCTGCTACGACTTCGGGCGGATGATCCGCCGCGCGATCGAGGCGCAGACCGAGGTCCAGCGCGTGGTCGTCGTCGGGACGGGCGGTCTGTCCCACTGGGTCGGGCTGCCGGAGTCGGGCCGGGTCAACACGGAGTTCGACCGCGACTTCATCGACCGCTTCGAGAGCGGTGACACGGACCGCCTCCTCTCCTACACCGCAGAGGAGATCGACGCCGCCGGAAACGGCGCGCACGAGATCCGGACCTGGCTCGTCGCGGCCGGCTCGGTCCAGGTGCCGTTCGACGTCCTGGCCTACGAGCCGGTCCCGGAGTGGCTCACAGGCACGGCCGTCGCGGCGGCCCGGACCTGAACCCGGCCGCCGACCCCCGCGAACGCTCCCGCTCAACCCCGAGAAGAAGGTAGGACCCGATGAGCAGCAAACTTCCCAAGGTGACCGGTCGCGACATGCGCGGCGTGATGGCCTATCCCCCGACCCCGGCGCTTCCGGGAGCCGACCGGGTCGACGCCGAGAACACGATCGACCTCGCGGAGACCGAGCGCATGATCCGGTCCCTGATCCGTGACGGCGTGGACGCGATCGCCACCAACGGCACCCTGGGCGAGATGCACACGCTGACGCTGGAGGAGTGGAAGGCCTACGCCTCCTGCGTGGCCGAGACCGCACGGTCGGAGGACCCCGACTTCCCCGTCTTCGTCGGCGCCACCACCCTCAACACCCGCGACACCGTCGCGCGGATGCGGTTCCTGGCCGACATCGGCGTCACCGGGACCCTGCTGGGCCGTCCCATGTGGGGCGACATGGTCGCGCCGATCATGGAGAGGTTCTACCGGGACGTCGCCGAGGCCGTGCCCGAGCTGGCCATCGTCGTCTACGACAACACCGCCGCCTTCGGCGGGGTCATCCCGCGCTCCGTCTACCGCACCCTCGTGGACCTGCCCCAGGTCGTGGCGGTCAAGTACGCGGGCGGCGCGTCGGTCGGCTTCCGGTACCACAACGACATGGCCCACACGGGGACCGGCTTCCCGCTGATGCCGATCGAGACCGACTGGTTCCCGGCCTGGGAGATGTACGGCGAGGAGCTCGTCGGGATGGCGTGGTCCTCGACCACCGCCATGGGGCCCGCGCCCGTCCTCGCGCTGCGCGACGCCCTGCGCGAGGGGCGCACCGAGGACGCGCGCTGGCTGACCGAGCGCCTTCGGTGGGCCCACGAGCCCTTCATCGTCGGCCAGGACTTCTTCGAGTTCGCCAAGTACAACGTCCCCCTGGAGAAGATCCGCGTGAACGCCGCCGGCTACATGAACGTCGGCAAGAGCCGGGTGCCCTACACCGAGGACCTGCTTCCCGAGGTCCACCGCACGACCACGCTCGAGCACGTCGAGCGCTACAAGCAGATCACCGCCGAGATCGACGAGCGGCTGGGCTCGGCATCGTCCCGGGCCGCCGAGAAGGTCTGAGCCATGGCGACCGACCCCGTGAGTCCCGGTGCCGAAGCGGCCCTCGAAAGCATCAGGGACGGTATCGCGAAAGGGCGTTTCCCGGCTCACGTCTTCAACGACCGGCAGATCTTCGACATCGAGCGGCAGCGGGTCTTCTCCAAGGCCTGGTGCTTCCTGGCACACGAGTCCGAGATCCCCGACCGCGGGGACTACGTCACGCGCTACATAGCCGACAACAACCTCATCGTCGCCCGCGCCGAGTCCGGGGACATCCACGCCAGCCTCAACATGTGCCGCCACCGCGGAAACATGATGTGCAAGTCCGAGATGGGCAACGCCTCGCACTTCCGCTGCTCCTACCACGGATGGGTGTACAAGAACTCCGGTGAGCTCGTCGGGGTGCCCTACATGAAGGAGGGCTACGAGGGCAGGATCGACAAGCGCGACTGGGGCCTGGTCAAGGTCCGGACGCAGACCTACGCGGGCCTGGTGTTCGGCACGATCGACCCGGACGCGCCGCCGCTTGAGGAGTACCTCGGCGACTTCCGGTTCTACCTGGACCTCTACCTCAAGCAGGGAAGCTCGGGAAGCGAGGTGCACGGCCCCCCGGACCACTGGGTGACCGACACCGACTGGAAGATCGCCGCCGAGAACTTCGCCGGCGACGGGTACCACACCCCTGTCGCCCACCAGTTCGGGTTCAACCTGGGCTACTTCGCCTCGTCGGGATCGACCCACAGCCAGGGCTGGGCCGCGAGCATCCCCGGCAAGGGGCACGGCATCGGGCTCGGCCACACTCCGGGCTTCCCGCCCTTCGCGGGGTTCCCGGAGGAACTGGCCGACGAGATGCGCCGCAGCCTGTCGCCCGAACAGGTCGAGGTCTTCTCCCAGACCCGGACCGCGGTGGGCACGGTGTTTCCCAACCTGTCCTTCTTGATGCAGCCGTTCAGCATCGTCCCGGGCGAGGCGGGCGTGCGGTTCGTGACCATGCGCCTGTACCACCCGATCGGGCCGGGCAGGACCGAGATGTACTCCTGGTGCCTGGTGCCCAAGGACGCCTCCGAGCAGTACAAACGGGAGGCGTACCGCGCCTACACCCTGGCCTTCGCCCAGGCGGGGACCTTCGAGCAGGACGACCTGGAGAACTGGGCCCGCGTGACCCGTTCGGCCGGCTCGACCATGGCCAGGGACATCGAGTTCCCCTACGTCATGGGGATGGACAGCGTCCGCGATCCCGACTTCCCCGGCCCCGGGCACGTGGTCACGCCCTACGTCAACGACTCCAACTTCCGGAACCTGTGGTCCCGGTGGTCCGACTACATGACCGGACAGGTGTGATCGGCGTGGCAGATCCGAAGCCGGACCGGGACACGGTCTTCGACGTCACCGACTTCCTCCACCGCGAAGCCCTGGCACTGGACGAACGCAGGTTCCGGGACTGGCTCGACCACCTGACCGACGACGTCGCCTATGTCGTGCCGCTCCGCGTCACCCGGGAGGGCCAGGCCGGCTGGGAGGTCTCGCCCACGTCGCGGATCTTCGACGACGACAAGCAGACGCTCACGCTGCGGATCGAGCGGCTCGAGACGGACTTCGCCTGGGCGGAGCAACCGCCGTCACGCACGCGCCACTACGTCACCAACGTCGTGGCCGACCCGGGCGAGCGGGAGGACGAACTCCTCGTGTCGTCGAACTGCCTCATCTACCGGAGCCGGGGCGACAGCATCGAGCCGAACCTCTACTCGATCGCCCGCAAGGACACGGTCCGGCGCGTGGACGGCCGGCTCCTGCTGGCTCGGCGCTACGCGGTGCTCGACCAGTCCGTCATCAACGGGCACAACCTGTCGATCCTCTTCTGATCCGACCGAAGGAGCCCATCCATGAATGAGGCCGTTCCCGTCCCGGCGGCGGAGAACCCCGACGACGGCGAGGTCCTCGCCTACCCGCGGGACGGAGGCAACGAGGGGCCCATCGTCGTCGCCAACGAGTTCGTCGACGTCGTCGTACGCAAGGTCGACACCCGCAACGGTGTGCGGCTGGAGATCTGGTCGCCCAGGCACAACACGTGCGTGCGCTTCGACGCGGTCGCGCTGGACTGCCTGAGCTATCAGGAACCGGAGTTCATCACGTCCCTGCTGGCGAGGAAGCCGGGACCGTGAGCGGGGGCCTGGACGGACTGAGCATGCTGGTCACCGGGGGCGGATCGGGTATCGGGCAGGCTGTCTGCAACCGCTACCTCGCCCTCGGCGCCCGGGTCACCGTGCTCGAGCGATCACCCGAGCACGCCGACGCGCTGCGCCGCGGCGCCGGCGACCGCCTCCGGGTGGTGGTAGGCGACGCCACGGACAGCGCGGCCCTGGCCGAGGCGCTGGCCGAGGCGCGCGACGACGACGGCGGCCTCGACCACCTCACCAGCTGTGTCGGGGTGTTCGACCACTACGTGTCCATCCGCGAGCTCACCCCGGCGCAGCTGGAATCGGCGGGCGAGGAGATGTGGCACACCAACGTCCTCAGCTGCTTGAAGGCGGTCAACGTGTGCTACGAGGCTCTGAGCGCGGCCCGCGGCTCGGTGACGCTGACCCTGTCGGAGTCGGCGTTTCACCCCCGCGGCGGCGGCGTACTCTACGGCAGTTCGAAGTGGGCGCTCCGCGGGGCCGTGGACCACCTCTCGGCCGACCTCGCGCCGCGGGTCCGGGTCAACGGCGTCGCACCGGGCGGAACCGGTGGCACACGCTTCGGCGGGTTGGCGTCGCTGGGCCAGACGCTGACCGCCGACCGGTCCGAGGGGCGCGACGAACGCCTCGCCCGCAGCAACGTCCTCGGGGTCACTCCGCGGCCGGAGGACCACAGCGGCGCCTACGCCTATCTCGCCGATCCGGGCGCCGCCCGGATCGTCACCGGGATCGTCATCAACACCGACGCCGGGAGTGGGACATGGACGTGACCGGAAGCGCCCCCGACGGGGCCCAGGCGGTCGGGGCGACGCTCGCCGCCTGCGGGATCGACACCGTCTTCGGGGTCGTGGGCAGCGGCAACTTCGTCGCCACCGACGCGCTCGTCCGCGGCGGGGCGCGCTTCGTCGGCGCCCGCCACGAAGCCGGCGCCCTGGCCATGGCCGACGCCCACTGGCGGACCACGGGGCGCATCGCCGCCTGCAGCGTCCACCAGGGACCGGGCCTGACCAACACCGTCACGGCACTCGCGGAGGCCGCCAAGAGCCGAAGCCCGATCGTGGTCCTCGCGGGGGCGACGTCGGCCGGTATGACCCGCTCCAACTTCTACCTCGACCAGGCGGCGCTGGTCACCGCCGCGGGAGGGATCGCCGAGCACCTCCACCGACCCGGCACCGTCGCCGCCGACACGGTCCGCGCCTGCCGCCGGGCGCTCGACGAGCACCGTCCCGTCGTGCTCAACATGCCGCTGGACGTGCAGGCCTCCACCGCCACCGCACCCCCCGACGGGGTCTCGATCCTGCGACCGGGGGGACGTCCTCGGCCGGCGGCCGATGTCGTGGCCGAGCTGGCCCAGGAGCTGCTCCGTGCCCGCCGTCCCGTGCTCCTCGCCGGCCGCGGCGCGTGGCTGTCGGGAGCCCGGGACTCCACCGCCGCGCTCGCCGAGAGAATCGGGGCCCGCCTCGCGACCACCGCGGTCGTCAAGGGGATGTTCACCGGACATCCCCGAGACGTCGGCATCGCGGGAGGGTTCTCCACCTCCACCGCGGTGGAGACCCTGGAGTCCGCCGACCTGATCCTCGCGCTGGGAGCCACGCTCACGACGTGGACGACGCGCGACGACACGATCTTCCGCGAGAAGACCGCGGTGGTCCACGTCGACTGGGACCCCACCGCACTGGGCCGCAACGCCCACGTCGGCGTCGGCATCGCCGCCGACGTCGACGCCACGGTGCGCGCTCTGCTGACCGAGGTCGGCGACCGCCGATCCACGAGCGAGTTCGGCCCCCTGGAGCGTTCGGCCGCCCCCACCGTGCCCCCGCCTTCGGCCGAGGGCACATGCCATCCCGCCGACATCACCGCCCGATTGGAGGAGTTGCTGCCCGCCGAGCGCTCCGTCGTGGTGGACGGCGGCCACTTCATCGGCTGGCCGGCGATGGGCTGGTCCGTGCCCGACCCCGCCGGCTTCGTCTTCACCAGCGCGGGGTTCCAGTCGATCGGGCTGGGCCTGGGCGCGGCCGTGGGTGCGGCCGTCGCCAGGCCCGACCGGCTCACCGTCCTGGCCACCGGCGACGGCGGGTTCCTCATGGCGGTCTCCGAACTCGAAACCCTCGTCCGCCTGAACCTGGACGCCCTTGTCGTGGTCTACGACGACCGGGCCTACGGCGCCGAGGTCCACCACTTCCTCCACTACGGCTCGGGGCTGGACCTCGTGCGGTTCCCCCAGACCGACATCGCGGGTCTCGCCCGGGGCGCCGGTGCGCGGGCGGTCACCGTCCGGGACCGCTCCGACCTCGCCCAGGCCGCCGACTGGTTCGCCGAACCCAGCGGCGTGCTCGTCCTCGACGTCCGAATCGATCCGACCGTGGTCGGGCCCTGGGCCGAACAGGACTTCGCCGGGCACTGACCCCACCGCCTGCCCGCCCCGGATCGACGGGCGGCGGGCCCTGAAGCCGACCGGTGCCCGGCGCACCCGGCCACCACTGCGGGCGCGACCGCAGCAGGCGCCCGATCCACAGCGACGCCCGCCTTCCTCGTACCGGAAGCGGGCCGGTACGCGCTCCCGTTCGAGCGGCCCCGCGGAGGTAGCCGGGGCCGACGCCCCCACCGCCGCCGCGCCGCGCCGGCGGCCCCCGCCGCGCCGGGGACCCGTTCCCGTCGCCGAGTACCGGCCGGTGATTCCGGCCGCACTTTGTACCCGAACGGGTCACGACCAGCAACTGAGCAATGAGTAATGTCCCTGCACACGCTCGCTGCGGACCCGGGAACCGCCACCGCTTCCCGCTCACTCCCGCCGCTTGTCGCTAACCAAGACCTGGAGATCGAGATGTCTCGAATGAACCGTTCTATCGCGGCAATCACCGCGTCGGGCACCGTGCTCATGCTCTCCGCGTGCATGGGCGGAGGGGGCGGTGCCGGCTCCGACGACGAGATCGAGCTCAGCTACGCGTTCTTCGCGCCGGCCGAGTCGTTCCCGGGAGTCCAGATGGAGGAGTGGGCCGACCGGCTCGCCGAGGAGACCGACGGGCAGGTGACGGTCCAGACCTACCCCGGCGGAACCCTGATGGGGGCGGGCGACATCTACGACGGGGTGTCCGAGGGGGCGGTGGACGTCGGCCTGGACTCCCCGGCCTACGACAGCAGCCGTTTCCCGTTCTCCTCGGTGATCAACCAGCCGGTCGGGATCGAGAACGCGCAGGTCGCCAGCGCCACGTTCCTCGACCTGCTGCTGGAGTACGAGCCCGCGGAGTTCGAGGACTACCAGATCATCACCGCGTTCACCACGGAACCGGCCTACCTGCAGACTCAGGAACCGGTCCAGGACACGGCCGACCTCGAAGGGCAGGACCTGCGCGGTTCCGGCGCGTCGCTGCCCATGCTGGAGTCCCTCGGGGCGGCGCCGGTGAGCCTGTCCATGGCCGAGGTCGCCGAGAACCTCGAGATCGGCACCATCAACGGCTACGTCTCCTCGCGCGAGGTGCTGCGCGACTTCTCGCTCGCCGAGCAGGTCGGACACGTCACCGACTACCCCTTCGGCGTTTCGAACAGCTTCGTGGCCGTCATGGACAAGGAGGACTTCGACGCCCTCCCCGAGGACGTCCAGAAATCCATCCTCGACCTGCGCGAGGAGATGACGACCTTCGCCTCGGAGTACCACGACGACACCAACGTCGGCGAGGCCCTCGACTGGGCGAAGAGCGAGCACGGCGTGCAGACGCACGAACTCGACCCCCAGGTCCGCGACGAGCTGGACCAGCAGATGGAGCAGCTCTCGAAGGACTGGGTCGCCGACCACTCCGACGCCGGCTTCGACGCCCGGGAGGTGCTGGACCGCATGAGTGAGCTGGCCGACCAGCACGCCGAGGGGCTCGCCGCCGAGGACTCGTGATGAGCGTCCTGGTCGCCGCGACGGACCGGTTCGCGCGGCTCCTCGCCCACATCGGCGGTGCGGCGCTGGTCGCCATGATGCTGGTGCTGGTCGCCAACATCGTGCTGCGGACCTTCACCGCACCGATCCCGAGCACCTTCGAGCTGGTGTCGATGGCGGCCGTCGTGGTCAGCGCGATGGCGCTCGGCGAGGCGCAGGTCCACAAGGCGCACGTCTCCGTCGACATCGTCACCAGCCGGCTGGGCAGGCGCCTCCGCCTCGCCATAGGGGCCGTCGTGACGGTCGCCTCGTTCGCGCTGTTCGTCCAACTGGGGCTCAGCCTGCTCGGCTACGGCCTCACCGAGTACGCGACGGGTTCGGCCACCGAGGCCCTGCGCGTTCCGCACTGGCCTCTGGTGTTCCTGCTGCTCGCCGGTGTGGTCGGGCTGCTGGTCGCCTTCCTCGGCGATCTCGGCCGCATCGTCCGGTCATGGCGTCGGCCGTCGTCGGAAGCCGACATCTGGTGACCGGCTCCCCCACCGCTCGCCGGCGCCGATCGCCGCCCCCTCGCGCTGAACGGAGCACCTTGTGACCCCGACACTCGTGGCGGTCCTCGGGATCGCCATCATGCTGGGCATCCTCTTCCTGCAGATGCCGGTGTCCTTCGCCATGCTCGGTGTCGGCTTTCTCGGTGCCGTGCTCGTCAGCGACGTCGACTCGGCGCTGCACCTGATGGCCTCCGACGTCTACGGGCAGTTCTCCAGCTACACGATGGCGGTCGTCCCGCTGTTCATCCTCATGGGACAGATCGTCTTCCGTACGGGGATGAGCGCACGGCTCTTCGGGGCCGCCTATACGTGGATCGGACACCTTCCCGGGGGAGTCGCCGCGACGACCGTCGCCGCCAGCATCGGTTTCTCGGCCGTATCGGGATCGAACTCGGCGTCGACCGCGACCATCGGCGCGGTGGCGCTGCCGGAGATGAAGAAGTACGGATACAGCCAGCGGCTCGCGGGCGGAGCGGTCGCGGTCGGCGGGACGCTGGGGATCCTCATTCCGCCCTCGACCGCGCTCATCATCATCGCCGTCCAGTCCCAGCAGTCCATCACCAAGCTTTTCCAGGCCGCGCTGGCCCCGGGGCTGCTCGTCGGCGTGCTTCTGCTGGCGACCGTGTTCGTCATGTGCTGGTTCCAGCCGAGGCTCGGCCCGCCGGGGCCGAAGGCGACCTGGAGGCAGCGGTTCACCTCGCTGGGCGGTGTGCTCCAGGTCGGCGTGCTCTTCCTCGTCGTCATCGGCGGAATCTTCGCGGGCCTGTTCACGCCGACGGAGGCGGCCGCGGTCGGCGCGCTCGGAGCCGTCGTCATCGGCGTCGCGGGGCGAAACCTGACCTGGGCCGTGTTCTGGACCTCGGTCATCGAGACGCTGCGGATCTCGGCGATGGTGATCCTGCTGGTGGCCGGCGCCGTCGTCTTCGGCCGGTTCCTCACGCTCAGCCGGCTGCCGTTCGAACTGGCCGCCTGGGTGGCCGACCTGCCGGTCGCACCGATCGTCATCGTGCTCGCGGTGTTGGCGATCTACCTGGTCGGCGGCGCGATCATGGACGCCCTGGGGTTCCTCGTCATCAGCATCCCGCTGCTGTTCCCGCTGATCACCGGGCTGGGATACGACATCGTGTGGTTCACGGTCATCGTCGTGCTGATCACCACGATCGGAGCGATCACCCCGCCGGTGGGCGTCAACGCCTTCATCGCCGCCGGCCTGGACAGATCCCTGGACGTCGTGACGGTGTTCCGCGGCAGCATCCCCTTCCTGATCCCGTTCGCCGCGGCGATGGCGATCTTCATCGCCTGGCCCGGGACGATCCTCTTCGCGGTCGACTGAGCCCGCGGTCCCCTACACCCGAGCCGGGGCGGCGGAGCGTCCGCCGCCCCCGGCTCCCGCACGCCCTCAGCATGCCCTCGTGGCGCCGCCTGCCGCAGGTCCCGGATCTACCCGACCGGGTGATGCCGGCGGGGGCCGAAGCCGCCGTAGCGTCGCCACCAATCGCAGGAGCCGGTCCTGACGAACCCGGCGAACACCATGGAGAAGGAGGAGGGCCCGTGGCCGACTCGCCGCTTGAGGTCCGCAAGACCTTCGCACAGGCCGAGACGATCCGCTCGTCGGCAGGCAGATCGGACGGGGAGGAACTGCGCAAGGTCGCCGTCTGCGCGGTCGTCCGCAACCCCTACGCGGGGCGGGGCTACGTCGACGACCTTTCCGGAATCATCGACGCCTCCGACGAACTGGGACGCTCCCTGGGGCTTGAGGCCGTCCGCCTCCTCGGGCAGCCGGTGGAGAGCTACGGCAAGGGCGGCCTCGTGGGCTCGGACGGCGAGCAGGAGCACGTCAACGCCGCTCTGACCGCGGTCTTCGGCGACGCCTTCCGTGCGGCCGTCGGAGGCGGGAAGGCCTGGATCACGTCCATGACCAAGCCCGCGGTCGCCGGCGAGGTCATCGACGTGCCCACCGCCTACAAGGACGACATCTGGGTGCGCAGCCACTACGACGGCGTGACGATCCGCGTTCCCGACGCGCCCCGCCCTGAGGAGCTCGTCGTCATCGGCGTGGTGACCAACCGCGGCCGACTCAACGCGCGGGTCGGCGGCAGAAGCGTCGCCGAGGCCCGCGAGAAGGGCGGAAAGCAGTGAACACGCTCGCCGTCACCGGGGCCGGCACGGTCTTCTCGGGCGACATCGAAGCGCCCGTCGTCGAGGGCGCGGACACCGTCATCGTCACCGACGGCACGATCAGCGACGTCGGCGACGCTCAGGAGCTGAGGGCCGCGATCGCCGGCGCCGACACCGTCGTGGACGCCCGGGGCTCGACCGTCGCGCCGGGACTCGTCGACTCCCACTGCCACGTGGTGCTCGGCGACTACACGCCGAGGCAGAAGACCGTCGACTTCCTCGCCAGCTACGTCCACGGCGGGATCACCAGCGTCGTGAGCCCCGGAGAGATCCACGCTCCGGGCCGGCCCAGCACCGCGGTCGGGGTGAAGTCGCTGGCCATCGCCGCCCGTTCGTGTTTCGAGAACTTCCATCCCGGCGGGATGACCGTCCACGCCGGTTCCGTGGTGCTGGAGCCGACGCTCCGAGAGCGCGACTTCGCCGATCTCCAGGAGGCCGGTGTCGTCCTGGCGAAGTTCGGCTTCGGGCGCTACACCGACCCCGCCGAGGGGGTCGACCAGGTCAGGTGGGCCCAGCAGCACGGCATCACGGTGATGTGCCACTCCGGCGGAGCGAGCATCCCGGGCAGCAAACCGATCACACCCGAGCACCTGCTGGCGCTGGCACCGGACGTCTGCGGCCACATCAACGGCGGCCCGACGTCGCTGGATCCCGCCGGGGTCGACACGATCATGGACGAGACCGGGATGGCGCTCCAACTGGTCCAGGCCGGCAACCTCAGCTCGTCCGTGCGCATCCTCGAGCGTGCGGTGCGGCAGGGCGCCCTGCACCGGATCGTCATCGGCTCGGACACGCCCACCGGCACCGGAGTCATGCCCCTGGGAGTGATCAAGACCGTCGCCGAACTCGCGTCGCTGACCGGACTCGATCCCGCGCTGGTGTGGGCGGCCGCCTCGGGCAACAACGCCCGGACGTGGAGCCTTCCGGCCGGCCTGGTCACGCCGGGCCGAGCGGGCGATCTCGTGGTCATGGACGCGCCGTGGGGATCGACCCGTGAGAGCGCGCGCGCGGCGCTCGCCGTCGGCGACATCCCCGGAATCTCCGCGGTCGTCACCGCGGGCCGCGTTCGCGCCTTGAAAAGCCGGAACACACCCGCTTCCGCACGCAGCGCACACGCCGAGCCGCCGATCCCCCACCTGGAGTCGAGCGCTCACTGAGTCTCGAAGGACGTCACGGAGGTGACAGGACATGGGAATGAAGCTGGTCCTCGACCTGGACGCGTGCCAGGGGTACGCGAACTGCCTGATCGAGAGCCCCGGACTGTTCGACCTTGACGATCGAACCGACAAGGCCGTGCTGCTGGACGAGACCCCCGCGGAGGACCGTCGTGCCGAGGCCGAAGCGGCGGTACGCGGATGCCCCGCACGCGCGATCTCCCTCGAGAGTTCCTGACGTGCGGCGAATCGCCGTCGTCGGCGGGTCGCTGGCCGGGGTCCACGCCGCTGAGGCGCTGCGGGAGCACGGCTTCGACGGCGACGTCACGCTCATCTCGGCGGAGAACGAACTGCCCTACGACAGGCCGCCCCTGTCCAAGGAAGCGCTGCTCAACGGCATGCCGATGGAGAGGCTGAGCCTTCGCGCGCCCGAGTGGTACGAGGACAACGCCGTTACGACCCGACTCGGCAACGCCGCCGTTCGGCTCGACACCGCGCGGCGCACGGTCCTGCTCGACGACGGCACGACCGTGGCCTACGACGGCCTCGTCATCGCCACGGGTTCGCGGGCGCGGCGCCTGTCCAGTACGGAGAACGCCCCGCCCGTGCAGATCCTGCGGTCGATCGAGGACAGTCTGCGGCTTCGCGAGCGCCTGCGCCCCGGCCAGCACCTCGTTCTCATCGGCGCCGGGTTCATCGGGCTGGAGATCGCCGCGACCGCCCGGCAGTTGGGTCTGGACGTGACGATCGTCGAGGTCGGGCGGGTTCCGCTGGGCCGTGCGCTGGGCGACGAGGTCGGCGCCTGGTTCCGCGCGCTGCACGCACGCAACGGGGTCGAGATCGTCTGCACGTGCACTGTGGAGGCGATCGAGCGCCTGGGCGAGGGCGCTGTGCTGACCCTGAGCAACGGGCGCGTCTTCAACGCCGACGTCGTCGTCGCCGGGATCGGGGCGAGCCCGGTCACCGAATGGCTCGACGGAAGCGGCGTCCAGACGACCGACGGGGTGGTCTGCCGCTCCGACCTGTCGACCTCCGTGCCAGGCGTGGCGGCGGCCGGGGACGTCGCGCGCTGGTACAACCCGCTGTTCGACGAGGAGATCCGCGTCGAGCACTGGACGAACGCCGTCGAGCAGGGCAGACGCGCCGCGCACACCCTGCTGGGCCACGGGGAGGCGTTCAGCGCGGTCCCCTACTTCTGGACCGACCAGTACGACGCCCGTATGCGCTTCGTGGGACGCGCGTCCGCGGCGAGCGAAGTCGTCGTCAAGGAGTCCGGCGACGACAGGCTCGTGGCGCTGTACGGACGTGACGACCGGATACGGGGCGCGGTGTGCGTCAACGCGCCCAGAGAACTCGTCCGCTACCGCACCGCGATCCGCGACCAGGTCCGCTGGGGCGACGTCACGGAGACCCCCTCGGCCATCGGCGGCTGAGGCCCCACTCACCTTCCCAGAACACTCTTCGCCAACGACCACAAGGAGTAGACGTGACCGAAACCGAGACCACGCTCCAGGGCGACGCCCTGTCCGTCATCGAGTTGTTCCCCCAGCACGAGGACTGGTCGCTGCAGACGATGCGCCTGCTCGCCCAGGTCGCGGTCGGGGGCTCCGACCTGTTCGAGTGCGCGCGCACCGCCGCCCGCATCGGTGCCCGGACCACCGACCCCGAGGTGTGGCAGCGCGAGTGGAGCCGGACCGCCAAGGAGACCGCGGAGGCCGGCCACGCCGCCCTGGAAGCGGGCAACGTCACGACGGGCCGCCGCGCCCTGTTCCGGTCGATGAGCTACTGGCGGCACTCCGAGTTCTTCCTTCCCCCCACGGACCCGCGCCGGAACGAGGCCTACACCGAGGGAACGCGGAACTTCCAGAAGGCGGCGGAGCTCACCGGCGGGCTCATCGAGCGGATCAGCGTCCCCTTCGAGGGCCAGACGATGGACGGTTACGTCGTCCGCCCCGACGCCTCGGGCCAGAAGCGTCCCACGGTGCTCATGCTCGGCGGCGCCGACTCCTGGGCCGAGGAGCTGTACTTCCTGGGCGGCACCGAGTTCCCGGCCCGCGGAATGAACGTCGTCATGGTCGACACGCCCGGTCGCGGCAGTTCCCTGCGCTTCAAGCAGATGTACAGCCGCCATGACTACGAGGTCCCGGTGAAGGCCGTCCTCGACTTCCTGGCGCAGCGCGACGACGTCGACATGGACCGGCTCGGCCTGGCCGGAGTCAGTTTCGGCGGGTACTACGCGCCGCGCGCGGCGGCCTTCGAGCCGCGGGTCAAGGCCGTGGCGGCGTGGTGCGGCACGTGGAGCATCCTGACGGACTTCTACGAGTACTACCCGCCGCTGCAGCAGCAGCTCCAGTGGCTGTCGGGTTCGAAGGACGACGCCGACGCCCGCGAGAAGCTCGCCCGGTTCACCCTCGACGGCGTCGCCGAGAAGCTCGACATCCCCGTGTATGTCATGCACGGCGAGAACGACATCATCATGGACATCGAGGGGGCGCGCCGTTTCGAGGCGGCGCTGAGTGTCGAGGACGTGACCGTCGACTATTACGGCGGAGCGGGCTCGCTGCACTGCAACTACGACTACCTGGCGGTGGCCGCCGCAAGGCTGGCCGACTGGATGCTGCACAGAATCTGAGTACCCGATTAACGGCGGCGGCGCCCGATGTCGCCGATCGCGGGCGGGAGCCTCCCGCCCGCGATCCCCTGCACCTTCGGAGAAGCAGGGTTATTCCCCGGTCCGGCATGCGCTGTGCGTAACCGGACAAGAGTAATGTGCAGTTAACATTCGTTTTCGAAACGTTAGCGTTCACTGCTCCGGGCCGGGTTACCATCTGGCCAGGAGATCCTAGCGGTCGGCAAATTGGGGGTGGTTCGGTGGGTGCGAAAGTCGACCTCGCGAACAACGGTTTCTTTAAATTCGCCCGCGAACTCAATCAGACGCAGACGGTCGATGAGGTCCGGGACGTCTACTTCGGGACCGTAGCCGAAGTACTGCCTGCCGACGGCATCGGTTTCTACCGTTTCACCGACGACATGAATCCGGTCCTGGAGCGGGCCTCGACCCTCAGCGACTTCTTCATGCACACGTATGAGGAGCAGGGGCGCCGCGACGACCCCGTGCTGGAGGCGGTTCTCGAATACGGCCTTCCCGCCGACTCCCATATGATGCTGAGCCCGTCGCGATGGCACTCCTCCGCCGCGAAGTCGGTGCTGCTCAGCGAGGGGCTCGCCTACTCCATGGAAGCACCCATCATCGAATCGGGAAGTGTGGTCGGCACCGTCAACTTCGCCCGCGCGACCGATGGGCGGCCTTTCCACGAAGAGGACTTGAGCCTGGCGCGACTGATCAGCGAACACCTCAGTCTGGCGATCGAACGCGCCCGGAGGCTGGACGCACTGGGGGATCAGGCCACTCTGGTCCAGGGAGTGCTCGACCATTTCCCGCACGGCGTCGTCGTCAGCGACCTCAACGGGAAAAGGCTGTTCTCCAACCGGAACGCGAAACGCGTCATGGGATGCCTGGACCGGGCAGCGGGAAATTCCCGGTCCGCGACCCTCGAAGACCTCGTCGACAGTGTCGTTTCGGAATTCGCCGAGGACGGCCGGCAGACCGGAACGACAAGTGTGCGCGACGGCGCCTCGGGACGGAAGATCATCGTTCGGTCCTACCGTAAACACGGAAAGGAGTCGATCGTCAGCCTGCTGTACGAATGCGCCGACGAGCAGTCCTCAGAACTTCCGGTATGGGGCGTGCTTTCCCCTCGGGAGCAGGAGATAGCCACGCTCGTGAGCCAGGGGCACACCACCAAGGAGATCGCCCAGAAAGCATTCGTCAGTGAGAACACCGTGAAACAGCACCTTAAACGGATCTTCGCCAAGACCAATGTGCACAACCGGGCGGAACTCGTCCAACTCATCTGGTCGTCCCGCGACCGGGAGGCGGTTCCCGGGCGGTAGGGCCGCCTGACCCCCCTGCGCGCCGGCGGCGCACGGCCGACGGCCGCCGCCGGTTCGTCCCGCCCGCGCAACCGGCGTTTCGTGCTGTCCTCCGGGAGGGGCGGCCTCCGACCTGCGACCGCGGAATCATCCCGGCCGACGGCCCGACCGGCGGCCGCGGCGCCCTCCCCCACCACGCACCACCGGGGCCGCGTACACCGCGTCCGGCCCTGGACCACCGCTTCTGCCCCGCCCTTGATCTCCGGAGGTTCTTCCCCGTGACCAGCCCTTCCCCGACACCTACGAGCCGTTCCGCACCGAGGCAGGACGGATCGAGGACACCGGTTCCTTTCTGGGTCGCGGGCACCCGGCGCGACAGCGCGCAATCCACACCCATCACCCACCCCTACGACAACACCCCCGTAGCCCGCGCCGCCGTCGCCGCGGAGGCCGACGTGGCCGACGCCGTCGCGGCCGCAACCGCCGCCGCCGAACCCCTCGCCCGCACCAGCGCAGCACACCGCTCCCGCGCCCTGGACCACGTCGCCCGACGCATCACCGAGCGCAGCGACGAGATCGCCGAACTGATCACCGCCGAGAACGGGAAACCGCTGCGCTGGGCCCGAGCCGAGGCCGGCCGCGCCGCCGCGGTGTTCCACTGGGCCGCCGAGGAAACCCGCCGCTTCGCAGGGCAATGGCACCGCCTGGACACCGACCCCCAGTCCCCCGGAGGAACCGCCTTCGTCGCCCGCCATCCCCGCGGGCCCGTCCTGGGCATCACCCCCTTCAATTTCCCCCTCAACCTCGTGGCCCACAAGGTCGCACCCGCCCTGGCCGTGGGCGCCCCCATCATCGTCAAGCCCGCCCCCGCCACGCCCCTGAGCGCGCTGCTGCTGGGCGACCTGCTCGCCGAAACCGCCCTGCCCCCCGGCTCCTGGTCGATCCTGCCCGTGCCCAACGACCGCATGCCCGCACTGGTCGCCGATGCGCGCCTGCCCGTCGTGTCCTTCACCGGGTCCGGGCCCGTCGGCCGATCCATCCGCGAAGCCGTCCCGCACAAGCACGTCACCCTGGAACTGGGCGGCAACGCCGCAGCGGTGGTCTGCGACGACTGGTCCAGCCCCGCCGACCTGGCCTGGGCCGCCGAGCGCATCGCGGTCTTCGCCACCTACCAAGCCGGCCAGTCCTGCATCGCGGTCCAGCGCGTCTTCGCCCACCGCACGATCGCCGCCGACCTCACCGAGCGGATCGTGGAGCAGGTCGCCGCACTGGCCACCGGAGACCCGCGCGAGGAGCGCACCCAGGTCGGGCCCCTCATCGACGAGGACGCCGCCCGCCGCGTGGAACGCTGGGTGGCCGAAGCCGCCGACACCGGCGCGCGCATCCGCACCGGCGGCCACCGCACCGGCGCCCAATACGCCCCCACCGTGCTCACCGGCGTGCCGCCCACCGCGAAACTGGCCTGCGAGGAGGCCTTCGGCCCGGTCCTGACCATCGACGAGGTCCAGGGGACCGCAGAAGCCTTCGACCGGGTCAACGACTCCCGATTCGGGCTGCAGACCGGCGTGTTCACCCACCGCAGCGACACCGCCTTCGCCGCACTCGCCGGGCTGCACGTGGGCGGCGTGGTCATCGGCGACGTGCCCAGCTTCCGCGCCGAACACCTGCCCTACGGCGGAGTCAAGGAATCGGGGGTGGGCCGCGAAGGGGTCATGGACGCCATGGCCGACCTCACCGAACCCCGCGTCCTGGCCTTCCCCGGCGTAACGCTGTAGCGGCCCGACCGGCGTATCCCGGGGACCGGAGGCGCTGGAGGCGCTGGAGGCGCTGGAGGCGCCACGATGCGGGCGCGTGCCGCGTCCCGGGTCTGCACGGCGCAGCCGGCGACGACGGAGGGGACACACCCGTCACGCGCCGCATTCCCGGACCCGGGCCCGCCGGGTCCGGGAATGCGGCCCTTCACCTGCAGGGGTGTCCAGCGGCGCGGTTCAGGCGGAGGCAGGAGGATCCTGGGCGTCCTCCGGCACGGTGCACTCGGGTCCGTTGCGCCACAGCCCGTCGGCCGAGCCCGCGGCGAGATGCCGTGCGTACAGCGCGACCTTGGCTTCGATCACCTCGTGGGCCTGCTGCAACTCCTCCACCCGGCTCCGCACCTTCTGCTCGTGGTTGCGCAGGAGGGCGAACCGCTCCTCTTCGTTGCCGGGGCCCTCGCGGACCAACTCCACATAGCGCCGGATATCAGGCAGGGACATCCCCGTATCCCGGAACTTGGAGCAGACCCGCAGCCACTCGACCTCCTGGGAGGTGAACACACGCCGCCCCGCGCTGTTGCGCCGAACCGGCTGGACGAACAGCCCCTCCCGCTCATAAAAGCGCAGCGTGTACGCGGACAGTCCGGTGCGTGCGCTCACCTCGCTGATGCTCAGCGTTCTCTCGGCAACGGCCATGCACCGCAGCCTACGCCGTTGACTTCGAGTCGACTCCAATTC
Organism: Streptomonospora alba; assembly: GCF_000826685.1. Taxonomy (GTDB): domain Bacteria; phylum Actinomycetota; class Actinomycetes; order Streptosporangiales; family Streptosporangiaceae; genus Streptomonospora; species Streptomonospora alba. The sequence goes on from NZ_JROO01000016.1 coordinate 58,468, forward strand.
CTAGCGTTCCTTCGACAGCACACGAAAGGACGCTCTGTGAGCAAGACATGGTTCATCACCGGCGCCTCCTCGGGCATCGGACGGCTCGTCACCGAGCAGGCGCTCGAGCGTGGGGACCGGGTGGCCGCCACCCTTCGCAGGCCGGAGGCTCTGGAGGACCTGCGCGCCGAGCACGGCGACCGCCTCTGGACCGCCCGGCTCGACGTCGACGACGCCCGGCAGGTCGCCGCCGTCGTGGACGAGGCGTTCGCGAACTTCGGCAGGGTCGACGCCGTGGTCAACAACGCGGGATTCGGAGTGTTCGCCGCGGTGGAGGAGGCGACCGACGAGCAGATCCGCCGCGTCGTCGAGACCAATCTGTTCGGCTCGATCCGGGTGGTCCGCGCCGCACTCCCCCATCTGCGCAGCCAGCGGCACGGGCGCATCCTGCAGGTCTCCACGGCAGGCGGCCAGACGACGTATCCCAACTTCTCCTATTACCACGCCTCGAAATGGGGGATCGAGGGGTTCTGCGAGACGGTGGCCCAGGAGATCGCACCACTGGGCATCGGACTGACGATCGTCGAACCGGGGGCCACGCCCACCGGCTTCGGCGGTGCACTGGCCACGGCACCGGTGATGCCGGAGTACGACGCCGGCCCCGCCGGCGACGTGCGCCGGGCCCTCGCCGGAGGCGCGTTCCCGTTGCCCAACGACCCGGCGAAGATCGCGCGGGCGATGATCGACTCCCTCGACCTGGAACCGGCGCCGCTGCGGTTGCCGCTGGGCACCGACACCTACCATGACGTGCGGGCCTCCCTTGTGGCGCGACTCGACGAACTGGACGCCCGACGCGAACTCGCCCTCTCCGTCGCGGACGATCACCGTGCAGCCACCGCCTGACCGCCGAAAGCCGGGAAGCCACGCTCGGCGCTGAAGCACGCCGCTGCGGTGCAGGCCGCCGCACCGCGCTCCGGGAGCCGGGGACGGGCCACGGGCCGCGGCCAGAACCCGGCCGCGGCCCGTCCGGGGCGGCGCCCCGGACGGGCCGCGTCGGCTGTGAGCGGTTCGGCGCGTGCGGAGTGCGGCCCCCGCTTCCCCCGCGCCCCGCTCCGACCCCGATCACCGCGGAGGGCCATTTGCGGCGCCGGGTGGCGAAGACGCACCGTCGCGGGAGAGGCTCGTCCTCGGAGCCGATCAGTCCGACGAAGCGGTGAGGAAACGCTCAATATGGCTGCACGCAAGAACAAGAAGCGCCGGTCCCGGCCGGGCAAGGGCGCACAGGACATCCACCACGGCCCGACCCGCGATCCGGGGCCGACCGGCAACATCGGCTGCTACATCGTCCTGATCGCCGTGCTCGTCATCGGTGTCGCCATCGCCCTGATCGAGGTTTTCGGCTAGGACGGGCCGGCGGCGGGGCCGGGCCCGCCGCTCAGCCCGCTCCGCTCGCCGTAGGCGAAGGCCGTGTCGAACGCCTCGTCTCCCATCGCCTTTCGGCACGCGGCCGAGATGCGGTCCACGTCGCCGCGCTCCGCGCTCGGCAGCGGCGCACCGATCGACTCCCGGGCAGCGGCGGCCTCTCCCAGCAGCCGGGCAGCGCGGCGGTGACCGCCGGTGAGGGCCGCTGCGCCGGCGGTTCCCTCCAGGGCGAGCGCCACCGCCCGGGGATCGCCGGTCTCCCGTGCCACGGCCAGGCCTTCGGCGTGCAGCGCGGCGGCCGTGTCGGCGTCGCCCCGCTGCTCGGCGACGAATCCCGACTCGGCCAGCATCAGCGCGATCCCGGGTTGGTAGCCGGTGCGGCGGTTCCAGTCGAGCAGCCGGCGCAGGTGCGCCTGTGCCGTGTCGAGCCGGCCTTGGCGCCGGGCCCCCAGCGCGAGCCCGGTCGCGGCGAACGCCTCCCCCGAGCCGTCGCCCTGCTCGGCTGCCAGCCGCCTCGCCTTCTCGTGCAGGTCCTCGGCTTCGGCGAAGTCACCCGACAGCAGAGCCAGCCGGCCGAGCGTGGCCGTCTGCACGGTCACCAGCGGCCACAGCTTCAGTTCTTCGGCCAGCCCCAGAACGCAGCGGTGCGCCCGCGCGGCCGCCCCGTAGTCGCCGGCGATCTCGGCCAGGGTGGCGCGGATGCGGGCGGCCTGGACCTGCCCCCACCGGTCCCCGAGCTCCGTGAACAGCGGCTCCGCGGCGTCGCTGTCGCACCGGGCAACGGCCAGGTCGCCCCGCGCCAGCGCGATCTCGGCCCGCGTACTCAGAGCCGCGGCCGTGCCCCACCGGTCGCCGCCGCCGCGGAAGGCGCTCAGCGCCTGTTCGACCAGGTCCTCGCTGGCCGCCAGGCCACCGGAGCCCTGACGGGCGAAAGCCAGCAGCCACTGGGCGTGCGCACGCCCCTCGGGAGCGTCGAGCCGCTCGTAGGACTCCAGCGCGGCCCGGGCCTGCTCCGCGGCCTCGGCGTCCCCGCGGGTGAGAAAGCCGATCGCGGCCAGCCAGGACAGCACAGCGGCCCGTGTGGTCCACGACGGCGCACCGGGCAGATCCAATGCCGCCCGGAGCGATTCGCGGGCCTCCGCGTAGCGGCCGCGGAGGATCCGGTACCAGGCCAGCGCGTCGACCAGGCGCAGCGCCACGGGCGCGTCGCCCAGGTCCACGGCGGTGTCCAGGGCCGCGCGCAGGTTGGCGGACTCGGCGTCCAGGCGCTCCAGCCACGCGTGCTGGCCGTGTCCGCGCAGGTAGGGCTGCGCGCGTTCGGCGAGGCGGGTGTAGTACTCGGCGTGCCGGCGCCGCACCGCTCCGGTCTCGCCCGCCTCCTCGGCGCGCTCCAGGCAGTAGGCGGCGACGGACTCCAGGAGCCGGTAACGGGGGCCGCTTCGGGAGGCGTCCTCGGGCCGAGCGCCTGACATCGCGCGGGTTCGGGGCACCGCGTTCTCGGCGGCCATGACCAGTGAGCGGTCCACCAGCCGGGAGAGGAGGTCGAGAACGTCTGCGGCGGCCACGTCGCCGCCGGCGCAGACCTCCTCGGCCGCCTCCAGGGTGCAGCCGTCGGCGTGCACGGCCAGTCGGCGCAGCACGGCCCTCTCGGGCTCGGGAAGCGGCTCCCAGCTCCAGTCGATCATTGCCCGCAGGGTTCGCTGCCGGGCAGGGGCGTCGCGACTGCCGGAGGTGAGCACCCGGAACCTGTCGTCCAGCCGCACGGCGAGCTCGCACACTCCCAGCGCCCGGACCCGGGCGGCCGCCAGCTCCAGTGCCAGCGGGATCCCGTCCAGCCGCCGGCAGATCGACGCCACGGCCGCGGCGTTGTCCGTGTCGAGAGCGAAGCCCGGTGCGGCCGCGGCGGCCCGCTCGACGAACAGCCGCACGGCGGGGGTCTGCGCCAGGTCCTCCACGCCGGCGTCCGGGGCGGGCAGCTCCAGCGGCTGCACCGGGTACAGCAGCTCGCCGGTGAGCCCCAGGGGTTCCTGCGCCGTGGCCAGGACGTGCACGCCGGGCGCGGTGGCCAAGAGGCCCCGCGTCAGCTCGGCGGCCGAATCGACCACGTGCTCGCAGTTGTCGAGGATGAGCAGCAGCCGTTCGGACCGCAGCGCCGCCGTGAGCCGCTCGACCGGTCCGGTGTGCTCCCGGCCGACCGCCGTACCCGGGCCCGCGTCCTCGCGGATCCCCAGCGCCGCCAGCACGGCCCCGGCCAGCGCCTCCACCGTGTCGGCCCGGTGCCGCGCGGCGAATTCCACGATCCAGGCGCCGCCCGAAAAGCCCTCGGCCGCCCAGGCCGCCGTCTCGACCGCCAGCCGGGTCTTGCCCACCCCGCCGGGCCCGACGAGCGTCACGAGCCGGCCGGTCGCCAAGCGGGAACACACCTCGGCCGCGTCGCCCTTCCGCCCCACCAGGCCGCCGCCTGCCAGCAGCGGAGCCGGCAGGTTGGTCCGGAGGCGCGCTGCGGCCTCAGGGGGCGGGTCCGGCCGGAGGGCGGGATCCTGCGCCAGGACCGCCTGCTGGATCCCTGCGAGTTCCGGCCCGGGGTCCAGACCCAGCTCCGTTCGCAGCAGGACGCGCAGTCGCTCGTAGCTCGCGAGGGCTTCGCCCTGGCGACCGGACAGGTAGAGGGCACGCACGTGCGCACCGCGCAGCCGCTCCCGCAGCGGGTACTCCTCCACCAGTGCGTCGAGTTCGCCGACCAGCGCCCGGTGCTCCCCCAGCTCCAGCCGCGCCTCGGCGAGGTCCTCCAGCGCCGTCACCCGCTGCTCCTCCAGGCGGGTGATCTCGGCTCGGGCGAACTCCTGGTCGGCGAAGTCGGCATAGGCAGGGCCGCGGAACAGCTCCAGCGCCTCGGTCAGCAGGGCGCTTCTGGCCCGGGGGGCGGCGCTGTCCCGTGCCTGTGCGGTGAGTCGCACGAGCCGCCCGGCGTCCACCTGCGGGCCGTCGACACGCAGCACGTAGCCGGGGGTACGCCATTCGACCAGCGCCCGGCCGCCCGGTTCGGCGTCCTCCAGGGCCCGCCTCAGCTGGGAGACCTTGGCCTGCAGTGCGCCCGCCGGGTTGCCCGGCGGCATCTCGCCCCACAGGTCGGCGACCAGCCGATCGGCCGAGACCGGCCGGCCCGCGTGCACGAGCAGATCCGCCAGCAGTGCCCGCACTTTCATTCCGGGCACCCGGACGGCGGTGCCGTCCGCCTCCCAGACCGCAAGCGGCCCGAGCACCCCGAATCGCATATGCGCCACGCTAGCCGACCGCCGCGGGAGCAGCCGCCCGTAAGCCGGTGGGCAGCAGCCGGTAAGCGCGGGCGAGCACGGTGGGACCGCACCGAAACGACGAGAGGAACCATCGCAATGAACGCCAACGACGCCCGGATCGCGGTCATCTACTACTCCTCCACCGGCAACATGCACCGCATCGCGGAGGCGTATGCCGAGGGCGCCGCCGACGCGGGGGCCGAAGTACGGCTGCGCAGGGCCGCGGAGCTGGCGCCGGATGCGGCCGTCGACTCCAACCCGGCCTGGCGCGCGCACCTGGACGCAACCGCGCACGTCCCCGAGGCCGGCCACGACGACCTCACCTGGGCCAACGGGTACGCCTTCGGCACGCCGACCCGCTTCGGCAACATGGCGTCCCAGCTGAGGCAGTTCCTGGACACGACCGCGTCGCTCTGGCAGGCGGGCGAGCTCGCCGACAAGCCCGCCACCGGGTTCACCGGGGCCTACGAGGTCCACGGCGGCCAGGAGTCCACCCTTCTTTCGATGTACCAGACGATGTACCACTGGGGTGCGCTGGTGCTGGCGCCCGGCTACGTCGACTACGACGCCGTCCATGCGGCGGGCGGCAACCCCTACGGCGTCAGCCAGACCGAGTCGCTTGCGGCCGAAGACGCCGACCACGTCAAGGCGGTGCTGGTGGCCGCCCGCTCCCAGGGCGGGCGACTGGCCCGTGCGGCCGCGGCGCTGGCCGGCGCACCGGGCAGGTAGCGGTCACGCACACAGCGCCCCTCGTACCGCGGACCGCGGACCGCGGACCGCGTACCGCGGACCGCAGCCGCAGGGTGCCCGCGAGCGCCGACGCCTCAGGCGCCTCGCGGGCGCCCCCGGTGACCGTCGCCACGTCCCGTTGCGGGCCCGGCGGTGTTGCCGGCGGGCGGCGGAGGACTACTCTGGACGTGCTGGTGGTTCGCTCTCCCGCGGCACGCGCCTGAAACAGCGGTCCGGGGCGGGCGAGGCAAGAGGGAACCCGGTGCGAATCCGGGACTGCCCCGCAGCGGTGAGTGGGAACGAACGCCGCCCCCGGTCCCCAGGGACCGGGCAGCACTGGACCGAGGAGTCTGGGAAGCAGGCGGCCGGTAGGAGTATCCGTCCCAAGGGCGGAAGGTGCCCGCGAGTCCGAAGACCTGCCACCGGCACGCGCACCGGCCGGTGCGCGTCGGTCCGAGGTCTCGCGGGAGGACCTGGCGGACGATCAGCCCGCAGTGGCGTCGCACTCACTGCCGCTCGCTGGTCGGCGCAGGCCTCCGCAGACCTCGGAGCCTGTCGTCGAGCTCGCGAGGAGAGAGCGTTGACCAGCACGATCGGATCGACTGTACTGGGCTATCCCCGGATCGGCCCGAACCGGGAACTCAAGCGCGCGCTGGAGAGCTACTGGGCCTCAGACAGCAGCGAGGCGGAGTTGCGTGAGGCGGCGCGCCGCACCCGTACGGGCACCTGGCGCACACTCGCCGACGCCGGCCTGGACTCGGTACCGGGCAACACGTTCTCGTTCTACGACCAGGTGCTGGACACCGCGGTCACGTTCGGCGCGGTGCCCTCGCGCTTCAGCGCACTCGGGCTGGGCCCCCTGGACACCTACTTCGCCATGGCGCGCGGGACGGACTCCGCGGCTCCCCTGGAGATGACGAAGTGGTTCGACACCAATTACCACTACCTGGTCCCCGAGATCGGGCCGGACACGCGGTTCCTGCTCGCCGACCGCACCCCGGTCGAGCAGTACCGGGAGGCGCTGGAGCTGGGCGTGTCCACCCGGCCGGTGCTGGTGGGCCCGGTGACGTTCCTGCTGCTGTCCAAGCCCGCCGAGGGGGCGCCGGACGGCTTCCGGCCGCTGGACCGGCTCGACGACGTCCTCGACGCCTACGCCGAACTGCTGGCCGAACTGAAGGACGCCGGTGCGGAGTGGGTCCAGCTGGACGAGCCGGCGTTCGCCGCGGACCGTTCGGAACCGGAGCTGGCCGCACTGCGCAAGGCCTACCGCAGGCTCGGCAAGGTGCAGGAGCGCCCCCGCCTCATGGCGGCCGGCTACTTCGGCGACCTCGGCGAGGCGCTCGGGGCGCTCGCCTCCTGCCCCATCGAGGCGCTGGGGGTGGACCTCGTCGCCGGCCGATCCGCGCTGGACCGGCTGGCGTCCCTGCACGGGCTGCACAGCAAGACGCTGGTCGCCGGGCTGATCGACGGCCGCAACGTCTGGCGCGCCGACCTGGACCGGGCCCTGACGACGGCGGCCACGCTGCTCGGCGCGGCCGGGGAGGTGGCTGTCAGCACGTCCTGCTCGCTGCTGCACGTGCCCTACGACGTCGGCGCCGAGGCGGGCATCGATCCGCAGGTGAAGTCGTGGCTGGCCTTCGCCGAGCAGAAGGTGGGCGAGGTCGTCACCCTGGGCCGCGCACTGCGTGAGGGCAGGGAGGCCGTGGCCGACGAGCTGGCCCGGGCGTCCGAGGCGGTCGCCGACCGGACGGGGGCCGAGAGGGTGCGCAACCACCGTGTGCAGGCGCGGCTGGGGTCGCTGCGGCCCGAGCACGTGCGCCGCGCCGACTACGCGGACCGCCGCCGGGCGCAGGAGGAGTCGCTTGAACTCCCTCCGCTGCCGACGACGACCATCGGGTCGTTCCCGCAGACGGCCGAAGTCCGCGAGGCCCGTGCCGCGGCGCGCAGGGGCGACATCGACCACGCCGCCTACACCCGGCGGATGCGGGATGAGATCGAGCGCGTCGTCCGGCTGCAGGAGAGGCTGGGTCTGGACGTGCTGGTCCACGGCGAGCCCGAGCGCAACGACATGGTGCAGTACTTCTCCGAGCACATGGAGGGGTTCGTCTCCACCGAGGCGGGATGGGTGCAGTCGTACGGATCCCGGTGCGTGCGGCCCCCGATCCTCTTCGGTGACGTCGCCCGGCCGGAGGCGATCACCGCCGAGTGGGCGACCTACGCCCAGCGGCTGACCGAGAAGCCGGTCAAGGGCATGCTCACCGGGCCGGTGACCATCCTGGCGTGGTCCTTCGTCCGCGACGACCAGCCGCTGGCCGACACGGCCCGGCAGGTCGCGCTGGCGATCCGGGACGAGGTCCGCGACCTGGAGGCGGCGGGGATCCGCGTGGTGCAGGTCGACGAACCGGCGCTGCGGGAGCTGCTGCCGCTGCGCGCGGCGCAGCACCGGGACTACCTGAACTGGGCGGTGGAAGCGTTCCGGCTGGCCACCTCCGGGGTCGCCGCATCGACCCAGATCCACACCCACCTGTGCTATTCCGAGTTCGGCGACGTCATCGACGCGATCGTCGCCCTGGACGCCGATGTCACCAGTATCGAGGCGGCGCGCTCCCGTATGGAGGTGCTCGACGACCTCAACGCGGTCGGCTTCGCACGCGGGGTCGGGCCCGGCGTCTACGACATCCACTCGCCCCGGGTACCCGGGGCCGAGGAAGTCGCCGACCTCCTGCGGACCGCGCTGAAGGCGGTTCCCTCGGAGCGGCTGTGGGTCAATCCCGACTGCGGCTTGAAGACCCGCGGCTACGCCGAGGTCGAAACGGCTCTGCAGAACATGGTCAGCGCGGCGGCCGCGGTTCGCCGGTCCCTTCGCTGATCTCCGGAGCCGCGGGCGGTGCCGACGGAGAGTCGAGACTCCGGCGCCGCCCGCGGCGTCGAACCCGCCGCGAAGGCCCCCGCGGCGCGCCGTGTCCGCCTGCGCCCCGCCTTGGCTTGGCAGACCGGGGTCATGGCAGCCCAGAGCGACGAGGACGACGCCGCCGCGCAGGTCGGCGACCGCCACCCGCCCCGGCTCCGGCCCACCGGGCGCGGATCGGCTCCCGCCCGGTGGCCCGGATCGGGCGGGAGTCGATCCGTGTACCTCCTCAGGCGGTGCGGGCCTGCGCCGGATCGCCCTCGGGGCCGGGTGCGGCGGCGGGGGCGTCCTCGGAGGAGTCGTCCGGCGCCATGCTCTCGGCCGCGTTGAGTTCGGCCGCGGCGTCGCGGCTCAGGCCGAAGAAGTAGGTCAGCAGGAAACCGGCGACGTAGCCGACCACCAGCCCGAGGCCGTAGACCGCGACTGCGGCGCCGATGCCCTGGCTGCCTTGAACCAGAGGGAACAGCGCCCAGCCCGAGGGGCCGATCGCCGTCGAGCCCGCGCTGACCCCCAGTTGGTTGGCCAGTCCGAGGAATCCGCCGCCGACCGCGCCGCCGGCGCAGGCGGTCAGGAAGGGGCGGCCCAGCGGCAGCGTCACTCCGTAGATCAGCGGCTCCCCCACCCCGAGCAGGCCGGCGGGCAGTGCCGAGCGGATGGTGGTGCGGATCCCCTCGTTGTGCTTGAGGCGCAGATACAGCGCGAGCGCCGCGCCCACCTGCCCCGCGCCGGCCATAGCCAGCACCGGAAGCAGCACGGTGAACCCGTCGACGCCGATCAGGGTGGTGTGGATCGGGATGAGGGCCTGGTGCAGCCCCAGCATCACCAGGGGCAGGAACAGCCCGCCCAGGATCAGTCCGGCCGGCGCCCCCGCGTAGCCCAGCAGCCAGTTCGCCGCCACGCCGATGGCCGCGGAGACCTCTCCTGCCACGAACATCAGCCCGTATACCGTGACCAGGCCCGAGACCAGGACCGCGACGGTGGGCGTGACGAGGATGTCCAGGGTGTCGGGCACCCACCGCCGGGTCCAGCGCTCGACGTAGGCGCACAGCACCGCCGCGCCCAGGGCGCCCAGCACGCCGCCCTGCCCGGGTTCGAGTTCGACTCCGAACGCCTGGACGTCGGCCACTCCGGCGAAGGGGATGATGGCGGCGACCGCGCCGCCCAGCACCGGGGTGCCGCCGAACTCCTTGGCGGCGTTCATGCCCACGAACACCATGATCAGGGACATGAAGCCCTTGGCGATCGCGTCCAGGGCGGGCAGCACCGGGCCCAGCCAGCCGAGGTTGGCGAACACGCCGGTGACGCCGGCCAGGATGCCGCAGGCGATCAGCGCGGGGATCAGCGGCACGAAGATGTTGGCGATGCGCCGCAGCATCAGCTTGAACGGGGTGGCGTTGCGCCGCTTGTTCGCCGCCCGGATCGCCTCGCCCTTGGCGGCCAGCGCTTCGGCGTCGCCGCCGGCGCCACCGGCGCCACCGGCGGGCGCCGCGCCCTCGGCCGCTCCGCCCGCGGCACCCGCGCCGCGCTCGGACTCCACGGCCCGGGCGAACTCCTCGGCGACCTTGGCGACCGCGGCGGGCCCCAGCACGATCTGGAAGGTGTCGTCCTCGACCACGCCGAGCACCTTCGGGTGGTCGCGGATCTCCTGCTCGTGGACGAGGGCGCGGTCGGCGACGCCGATCCGCAGCCGGCTGATGCAGTTGGTGACGGAGGTGACGTTGCGCTCGCCGCCGACGAGCGCGAGGAGGTCGTGCGCCGTGGCCGCGTGGCCGGTGGCGCTCGGATCGCTCATTGCCAGCTTCCTTCCGAGCTCGGGGGGTCGGGGGGATCAGTCCCCGCGGGCAGCCGATTCGACCGCGTCGCGGAGTCGGCCGCCGCAGGCGTCGAGGAGGCGGCCGGCTTCCTCGGCGCCGACGCGGCCGAGGATGGTGAGGATCGCCGTCTTGACGTCGCCGGCGCCGGCGGACAGGGCCCGGTCCACCTCGTCGTCGCCGGCGCCGGTGGCCATCTCGACGATCCGGTGGGCACGCGCGCGCAGTTTCTCGTTGCTGCTGCGCAGGTCGACCATGAGGTTTCCGTAGGTCTTGCCCAGGCGGATCATGGTGACCGTGGACAGCGTGTTCAGGACGAGCTTCTGGGCGGTTCCGGCCTTGAGCCGGGTGGAGCCGGTGATCAACTCGGGGCCGGTGTCGACCTCGATGGCGTGGTCGGCGGCGCTGCCCAGGGGTGAACCCGGGTTGGAGGAGACGCCGACGGTCAGGGCGCCGCGTTCGGCGGCATGGCGCACCGCGGCGACGGAGTAGGGGGTCCGCCCGGAGGCGGAGACGCCCACCACGGTGTCCTCGGGGCACAGTCCCAGGTCGTCCAGGTCGGCCGCAGCGGCGCGGGTGTCGTCCTCGGCGCTCTCCACCGCGCCGCGGATCGCGCCGGGGCCGCCGGCGATCAGTCCGATCACCTGTTGCGGATCGGTGTTGAAGGTGGGCGGGCACTCCGAGGCGTCCAGCACGCCCAGCCGGCCCGCGGTACCGGCGCCGACGTAGATGAGCCGTCCGCCGCGGGCCATGCGTGCGGCGATGGCGTCGACGGCCGCGGCGATGGTCGCCGCCGCGGCACCGACCGCGGGGGCCACGGTCCGGTCCTCGGCGTTCATGGTGAGCACGATGGCCTCCGTGCCCATCCCGTCGATCGCGCTCAGGTCGTCGCGCCGGGACTCGGTCGCCAAACCGGCGAGGTCGGTGCGGAGGTCGTCGACGGAGTCGCCGGCCCTGCCGGTGTCGGTGGTGGCCATGAGGAGGAGTGATCCCTTCCGACGCGTGCGCCCCTGAGGGCTGTCCGTGACATGGAAAATTTCCACCTGATGTGGCGAATGTCAAGTAGGAAACTTTCAACCACTGCGCACAGAGGCGCGGAAAGCACCGGCCCCGAGGCGGCGGAGTGCAGACGGAGGCGGCGGACCCGCGTCGGGCCGCTGTCGCTCCAAGGAGACTCGCGGACCGGGACCCGGGCATCGAGCGGCGGCGCGCGCCGCCGCCGCACAGGCCGTCATCGCCTACGGCGGCTTCGATGAGGCCGCCGACGCGGTCGGCGACGGCCGGTCAGGGCTGTACTCGTCGATGTGGAACGCCGCGCAGCCGGTTCGAACGGTGCGGCTGCGCGCGGGCGCGGGCACGGCCTGGGCGGACCACGACAACGCGGTGGCCCGGGCCGACGCGAGCGCTCGGTCCGGGCCGGACCTGCGGCCGGGACGACGGGCGCGCTGAGCGCGGGCCGCGTCGGGGCGGCTCCGCGGCCCGCCCGCGGGCGGGTCCGCGCCTCAGGCCGAGTCGCGCACGATCAGCTCGGTAGGCAGGACCACGCGGTCGCTCGCGCGCTCGGCGGGCGGGGTCAGGACCAGCCTCACCATGGCTGTGGCCTGCTCGACGACCGGGTGGCGGATCGTGGTCAGCGGCGGGTCGGTGAAGTCCGCGGCCTCGATGTCGTCGAACCCGACCACCGCCACGTCGTCGGGGACGCGGCGGCCGGCCTTGCGCAGGGCCTGCAGCGCGCCGACGGCCATCAGGTCGTTGGCCGCGAACACGGCGTCGAGGCCGGGGTCGTCTTCGAGCAGGTGGCGCATGGCCGTCGCGCCCGATGCGCGGGTGAAGTCGCCCACCGCCACGATCGATCGGCGGTCCGATGCGCGCAGGGCGTCGCGGTAGCCGGTGAGGCGGTCCTGCGCGGCCGTCATGTCCTGCGGCCCGGCGATGGCGGCGATGCGGCGGCGACCGCTGTCGAGCAGGTGGCGCACGGCCTGCTCGGCACCGCCCACGTTGTCGTTGTCGACGTGGGGCAGCTCGACCGCAGGGCGGCCGTAGGAGACGGCGGGCACGTCCATGCGCGCGACGGCGCCCGGAAGCGGGTCGGCGCCGTGCATGGACAGCAGCATGACGCCGTCCACGTGCCCGCTGGAGACGTAGTCCTCAACCCGCGCCTGCGCCTGGGGCGAACTGGCCAGCATCAGCACGGCCTGCTTGCCCGCCAGTTCCAGCTCGCTGCTCACCGTGCGCACGACCAGGGAGAACAGCGGATCGTCGGAGAATACGCGGGTGGGCGGTTCGGAGACGACCAGCGCGATCGAGTCGGTCTGGCGGGTCACCAGGCTGCGTGCCGCCGAGTTGGGCACGTAGCCGAGCTCGGCGACGGCGCGCAGGACGGCGTCGCGGATCTCGGGGTCGACGGTGCTCTGCCCGTTGACCACACGCGACACCGTGGCGCGGGACACCCGCGCCCGAGCGGCGACCGCCTCCAAGGTGGGACGTCTGCTGCCCAATGATCCTCCCCAGCCGCACCTCCGGCCGACGCGGAGAGCGCTCCCATACTGGGGCCGCCCCGCCCCGGTGGCACCGTTACGCAACCGTAGCGGTTCGATCCGCCCCCGCTCCCCGCGAACGCGGCGCGGACCGCGGCCGGAAGCGGACGCGCCCGCGTCGGCGAACCGCGCGCTCCGCGATTTCGCCGCGCGCTCCCATCTTCCCATCCTTCCAGTTCCGCGGGCTCCGCCGGAAGGAACGGTACGGGCAGAGCCGATCCGGCGGCTTTGCCGGTCTTGCCTGACGCTGTGGCGTGTGTCATGTTCGGTGCGTGAGAGAGCGCTCTCTCACGAAGACGACCTCCACAAGATCCGCCCCACGCACGGGTCCGCCGACGCATCCGGGGGCGGAACGCACAGTGATCACAGTGCTCGATGCAGCACATCCCCCACCTGCGAGACGCATGGAAAGAGGTCAGAATGGAGAGCCATCAGCCCTCCAGGAACCGAAGGCCGCGCAGGCTGTTCGCCGCCCTGGCCGCGTTCATCCTCCCCCTCACCATGGTGACCACGGCGAGTGCGCCCGCCCAGGCCGACCTGCCCCCGCCCCCGGACGGCTGGAACCTGGTGTGGGGCGACGACTTCGAGGGCCAGGCCGGCGCCCTGCCCGACTCCGACAAATGGATCGTCGACACCGGAACCTCCTACCCCGGCGGACCGGCGAACTGGGGCACCGGCGAGGTGCAGACCTACACCGACTCCCCCGAGAACATCGGCCTGGACGGGCAGGGCAACCTGCGCATCACCCCCAGGCGCGACGCGTCCGGGCAGTGGACCTCGGCGCGGATCGAGACCCAGCGGGCCGACTTCAAACCCGCCGACGGAGAGACCCTGCGCATCGAGAGCCGCCTCCAGGTCCCCGACATCACCGGTGAAGAGGCACTGGGCTACTGGCCGGCGTTCTGGGCGCTTGGTTCCCCTTACCGCGGCGAGTACTGGAACTGGCCCTCTGTGGGCGAGTTCGACATCATGGAGAACGTCAACGGGATCGACTCGGTGTGGGGCGTGCTCCACTGCGGGGTCGATCCGGGCGGGCCGTGCAACGAGACCGAGGGCCTCAGCGACAGCCGGGCCTGCCCCGACTCGACCTGCCAGTCCGGTTTCCACAACTACAGCTTCGAGTGGGACCGCAGCGGCTCCTCCAGCCAGCTGCGCTGGTACGTCGACGGTCAGCAGTACCACAGCGTCGACGAGGGCCAGATCGGTGCCTCGGCGTGGAGCGACATGACCGACCACGCCGGCTACTTCCTCCTGCTCAACGTCGCCATGGGCGGCGCCTTCCCCGACGGGGTGCAGGGCGGCGCCACACCCACCGACGCCACGCGGCCCGGCGAGCCGATGACGGTCGACTACGTGGCCGTGTGGGAGAGCGGCTCCGGCGGCGACGACGGCGGCGGCGACGACGGCGGCGGCGGCGGCGTGGACGCCCGCTCCACCATCCAGGCCGAGGACTACCAGGGGCAGTCGGGCACCGTGCTGGAGACGACATCGGACTCCGGCGGCGGGCACAACGTCGCGCAGATCGGCGACGGCGACCGGCTGCGGTTCGACGGCGTCGACTTCGGCGCCACCGCGGCACAGCAGTTCAAGGCCCGCGTCGCCTCCGGCGCACCCGAGGGGGTCAGCGGCCTGGTCGAGGTCCGGCTGGACAGCCCCACGGCCGAGCCGGTCGCCAGCTTCGCGGTGGCCGGCACCGGAGGGTGGCAGAGCTGGCAGACCGTGCCGATGAACATGAGCCCGGTGACCGGGACGCACACCGTCTACCTGACCTTCACCAGCGGCCAGCCGGCCGATTTCGTCAATCTGAACTGGTTCACGTTCTCCACCACATGACCCCGCTCGCCGGCGCACCGTCCGAACACCGGGCGGTGCGCCGGCCCTTTTCGCTGCGCGGGCGCTGCTCCGCAGTCCGCGTCAGGCGGGCGCGTCCGAGGCCCACAGCGAGCGAGCGCTGTCCAGGTGCGCCCGGTATCGGGCGTAGCCCTCCGCGTAGCGGGCGCTCGTCTCGGGGCGCGGCGGTATCCGCTCGCCCTGGGCGAGCCACCGCGCTTCGTCGGGCGCCTCGCCCAGGGCGCGCCAGGCCGCGGCCGTAGCACCGCGCACCCCGATCGCGTCGTCGGAGGGCAGAATCACCGGCCGCCCCAGCACGTCGGCGAAGACCTGCATCCACGCCCGGGACCGGCTCCCTCCGCCGCAGACGGCGAGGTTTCCGCTCAGTCCGGCCGCCTCCAGGCAGTGCCGGGCCGCATAGGCGATGCTCTCGCAGACCGCGCGGACGACGTCGGCGCGCTCGGTGCCCAGGTTGACGCCGGTGAGCTGGCCGCGGGCCCACGGGTCCACGAACGGCGCCCGCTCGCCCGACTCCGCCAGGAACGGCAGGGCCGACACTCCGCGGGCGCCCGGCGGGCTCGCTTCGAGCAGCGGCTCCACATCGTCGATCCCCAGCCCGAGGAGGTCCAGCAACCAGTCCAGGCCCGCCGTGCCGACCATGGCCGGCATCGCGCGCGAGAACCGGTCCGGCCGGTCGGTGCACAGCCACATGCCCGCGGGTTCGCCGTCCGGCTCCACGCTCACCCGGTCGGCGACCACCTGGCAGGCCAGGGTGGTGCCCACGGTGAGCAGCCCGTCGCCCACCTCGCTGAGGCCGCTGCCCAGCAAGCAGGCGGGCAGATCGAACGGGCCGCCGGTGACGGGGGTGCCTTCAGGCAGCTCCAGCAGCCCGGCGCCACGCCCGTCCAGCGCGAACAGGCGGTGGGGCTCGGCGGGTTCGGTCAGCAGCCCGCGCCGGTGCGAGACACCGCATTGGGCCAGCGCATCGGAGTTGTAGGTGCGGGTGCCCACGTCCAGGAAGGGCAGTGACGCGTCGGAGGCGTCGACGGTGATCTCGCCGGTCAGCTGCTGCACGATCGCGTCGACGCAGTAGCCGGCAACGGCGGAGCGTCCGAGCGTTTCGGGCTCCTCGCGGTCCAGCGCCGCCAGGAGCGGTCCGTGCGCGCCGGGGAACATACCCTGTCCGGTCAGCCCGTGCACCCTGGCCATGGTGCCGTCGTCGTACCACTGCCGCACCAGCGGGCCGGCGCGGCCGTCCAGCCAGGAGACGGCCCGCCGGGTGGGGCGGCCGTCGGCGTCGCGCAGCCACAGTCCGTCGCCCTGACCGGTCAGGGCGACGGCGGTGACCGGTTCCGACTGCGTGGCGGCGACCTTGCGCACCACCGAGGAGACGGTCGCCAGCACCTCGTCGAGGTCCTGCTCGACCCGCGCGCCGCCGGTGCGGTGCAGCGTGGTCGGTTCGTCGGCCTCGGCCGCCGCCCGGCCGTCGCGGTCGAAGACGGCGGCTTTGGTCACCGTCGTGCCCACGTCGACGCCGATGATCATGCGTGCACCTCCCGGACCTCGGGATTGGCAAGGTGGCGGGGCGGTTCTCCGCGCAGGTAGCGCCCGACCTCGCCGGCTACGATACGCGCGGCGCGCTCGGCGGTCTGGCGGGTGGCGCCGGCCAGGTGCGGCGTGGTCACGACGTTGTCCAGCCCGCGCAGCGGCCAGTCGGCCGGCGGCGGTTCGACGTCGTAGACGTCCAGGGCCAGCGCGCCGAGGCGGCCGCTGCGCAGCGCCTCGGGCAGCGGGGCGTGGTCGAGCAGGCCGCCGCGCGCCGTGTTGACCAGCACCGCGCCGCGCGGCATGAGGGCGATCCGCTCGCCGTCGATCATGTTGCGGGTCTCCTCGGTCAGCCGCGCGTGCAGGCTGACCACGGTGCACGAGGACAGCAGCTCCTCCAGCCCGACCAGCCGCACTCCGTCCTCGGCGGCGGTGCTCTGGTCGGTGTAGGGGTCGCTGACCAGGACCCGGGCCTCGAAGGCGCGCAGGATGCGGGCCACGATCCGCCCGATGGCGCCGTAACCCACCAGGCCCACCGTGGTCCCCCGCAGCTCGACGCCCGCCTGCTCGTAGGCGTAGAAGTCGCCCCGCCAGCGGCCCTCGCGCAGTTCGGCGTCGGCGGCGGGCACCCGCCGCAGCGCCGCGAGGATCATCGCGATGGCGTACTCGGCGGCGGCGGTGGCGTTGCGGCCGGGCGCATAGGTCACGGCGACGCCGGCGCGGGTGGCAGCCGTCAGATCGACGTTGACCGGCCCGCCCCGGCACACCGACACCAGGCGCAGGTCGGGGCAGGCGTCGATGACCCGCGAGGTCACCGGGGCCATCTGGGTCATGCAGACCTCGGCGCCGCGCAGGGCCTCGACCACCTGCTCCTCGGTTCCGCTCGCCTCCTCGACCCCGCCGACGGGGCCGAACGGCTCGACGGGCCAGGGCAGTTTCAGCCGGGAGGCCTGCGGGGGCGCCGGCGGGCCGTCGCCGACCTCCTCTTCCACGGCGGCCACCAGCAGGTCCGGGCTGACGAAGTGGTCGCCCGCCGCCAGTACTCGCATGTCGGCTCCTTTTCACGTTCGGTCGGTCCGAACCCCGTCGGGGCCGGAGGTCGGCGGGTTTCGCCCGGTGCGGCCGCCCGCCGCGGCTCAGGCCTGCTCGTAGTCGCTGATGCGGGCGACCTTGGCCGCACTCGCGGAGCCGGGGTCGAAGACGTGGCCGATCCACTCGGCGACGATCCGCTTCGCCAACTCCGGTCCGATCACCCGTGCTCCCATGGTGAGCACCTGGCAGTCGTTGGACTTGACCGAGCGCTCGGCGGAGTAGGAATCGTGGGCGACGGTCGCGCGCACCCCGGCGACCTTGTTCGCCGAGATGCACATGCCGATCCCGGTGCCGCACACCAGCACGGCGCGTTCGACTTCGCCCGCGGCCACCTCCTCGGCGGCCGCGATGCCCAGCAAGGGGTAGGCCCGGTCGTCGGCGGCGTCGGGAACGCCGAGGTCGCGGACCTCGGTGATGCGCCCGTCCGCGCGCAGCAGGTCTTTCAGCTCGTCCTTCAGCGCCACTCCGGCGCTGTCGGCGGCGACGGCGATCTTCACGGCGTGTTCACCGGCTTTCGGCATCGGAGTCGGCGGTGGCGCAGCGGGCGTTGAGGACATCGGCCGCGGCCGAGGCCATCAGCGCCAGCGAGGTGGCTCCGGGGTCGGCGTGGCCCCGGCCGCGTTCGCCCAGGCGGGCGGCGCGTCCGCGTCTGGCGGGCATGTCGGCGGTGGCGCGGGCGGCGTCGGTGGCCGCGACGGCTGCCGCGGTCCACGCGGCCGCAAGCGGTGCGCCGGCGGCGGCATGTTCGACCAGGGTGCCGCGGAAGGGGGCGAGCGCGTCGAGCATGGTCTTCTCCCCGACGGTGCCGCCGCCGAGTTCGCACACCGCCTCGAATGCTGCCTCGACCGAGGGAGAGAGCAGTTTCGCGGTGACCGGTACGGGTCCGGCTGCGGCCAGCCCGCCGCCGATCTCGGTCAGCAGCAGCCCGTAGAGCGCGCCCGAGGCGCCGCCGGCCGCGTCGGCCAGGGCGGTGCCCGCCAGCAGCAGCGCCCGGCCCGACGCCTCGGCGCTGTCGCCGGGGCCTGAGGTCCGGGCCGCCGCGGCGGCCGCGCGCAGTCCGCGCACGATGCCCTGGCCGTGGTCGCCGTCTCCGGCGACCGCGTCGAGTCGGCCCAGTTCCTGTTCATGGGACTCCACGGCGGCCAATGCCGCCGCCAGGGCCTCGGCCGCGACACCGCCATCCGGGGTCGGTGCCGTCGCGGCGGTGTGCGCGGGGCCGGAGGCGGTGCCCGCGCCGGGGCGGGGTGCGGGTCGGCTCCGGGGGACGGCGGGCTCGGCGATCGGCGCCATGGTGAAGGCCGGGCTCTGGCACGGCTCGCTGTAGAGGTCGGCCAGTTCGTCGTCGAGGACCATCAGCGACAGTGACAGCCCGGCCATGTCCAGGGAGGTGACGAACTCGCCCACCTCGGGGCGGTGCGCGGCGATCCCGGCTTCGGCCAAGCGGCGGTGCACTCGCTCGTAGCAGACGAACAGGTCCTCGTAGGGGGTCTGGCCGAGTCCGTTGAGCAGCACGGCCGCGCGTCGACTGCCGGCGTGGGGCAGCTCGGGCAGCAGGGTGTCGACGAGTGTGTCGGCGAGTCCCGCCGGGTCCTGTGCGGGGACCCGCCGCAGCCCCGACTCTCCGTGGATGCCCAGCCCCAGCTCCATGGTCCCCTCCGGCACGGTGAACAGCGGCTCGTTCTGGCCGGGCAGGGTGCACCCGCCGAAGGCCGCGCCGAAGGTGCGGGTCATGGCGTTGGCGCGGGCCGCCACCCGGGCCACGCCGTCGAGGTCGTAGCCGCGCGCCGCGGCGGCCGCGGCGATCCGGAAGACGAAGAAGCCGCCGGCGACTCCGCGGCGCTGCGCGCTCTCCTGGGCGGAGCCGCTGGCGACGTCGTCGGTCACCAGCACGGTGCGGGAGTCGACGCCCTCGGCGGCGAGCCGCCGCGCGGCCAGTCCGAAGTGCATCACGTCGCCGGAGTAGTTGCCGTAGCCGAAGAACACGCCCGCGCCGCCGTCCACCGCGTTCGCGGTGCGGTAGACCTGCTCGGCACTGGGGCTGGTGAACACGTCGCCTACGACGGCCGCGTCGGCCAGCCCGGGTCCCACCAGTCCCGCGAAGGCCGGGTAGTGGCCGCAGCCGCCGCCGATGACGACGCTGACGCGGCCCCGCTCGGGGGCGTGGGCGCTCATCACGCCGTAGGCGTCGGGAACGGGCGCGACCAGCCGGGAGTAGGAGCTGACCAGGCCCTGGATCCACGCGGACTTGAAAACGGCGGGGTCCTCGACCGACGGCATCAGCTGCTCCCCTGGGCTTGGGTCCGGCCGAGCAGCCGCAGGAGGCGGTCGCGGACGTCGGCGAGGTCGCCGGCCTCCTCCGCGGCCAGTTCGAGCGCGTCGGGCGCCGGGCGGTAGCCGGGGGCGGGGTTGGGCAGTGCGATCACGGTCATCTCGGCGGCGTGGGCGGCCCTGATGCCGTTGGAGGAGTCCTCGACCGCGGCGCAGTCGACGCCCTGCCGCCCGATCCGCGAGGCCGCCTCCAGGTAGACGTCGGGGTGGGGCTTGCCGCGGTCGACCTCGGCGCTGGAGACCGTCGCGGAGAAGCGGTCCTCAAGGGCGTGGCCGCGCAGCACGGCGTCGATGAGCCGGCGCGGCGCGGAGGAGGCGAGCGCGATGGTCGTCTCGGCGCTGACGGCCTGCACGGTCTGGCGCGCCCCGGGCAGCAGGTCCACCCGCCCCTGCTCGAAAGCGCCGACCATGCCGTCGACGACGGCGCGTTCGGTGTCGGCCTCGCTCTCGGCGGCGCCCGCCATCCGGTTGAGGTAGTGCGACCATTCGCGGGAGCTCATGCCCTGGACGGTCGCGGTGTCCTCGGAGGACCACCGGGCGCCGTGGCGGGCGGCGTAGTCCGACCACATCTCTTCCCACAGGTGGTCGCTCTCGATCAGTACGCCGTCGAGGTCGAACACCACGGCGCTGAGTCTGCTGCTCATCGCGTCCTCTCATCCACCTTCATGACATCTATGGAGTTAAATTAACACGATCAACGTTATTCGGCTATGCCTTCGTGTTACCCGTAGCACTCGGGAGCGCTCCGATAGCGTCTGTCGAGCAGCACAGCGTCCAGCAGACGGCAGATTTTCGAGGACAGGGGTCCCATGAGCACCCGACGCGGCGATACCCGCCCCCAGGAAGCGCGCCAGCAGGCCATCGCCGAGTTCGTCGCCAAGCAGGGGTCGGCCACGGCGGTCGAACTGGCCGAGCTGACCGGCGTCAGCGTGATGACCGTGCACCGCGACCTCGACGAGCTCGCGCGCCGCGGCCTGCTGCGCAAATTCCGCGGCGGGGTCTCCGCCCAGCCGTCCACGGTCTTCGAGAGCGACGCCGAGTACCGCCTCAACGCGCGCATCGAGCAGAAGCGCGCCATCGCCGCCCGCGCCGCGGAGCTCATCGAGCCGGGCGACTCGGTCATGCTCGACGACTCCACCACCGCACTGCAGCTCGCTGCGCTGCTGGAGCCGCTCGCCCCGCTGACCGTGGTCACCAACTACCGCCGCACCATCGACGAGGTGTGCGCGATGAAGGACGTCCGGCTGATCGCGCTGGGCGGCGACTACTTCCGCACCCACGACTCCTTCAACGGCCTGCCCTGCACCGAGGCGATCTCCTCGGTCAACGTCGACACCGCCTTCATCAGCACCTCCGCCATGACCGCGGCGATGACCTACCACCAGGAGCAGGAGATCGTCGTGGTCAAGCGGGCCATGCTCGCATCGGCCGCGACCAGGGTGCTGCTCATGGACTCCAGCAAGATGCCGCGCACCGCGCTGCACCACTTGGTGCCGGTGGACTCCTTCGACCGCGTGATCGTCGACGACGGCGTGGACGCCGACCTGCTGGCCGAGCTCCGGGACCGGGTGGAGGTCGAGGTCGCCCCGACGAAACAATAGATAACGTATTGCGTGTTAATTTCACGCAGGCTATGTTCTCTCTGTGGCGAAGGTGAGACCTGGATCACGCGCGGCGCCGTGTTCGACGCGGATCACGGCGCCGTACGGCGGATGCAGGCCTTCGGCTCGGGTGCGGGCGTAGATCCGCACGCCTGCGCACCGCCCGGCACCCCGGACCACGGGGCGGGGCGCCGCCAATCCGCCCGCGCCGGGAGCGCCGGGGCGCCGGACGAGTCCGGACCGCGCCTCCCCTCCGGCTCCGCGCCGCGGGCGGATCCCACCCCTGCGAGGAGAGACCATGAACCAGCCGGCGACTTCACGCCAGCCGCAGCACCCGCCTGCCAGCCAGCCCGACCCCGAATCGAAACCGCTGCGCGGCATCGAGCGCATCGGCATCCCCAAGCCGCTCTTCTGGGGTTTCGTCGCCGTGCTGATCTACATGATCGGCGACGGCGTCGAGATCAGCTACCTCACCGACTACCTGACCCAGCCCGACGGCGGCGGGCTGGCCGGCGAGCAGGCGACCTTCGCCACCGTCACCGTCTACGGGGTCGCCGTGATGCTGGCCTCGTGGCTGTCGGGCACCCTGTCGGCCATCTGGGGCCCGCGCCGCGTGATCTGGCTGGGGGCCGCGTGGTGGGTCGTCTTCGAGGCGATCTTCCTGTTCGCCGCCATCCCGTCCCAGAACTTCGCGTTCATCGTGACTACCTACGGCATCCGCGGCTTCGCCTACCCGCTGTTCGCCTTCGCCTTCCTGGTGTGGGCGCAGACCACCAGCCCCACGCGGATGCGCGGGTCGGTCGCGGGCTGGTTCTGGTTCGCCTTCACCGGCGGCCTGCCCACACTCGGCGCGGGTGTGGCGGCACTGGCCATCGGACCGCTGGGCTTCTCGCTCCACGACACGCTCGTCCTGTCGCTGGTTCTGGTCGCCGCGGGCGGCATCCTGGGCTCCTTCGCGGTGCGCGAGCCCAACGGCCTCAAGCCCATCGCCGACGCGTCGGTGGCCAACCCCAGAAGCCACCGCCGGCTGCTGGAGGGCGTGGACATCCTCTGGCGCGACCGCCGCACACTGTTCGGCGGGCTGGTGCGCATCGTCAACACCGCGCCCCAGTACGGGTTCTTCGCGATGTTCCCGTTCACCTTCGGAAGCGCGGGCACCAACGAGGGCTTCCTCAGCATCGCCCAGATCGCCACGCTCACCGCGGCCGCCTACGGCGCCAACATCGCCGCCAACCTGTTCTTCGGCGTCTTCGGCGACTACTTCGGCTGGCGGCGCACGGTGACGGTGTTCGGCTGCCTGGGCTGCGCCGTGGCCACGCCCCTGTGGTACTTCACGGCCATCGCCACGGAGAGCTTCCCCGTGACCATCGCCCTGGGCTGCCTCTACGGCGTGCTGCTGGCCGGATTCGTCCCGCTCTCGGCGCTGATGCCGTCGATGGTGCGGCACAAGGACAAGGGCGCGTCCCTGGCGATCCTCAACCTCGGCGCGGGCGGCGCCGCCTTCGTCGGCCCGATGGTGGTCACCCTGGCCTACCCCCTCGTCGGCGGCGGCGGGGTCGCGATCATCTTCAGCTGCCTGTACCTGGGCGTCGCCGCGCTCTCGACACGGCTGAAGGACCCGAGCGATCCGGGCGAGAAGCGGCTGGCGGCCCGGGCCGGAGCCGTCTGATCCACCCGGCGTGCAGGGCCCGTCCGCGGATCACCGCGGGCGGGCCCCTTCGCGCAGGCGAAGCGGCCCGCGCGACGGCCGGCGAGGTGCCGCCCTCACGCGTCGGCGGCCTCGGCCGCGTCCGCGGGTCGCGTGCTGTCCTCGGCGGCCTCGGCCTCCCAGCGCAGCAGATCGCCGGGCTGGCAGTCGAGCACCTCGCAGAGCGCGGCCAGCGTCGCGAAGCGCACCGCCTTGGCCCTGCCGTTCTTGAGGACCGCCAGGTTCGCCGGAGTGATTCCGACGCGCTCGGCCAGCTCGCCCACGGACATCTTCCGCTTGGCCAGCATCACGTCGACGTCGACGACGATCGGCATCAGATCACCTCGTCGAGCTCGGCCCGCATCCGCGCCGCCTCGACGTCGCGTGCGATGGCCTGGGCGAGCAGCATCCGCAGCACGAGCACGATGAGGGCGACGCCCAGGACCGCTACGGAGGCCCCGCACAGCAGCAGGACGACGCCCGGGGCCACGGCCTCGCCGGGCGCCAGCAGGACCGCGAGCGCGAAGACCAGCAGTGCGGCCGCCACGATCGCGCCGATCACGACGTGCACGTACCGGAAAGCGGCGTGGGAGAACACCGTTCCGCGCCGGACCATGGTCACCAACCGCCACACGCAGACCAGGAGGACCTGGACCGCGACGATCCCCAGGAACACGATCACGAGCAGCGGGGTACGCAGGTGCGCGACCTGCGGGTCGAGCCCTTCCAGGTCGGCCGCCAGCAGCGGCACCATCACCGCCTGCACGAACACCGACCCGGCGAGCAGCACCCCGAGCACAGCGCGCAACGCGAGCACTGTCAGCCTTCCCATCGCCCCTCCTTCAATCGAAGCACGATAGGAATCTATCGATATTCGATAGCCATGGCAAACGCGCGGTCGCGGCGGGCTGCGATCAGCCGGAGTCCGCCGCCGGGGGCAACAGGGGCCGGCCCGCCCAGTGCTGGAAGATCAGGTTGGTCCGCACCCGTGTGACCTCTTCACGGGCGGTGAACGCATCCAGCACGAGCCGCTGCAGCGCATGGGCGTCCTCGGTGGCGACGTGGACCATGAAATCGTCGGCGCCCGTGAGGTGCCACAGGCCGCGCGTCTCCGGCTGCGAGAGCACATGCTCGACGAACGGGTCGACCAGGGCGCTGCGGTGCGGCTGGACGCGGATGTAGAGGAAGGCCTGCAGCGGCCGCCCCAGCTTGGCCGGATCGACTTCGACCCCGTAGCCGGTGATGACACCGCCCTCCCGCAGGCGGTTGACGCGGTCCAGGCACGTCGAGGGCGCCACACCGACCTTGGCGGCGAGTTCCTTGTTGAGCAGCCGTGCGTTGTTCTGCAGAGCGGCGAGAATCCGGAGATCGACCGGATCGAGTTCGGCGGTTTCGACCATGCACCGAAGTATAGGCGAATCTGTTGCCTGTACCTCGAATGGAGAACGAGAATAAGGCCGTATCCTCGTTCTCTGTTCGCTCCTGTGTATTGGTCAGGCGATGGTTTCCCACCTGCCCGTCTTCCTCACGACCCTGATCCTGATGCTGGCCGTGCCGGGCCCGGACTTCGTGCTCGTCACCCGCAGCGCCGTCTCCGGCGGGGCCCGCAGCGCCCTGTTCACCGTCGCGGGAATCTGCGGCGGACTCGCGTTTCTGACGCTCATGGCGGCGGCGGGACTGGCGGGACTGGTCGCCGCCGCTCCCCTGCTGCCGACCGTGCTGCGCGTCGCAGGCGGCGGGTATCTCATCCTGCTCGGGACCGTCTTCGTCGTCTCGGCCTGGCGCAACCGCGCCGAGCCGCGCGCCGAATCCGCCGCGCCGCGTAAAGCCGGATCGGCACTGGCCCAGGGGTTCCTCAACAACGTGCTCAACCCCAAGGCGCTCATCTTCTACCTGACGTTCATGCCGCAGTTCCTCGTCGCCGGCGAACCGGTGTTCGCCCAGACCGTGGCGATGGGGGCCGTGGTCGTGGCCTGCGCAGCCGCGTGGTGGACCCTCTACATCGCCGCGATCGGGTCGTTGGGCCCGGTACTGCGGCGCCCCGCGGTGCGTTCGACCATCGACGCAGGAGCCGGCGCCGCCCTGTGCGCGCTGGGCATCGCCGCCCTCTGCGGCCTGTTGTGACCCCGGCCCCGCCGACCGCCGCCGGGCGGGCCGGCCGAAACGGCCGCCCCGCCGCGCCTCTGCGGTCCCGTGCCCGCCCGCTCAGCCGTCACACACCGGTGACCTCGTTGGACGCCTCGGGCAGCTCCGCTTCCTGCACGACCTCGCCCGAGGCGAGGTCGACGGCGTAGATCCGCTGCTCGCCGGGGTCGGTCACATAGGCGGTCCCGCCGCGGACGAACAGGGTGGGGCGGGGCTCCTGCCACTCCAGAGGTTCCCGCCACCGGCCGATGACCGGGAAGGAGTCGGTTGCCTCGGCGGTCTGCGGGTCGATCACGTGGATCGCGCCGTCGGTCCCCAGCACCAGCCCCTCGCCGTCGGGGCCGCGCCCCAGGGACCGGAAGCTGTAGCTGGTGCCCAGCTCCACCAGGCGCAGTCCGGCCTCCTCGGTGTCGAGGATCGAGATCCGCTCGGGGCGCTCCAGCTCGGCGTCGGGGTCGGTCTTGTAGTCGCCCAGCACGTAAGGCGACGCCTCGTGCCCGGCCTGGTTGCCGATGCGCCCGTAGTCGTCGGGGCTGTCGATCTTGGCGAGGTCACCGCCGGAGTAGACCAGCGCCCCGTCCTCGCAGCCCACGAGCACGGCCTCGTCGGCGGCGGTCGCCTCGCCGTGCACGCCGGGGCACTCCTCGCTGCGGGCGATCTCCTGTCTGTCGGCGTCGAGCACGTGGATGCCGGGGCGCTCCTCCTCGTCGCCGAGGGTCACCACCATCTCGCCGTTCTCCAGCACCGCGGCGACGCCGTGGTGGGGGTGCGCGGTGGTGTGGGTCTCGGTCTCGGGCAGGCCGCCCCGGCTCAGCTCGCCGGGGTCGAAGACGGTGATCCCGCCGGTTCCGTCGGAGAACAGCACCGTCTTTCCCGCGTGGTGCACGACGTGGCCGGGTTCGGGCGCCTCGAACTCGTCGTCGGTGAGTTCGGCGCCCGCGGCGTCGAGGACGCGGAATCCGGTGGAGGTCGACACCAGCACGTGGCGCCCGTCGCCTGCGGGGTTGAGCCGGGTGAAGCCCTCCAGCGGGATGTCCTCGACGACGTCGAGCGTGCGGCCGTCGATGACGAGGAGTCCGCCGTCGTAGGTGGCGACGAGCGCGTCGGCGACCTCGGCGCCGCCTGGGGACTCGCCGCCGGCCGGGTCCTCGCCGGCCGCTGAGCCGCACGCCGTGGCGGTGAGGCTCAGCGCCGCGAGGACGGACAGCGCGGACCGTTCACGGCGCGGGCGGGATCGGTGGGGGTTGGTGCGCATACGTGCCTTCCGTTTCCGTCGAGTGGAGCCGGGTGGGGGGCGGAGCCGCCGGGGCGGTCCTCGGGGGCGGACGGGTCGCCGGGGCGCTCATCCGGTGAGGCCCTCGGCGATGGCGTCGGTGTTGTGCCGGGTCATCTCCAGGTAGGTGGCGCCTCCCCCGCCCTTCGCGGTCAGGGACTCGGAGAACAGCGCCACGACCGCGACGTCGACGCCGGCCTCGTCGGCCATCACCCGGGCGAGGCGGTCGGGCTGGGAGGAGTCGGCGAAGATCGCCGGAACCCCGGCCTCGCGCACGGTGTCGGCGAGGGACTTCAGATCCGCGCTGCTGGGCGAGGCCAGCGTGGTGCCGCTGGGCACGACCGCGCCGACGACCTCGAAGCCGTAGCGCCGGGCGAGGTAGCCGAAGACGTGGTGGTTGGTGACCAGCTTGCGCCGCTCCCGGGGGATGTCGGCGAAGCGTTGCCGGGCGTGCTCGTGCAGCCGGTCGACGTGGGCGCGGTAGTCCTCGGCGTTGGCGCGCACCGCCGCGGCGTCGGCGCCGCCGACCTCGTCGATCACGGTTTCGGCGATGAGGTCCGCGGCCTCGCCCGCGCGTACCGGGTCGGTCCAGAAGTGCGGGTCGGGCTGTCCGGCGGTGTCGCCTCGGGTGAACTCGATCGGCTCGACTCCCTCGGCGACCGCCAGAGCGGGGGTGCCGACGTCCTCGGCGGCCGCGACGTTGCGCAGTACCCCTTCCTCCAGGCCGAGGCCGTTGTAGACGATCAGCTCGGCGTCGTGGAGTCCCGCCGCCTGCTGGGCGGAGACGCCGAAGGAGTGCGGGTCGGCGTTGGGCTGCATGAGGACGGTGACCTCGGCCTGGTCGCCGACGACGTTGCGGGTGATGTCGCCGAGGATGTTGGTGGTCACGACGATGCCGGAGCGCTCCGCGCCGAAGGCCGCGCATCCGGACACGGCGGGGGTGAGCGCGAGCAGCAGCGCCGGCAGGACGACCGCAGCGCGGCTCAGGGGGCGCGGCCGGGATCGGGGGTCCGTCGGCATCGCGCTCACCACCCCGTCTCCACCATGACGTCGGGGCTGAAGCCGAGTTCGAAGGTGCGGGCCAGGCGCAGGTCGTCGTTGTAGTCGATCTCGTAGACCGCGTCGGCCGCGGGATCGTTGACATAGGCGCGGCCGGTGTCGATGCGGATGACCGGCTCGGGCGCGCCGCGCGCGCCGGCCCCCTCCATGAGGCGCCTCTGGGCGGTCTGCTCGCCCGATTCGGGGTCATAGGCGCGCAGCCGCCCGTCCTCGCCCAGGACCAGCACCGGCAGGTCCTCGCCGGCGGCGCTGACCGCGGCGGCCGGTCCGGTCTCCAGCAGGGTCCACTCCCCGGCCCCGGCGTCGAGTACCCACACGCCCTCGTCGCCTGCCCTGCCCGCGAGCACCGGCGCGCCGGGGCGGTGGTGGAACGCGGCGACCGGGTCGGCGCCGCCGTCGGGGTAGGCGATCGTGCGTGCGTCCAGGGAGTCGCCCTCGCCGGTGACCAGCAGGGCTCCGTTCGAGCAGCCGATGACGGCTCCGCGCCGGGTCAGGGCCTGGCCGCGGGGGTCGGGGCACCGTGCGTCGAGGGTGCCGACGGGGGCGCCCTCGCGGTCGAGGACGCGCACGGCGCCGCCGGCGTCGGCCGCCACCAACCGCTCGCCGCGGGGCAGGAGCGCTCCGCCGCCGTGGATGGCGACGGCGCGGGCGATGTCGCCGTCCTCCAGGGCGGCGCGGTCGAGGATCCCGGCGCCGGCGTCCGAGGCGAGCGCGGTGACCGCCGTGTCACCGGCGGCCCGCAGGCCGCCGCCCGCCTCGACCTCGCCGAGGATCGCCGGCTCGGCGCGGTAGTAGTGCGCGTGATCGCCGTGGTCGACGGCCCAGGTGCCGCTGTCCAGGACCGTCACCGTGTCGCCGGCGCCGAGGTAGGCGAACCGGCCGTCGGTCGCGGCCTCCTGGATGCCGGGTGCGGTGCCGAGGCCGGTCACCTCCTCGGTCGCGGGGTCGATCAGGTGCAGGGAGCCGTCGCCGGTGTCGGCCGCGACCAGGCGCCACTGCGGTTGGGCGGTCTCCTGGGCACCGTCGACGTGGCCGTGCGGTCGGGCCTCGGCATCCTCGGAGGGCGGTGGGCCGCCGGTGCCGCAGCCGGCGGCCAGCAACCCCCCTGCGGCCCATGCCAGGGCCGTTCGTGTTCTGCTGGCGAACATCATCGTGTGAACTCGTGCTCCTGTTCGGGTTCCGGGGCGGATCGGGGGGACGCGGTTTCGGGGGACGGCTCGGGTCCGGCGCGCGACTGGGAGCGCGCGGCGGTGCCGGGGCGCAGGTCGCGCACGCGGGCGGCGACGGCGGAGAGGAAGAAGAGGGCCACCGCGATCGCCGCGATCGTCGCGCCGGCCGCGGTGCCCAGGTGCCAGGAGGCGAGCAGGCCGGCGAAGGTCGCGGTCGAGCCGAGCACCGCCGAGCCGAGCATGATCACCGGGATGCGCCGCGCCCACAGCGCCATCGCCGCCGGGGGCGCGATGAGCAGGCCGAAGACGAGCAGGGTCCCCACGACGTGGAAGGAGGCGACGATCGCGAGGGTGATCAGACCGAGCATCGCGGTGTGGGCCAGGCGCGGGTGCAGCCCCAGGGTGCGGGCCTTGCGGGGGTCGAAGGCCAGGGCGACGAAGGCGCGGTGGCCCAGCAGGGCGACGATCGCGGCCGCGCCGGCCGACAGGGCGAGGACCGCGAGGTCGCCAGTGCGCACGGCCAGGACGTCGCCGAAGAGGAAACCGGTGAGGTCGACCGCGAAGGACTGCGCGTAGGACACGATGATCACGCCGAGCGCGAGCATTCCGACGAACAGCAGCCCGATGCCGGTGTCCTGGGACAGGCGGGACCAGCGGGTCACGGCGGCGACTCCCAGTGCCATCGCGATCGCGCTGGCCGCCGCGCCCAGGAACAGGCTTCCGCCCAGCAGCGAGGCCAACGCCACCCCGGGCAGCATCCCGTGCGACATCGCGTCGCCGAGGAACGCCATGCCGCGCAGTACCACCCAGGTCCCCGCCAGCGCGCAGGCGCCGGAGACCAGGACCCCGGCCCACAGCGCCCGTGCGACGAAGGCCACGGCGAACGGTTCGGTCAACCAATCCATGGGGATGACCGTACAATGAAAATGATTATCATTGTCAATGTGGAGGTGAAGTGGTGCGCAGCACACACGCCGCCGTGGCACTGCACGGGGTCAGCGCCGCCTACGGCCCCACGACGGTCCTGCACGAGGTCTGCGCCCGGATTCCGGCGCGCAGTGTGACGGCGCTGCTGGGCGCCAACGGCTCGGGCAAGTCCACGCTTCTGGGCGTCCTCGCAGGAGTGCACTCCCCCGCCTCGGGTACCGTCGAGCGCTTCCACGACGCGCGCCCGGCTCTGGTCGTTCAGCACAGCGCCGTATCCGACGCCCTGCCCGTGACCGTGCGCGACACCGTCGCCATGGGCCGCTGGGCGCACCGGGGGCCGTGGCGGCGGCTCACCGCCCGCGACCGGGAGGTCGTCGCGGTCTGCATGGAGCGCCTGGGCATCGCCGGACTGTCCGCCCGCCCGCTGGGCTCCCTCTCCGGCGGCCAGCGCCAGCGCACCCTCCTCGCCCAAGGACTGGCCCAGCGCTCGGATCTCCTGCTGCTGGACGAGCCCGCCACCGGCCTGGACGCCGCGACTCGGCAGGAGATCCCCGAGATCCTGGAGGAACTGCACGCACAGGGCGTCACCGTCGTCCACGCCACGCACGACCCCCAGGCCGCGCGCCGGGCCCACCACCGCCTTCGCCTGACCGGCGGTCGCCTCGTCGGCGAGGACCTCTCGGACCGCCCCGCCGCGCCGGGGCCGGAAGCGCTCGCGTAGGGACCCGGCCGAGGCCGCATCGCGTGCGGCGCGCCGGCCGGCTGCGGCCCGCGGAGGACGGAGCGGGGCGTGCCGCCGCTGGGTTTCGGGCACGGAACGCGGGTCCGCGTGGTTCGGGCGGCGGTGCGGGGCGACGGTCGGCCGCCGCCTCCCGGCCGCGCTCACCGCGCATTCTTCGGTGCCGGAAACGACGGCTCCGGATTCGGCGGCACGCTCAGGCGCGTGGTGAATCCCCAGGTGGAAACCGGAACCGCACGAATCCGAAGGAGGACGGAAGAT
This sequence comes from Streptomonospora alba, assembly GCF_000826685.1. Taxonomy (GTDB): domain Bacteria; phylum Actinomycetota; class Actinomycetes; order Streptosporangiales; family Streptosporangiaceae; genus Streptomonospora; species Streptomonospora alba. The sequence goes on from NZ_JROO01000016.1 coordinate 88,806, forward strand.
CGTCGCGGCCGGCGACTCGATATCGGGCAATCGGGATATTGCACGATCTATTCTTCTTCGGTCGCATAGATCCACAATCGCGACACTGCAGCTTCTCGTGCGCGCCGAGTTGTGGAACCCTTGCCGAGCACGGAGCAACGGCCCCTCCCCGCCTCGCTGCGATCTCGGCCCATGCCGGTAGCGGAGCGCGCGAGCGCCGGTGCCTCCACTTCCCGAACTCCGACCGGAAACGGAATCCGCCACCGATACGCCGCCGAGTTCCGCAATGGAATCGTCCCATCCTCCCCTGGGAAAACGATCATGATCAGGTTGCTCAGGCGCCGCCGCGACGCCGCGCCCGCGCCTCCCGCCCCGGCGAACCCCGGTTCCGCCGCGGCGCCCGCCCCTCCACCGCCCCCCGCCGCGGCACCGACCGCCGGGCATTCCGCGCCGCAGCCCGCGCCGCAGCCCGCACCCGCTCAGGCGGGAGGGGCCGCCCCCGATCCGACCGCTCCCCTCACCGGGCTCATGGACCGGTTCGCCATGCAGGTGCTGGTCCTGGCCGAACAGCAGCGCCACGAGGTCGACCGGCTGGAGCAGGACGAGGACGATCCGGAGCGCCTCAAGCGGCTCTACGAGGTGGACCACGCCCTGACCATGATCCGGCGCACCGCTCGCGAGCTGCGTGTACTGGTCGACAGCGACGAGAGCGAGACCGGCGGCGACGCCACGTCGCTGCTGGACGTCGTCCGCATGGCGGCCTCCTCCATCGAGTCCTATTCGCGAGTGCGCATCGCCAGCGTGGCCGAGCTGGCGGTGCCCTCCTACGCAGCCGACGACGTGGCCTCGATGGTCGCCCCGCTCCTCGACAACGCCGCGCGCTACTCGCCCGGCACCGTCGACGTCGGCGTCCACCCCACGGAGAGCGGCGGCGTGATCGTACGCATCTCCGACTCCGGGATCGGTCTCGGCGAGGCCCATGTGCGTGCTCTCAACGCGACGATGAGCGGCGGCGTCCCTCCGCTGGACTCGCACGCGGCCCGGCACACCGGCTTTCCCGTCGTGCACCGGCTGGCGCACCGCCACGGCGCCTCGGTCACCTTCAGCAGCCGCCCCGCGTCCGACTCCGCACGGCCGTCGGGCACCACGGCGGTGCTGTCCCTGCCCGCGCACCTGGTCTGCGATCCGCCGGCGAGCGCCCCGGCCGTGGGCGAGATGGCCGGCGAAGGGCGGCCGCAGGCCGAGCGCCCGGCACCCGCAGCGGCCGACGCCGCGGCCCGGCCGCCCCACCTGAGCCTGGCGCCCGGCCCCATCGGTCCGGACAGCGCTCCGCCGCCCGAACCCGCCCCGCCCCAGCGGCCCACCGCCGGCGGCCTCCCGCGCCGCGAGCGCAAAAGCCTGCGCCGCGACGACGATCGCGGCTCGCTGCGCCCCCCGGGCGGCGAGAGCGCGTCCAGCGGGACCGGCGGCGCAGGCGGCGACGGCGGCGCGTCGTTCGCCGACGACCTCAGCGCCTTCTCGGCCGGCGCGTCCGCCACCGGCCACGACACCACACCGCCCGCAGGCGGGCACACCGACGACGAGGAGGAGGGGCGATGAACGGTGGCACCGCCCAGCCGCGCAATCCCCAGGAGTTCGGCTGGCTGCTCGACGACTTCACCGCGCAGACCCCCGGGGTCTCGCATGCGCTGATCGTCTCCTCCGACGGCCTGCCGCTGATCACCTCCGGCGACATACCCGCCGACACGGCCGATCCCATGGCGGCCATGATCAGCGGACTCATCAGCCTCGGCACCAACATCGCCCACCAGGTGGGCGAGCCCGGGTGCGACCAGGTGATGCTGAAGTTCCCGGCCGGGCATTTCCTGTTCATGGGCATCGGCAGCCTGGCAGGGCTGGCCGTCCTCGTCCGCGACGGGGCGAACCTGGGCGTCGTCGCCCACCGCATGACCCAGCTCGTCCAGAGCGTCGGCCACGTCTTGACCCCCCAGATGCGCGACGACCTGCGCGGACTGTCCATGAGCCGGGGCGCGTCGTGAGTCCGGCTCCAACCACAGCGAAAGAGCCACTATGACGGTCAATCCATGGGTGCGCCCCTATGTTCTGACCGGCGGACGCACCCGCACGCGACACCGCCTGTTCGTCCACACCCTGATCGCGGTGCCCGACTACGATCCCGGTTATTCGCAGCGGCTGCCGCCCGAGGCCCGCGCCCTGTACGAGCGCGCGCGCTCGGCGGTGCAGTCGGTCGCCGAGCTGTCGGCGCACTGCGGGGTGTCACTGGGGGTCACACGTGTGCTCATCGGCGACATGGCCGCCCGAGAGCGGCTGATCGTCAACCCCGACGCCTACTCCTCCCCCTACGACCCCCGGTTGCTGAAGAGAGTCATCGATGGGCTTTACGAACTCGCCTGACCGGACGCCGCAGCTGGCCTCGGCCAAGATCGTCGTCGCCGGCGGATTCGGCACCGGGAAGACCACCATGGTCGGTGCTGTGTCGGAGATCCCGCCGGTCAACACCGAGGCATGGCTGACCCAGGCCTCCCGCACCGTCGATCCCGAGACCGGCGGAGACGGGAAGATGACGACGACCGTCGCGATGGACTTCGGCCGCATCACCATGTCCGAGGACCTCGTGCTGTACCTCTTCGGCACTCCCGGACAGGCACGCTTCTGGCCGATGTGGGACGACCTGTGCCGCGGCGCCAGCGCGGCCGTCGTCCTCGTCGACACCCGCCGGCTGGACGTGTCCTTCGCCGCGGTCAACTACTTCGAGAACGACTCCGACGTCCCCTTCATCGTCGCCGTGAACCTCTTCGACGGCGAGCAGAGCCACGACCCGGCCGATGTGCGCGATGCGCTCCAGCTCTCCCCCGACGTGCCGATGGTGGCCTGCGACGCGCGGGACCGGCGGTCGGTGGTGGAGACGCTCACGGCCTCGCTGACCCACACGATGCGCCGCACCGCTCCCCCGCGGCAGGGCCGGGCCGAGGACCGGCGCGCCGTGCATTAGTCCACACCAGCCGTATCCAGGGAACCAAGAGAGGCGGCAATGCGCAGAATCCTCATCGTCGGCGCCGGACAGGCCGGACTCCAACTCGCGTTGAGCCTGCAGAACGCGGGCTACGAGGTCACCGTCATGTCGGCGCGGACCCCCGAGGAGATCCGCAGCGGTCGTGTCATGTCGACCCAGTGCATGTTCTATCCGGCCCTGGACGTCGAGCGCCGGCACGGCCTCAACCTGTGGGAGGACCAGGCTCCGCGGATCGTCGCCCAGCGCGTGACCGTATCGGACCCGCCCGGCGACATCGCGTTCGGCTTCGTCGGCCGCTGGGACTCCTACGCGCAGTCGGTCGACCAGCGGGTGAAGATGGCGGGCTGGCTGGAGCTGTTCGAGAAGCGCGGCGGCGAGGTCGTCTACCACGGCGCCATGACCTCCGAGCTGGAGGGGCTGACGGCGCTCTACGACCTGACCGTCATCGCCGCGGGCAAGGGCGACCTGGTCGACGTCTTCGAGCGCGACGCCTCCCGCTCCCCCTACGACACACTGCAGCGCAAGCTCTCCTGCATCTACGTGCGCGGCATGACGCCGCGGCCCGACTACCCCGAGCACCACGTGCGCATTGCCGCGTTCCCCGGCATCGGCGAGCTGTTCTTCATGCCGGGCATGACCACCACGGGCCACGCCGACATCCTGCTGTGGGAGGCGGTTCCCGGCGGGCCGTTGGACTGCTGGGACGACCGCCCCGGCCCCGAGGCGCACCTCGAACGCACCCTGGAGCTGATGCGGCGCTACGTTCCCTGGGAGTACGAGCGCGCCGTGGACGCCCAGCCCACCGACGAGCGCAGCACCCTCGTCGGCGGCTACGCTCCGGTGGTACGCCAGCCGGTCGGGCGGCTCTCGGCCACCTCCCACGTGTTGGGCATGGCCGACGTCGTCGTCGCCAACGACCCGGTGACCGGCCAAGGGGCGAACAACGCCGCGCACTGCGCCGACATCTACCACCGGGCCATCCTGGAGCGCGGCGACCGGCCCTTCGACCCGCAGTGGATGCAGCAGACCTTCGAGGCCTACTGGTCCTACGCGCGCCACGTCACCGACTTCACCAACATGATGCTGGGCCCGCTGCCGGACCACGTCCAGCGCGTCCTGGCCACCGCGGCCCGTAACGACACGGTCGCCTACCGGTTCGCCAAGGGCTACACCGACCCCACCGACTTCCAGCACTGGTTCATGGACGCCGACAGCACCGACGCCTACCTCACCTCGGTAGCCGGCGACACCGCCTCCTGAGCCGCGCTCACCGGCCCGACCGCCCGCCGCCTATCGCGCGGTTTCCACCGCCCCCGGGCGCCACAGCGGTGAAATCCGCGCGATAGATCAAGGCGAAGGCAGGGCTCAGGTTTTCACCCGCGTTCGGAGATTGAACGAACCACGGGCGGTCGTACCGTGCGCGGATTCGCCGATTCCCGGAAGCGCCGAGCTCCGGAACTCGGGTCATGGGCGGTATCGGATTCCTGTTTTACGGTTCGCCGCCGGCAGCCGCCCTTGCAGGCGGGGCCGTTACGCGGAACACGGGGAACCGGTGGGCCACGTGTGCGAACTCCGCCAGCGGCGCGTCCGGGCCGACGGGCAGGTGCGCTCGGGCGTTGGGCGCCCGCCGCAGATAGGCCTTCAGCACCGGCGCGCGGTGCTCCGCTGCGATCTCTTCGAGGAGCACCTCCTCGCGGCGGCCGTGGCGCAGCACCGCGGCGCCGCCGGCCGCTCGGACGTTGCGCACCCAGTTCGATCCTTCGCCCAGCATCGACACCAGGTGGCGCTCGCCGTCCACCGCGGCCATCACCAGCGGCGTCGTGGCGGTCCTGCCCGTGCGCCTGCCGGCGACCTCCAGTACGACCAGGCGGTCCGGGGCGATTCCCCGCGCGTAGAGCGCGGCGGTCCACCCGTCGATCGCGCGCGCCGCGCGGTTGGGGCGCCCGCCCCGGTAGAACCATCTCTTCAGGCTCATGTCCATCGTCCTGTCCACGCCCTCCCTAAGAACACCGTACATGTACTTAGTACAATTCGAACGCTAGACTGTACGCTGTACGATCGTCAATCGATGGCTCAGCGCAAGCGCACAGACGCAGCGGACCGGACGGCGCTCACACCTCGGGCGGTGGCCGAGGGAGCGCTCGCGCTCGCCGATTCGGCGGGTTTGGAGGCGGTGACGATCCGCCGGCTGGCGCAGGAGCTCGGGGTCACCCCCATGGCGCTGTACTGGCACTTCCGCAGCAAAGGCGAACTGCTGGACGGCATGGTCGACCGGCTCTACGAGAAGATCGACCCGGCGGTGGCCTCCTCCGAGGCGTGGCAGCGGCAGCTGCGAACGCTGCTGGAGGCGATGGTCGCGGTGCTGCGCGACCACCCCGCCGCCGCTCCCCTGCTCGCTACGCGCAGCACCGCCTCCGAGAGCAGCCTGCGCACGATCGAGGCCATGCTCGCCGTCCTCCGGTACGCGGGCTTCTCACCGGCCGAAGCGACCCAGATCGCCCGACACGCGCTGAGCACCGTCACCGACCTCGTCGTCCGAGTGCGCGCAGGCGCGGCGCCGGAAGCACCCGACGACACCGCGGACGAGCGCAGGCGCGCCCGGGCCTTCCTGGAGTCGCTGCCGCCCGCGCGCTATCCGCACCTCGTCGAGGCGGCCGCCCCCCTGAGCGCGTGCGAGGACCCGGATTCCTCCTACGACTTCGGCCTCGACCTGCTCATGGCGGGCGTCGAGGCGATGGCCGCGCGCCCCCGGAGCCACGGCGGCTGAGTGCCGTGGCGGGCGGGCGCCGGGGCGTCCTCGATGTCCGCGGCGCCGGGACGGGCCGCTCGCCGGGCACCGGCTCCTGCCCGGTGCCCGGCGAGCGGGGTCGGTGGACTCAGTCCTGCGGTGTCAGGCGCATGAAGGTGATCGAGTGCGCCGGGAAGGTGTGGGTGAAGGTGCTGTCCACGCCCTCGACCGTGGAGGTCTCCGGGCTGACGGGCCGGTCGGCCGCCGTGTTCCGGGCTCCCGGGTCGGCCTGCAGGACGGTCGCCTCGGCGGTGGGCTCCACCCGGGCCGAGCCGAGGTCGACCGACGTCCGGGCCGCTTCGTCCTGGGCGTTGACGACCTTGACCATGAGTTCGCCGGTCTGCTCGTCGCGTGCGACCACCTGGCGGAACGGCTCGGGTGTGGGCGCGGTGAAGCTGTTCCACTCCTCGCCGTCGAGGTAGAGGGTGACCTCGCGGCCGCGCACCTCGATGCGGACGTCGTAGGCGCGGCCGGCCTCCACGGTGGTGTCGTCGGCGACGACGAGGCTCTTCGCGCCGTCGGAGGCGCGTTCCACCGCGGACTGGGTGTTGTTCCAGCCGCCGAGGTTCCACCAGTAGTAGTCCCCGGTCCCCTGGACTCCGAACCCGACGAGGAAGCCCTCGGCGCCTTCGCGCTTGGTGGCGGTCACCTCCAGGTCGTAGTCGTTCCAGTCGGAGTCTCCGGCGGTGACCATGGTGTTCTCGCCGGAGGTCTCGGTCTGCACGTAGGCGCCGTCCTCGACGGCCCAGTTCCCGGCGTCGGTGGTGTGGGACCACTGGTCGGCGCCGGAGGAGAAGTCGTCGGCCAGCAGCGTCTCGCCGTCGGCGGAGGTCACGCGGACGTCGTCGTACTCGGCGCTGGTGTTCCAGGTGGACAGCCCCACTGCGCCGGTGATCGGCCCGCCGACACCGGGAGTGCCGGTGGCGGTGCTGGGCACCACACGGTCGCCGGTGTTGGCGGAGAAGAGCCGCTGCACCTCGTAGTTGGCCGAACCCCAGCTGGTGCTGTTGTCGAACCAGATCAGGTCGGGGGTCCACTGGGTGTCCCACTCGGCGGCGAGCAGCGGGGCGTAGGAGGCCATCTTGACCACGTCGGCGTTGCGCTCCAGCCCGGTCATGTAGGCGGCCTCCGCCAGAGCGTTGGAGAACCGGTTGCCCTGCGAGGCGAACTCGCCCAGGTAGACGTCGGGGCCCTCGCGGTCGTAGGAGTCGTAACGGTCGTTGTTGGCCAGGAACCACTCGGGCGAGTTGTAGTAGTGCTCGTCGACCATGGCCACGCCGTGCTCGCGGTTGAGGTCCCAGGCGCGCTCGAAGACGGTGCCGCCGGAGGACGGACCGGAGTTGCCGACCACGGTGATGCCGGGATACTCCTCCTCGATGGCGTCGCGGAACCGCAGGAACCTGTCGAAGAACGCGTCGGGCAGGTTCTCCTCGTTGCCGACCTGCACGTGGGTCAGGCCGAACGGCTCGGGGTGGCCCATCTCGGCACGCACGCCGCCCCATTCGGAGTCCGCCGGCCCGTTGGCGAACTCGATCAGGTCCAGGGTGTCCTGGATGTGGCGCTGCAGCAGCTCGGGGTCGTCGGTGGCCTCGTCCTCGCCGCAGCCGGTGACCAGGGCGGGCACGACCGGCAGCGGCATGGCGCCGAGGTCCTCGGCGAACTGGAAGTACTCGTAGTAGCCCAGGCCGTAGGACTGGTTGTAGCCCCAGAAGTTGTGGTTGGTCGCACGCTCCTCGACCGGGCCGACCGTGTCCTTCCACTGGTAGGAGCGCTCGCGCGGCCAGTCGGGGCCTTCGTAGGCCTCGTGGCTTCCGGTGTTGACCAGGCAGCCGCCGGGGAAGCGGGCGAAACCGGGGTCGAGCGCGGCGATCTTCTCGGCGATGTCGGCGCGCAGGCCGTTGTCGCGGCCCTTGAAGGTGTCGCGCGGGAACAGCGAGACCATGTCCAGGCTCAGCGATCCCCCGCCGCTGCCGGTGACCGACAGCCGACCGGTGGTGCTGGAGGAGGTCGCGGTCAGCGTGCCGGTGTACCGGGTCCAGCCGCCCTTGTCGGTTTCGATCCTCAGCTGCTCGGCGAGGGGCTCGCCCTGGGCATCGCGCAAGCGGACGGTCAGGGGCGCCGCGGCGTTTCCGGGCGCCTTGGCCCACACCGAGAAGTCGTACTTCTTTCCTTCGGCGACGGTGATTCCGGTCGAGTATCCGCTGTTGACCACGCCGTATTCGCCGCCGTCGGCGGGCAGAGCCAGATGGAGGTAATTGCGGTTCCGCTCGTGGAGCCGGCCGTCGTCGTTCACGACTTCGGCGTTGCCCGGGGCGTTTCCGATGGCGACCTCCTCCCAGGCGGTCATGGGCGTGTAGTTCTCGTTGTCGGCGGTGCTGTATTCGAAGGAGCGGTTCTGCACCAGTTCGGCGTAGAGCCCGCCGTCGGCCGCGTGGTTGATGTCTTCGAGGAAGATTCCGTACATCCGGTCGCTGATCTGCGGGCCGGTGGCGGAGGTGTCGATGTCGATGCCGTAATCGGTCGCGGCCGAGGCGGGGACCGCCGTCGGCACGACGCACAGCAGGCCGGCGAGCAGCGCACACGCGGTGCCCGCCGGTCTCCTTCGGTTCGCTCGCAAGTCTCCTCCGAGGGGGTGTACCGCCGGCGGGGGCTCCGGCGGCTGCGGGGGATTCGGTCGGGGTCGGGGACCGCGGCCTCCGCTGCGGCCGTGTACAGCAGCGGCGAGCGCGGAGCGGAACGCGGTTCCGACGGTGTGTAATGGACGGTGCGCGAAAAAGGGCGACAAGAATCCGGCGAACCGAGGGCGGGGTCGCCAGACCGCGCAGGCGATGAGAATCCGCGACGACGATCGCCATTCCTCCCGGGGCGCAGTGCGCGTTAGGCACACTCGTCCCGGGGATTTCCTATTCGATTGTTAGCGCTAACATTACCTGTCGTCGTTGAACGGGTCGGTTGGCTGAAAATATTTTCTCGATATTGCCCCGCAGCCGGGAGAGTGTCAAGGGGCGTTCCGCGGGCGAATCCGAATGCCGACTCGGACCGCGGAGCCCGCAACCGCGCTACGCAGCACGGCCGCACCCACCCCCGGCGCCCGGTTGTCGGCGCGGAAGTGGGCGCCGGCCGAGGGGGTGAACATCAGCACCAGGCCCGCGAACACCGCGAGCAGGTGCAGGAAGCGCAGCAGCGCCGCCGCGACGAACTCCGCGGTCGGCTCCGGGCTCGCAGCGCTGCCGCCGGGGCGGAGGGCTGTGCGTCCTCGCCCGCGAGGACTACTGTTTCGGGTAGAGGGAGAACGATCGTTCTCCCCTGCTTCCAGGGAGACCGCCTTGTCGTTCATCACCGTCGGCCAGGAGAACAGCAGCACCATCGAGCTCTACTACGAGGACCACGGCTCCGGGCAGCCCGTGGTGCTCATCCACGGCTACCCGCTGGACGGCTCCTCCTGGGAGCTGCAGGCCCGCGAGCTGATCGCGGCGGGGTACCGCGTCATCACCTACGACCGGCGCGGCTTCGGCGGCTCCAGCAAGGTCGGCACCGGCTACGACTACGACACGTTCGCCGCCGACCTGAACACCGTTCTGGAGACCCTCGACCTGACCGACGTCGTCCTGGTCGGGTTCTCCATGGGCACGGGAGAGCTGGCCCGCTACGTCAACCGCTACGGCGCCGACCGGGTCGCCAAACTGGCCTTCCTCGCGTCTTTGGAGCCCTACCTCGTCCAGGCCGACGACAACCCCGGCGGGGTGCCGCGCGAGGTCTTCGAGGGGATCGAGCAGGCCGCGCGGTCTGACCGCTACGCCTGGTACACGCAGTTCTTCCGGAACTTCTACAACCTCGACGAGACCCTGGGCTCCCGGATCAGCCAGGAGGTCGTCGACGCCAACTGGAACACCGCGGTCTCCAGCGCGCCGGTGGCCGCCTACGCTGTCGTCTCCGCCTGGATCGAGGACTTCCGCGGCGACGTCGAGGCGGTGCGGGCATGCGGGAAGCCCGTGCTGATCCTGCACGGCAGCGGCGACCAGATCCTGCCCGTCGACGCCACCGGCCGCCGCTTCCGCCAGGCACTGCCCGAGGCGGAGTACGTCGAGGTCGACGGCGCCCCGCACGGGCTGCTGTGGACCCACGCAGCGGAGGTGAACTCCGCGCTGGTGCCGTTCGTCGCCAAGTAGCGGCCGCTGCGCAGTCGGGTAGGCGCCGAGGCGCTGCTCGGGCACTGCGAGGAGGTGGGAGCGGTCGTGGTTGTCACCGAGGCGCTCGGCGCCGAGCTGCACGACCGCGTGCACACCGTACCGGCCACTCCCCCGTCCACGACCGGCGCCGCCGACGACGACTCCGCGGGCCGACGGTCAGCCCGCGCCCGGCCACCGGCGGGGCGAGGGCACGTTCGGCGGGATGCGGGAGGGCATGCGGCACCGGGCGGGGACGGCGGCCGGAGGTGAAGGCGGCCGGTTCGGCCGGAAGCGGGTGATCGCCGCGGCCAGCTCGGCCTCGCCGTCGCCGCACACCAGCACCATGGCCGCGGTGTGGGCGGCCCAGTACTGACCGGTGGCGGCGCCGTACCAGACGGTCCAGCCGTAGGGACGGTACGCCCGGCGCAGCCGCGCCAGTGGATGGGCGGCCGCCGCACGCTCCTCCGGGGCGATCGCGGGGTGCGCTGTCAGGGCGGCCGTGTGCGCGGCGGGGGTCATGGCCGCACCTCCTCGCGGCGCGGCAGCGCCGAGGCGGCGGGGGCGGCAGCCCAGCGCAGCTCGAAGTACATCCCCGGTCCCCGCCCGGACGTGAAACGGCCCCACCGCTGGGCGAGCGTCGCGACCAGAAGCAGCCCGCGCCCGTGCTCGGCGTCGGGGTCGGGAGCCGACGCGGTGGGCGGCAGCGGGCTCAGGAGGCCGCCCTCGTCGCGAACCTCCACGCGCAGCCGCCCGGGGAGGAAGTACGCCCGGACGGCGAACCGCCCGCCGACGTCCCCGCTGGGCGTGTGGAGCACGGCGTTCGTGGCGAGTTCGGACAGCAGCAGCGCGGCCGTGTCGGCGGTTTCCGGGGGAACGCCGGCGACCTTCATCCGGGCGTCGAGCCACGTCCGCGCCGCCTTGACGCAGTGCGTCCGGCCGTCGAACCGGAATGCGCACCGCCGCAGCCGGAAGCGCCGTGAAAGTCGGGGTTCGGGGGCGATAGCGTTGGACATGAGTCCTCACCTGCTGTTTCAGGTCGTGGGCTAAGGCCCTGGTCAGTGATTCCGCACTGGCCAGGGCCGCTTGTGTCTGAGGCGGGTGCTCGACTTCAGCTGCCGACTTCAGATGGCCACAGTGCCACTCAATCTTGGGTCCGTCCTTGTATGGCCATGGCGTGCAGTTTCTTGTGGAAACAGGTGGCGCGGTGTAGTAATAAGTGGTCAACTGTAGCCATGAGCCAGGATGCGCAGATGGCGGAGCGGGCAGCGCTCGTACAGTTCGGCAGCGAACTGCACAGGTTGCGGCGATCGGCCGACATGTCCCAGCGCGAACTCGCCAAAGCCACTTTGGTGTCGCACCAGATGCTGGGGGCGATCGAGCGCGCGGAGCGGTCTCCGCGGAAAGAGTTCGCCGAGAAGGCCGACCAGGTACTCAGGGCCAACGGCACGCTCGCTCGGCTGTGGCCGGGTGCCCAGGACGCGTATCCGCATTGGTTCAAGAAATTCATCGACTTGGAGGCAGAAGCCCGGGCCATCCACGACTTCCAACTCCAAGCTGTCCCCGGCCTCTTCCAAACGAAGGATTATGCTCGCGCCGTCCTCGGTGCCGGCTGGCCGCCCAAAGCAGAAGAAGAGAACAGCCGACTGCTTGCAGTTCGACTTGAGCGGCAGACGTTGCTCCAGCGCAAGCATCCTCCGCTGCTGTGGGTCGTGATCGACGAGGGGGTACTCCGCCGCCCGGTGGGGTCGGCTGAGATCATGACCGAGCAGCTCGGTCGCCTCTTGGAGATCGCCGCTATGCCCTTCATCCGACTTCAGGTCCTTCCCTTCGCACAGGGCGCACACGCAGCGATGGACGGCGCGTTCAAGGTGTTGGACATGAGCAACGGCGAGACCGTGGCCTACGCGGAAGTTCCGGGAACCGGCCAGGTGATCACCGACAGCGACGAAGTCTCGCAATGTGCATTGCGCTTCGGTGCACTACGCTCGGCTGCGCTCCCCCCAGACGAGTCCGGCGAATTCATTCGCCAGTACAAGGAAAAATACGAGAATGAAACTCAATGATTCCGGCTGGCGCAAGAGCAGCTACAGCGGAAACCAAGGAGGCGACTGCGTCGAAGTCGCTGACACCAGACACCAGGTCCACGTCCGCGACACCCGGAACCGGGAACTGGGCCACCTTTCCTTCCCCGCCGCCTCCTGGAACGCCTTCATCGCCGCCCTCAAAGACGACCGACTGACCGGATAAGCGCCTGCCGGGCGAGCGGCCGCCCGTCACCCCTCCGGCTCGAAGACCACGCGACCGGTGCCGCCGTCGATCGTGATCAGATCGCCCGTGGAGATCGTCTCGGTGGCCCGCGGGAGGCAGATCACGGCCGGGATGCCGTACTCGCGGGCCACCGTGGGCCCGTGGGCGACCACCGACCCGGTTTCGGTGACCAGGCCGCCGGCCGTCATGAACAGCGGGGTCCACCCGGGGTCGGTGGTCGGGGCCACCAGGATCTCGCCCGGTTCGATCCGGGCGCCCGCGGGGTCGACGACCACACGGGCGCGCCCGGTGGCCTTGCCAGTCGCGGCCGGTGACCCGGTCAGCGTCCCTTCGGAGGCGGGCAGCGGCGGGGCCAGCGCCTCGACGTCGGTGCCGTCGGACAGCAGCGCGGCCGGGACGTGGCGGCGGCGCAGCTCGCGGGTGTGGACGGCCTTGCGCTCGGCGACGAGGTCGCGCTGGTCGACGCCGCGGTCGGCGGCGGCGCGGGCCTCGTCGAGGCCGAGGAACACGATGTCCTCCGCGGCCTCCAGCAGCCCGCGCTCGGCCAACTCCGCGCCGGCCAGCAGCAGCTGCCGGCGCATCTCGGCGTAGGGGATCAGCCAGGCGAACTTCGTCAACTCCCGCATGCCCGCCAGCTCCCGGGTGCGGCGCATCAGGAACGCGGCCACGCGCCCGCGCACAGGACGGGCGCCGACGGCGCGCCGCGACAGGTCGGTGACGGCGGCCTCGGCCCTGGCGGCGGCGCGCGCGAAGCGCCGCGGCGGGGCCTGGTCGGGGTCGTCCAGGCGCAGGTAGTTCGCGATGGTGGCGAACAGCGGCGCGGGGTCCTCCGACCAGCGCGGAAGGCCGATGTCGATCTCCCCGCCGGCGCGGTGGCCGTAGCGGTCGAGGAATCCCTCCAGACCGATGTCGGGCAGCGTCCCGGCGTGGTAGCGCGCGGCCAACTCGGCCGGGTCGGTGCCGGTCAGCAGGTCGCGGTGCTCGGCGGCGCCCTCGGCCAGCCGCCACAGCTCCAGGTCCATCTCGGTGGTGACGTTGTGCGGCGCACCGGCCAGTACAGCGGTCGCCTCCTCGGCTGTGGCGATGCCCTTGAGCAGCGCGGGGAGGATCTGGGGCAGGACCACGCCGACCATCGTCGGCATCGCCGCCTTGAAGATCTCGGGACCGTAGATCCGGGCGAAGCCGTCCTCGCCGATGTAGCGCAGCCGTTGGGAGGCGTCGGCCGAGGGGCCCGGTCCCCGGTGCCGGCGGAGCTGCGCGACGCCCTCGGCCGCGCGGGCGCGCGCCGCCTCCGGGCGGGCGAGGACGTCGGCGGAGGCGAGCACGGTCGGCGGCCCGTACCGCAGGGCCAGCCGCAGCAGCGCCGCCGCGGGCAGCGGCGCGGAACCGCGATCGGCGGAGAAGCGGGGGTCCTCCAGCATGCGCCGCACGGCGGCCTGCACGCGCGGGCCGTAGACCTCCATGCTCTCGGCCAGGTTGGGGCCGGTCCACCGGTTGCGCATCAACCCGGTGACGTCGCTGAAGAGCCGGCCGCCGATGGGGGCCATGTCGAAGACGTCGCGGACGCTGTCATCCAGGCGCGCCACCGCGAACATCCGGTCGAGGGCCTGCTCCAGCAGCGACATGCCGATCGGGGTGAACGGCCGCACCATGCCCTGGATGTTGCCGACCTCCAAGTACAGGCGGGGTTCGGGACGCCGAGGGGCGGAAGGCAGCGGGAAGAGCGCGGTGATCGGGCGCGACTGGAGCAGCCACAGGACGCCGTCGCCGTCGTAGGCCCACTCCACGTCCTGGGGCGCGCCGAAGGCGCGCTGCAGACGCTCCCCGGCCGCGCGCAGCTCCTCCACCTGCGCGGCCGACAGGCACCCGTCGTCGGGGGCCTCGGCGACGCCGTCGGCGTCCAGGACGTAGTGGTCGGGGATGGTGCTGCCGTCGACAACGGCGGTGCCCAGGCCGCGTGCGGCGTCGACGACGGTGCGGGAGCGGCTGCCGGTGGTGGGGTCGGCGGTGAACAGCACCCCGGCGCTCGCGGCGTCGACCATGCGCTGCACGACCACGGCCATGCGGGCTTCGGCGCCGGGCGGCAGGTTGGCCTCGCGGTAGGCGCGGGCGCGGTCGGTCTCCAGCGACTCCCAGCAGCGCCGCACCGCCTGCACCAGCTCGCGCTCGCCCTCGACGTCGAGGTAGGTCTCCTGCTGCCCCGCGAAGCTCGCCTCGGGCAGGTCCTCGGAGGTGGCGCTGGAACGCACCGCGACCGGCCCGCCGCCGAGGTCGCGGTAGGCCGCCAGCAGAGCGTCCTCGGGGATCTCGCCGGCCGTGAAGGAGTCGGTGGTCAGGCAGAATCCCGGCGGGACGCGCTCGCCCCGGGCGATCATCGCGCCCAGCCCGGCGGCCTTGCCGCCGACGGCGCCCTCCATCCCCGCCGCAACGGCGTCCAGGGTGACCACGTCCATCACGCACTCCTCCTCGCGGCGCCGCAGAGCCCGCTCCATCCGGAGGCTCACGCCGACGGCGCCCTGCGGCCATGCTCCCGCCCTGCGGGCAGGCCCGACCAGGGCCGCACGGGCGTTCGACCGTCAGGGGTGCGTTAAGGGTGCCGGGGCGCCTTCGGAGCGCTGAAGGGGAGAGTCGTCGAGAGGTGCCTCGCGGGGCGATACAGCAGGGTCACCCGGTGTAGACCATCGGAGTGACGCCCGGATCGCCCGAATCCGCCTCGTGAAACCCGAACTTCTCGTAGAACTCCTTCGAAAGGAACCCGTCCCTGTGGAGGTCCAGGACCGGGATCCTCCCCCGGCTCCGGATGTACGTGACGGATTCCCTCAAGAGGTACCTTCCGATGTTCCACTCATAGGTGCCGGGCTTCACGAAGTGCTTCCCGATGGCCAGCAGCTCACCGGGGGGTCTCCCTGTGCACTCGGCCATCCGGGCTGTGGCTGGACCGTCGGCAGGGCCGTACACCTGGACATGTGCGACCACGTTCTTCGTCGGCGCCACCCTCACCGGCGCCATATCGAAAACCCAGGACAGCTCCGCGTCGTACTCTTCGAGCCATCCGCTGAGGTCCTCTGGAATCCCCGAGGGGCGGTCCATGGATTCCAGGACAGCGCACAGCCGATCGAGATCTTCTTCTCTTCTCTCGCGGATCATCGCGCGAAACCCCCCGAACCGGCCCGTCGCGGAATCCTATCGCGATCGGGGCGATTCGCCGCCGACTGCCGACCGGCTCGCTCAAGCGAGCGTGAACCCCCCGGGCCGCCCGCCCCGCGCCCCTCCCCCACCCTCCACGACTGTGCCGCTTGCCACAGGGGGCTATGACCTCTAGCATTCCGCGGTGGTGAATCGATTCGACATCGGGCTCGTGCGAGCGGTTGTCGAATCGATTCGACGATGCAGCGAGGAGGCGGGACATGGCCACGATCAAGGACGTCGCCCGGGCGGCGGGGGTGGCGCCCAGCACTGTGTCCTATGTGCTCAGCGGGTCGCGGAAGATCTCCGCCGATACCCGCACGGCGGTACAGGCCGCCGTCGAGGAGCTGGGCTACCACCCCAACGCCGGGGCGCGGTCGCTGCGCAGCACCCGCACCGACGTCCTGGCTCTCGCGCTGCCGCTGTCAGGACACGGCTACCTGCCCGTGGGCGGGCGGTTCATGTACGGACTCAGCGAGGCGGCAGGGCGGCACGGCTACCTGGTTCTGCTGGTGACCCCGCCCGGCGAGGACGACCGGGGCGCCGGGCTGGAGCGGGCCGCGCGCGGCCGCTTCGCCGACGCCGCTGTGCTCATGGGGGTGGAGATGGAGGACCCCCGGGTCGCGGCCATGCGCTCGCTGGACTTCCCCGTCGCGCTCATGGGCCACCCCGACGACGAGTCCGCCGCCCCCTGGTGCGACCTGGACTGGGAGGAATCGGTGGTGTCCTCGGTCCGCGCCCTGCGCGAGGCCGGCCACCGCCGCATGCTCTACCTGGCCACGGTCGAGGAGGACGTCGGCAGCGGCCGCACCTACTCGGTGCGCGGTATCCGCGGCGCCGAACGCGCCGCCGCCGAGTCGGGAGTCGCCGTCGACGTCTGCCACTCCAGCGACGACCCCGTCGAGCTGTACCGGCGGCTGGACGCCCGCTTCGACTCCGACGCTCCGCCCACCGCGCTCGCGGTCCAGCACCCCCCGGCGATCCCGGGCATCCTGCGCCACCTGGCCGCACGCGGGATCGAGGTGCCGCGCGACGTGTCGCTGGTGGCGATCGGCAACTTCCCCGAAGACCTGGGCGGTCTCGATGTCACCCGCATCGAGCTGCCCGTCGAGCAGATGTCGGCGGCCGCGACCCGGCTGGCCGTCGAGGCCATCGCGAGGGTCGGCGATCCCGGTCCCTTTGACGACGGCGACGGCGGCCGCGCGCCGCACACGCTGATCCCGCCGCGCCTCATCCGGGGCGCAACGGTGGCCCCCGCCCCCTGACTCCCACCCCCGACCCCCAACCCTCGACCCTGCAGCAGTGCGGGCCGCGCGTCCGCCCTCTGCCGGAGATTCCATGAGAGACCGCCCTAAGCGCCCGCCCCGGGGCGCGGCAGCGGCGGCAGCCGCCCTGGCGCTGGTATGCGCCGGCTGCGCCGCCGAACCCGATCCGAACGTCTACACGATCATGAACTCCAGCACCGACGAGCCCTACCACAGCTGGGACGACGAGGTGATGGCCGAATGCGGCGCCCAGGCGGGCGTCGAGGTGCGCCAGCTCAGCGTGCCGGCCGATCAGCTTGTGCCCAAGGCACTGCGCATGGCCTCCTCGCATTCACTGCCCGACGTGCTGGTGCTCGACGGCTCGGACATGCCCCAGTTCGCCGCCCCGGGCGGCCTGGTGCCGCTGGCCGAGCTGGGCATGCCGCCCGACGAGCTGTCTGAAGGGGCCCGCTCCTTCGGCGGTTACGACGGCACCTACTACGGCGCGGCGCGCTCGGTGAACTCGCTGGGCCTGTTCTACAACAAGGACGTCCTGGCCGAGGAGGGCGTCGAGCCGCCCCAGACCTGGGACGAGCTGCGCGAGACGGCGGCGGCGCTGACCGAGGGCGACCGCTACGGTCTGGCGATCAGCGCGCTGTCCACCGAGGACGGCGTCTACCAGTTCCTGCCCTGGCTGTGGTCCAACGGCGGCGACGAGCGCCGGCTGGACGAGCCCGAAGCGGTGGAGGCGCTGGAGTTCGTGTCCTCGCTGATCGAGGACGGCTCGGCCTCGCGCTCGGCGGTGAACTGGACCCAGGCCGACGTCAACGACCAGTTCATCGCGGGCAACGCCGCCATGATGATCAACGGCCCCTGGCAGAAGCCGGTCCTGGACGAACACCCCGACGTCGACTGGGGCGTGGTCGAGGTGCCGGTGCCCGAAGAGGGCGCCGACCCTGTCGCGCCCATCGGCGGCACCACGTTCACCGTGCCGGTCGACTCCGAGAACCCCGAGCGCGAGGAGATCGCCGGCGAGCTGGTGAAGTGCCTGACCGCGCCCGACGCGCAGCTGGAGTGGTCCACCAAGGCCAACAACGTCCCGGTCGCGCCGCAGGCGGCCGAGGAGTACCGCCAGGAGGTGCCCAAGCTGGCGGCCTTCGCCGACCAGGTCGAGACGGCGCGCAGCCGCACCGAGCACGTGGGCACCGACTACAGCGTCTACTCCCAGGCCATCGGCACGGCCGTGCAGGCCGCACTGACCGGTGAGGCCACGCCCGAGCAGGCGCTGACGCGGGCGCAGTCCCAGGTCGAGCAGGAGCTGAGGAGCCGGCCATGACGACCACCGTCCGCGAATCCGCGCACGCGACCGGAACCGAGAACGCCGAACGCTCCCGGAGCAGCCGCCCCGGCGCCGAGCGCCGCCGCGTCGTCTCCCAGTGGCTGTTCGTCGTTCCGGCCGTGCTGTACATGCTGATGTTCTTCAGCTTCCCGCTGGTGCGCAACGCGGTGATGAGCTTCCAGAGCTACACCCCGGCCACCTACTTCACCGGCGAGGCGCCTTTCACCGGCCTGGACAACTGGCGGGCGGTGTTGAGCGACGAACTGTTCGCCGCTTCGCTGTGGCACACCCTGCTGTTCACGCTCGGCTCGCTGGCCGGGCAGTTCGTGGTGGGCATGGCGCTGGCACTGTTCTTCCAGCGCCGTTTCCCGCTGTCGGGCCTGATGCGCTCGCTGCTTCTGCTGCCCTGGCTGATCCCCATGGTGGTGGCGGGCACGCTCTGGCGGCGCGTGCTGGACCAGGAGACCGGCGTGCTCAACGGTGCGCTGCAGGGCCTGCAACTGACCGACTCCGCGATCCCCTGGCTGAGCAGCCCCGACTTCGCGCTGCTGTCGGTGGTCCTGGTCAACATCTGGATCGGGATCCCGTTCAACATGGTCATCCTCTACGGCGGCCTGCAGGAGATCCCCAGGGAGATCCGGGAGGCGGCGGTGCTGGACGGCGCGGGCTTCTTCCGCCGGTTCTTCAGCGTGACCCTGCCGATGCTCAAGCCGGTGGTCACCGTGGTGCTGGTGCTGGGCTTCATGTCCACGGTCAAGATCCTGGATCTGATCCTGGCGCTGACCAACGGCGGCCCGGCCCACGCCACCGAGACGCTGGGCACGCACACCTACCAGCTGTCGTTCCTGCAACTCGACTTCGGCCAGGGCGCCGTGGTCGGCAACGTCCTGATCCTGGTCAGCATGGTCTTCGCGGTGATCTACCTGCGGGCCAACCGCGAGGGGGTGACCCGATGAGCAGCACCACGAGCACCGCCGCCGACCGGGGCGCGCGGACGACGCGCGCCAAGCGGCCGGACTACCTCAGCGCCGCCGCAGGCACGGCGATCCTGGCCGTACTGCTGTTCCCGCTGTACTGGATGGTCAACACCGCGCTGCAGCCGGAGGCGGCCCTCGCCGAGGTGCGCTGGGTCCCCCAGACCCTGGACCTGGGCAACTTCGGCCGCGCCTGGAGCTCCCAGGCCGACAACCTGCTGACCAGCATCCTGGTCGCGCTGGGCGCGGTCGCGGTGTGTCTGGCGCTGGCCGCGCCCGCCGCCTACGCGCTGGCCCGGTTCCGGCTGCCCGGTGGGCGCGCCGTCGTCTTCGGCACGCTGATCACCCAGATGGTGCCCGGCATCGTGGTGGCCAACGCGCTCTACAACGCCTATGTGGAACTGAACCTGGTCAACTCCTACCTGGGCCTGATCCTGGCCGACGCGTCGCTGGGGCTGCCGTTCACCATCATCCTGCTGCGCGCGTTCATGGTCTCCATCCCCGAGGAGGTCCTGGAAGCCGGGATGGTCGACGGGGCGGGCCGGTGGCTGGTGATGCTCAGGATCGCGCTGCCGATGAGCCGCAACGCGCTGATCACCGGTGGCCTGTTCACGTTCCTCTTCGCCTGGAGCGACTTCCTGTTCGCGCTCACGCTCAACACCACCGACGCGGTCAAGCCGGTGACGCTGGGGATCTACGAGTACCTCGGCGCGCACGTGGGCGACTGGGGCGCGGTGATGGCGGTGGCGACGCTGTCCTCCATCCCCGCGGCCGTGCTGCTGGTCCTCGCCCAGCGCTACGTGGCGGCGGGGATCTCGGGCGGCTCGATCAAGTGAGTCCGCCCCGCTCCCGAGACGCACGGGCCCCGCCCCGGCGCGCCTTCGCGCTCCGCCGGCAGCCGGCGACCGCTCCCCCACGCAGCCGTCCGCCTATGACGACTCACGACGACACGAAGGCCCCTTGATGAAGTTCACCGACGGGTTCTGGCAGACCCGGGAGGGCGTCCGCGCCCACTATGCGCGCGAGGCCCGCGACGTCCGCGTCGAGAACGACAGCATCACCCTCTACGCCCCCGTACGCAGGATCACCCACCGCGGCGACACCCTCAACACGCCGCTGCTGACGGTGGAGGCCTGGTCGCCGGCCCCCGGCGTGATCGGGGTGCAGACCACGCACCTGGCCGGCTCCGTCCGCCCCGCTCCCGCTTTCGACGTGCGGGCCGATCCCGCCGCCGCACCCCGCACGCGGCGGGACGGCTCGGCGGTGGAGCTGTCCAGCGGAGACCTGTCGCTTCGGGTGGACACCGAAGGCCCGTGGCGGATGGACTTCCGCGCACGCGGGCGCACCCTGACCTCGGTGGCCGACCGCGGCACCGGGTTCGCCGAGATGTCCGACGGCTCGCACCACATGCTGACGCAGCTGTCGCTGGGGGTGCGCGAACTGGTCTACGGCCTGGGCGAGCGCTTCACGCCGCTGGTACGCAACGGCCAGCCCGTCGACATCTGGCAGGCCGACGGCGGCACCAGCAGCGAGCAGGCCTACAAGAACGTTCCGTTCTACCTGACCAACCGGGGCTACGGAGTCTTCGTCGACCACACCGGCCCGGTCTCCTTCGAGGTCGGTTCGGAGTCGGTGGGAGCGGTGCAGTTCAGCGTCGACGACCAGGCGCTGCGCTACTACGTGATCGAGGGCTCCACCCCCAAGGAGATCCTGGAGCGCTACACCGCGCTGACCGGGCGCCCGGCGCTGGTGCCGCCGTGGTCGTTCGGGCTGTGGCTGTCGACCTCCTTCACCACCGACTACGACGAGCAGACGGTGACCGGCTTCGTCGACGGCATGGCCGAGCGCGGCATCCCGCTGAGCGTCTTCCACTTCGACTGCTTCTGGATGCGCGAGTTCCACTGGTGCGACCTGCGGTGGGACCCCGATCGGTTCCCCGACCCCGAGGGCATGCTGGCCCGGCTCAAGCAGCGCGGGCTGCGGGTGTGCGTGTGGATCAACCCCTACATCGCCCAGCGCTCGGAGCTGTTCGAGGAGGGCAGGCGGTTGGGCCACCTGGTGCGCCGGCCCGACGGCGGCGTGTGGCAATGGGACATGTGGCAGGCGGGCATGGCGCTGGTGGACTTCACCAGCCCGGCGGCGCGCGCGTGGTTCGCCGGCAAGCTGCGCGCGCTGCTGGACATGGGCGTGGACTGCTTCAAGACCGACTTCGGCGAGCGCATCCCCACCGACGTGGTCTGGTCCGACGGCTCGGACCCCCAGGGCATGCACAACTACTACACCCACCTCTTCAACGGCACGGTGTTCGACCTGCTGCGCGAGGAGCGCGGTGAGAACGAGGCGGTGGTCTTCGCGCGGTCGGCGACCGCAGGCGGCCAGTCCTTCCCGGTCCACTGGGGCGGCGACTGCGCCTCCACCTACGGGGCCATGGCCGAGAACCTGCGCGGCGGGCTGTCGCTGGGGCTGTCGGGATTCGGGTACTGGAGCCACGACATCGGCGGTTTCGAGGGCACGCCCGACGCCGGGCTGTTCAAGCGGTGGCTGGCCTTCGGGCTGCTCTCCTCGCACAGCAGGCTGCACGGCAGCGGGTCCTACCGGGTCCCGTGGGCCTTCGACGAGGAGGCCGGCGAGATCGCCCGCACGTTCACCCGCCTCAAGCACCGGCTGATGCCCTACCTGTTCGGCGCGGCGGTGCAGGCCCACGAGCGGGGCGTGCCGGTGATGCGGGCGATGCTGCTGGAGTTCCCCCACGACCCGACCTGCCACCACCTGGACACCCAGTACATGCTCGGCTCCGACCTGCTGGTGGCGCCGGTCTTCTCCGACGACGGCGAGGTCGAGTACTACGTCCCCGAGGGCGACTGGCGCCACCTGCTCACCGGCGAGGCGGTGCGGGGGCCCGCCTGGCGGCGGGAGAAGCACGGCTTCGACTCGCTGCCCCTGCTGGTGCGGCCCGGAGCGGTGCTGCCGATGGGCGCGGTGCAGGAGCGGCCCGACTACGACTTCGCCGACGGGGTGACGCTGTGCGTCTACCCGGGCGGGGGCACCGACCCGGTGCGCACCGCGGTACCGGCCGCCGACGGTTCGCCCGCCGCGGTGTTCACCACCCGGCGCGACGGCGGCGCGGTTGTGGTCGAGGCCGAGGCCGAGGCAGTGCCCGCGTGGAGCGTGCTGGCGGTGGGTGCCTCCGCCGCAGCGGCGGTGGAGGGCGCGGCCGAGGCGGTCGAGACCGCCGAGGGACTGCGTGTCGAGGCCGCCGCCGCTACCCGGCGGGTGCGTATCACGCCGGCCTGAGGCGGCGCCGCCCCGCGGCGGCGGGTGGGGGGCTCCGGGGGCTCCCGCACCCGCCGCCGCGGGGCTCGGCGCGGCCCGCCTTCGGCGTGTGGCAGGCTTGCCGCTCCGGAAAGCCTGCGGCAGAAGGAGGACGGAGACCGTGGTCGACGCCCGCAAGGACGCGTTCACGCCGGGCGGGACAGCCGGCGATTCCCGGTTCCGCCGCTGGTTCGCCGGGCCGCCGGGCCGGATCGTCGGTGTCCTCGCCGCCGCCAACGCGCTGTTCAGCATGTGGGCGTACTCGGTCCCCGGGGGTTACCTCCTTCCGGTCCTCGCGACGACGGCGGGCTGGGCGCTCGTGCTGGTGGCCGTGGGTATCAAGGCGGTCATGCAGCCCGTGTTCGGCGTGCGGCGGCCCGCGCCGTGGTGGCACCCCTGGGCACGGTGGACACTGGTGCTGGGGATCATGGCGGCCACGTTGGCGCTCACCCAGACCGGAGCGGCCGTGCGCGCGGGCACCGCCCTGGCGGAGTCCGCGGTCGCCGCCTACGCCGCCGACCCCCGTGCCGAGGCGCCCGCACGATTCGGTCCCTACAGCGTGCACCGGGCCGAGCACCTCGACGACGGCGGCGCCCGGTTCCTGGTCGAGGACGCGGGGTTCCTGAGGGACCGGGGCTTCGCCTACCGCCCCGGCGGCACGCCGCCAGGCACGGCCGACGACTCCTACGAGCACCTGCACGGCCCCTGGTACGCCTGGACCCGGGATTTCTGATCCCGCGGCCGCCGGCTCGAACCCTGCCGGGTGCACCGAGAGGGCCCACGCTCCCGCACGGCGGCGTACTCCTCCTCACCCGCCCGCTCCGCGGCGCTTCCGGACGCGGTGCAGCACGCGCCCGCACCGAGCCGGGCGGCACATGAGCGGACGCCCTCGAAGATCGGGCTAGGCTGGGCGGATGCGTGGAGTCGATTCTTACGAACTGAACGACGGAAACTCTCTGCCCGTAGTGGGTTTCGGCACGGTTTCGCTGCGCGGCGAAGAAGGGGTGGCGGCGATGCGGGCCGCCCTGGAAAGCGGCTACCGGCTGCTCGACACTGCCGTCAACTACGGCAACGAGGAGGCGGTCGGTCAGGCGGTGCGCGCATCCGGCGTGGCTCGGGAGGACGTGCGCATCACCACGAAGATCCCCGGCCGATACCACGAGTACTCCCTGGCCGTGAAGTCGGTCGAGGAGTCCCTGCGCAGGCTCGGGTCCGACTACATCGATCTGTGCCTGATCCACTGGCCCAATCCGAGTGTCGGCAAATACGTCGAAGCGTGGCGCGCCTTGGTCGACGCCCGCGAGCGGGGCCTGGTGCGGTCCATCGGCGTCAGCAACTTCACCGAGCAGCACCTGCGCGCCGTCATCGACGACAGCGGGGTCACCCCCGCGGTCAACCAGATCGAGCTGCACCCGTACTTCCCGCAGGCCGCGATGCGCCGGGTCGACGCCGGACTCGGAATCCGGACGCAGTCGTGGAGTCCGTTGGGCAAGAACAGCGCCCCGTTCGCCGAGCGGCCGGTGGCCGAAGCCGCGGCCGCGCACGGCGCCACGCCGGCGCAGGTGATCCTGCGCTGGCAGCTGCAGCTCGGGGCGCTGCCCATTCCGAAGTCGGCGAACCCGCAGCGGCAGCAGGAGAACCTCGACCTGTTCGGCTTCGAACTCACCGACGCCGAGGTCGCGGCGATCAGTGGGCTGGCCAAGGACGACGGGCGCCTGTTCGGCGGCGACCCGGACGTCCACGAGGAGATGTAGCCGCGCGTCCCG
>NZ_JROO01000017.1 GCF_000826685.1 Streptomonospora alba
CGGGGGCCCTGCCCCCCTTTTTTCGTACCCAAGATGAATACACTCGGTTATCGGTTTGTGGCCTTGAGTGTTTCAGAGTGCAGTGCGGTGCGGGGCGGTCTCCACTCGCCCTACTCCCCCGCCGGGGATTCCAAGAAGTCCTCCCACGTCTGTCGTCCGACCGGACGACCGGCCGCGAGGTTGGCCCCGCTGCGGAAGGCCGAAGCCGTCTTTCCCGGGACCGGGATCTTCTTCACCGGCCGCCGCCGACCCCGGATCAGCTCGTAGGACTCGGCGAGGCTCTCGATCGAGCGGACTTCGGGCCCGCCCATGCCGACCGCGCGTCCCGCAGGTTCCTCGCGCGCCAGCTCCACAAGACGCTGCGCCACTTCCCCGGCGGCCACCGGCTGGAACCAGAACCCCTGCGGCACCGGAACGAACGGCAGTCGCTCCGCTTGGCTCAGCGTCCAGTCGATCAGTTCATGGAACTGCGTGGTGCGCAGGATCGTGGATGGAAGCCCGGATTCCTCGATCAGCTCCTCGACCGCGACCTTGCCCCGGTAGTAGCGCAGCGGAACATAGTCGATACCCACGATCGATATGTAGACGAAGTGCCTGATTCCGGCCTGCGCCGCCTCCGTCAGGAGATTCGCGGCCGCCGACACCTCCTCAAGCGGGGACGCGGGGGCGTGGGCGCAGTGCACGACGGTGTCGACGCCTTCCAGCGCTCGCCTCAGTCCTCGGCCCGCGGCGAGGTCGCCGGTGAACCACGTCGCTCCGTTGCCCTGTGCGGGTGCGGCCCGCCGGCTGAGGACGCGCACCTCTGTGTCCCCGCCCTCAGCAAGGCGCCGGACGATGAGGCTCCCCAGCGTCCCTGTCCCGCCTGTGACCAGTATCGGTGTCGGGTTTTTCGCCATGGCCCTGATTCTCCTCCGACGTCGCCTGACCGGGAGGACCGCCGCGCGGTCGCGCGCCTCAACGGCCCTTCCGTGTTCGCTCCTCGGCCTCCGACTAACCACCGGGCCCGCCTGAGCCAACACGGGAAGCCGTGCCGGTGCTCGTCCGCTCGGGGCCGACCGCCGGGCCGAGAGTGAGACAACAGTATGCCGCCCCCGGCCTACCCGCTGCGGGCGCCGGTGTGTGTCGGCGGGATGAAACGGGCCGAGCCGAGGCCGGTGCCTGGCATGGTTGTCGTTACGGCGACAAGTCCAGGAGGTGCTTCAGCGATGGCTGCCCCCGTGGACGACCACAGATTGCGTATCGCGCGGATGCACGCCCAGCTTCTTATGGGGCCGCCCGCGGCGACGGCCGAAGATGCGATACGCGGCGCCGCGGCGCTGCAGGCGCAGGATGCGCAGGCTCTGCGGTTGGCGGTCCGAGCCCGGACGGCGGGGCTGGTGGTCGACGACGTCCGGCGCGCGGTGGTCGAGGAGCGCTCGATCGTGCGCACCTGGGGCATGCGGGGGACCCTGCACGCGCTGCCCGCGTCCGACGCCGGCTGGATCGTCGACCTGCTGGGGCCGGTGTTCGTACGGCGGTTCCGTACTCGCCGTTCGGCTCTGGGATTGGACGACGCGTTGTGCGAACGCGCCGCATCCGCGATCCGCGACCTCCTGTCGGGCGGCGCGTGCCTGACACGCAAGGATCTGGTCGAGCAGCTGAACAGGTCGGGCACGCCCGTCCCCGACAGCGGGCAGGCGCCCGCGCACCTGGTGGCCTACGCCGCGCTGCGCGGGATCGTGTGCAGGGGACCCGACACGTCGGGCGGCGATTCCGGCGAGCCCACCTACGTTCTGATGCGCGACTGGATAGGGCCGTGGGAGCCCAGCGACACCGAATCCGCGTTGCGGAGGTTGGCGCGGCGCTACCTCTGGGCGCACGGTCCGGCGACGCTGGAGGACTTCGCGGCGTGGTCAGGGCTGCCGGCGGGCATGGCGCGCCGCGGCTGGGACCTGGTGGAGGCCGAAGCGGCCGAGGTGCCCACGCGCCGCGGTCCGGCGCGAGCGCCGCGGGAGTTCGCCGAGTCCCTCCCCGTCGCAGCTTCCACACCCGCTGTGCGGTTGGTCGGGGCGTTCGACGCCTCTCTGCTGGGTTACAAGGGGCGCGACGTCGCGGTGCCGCCGAGCCATGAGCGCCGAATAGCGCCGGGCGGCGGGATCATCCACTCGGCGGTGCTCGTCGACGGCCGCGCAGTGGCGAGATGGCGTTGGGGGCACGACCGCGACACGGTGGTGGTCGAGCCGTTCGCACCGGTGCCGAGCGAGCTGGCGGCACCACTGGAAGACGAGACCGCCGACATCGGCCGGTTCCTGGGTGCCCGCTCCTTGCGGCTGGCTCTACGCGAAGCCGTCGAGGCCGACTGAGCGGGCAGCTGATGCGGTCGGATCGACAGGGCCGCGGGCACGGCCTTCGGCACTCGCGTGCCGGGAAGGCGTCCACCGCCGGACGAAGGCGACCTCTCGGCGGACGGGGGCGGGGTGTGGCATGCGAGCACACACCTCCGCACGCGGGAGCGGGAATCGCGCCCGCGTTGCTGTGACCAGGAGTAAGGGAGTGCCGGCTGGAGCTACTCCTCTTCGGACTCCGGCCCAGTGGGGGTCTCCATCAGCTGGCGCACCAGCGCCATGAACTCTTCGTCGCTCATCGCGGCCCAGTCCACACGCTCGTTCATGGTGGGCGGATTCCCCGGATTCAAGATCAATAAGCCTGAAACGGTCTCTCCGCGGGCTAATTCCTGGTAAAGGATCGATGATCGGCGCTTGGTGTGACCTCTCGGGGAGGTCGGGACGGCGAAGGCACTCGGCTCCTCTGCGGCGACCGAGATTCCTGAAGCCGGACAGAGAGCCCCTGCGGCGTCACAGCCGGCGGTTCACCGCTCCGCGGCACTGGGGACAGCGGCAGCGCTTGTTGTACGCGGTCAGAGTGCCGTGAGGCAGATCGGGGTCCCGCTCGGCCGTAAGTGTGGCGTCGAGCTGGTCACCGAAGGTGGTGAGGATGCGTGCCGCGGAGAACACGCGTTGGGGGCTGACACCGAGATCGCGCGACGCGTCGTCGATGTGGGCGCCCTTGCGCAGCTTGGCGATCAAGCGCGAACGCGTCGGAGGAGGAAGTTCCTCCTCGGCGTTCGCGATGAGCTGCTCGGTGTCGTCGATCGGATGGCTCATTGGGTTCCTTCGCCTGTGCACGGGGTTCATGCTCCCGTCGGTCCATCTGCATCGTATGCGGTCCCCACGACAGTTCGGCGCGGGGGCGTCGCCGACCGTGACTGCGGAGTCACGTGGAATAGGTGCCTCGTCGGACGGGTTTCCCGGTTCGGGAGGAGCCGATCCGGCCGCCCCCGGACGAGGTACGCCGTACCCGGTCAGCGACAAGACGGCGTGGTTCGGAGGCGTCATGGCCTGGTTTCTGCTGGTGGTTTCCGGTCTGCTGGAGAGCGTCTGGGCGCTCGCGCTCGCCGCGTCGCACGGCTTCACGCGGTTGTGGCCGTCGCTGATCTTCGCGGTCGGTCTCGCGCTGAGCATGTCCGGCCTCGCGATCGCGCTGCGTTCGATCCCCGTGGGCACCGGATACGCCGTATGGGTGGGTATCGGCGCAGTGGGCACCGCCGTCGCGGGCATGGTGTGGTTCGGCGAGGAGGCGAGTGTCGCGCGGGGTGTCTGCCTGCTGCTGATCGTCAGCGGGATCGTCGGATTGAAGCTGCTGCACTGATCGCGTCCCCCTGCCGATCGCGCGGCTGTGCGGCGGGGTGCGCGAGGCGTGTGCGGCGAGCAGGGGACCTCGTCTTCACGCTTTCCGCTGCTCCCGACCTGCCCGGCGCATTCGGCTGTGCGCCGGGCAGGGATCCGGGCCGCACCGAATTCCGATGCCTTTTCCGAGGGCGGCGCCGACGGCGGCGGAATGCACGCTGTACTCGTTGACTCGATTCCCGCTGGTCACACGGGGCCACTCGGGAGACGCTCCGCGGGCAGGGCCGGCCAGGCAGCAAGCGCCGAATAATCCGTGGTCGGAGTCTGATTTCTAGAAACTCATTGCTAGAGGCTAGGTCGAGTGCTTCTCTGGAGCTACGTAGCCAGTACTCAGTGTGTACGGGACAGGCGCCATGACCAGCCCTACTGTTCGCCGTCGCAGGCTCTCTGCGGAATTGCGCAGGCGACGCTTCGAAGCAGGAATGACCCTCAGCGACGTCGCCGAAGTCCTCGAATGGTCCCCGGCCAAACTCGGACACATAGAGACCGGCATCCGGAAGTGGCCGTCCGTGATGGAGGTCTCCGCGCTGCTGAAGCTGTACGGCGTGACCGGCGGGCAGCGCGAGGCCATCCTCACCATGGTCCGCGAATCCCGGCTGCGGCCGTGGTGGACGGAGTACGAGGACGTGATCCCATCGGCCTACGTCGGCAACGAGGCCGGGGCCGTCGCCATCGACACCTACGGCGGGATGCTCGTCCCCGACCTGCTGCAGGTCCCCGAGTACACCGCGGCGCTGGCCCGCTCCCAAGGGCACGGCGACCACGGCACGGAGCGCATGGTCGCCGCCTTCCTCAAGCGCCAGGAGGCCCTTGAACACAGCAGCCTGGAGCGATACCAGGCGGTCGTGGACGAGGACGCACTGCGCCGCATCGGCGGCGACTCCGCCCTGCTGCACGCCCAACTGCGCCGTCTCATCGACCTGGGCCGCCGCCACGACCGCGTCGTCATACGGCTGCTGCCTACCTCGGTCGGTCCGCACGCCGGCAGCGCCGGACCCTTCACCGTCCTGGAGTTCGACGAGGGCGAGGCGTCCTTGGCCTTCGTCGAGGCGACCCACGGCGGTGGGATCGTGGAGTCCGAGGAGGGGGTCGCGGCCTGCCAGGACGTGTGGCACCGGCTGGTCGATGCGTCCAGTACGGCCGAGACGACGGTGACGACCCTCAACCGGATGGCGCTGCTGACCTGAATCCCCGGCCGCATCGGGCGGGAACGCGCCGACGGGTTGCTAGTCTGCGGGGGAGACAACCCCATAAAGTTCTCTAGTGGCGCCTTCCGCACAGCAGGCGGGGTGGTCGGCAGCAGATGGCCGTACCGCGCTCCCCGGCCGGGTGGTGGCGCGCACGTCCGATTTTCCGTATCCGAGACCAAGAAGGGGTGCACGCCATGAAGAAGATCGTTGTTCTGGTGCTGGTGGCACTCGGTGCGTTCGCCGTCTACCGCAAGATCCAGGCGGACCGTGCCGAGCTCGACCTGTGGACCGAGGCCACCGCGGGCGACGCCTAAGCGGAACCGGTCCCATCAGCCGCGACGCGTGCGCGTGTCGCCGGCTGTTTCGGCGTACCCGAAGACGTGGGCGGACGTCGTCCCCTGCGGCCCCCACGCTTCCGGGACCGAATCGCGAGTGGTGCCTCCTCCACCCGAGCGCTGCGCCGGAAAAGAGCGACCGGCACTGCCCGCCGCACGGTATGATCGACACTGATCACACCGGGGCCATAGCTCAGCTGGCAGAGCGCCGGTTTTGCATACCGGAGGTCAGGGGTTCGACTCCCCTTGGCTCCACGGTTGTTTTCGCTGCTCAAGCGAACACACGACGGCCGCCCGAGGTTCTCCTCGGGCGGCCGTCGTGTGTCTGATGCATATAGCGCGGGGCCCGTCCCGTGTTCGGGGGCCTCGGCTCGTGCGGCGGCGTTTGGGGGCTCAGCCCATCGTCTTCTGGCCGTCGAGTGATTCGCGGATGATGTCGGCGTGGCCGCAATGCTGGGCGGTCTCGCGAAGCAGGTGCAGCAGGACGTCGCGTGCGGTCCAGCCGGCGTCCTCGGGGAACCAGGGAGCCGCCGGGAGCTTGTGGGCGACTTCGAGGTCCGGCAAGGTGCGCACGTACTCTTCGGTCTGCTCCGCCGTCCGCTGGTAGTCGGCGAGGACGCTTCGCAGCGTCTCCTCACCGGCCAGGCGGAACCCCTGTGCGTGAGCCTCGAACGTGGCCGGGTCCTCGTAGTCGATCTCGCCCGCCCCGTGCTGGATGAACTCGATCCATTCCCGTTCGGTCGCGGTGACGTGCTTGATCAGGCCGGCGAGAGTCAGTTCGCTGGCGGTGGTGCGCTGTGCAGCCTGGTCGTCGTCCAGGTCCTTGACGGTGAATCGCAGAAAGTCGCGCTGCTCGGCGAGCATGCGCAGCAGTGATTCGCGTTCCGTGTCGGGCACGACCCGTTCCCTTCGTCGCGGAGGACAGGTGGCTGATACTAGGAGGCCGTCCCGGCGGAACCGGGCGGGCATCGCCGGTCTCCGCTTACACCGTCGCGGATTCCGGGGCCGCCATGGGGTCGGACGACGGGGCGACGTGCTAGACGGGCTGCACGGGGCGGGCGGGGGGAGCAGCGTCGGGAGAAGGAGCGTGACCGCGCGGAGCGGGCGTCGTGTGCGGGCGGGGGCGCAGGGCGCTGCGCGAGCACATCCGGCACGGGCACTTGTCATGCGGTGTGTTCGTCATGCTCCGATTCTCGTTCCTGCCACTGACAAGAACCTGAGTATCGGCACCCAGATACTCCCCGTGGCCGAACTCGGCCATCGCCGAGCTCAGCCGGTTCCCAGGGCGCGGACCAGGAGTTCGCGGAGCCGGGCGCGGTCGGGCTCGTCCAGTCCTTCGAGGATCTCCTTCTCGGCTTCGGCGACCAGGTGCCGGCCGCGCTCCTCGGCATCGCATCCGGATGGGGTCAGGGTGAGCAGGTAGGCCCGCCGGTCGGCCGGGCTGCGCCGCCGCTCGACCAGCCCTCCGTCGTCGAGACCGTCGACCA
Source organism: Streptomonospora alba (assembly GCF_000826685.1). Lineage (GTDB taxonomy): Bacteria > Actinomycetota > Actinomycetes > Streptosporangiales > Streptosporangiaceae > Streptomonospora > Streptomonospora alba. Next base: position 6,738 of record NZ_JROO01000017.1, read on the forward strand.
CGCTGACGACGGTGGTGCGGTCGATGCCCATGCGCTGCCCGAGCTCCTGCTGGGTCATCGGTCCTTCCTCGACGAGCACGCTGAGCGCGGCGTGCTGCTTCACGTTGACGTTCAGCGACGCCAGCCCCTCGCCCTCGGCCTCGAGGGCCCGGAAGTGGAGCTTCCCGAGGAGGTAACTGAGCCGGTCGAGCAGCGGCGGAGGGAACCCGGTAGCCATGGCTCGACTGTAGTCGCGGGAAATATATGTTGCTCAGATGATAATCAGTAGTACTGTTTAATTGCGTCCGGCTCGGATGAGCGTCGCCGTCGATCCGTGAAGCGAGGAAGCAGCCATGCAGCAGGTCGAGGCCGCCCGCTTCGGTGGGCCAGACGTGCTCCACGTCGTCGAGAGTCCCGATCCCGTAGTCGGCCCCGGCGAGGCGGTGATCGAGGTCGCGGCGGCCGATGTACTCATGCTGGATGTCCTCGTGCGACGCGGGTCCCCGGGGCCGTGGGACGTCCGGCCGCCCTACGTGCCGGGCGCGGGCGTCGCCGGGAATGTCGCCGCTGTCGGATCCGGGGTCGACGCCGCGTGGATCGGCCGCCGGGTCGCGGCCAAGCCGGGCCGCGCTGCTGCGGACGCGGGCTCCGGGAGCGTGGCCGACGCCGCCGAGGGGTCGGTGCCGACCGGCGGCTACGCGCCGCTGGCCGTCGCTCCTGTCGAGGCGCTGATCTCGGTTCCCGAGAACGTGGGGCTGCGCGACGCGGCCGCGCTCGTCAACGACGGCATGACCGCGATGCTGATCGCTCGTGCGGCGCGGGTCCGCGAAGGCGAGCAGGTGCTCGTGACACCGGCCGGAGGCGGCTTGGGGAGCCTGCTTGTGCAGCTCGTTCGTGCCGCGGGGGCGACAGTGATCGCCGGGGCCGGCGGCCGCCGCAAGCTCGACCTCGCGTGCCGGCTCGGGGCCCACTACGCCGTCGACTACTCCCGGGGAGAGTGGGTCGACGACGTCCGCGAAGCGACCGGCGGCACCGGGGCGGACGTCGTACTGGACGGCGTAGGCGGTGCGACGGGCGCGTCCTCGTTCGACGCCGTCGGCCGCGGCGGCCGATTCCTCGCCTACGGCGCGCCCGCCGGCGGATTCACCCGCGTCGACCGCCAGCGGGAGCGCGAGCGGGAGGTGTCGGTGCGGAACCTGCTGGAGGTGCCGATGGAGCCGGGCGACCACACGCGGCTTGCGGAGGCCGCACTTGCCGAGGCCGCCGTCGGCGGCATCACCCCGACGGTGGGGCAGACCTTCCCGCTCCGGCGGGCCCGCGATGCCCACACCGCCATCGAGGCGCGCGCGGTCGTCGGCAAGACCCTGCTGCTGCCCTGAGATCCAGGCGACCTGCTACGTGGCACCGCCCGCTCCCCGGGTGGCGAACGCCTTCCCCGGCGACCGTCCCGCCGATCCGGCGGCGCGGCCGACCGGCTCCGGGGCGCCCCCGCGTCGTCGTGTCGGTCGCCCTAGCGTCCGGCAGGGGACCGGCCGGTGCGGGCCCCGGTGCGAGCCGCCTCTCCGGCCTCAGGCAGGTGGTCCGTGCCGTGGACCAGGTAGGCGATCTCGACGGAGCAGGCGTCCCTGGGGGTGTGCACCGGGTCGTTCAGGTAGAACTCGAACCGGCCGCCCCACACCTCGCTGCTGCCTTCACCGCGGTTCATCCATGTGAGGCCCTGTCCACGGGTCCAGGACTGCAGGTGGGAATGCGCGCCGTCGATGCGCTCGGGATCGCCGGTGTGGACCAGGACCACGTAGTCGCCCGCAGGCACGGAACCGGCCACCACGCGGCCGTCACCGGGTACCGCTTCGCCGACCGGCGCGCCCACCTCCAGGATGTGCTCCCGGTCGCCGCCTCCGATCGTCCAGTAGCGGAAGAACGGTGGTCCCGCCGCTGCCACACCCGCGCCGCGCAGCCAGTCCTGGATCTCGGTGACGAGCGCGGCGGCCTTTCCCCACTCCCGCGGCGTCACCTTCGCCGGGATCGCGACATAGGGCTGCTCCGCACGCACCTCACGCCTGGGACCGCTGGTCATCGAGACTCCCCCCGGGTTCCGCCACCGCCGCCAACAGCGCACGCGGCGGCCTCACGACTGTTCCTGACAAGAACTCTCCCTGCTCGCGGCGCCGATCGCTCGGAGGCGCACGGCGGAGCGCGCCGACCGGACCGCTATCCGCGCCGATCGTCGTGAATCCCTCGCGCTCCCCGTGTCGTGTTTCCCCGTGCGGACGGACGCCGCAGCACGCGGTTGTGCACACTGCTCGGCGGCCGGGGCGAGCACCGCATAGTCTGGAAAGCCGAGTACGACATCCCCCGGCACTCTGCGAACCAGGGAAGCCTCAGGGGCTTCCCCCATATCCTGCGCGTCGCCGGCCGCGCATCATGGAGATGGGATCTACCCGCGGTGCCGCCGCCGGCGGCGGCCGAGCGTCGAGGAGTTGAGGGTGGCTGTGCACGAACCTCCGTCTCCACCGCCCGCGGGCGGAAGGTGGGACCCGGTCCCTCAGCGCCGCCGCAGCGGCGGCGGAGAACTGCGACTGACCCACGCCGACCGCGACTCCGCGGTCGAGAGCCTGCGTGAGGCCTACGCCTCCGGTCAGCTGGACGACACCGAACTCGAGGAGCGCCTCGGGCTCGCCATGAACGCCAAGTTCCCCTCCGAACTGGAGCCCTTGCTCCTGGACCTGCTGCCGGCGCAGCAGCAGGTACCCGGCCGCAGCGCCTCCGGCAAGGCGGCGGCCAAGGAGGGGCCGCGGTCGGCGTCCGACCGGCTGCACGCCTGCGCGGGCCACTTCTCCGGTTACTTCACCTTTCTCGGCCCGCTGTTGCTGCTGCTGACCAGTCGCGACGTCTCGCCGTTCGTCCGAAGGCACCTCACCGAGGCGCTGAACTACCAGATCACCATCGCGGTGGCCTCGATCGCGGGCATCGGGCTGGCCTTCCTGATCGTGCCCTTCGTGTTGTGGATGGCCATGGTGGTGGGCTGGGTCTTCCTCCCGGCGATCGCCGGGGTCACGGCCCTGCTGGGCGGCGACATGCGCTATCTCTTCACCTGGCGCCCCGTGCGCGACGGTTCCGAGGGCTCCTAGCCCCCGAGAGTGTCGGCACCGGCCCGGCGCCCGCTGAGGCGCGGACGGCCCCCGAAACGAAGGAGGCCCCGCCGCAGAGCGGCGGGGCCGGGGCCGTGTGATTCGGGGATCACCCGGTCGATCACTGGGTGACGCGACCGTTGAGGTCGCTGGCGGCCTGCTTCGCACCTGAGGCGGCGGTGTCCTTGGCCTCCTCGGCGTCTCCCTTGAGCTCGGTGCCGGTACCGGCCACCTTCTCCTTGGCGCTCTTGGCCTTGGCGGCGAGCTGGTCGCGGGTCTCGCGGACCTGGTCGCGCGCCTGGTCGAGGTTCTCCTGCCAACGGGCGTCCTGGGAGGCCTGACGCAGTCGGACCACGCCGTACAGCGCGGCGGCGCCGGCGACGGCCGCTCCGGCGAAGATGACAGTGCGCGGCACCTTCCGGCCGCCGCGGCGTGCCAGGATTCCACCGCGCTTGGCTTGGCGGGGTTCCACTCGGGTGGCCGCGTAGCTGAGGAGGTCTGCCACGCGGGGCGCGACGGTGTCCTCGACGCGATGCGCCGCGGTCTCCAGGCGAGGGGCGGTCCATCCGCGCGCCTGGTAAAGGCGCTCGGCAGCCGTTTGCCGGGCCTGGTCGGCGTAAGGGCCGAATCGATCGGACTGTTCGCGTGCGAGCTGCTGCAGTCGGGCCATTGCCGCCTCAGTCTCGAAGTCGCCCTTTTGGCGCTTCAGCGTTTTGGCCACGGTGACCTCCTTTTCTCTCAGTCTCTGTGTGCCCCTGCCCTGTCCCGGGCGACCTATGCGTGGGCGCCCGGCGACGTCGGTCACCGATCGAGTCGCATCCGGTTCCTCTGTTCGCGACAACGGGGCGTTTTTCCACGTTATCGACGTGTTATCCCAACATACTCCCGCTGGATACGCGGACCACGGATTCAACACGCAGTCCCGCCCGGCTGACCAGAGGTGGCCGCCGCGCGGTGCCTGAAACGCTGGGCCGACTGCCGACTGCCGGGGCCGCACTCCCGTAGTGGCGGATGGCGCGGGTCTGCCGCGCTCTTCGGGTGCGCGGTGTGCAGGAACGCGGTTCAGGCCACTGCGGGTAGCGTAGGCCGAGCAACTGCAGACAACGGAAAGGCACACCCAGGTGTCCGAGGTCAACGGTCAGCCCCGCGCGCGGCTGAACACCACACAGGGGACGATCGTCGTCAAGCTCTTCGCGGAGCAGGTCCCCGAGACGGTCGAGAACTTCATCGGTCTGGCCGAGGGGACGAAGCAGTGGATCGACCCCACCACCGGTAAGCCCAGCAACGCCCCGCTGTACAACGGCACGATCTTCCACCGGGTCATCGACGGCTTCATGGTCCAGGGCGGCGACCCGCTGGGCAACGGCCGCGGCGGTCCCGGGTACAAGTTCAAGGACGAGTTCGACCCCTCGCTGAAGTTCGACCGTCCCTACCTGCTGGCGATGGCCAACGCCGGCCCCAACACCAACGGCTCGCAGTTCTTCATCACGGTCGGCACCCCCGACTGGCTGAACCGCAAGCACACCATCTTCGGCGAGGTCGTCTCGGGCACCGAGATCGTCGACACGATCTCGAAGGTCTCCACGAACGCCCAGGACCGTCCGCTTGAGGACATCGCCATCAACTCCGTCGAGATCGAGCGGTCCTAGGCGGCGGCTGCACCGATGTCCTCCTCCCCCGCTGACGGCTCCGGGCCGGACGCCGCGGACGTCCCCACGTGCTACAGGCACCGCAAGCGCGAGACCTACCTGCGGTGCTCCCGGTGCGACCGCCCGATCTGCCCTGACTGCACCAACGACGCGCCGGTGGGCCAGCACTGCCCCGAGTGCGTCGCCGAGGGCAACCGGAACATGCGGCGGTCGCGCACCGTTTTCGGCGGCCGCATCGCCTCCCGGCCCACCGTCACCTGGGTGCTGCTCGCCCTGATCGGGGCGGGTTTCATCGCCCAGCTCGCACTGCCCGGGCAGCGGCTCGCCGCCGACTTCGGGATGTACGGCGAGGCGACCGTGTTCGGCGGCCAGTGGTACCGGCTGATCACTTCGGCGTTCCTGCACGGCGGGATGATGCACCTGCTGTTCAACGGGTTCGCGCTGTACATCATCGGCCAGCAGGTCGAGACCGCTCTGGGCCACGCGCGCTACACCGCGCTGTGGGTGCTCAGCGCGCTGGGCGGGTCGGTGCTGAGCCTGCTGCTGGCGCCGACCACGCTGTCGGTGGGCGCCTCGGGCGCGATCTTCGGGCTGTTCGGCGCCATCTTCGTGATCGGCCGCAAGCTGCGGATCGACATCCGGTTCATCGTGGGCCTGCTCGTGGTGAACCTGCTGATCACCTTCCTGGTGCCCAACATCGCCTGGGCCGGACACCTCGGCGGCCTTGCCGTCGGCCTGCTGCTGGGGGCGGCTTACGCCTACCTGCCGTTGGGCGAAAGGCGCACCGGCGCGGAGGGACAGCGTGCCCAGCAGGTCGCGCACTGGCTGGCCACCGCCGCAGTGGCGGTCCTGCTCGCGGTCGGCGCCATCGTGGGTGCGATGCTGCTCGACGCCGGCATCATCCTGCTCGGGTAGCGAACGCATGCGCATTCCGATCCCCCGGGCGCTCCGCGCCCGGGGGATGCCTGTGTCGGGGCCGAGGCCGACCAGCGCGGCGTCCGGGCTGCCCGCGCGGCCTCGCCGCGACATGCGAAAACCAGCTACCCACAGCTTGTGGATAACTCTGTGGACAACCGTCTGGCGGTTATGGGAGACCACGGCGCGGGTGCCACCGCCGAGGGAGGTGGTCACCGCGATCGCGCCGCGAGGCGAAGAAGTGGAGAGGCAGGTTTCAGCCTGCGTGGACGCTCGAAGCGTCAGTGCCAGCGTGTACCCAGGATGAGCGCGAGGATGATCCCGCCGAACCCGATGGCCAGGTTCCAGTTACCCAGGTCGCTCATGTAGGGAATCATCGAGCCGGCGATGTAGTACACCGCGATCCACACCACGCCGAGCACCATCACCGTGACCAGCGTCGGCAGCAGCCAGCGCGGGCTGACCTGAGGCTTTGCAGCCGACGGCGGCGGCGTGTAAACGGCCTTCTTCTTGCGATCGTTGCGGGACTTGGGCACGGTCGCTGCTCCAAAAACGAATCGGCCGGGAACTGATGGATCTCGGTCGTTGCCAGTCTACGCCCAATAGAGCGCTTGCGGGACGTCCGAAACGGCCGACCTACCTGCTGCCCTACCGGCGGCGATGTCGCTGACCTGCGCGAATGCGAATCCGATCACTCCAGGAGCCCGGTCGCACCCACCGCGGTCGCCGGATCCGCTCGGCCGGGGCGCGACGCCGCGGCGCGCCCCGGCCCCGGGATCAGCCCTCGTCGGGCGGCCATGGAAGCTCGGACGGCCAGCCCTCCGGAGGCTCGCCGTCGCCACCGCCCTCCGGGGGGGTCGGCGGAGTCTCCGTCGGGGACTCCTCGGTCGGCTCGTCGTCCTCGGGTTCGGTGGCCAGCCAGACGGTGACCGAGCTGTCCGGGTCGACCTCCGCACCGCCCTCGGGGTCCTGGCGGGTCACCCGCCCGGGATCCACCTCTTCGCTGGGCTCCTCTTGGAAGCTCGCGTTCAGCCCTGCGTCGCTCAGGGCGCCCTCGGCCTCTTCCCGGGTCATGTTGGACAGGTCGGGCACCTGAACCTGCTCGGGCCCGGAGGAGATGACCATGTCGATCCGGCTTCCGGGGTCGGCGGACTGACCGCCGGGCGGATCGGTGCGGACGACCTGCCCTGCGGGGTAGGAGGACGAGGCCTCCTCACTGGTGTCGCCCACCTCGAAGCCGGCGTCCTGGAGCGTTTGCGCCGCGGTGTCGCGGTCCTGCCCCACGACGTTGGGGATCTCCTCGGATCCCGGCCCGGTGGAGATGCGAAGGGTGATGTCGCTCGTGGCAGTGCGCTCCTGGCCGGCGGCCGGGTCGGTGCCGATCGCGTTGCCCTCCTCGATCTCCCCGTGGTTCTCCTCCTCGACGGAGACGTTCTCGAACCCGCGTTGCTCCAGGGCCTGCTCGGCGTCGGACTGCGACATCCCCTGCACATCGGGGATCTCGATGGTTTCGGCGGGAGACTGCATGAACAGCCACAGTGCGAAACCCAGTGCGGCCGCCACAGCGAGGCCGAGCGCGACCCACAGCGCGACGCGCTTGCCCTTGCCCTCATCGCGATCGTCGTCGTAGTAGTCGTCGTCGCCGTAGTCGTCGCGCCCGCGATCGTCCGCGGGCGGAAGCGACGACGTCGCCCCCGCGGCCGCCATGGCCATCGTGCTGGCCTCGGTCGGCATCCCCTGCAGGCCGCGCTGGATGTCCTGGCGCATCTCCTCGGCGGTCTGGTAGCGCTGCTCGCGGTCCTTGGTCATCGCGCGCAGCGTGATCTGCTCCAGCCACGCCGGGATCTCCGGGTCGGCCTGCGAAGGCGGGACCGGTTCCTCACGCACGTGCTGGTAGGCGATCGAGACGGGGGAGTCGCCTACGAAAGGGGGGCCGCCGGTCAGCAGCTCGTACAGGACGCAGCCGGTGGAGTAGATATCGCTGCGGGCGTCGACCCGCTCGCCGCGCGCCTGCTCGGGCGAAAGATACTGTGCCGTGCCGATGACCTGCGAAGTCTGGGTCATCGTCGCCTGGTTGTCGTTCATCGCGCGCGCGATGCCGAAGTCCATCACCTTGACCTCGGCCTGGCGCGTCAGCATGACGTTGGCCGGCTTGATGTCGCGGTGCACGATGCCGTTCTGGTGGCTGTACTCCAGAGCGCGCAGGATGCCGTCGGTCACCTCGGCGCAGCGCTCGGGCAGCAGTCGCCGGTCGTCGTCGAGCAGCTCCTTGAGAGTGCGCCCGTCGACGTGCTCCATGATGATGAACGGGATCGCAAGCCCGTCGACCATGTCCTCGCCGGTGTCGTAGACGGCGATGATCGAAGGATGGTTCAGCGACGCCGCCGACTGGGCCTCGCGCCGGAACCGCATCTGGAACGTGTGGTCGCGGGCCATGTCGTGGCGGAGCATCTTGACGGCCACCATGCGGTCCAACCGCAGATCACGGGCGCGGTAGACCTCGGCCATGCCGCCGCGCCCGATGAGTTGGTCGAGCTCGTAGCGACCGCCGAGTAGCCGTGGCTGAGACATGTCGTGAACTGTTCCTCGTAATCTGCGCGGGTGTGCGGGAGTCCCGCGTCGCCTGGCGAGTGTCGGATCGTCGCGTTTCCTGCGGTCAGCCTTCCCCTGTCGGGACCCCGGCGTCGTCGCCGGCGCCGCCTCCGCCGTCCCCCGATCCGGAGCCGTCGCCGCTACCGCCTCCGCCGTCCCCGGATCCGGAGTCGTCCCCGCTACCTCCGTCGCCGGATCCGGAGTCCCCGGTCTCGGTCGAGCCGGGGTCCGGCTCGGGCCCGGCGGTGGATCCGTCGTCGCCGCCGTCGGGCGGGGTCGCCGGCACCGTGGACGTCGGTTCGCTTGTATCCGGCTCGTAGTCGGTCGAGTCGTCCTCAGGCGGCGCGTAGTCCTGCGTGCCGGAGTCCGCGTCCGACGTCTCCTGCTCCGTCGCCGACGGCTGTGGTCCTGACGAACTGCTCTGCGATTCGTCGGGCTGCACGTTGCCTACTTTGTTGCCCTCCGACTCCGGCGTGCTGAACTCGCGCCCGGCCCAGACAACGCCGAGCACCAGGACGGCGGCGGCCGCCACTGCGGCGAGTACCAGGGGAAGGCTTGCCCTGCGCTGCTGAGACGAGGCCGGGCCAACACTATCGGACTCCTCCGAGCCGTCGGCGGCCCCGTGCGCATCGCCTTGCACCGGGGTGAACCGGTCGGGCGCGGTGGCCGCACCGGCGCCGGCGACCCCGGCGACCATCGTGCGCGCGGGATCGGGCAGGTCCATGGCCGTGGTTCCGCCGAGCACGGCGCCCAGGTCGGCGCGCAGCCGCTGGGCCGCGGCCGCCACTTCGCCGGCCGAGGCGGGGCGGTCCTCCGGCGACTTCTCCAGCAGCCGCTCGACGAGTGCGGCGGCCTGGACGGGAATGGTGTCGGGCAGCTGCGGCGGCGGTTCGCGGGTGTGGGCCAGCGCGAGGGCCAGGGGGGTGTCGGCGGTGAAGGGCGGCTGGCCGGCGAGGCACTCGTAGGCGACCACGCCCAACGCGTAGATGTCGGAGGCGTGTGTCGCCGCGCGGCCCGAAGCCTGCTCCGGCGAGATGTACTGGGCGGTGCCCATGACCATGCCGGTCTGCGTGAGGGTGACCGACTCGTTGCCGCGGGCGATGCCGAAGTCGGTCAGCTTCACCGTGCCGTTCTCGGTGACCAGCAGGTTACCGGGCTTGATGTCGCGGTGGACGACGTCGCGCGCATGCGCCGCCGCCAGCGCGGCCGCGGCCTGGCCGAGGATGTCCAGCGTGACGCTGGGCTCCAGGCCGTCGTTGCGCCGCAGGATGGACGACAAGGGCTCGCCCGGCACGAGTTCCATGATCAGGAACGCGTGTCCGTCCTGTTCGCCGTAGTCGTAGACCTGGGCGATGCCTGGATGGGAGAGCCCGGCGGTGATGCGCCCCTCCGTGCGGAACCGCTCGCGCGAGGTGGGCTCGGCCATCTGCGCGGGGTGCAGGAGTTTCACCGCCACCTCGCGGTTGAGCAGCGTGTCCTGGGCGCGCCACACCGTGCCCATGCCGCCGGAGCCGATCTGCTCCTGGAGCCGGTAGCGGCCGCTGAGCACTGTACCGGCCATGGCGCCCGCTCCGGGCGAGCCCGCGTCGTTTTCGCTCACTCGTTGATCACAGCTTCCATCATCTCCTTGGCGATCGGAGCGGCCAGCGTCCCGCCGCTCTCGCCGCCGTTTTCCACGACGACCGCAACGGCGACCTGCGGGTCGTCGACCGGCGCGAAGGAGATGAACCAGTTGTGTGTGGGACCGGTAGCCGTCTCGGCGGTGCCGGTCTTGCCGGCGACCTGCATCCCGGGGATGGCGCCGGCGGGGCCCGAGGCCTCGTCGCCCTCGGTGACAGCGATCATCATCTGGGTCAGATCCTCGGCGGTTCCGGAACTGATTGCTTCGGAGAAGACCTCCGGCTGGGCGGCCTTGACCTCCTCCAGGTTCGAGTTCTGCACCGAGTCGACGAGATAGGGCTTCATGACGTCGCCGCCATTGGCAACACCGGAGGCGACCATGGCCATCTGCAGCGGCGTGGACTCGATGTTGGCCTGCCCGATGCCGCTGCGGCCCAGGATATTGGGATCGGTCTCCAGGGGGGAGGAACTTTCCGTCACATCCAGCGGGATCTCCATGGGGCCCTGGTTGAAGCCGAACGCCTCAGCCTGCTCGTGCATCTTCTCCGGGCCGAGTTCCATCGCCCAGTTGGCCATCGAGGTGTTGCAGGAGATCTCGATGGAATGGGCCAGGGTATCGGGGTTCCCGTCGTTGCACGGGCCGGGCCAGGCGTTGGGCAGCGGCGCGCCCAGGTCCAGGCTCTCCGGGGCGGCCATCGTCGACTCGGGGGTGGCGCCGTTCTCCAGCGCCGCGGCGGCGGTGACGACCTTGTACGTCGACCCGGGCGGGTAGACCTCGTTGAGGCCGCGGTTGAGCAGCGGATTCTGTTCGCTCTGCTCCAGCTCGGTCCACTTCTTGGCCGCCTGCTCGGTCTCGGTGACGCTGGCGACGCTGCTGGGATCGTAGCTGGGACTGGAGTAGGAGGCCAGCACGGCGCCGGTTTCGGGGTCGAGGGCCACGGCGGCGCCGTTGTTGCCCAGCGACTCCAGACCGTCCATGGCGGCCTGCTGGGCGCCGGAGTTCAGCGTGAGGTAGACGTCGGCGCCCTCGGGCTCCTCGCCGGTGAGCATGTCGCGGAAGTTGTTGACCGCCAGCAGCTGGTTGGAGCCGTCCAGGAACGAGTTCTCGGCCCGCTCGATGCCGGTGGCCGACCCCGCGCGAAACGCCCCCACGACCGGCGCGTACATCTGGCCGTTCTTGTACTTGCGCTGGAACTGCTCGCTGTCGCCGCCGACGGGTTCGGAATAGGCGACCTCCTCGCTTCCCACGAGGATGGAGCCGCGGTGCTGGGTGAGGCTTTCGACGAACTGGCGGCGGTTGTAGGGGTGCTCCTGCAGACTCTCGGCTTGGAAGGTCTGGATCCAGGAGACGTTGAGCATCAGCACTCCGAAGAGGGCCAAGGAGAAAATCGCGAGGCGGCGGATGGGCTTGTTCATCGTGAGATCACCTGTGTCGCGCCTTCGTCCTGGATGGCCTGCGGGGCCGGCTTGCGTGCGTTGTTGCTCATCCGCATCAGCAGCGCGAGCATGACCCAGCTGGAGAGCAGGGCCGAACCGCCCTTGGCGACGAAGGGGATGGTCGCACCGGTCATCGGGATCACGCGGGTGACCCCGCCGATGACGACGAATGTCTGGAAGGCGATCAGGAACGAGATGCCGGATGCGAACATCTTGATGAAGAGTTCCTTGGAGGCCAGGGCGATGCGCATACCGCGCTCGACCAGCAGGGCCATGGCCATCAGCATCACCATGCAGCCGGCCAGGCCCAGCTCCTCGCCGAACGCGACGAAGATGAAGTCGTTCTGCACCTCGGGAACGAAGCCCGGCTTGCCGCCGCCCAGGCCGGCGCCGGTCATCCCGCCCTCGGCCATCGCGAACAGGCCCTGCACCAGCTGCTGGCTGTTACCGGCGGTCTGGCAGAAGGAGTCGGGATTGGCCATAGCCTCGTCGGTGCAGTACACGTCCGGGCGGAACGCGTCGAGCCAGGTGACCATGCGCACCCGGAAGTGCGAGACGAACGGGTAGATCAGAGCGCAGGCGCCGAAGAACGCGGTGAGCCCGATCACCAGCCAGTTGCTGCGGTGGGTGGCGACGTAGATCATCGCCAGGAAGGTGCCGAACAGCATCAGCGCCGTGCCGAGGTCGTTCATCACGATGACCAACACGATGATGCAGAAGCCCCACATGGCCGCCATCGGCGCGAGGTCGCGGGCGCGGGGCAGGTCCAGCACCTTCAGCGGTCCGATCTTGACCTGGCGCGAGGCCAGGGCGAGGACGTCGCGTTTGGTGACCATGTAGCCGGCAAGGAAGACCACCAGGGCGATCTTGGCGAACTCCGAGGGCTGCAGTGTGGTGACGCCGAGGTTGACCCACTGCCGGGCGCCGTTGACGGTCATGCCGATGCCCGGGATCAACGGCAGGAGCAGCAGCACCACAGCGGCCAGCGCCATGATGTAGGGATAGCGCTGCAGTGTGCGGGGCTCCTTGAGGAAGTAGACCAGCGCCGCGAACACCGCCATGCTGGCCGCGGTGAGGATCAGCTGGTCCTGCGCGCTGCCCTCGGAGGTGTCGCCGGTCGCCTCGAAGAGCCGCCAGAGCATCGCGATGCCGAGGCCGTTGAGCAGCGTGGCCAGCGGCAGCAGCAGGGGATCCGACCACGGCGCGAAAAAGCGGATGAAGACGTGGGCGAGTGTCGCGAGCCCGCCGAAGAGCACGCCGTAGACGAACAGGCTCGCCGGCATCTCGCCGTTGCGGGTGAGGCCGGCCTCGATCATCGCGAAGAGTGTGATCGCCACTGCGGCGAGCGTCATGACCAGCTCGGCGTTGCGCCGCTTGATGGGCGGCAGCTGGGTGGGGGCCTCGGTGGTCACCTCATTCCCCTCCCGTCGGGGTCTCGGCGGCGTCGCCGCTGACGGAGCCCTGCGCCCTGTCGTCGCCGGAGCCCTGCTGCCCGGACTCCTGGCCGTCCTGGCCGGGGTCCTGCTGGCCGGATCCGTTGGAGTCGAGCCCGCAGGACTCGGGGTCGGCCGCGCAGTCGTCTGCGGTTCCGCGCAGTTCGGCGATGCGGCCGTCGGCTTCGTCGCGGCTGTCGAGGGGGATGGTGGCGTTGACGGCGTTGCGCTGAGTCTGGGGCAGGCCGTCGAGGGGGATGTCGGTGTTTCGGATCTGCTCGGCGAGGTCGTAGCCGGCGACGTCGGTGTTGAGGCCCTGGTAGAGGGCGACGGTGGAGCCGTCCTCGGAGGGGCCGATGAAGAACTGGTTGCTCAGGTAGCGCGAGCCGAAGTAGAAGCCGGCGGCGGCGATGGCGGCGACGATGACCAGGAAGGTGACGACCATCGGCCACCATCGGCGGGTGCGTGGCCCGGAGCCGGAGCCGGAGCCGGGGGGAGCCTCCCGCGCGTCCTCCAACGGGGGGATGCGGTCCATTTCGGCGGTGTCGCCGGAGGAGCGGTTCAACCCTTGGGCGCGGCCGGCCGGGGTGTCGGGTGTCATCACCGGCTCGCGGCGCTGGTCGGCGGCGCCGGCGATCGCCGGCGCCTGGGTGGGGCCGCCCGGGTCCGTTGCGGTGTCGATGACGTCGGCGACCACGGCGGTGATGTTGTCGGGTCCGCCGCCCCGGTTGGCGAGGTCGATCAGTCGGCGCGCGGCCGCGTCGGGGTTGGCCTCGGTCTCCAGCGTCTGGCGGATGGTGTCGGTGCTGACCACCCCGGACAGGCCGTCGGAGCACAGCATGTAGCGGTCGCCCACCCGGGCTTCGCTGACGGAGATGTCGGGGTCGACCTGGCTGCGACCGTCCAGCGCGCGCAGCAGCAGGGACCGCTGCGGGTGGGTGGCGACCTCCTCCTCTGTGATCTTTCCTTCGTCGACGAGGGTCTGCACGAGGGTGTGGTCGTGGGTGATCTGCCCGAACTCCTCGCCCCGCAGCAAGTAGGCGCGGGAATCCCCGACGTGGGCCATGGCCATGCGCGCGCCCGACCAGAGCATGGCCGTTAGAGTGGTGCCCATGTTCTCCAGGCGGGGTTCGTCCTGGACCCGCTGGGCCAGCGTGGAGTTGGCGCGCTCGACGGCGTGCTGGAGGGAATCGACCATCTCGTCGGTGGAGGGGACGTCTTCGTCGAGCGCCCGCAGTGTCGAGACGGCGATGGCGCTGGCGATCTCACCGCCGGCATGACCGCCCATTCCGTCGGCGACGGCGAGGAGGTACGGGCCGGCGTAGGCGGAGTCTTCGTTGCCTTCGCGGAGGCATCCTACGTCGGAGTACGCCGCGTATCGGAGAGCGATTGTCATTTGCGCAGTTCCAGGACGGTTTTGCCGATGCGGATGGGTTGTCCGACCGAAATGGGCTGGGGGCTGGTCAGCCGCTGCTGACCGAGGTAGGTGCCGTTCGTCGACCCGAGGTCCTCGACGATCCAGCGGCCTTCGTCGGAGAAGATGCGAGCGTGGCGACCGGACGCGTAGTCGTCGTTGATGACGAGGGTGGCGTCGTTGGCGCGCCCGATGACGATCGGCTGCGAGGTGAGGTTCAGCGAGGTGCCCGCGAGCGGTCCCTTGGTCACGACCAGGGCCCGCGGTTCGTTGCGGCGCGCCTTGGGAGCGCGGGAGGGCCGCGCGGGACCGGCGGAGCGGCGCTCCTCGCTGCGTTTACTGCGCTTGGACTTGTTCTTGGCGGGGCCGAGGAGATCGGTACGGATAACGCCGACCGCCATGATCACGAACAGCCACAGCACGCAAAGGAACGTGATCCTGATCAGCATGAGGGTCAAGTCGGACATTGAACTGCTCTTCAGCCCCTGTCGTGCTCCGGCGAGGTGGCGGTCATCGGAGCCGCCACCGCGTCTAGTCGGCGTCGGACCCTACGAGATCGTGTCGGAAAAGCCGAACGAACTCAATGGAAGGGGATCCTAGGGGTCGTCGCCGGATGATTCGGTCGCCGCCTGATCTTGTGACCGAAGGCGGCGCTCGGATGGAATGTCGCTGTACGTCTTATGTGACGCGGTGAAAGCGGCTCTGGTTGTAGCGGGTGTCCGGGCAGGGGAAGCCCGGCCGTGGAGGTCAGTCGCGGCGGAAGGTCATGGTGGTGCGGCCCAGGCTGATGCGGCTGCCGTCGACCAGGCGCGCACGCTGGACCTGCTCGCCGTTGACGAACGTGCCGTTGGTCGAGCCGAGGTCGACGAGGACCGCCTCGGCGTCCTCTACACGGACCTCGGCGTGGTGGCGCGAAACGCCGTTGTCCACCAGTCGCAGGTGGCAGTCGGTGCCCCGGCCGAGCAGAGTCACCTGAGTGTTGAGAACGAAGGACTGCTGCATGCCCTGGCCGGCCGTCGAACCCTCGGTGGGCGCGCCACCGGGCGAGATCAGCAGGCGGGGGTGCCCTTGGACGTCGGCGGAGCTGCGCGGCTGGTCGCTGACCGGTTGGCGGATCTCGCCGCTTTCCACGGTGGAGCCGCGGATCACCCCGGAGCGGATGCGGAAGCGGCCGATCTGCAGGTCGGCCTCTGACTTGAAGTGTACGCGCACGGGGCCGACGAAGGAGTATCCCTGCTCGGTCGCGTAGTCGCGCGCGAGCTTGGCCAGTTCCTGGCCGATGGTGTCGGCCAGGGCGTTCATCTGTTCGGCGTCCTCGCTGGAAAGCTCCACGACGAAGTCGTTCGGCACCAGGGTGCGCCCCTGCGCGACGATGGCGGCGCGCTCGTCCATCTCGCGCTGGACGGCGCTGGCGATCTCGACCGGTTCGAGCTTCGACTTGAAGGCCCGCGCGAAGGTGCCTTCGATCATGCCTCCAAGCCTGCGCTCGAAGCGTTGGAGCACTCCCACGAGGTACCTCCCTTACTCCACTCCGGATGTACTCACGATCGTAACCGGGTAATCGCCCCCTTGAACTCACGCGCGCCCGCCGGTGGCGATCCGGCGGGAACCGCGGTCCGCCGCTTAGCGGAGTGGAGCACTGCGGTGCTGGCGGAAGCGTGCACAGACCACCCGATGTCCGTGCTAATCTGGTCTCTGTCGCCGGGAAGAGGCGAGTACGCCCCCCAGGGGCGGCAGCGAGATCCCGGCGAACCCACTGTATATGTGTGCAACCATATACGTGCTCACTCGGGCGGGTGGCGGAACGGTAGACGCGCACGGTTCAGGTCCGTGTGTCCGAAAGGATGTGAGGGTTCAAATCCCTCCTCGCCCACCAGTAGACGGGCCCTGCCGCACCAAGCGGCGGGGCCCGTTTCTTCGTGTCGCCGTCCCGATGTCCCGACGTGCCTCCGTATCGCCTTGTCGATTCGCAGATCCGTCGACTCGTGGACTCGTCGGCTCCGCCTCGTCGGCGGCCGGATGCGGCCGGTGCGCGGTGCCGTGGAAAATCCCCCGGCCCGCCCGCGTCCCCGCGCCGAAGCGCGTGCGAGACTGCCGCTGTGAGTTTGAGTGAGCGACTGCACACCGCCGGGCGTCCGCTGGTCGAGGAACAGCTCGCCCACCCCACCGTCGCCGGCATCGCCTCCGGCGACCTGGACGAGCGCGTGTTCGCCTCGTGGCTCGAGCAGGACTACCTCTACCTGCTCGACTACGTCCGCGTCTTCGCCCGCCTGGCCTGGCAGGCCCCGCCGGCGCACCTGGCGTCGCTGGTCGATCTGGCCCATGCCACGCTGCACGAGGAGCTCGAACTGCACCGCTCGCTGTCGGCGGAGTTCGGTGCCGATTTGGGCGGCGCTGTCAAAGGCCCGGCGTGCGCGGCTTACACGTCATGGCTGCTGGAGTCCGCGGCCGACTACGGCGAAGGGCTCGCGGCCGTCTACCCCTGCATGTGGGGCTACTCCTCGTTGGGCGCCGAGCTGGCCGGGGCCGCACCGCCCGATGCGCGCTACCGGCGCTGGATCGAGACCTACTCCGATCCGGACTTCGCCGAGCTGACCCGGCACGTGGCCCGGATGCTGGACGAGGCCGACGTGGACCCCGAGCGGGCCGAGGAGCTGTTCCTGCAGGGGATGCGCTACGAAGTGGACTTCTGGACCGTGCCCGGGTGAGCCCGGGAGCGCGCGGCGAGCCCGCTCAGGGGGCCAGGACCGCGCCGAGGTCCTCGTAGCGCTGCAGCTCGCAGCCGTCGGCCTTGGTGATCTCGGTGTCGATCGAGGTGTCGCCGACGTGTCCCTCGACACGGGCCACCTGCGGGCCGCCGTAGATGAAGGTGCACGGGCTGCTCTCGGGGACCTCCTCGAACGCCTCGGCGCCGCCGGCCTCGGCGAGGTCGGAGCAGGCGGCCTCGGGCGAGGGATGGTCGCCGCCCGCGGGCTCGCAGGTCAACTGCCACGTCGCGGGTTCGCTGGGTGAAGGGCTGGGAACCGGCGAGGGTTCGGCCTCGCCGCTGGGCCCGGCCCCGGGTTCGGTGGTGATGCGGATGGTGAGCTCGGTTTCCGGGGGCGGGCCGGCGGTTCCGGATGCCGAAGGCGTCGCATCGGCCGGAGGGGACTGCGGCGTGGTCACCTCGGACCCGCCGCAACCTGCCGCGGCCAGTCCCAGGCCGAGGACGATCAGTGCGGTCGGCGCGGTAGCTGCGGTTGGCATGCGCATACCCTGTTCGACGTGGCGGGGCGCCGGGAGGTTCCCTTCGTGGTGCTTGCGTCACGTACTGTCGCCGCGCCGCGGATCGCGCGCTTCCCTTCCCGCTCCCCGCAGAGGTGCCGATGAGGGGAGCCCGCGTCCGCGGAGCCGCACGAGGAGAGTCAGGAGTATCGGTGTTCGGTGAGAGTGTGCCCGTGGTCGATGTCGGATCGGTGCCGCCCGACGGCTACCTGCTCGACGTCCGTGAGGACGACGAATGGGCGGCGGGCCACGCGCCCGAGGCCGTGCACGTCCCTCTGGGGCGCCTGGCCGAGCGGGCCGGCGAGATCCCGAAGGATCGGCAGGTCTACGTCGTCTGCCGGGTCGGCGGGCGCTCGGCCCAGGCGGTACAGGCACTCAACGAGGCCGGCTGGCAGGCGGCCAACGTCGCCGGCGGGATGCAGGCCTGGGCGCTGTCCGGCCGCGAAATGGTCAGTGAGAGCGGGGACCGGCCGCACGTGGCCTGACCTGGGGCCACCGCCTCCGCCGCGGCTGCCGCGGTCGGCGCCGAACGGGCGCGGCGTGCGCGGCGCCCGGTTTTTCGGAGGATGGCTGACCGCCGGGGCGGTCTCGGGTGGCACTATGTCGAGGTGGCCCTCGATCACTTCGCCCCCAGCGCCGACGCCGTCCTGGCGTACGCCGCCGACGCGATCGTGGCTGTGGACACCGACCTGAGGGTCGTGCTCTGGAACCCGGCCGCCGAGCGCATGTTCGGCTGGACCTTCGCCGAGGTGGCCGGTCGCCCGCTGCCGATCGTGCCCGACGAGCTGCTGGCCGAACACCACGCCATCATGGAGCGGGTGCGCGCAGGCGGCCCCCTGTCGATCGTCAGCCGCCGACTGCGCCGCGACGGCACCGTGGTCGACGTCCGCATCGACACCAGCTCCCTGTGGGACGAGCAGGCCAACCTCACCGGTTGGATCGGCGTTTTCCACACCTACGAGGAGATCGGCGCCGTCCAGAGCCACATGACCGAGCGGGCGCGCCTGGTGCGCCGGCTCACCGACGTCGTGGCCGACATCAACGCCGACCTCGACCTCGACGCGGTGCTGGACCGCATCGCCCACAGCCTGACCGAGCTGACGGGCGCCGATGCCGGCGGGTTCGCGCTGATCGAGGACGACCAGCTGCGGCTGGTGAGCCTGACCCAGCTCTCCGACCACCTGCGCGGCTACCAGGCGCCGCTGGAGTCCAGCCTGTTCGGGGAGCTGCTGCGTAGCGGCAAGACGGTGCTGCTGGCCACCGACGACACCCGCAGCCTGGACGACCTCATCTGGGCGGACCTCGAGGGGCTGCACACCATCGCGCTGGGTGTCTCCAACGTGCAGGGGCGCCCTTACGGCGCGCTGTACGCGCTCTACAGCAGGCGCAAGGTCGGGCACGTCGAACTGGAACTGCTGGAGCTGCTGGCCGCCCACGCCGGCGTCGCGCTCGGCAACGCCATGGCCTATCGGGAGATCGTGCGGCAGCGCGCCCACGAACACGCCGTCGTCGACTCCAGCGCCGACGGCATCGCGGTCTTGGGGGCCAACGGGCTGGTGCGCAAGTGGAACCGCTCGGCCGCGGAGCTGACGGGCTACGCCATGGCCGACGCGGTGGGCCGGCACCCGCCGTTCCCGCTGCCGGGGTCCCAGGGCGAGAACATCCGCCACCGCCTGGACAACGGCCGCTGGCTGGAGATCCTCATCACCGACATCCCCGAGACCGGCGAGCGCGTGGTGGACTTCCGCGACATCACCGAGGCCAAGGCGCTTGAGGAGGAGAAGGACCTGTTCCTGGCCACGGCCGGGCACGAGCTGCGCACACCCATCACCGTGGTGCAGGGGTTCGCCAGCACCCTGGTGCGGCGCTGGGACCAGCTCGACGACGAGGCCCGCCGCAGCGCCGTCGACACGATCGCCGAGCGTTCGGGGACGCTGGCCCATCTGGTGGAGAACCTGCTGCTGGGCTCCGACGCCCGCGAGGCCGAGCAGAAGACCGGTAGCCACCCCTTCGACGTGGAGCGGCTGCTGCGGGACTGCGCGACGGCTTTCCAACCCTTCTCCGACCGGCACACCCTGGATCTGGACGTGCCCCAGCAGCTGCCCTTCGCGCTGGGCGACCAGGCCGCCACGGACGTGATCATCGGCCAGTTGCTGGAGAACGCGTTCAAGTACTCGCCGGAGGGCGGGCGCATCGTGCTGCGCGCGGCGGCGGAGGACTCCATGGTGGCGGTGTGCGTGGAGGACGAGGGGGTCGGCCTCCAGCCGGGCGACGAGGAGCGGATCTTCGGGCGGTTCGTCCAGGGCGAGGCGGGCGACCGCCGAAGGTTCGGCGGGATCGGGCTGGGTCTCTACATCGCTCGCAGACTGGCTCGCGCCCAAGGGGGCGAGGTCACCGCGCACGCGTTGGAGAACCGTGGTACGCGAATGAGATTCACATTACATTCGGCGCCCGCCGTGGGCACCGGCAAACCCGACATCCCGGACCAGTAGCCGGATCCCGCGGCTTGAGGCCGTCGACCGCTCGTCGGCCCGTGAGCGCCGCCTGTCGGACGAGCGCCGGGGACGTGTTTCCGATGTGGGCGAACGGGGCATTTCGGCCCTGGCAGAGTCGCACTGCCGGGACTTTGCCGCGAACCGACCAAGTGAATACGGACTGATCGAGGTCGGGGCGTGGGCAGCAGGCTCGTGCTCCCGCCGGTTGCTGAGCGACACCGGGTGCGTCCCTTCGACGCGCCGAGGAACGGGAGAAGGACGTGTCACGAGTTGTACTGCTGCCGCACGCGGCGTCGAGTGTGACGAGCGCGCGTCGGGGGCTGTGCTCTGATCTGCGTGCTTGCGGTGTCGCCCCCGGAACGGTCGACGACGCCGCCATCGTCCTGAGTGAGCTGCTGAGCAACGCCCTGCGCCACGCCGCCCCGCTGCCCGACCCCTTTCCGTCCGAATGCGTCCAGGTGAGCTGGGAGATCGGCGGCGCCGCGGCAGTCGGGGACCGGGAAGGATGGCTGGAGGTCGCGGTGTGCGACGGCGGGGCCCAGACCCTGCCGCGACTGGCCCGCCCCTCGGCGTCGGCCCTCGGCGGGCGCGGGCTGGGCATCGTCGAGAACCTCGCGGCCAAGTGGGGCACCGAGGTCGACGACCGCGTGACGACCGTGTGGGCGGTGCTGGAGGCTGCGATCGCGTCCGGGCGCAGCGCCGCACCGGAGGCCCGCGAGCGCACACCCGGTATCCGCGACGGCCAAGGCGGTACGCGCGTTCCGGCGACGCCCCGCCAGCAGACCGCCAGGGCCTGAGCGGTCCCGGGCGGTCGCGCCCGCCTGCACCGCTGTCGGCATCCGCGTCCGCTGCGAGACTTTCCGCGGAACGCGTCCGATGTCCCGAAACGCGGCCGCCGATGTGGCCCGTACTCCCCGTGGGCGCTACAGTCGCGACCGTGGAGTTGAAGATCTCGAGTCGGTCTCAAGGCGATTGCGCGGTTGTCGCCGTGCGCGGTGAGATCGACCTCTATACGGCACCGCAGCTGCAGAGCGGGCTCGTCAATGCGCTGGAGGACGGTGCGCGGCGCCTCGTGGTCGACATGTCGCGGGTGGAGTTCTGCGACTCGACCGGGATGAGCGTCCTGCTGTCGGTCATGAAGCGCGCACGCGCCAAGGAGGGCGACCTCGAACTGGTCGCGCCCAAGCCCGCCGTTCGCAAGATCCTGGAGGTCACCGGGCTCGACGCCGTCTTCACCGTCGAGGACTCCACCGACGTGCTGCCCGAGGCGGCCGAATCGAGCGCGACGCCCTGACCCGCCCCGCCCGAGACGGGTCTGTCCGGGCCTCGGCGCAGGCCCCGCCGCTCCCAGGGGCGTAGACCCCGCTCGCAGGCGCGCGGCCGCAGTCGAGCGCCCGGCGCACGGCCGGGTACCTACCGGGACCTCCCGACATCCACCGGATCCGACGAGGGGCGGCGGGCCGCCCGATGCGCCGCGGCTCCGACCGCAGCAGGGGACGGCCGGGGAGATCGGCGCGCGTGCCCACGGTCTTCGCGCGTCACGGCATCGCGTTCTCCTCGCTCCTCGCGCTCCGCCCGCGGCAGTGCGGAGCGGGCGCCTGTGCTGACCGGTCCCCTGCGGCGGGCGCCGGCGACACGGTCACCCGCGTCGCCGGTCGCGGCTGCGTCCGCCGACCGGCGGTGATCGGGAACGCAAAACGCGCAGAGTACCGTTTTCATTACTGTAGGTAGCGGCTACTCTCGCAGTGTGGTGACTACCTTGATTACCTATCTTGTCGTTTTCGCGGCGCTGGCGGGGCTGGGCGGCCTCGGCCTGGGCGCTTGGGCACTGATACGCGTCCGCACCGCTGTGAGCGACTGCCGCGCAGTGGTCCACCGGTTGCAGCACGACGGCAGCGGAGTGGACACGCGGGCGGTACGCGACGTCGCGGTGGTGCGCTACGACGCCCTGGAAGAGATGTCGGGGGCGCGTTCCTTCTCACTGGCCCTGCTCAACGCAGCGGGCGACGGTGTCGTCGTGACCTCGATCAACGGCCGCACCGAGACCCGCACCTACGCCAAGACCATCGAGCACGGCCGCGCCGAGGAGGCGCTCTCCCCCGAGGAGTACCGCGCCCTGCGTGCCGCCCGACTCGGCCGGGGCCCGGGCGAAGCGGAGGGCAAGGAGACCGCCGGCGCAGGTGCGCGCGGCGGCGAACGCGCCCCGGGGCGCAGGCGCAAGCGGACCGACGCGGGGGCCGGAGGCGCGACGGCGATGGATGCGCCCCCCGGCCCCCGTACCGAGGGCGAGCCGGCGCCGGGCGCCTCCGCGGCCGATACCGGTGCGGACGGCTCGTCCGTCCGCACGCTGGGAACCGCACCGAGCGGCGCACCGACGAGTGGATCCCCGAGCGCCTCCGAGTGACGCGCGCCGCACAAGCGCTCGCGCGGCGGTCTGATCCTCGGCGGTCCGACAGCGCCCGCCGTTCGGGCGGTCCCGGGCGCCTGCGCGACGACGCCGCAGCTCGCGCACGGCCAGCGCAGGTCGCGCGGGTATAACCTGAAAAACATGCGCTACGCCTATCTCGGCCCCGAGGGGACCTTCACCGAGGCCGCTCTGCGGGCACTCAAGCCCGATGCGCCGGATGCGGCCCGAGTCCCTTATCCGGGCGTGGACTCCGTGTTCGCCGCGGTCCGCCGCGGCGACGTCGACGGCGGGACGGTGCCGCTGGAGAACTCCGTCGAGGGCGGTGTCACCGCCACCATCGCCGAGCTGATCAACGGCGACCCGCTGCTGATCGCAGCCGAGGCCGCGCTGCCCGTGGAGTTCACCCTCTTCGCGCGCGAAGCGTCGGCGATCGCCGACGTCAAGCGCGTGGCCACCCACCCGCACGCGCTGGCCCAGTGCCGCGGGTGGCTCGCGCACCACCTGCCCGACGCCGAGGTGTTCACCGTCTCCTCCACGGCCGCCGCGGCCCAGAGCGTCGCCGAACCCGGCAGTCCCTACGACGCCGCCATCTGCGCGCGTATCGCCGGCGAGCGCTACGGGCTGCGTGCGCTGGCTCAGGGCGTCGGCGACCGCGACGACGCCGCGACACGCTTCGTCCACCTGGTGCGGCCGCAACCGCTGCCCGAGCCGACGGGCGCGGACCGCACGTCGCTGGTGGCCTTCATCTCCGATGACCACCCGGGTGCGCTGGTCGAGCTGCTCAATCAGTTCGCGGTCCGGGGGGTGAACCTCACCCGGCTGGAGTCCCGGCCCACCGGCGACGGCCTGGGCCGGTACTGCTTCTGCCTGGACGCCGACGGCCACGTCGCCGAGCCGGCCGTCGGAGAGGCGCTGATGGGACTGCGGCGGCTGTGCAAGGACGTCCGGTTCCTCGGCAGCTTCCCGCGGGCGGAGGCCGACACCGAACTGACACCGTTCATGCCCACGCGCGGCACCACCAGTGCCGACTTCTACGAGGCCCAGGAGTGGCTGGCGCGCATCCGTGCCGGCGAGGTCGTCTGAGCGGCTCCGCCTCGGCCGCAGCGGCCGTATCCGCCGCTCACCCCGCCGGCTGGGCGATCTCCAACGGCCGCTCCCGGTCCAGTGTGCTCGCCAGCTGGTTGCGCAGCGCCTTCTCCAGTGCGGCGTCCTCCGGACAGAGATTGGGCAGCTGGTTCAGGGCTGCCAGTACCTCCGCCGCCGTCATCGCACCGAGCGCCTTCATCGCCCACGGCTGTGCCATGGTTCCGCTCCTTCCGCTACCGCCGCGCCCCCTCCAGCGCGCCCGTACCCGGTACACGGTGGCGGGCCCCGGTTATGACGCGCTTTCGCGCCGCCGGTTCGCCGCGCAGCGGCGGCGCCGCGAGGGTCCGTGGAACGGCGCAGCGTGTCACGCGGAGGTGACGGGGTGGCGATGACGCGTTGGGCGGCGCCCTCCTCCAGCACCGGTAGCCTGCAGATGTGATCGACCTTCGCGCTGTCAGAGAGACCCCCGACCGCCTGCGCGCCTCGCAGCGGGTCCGCGGTGAGGACGAAACCGTCGTCGACCGCCTGCTGGACCTCGACTCCCGGCGTCGTACCGCGCTCACGCGCTTCGAGGAGCTGCGCGCCGAGCAGAAGAGTGCGGGCAAGGCGATCTCCTCTGCCGCGCCCGAGGAGCGGGATTCGCTGCTGGCCGGGGCCAAGGAGCTGGCCACCCGCGTCAAGCAGGCCGAGGCCGAGGCCGAGGAGCTCGGCACGGAGGTCGACCGGCTGCTTCGCGAGATCCCCAACCTCGTGGACGAGGACACCCCCGAGGGCGGGGTCGACGACTTCCGGGTGCTGGAGGAGGTCGGCACCCCTGCCGATTTCGACTTCACACCGCGCGACCACCTGGAGCTGGGTGAGCTGCTCGGTGCCATCGACACCGATCGGGGCGCCAAGGTCTCGGGGGCACGGTTCTACTTCCTCACCGGTGCGGGCGCGCTGCTGGAGCTGGGACTGCTGAACATGGCCATGCAGCAGGCGGTGGCCAACGGCTTCACTCCGACGATCCCGCCGGTGCTGGTACGGCCGGAGACCATGGAGGGCACCGGTTTCCTCGGTGCGCACGCCGACGAGGTCTACCGCTTGGAGGCCGACGACCTCTACCTGGTGGGGACCTCCGAAGTGCCGCTGGCCGGGTTCCACGCCGACGAGATCCTCTCCGCCGACGAGCTGCCCAACCGCTACGTCGGCTGGTCGTCGTGCTTCCGCCGCGAGGCCGGCTCCTACGGCAAGGACACCCGCGGCATCATCCGGGTGCACCAGTTCAACAAGGTCGAGATGTTCGTCTACACCCATCCCGACAACGCCCGCCAGGAGCACGAGCGGCTGCTGGCCTGGGAGCGGGAGATGCTCGACAAGCTGGAACTCCCCTACCGCGTCGTCGACATCGCAGGCGGCGACCTGGGCACCAGCGCCGCCCGCAAGTTCGACTGCGAGGCGTGGATGCCCACCCAGGGCCGTTACCGGGAACTGACCTCGACCTCCAACTGCACCGACTTCCAGGCCCGGCGGCTGAACACCCGCTTCCGCGACGACGCCGGCAAGCCGCGCCACGCCGCCACACTGAACGGCACGCTGGCGACGACCCGCTGGATCGTGGCGATCCTGGAGAACCACCAGCGGGCCGACGGCTCGGTCGTGGTGCCCGAGGCGCTGCGCCCCTTCGTCGGCCGCGACGTACTCGAACCGGTCAAGGGCCGGTAGCCCACCGGTCGCGAAGGGGGCGTCCCCGGCGGGCGCCGGCGCTTCGAGCAGCCGAGCGCGGGGCACTCCGGCCGGGGCGGCGGGCGTCGTCCACCGGTCGGCCCCGGCGACGGGGCCGACCGGGCGGACGCTTCTCGCCGCGTCGAGTCAGAGGTAGGGGCCGGAGCGGGAGCCGCCCTGCTCGTCGTCGGGGGCCATGCCTGCGGGCAGCGCTTTGCGCATGTTCTCCAACTGCGCCCTAGCCGCCATCTGCTGGGCGAACAGGGTGGTCTGGATGCCGTGGAACAGGCCCTCCAGCCAGCCGACGAGTTGGGCCTGGGCGATGCGCAGTTCGGCGTCGCTGGGGGTGTTGCCCTCGGCGAAGGGCAGCGTGAGGCGCTCCAGCTCCTCGATCAGCTCCGGAGCGAGCCCGTCCTCCAGTTCCTTGATGGAGCTGGTGTGGATCTCGCGCAGCCGCACCCGGCTGGCCTCGTCCAGCGGGGCGGCCTTCACCTCCTCCAGCAGCTGACGGATCATGCTGCCGATCCGCATGACCTTGGCCGGCTGCTCGACCATCTCGCTCAACGGGCGCTGTCCGGCCTCCTCGCCGCCACCCTCGCCGGATCCGGGCTGGGAGGCTGCGGCGTCGGAGCCCATGACCAGTACGTGCGGCTGCTTCTCCTCGTCGAATCGTTCGCTCATCAATCCCTCACCTGGCAGGTATCCGGTCGTCAGCGGGTGAGCACGATCTTGCCGACGTGCGCACTCGACTCCATGATGCTGTGTGCTTCGGCGGCGCGTTGCAGGGGCAGTGTCTGGTCCACGATAGGCCGGACGGTGCCCTCGGACACGAGAGGCCAGACGTGCTCGGCCACGCCCGCCACGATGGCCGCCTTCTCGTCGGTCGGGCGCGCGCGCAGTGTGGTGGCGTGCACCGACAGCCGCTTGACCAGCATGCGGCCCAGGTCGAGCTCGGCGGAGCGCCCGCCCATCAGCCCGATGACGGTCAGGCGGCCGCCGACGTTGAGCGAGCGCACGTTGTCGGCCAGGTACGACCCGCCCATGATGTCGAGGATGACGTCGGCGCCGGCGCCGCCGGTCTCCTCCTTCACCCGTTCGGGGAAGTTCTCCTCGCGGTAGTTGATCCCGACGTCGGCACCGAGCTCGCGGCACTTCTCGAGTTTCTCGGCGCTGCCGGCGGTGGTGAGGACGCGGGCGCCGCGCGCGTGCGCCAACTGGATGGCGAAGGTGCCGATGCCGCTGCCGCCGCCGTGGACCAGCAGGGTCTCGTCGGCGAGCAGTCCGCCGACCATGAACACGTTGGACCACACCGTGCAGGCCACCTCGGGCAGAGCGGCCGCCGACACCAGGTCGACGCCCTCCGGGATCGGCAGCAGCTGGCCCACGGGCACGCCGACCCGCTCGGCGTAGCCGCCGCCGGTGAGCAGAGCGCAGACCGGGTCGCCCACCGACCAGCCCGAGTGCTCGGTTCCGGGGCCGAGCGCGGCGATGTGCCCGGAGCACTCCAGGCCCGGATACTCCGGGGCGCCGGGCGGCGGGGGATAGTTGCCTAGGCGCTGCATGACGTCGGCGCGGTTGGCGGCGGTGGCGGCGACGTCGACGAGAACCTCGCCGTCGCCGGGGGTGGGGTCGGGGACCTCGGTCCAGGCCAGGACGTCGGCCGGGCCGGGTTCGGTGATGAGGATCGCATGCATGCCGCAACGCTACCCAGGCGGAGGCCGGCCGCGCGCGCCGCCTCGGTCGGTTGTGGACGGGCATGCCAGGGCCGGGTGCGGGGTGTCCGCTTTTGGCTGCGGTTCGTATCTTTGTGGGCGGAGGAGACAATGAGTCGTGAGTCCGGGTCTGGTCTGCCCGAATCCCCAGGCGCGGCCAGGCGGCAGCGATCGGACATCGCGCACCCGAGCAAGCGTCTTGAGGAGAACCGCGTTGGCAGACCGAGAGCACGACGGTTCCGAGCATGCCGGTACGCGTGCCTGGGACAGGCGGCACGACCAGGACCCCGGGCCGGGTGAGGCGCCGTCCGACCGCGGGCCGGACCCCTCGCCGGCCGACCAGTGGTTCGGCGACGCGTCCCCACCCCCTCCCCCCTACGCCATCGACGACGGCGCCGTCCCTCCTCCGCCCTATGCCGTAGGCGGCACGGAGAGCGCGTTCGAGGGCGACCGGCAGGGTCTGCAGTCGGCGCAGCGTCCCGGCGGGGCCGCACCCGCCGAAGGGATGCCCCCGGCCGGGCAGCGACCGGGGGAGCCTTACGACCCCTACGCCCCCTCCGGTGCCGACGCGTCGGCGGGTCCGCAGCCCGGTGCGCGGCAGCAGGCGCCCGGTACCCCCGATCCGCAACCGCAGCAGCAGGCCCCCGGCCGTCCGCCGCACGAGGGCTTCCCCTCGGGCCCGTACCCCGCCTCGGCGGCGGGTGCGCCCGGCGGGCATCCCGCGGCTCCCGGCCGACAGCCGCAGGCGGATCATCCCTCGGGTCCCTATCCCGCGCCGGGACCGGGTCCGCAGTCGGCGCAGCGTCCCGGTGGAACCGCACCCGCGGAGGGGATGCCCCCGGCCGGGCAGCGGCCGGAACCCGACGACTCCTTCGGCCGTTACGACTACTCCGGCTCCGGCGCGTCGCCGGCTCCGTACCCCGATCCGGGACCGGGGCCGCACGGCGGCCCGCGGCCTCCGGCGCCCGGGCAGCCGGCACAGGGGCCGCACCAGGCGCCGCCACCCCCGCCGGGCGGCGCTGTCCCCGGCGCCGCCAACGGCCGGCCGGCGCCCGCCGAGCCCTCGCACGGCCACGGGTGGGCGCCGCCTGCCGCGCCCGGTCCGGCGCAGTCCCCGCAGGGTCCCGAGGCCGCCGGCCGCGGACAGAGCGGTGCTCCCGGGCCCGGAGGCGGAGGCCCGGCAGGCGGGGAACCGGAGCGGGCCGAGCGCGCCGCCCCGGGTGCGCCTGCGTCTGGAGAACCGGGTGGAGGTCCCGCCGACCCGCCGGGACGGCAGCCGTCCGCACCGCCGTGGAACACCGGTGCGTCCAGCGGCTTCTCCCAGTGGGCGCCGCCCGAGCGCGCGCCGAGCCCGGGCGCCGGGGCCCGCCCCGACACCGGCCCGTTCCCCAACGGTGCCGCGCCGCGCCCGGGAGAGGCCACCGAAGTCATACCGCCGTACCGCGACGGGGACGAGCCGCCGTCCGGCCCACAGGATCCCCGGACGCACGCCGACTCCGCTGCGCCCCCGGAGGCACCGGCCGCGGGTGCCGGATCCGCAGCAGAGGGCCCGGCACAGGACGTCCCCGCCCCCGAGCAGCTTCCGCCGCTGCCGCCGAACGCCGCCGCACCCGGCCAGGCGCCCGGGGGGCCGATGCCGCCCGCGCCCCAGGCGTGGGCGCCGCAGCACCCCGGCGGTCCCGGCGCCGAGTCCGGCGGCGGGCCCGCGCCGCAGCCGCCGCACGGGGAGTGGCGAGCGGAATCGGCGCCGTCGGGGCCCCAGGGATGGAACGCGCCCCCGCCTCCGGCACCCGGAGGGCCGCAGCAGCCCGGTCCCGGGCGGCAGCAGGGAGGCCTGCCCCACCCCGGCAATCCCTACGACCAGCCCCACGGTCGGCTCTACGACCCCTACCGGCAGCCCGGACCGGGTCCGGCCGGCGCCCCGGCTCCGCCGCCCGGTGCGTCCGGCCCTCAGCAGCACGGCCGGCCCGGGCCGGCCGGCGGTCAGCAGTCCGGCCCGCAGTCGGGGTTCCAGTACTCCGCCCACTTCGCCGAGGGCGTGCAGCCCGCCCAGCAGTACCCCGGCCAGAGCGGCCACCCCGAGACCGCCGAGGACCTGCGCGCGGAGAACCTGGTCGGCGACAAGCGGCCCGGCCCGACCAAGGGCTGGCGCAAGGCGCTGCACTCGGCCACGTTCGGCCTGATCGACGTGGGGGAGTCGGCGGCCGAGCAGCGCCGCCGTGAGCTGACCGAGCGTGCGCGCACCCACGTCGGCGGCGGCCACCACCGGGTGGCGGTACTCAGCCTCAAGGGCGGCGTGGGCAAGACCACCACGACGGTGGCGCTCGGATCGATGCTCGCCTCGCTGCGCGGCGACAGGGTGCTGGCCGTCGACGCCAACCCCGACCGCGGAACGCTGTCGGACAAGGTGCGGCTGGAGACCGCGGCCACGATCCGCGACCTGCTCAACGAGAAGGGGTCGATCTCCCGCTACGCCGACATCCGCGGATTCACGTCCCAGGCCAACAGCAGGCTGGAGATCCTCGCCTCCGACCGCGACCCCGCTGTCTCGGAGGCCTTCAGCGAGGAGGACTACCGCGAGGTCTCCTGGCTGTTGGAGCACTACTACTCCATCTGCCTGACCGACTGCGGTACCGGGCTGCTGCACTCGGCCATGCGCGGAGTGCTCGGGTTGGCCGACCAGATCGTGCTGGTCAGCTCGGCGTCGGTCGACGGGGCGCGCAGCGCGAGCGCGACCCTGGACTGGCTGGAGGCCCACCAGTACGGCTCGCTGGTGCGCGGCGCCGTCGTGGTGCTGTCGATGGTGCGCAGCGGCAAGAGCAGTGTGGACCTGGAACGGCTGGAGCAGCACTTCGCGAGCCGGTGCCGCTCGGTCATGCAGGTGCCGTGGGACGCCCACTTGGAGGAGGGCGCCGAGGTCGACCTGGAGCGTCTGGCACCCGGCACCCGCGACGCCTACCTGCAGTTGGCCGCGACCGTGGGCGAGTCCTTCGCCTGGCCGCGGTGATGCCGGGTGCGGGGCGGCGCCGCCCCGCACACCGCAGTTGGCCGCGACCGTGGGCGAGTCCTTCGCCTGGCCGCGGTGATGCCGGGTGCGGGGCGGCGCCGCCCCGCACACCGCAGCGGTCAGGGCGTGCGGGCGACTCCGCGCAGCGCGAAGAACCGCGGGCGGCGTGCCGGCGCGTGAAGGCCGGGCGCCGCTCGGGAGCGGACACGGTCTTCAGGGGCGGCCGAGTGGGGACCGGCCGCGGACGCGCGAAGCCCTTCCCCGGTCCGCGGACCGGGGAAGGGCTTCACCGATGCGGAGGGTGTGGGATTCGAACCCACGAGATCCCGCTAAGGATCTTGTGCTTTTCAAGAGCACTGCACTCGGCCACTATGCGAACCCTCCAGCAGGGCGGCCACGCAGGCCGCCCACAGCATAGCGCAGACACCGCCACGCGTCCGGGGCTCCGTACCTCGGGCGGGGAAGCCGCCGGGCGGTCCGCCCGCCGGTCCCCGGGCTACACCCACTCGCCGCTCCGGCCCGCTTCCGGAAGGACGTCGGTCAGGGTGGAAACGCATGCGCGGATCGGTGGAGTCTCGGCGCCGGACCTCCAGACAGCGGTGATCTCGCGACGCAGCGGCGACTCCAGCGGGAGGAACCGGACGCCGGTGGGAGCCGGCCGCTGCGCCATGTCGGGGATGAGAGCGGCGGCGAGGCCCGCCCCCACCAGAGCCAGCTGGGTCGGTATCTCCACGATCCGGTAGCGGACGTCGGGCTCCGTCCCGAGCCCGCGCACGGCCTGCACGAGCGCCTCATGCTGTTCGGTCCCCTGCGCGCAGCTCGCCCACGGGGCGTCCGCCAGTTCGGCCAGGCCGACGCGTTCCCGCCCGGCCAAGGGGTGGTCGACCGACACCGCGGCGCGCACCTCCTCATCGACCAGGGGCCGCACCGAAAGTCCCGGCGGGAGGAAGAGGGGCCGGTTGTTCCAGCTCTCTGCCAGCAGCAGGTCCAGTTCGCCGTGGAGCAGGGGCGGCATCATGTCGACGACCTCGCCGTCACGTACCGATGGCACCAGTCGCGGGTGCTCGCGAGCGAGTCCGGCCAGTGCCTCCGGTAGCAGAGCACGCACCGCGCTGCCGACAGCGCCGATCCGCAGCGGGCCGAGCGTCTCCTCGCCCAGCCCTGCGAGGTCGTCCTCCGCTGCGGCGGCCTGCGCCACAACCCGTGCCGCGTGCTCGGCGAGGACCCTCCCGGCGTGGGTCAGGCGGACGCCTCGGCCGTAGGGCTCCAGCAGCGAACGACCGGTCTCGCGCTCCAGTTTGCCCAGGTGCTGTGAGACGCCGGAGGGGGTGATGTGCAGGGCCCGCGCGGCGTTGGCGACCGACCCGTGGAAGGCGACCGCGTGTAGCACGCGCAGGCGCTCAAGATTCAACACGTTAGCTACGCTACCGGGTTCCGCGAAGAAAAGATCGCTTTTGCTTCGCAGTCGGCCACGGCAGTGTTGGTGCCATGGACAAGCTGCACGGTTCCACCGCGTCCCCGGCACCGGACCGGGCCTCCGAGTCCGCCTCCATCCCGGGTTCGGACCCCGGCGGCGCCGCAAAGGCGGCCGGTCCGCTCGCGCGCCTGGACCCGGCGGTGTCCGCGGTGGCGGGGGCGATGTGCAACTCGGCGTCCGCGTCCTTCGCGAAGCTCTCCGAGGCCAACCCCGGCACGGCGGCGTTCCTGCGCTGCGCGCTCGCGCTGGTCGTCCTGCTGCCCCTGGCCGCGGTCGAGCGCCGAGTGCGGGGACCGCAGTCGCTCCGCTTCGTGGTCACGAACGCGGCGGCCGGGGTGCTGCTGGGCGTGGACTACGTGTTCTGGGTGCGCAGCATCGACGAGGTGGGCGCCTCAATCGCCACGGTGCTGATCAACGTCCAGGTGGTGGTGTTCCCGCTGTTGGCGTGGGCCTTCAGCGGTGTCCGCCCCATGCCCCGGTTCGCGGCGGCGGCACCGGTCATGCTGGGCGGTGTGGCTTTGGCGAGTGGGGCGGTCGGAGGCGGCGCGCCGGACGGCTCGCCGACCTCGGGCGCGCTCTTCGGTGTCGCCGCGGGAACGGCCTATGCGGGGTACCTGTTCCTGACGCGCATGGCGGGCGGGGGCGGTCACAGCGCTTCACCCGTATTCGTCTCGACGCTCAGTGCCGCGGCAGCGGCGGCGGTGCTGGGCGGCCTGTGGACCGGGATCGACCTGGCCCTGCCGCTCACCTCCTGGGGATGGCTGGCCGCGCTCGCGCTGTTCGGTCAGGTGCTGTCGTGGATGCTGGTGGGCGCCGCACTGCCCCGGCTCGCTCCGGCGACCGGCGCCGCCCTCCTGGTGGTCCAGCCGGTGCTGGGCGTCGCGACGGCCACCGCCTTCCTCGGCGAACGGCCGACCGCCGTCCAGCTCTGCGGGTGTGCGCTGGTGCTGCTCATGGTTTGGGCGCTCGCGGGTCGACGAACCGCTCCCGCGGCCGGGTGAGCGGCCGGCACCGCCGTCCCGGCGACGTCACCGCCCGCAGGCGGTGCGCGGATTCACTCCTCGGGGGACAGCCGGGTGGCGTCCAGGTAGCACCAGGCCCAGTTCTCGCCGGGTTCGGCGGAGGTGACCAGGGGGTGCTCGGCGTCGGTCGCGTGTGCCGAAGCGTGGCGGTTCGGCGAGGAGTCGCAGCAGCCGACGTGTCCGCAGCTCAGGCAGATCCGCAGGTGCACCCAGTCGCGCTCGCCCGTGCGCAGGCAGTCGGTGCAGCCCGCGGTGCTGGGCAGGACCGGCTGGATCTGGGCGGTGTGCGGGCACGGCGACTGCGGGTCGGCGGAGAAGTCGACCGGCGTGTTCGGGTCGGGGCGGTCGCCGGGTGCCGGTGCGGACAGGCCCAGCGCGTCCAGCAGGGTCTCGGACAGGGCGGCGGAGACGGTGCGCGTGGTGTCGAGGATGCGGTCGGCGCCGGACGGGGTGAGCAGTTCGGTCTCCGGCGCGTCGACGGGGCGCACCACGATGGGCGCGCCGGGTGCGAGCTGTCGGATCACCGCGGCGATGCGGGCGCTCTCCTCGCTGGTGTTCTCCGGGATGACGACAGCGCGGGCCGAGGACAGCCCCGCCTCCTGAAGGACGTTGTGCCGCATCGGGTCGCCGCGCACCACGGTGTGGCCCTCGGCCTCGGCGGCCGCCGCGAGGTCGGGGCCGAGCGTGGTCACATGGACGGGGATGCCGCGGGCGCGCACCGACGCGGCGAGCTCGGCGGCCACCGGCCCCCACCCCGAGATCAGCACGGGCCCGCCGGGCGGCGGTCCGCTTCCGTCGGCGGCACTCGCCGCGGGCGCGGCCCGGCGCGCGCGGCGGCGGGAACCGGCCCAGCGGCCCAGCCGGTCGCCGAGCGCGGCCAGCGCAGGTGTAAGGGTCATCAGCAGCACCGTGACCGCGATGAGCACCTGCTCTCCGTCCTCGCCCAGGCCTGCCGGTTCGAGCCCGGCCTGGGCGCCGGCGCGCTGCAGGACGAAGGAGAACTCGCCGATCTGAGCGAGCAGCAGGCCGCCCGCGACCGCGGTCGGGGTCCCCACTCCCAGCACCGCCAGGGCCGTCGTGGCGGTGACGGCCTTGAGCACGACGACCGCGAGGGCCAGCAGCAGCACCAGCCACCACAGGTCCAGCAGTGTCCGCAGGTCCAGCAGCATGCCGATGGAGACGAAGAACGTGGCGCTGAAGAGGATCTGCAGGGGCAGCACCTCGCCGAGGGCGTGCGCGCTGTGCCTCGATTCGCTGACGACCAGCCCGGCCAGGAACGCGCCCAGCGCCACGCTGACCCCCGCCAGCGAGGTCAGGTAGGCCGTGCCCATTCCGATGGCGACCACGGTCAGCAGGAAGACCTCGGGAGAGCAGGCCCGCGCCACGCGCTCCAACAGCGGGGGCATGACCTTGCGGGCGACGAGCAGCACCACCACGAGCACGGCCGCCGCGGTGCCCAAGGCCCGCGCGATATCCAGCGGCCCTTCGCCGGAGCCGCCCAGCAGCGGGATGAGCAGCACCATCAGCACCACGGCCAGGTCCTGGAAGATCAGCGTGGCGACGGAGGTCTGGCCCACCGGCGACGTGGTACGCCCGGCCGCGGCCAGCACCTTGAGCACGATGGCGGTGGAGGACAGCGCGACAAGGAACCCGGTGAACACGGAGGTCTGCCAGCCGGCGCCGAACGCGAGGACCAGCGCGGCGGTCACCCCGGCCGTGAGCAGCACCTGCAGGCCGCCGCCCACGATCACGTAGTTCCTGATCGCGGCCAGGCGGTCCAGCGAGAACTCGATGCCGATGGTGAACAGCAGCAGGATGACGCCGATGTCGGCGGCGGCCTCGACGGTCTCGGTGGTGGCGACCAACCCGAGCTGGTGGGGGCCGATCACCACACCGGCCAGCAGGAACCCGACGATGGGAACGACGCGCACCCGCACGCTGAGGTAGCCGATCACCGCGGCCGAACACAGCAGCAGTACCACGGGCGGCAGGTAGGCCGGAGTCTCCTCGGCCGCCAAGAGCATGTCGGTCCCCCTTGTGCGCTGCTCGCAAGCCCGGTCGGGCCACGCCAGCATAGGCGCCGGGAGTAGGCGGGGCGAAGCGCGGGGCACGGGGCGGCCCGGTCACGTCCGCGCCGCGAGGTTACTTGTGAGTAATATCGAGGGCATGGCAACCATGAACGCAGAGACCGCCGAGTTCGTGAAGTCCGGATTCACCGCGGCGGTGCCCTTCGCCCGGACTCTGGGCGTGGAATTCCTCGACGTCGACTACGGCCGGGTCGTCATGCGGCTGCCCGACGCCGAAGCCCACCACAACCACGTCGGCGGCCCGCACGCGGGGGCGATGTTCACGCTGGGCGAGTCCGCCTCGGGCGCGGTCGTCACCGGCACGTTCGGCGAACTGCTCGACCGCTGCGTGCCCCTGGCCGTCAAGGCCGACATCCACTACTACAAGCTCGCCATGGGCGACATGGTCGCCGAGGCGCGACTGACCCGCCCGCAGGAGGAGATCGCCGGCGAACTCGACGCGGGCGGGCGTCCGGAGTTCGCGGTCGAGGTCGAACTGCGCACCGAGGACGGCACCGTCACCGGCGCCATGACCGTCACCTGGACCCTCAAGCCCAACACGCGCTGACCCCGCGCATCGGCACGGCCCGCAGCGGTTCGCGGTTCGGGGTTCGGGCCGCGAACCCGCTGGGAATGTCGGACCCGACGGATACGGTGACCACGCCGCAATCCCGATCGGCGGCGCCGGATGCCGACGGGCGCATGGACGGGGCCTCAGCGGAGCCGTCCGCTGGATACGTGAGGTGGGGACAGCGTGAGATTCCGAGCCGATCGCGATTCGTTCGCCGACGCCGTGGCGTGGACCGCCCGTGCCCTTCCCACACGCCCGTCCATGCCGGTGCTGGCGGGCATGCGCCTGGAGTCCCGGCCCGGCTCTTCCATGCTGCGCCTGTCCAGCTTCGACTACGAGGTCTCGGCGCGCGCCGAGGTCGAGGTCGGCGTCGAGGAGCCCGGTGCCGTACTGGTCTCCGGACGGCTGCTCGCCGAGATCGTGCGCAACCTGCCCGACGCCCCCGTCGACCTCCGCGCCGACGGCGCCCGCGTGCTCGTCACCTGCGGCAGTGCGCGTTTCACGCTGCTCACCCTGCCCATCGAGGACTATCCGTCACTGCCGGAGATGCCCGAGGTCAGCGGCTCGCTCAGCGCCGACTCCTTCGCCGGCGCGGTGCGCCAGGTCAGCCCGGCCGCCAGCCGCGACGACACCCTGCCGATGCTCACCGGCGTCAACATCGCCTTCTCCGGCGACACGCTCACCCTGGCGGCCACCGACCGCTACCGCATCGCCGTGCGCGAGCTGTGGTGGAAGCCGCAGGACGCCGCGCTGGAGACATCCGCACTGGTACCCGCGCGCACCCTGCACGAGATCGCCCGCTCGCTCGCCGGGGGCACCGGTCTCGACGTCGCACTGTCCCCGGCCGCCGCCGGCGGTGCCCAGGGCGAGGGGATGATCGGCTTCGGCAACAACGGGCGCCGCACCACCACGCGCCTGATCGACAGCGACTTCATCAAGTACGAACCCCGGTTCCCCCAGGAGTCCGCGGCCCGCGCCAAAGTCGCCACCGCACCGCTGATCGAGGCGGTCAAGCGCGTTGCGCTGGTGGCCGACCGCAACACCCCGCTGCGCCTCTCGTTCGGCGAGGGCGAGGTCGTACTGGAGGCCGGGTCCGGCGACGACGCCCAGGCGGCCGAGGCGCTCGCCGTCGAGTTCAGCGGCGATCCCATCCGGGTGGCGTTCACCCCCGAATACTTCCTCGACGGCCTCGGCGCCGTGCACTCCGAGAACGCCCACATCGACTTCACACTGCCGACCAAGCCCGTCGTCCTCTCCGACGTGCCCGCCGACGAGGGCCAGGCTCCGGAGTTCCGCTACCTGGTCATGCCGTTGAGGGTGGCGTAGGCGCGGCGCCGCCGGCCTCGCCGGGGCGGACGCGGCCGTCAGTCGGGACAGCCTTCCATGTTCTCGATGTCGTGGTTGAGGTCGAGCGGGACGAACTCGTAGTGGCGGGTGCGGTACTTCAGCAGCTTGTGGCTCATCGGCACGGCCCACCCCTGCAGCATCGGGTGGCGGCGGGCCAGCAGCAGCGAGGCGCGTTTGGCCTCGTCGCCCTCCAGCGGGCGCACCTCACCCCGAACGGCGCCGCCGCGCGGCTTGCCGTTGAACGTGCAGGGGCGCAGGTCGGCGTTGGCGTTGCGGGCCAGTCGCTTGGCCTTTCCCGACTCCTCCCAGGTTCGGAACAGGACGCGCCCGTCCTCGACCACGATGCTGACCGCCGTGCCGTGCGGGGTGACACCGTCGTCGCGGTAGGTCATCAGCAGGGCGGTCTTGTAGCGCAGGAAGGGCTTCAGGAGTGTGGCTGCGGTCATCGGCGGTGACTCCTCGTCGGACAGGGGATGCGACTTCACTCTTTCCCAGAAGAGTGGCCTACGTCACCTGTCACTCGGAGGATGTCGATTCCGTGAGTGCACGCCGCACCCCGCCGGCGGCCCGGCGGGGCCGTTTCCGCGATGAATGGGACACGGGTCCGCAGTCGCGGCGCACGGCCGCAAGTGAACGGCGCGCCACGCACGGGCATCGACCGGTCAACGGGCGAGAAGAGGAAAGAATCCGCGGCCGGGTGGTTTATCCACAAGGGATTGGGGCCGCTCGGCGAATCCGAACGGATATCGCCGAGTTACCCACAGAGTTATCCACAAGCATCCACCAATGCGGGATGGATGTGGATGGATGCTGCCTCGTCCGCTTACTCCCTTTCGGACAGTGCCGAGGTACCGCCACTGCCGACCGAAGAGCCGATTCCGAGTTCGGCGCGGCGCCCCCGTGCATACCCGGCGCGATAGCCCGCCCGGTGGTGGGTGCGCTCGGGCTTGGTGGGCTTCAGCTCGGGGAACCGGCGCTGGAAGTCCTCACGCACCCTGTCGATGTCGGTGCGCAGCACGACCTCCGCCCCGCGGGCCGACGCCGCCTCCTCCCCGGACTCCGCGCCCGACGACTCGGCCTCGTCCTCGCGTTCCTCGACCAGCCGGGCGCGGAACTCCTTGATCCGCTCGGCCACGGCGTAGCCGTAGGCGCGCACGAACGACCGGTAGAACCGGCTGCGCTCGGTCGCCAGCGTGGAGCGGTCGTAGTTGCGCAACTCGCGCAGGTTGGTGACGTGCTCACGCGCGGTGAACTTGGCCGAGGCCTCCATCTGCATGCTGATGGAGGGCAGCAGTACCCGCAGCGCGTCCAGCGCGCTGGCCGTGCCGACGATGATCAGCGTCCGCTCGGCGTTGGTGGAGTTGTTGCCGCGCACCGCCGACTGGCATCCGTAGGCGGCCGCGATCCCCGCCAGCGCCTTGACCCGGGCCTTGCCGTGGCCGCCGACACCCGAAACCGGGAAGTCCAGCCGGGTTACCGACTCCGGCTCCTCGCCCCGTTCTGCGCGCGCCTCGGCCTCGGCGATGGCGTGCCGCGTCATCAGCTCGGCCGCCTTGGCGGTGAACGCCTGGCTCTCGGCGTCGGTGACCGAGGGATCCTCCGCCATACGAAGGAGCCCGCGGACACGCTCGATCATCTTCTGACGAGCTTCTGTCATAGAGCGCTTGGTCGTTCCCCGTTGATGTTCTCTGCCATGGACCGGTGCAACAAGGAAATCAGGCCGACTTGTTCCCCGCGACCATGCCGACGATGCCGAGGATGACCCAGATCACCGCGGCCGAGGCCAGACCCGCGAAGATCGCGCCGAAGAAGCCGCCCGCGCCCAGCAGGGTCATCAGGGCCGTGCCCAGTCCGGCCAGAACGGCGGGCCCGCCGGCGAAGCGCCACGGGTACTGGCCCGCCCAGCGGCGCGCGCGGCGGTCGCCCTTGCCGCCGAGGAGCGCGACACCGCCGCCGACGAGAGCGAAGAAGAAGATGGCGGTCGCGATCGGTCCGGTGATGCCGGGTTCCGCAAGGAACGACAGGCCTCCGGCCACCAGGCCGGCTCCTGTCGCGATACCGGTGGGCCACATCAGTGTCGCCGCGTGCACGGGCATGAATGAGTTTCCGCGCTCCAGCGTCATGTCAGCTCCTTCGATTCCGGCTGGTTGAAAGCCTGGTGTCCAGCCTGTCCTGTCCAGGATGCCCGCCCGGTGGCAGAGATACATCAGGGCACACCCCTGACATACCCCTGATGGAGCATTCCGGCACCTGCTCGCCCCGGCGCAGCGGGATCGGCCCGCAGCGCCGGGGACGGCTTCGGGGGGTGAACGAGCGGTGGGCGACGGAAGTGCCCGCTGCCGGCGCCGGGCCGGGGGTGGGTCATGTCTCCGGCACACCCGGGCCCTGCTTGGCGGCTGTGGGCAGCGCCCCCGCCGCCGCCAGCCACGACGGCGGAACCGTGTGCGTCCCGCCGGCACCGGGAACCTCGTCGCCGCCGGTGACGAGCAGGGTCTGGGTGCGTACCCCGTCCGCCGACTCCGCCTCGGTCGGCGGGGCCGCCGACACGCCCGAGCGCGCCACCACCTCCACGCCGGGCACCGGGTCGGGCGCCTGAGCGCACGCCGACACGAGCAGTCGGATCCGCGGGAACCACAGGTGCAGGCCGGAGCCGCTCATGCCGTCGGGAAGGGCCTCGGCGGCGACGCCCGACGCGGCCAGGTCGGCCAGGTCGTCGCGCAGCCGCTCCACCGACTCGGCGTCCTCGGCGGGCAGCACTGCGGATGCGTCCACGTGCACGGCGAGCCGCCGGCCGAGGGCTTCGCGCAGCAGTGGCCAGGTCCGGCCGAACGCCGGCAGCAGTCGCAGGTTCGCCACCTCCCCGACGCCGACCCAGCGGACCTCGTCGCTCTCCCAGTTGGCGGCCTCCAGCCGCTCACCCGCCGCGGCGCGGGCCAGCACCGTGTCGTAGCGCCAGACCGTGTGCTCCTGGCGGTGCAGCCCGATCAGCTCGATGCTGCCCGGGTCGCCCGCCACCTCCTCGCCGAACTCCCGCATGGCGGCCTGGACCGGGGTCTCGTCGCTGTTGCGCGCCCCACCGGGCACACCCCAAGTGCCGCCCTGGTGGCTCCATACCGCGCGGTGCTGCATCAGCACGTGGCCGCCGCCCGCACTACGCCCCTCAGGCGCGCGCAGCAGCAGGCCGGCGCTGCCGAAGCGGCCCCAGCGGCGCGATCCGTCGGGAAGCGTCACCCAACCGTCGCCGTCGCTCATCCCACCTCCTTCTCCTGCCCCGATCGCGGGGCGGTCCGTCCCTCCACCTTGCCCACTGCGGCCGAGTCCGGCCAGTGCGAGGTCCCACCGCCTTCGGCCGGGCCGCTAGGATGCTCGCGCGATGAGCAGGACGGCGAAGGCCACGGCCTCGGTGACACGGCTGCCCCTCTACAGCCTCGACCTGGTGAGGCGGTACTGGGCGCCGCTGCTGTGCGTCTATGTCATCGGCACGTTCCTGCACGACATGATGATGCGCGGCGTCGTGCGGCTGTCGGCCATCGACCAGAACCTCGGCCTGATCGGCATGACCCTGGTCGTGCTGACGCAGCTGACCGTGACCATCGTGATGTTCCACCTGCTGCGGCCGGGCCTGCCCACAGTGGACCGCGAGCTTGTCGCCGCCTCCCCACGAGCCGGAGGGGCCGCCGAGCGCGAGCGCCGCTGGGTCGACGCCGTGGCGATGGCGATCCTGCCGTTCCTCATCTTCTACAACGCCTGGGGGCGCTTCGCCGAGGAATTCCGCAGGTACAACGTGGAACTGATCAACCAGCGCGGCCTCGACGGGTTCATCGAGACCAACGAGATCAACGCCCTCGGTCTTCCGCTGGGCATCGCGCTGGCCTCCTTCCTGCTGCGGATGCTGTGCGAGCGGTTCTACCGGCGCACCGACAACAAGACCCTCGGAGTCTGCACAGCGCTGTTCGAGGCCAACTGGATGTTCTTCGGCCTCTACTCGATCGTTCAGGTCTTCGGCAACATCAGGGCCTGGTTCACCCAGCGCCAGGCCTGGTACGCCGTCGAGAACGGCATCCTGGAGTTCATGCGCAGCCTCGGCAGCACCCTGTCGCTGCCGATCGAGCAGGCGTACCTTGCCGGGCTGGAGGCGGTCGGCCAGGTGCTGCAGCATCTGCGCGACGGCCTGTTCGAGCCGCTGCTGTGGCTGACCATCGCCGCAGTCGTCTTCGGCGCCGAGATGGACCGCCACCAGTCGCTGTTCCGCAAGGGCAGCCGCGCCGCCAAGATCGAGGGCGCGCTGACCGCGGACGGCAACCGCCTCATGCAGGAAATGGGCAGGATCTTCCAGCGCGACGCGCAGGACCGGTGGATGCCCTTCGTCAACGCCCTGCGTTTCGTCCTGCGCGCCAGCCCCGTGTTCTACCTGGGCTTCTGCCTCTACTACGTACTGCTCGAGGTCGCGTTCGCCTGGCTGGAGCGCGGGATATTCGTCGCCGTGGGACCCAACGAATTCCTCGGCTGGTGGTGGCCGTGGCTGACACCGATCAGCTTTATGGTCGACGCGCTGCACGAGCTGCTGCGCGTGTGCCTGCTGGCGGCGGCGTTCGAGATCACCCTGCGCAGCGTGGGCGCCTCCAGCACCGGGCGGCGTGCGCGCGCGGACAAGCGCGCGCACGCCTGAGACCGGCGGCGGCGCGGAAGGGACCGGCCTTCAGCCGGCGGCCCGGCTACTCCTGGAGGAAGCGGAGCGAATCGGGGGCGGGGTCGTCGCCGGGACCTGCGGTGGGCACGGTGACCTCGAAGGACAGCGATTCGACCGCGTCCTCGGGCACCACGAAGCTGACGACCACGCCGACGTCCTCCCCGGCGGGAGGCGGCTCGCCTTCCGAGTCGGAGCAGCCGTAGACCACCGAGAGCACGTCTTCCAGGCTCGGCCGCGAGGAGAAGGAGAAGGTCGGCTGCCACCAGCGCCCCTCCTCGTCCACAGCGCGGAACTCGCACTGATTGAGGCGCTTGCGGGAGGCGCCCTCGCCCGGAGTCAGCTTGAACACCGCGTCGACGAGACGGGTGCCCTCGGGCGGCGGGTCCGAGCCCTCCAACTCGCCCACGAGGGTGCCGCGGAGTTCCCAGCGGCTGCCGACGAGCTGGGCGGCTTCCTCCGTCTTCGCCACCTGGCTGGGCTCCGGCGGAATCAGGCCGCGGTCCTGCATCTCCTGGCGCTCCATCCACCAGGGCGTCCCCAGAGCGATCGGCAGCGCCACCGCCAGCACCGCGATGGAGGGCAGGTGGGCGCGCTTCCACAGCGGCAGGGCGCGCCGAGGGCGCTGACCGCCTCGCCGCGGTGACGGCGGCGGGCCCTGAGGAGGGCCGGCAGGCGGCTGCTGCCCCGGCCCCGGGGGACCGGGAGGGGGAGCGAAGGCCGGGCCTGCTGAGTGCGGCGGAGGGCCGAGCGGGCCGCGGCCGGGAGGCGGCGCTCCCGGGGGCTGCGGGGGCGGCCCGTGGCTCGGCGGAGGAGGCGGTCCCTGCGGTCCGGGACCGCCCGGCTGCGGCCGGGGGCCGTTGCCGCCCGGAGGCGGGGGCGGGGGTGGCTGCGGGCGGCCGCCGTGCGGACCATGCGGTGGCCCGGGCGGAGGGCCGAGCGGGCCGCGGCCGGGCGGCGGAGCCTGCTGTCCGGGCGGAGGGGGCTGAGGCGGGGGCTGCTGCCCCGCAGGCGGCCGCCGGTGCGGCTGCCCGTCAGAGGCGCGGCGGTCGCCGCGGCGCGGGTCGTCAGGGTGCATGGGCGGCGCTTCCTACGACGTCTGGGTGGGAGCGGGAACGGCGATCCGCTTCTGCGGCTGCGCGAGCCGCCGGTCGAGCTGCTCGCCGTCCAGCCCCAGGTGGATGTCGGCGCGGGCGCTCAACCGCTCGTCGATCGACGTGCGCGCGCTCACCTGGAGCGTGGGGTCCGTGACCCGGTCCTCGGGGACCTCGAAAACCAGCTTGCCGGTCACGGGAATGCCCGGAACGGGCCTGCT
Source organism: Streptomonospora alba (assembly GCF_000826685.1). Classification (GTDB taxonomy): domain Bacteria; phylum Actinomycetota; class Actinomycetes; order Streptosporangiales; family Streptosporangiaceae; genus Streptomonospora; species Streptomonospora alba. The sequence goes on from NZ_JROO01000017.1 coordinate 49,068, forward strand.
GCTGCCGCCGTTGAGCCCGTTGTTCACCCACGTGCTGGCGGCGTAGACGTAGCCGTCGCCCATCACGAGTTCGGCGTCGACGTTGGGGAGCGGAGCCGTGGCCGCGGTGATCTCGAGGGTGGCCACCACCCACACGCCGTGGGCCTCGATCGCCTCGGAGGGCCCGAAGCCGCCCTCGTCGGTCACCGTCTCGGCGAACTCGACCTTTTCGACGGTGACCGTGAACCGGCGGGCGTCGAGGGGTTCGCCCATCTCGCCGGAATGGGGGATGGGCTCGGTCGCCAGCGTCTCCTCGGGCACCAGGGACTGCGCCGCGACGATCAGCGTGAGCAGCGTCAGGGTGGCGAACGTGGTCAGCGCGCTGCGGGCGAACGGGGACACGGCAGCCTCACCCCTGGCCGAGCGGAAGGGACATCTCGGCGGCGACCTGGTCGGTGGACTTCCAGCTCTTCGACTGGTCGGTGAAGCCCGGGGAGAACTCGGTCTCGCTGAAGGTCAGGGTCACCTCGTCCTCCTTCTCGGCGAGCGGCGCCACGTCCTCGGGCTTCTCCATCAGCGAGTCGAAGTCGAAGGGGTCGCCCTGGTCGGGTTCGCCGCCCAGCCCGGCAAGCGGATTGTCGGAGTCCCCCTGCTGCTCCTGGCCGTCCCCGCCCTCGGCCTTGCGCAGCGACCAGGTCATCAAGACCTCCTCGCGCATGTCCGGTTGGATGTCGAAGACCAGGCCGTCGGGGTGGCGGACGTACTTGACGCTGAGCGCGGAGGCGTCGATCCGTCCAGAGGGGAAGCCGACGTCGATCACCAGGTCCAACGAGCCGACGGGAAGGGGTTCGGTGTCGTTGGAGACCAGATCGGCGCGCACCTGCAGAGCTGTGAGCCCGCTGTCGTCGGAGACGAACTCGGCCTTGTGCGGAGTCAGGGTGTACATCGCGGTGCGCACCGTGTCACCGGGCTCCTTCTCGGGTGTGGCATCGGCGCGTGCCAGCCCTCCGGTCGCCCACAGAGCGAGTGTGGCGGCGCCCAGAACGGCGGTGGCCACCAGCAGGACGGCGACGCGCCAGAGCATGCTCCGGGGGAGCAGGTGGCTCGGTGCCTCGGGGGTGTCGGGAGCGTGGTGTGCCACGAGCAGGAAGTCTAGAGGGAACGGTCCCCTTCGTCGCCTTCGCGGCCTGATGAGGCCAGATTCCGAGGTGTCGGGAACCTGCGAGCGGGGGATCGCGCCCCTGCCCGCCGACTGCGGCCTTCGACGGCCGTAAGCGAAGTGAAAGCGCACCGCAAGACGATCTACTTAGGCTGGACCCACGTTCAGCCGGACCGGCACCCGCAGGAGGACGGCCTGCGGGCGCCGGCCGCGTTGGATCCGGGGCCGGTGGACGCGGTCGGCACGCCCGAGGGCAGGACGACCTACCTGCGGAGCGGCCGACGCCACGACCAGCGGGGGCCGGTCTCCCCTAGTACGTTCACGTGACTGAAGGGGTCCGCATGACTGCGACCGTGTCCGCTGACGCCGCGTCCGTCGATGCCGAGTTCGCCGCCATCGCCGTGCGTATCGGCCCGGCATCGACGGCCAAGCTCGATCCCTTCTCCGAGCCGGACTACGAGCCGTTCGAGGAGGACGACGACCAGCCGGTCGAGGACGACGACCCGGTGATCGACTGGCCGTAGGCCGCGTTCGGTCTGTTTCCGCGTAACACGCTGCAGAAATCGAGGATGCACATGAGCCACGCAACGGTCCCCGCGATCGCGTCGGTCGAGGCGGAGTTCGCAGCCATCACCGCCAGGCTCGACCCGTTCTCCGAGCCCGACACCGAGCAGGAGACCAAGTCCGCTCCTGACAGCGCGCCCGCCGAGAAAGAGGCGGACCTCCCGGAGAAGGAGACCGAGGAGGAAGAGCGCTGATCCTGTCCGCCCGCTGAGGGGCGGCCTTTGCGCCGCTGCGGCGCCGTGTTGCGGGAGGGGAGCACGGCGCCCGCGGCGCTTTCGCCCCCAGGTGCTGCGCGAACGGCCTTGCTAGAGTGCTGTTCGTGAATTTCGGCGTGCTCGGCCCCATATCGGCGTGGTCGAACGACGGGGAGTCGATCCCCGTCGGCGGTCCGCGCCAGCGGTGTGTACTGGGTGCGCTGTTGGCCGAACGGGGCAAGGAAGTCACCGTCGACCGACTGATCGAGTATCTGTGGGACGACGATCCGCCCCGCACGGCCCGATCGGTGATCCAGGTGCAGATCTCCCACCTGCGCCGGTCCTTCCCCGACGTCATCAAGACCACCGCCGGGGGCTACATGGCGGCGGTCGAGGCGGACAAGGTCGACCTGCACCGCTTCCGCGGCCTCGTCGCCCGCGCGAAGGCGGCGGAGGACCACGCCGAGGAGGCGGTCCTTTGGGACGAGGCGCTCGCCTGCTGGCGGGGCCAGCCGTTCTCCGGCACCGGCTCCGAGCACCTTTGGAACGCCGTCGCCAGGCCGCTGCTGGAGGAGCGCTGGAGCGCCTGGACCTCGTGGGCGCAGTGCGCCTTCACGCTGCACCGCTACACCGAGATCGTCACCCGCCTCACTCCCCTCGTCCGCGAGGACCCCATGCGGGAGCGGCTCCAGTACTTCCTGATCGCGGCGCTGTACCGCAGCGGGCAGCGGGCCACCGCCCTCGCGGTGTTCCAGGAGTGCCGCGAATACCTCGCCGAGGAACTCGGCGTCGACCCGAGCCCCGAGGTCATGGAGCTGCACGGGCGGATACTCCGCGACACCGAGTCCAACGTCGGCCGGATCATCGGCGCCGTCGCCCCCGCGGAGCCCGAGCCCTCCACGCAGCAGAGCGGCCAGGAGCAGCGGCCGCGCGACTTCGTCGCTCGCAACGACCTCCCGCGTGACATCCCCGACTTCACCGGGCGGGAGAACGACCTCAAGCGCCTGCTCGACCTGGGGATGCGCGACGAGGGCCGGGCCGAGATCGGCGTCATCACCGGTCTGGGAGGCGCGGGCAAGACCACACTGGCCGTGCACGGCGCCCACCGGCTGGCCGACCGGTTCCCCGACGGCCTGCTGTTCACCGACCTCTACGGCTACACGATCGAGCACGAGCCGGTCGCCCCCGCCTCGGCGCTGGGCAGCCTCCTGCGCGCCATCGGTGTCCAGCCCGACGCCGTCCCGGAGTCCGTGGAGGAGCGCGCCGCGTTGTGGCGCGCCAGTCTGACCGGGCGCCGAGTACTGATCGTGCTGGACAACGTCGCCAACTTCGCGCAGATCAGCCCGCTGCTGGCGGCCGCGCCGGGGTCGTTCACCATCGTCACCTCGCGCCAGGACCTGCCCGGCCTGAGCGGGGCGCAGTACATCTCACTGGGCATGCTCGGCGAGGAGTCGTCGCTGCAGTTGTTCGCAACGGTCCTGGGGCAGGAGCGTGTCGACCAGGAGGACGGCACCGCACGCGAGGTGGTGCGGATGTGCGGCGGGTTGCCGCTCGCGCTGCGCATCGTGGCGGGCCGCATGCTCAGTCGGCCGCGCTGGACGTTCGAGCACGTCAAGCAGCGCCTCAGCGAGCACCACAGGATGTTCCGCGAGCTGCGGATCGAGGGCCACAGCGTCGAGGCCGTCTTCGAGCTGTCCTACCAGAGCCTGAACGAAGAACAGCGCCGCGCATTCTTGATCCTCGGCATCATGATCGGCGGCACCGTCGATCTGCACGGCGCCGCCGCCCTGCTCGACTGCGATCCTCCCGAGGCCGACGACCTGCTCCAGGAGCTGGTCAGTGTGTGCCTGTTCGAGGAGCCCAGCGTCGACCTGTACCGGTTCCACGACCTGCTCGGCTCCTACGCCCGGGAGAAGGCAGCCACCGACCTCGCCGAAGGCGAGGCCGAGGAGGCCCGGCGCCGGCTCGCCGACCACTATCTGGACATGGCCAACCGCGCGGCCGACATGATGGGGCCGCGGGGCCACCATTACAAGGTCGATCGGCGCAGCTCCTCCCGCTACGAGACCACGCTGGCCGACCACGCCCAGGCCACCGCGTGGTTCGAGCGGCACCAGGACAACCTCGCCGCGGCCGTGGACTTCTACGCCGGAGTAGGCCTGGACGAGCAGGCGTGGCAGCTGGCCGACTCCTTATGGCGGCACTACGCCAACCACGGCCAGACCGAGCTGATGATGTCGACCCAGGAGAAGGCGCTGGCGGCCAGCCGGGCCAACGGCAACGTGCGCGGCAGCGCGGCGACGCTCATCGGCCTGGGGATCGCGCACTGCCTGGCGGGCCGCTTCTCCCATTCCCTGGAGCTGCTGAACGAGGCGCGCGAGTTGCTCGAGACGATCGACGACGAGCGCGGCCAGGCGCGGGTGTATTCGAGCCTGAGCCTGGTCTACGACCGGACCGGCCGCTTTCACGACGCGCTCTCCTGCGTGTGGAAGGTCTTCGAGTACGCGATCGCAGCCGGCGATCGGTCCCTGGAGGGCATGCAGCGGGCGAACCTGGGAGCGATGTACCAGGTCCTCGGCGACTACGACAAGGCCCTGGAGTTCTGCGAGGCGGCGCTCAAGATCAAGAGCGAGGACGGCCAATACGAGACCTCGGCCCAGGTGCTGCGCGTCCTGGGCGAGATCAACGCGCAGCAGGGCCACATGGAACAGGCCTTCTCCTATCTGGTCGAGGCGCTGAAGCTCGCCCAGCTCATCGGGTCCCAGCGCGACGAGATCTACATCCGCAACGGGATGGCGGCGGCCCTGCGTCGCAGCGGCGACCTGGAAGCGGCGATCGAGTCGCACAAGGCCGCGCTCCAGGTGGGCGAGGAGGTCGGCCAGCACAGTGCGGACGCCGAGATCCTCTCCGACCTCGGGGCCGCCTACGCCGAATACGGCGACGCCGCCGAAGCGCAGCGGACCCAGGAGCGCGCGCTGGAACTGTCCCGCAGCCGAGGCGAACGCCATGTCGAGGGCCGGGCGCTGATGCGGCTGGGGATGCTGCCCTCGGAGGCCGTTCCGCACGACGAGCGGGTGACCTACCTGGCGAGTGCGGCCAGGATCTTCGCCGACCTGGGGGTCCCCGAGGCCCAGCAGGCCGAGGCCGAGTTGGAAACGCTGGTCTGAGAAGGCCTGTTCCCCGCGGTTTCGTGCGCTGGTGTTTCACGGGAAACCCCAGGTGAAGCGCTGGCATCGATCGAGCGCGCGTCCGGACCCGAGACTCACACCGGCACCGTTCGGCGCCGACCGCCTGCGGTGAGGCGAGGACCTTCGGCGGGCGCCTCCCTCCTCCCCATGGGCCTGAGCAAGAGGAAGGCGCCCCGCTGGTCCGCGGAACGGCCGTCGGCCTAGGAACCGCCCGAAGGCGGTCGCCTGCCGGCGGGGCCGGCGGCGTCCCCCTGCCCGCTCACCGCGGAGGCGCCGAGGTCGGTCGGCGCCTCCTCACGGTGCTGCGGACACAGGTGGTCGCCCGTCATGCGCGCCCGCACGCAGCGGGGTGCAGCGCATCGGTGTTCTGCGAGTCGTGAGCGGAAGGTGCGGATGTGGTTGGTGCAGTGGCGCTCGGCCGGCTCCGTAAGCTCGATGCAGTCGCCCACCGAGCACACCCGGGACCCGTTGAGCCACCGCGACAGGCGAATCCACCGCGGGACAGCGGACCGGGGATCGGGAACTGGGACAGGGTTCTCGTCTCCCATGCCTCCAAGGTGCGTACGGTCTTCTGCTCCGGCAACCCCGAAGGCCGCTCCCGGCCGATCTCCCTAGAGAGGTTTGCCCGTCTCCGTTTCCCGGCACCTCGCCTCATCATCCCCGCGAACCCCGGCCCCCACCGCCGCCGCAAGCGTGTGCGAGCACTCCCGCACGTCCGCTAGACTGTCGAGCGGCGCAGACGGGGTGTAGCGCAGCTTGGTAGCGCGCTTCGTTCGGGACGAAGAGGTCGTGGGTTCGAATCCCGCCACCCCGACCACATAGTTGCAGGTCAAGGGCCTGATCACGAAGACTCGTGATCAGGCCCTTGGTCGTTTGACCGTGATCTGACCGTGGAACTGGGCACGATCAGGCGGCCGTGACCGTTCAGATCCGGCCCTTGGCGGCCGTCACCGGTCATCGCCGGTAGCCCGCAACAGTCGCAGCAGGTCGGTACTTTAGAAGCGGTCTCGGGCGATCCCAACGAGGCGATCCTCGCCGACATGGATGATCCCTGCGGCTGTCGTGTCATCGGTCAAGCCCGTATGTGGACTGCGTTCGGGCGACGCGCAAGGGAGCCTATTCATCCTATTATCCTAGGAGTCCCACGTTACGTGGGAATGTAATTCATCCTTACGGAAGTGCGGATTTTAGGCGTCAGGTCGTGGTGATTTCGCTAGGATGGCGTAATGATCGTCTTCATCTCATCCGTGCGTCGTGGATTGGAAGCAGAGCGCGACCATCTCCCTGCTCTTTTGAGGGTGACGGGATACGAGCCAACTGTCTTTGAAGATTTCACAGCTCAAAATTCTCCCAGTCGAGATGCAGTTGTGACGGCAGCGCGAAGCGCCGATGTAGTGGTTCTGCTGCTCGGTGAGTATTACGGGGATCCGCTTCCGGACTCTGGAGTAGCTACGACGGAGGAAGAATTCCGTGTTGCCAAGCAACAAAATATTCCTATCCTTGTTTTCCGGAAATCAAATATAACCCCCGAAGAGAAGCAATCCGAATTTATTCGCAGAGTCGGCGACTATGTTGGAGGGCGATTCTGGAAAGAGTTTAACAACGAGGCTGAATTGGGTGTCGCTGTGGTCAATGCCCTGAAATTAGTAGAAGAGAAAAGTGCTCCTCTTGAATGGATGCCAGCGGCAACCCCCGATCAAGTCCGATGGCGATCCGAGAGGTCATATTTTTCGAATATGCGCTATGGGAGTGCAAGTCCAACCTTAGAGGCGCATCTTCTTTCGTCGGGAAATAACAGTTCCCTTCCCGTCAGTACTCTTGAGAATATTAAGAACCAAATGGTCCGGTCCGCACGAGAGATCGGGCTCTTTCTAGACACAGCGGGCGTGAGAGTGGAGAACGACGCACGCTCTGCTTGGGCATTCAGTTTTCCTGAAGAGGATCGACAGTCTTATGCCTTTGACCGCGTGCAGCATGGAGGACCCAGTGGGCTAGCGATTGACCGGACAGGAAGTGTGATTACTTTCAAAACCTTGCCTCGGGACGCCCTTGGAACCCTGGTCAATAAAGAATCATTGCAAAACGAATTGAAAATTCTGCTTCAATTGGCGGTTGAGCTTGCTCCATCGGGAGTCTCTTATGTAGTTCCAGCCGCTGGCATCGAGCCTTCCGAATTTTTGATGGAGGGTGATCCTGAGAAATTGGGGAGAACTAGTGGAAGCATGGGCATATCCGGTAGCGCTCCGATTCGGGCACAGCCCGACGATGCCGTTCCTAGAACTGCATTTCCGGCGGCTGCTCCAGAGGTTGCGGGAGAAATGGCATCGCGATTGATCGCTGACCTTCGCTCTCGGAATTCTCCCTACAGCGACTTTAGGTAAGCGGAAATTTCGAACATATCGATTTTCTCATAGTCGCTTGGGTTGATTGTGACGATGAGTTCTCGACATATAGGTTCCTGTCGTGAGCTAACCACGAAAGAGAATAGAATCATTTTAAGCGCATTCTCCTTGCTGAGGGGGTTGATGCGTGCGTATTCTGTCCCCATTAATGGGATGGCGAGTTTCTCGCGTTTTCCATGTTTGTGCATTGCTTGCCATGTGCTGTTGAGGGCATGCCAGATATCGTCAACCGAACCGCGTGCGATCAGGTCATTTCCCATTTTGGTGTACGCGACCGCGAATATATGCCTTGATGGAGGGCCTATGATCGCGACAGTTCCTAGGGGGTAGCGTTTCAGCTTACCTTTTTTTGCCTCCTGAGACTCGATGCTCTCGGGGGAAACATTGCGGAGAGTCGCGGCCAGTTCTCGGTCGAGGCGTGGGCGATCCCCTTCGTATACACGTGCCAGCAGCTGTCCAACTATGCTCCTTTTGTTGATGACTAGGTTATCTGCTGTATCCGTGTCGAATGTGTCGCTAACTCCTACCGCAATGTGTGCGTCTTGCTCGAATAGGTCACCCACCGTAATTCGAACCGTCATTTCTGGTTGATTGAATTCTTGGCTAATGTTCATACTCGGCCAGGCACGGGATGTGCCATATAGTAGAGAGCTTGCCCCGATAGTTGTGGCGACCCAACCTGGATAGGGAAAACCATTCGGAGGCGCCCAAAGCGCCCCCACGAGCTGTATTAGGGCTGACAATAGTCCAAATGAAGCCATAAAATGAAGCACGAATAGGCGCCAGAACCTTATTTTCTTGGCGGCCGTACGAGCAGTGGCCAAGTGCATAGTGATATGAGTACCAGGAAAGTTTCTGTCTCGACAGCCCACTTCATCCGGACGTCAGCGGTAGTCGTCGGTAGCCCGCAACAGTCGCAGCAGGTCTGCCGTCGAGACGCGGTACTGCTCTCCGATGCGGATGACGTGGCACGGGAACTCGCCTTGACGGGCGAGTTCGTACGCCTTGGTGCGCCCGATGCCGAGCATCCGGGCGGCCGTCATCAGGTCGATGGTCGGCGGCAGGGAGTTGAGTTCTTCGAGGGTGGGGACGGTCACGGAGCCTCCGATCGTGAGACAGCGGGCGGACGGCTGAGGGCCAGGTGCGCGAGGCGGCGCTGGGACGTGTCGCCAGTCAGGGGACTCCAGACAGCTTCCGCCGGTTCAGCGGTCTGGTCGCGGTGCGCAGTGGCGACAGGGACGCGGCGCGCGCTCTGGTGGCGCCCCAGAGTCGAGCGGGCGTTGCTCTCCCGCTTCGCCGTGGGGAAGGCGAACAGGACCCACGGCATGGAAGAGCCAAGGTCATCTGCCAGCCCTTCATAGCGGACGAGCTTGTCACGGAGCCGCTTGAGCGGTTCGGTTCCGGTATCGACCTCCACCAGGAACCGCACTCGGTATTCATCCTCGTGCCAGATTCCGAGCCCGTCAGGCCGCACCAGGGATGCCTTCCAAGCCGCATAGCCGAAGTTCATGGTCAGGCTGTCGGCGACCCATTGGGCACTGCCGGCCTCGTTCCACCAGGTGCGCAGTTCGCAGCGGCCATCGCTGGTGCGTGCGGTGCCCAGCAGCGCCGTGAAGAACCCGTTGACGGTCACCAGGTGATCCAGATGGCTGCTGTGTGCAATGGCGAGTTGGCGGTCGCGGCGAAACCGCGAAGCGTGGGCAAGCGCGTCCTCGCTGCCCGTGCGGGCAGCGCGCACGATGGCGCCCATCGTGTCGAGCACGTAATGCCAGGGAGCGGATCCGCGCTCCGGGCGTGGGCGGAACCGCGCCACTACGCCGAGACCGTGCAGCGTGGCCATGCGATGGCGTGCGGCGACCACACTGTCAAAGGCAGCAGCCTGAATATGGTCGGTAGTGAGAACACGGTGGTAATCAAGTAGGTCGAGCACATGATGGTCGCGATCAGTCAACCGAGGGGACAGATCCCGCAACCGCCGCCCTTGAGTCTTAGTTAATGCCTGTCGGCTTCCCTGCCCCATAAGAATCTGTTCACCACCTCCACAGGTGGGGCAGTCGCAGCCAACACTGCAGGAGCCCTTGCCCCGCCCCACCAGGGCGAAGGCATCTTGTTGCCCCGATTGCTGAGAGCAGTAGCCCCGCTGGCGGGGGCGGTGGTGGACCCGGCGATGTAGGCAGCGAGCAGCACGCACCCGATTCGCGATTTCGGAACTGGCTTGGGCACACAACCCGTTTATCACCGGATAGGCGAAGGATGTCGAGGAACAGCCGACTGCGCCATGGGGGAGGCCGTGGCCTACTCTCGCGGAGATTTATGTCCTGCGGTGACGCGGCGTTTTCGCAGTTCGTGTGAATCTTCTGAGACTGGGAGTAAGACTAACTCCGAGGTTACGCGAGTGTCACCCACAGCTAGACGGGATCCATACAGGCACTCACTGTACCTGTTGGCCGTCGTCAACACACAGCTCTTGGTAAGCCTCCCGCAGTGGAAGCGCCCCCTTCGGATTGCGTGCCTCAATCGCTCGGATTACTTCCTGGACTCGCCAATAGTTTGAGGGAACCAGGCGGCCTGAGGTGACAGCTTCAAAAGCGAACAGCCCTGCCTCGTCTTCCTTTCCTCTTGAAATGAGAGCAAGAGAGAGATCGATTCGCGCGGAGGCTGCCCTACGGGGACGCGGCGGCCCGTTTTCGTTGGACTCCAAGCGCTCAAGAACTATGCGCGCGTAGCGTTCCGCCGCCGGATCACCAAGCCATGAGAGCGTTGTAGCAATGTACGCTTCCGCCTTAGCCGGATCATACCTGAAGTGATGCTCCGGGCGTTCAGGAGCGGGCAGTGGCTCAACGAGTTTCTCAACCTGCTGTAGAACTCTGTAGGTCTCTTGGCTGTCTCCGATCCGTGCCCACGCTCGCCCCTCCTGAGCGCTGGCCTGGATGAACGCGCTCCCGGTGCGCGGTGCGAGTTGCTGGGCTCCTTGCGAGAGCGTTATGGCGCGTCGGTAGTCGCCATCCGTCAAGGATTGCCATGCCTGCGTTTCCAGGCACCAACCCGAGAGTTCCGCATCATTCGTAATCTGGGAGATCTTGGCCGAGGCATTCAAACGCGCTTCTGATGCCGACCAGTACTGAAGGTCGATCGCGCATGTCGCCGCAAGCAGGGAAAGCCAACCGCAGATATCGAGGAGCCTGCGATGTTCGTCCAGTGTCATTCGGCGACCAGTAAGGCTTGAAGCATAGTCGAGATGGCGGCGAACACGGCCGAGAAGCACTGCCGGAGGTGTGCCCGGATAGCCGATGGCCAATTCGTCAACAGCCATTTCGAGGCGCTCAAGCGTTGAATCGCCGACGTCACTCGCGGTCAGAACTCGGGACAGGTCCCATGCGGCCGACTCCTCATCGGATTCGATCCCGTCACTCAGAGGGGGAGCGACGCCGCTGCCCCCTCCGTAGGCGGACCTCAACGCACCGCCGGCACCAACGAAGTCGTCAAAGGCTTCCACGAACTTTGCGGAGGGCTGTTGCCGACCGTTCAAGATGCGCGACACGTGTGACGGGTCGTACTTGAGCGCACGCGCCGCGGCCCTCATGGAGACGCCCTTGGCTTCCAGTGCTTCTCGGGCGCGCCTGGCGAAGTCGGCCATATCGGGCCTCCCGCAAGCTGTTGACCGTTGCGCATCAGCCTAGTCAACAGCCGTCCACTAGTGCGCGGGGTCCCGAGTACCAAGCATGGATAACGCCATTCCTCGCAGCACTCGCACCGCGAGCTGACGGGGAGGCAGGCGGCGGCCCTGACCGGCGTAGGCAGCACCGACCAGGGCCTTGGTTCCCACCTGAGAAAGGCAGGCAAGAACCCGATGAGCAACGCTACCGCTGCGCCCGTCGTCCGATACACGCGCAGAGCTAGGGCCGCGCGGATCCGCCCCTACGTCCTGGCACTTGCGCAGGTGATGCCCCAATGACGATCTGCACAACCCGACTGGTCGGCCACCGCTCCAACGTCGCGGTGGCGCGCCGGTTCGTAGAGACAGCTCTTGAAGTCGTGCCCGAGCCGACGCCTCCTGCTGATGTCGCCGAAGTCGCGTCCTTGATGGTGTCGGAGTTGGTCACGAACGCCGTGCGCCACACCCACAGCGGGACCGCTGGCGGCACGTTCAGGCTCACCCTCGCTGTCAGCGATGGCGGCATGCGTGTCGAGGTGCGTTCCGGTCCGCCACGGGCGCCGGGCGACAGCCCGCGCCTATGCCACGTCCCCGATACCGCAGAGGCGGGACGCGGTTTGGCACTCGTGGACATGTTGGCCACCGAGTGGGGAGTCCTGCCGACAGGCGGAGACGGCGTGTACTTCTTGCTCAAGTGGTCTGCCGAAGCGGAAAGCGGCATCGCCTCTGTTCCGGTGCCGAGTCTCGCCTAACGGCGTCTCGCGCACGGTCGTTGCGCTGCCGTCCCGGCCACGGCGGCGCAACGGCACCTCCGTCCCCGAGCACTTCCGGTACGACATCTGATGCACAAGGACAGGCCATCAACGAGATCGACGACGAACTCATGGCGATCCAACGCCGGGTAGCCGTACGCATCCGCACTTATCGCCGACGCCGAGGAAAGTCGCAGGAGGTCATCGCGGGACTGACCGGCCTCAACACCGAGTATTTCGGCCAGATCGAACGCGGACGGCGCACGCCGAGCCTGCCCGTGCTGGAGATGATTGCTCGCGCCTTGGAAGTCTCCCTCACCGCCCTCGTTGCGCACGATCCCGATGAGCAGCCTCCACCGATACCGCCGCTGCCACCGTCCGACGTCGGCGAGGTCTTGGCGTGGGTCGTACGACGCCCCAGCGGAGCGATAGCTGTCCTGCCGCGCAGGAGGGTGAGGCTTACCTCCGACCCTGCGCACCCCGCGAAAGGTCGACATCTCTCGGCCTGAAGCCGCCGGCCAACCGAAGAAAGGACGCCGACATGGCGCATATCCCTCGCTTGAACGCCCCCGCTTCCTCTGACCCGTTTCCCGCAAGCGCGGACGCTGAACCATTGCGGTTCGTCTGGCTGGAGATCACCGGGAAGTGTCAGCTTGAGTGCTCCCACTGCTATGCATCAAGTGGGCCGAACGGCACCCATGGGACCATGAGCAGCGACGATTGGCGGCGTGTCATCGACCAGGCCGCTGCTTGCGGCGCGGGGATGGTGCAGTTCATCGGCGGCGAGCCGACCTTGCACCCTGACCTCGAAGACCTGATTACGCACGCGCTGAGCTGTGGCATTGACGTAGAGGTCTTCTCCAACCTCGTCCACGTCCCGCCCCGGCTGTGGGAGGTGCTTGCTCGGCCCGGCGTACGCCTCGCAACGAGTTGGTACTCCGACGATTCCGAAGAACACACCGCCATTACCGGACGCCCCACCCATGCCCGCACGCGCTCCAACATCGCCGAAGCGAAGCGGCGTGAGATCCCGTTGCGTGTCGGCGTGATCGGAGTACGCGAGACACAGCGCAGCGACCAGGCGCAGCAGGAGATGGCCGCGCTCGGCGTCGCGGACGTTCGCTATGACGACCTGCGCGGTGTGGGACGCGGCGCACCCGACCTCGGTACTCCGGATTCGTCGGTACTGTGCGGACGCTGCGCGCACGGCAACCTGGCCGTCGCGCCCGACGGTTCGGTCTGGCCGTGCGTCTTCACCCGCTGGCTTTCGGTCGGCAACGTCCGTGAGAACTCGTTGCACGACATCCTCACCAGCGATCGAATGGCTACCGTGGTAGGGCAGCTTCGAGAAGAGTTCAGCCACCGGGCGGAATGCGTGCCTAAGATGTGCGATCCGCAGTGCGGCCCCTCGTGCAGTCCGGCATGCCGTCCCAAGGGCGACTGCCGTCCCGCCGGGAACTGCGCACCGACCTACCGCTAGAACAAGAGGAGCAGCGTGCTCGTCCAAGGCGTCGACATCCCCGAGGAGTTGCCGTCCGTCGATCCCGGACAGTGGCCCTACACGGTGCCCGCCGTGCACCAGACCTTGACGGACGGGCTTGAGTTGCGCCGTCCCATCACCTTCCTGGTCGGCGAGAACGGTTCGGGCAAGTCCACCATCGTGGAAGGCATCGCCGAAGCCTACGGGCTGGACGCGCGGGGAGGCCGCGCCGGACGCAAGTACGCCAACGACCGTCCCAAGACGCCGCTAGGCGAGAGCCTGCGCCTGGACCTGACCGTGGCCGGCGCTCGGCAGATGCAAGCCGGGCGCCGCCACAAGAACGGCTACTTTCTTCGCGCGGAAACGACGTTCGGCTTCGCCGAAGCTGTCTCCGGCATGCACGGTTACTGGGAGGAGAACCTGGCCGAGCACAGCCACGGGGAAGGCTTCCTGATCATCCTGAACGCCATGTTCGACAAACCCGGCCTCTACCTCATGGACGAGCCGGAAGCCGCACTGTCCTTCATGTCCTGCCTGCGCCTGGTCAACCTCATACACGAGCTGGGCGAATCCGGATCGCAGATCATCTGCGCCACCCACAGTCCGATCCTCGCCGCCACACCCGGTGCCGACATCATCGAAGTGGGCGATCACGGTGCCCGCCACACCACCTGGGACCGGCTGGAGTTGGTCGACCACTGGCGGCGCTACCTGGCCAATCCGGACAAGTACCTGCGACACCTCATCGAAGAATGACCAACGCTCAAGCGACCGCCGACCAGCGCCACCGCGACTATCTGCGCGCGGCCCTCAGCACTGCCGCGGAGCACTTCGGACTCACACTCTCCGGCGCCCCCGTGTTCGGATGGCATGACCGCACGATCGGATCCCGAGCCATCGCTGCCGACAGTCGGCGCTGGCTGCGCGTCACCGCTGAGAATTACCGCTGGGCCAGCGGCGACCACTGGAGCGGCAACGCCGATGCCGCCGCCATCACCGATCTGCCTAAGCCCAGATTGATCGACGTCTGCGAATGGGACGAACCCCCCGACCGCCTGCGCGCCGAGCTGATGACGCTGCTCCCCGGCGAGGTCTGCTCACCCACCGACGAACTGCGCGCTCGCCTCGATCTCCCGCCCCAATGGTGGAGCGATCTCCGTCGAGCGCTCGATCACCTGGCCAGAAAACGAACCTCCCGCGTCGCCGTCGACCAAGCCACCATCACGCGGCGTCTGGCTGTCTTCTTTGGTGACGCCGTCGACCCCATCGTGCGCGAATGGACGACGACCCACGGCGATCTGCACTGGAGCAACCTTCTCGCCCCGCAGTTGGGCATCGTGGACTGGGAGAGTTGGGGGAGCGCGCCCGTCGGACTCGACGCCGCCACCCTGTACTGCCACAGCATCCTGGTTCCGGAAACCGCCGAGTGCGTACGCACTGCGTTCGCAGACCAGTTGGACACGCCCGACGGCGTACGCTCCCAGCTCTACGCTGCCGCACGGCTTCTCCTGCGGATAGAACGCGGCGACCATCCCGACCTCGCTGTTCCTCTGCATCGTCATGCGTTGTCGCTGATCGGACAGAGCTAGCCAGAGGCATGCGCTTACGTTTCTGCGTATACACGAGGTGTGCGCAGCTCCGCTCACTTCGCCGAGCGGTTGCGCACGGCGTCGAAGGCGTCGAGCGCGGAGCCGTCCGCGTCGGGAAGCGTGTGCAGGTAGCGCGCCGTGGTCGCGATGTCGGAGTGTCCCAACCGCTCTTTCACGACCTCCAGGTCCGCCCCTCCGGCCAGCACCCACGACGCATGCGCGTGGCGCAGGTCGTGGAACCGGACTCGCACGCCCAGGTCCGCCGCCTTCAGAGCGGGCTTCCAGACCTGGTTGCGGAACCAGTCCGCGGGTATGTGGCCGTCGGTGTCGGGTGTGCGCGGCGTGCGCGGGTTGTCGGAACCCTGTTCGCGCCGCTTCGCTCGGTAGATGGCGTATGCGTCCTTGCAGTGCCGGCACCGGCACTTGCCGCCTGAATAGCCGCTGAGCGTGCCGTGCCGGTATTGGCGGCCCTTGTCGTTGGGCTCGGTCAGACCGAGTGATTCGGGGTCGGGTTCGGTGCGGCGCGCGGGGGATGCGAGCCGATCCGGCTGCATCTCGAACAGCAGGTCATCTGAGCCGAGTCCGCGCTTCGCAACGTGCTCTTGGAGCTTTCGCATGATCTGAGCACTCAGCTTGAAGCGGCGGTACTCACGGTCCTTCGGGTACTCCTTGACCAGGAACCGCTTGCCTTCCGGATGGAACTTCGGGTTGACCTGAACTACCGCCCTGCTGACGGTCACGATGCGGGAGCGAGAGTCCAGGTCCTTCCCGCGAAGCTCGGACAGCTCTCCCCACCGCAGGCCGCTCTCAACGGCCGTCTCCACCAGAACCTGTGTCTCCGCGTCGGGAAGTTCCTGATAGAGGGTGTCGAACTGCTCGGGAGTGATGATCGTCCGTGGCTTGGCGGACACCGTAGGCGTCTTCACGCCCTTGCACGGATGGAGGTAGGTGACCTGGTCGTTGAGCGCGGTCGTGAAGATCGTGCTCAACAGCACCTTGTTGTACTTGATCGTCACAGGGCTGACGCCCTTGTCCTTGAGGTCGGCGACCCATGCGCGTACGTGCTCGGGAAGGATGTCGACCATCCGCATGGGGCCGAACTCGGGCATGATGTGCTTGTACAGCGAGTAGGTGTAGCTCTGCCTGGTCGTCGCCTCGACCTGGTGGTTGGGGAGCCAGGTCTCTTCCACGTACCGCTGAAAGCTCATCCGGCCCCGCGCCGGATCGCCTACGCGCCCCTCAGCGAGTCGCGTCTCCTCCCGCTGCCATGCCTTGTCGGCCTGCTTGCGCGTGGTGAACGTGCCCGCTGAGCGTTCGCGCCCTTTCACGTCCTTGTAGTAGGCGGTGTAGCGCGCCTTGCCGTTCCGCCCTACCCGCTTCCGGGAGTACCCCACTACGGTCGCCTCCTCACTGTGACCGTGATTTGACCGTCGACCCTGCGTCATCGACGGTCATGGACCGGTATCTCGCGACAGTCCATATCGCCTACTCACCAGCGATTTTACGTCTTCTGGTGTACGATGGCGAGGGGTATATGAAGCCAAAAAAGCAGTTCGGGACGAAGAGGTCGTGGGTTCGAATCCCGCCACCCCGACAGAAAACGGGTGTCCACCCAGGTGGGCACCCGTTTCTTGTGTTCGGAGGATCAGGCCGCGCGAGCGCTGATGCACACCAAGGCGCACGCGTAGCGGCGCCCTCGTTCTCCGCCCGTGCTGCGGCGGCCTTGATCCGCCCGGCGTCGGCCACCTCGTCGAGCCGGTCCGGGAACAGGTGGCCGTAGGTGTCGAGCGGGCGTGGTCGGCCGCCGTCGATGCCGACTGATCAACCGCCGTACCAAGGGGCCCGCAGCGCTTTCGGGTGCGCCTGTGCCGTGGGCGGGTGTGGTGCGGGAGGCCGCGTGCTTCGGGGCGGTCGGTCAGGTGATCTCGTGGCCGTGGGCCTCGTGGAGGGGGCTGAGGTCGGGTTCGCCGTAGGTGGCGAGCAGGGACTTGAACCGCAGCTCCTTGTCCTCGCCGAACCTGCGCATACGAGCGGCGGCGGTCGCCGGTGAAACGAGGATCGGCGGGCGGGACTTGGAGTGGAACTTGTCGGCGAACATGACGAGCTCCTCTTCGGCCGATTCCGCGATGTAGTCGTCCTGCGGAATCGGCAGGTCCTGCGCGCGGACGTCCTCGCGGGTGATCCCCATCCCCGTGTGGCAGGAGCAGAAGCGGCCCAGCGCGTCGGGGTAGCCCTGTTCGGCGAGGAGGTCGCGGCCGAGGATGCCGTGGCGCACGTAGCGCGGGTAGTCGAGTCGGCCGGAGCGGTCGTAGAGGCGGTAGACCCCGATGTCGTGCAGCATGCTCCCGGCTCGCACGAGGTCGGGGTCGAGCCGGGTCGGGGCGCGGGAGAGGAGGTCGGCTGCTATCGCGCTGACGATCGTGCAGTGCGTGTAGACGAGGTCGAACGCCTCGCGCGTGGGGGCGTGCTCCGCGTGCAATGCGCGGATCTCGTCGTCGCTGGGTACCCGCATGCCTCCCGACTTTAGCGAGCCGCGGTGGCCTGCTGCGCCATGCCCCGCCCCATCGCCGGGCCGGGCGGCCAGGCGGGATCCGCCTGGCCGCCCGGCCCGGGCACCCGCGCCTCAGGCGGTCTTCACCAGGCCGCCGTCGATGCGGTAGTCCGCTCCGGTGATGCCTGCCGCTCGCGGTGAGGCCAGGAACAGGGTGAGGTCGGCGACCTCGTGCGGCTCGATCACCCGGCCCAGGGACACTCCCATGCTCTCGGGCACGACCCGGTCCATGACGTCGTCCACCGAGGTCTCCGCCTGCGCGGCCAAGACGTTGGCGAAGCCGCCGTCCTCATCCGTCCACAGCGGTGTGCGGACCGGGCCCGGCGAGACCGTGTTGACCCGGATCCCGTCGGGCGCCAGCTCCTCGGCCAGCGACCGGCCGAGGTTGGTCAGCGCCGCCTTGGCGGCGCTGTAGTGCATGATCATCGGCATCGGCTGACGGGCGTTGACGGAGCTGACGTTGACGATCGCGGCGCCGGTGCGCCCGGTCATCGCGGGGACGGCCGCGCGCGTCGTGCGCACGACCGAGAACAGGTTGACGTCGAAGACACGCCGCCAGGCGTCGTCACCGGTTCCCGTGATGCCGTCGGCGGGTTCGCTGGCTCCGACGTTGTTGATCAGCAGGTCGATGCCGCCGTGCAGTTCGACCGCGGCGCGGACGAGGCGCTCGGGCCCCTCCGCTGCGGCGAGGTCGGCGTGGACGACGGCCACCCCACTAGAATCCCGCAGCTCGGCGAGCTCGGGCGTCGTGGTGCGGCTGCCGGCGACGACCCGTGCGCCCTGATGCGTGAGTTCCCGGGTGACGGCGAGCCCGATCCCCTTGCTCGCTCCGGTGACGACGACGACCTTGTCCTTGAGGTTGAGATCCATACCGGCAATCCTCGTCGTCGGCATCCGCCGGTGCTGGCGGGAATCCGACGGCGTCTCCGGAGGCGCGCCCCTCCCCGCGGCCGCCTTCAGACGGGCGGTCGCGCCTACGCGGTGAGAGAGAACGCGTGCATCATGGGGTTCACGGGGCGCTCCCGGGTATACGGGACAGCATGGGAGTCCTACGCAAACAGCTTCAACGCCTGCTGGCAGCCCCGTACATCATCGACTCGGTGGAGGCACTGCGCGATCCGCACCCGCGTGCCGAAGCGCTCGCGCCGCTGGTCAGCCGGGTCCACACCTACTATCCGTGGGTCCCTGACAACCCGGTGTTCGTGGTGCGGGTCCAGGCTGCGGCCGGGGCCGGCGCGGGGGCCCTGCTCCTGCTCGGCAAGGGCACCCGCGTGGCAAGCGCGGTGATGGCGGCGCAGGCGGTGCCGTCCCTGCTGGCCGCATCGCAGGGCAAGGGTTGGGACACCGCGGGGCGGGACTCGGCGGTCAAGGACATCGGCCTGCTCGGCGCCCTGTTGCTGACCGCCACCGAACCGCGGCGCCGACCGCCCAAGGTGGTGCACGACGCCCGGCACGCGGCGCACGAGGTGCGCAAGACGGCCTCCAAGGCGGGCAAGTCCGCCGGCCGCCGGGCTCGCGGCGCATCGTCCCGGCTTCCCGCCGGCCTTCCGGGGAAGCCGGGCAGACGCTGACCCTGCGCTTCCGCTTGACGTCGTATCGGCCCCGTGCGGCCGGCGCGGCTCGGCCCGTCGACGGCCGGGCGGTGCGGCCGCACGGGGCCGTTCGCGTGCGCTGACGCGGCCCAGCGGACCGAACGGGCTTGACCCGAACCCCGTCGCGATTCATTATGAACATGCGTTCATGAACGAGTGTTCACATCTATGGAGGCTGGAAGCCGACATGCACGGGATCGCCAACATCGAGCAGGAACAGGCCTGGAACGGCTACGAGGGGCGCCACTGGGCCGACCACCACGAGCGCTACGACGCGGTCAACAGCGGGTTCAACGACCACCTGCTGGCTGTGGCGGACATCGCTCCCGACGATCGCGTGCTTGACGTCGGCTGCGGAAACGGGCAGGTCACGCGGATCGCTGCCCGGGCCGCCCGTCGCGGTGGAACACTGGGGATCGACCTCTCCTCGCCCATGCTCGCCCGTGCGCGGGAGCTCGCCGCGGCCGAAGGCATCGCCGACATCGCGTTCGAGCAGGGCGACGCACAGGTCCACCCCCTCCCCGACGCCGACTTCGACGTCGCCCTCAGCCGCTTCGCTGTGATGTTCTTCGCCGACCCCGTCGCCGCCTTCGCCAACATCGCCCGCTCCCTGCGCCCCGGCGGGCGCTTGGCCTTCCTCTCGATGCGCGACATGAGCGGCAGCCACATCGGCGACGTGGTCTCCGCGATGGCGGAACATCTGCCTCCCGAGGCCGCAGGCGGATTCGGGGAGACGGCGGTCTCGTTCGCCGACCCCGCGCGGATCCGCGAGGTCCTGGGCAGGGCCGGGTTCAGCCGCACGGAGATCTCGCCGGTCGATGCCGAACAGGTCTGGGGCGCCGATCCCGCAGACGCGGCCGATTTTCTGTGCGGGTGGGGACCGGTGCGCCACATCTTCAGCACCGTCGATCCGGCCGCGGCCGACCGCGCACGCGAGGCCGCCGCGTCGGCGATGTACCGCCATGTCCGCAACGGCGCGGTCCGGTTGCGCGGCACCGCGTGGCTGGTCACCGCGACCCGCCCCTGACGGAGCCGAACCCGAAAGGACCCCGGCATGGAACGCATCGCTGTGCTCGGCGGGTCCGGCGCGGTGGGACGCGAGGTCTGCGCCGCGCTCGTCCAGCACGTTCCGGGGCAGGTCGCCGCGGTCGGCCGCGACCCGGCGAAGCTGCGCGCCGTGCCCGGAGTCCACGCGCTCCCCGCCGACATCGGCCGCGAGGACGGCCTGGCCCGCGCGATCCGCGGCGCCGACGCGGTGATCGTGTGCACCGAGCGCGGTGGCGAGCGCGTCGCCCGCGCCTGCCTGGCGCAGGGCACCCACTACGTGGACGTCTCGGCCTCCGCGCCGCGACTCCGGGCGATAGCCGCGCTCGACGGCCTCGCCCGCACCCGCGGAGCGGCCGCCGTACTCAGCGTCGGCCTCGCACCGGGAGTGACCAATCTGCTGGCGCGCAGTGTGACCGATGCCGGAGGCACCGGGCGCCTCCGCATCGGCGTATTGCTGGGAGGCGGCGAGGTGCACGGAGCGGAGGCCCTCGACTGGACGCTCAACGGCCTGGACGGTGCAGGCCGACCGCTGCGGAGCCGCTTCCCGCAGCCTTATGGCCGGCGCACCGCCTACGGGTTCCCCTTCTCCGATCAGTACACGCTTCCGGAGACCCTCGGAGCCGAAGCGGTGGCGACCGGGCTCTGCCTGGATTCGCGTGCTGCGACGCTGCTGCTTGGGGCCGCCCGGCTGCCGGCCGTGGCGCGGCGGCTGCGCCGCCCCCGTGTGCGCGGGGCGCTGCGCAAAGTCCTGTCGCGCGTACACGTGGGCGGGGACGGGTTCGCGGTGAGCGTGATCCGGGGATCGGCAGCAGCCTGGTTCGGCGGGCGGGGGCAGAGCCGGGCGACCGGAGTGGTCGCCGCGCTGCTGGCGCTGCGGCTGCCCGGTCTGCCACCCGGTGTGCGCCATATCGAACAGGCGGTCGGCCCGGGGGAGTTCCTCCGCGAAGTGGCGGCGCACGGATTCGGCGCGGGAATACCGGAGGCGTCCGGCCGCGAGGGCGCGCACTACGATGCGCAGTGATGTCACCGAGAAGAGCCGCCGCCCTGCGAGACCAGGAGGGCGGGCCCACCCTGCGCGAGCACCTCCTGGCCACAGCCGAGCGCCTGGTCGCCGAGCGCGGCGCCGCGGGGATCACCGTGCGCGACATCGCTCGCGAGGCGGGAGTCGCGGCGGGCGTGCTCTACAACCACTTCGCCGACAAGGAGGAACTCCTCGCTCAAGCGCTGCACGCCCACGTCCGCAACGCGGAGCGCACGGCCGGCGAGGTGCCCGTCGCCGGGGTCGGCACCGTCGAGGACAACCTGAACGCGTTCCTGCGCCGGGGCATCGCGGTGCACATCGCCGTCCTGCCCGCCTTCGAAGGCGTCTCCTCCCGGCCCAAGGTGCTGGAGCGCTTCTCTGAACTGCCCAACCCCATGGGGGATGGCAAGGGGCTGCACAGGGCACTGGCGGACTATCTGCGCAACGAACAGCGGCTGCGGCGCGTGGCGACCGGCGTCCGCCCAGAGGCGGTCGCGACCATGCTCGTGGGTGCCTGCCACGAACTCGTGGTGCCCCCGCTGCCCGTCGCCCCGTCGGCGGACCGAGTGTCCGTTGAGGTGCCGTCCGAGCTGGTCGACGACCTCGTGGCCACGGTGATGGACGGCGTCCGTCCACGCTGAGGCCGACCCGGGACCGAGCGCTGCGGGGCGGATCGCGCGGTGTCCGAAACCTTCAAGACGGCGGCCGCCCGCCCCTCTAACGTCGGTCGCATGACAGCAGCATTCAGCGCAGTCGGCATCGTCACCGCCGACATGAGCGCATCACTGGCGTTCTACCGCCGCATCGGAATGGACATCCCGGCCGAGGCCGATACCCAGCCGCACGTCGAGGCGGAGCTTCCCGGCGGACTGCGGATCCTGTGGGACACCGTCGAGACCGTGCGATCCTTCGCGCCCGACTGGCAGCCGGCGCCCGGCGGCGGTGTCGCGCTCGCCTTCGCCTGCGACGGGCCCGAGGGAGTGGACCGCCTCTACGACGACCTCACCGCGGCCGGATACACCGGCCGGTGCAAGCCCTGGAACGCCGTATGGGGCCAGCGCTACGCCGTCGTGTGCGACCCCGACGGCCATTGGATCGAATTGTTCGCGCCGCTGGAGTGACCGACGAGCACGCTCAGCGGATCGCCGGCCAGCGCCTTGACCTCGCGAGCGAGGTGGGCCTGGTCGGCGTAGCCGGTGGCGGCGGCAACCTCGGCGAAGGGCGTGCCCGCCCGCGCCGCGGCCAGCGCCCGGTCGAACCGCAGGATCCTCCCCAAGGTCCTGGGGCCGTAGCCGAAGGCCGCGGTGCTCCTGCGGTGCAGTCGGCGCGGGCCCAACCCGGTCTCCTCGGCGACGTCGGCCGCGGACGCGCCCGCGGCCAGCAGTGCGGCGGCCTGCCGCATCGCGGGGTCGCCCCCGGTGCCCGCGGCCGTCCGCCGGGCCGCGGCCCGCTCCAGGGATACGCCCGGATCGGCCGCCAGTCCCGCCTGCTCGCCGAGCCGGCGCGCCTCGCCCGAGGCCCACACGTCCTCCAGCGGCACCCGAAGGTCGCGCAGCTCATCCGCCGGGACGCCGACCACCGCCGGACCCGCTCCCGGGGACAGCCGCAGCCCCACGAACACCTGGCCGGGCTCCCAGTCGGAGAAGTGTGCTGCGGTGTCGGGTCCGGCCACCAGTACCCGGCTGCCGTCCCAGACCAGGTCCATGCACCCGTCCGGCACCACTCGGTGCGGCTCGCCGTTCTCGGCCGCCCCGGTCCAGACGACACCGTCGGCCGCTGTCGAATCCCGCTCGCGGTACATGCCCTCATTCTCCCTGCGCACGCGGATCGGCGGCACCCTCGGTCGGATGAGTCCGCCGCGCAAGCGCCGAGCGTGGGGCAGCCACCCGCCGCCCCAGGGCGGGCGCGGGCGGTGTCGCCGTCCGCGCCGCTACCGCTGGGCCACCAGGTCGAGCAGCGTGGCCTCCGGGCGGCAGCAGAAGCGCACCGGGGCCGTGGGCGACGTGCCCAGGCCACCGGAGACGTGCAACCAGGTACCGGCGTAGCGGTTCAGGCCCCAGGCGCGGCGGCGGTCGATGCCGCAGTTGGTGACCACGGTGCCGTAGAACGGCAGGCACAACTGCCCGCCGTGGGTGTGGCCGGCCAGGAGCAGCTGGTAGCCGTCGGCGGCGAAGCGGTTGAGGTTGGCCGGCTCGGGCGAGTGCAGGACGCCCAGACGCAGGTCTGCCTCGGCGTCGGCGGTGCCGGCGACCTCGTCGTAGCGGTCCAGGCCGATGTGGGAGTCGTGCACCCCCGCTACGGCGACGTCGCGGCCGTCGGCCTTGAGGACGCCCTTGCGGTTGTTGAGGTCCAACCAGCCGCGGGCGCTCATGGCAGCGCCGAGCTCGCGCCAGGGCAGGTCGGGGACCTTGCGCTTGGAGTAGTCCTCGCGGCTGCTCCGCCACAGGTAGCGGGCGGGATTCTTGAACTGGGGCGAGAACAGGTCGTTGGAGCCGAACACGAACGCGCCGGGGCGGTCCAGCAGCGGGCCCAGCGCGGAGATCAGCGGCTCGACGGCGTCCGGGTGGGAGATGGAGTCGCCGGTGTTGACCACGAAGTCCGGCTCGTAGGCTTCCAGCCCGCGCAGCCAGTCCAGCAGCATGCGCCGTCCCGGCGTCAGGTGGGTGTCGGAGATGTGTAGGACCCGCAGCCGAGGGCTGCCGGGGTCCAGCAGCGGAAGCTCGTAGTGGCGCAGCCGGAACCAGTTGCGCTCGATCACCGAGGCATAGGCGATCCCGGCCAGCCCCACGGCGCCCGTGACCGCGGCCGCGCGTCCGGCCGCCCGCAGGCTCTTCGGCAATGTCGTCACCGTCACCGCACCTCCCGACTTCCGATGGTGTCAGACTTCGGTGACCGGATGCGCCCCGCACAGCGTCGTCTTCGGCCCGGCACGGGGAGAATGCGCTCGCAGCCGCACATCCGGCGGTCGTATGATCGCTGCCATGGCCGAACTCAAGGACCGCCTCCGGACCGACCTCACCGCCGCGATGAAGTCGCGCGACGACGTCCGCACCCGCACTCTGCGCAGCGTGCTGACCGCGATCTCCACCGAGGAGGCCTCCGGCCAGGCGGCACGCGAACTCGGCGACGAGGACATCGTCCGCGTTCTCACGCGGGAGACGAAGAAGCGCCGCGAGGCCGCCGAGGCGTTCGAGGAGGGCGGCCGCACCGACCAGGCCGCCGCTGAGCGGGCCGAGAGCGACGTGCTCGCCGACTACCTCCCCGAGCAGCTCGGCGACGACGAGCTGCGCGAGCTGGTGGCCGCCGTGATCGCCGAGACCGGAGCCGAGGGCCCCAAGGCCATGGGCCAGGTCATGAAGCAGGTGACACCGCGGGTGGCGGGCCGTGCCGAGGGCGGCCGCGTGGCGGCCGAGGTCAAGCGCCAGCTCACCGCCTAGCGGCGGGACACACGAGGGGCGGCGGGCGATCCGATCGCCCGCCGCCCCTCGTGCTTTGCGCCGCTCGCTAGTCGCCCCTGCCGCGTCCCTGGTCGGCCAGGCCCAGACCGGGGCCGTCCCAGTCGCCGAAGGCGCCGTCTCCGTCTCCGTCTCCGCCGCCCTGGCCGCCTCCGTTGCTCAGGAACACGTTGACCGTCGCGCCCTCGGGCAGCCCGGTGCCGGGCTCGGGGTTGACGGCCCCGACCGTGTTCGCGGGCTGGTCGGAACGCACCTGGGTGGAGGACAGGTTGGCCTCGAACCCGGCCGCCTCCAGCGCGCCGACCGCCTCGTCGGGCCCCATTCCCAGCACGTCGGGTACGCCATCGGCGGTGTTGGCGGCCTCGTCGGCGTTCTGCTCGTCGTCGCCGTCGTCCTGCGGGGGCCCCGACGTGCTTCCGTACTTCGCCGGCGGCGACGGGAAGTCGTCGGCCGACAGCTCCTCGGTCGCCTTCTGCATCGTCTGCTGCCAGATGGGACCGGGGATCGTCGCGCCGTAGACGTAGGAGTAGTGCTGGCCGCCGATGGTGACGTTGCGCAGCGGGTGGTTCTGCGGTCCGCGCGGGTCGCCGACGAAGACGGTTCCGACGAGGTTGGGGGTGTAGCCCGCGAACCAGGCGCTGGCCGAGTTGTCGGTGGTTCCGGTCTTGGCCGCCGCGGGCCTGCCGATCTCCAGCCCGTCGGTGGTGCCCCCGTCGAACGTCTGCTGCAGCAGGTGGCTCACGCCGTCGGCGACGTCCTTGTCGATGACCCGCTCGCACTCGGGTTTGATGTCGATGGTCTTGCCCGCGTGCTCGTCCACGATCTTGTCGAGCGCCTGCGGCTCGCAGTGCATGCCCCGCGACGCGAAGACGGAGTAGGCGGTGGCCAGGTTCAGCGGGGAGACCTCCTCGCTGCCCAGGGTGAAGGAGTTGTTGGCCTGGGTGCGGTCGTTGTCGAAGCCCGTGCCGTCGGCGCGATGCATGCCGAGGTTCTCGGCCATGTTGATGACCTTGCACAGCCCGACGTCGGCCTGGAGGCTCGCGAAGTAGGTGTTCACCGAGCCCTTGGTGCCGCTGACCATGTTGTTGGTGCTGCCGCCCTCGGTGTCGCCGGCGTTGCTGACCGTCCAGGGAGCCAGCCGCCCGCCGTTGCAATTGCGCTGGCCGGTGATGGTCGTGGTGTTGCCGGTGCTGTAGGACGTACCGAACTGCTTGCCGTGCGCCAGCGCAGCGGCCAGCGTGAAGGGCTTGAACGTCGACCCGGACTGGAACCCGGTGCTGCCGCCGTCCTTGGCGTCGACGGCGAAGTTGATCGAGGTCTCTCCGAGGTTGGACTCGTCGGGGCCGTAGTTGCGGCTCTGGGCCATCCCCCGGATCTTGCCGGTCCCCGGCTCCACGAGAACCTCGGCGGCGACCTTGCGTGACTTGTTCTTGCGCGGCACCCACTCGTCGACGGCGTCCTGCGCGGCCTGCTGCATGTCCGAGTCCAGCGTGGTGTGGATCTGCAGCCCCGCCGTGCGCAGCCACCGGGCGCGCTCGGTCTCGGTCTCGCCGTAGCGCTTGTCCGACTCGATCTGCTGGACCACGTAGTCGCAGAAGAACGGTTTGTCGCTGGGCATGCACCCGTTGCTCGGGCTGCTCACGTCGAGCCCGAGGTCGGTGGCCTTGGCCTCCTCGGCCTCGGACTTGGTGATCGCCCCGGTCTGGGCCATGCGGTTGAGTACGACGTCGCGCCGGTTCTTGGCGTCCTCGGGGTTCAGGCGGGGGTTGTACAGGTACGGGTAGCGCACCGTCCCGGCGAGCGTGGCGGCCTGGGGGAGGTTCAGCTCGTCGGCGCTGACGCCGAAGAAGTGCTGCGCGGCGGACTCGGCACCGTAGGCGCCGTCACCGAAGTAGGCGATGTTGAGGTAGCCCTCGAGGATCTCCTCCTTGGACATCCGCTGCTCGAGCGCGACGGCGTAGCGGAGCTCGCGGATCTTGCGGCCCAGCGTGGTCTCGCGGGCCTCCTCCTGCTCGGCCTGGCTGTCGGCGCTCTCGACGAGGACGTTCTTCACGTACTGCTGCGTGATGGAGGAGCCGCCCTCGACGTCGCCGCTGACGGTGCGGATGGCGGCGCGGAACGTGCCGGCGATGTCGATGCCGCCGTGCTCGTAGAAGGCGGAGTCCTCCATGGCGATGATGGCCTTGCGCATCACCGGCGCCATTTTGTCGATCTCGACCACTTCGCGGTTCTGGTCGTAGATCTCGGCGATGACCTGGCCGTCGCGGTCGTAGATGACCGAGCGCTCCGGGGGAGGAGGCGTCTCCAGCTCGCTCGGCATGTTCAGGAAGCCGGTGGCGACGTTGCGCGCGGTGATCCCGATTCCCCCGACGGCGGGCAGCGCGAGCGCCGCGACTAGCACACCGGCGACGATTCCGACGCCGACCAGTTGACCGATTTTCTGCAGCATTGTCCCCTGACCCACCCCCTAAGACTACGTGTGGACCGCGATGGGCGGCGCCGTAGATGTCCGGTGTTTCGGACGTTCGGCGCACCGGCGGCATCGAGGTCGATCTCCATTGTGAAGGCAACGCCGAGCGCTCGGAACCGGTGGTCCGGATGCTGCCGGATGCCGGATCCGATGGGGTCTACCGAACGCAATGACCCAAACGGACTAGATCCGATATGGGCCTGATGGGGCCTGGTGTAGCGCGGGCGGCATCCGTAGGTTCGTCCGCAGCAATCGCGAGGATACGCAGAGCTTCGGCGTCGATGCGCTCCGCGACCGGACGGCCCCTGCTCCGGCTCGCGACCGTCGTCGACCCTGCTGCGTCTTCGCCCCCCGTTTCGTCCGGAGCCGGCGACCGCGCCCGCGGGCTCCTCGACGAGTACACATGGTTTGGGAGTGGGACACATGTGGATGCCGGGCTGGGCCGCACACGGCCTGTGCCGCGAGACCGACCCCGACGCGCTCTTCGTGCAGGGAGCCGCGCAGAACCGGGCCAAACTCATCTGCCGGGGCTGCCCGGTGCGCACCGAGTGCCTGGCCGATGCGCTGGACAATCGGATCGAGTTCGGAGTCTGGGGAGGGATGACCGAACGCGAGCGCCGGGCCCTGCTGCGCCGCAGGCCCGACGTCACCTCGTGGGCGAATCTGCTGGAGGAGGCACGCCGCCAGCACCGGGAACAAGACCGACCGGCGCAGGACGGCCAGGAGAGCCCCGAACGGGGCGACTCCCGCGTCGAGACCCGGTAAGAGCTCGGAGGGCGGCGGTACCCGCGACCGCGTATACCCGGCATCGGCCCGCCGCCCTCCTTCCACGCCGACCGCAGCGGTCGGCGCGCCGCCGCGCCGCCTGAGGTCCAGGGGTCCGCCGTACGGCGCGCGACCGCTGCCGCACGGCGGTAGGTTCCCGCTGCCCGCATCGGCGCCCGCACTAACACGCGTCTCGCGGTCGTATCAGGCGCGCCCCAACGCACGGCCGATCTCGGCGAGGCCCGCCAGATC
The DNA here is from genome assembly GCF_000826685.1 of Streptomonospora alba. Lineage (GTDB taxonomy): Bacteria > Actinomycetota > Actinomycetes > Streptosporangiales > Streptosporangiaceae > Streptomonospora > Streptomonospora alba. The sequence goes on from NZ_JROO01000017.1 coordinate 77,183, forward strand.
GTGCACGTCCACAGGGTGGGCCGGCACCTCGGCCGCCGGTACGTCGGGGTGATTGGCGGCCAGGCGGCCCATCAGCCACTGCTCGCGGTCGCGCACCCGGGCGCGTTCGGCGTACAGGCGCAGCGCAGCCGCGGCCAGGCCGTGATCGCCTGCCTGCTCCAGCTCCGCGGCGGCAGCAGCGGCGTCCGGTCCGCTCAGCCCCGGAACGGCGGTGCGGTGCACCCGGTTGAGCACGACCCCCGCCAGCGGCATGCGGTCCGTGCGCAGCCGCTCGATGAAGTACTCCGCCTCACGCAGCGCGTCGTCCTCCGGGGCTGCCACCACGACGAACCCGGTGCCGTGCGCCTGCAGCAGCCGGTAGGTGCGCTCGGCGCGCTCCTGGAACCCGCCGAAGACCGCGTCGAACGCCGAGACGAAGCTCTGCACGTCCTTGAGCACCTGGGCGCCCACGACCTTGGCGATGACACTCGTCACCATGCCCACCCCGGCGCCCAGGACCTTGAACGCGCCGGTCGCCGGCGGTGCGCCCAGGATGCGGATGAGCCTGCTGTCCAGGAAGCGGCCCAGCCGCTCGGGGGCGTCCAGGAAGTCCAGCGCGGAACGGCTCGGCGGCGTGTCGACGACGATCAGGTCCCAGCCGCCGGACTCGCGCAGCTGCCCCAGCTTCTCCATCGCCATGTACTCCTGCGTTCCGGAGAAGCTGGAGGACAGCGACTGGTAGAAGGGGTTGGCCAGGATCTGCCGCGCCCGCTCGGCATCGGCGTGGGCCTCGACGATCTCGTCGAAGGTCCGCTTCATGTCCAGCATCATCGCGTGCAGGGACCCCGGCATCGCGGCGCGTCCGCTTTCGGTCAGATCCACCGGGCGCGGCGTATTGTCCAGTTCACGCAGCCCCATCGACTGGGCGAGCCGGCGGGCCGGGTCGACGGTGATGACCACGGCGTCGCGGCCGAGTTCGGCAGCGCGCACCCCCATCGCCGCGGCGGTGGTCGTCTTGCCCACGCCGCCGGAGCCGCAGCACACGACGGTGCGGGTCCCGCGATCGGACAGCAGCGCGTCGACATCGAAGGCCGATGCGGACGCAGGACGCCTCCCGCCGAGCCCCCCGGCGCTCACAGCCCCTGCTCCCGGAGGCGCTCGGCCAGCAGGTGCAGCTCTTCGGGGCCCACGCCCCCGCCCAGCAGCGGCAGCTCCATGCGGGGCCTGTCGACCTCGTCGAGGCGAGCGCGGATGGCGGCTTCGGCCGAGGCCCGCTGCGCGTGCTCGCTCATCTCCTGCGCCAGGCCGTGGGCGGTCTCCTCGGCGTCCTCCAGCCCCGCCGCCTTGAGCCCGCGCACCAGCGCGCCGGTGTCCACCGATCCCTCGGCCGCTTCCCGCAGCACGGGCTCGTCGAAGAACCCGGAATGCACCATGTTCACGATCACCGACCCGACGTTGAGCCCGGCGGCGTGGATCTCGGCGATGCCGTCCACGGTCTCCTGGGCGGGCATCTCCTCCAGCACCGTCACGAAGTGCACGGCGGTCTGCGCCGAGCGGAGGGTGGACATGGCCTTGTCGGCGTGGTTGTGGACGGGCCCCACGCGCGCCAGCCCCGCGACCTCGGCGTTGACGTTGAGGAACTGCGCGATCCGCCCCGTGGGCGGCGCGTCCATCACCACGGCGTCGTAGACGTGGCGCCCGCCGCCGGCGTCGCGGCCCCCGCGCCGCCGCTCGCTCGCACGGCGCCGGACCGCCTCGGTGGCCTTGCCGGTCAGCAGCACGTCGCGCATCCCCGGTGCGACGGTGGTCGCGAAGTCCACGGCGCCGAAGCGGGTGAGCAGCTGCCCGGCCCGGCGCATGCCGTAGAACATCTCCAGGTACTCCAGCAGGGCCGACTCGGCGTCGGCCGCCAGCGCGCACACGCGGCCGCCCCCGGGCGCGTCGGCGATCGGACGCTCCTCGTAGGGCAGGGGACGGGTGCCGAAGAGCCGGGCGATGCCCTGGCGCCCCTCGACCTCGACCAGCAGCACGGTGCCTCCGCCGGCGGCGAGCGCCAGAGCGAGGGAGGCGGCCACGGTCGTCTTGCCGGTGCCCCCCTTGCCGGTGACGACATGGAGCCGGACGGCCTCCGCATCGCGATCGCGTGCACTCACTCCTGGAAGTTTATGTTCCCGGCCGGAGCGGGCGGCCGCGTGCGTCCCGGTCGGCATGTGCGGCGCGCCGCCGGGATCTGCGGGTACCGGCGTCCGCGGCGGTAAGTAAGGTGGCGGCTATGACGAAGTGGGAGTACGCGACAGTGCCGCTGTTGTCGCACGCGACGAAGCAGATTCTGGACAACTGGGGCGAGGACGGCTGGGACCTGGTCTCGGTCATCCCCGGCCCGTCGGTCGACGGGGACCCGCGCAACCAGCAGATGGTGGCCTACATGAAACGGGAGAAGGAGTAATGGCCGCTCCGGAGGAGCGGCTGGCCGACCTCGGGCTGACACTGCCCGAGGTCGTGCCGCCCGTGGCCGCCTACCAGCCGGCGGTGCGCACGGGCGACTACGTCTACGTGTCGGGCCAGGTGCCCATGGTCGGCGGCAAGCCGGCCGGCACCGGCAAGGTCGGCGCCGAGGTCACCGCGGAGCGGGCCAAGGAGCTGGCCGCGGTGTGCGCGCTGAACGCCGTCGCCGCGGTCAAGGCCGAGGTCGGCGAACTCTCCCGGGTGCGGCGGATCGTCAAAGTCGTGGGCTTCGTGGCCAGCGATCCGTCGTTCACCGGCCAGCCCCAGGTGATCAACGGCGCCAGCGAGCTGATCGGAGAGGTCTTCGGCGAAGCCGGCACGCACGCCCGAAGCGCCGTGGGAGTCGCCGTACTCCCGCTGGACGTGCCCGTCGAGGTGGAGATGATCGTCGAGACGGACTGAGGGCTCGGCGAACGACGCGGTGGCGCTCGTCCACCGCGGTCGACGGGAGGACGAGGCGATGACACGGGAGCGCGCAGGCGGCGGGAGCCGCGCCGCCGAGGTGCGTCCGGCCGCCACGGTGATGCTGCTGCATGAGAGCGCCGCCGTCGGCGAGCTGGAGGTCTACCTGCTGAGGCGGACCTCCTCCATGCGGTTCGCTCCCGGCATGCACGTCTTTCCCGGCGGCGGGGTGGACGAGCGCGACACCGACCGCGACATCCGATGGGCGGGCCCGCCGCCCGCGGAATGGGCCGAGCGCCTGGACGTCGCGGAGCCGTCGGCGCGGGCACTGGTCTGCGCCGCCGTGCGCGAGACCTTCGAGGAGTCCGGCGTCCTGATGGCGGGCCCGCCCTCCGGCGGTGTGGTCGCCGACACCCGCGGAGAGGACTGGGAGGCCGACCGCGAGGCGCTGGTCGGTCGCAGCCTGTCTTTCACCGAGTTCCTGCGCAAGCGGGACCTGGTGCTGCGCAGTGATCTGCTGCGCGCCTGGTCGCGCTGGATCACACCGCCCGGCGAGACGCGGCGCTTCGACACCCGCTTCTTCGCCGCCGCCCTGCCCGAGGGGCAGCAGACCCGCGAGGTCGGAGGCGAGGCCGACCGCGTGGCGTGGATGCGCCCCGCCGACGCCGTGGCCGCGTGGCGGCGCGGCGACCTCCGCATGCTTCCCCCGACCGTGACGAGCTGCGCCGAGCTGGCCGACTGCGGTTCCCTTGCGGCGGCCATGGCGGCCCGGCGCACGATCTTCCCCATCGAGCCCGAGATGCGCGAGGTCGGCGGCAAGCTGCGCATCGTCGTGCCCGAGGGGGTGCCCTACCCCCAGAGCTGAATCCCCCGCTGCTACCCCACCCTGCCGCGGCCCGGTGAGAGAGACTGAGGTGCGATGAGGATCGACGGTTCCGGAACACTGCGCGCCAACTGCGTCCTGTGCCCCAACCCCGGCCCCATGACGCTGGACGGCACCAACACCTGGGTACTGCGCGAGCCGGGGATGCGGGGCGTCGTCGTGGTCGACCCCGGGCCGCACGACGAGCGCCACCTGGAGCGCGTCGCCCGCACCGTGCAGGAGCAGGGCGCACAGGTGGCCGTCACGCTGCTGACCCACCACCACCCCGACCACAGCGAGGGCGCACGCTACTTCAGCGAGCTCACGGGCGCGCCGGTGCGCGCGGTCGAGCCCGAGCTGCGCATCAGCGGCGACGGGCTCGCCGACGGCGAGGTCGTCGAGGTCGACGGTCTGGAGCTGCGTGTGATCGCCACACCTGGCCACACCGCCGACTCCGTGTGCTTCCACCTGCCCGCCGACGACGTCGTGCTCACCGGCGACACGGTGCTGGGCGCGGGCACCACGATGATCGCCGACGACGGCCTGGCCGACTACATGGACTCGCTGTACCGGCTGCGCGAACTGGCGTCTCGGACCGGCGTGCGGGCGCTGCTGCCCGGGCACGGGCCGATCCGCCCCGAGCCGCTGGACAAGCTCACCGAGTACATCGACCACCGCGAGTCCCGATTGGCCCAGGTGACCGCGGCAGTGGAGGCGGGCGACACCACCGCCGACGCGATCGTGGCGCGGGTCTACGCCGGAATCGAGGAGGCCGTGGTCCCGGCCGCGCGGTCCTCGGTGCGCGCCCAGCTGCACTACCTGGCCAAGCGCGGCGACATCCCCGCCGAGCTCGGCGAGGCCTGACGGCCGGATCCGCCGCGGGCCGCGGGCGAGGGCGTGCGCCGGCCTGAACCGGACAGCCGACGGGCCCGGCACGAGGCCGGGCCCGGTGGTCGTCGTTACGCGCCGCGCGGGGTCAGCGCGCGCGCCGACGCATCCGCTCGACGTCCATCAGCACCACGGCCTTGGCCTCGATCCGCAGCCAGCCGCGCAGCGCGAACTCCGCCAGCGCCTTGTTCACGGTCTCGCGCGAGGCGCCGACCAGCTGGGCCAGCTCCTCCTGCGTGAGGTCGTGGTGCACGTGCAGGCCGTCCTCGCCCTCCTTGCCGAAGCGGTCGGCGAGGTCGAGCAGCTGCCCGGCCACGCGCCCCGGAACGTCGGTGAAGACCAGGTCGCTCATCACGTCGTTGGTGCGGCGCAGCCGGTTCGCCAGCGCCTTGAGCAGCTGGAGGCTGACCTGCGGCTGCTGGGCGATGAAGGGGCGCAGGTCGTCGTGGCCCAGACCAGCCAGCACCGCGTCGGTGACGGCGATGGCGCTGGCGGTGCGCGGCCGCGGGTCGAACAGCGACAGCTCCCCGAACATCTCACTGGGGCCCAGGACGCTCAGCAGGTTCTCGCGACCGTCGACAGCGGCGCGGGTCAGCTTGACCTTGCCGCTGAGGATCACGTAAAGGCGGTCGCCCTCGTCCCCCTCGGAGAAGAGCGTCTGGCCGCGGCCGAGCCGGACCTCGCTCACCGAGGCGCGCAGCGCGGCGGCCCCCTCCTCGTCGAGTGCCTCGAAAAGAGGGGCCTTGCGCAGCACCTCGTTGGTCTCGTCCACCACTTCCTCCTTGCAAGCCTGACCGTCAACAGTGTGACGTATATCGCACCCCGGTGGAAAACCAGTCTGCCGTCTCGGCTTGTCGCCCGGGGGGAAATGCCAACAGCCACGGCCGACGTCAGTGCTACCGATCCTAGTTGCAATCCCGTCCCCGAGGGTTCCGGCCCGCCGTACTTCCGACATTGCCGACATCCGCATGCGGCCACGGGGCCGTTTCCCGCCACGTCCGCCCGGAACCGGGCGCTGTCGCGGGTACGTAGTCTTTGGGGCGTGCTCGGAGAACCTGCCACCCCTGCTCAGACCACCCCGACCGACACGGCACCGGACGACGGCGCGGCGCGGACACCCACGGGTGAGTCGCGTCTCGCTCTTGTGAGACGCGCCCGACGGATTAACCGGGAATTGGCCCGGTTGTATCCCGATGCGCACTGTGAGCTTGATTTCACCACTCCGTTGGAGCTGCTGGTGGCGACCATCCTGTCGGCCCAGTGCACCGACAAACGCGTCAATCAGGTGACCCCGAAGCTCTTCGCCCGCTACGATTCGGCGGCCGGTTACGCCTCCGCCGACAGGGAGGAGCTGGAGGGCCTGATCCGCTCCACCGGCTTCTACCGCTCCAAGGCCAACAGCATCATCGGCCTGGGCCAGAAGCTGTGCGACGAGCACGGCGGCGAGGTCCCCGGCGACCTGGACGCGCTGGTGCGGCTGCCCGGCGTCGGGCGCAAGACCGCCAACGTGGTGCTCGGCAACGCCTTCGGCGTGCCGGGGCTCACCGTGGACACCCACTTCGGGCGCCTGGTGCGCCGGTTCGGCTGGACCACGGAGACCGACGCGGTCAAGGTGGAGCACGCCGTGGCCGACCTGTTCCCGCCCAAGGACTGGACCCTGCTGTCGCACCGGCTGATCTGGCACGGCCGCCGCATCTGCCACTCGCGGCGACCCGCCTGCGGCGCCTGCGAGCTGGCCCACTGGTGCCCGTCCTTCGGCGAAGGGCCTACCGACGAGGAGACCGCGGCGGCGCTGGTGCGGAATGGCCCCTTCTCCTAAGCGGTTCCTACCTGATGGGCAGCTACCGCGGCCGGGAGGAGACGGGCAGAGCATGACCGCACAGGAAGACGGCGAACGGCACCGGGCTGTCCCCGGCCCCTCCGGCGGCGATGCGGGGGTCGACGGGCGCCCTGCTGAGGCACCCGATGTGACCACCCCCGAATGGCTGGCCTCCCTTGCCCGAGCGGGCGGGCGCATGGCCGTTCCCGCCGTGATGCGCCCGCCCGAGTCAGGCGGCCGCAGGTCCGCGGTACTGATCCTCTTCGGGGAGGGCGAGCACGGGCCCGACGTCCTGCTGATCCAGCGCAACGACGGGCTGCGGCGCCACTCCGGGCAGCCCGCGTTCCCCGGCGGCGCGTTCGAGTCCGGCGACGAAGGGCCCGAGGACTGCGCCGTGCGCGAGGCCGTGGAGGAGACCGGTGTCGACCCCCTCGGCATCGAGCTGCTGGGCCGGCTGCCCGAGCTTTACATCCGCCCCAGCGCCTTCCGCGTCACTCCGGTGCTGGCCTGGTGGCGCGAGCCCTCCGAGGTACGCGCCGCCGACTCCGGCGAGGTCGCCGGCGTCGTGCGGGTACCCGTCGGCGAGCTCGCCGACCCCGCGAACCGGATCCGGGTGCGCCATCCCAACGGCTCCGCCGGCCCCGCCTTCCAGGTGCGCGGCATGCGCGTCTGGGGATTCACCGCGGCGATTCTGGACCGGCTGCTCGTTCTGGGAGGCTGGGAGCAGCCGTGGCTGGACGGGCAGGAGGCCGAGCCCGTTTTCTTGCCGGGGAACGGACCCGGTGGCGACGGTCGGCGTGCGACCCGGCAGCAGCGCGGCAGCCGGGAGAGCTGAGATGAACACGGGGTGGTGATGGACGGCATCGTCCTCGACGCGGTCCTGGTGATGCTGGTGCTGCTGTTCGCGGTGTCGGGATACCGGCAGGGCTTCATCGTCGGGATCATGAGTTTCGCCGGGTTCATCGGCGGCGGCGTGCTGGCCGCTCTCAGCGCGCCACCGCTCATCCAGGGGCTGGTGACCGACCCCGGGCGGCAGGCGCTGCTGGCCGTCGCGGTGGTGTTCCTCTGCGCGGCGCTGGGCCAGTTCGTGGCCTCCTATGCGGGCGCGGCGGTGCGCAACCGCGTCACCTGGGACTCCGCCCGCGTGGTGGACGCCATGGGCGGCGCGGTGGTGAGCGCGGTGTCGGTGCTGCTGGTGGCCTGGCTGGTCGGCAGCGCCGTCGCCAACTCCGCGATCCCGGTCCTCAACAACCAGGCGCAGCAGTCGCGGGTGCTGCACGCCGTCGACCGCGCTATGCCCGAGGTGGCCCAGACGTGGTTCTCCACCTTCCGCAGGATCGTCGACCAGAGCGCCTTCCCGCAGGTTTTCAGCGGCTTGGGCACCGGCGAGCCGGCGCAGGTGCAGCCGCCCGACCCCGACGTCCTCGACACCGCCGAGCTGCGTGACGCCGGACAGAGCGTGGTGAAGGTGCTGGGCACCGCGCCCGAGTGCCAGCGGCGCGTGGAGGGGACCGGGTTCGTCTACGACGACGGGCGCATCATGACCAACGCCCACGTGGTCGCGGGCGTCACCCAGGACCTGCGCGTCGTCACCCGCTCCGGCCAGCAGCTGTCCGCCACCGTCGTGCTCTACGACCCGCAGCAGGACATCGCCGTCCTGGACGTGGACGGCCTCGATCTGGAGCCGCTGGAGTTCGAGACCGAGGCGAGCCAGGGCGACGACGCGGTGGTGGCCGGGTTCCCGCGCAACAACGGCTTCTCCGCCGGGCCTGCGCGCATCCGTGCCGAGCAGACGGCGCAAGGGCCCGACTTCTACCACTCCCAGCAGGTCAGCCGGGAGATCTACCAGATCCGCGCCGAGGTGCGCCCCGGCAACTCCGGCGGTCCGCTGCTCTCGCCCGACGGCACCGTCTACGGTGTCATCTTCGCCGCGGCCACCAACGAGGACGAGACGGGCTACGTCCTCACCGCCGACGAGGTCGCGGCCAACGCCGAGCGGGGCGAGACCGCGAGCGGCGAGGTCTCCACCCAGGAGTGCGACTGAGGCAAGCCGCCGGCAGACGGGAGGAAAGGACAGGTGCGCGGACCGTGGAGCTTACCGTGCTCGGCAGCGCCGCCCCCTACCCTCGGCCCGGAATCCCGTGTTCGGGCTACCTGGTCACCGGCGGCTCCGGGGCCCTCTGGCTGGACGCCGGCCCCGGCACCCTGGCCGAGTTGCAGCGCCACGCGCGCCTGCCGGAGCTGGACGGCATCTGGATCTCCCACCTGCACGCCGACCACTGCGCCGATCTGCTGACCGCCTTCTACGCTCTCGTCTACGCCGACCAGGCGCCGTCCGCTCCCCTCCCGCTGTACGGCCCGCAGGGGACCGCGGCCCGCCTGGAGGGCTTCCTGTCCAACGCCGCGCGCAGCCCGATCGAGCGGGCGTTCGAGGTGCGTGAACTCCACGACGGGCAGCGTGTGCGCCTGGGCGGGATGGAGCTGGAGTCGCGGTCGGTCGAGCACGGGATGCCCGGCTACGCGGTCCGGATCGACGACGGCGCGGCGAGCCTCGCCTACTCGGGGGACAGCGCGCCGTGCGCAGCGCTCGACGACGTGGCGCGCGGTGCCGACCTGCTGCTGTGCGAGGCCGACGGCGACCCGCCGGCGGACGGGCCGCGGGTGCACCACAGCCCCGAGGACGCGGGGCGGACGGCGGCGCGAGCGGGCGCGGGCCGCCTGGTCGTGACCCACGTGGGTCCGTTCCTGCGGCCGGAGGAGGCGCTGGGCAGGGCCGCGTCGGAATACGCGGGACCGGTCGAGCACGCGGACGCCGGGCGCGCCTTCAGCGTCGGCTGACCTGTACGGCCCGCGGCCGCCCCGCACCCCCGCGGGGGTGCGGGGCGGCCGCGGGGCGGGCGGGCTGAGAACCTCAGCCGACGGATTCGGCCTCGGGATCGGCTTTGCCCAGGGGCCAGCTCATCCGGACGACGGTGCCGTCCTCATGCGGTTCGATGCTGACCTCGTCGGCAAGACCGACGATCACTGCGAGACCCACATCGGGCGAGAGCCCCGAGATGCCGTTGAGCGAGGTGTCGGCATCCAGGTCGACGCCGGCGTCCGGATTGTCGAACGCCGCCGTCGGCTCCTTGGCCGGGGCGCGGTCGAACACCACCACCTCGAAGCGCTGCGCGGCGCGGCCGTTGTGCGACGCGCGGTCCGCGGGCGTGTCCGCGGGCGCGTCGCCGCCGCGGGGTCCGCCGGAGCTGTCGACCAGGTCAAGCTGGATCGGGCGGCTGGGGCAGTGGACGCGATGCGCCTCGACGGCACGGGAGCACGCCTCGCCGACCGCCAACCGGATCTCGTCGAGGGCGGATTCGGCGATGCCCGCCCGCCGGGCGACGGCCGTGGCCATAAGGCGGGCCGTGCGCACATGGGCGGGCAGCGCGCTGATGGTGAGCTGGACGAGTGCCATGGGATCGCTCGTAACGCAGCTACTTCGACTTGCGCTTGTCGATGGCTTCCTGAACAGAGTCGTAGATACCGAAGACCTTGGTCAGCCCGGTGATCCGGAAGATCTTCAGGATCCGCTCCTGCGTGCAGACCAGGTCGAGCGTGCCGTCATGGGCGCGCACGCGCTTCAGGCCGCCCACGAGCACGCCGAGCCCCGTCGAGTCGAGGAACTCCACCTTCTCCATGTTCACCACGAGGTGGAAATTACCCTTGTTGACGAGATCGATCAGGAGCTCACGCAGCCGGGGCGCGGTATAGACATCGATCTCACCCTCGACGACGACGATCTCTGTGTCGTCCTGTGTGTGGTGATCAAGCTTCAAGTCCACTAGTCCTCCAGCGCCGAACTGCGAAAAGCCGCGGGTGATCTCTGCCGGGCGTTACCCCACCGTGCGGCATTCAACCACGCTTGCCCTTCGCATCTGCCTGTTATGCACAAGAAACCACGACAGCGCGGGTCCCTTCCCGCGGATGCCACACTGAAACCGGGGTTGATCAGTGCCATGACATGTGCTGTCTGCCGAGGAGGGGGGTCGGGGTGACCGGATCCGCTCCCCGCGCACGCGGGGACGCTGCCCGAGGGGAGTCCGCACTTCATCGGTTGTGGCGAGACCATACCCGGAATTCGCAGGTGACACATGTTGAGCACCTGCCGCGTAGCCACGGGGTAAGTGAACACTGGCCAGACTGGACACCGCCCTCGGTACGTGAGCGACTCGCTGAGCAGGGGATCACGTCGCCGTGGTCCCATCAGGCGGCCGCCGCGAATCTCGCGCGCTCCGGTAGCAATGTGATCATAGCCACGGGCACGGCTTCGGGGAAATCGCTGGCTTTTCTGCTGCCCTGCGCCGAAGCCGTCGAGCAGGGCGGCACGGTGCTCTACATCTCACCGGCCAAGGCCCTGGCCGCCGACCAGCGGCGCGCACTGACCGACATCGGTCTAGCGGACCTGCGCCCGGCCACCTACGACGGCGACACCCCCCGTGATGAGCGCGCTTGGATCCGCGCGCACGCCAACTACGTACTGACCAACCCCGACATGCTGCACTACGCGATCCTGGGCAACCATGCGGCCTGGGCGTCCTTTCTGCGGCGGCTGCGCTACGTGGTGATCGACGAGGCGCACCGCTACCGGGGGGTGTTCGGCTCGCACATGGCCCAGATCGTGCGGCGGCTGCGCCGGGTCTGCGCCCGCTACCGCAGCGGCGCGGCCCACGGTCCGGAGGGGGAGCGCTTCCCTGAACAGGGACGCTCCGCGTCCCCGGTTTTCATTCTCGCCTCGGCCACCACGGGGACGCCTGAGGAGAGCGCGAGCCGGCTGATCGGCGCTCCGGTGCGGGCGGTCACCGCGGACGCCTCGCCCCGGCCCGCGCTCCGCTTCGCGCTGATCGAGCCCGAGTTGACCGAGGAGAAGGGCGAGAACGGTGCCCCGATACGGCGCACGGCACCGGCGGAGGCCGCGCACGTGCTCGCCGGACTCGCCGAGGAGGGCGTGCGCACTCTGGCCTTCGTCCGGTCGCGGCAGGCCTCGGAGGTGGTGGCGCTGACCGCGCAGCGCCTCCTGCGCGAGCGCGAGGCGCGCGCCACGGCCCGGCGGGGCCGGAGGTCCGGTGAGCGCGGCAGAGACGACGGCGCCGCGGATCCGGTCGGCGCGCACAGCGGTGAGGCCCCCGGTGAAGCGCTCGCCGCGGAGGGCGGCGGAGACGGCGCCGTGGAGGCGTACCCGGAGGCCGGGATCGCACTGCCGGACGCCCCCGGCGAGCCCGCCGAAGCGCCCGGGGGGCCGCGCCCAGCCAGGCTGTCCGAGCGAATCGCCGCCTACCGTGCCGGCTACCTCGCCGACGACCGGCGGGGCCTGGAGAACGCGCTGCGGAGCGGCGATTTGCTCGGCCTCGCCACGACCAACGCGCTGGAACTGGGCGTCGACATCACCGGCCTGGACGCCGTGCTCGTGACCGGGTGGCCCGGAACCCTGGCGTCGCTGTGGCAGCAGGCCGGGCGCGCGGGCCGCTCGGGTCAAGACGCGCTGGCGGTGTTCATCGCCCGCGACGACCCGCTGGACACCTACCTGGTGCACCATCCCGAAGCCGTCTTCGGGCGTCCGGTCGAGGCCACCGTGCTCGACCCCGACAACCCCTACGTTCTCGGACCGCACCTGTGCGCGGCAGCCTCGGAGATCCCCCTCACCCGCGACGACCTGGAGCTCTTCGGCCCCGGGGCCGAAGAGGTGCTCGACGACCTGGTCGAGCGCGGCCTGTTGCGGCGCCGTCCGCGCGGTTGGTTCTGGACCCGCCACGACCGCGCCTCCGCGCTGGCCGACCTGCGCGGCTCGGGCGGTCCGCCGGTGCAGATCGTCGACTCCGCCAGCGGGCAGCTGCTCGGCACCGTCGACGAGGCGGCCGCGCACGGCACCGTGCACGACGGTGCGGTCTACCTGCACCAGGGCTCGACCTATGTCGTCGACGACCTCGACCTGGAGGAGTCGGTGGCCCTCGTGCACGCCGAGTCGCCCGAGTACAGCACCTGGGCGCGCGACACCACCGAGGTCGAGGTCCTGCGCACACTGCGCGGACAGGAGTGGGGATCCGAGGCGGCGGTGCGGTTCGGCGAGGTCGAGGTCACCCGCAAGGTGGTGTCCTACCTCAAGCGGGATGTGCGGACCGGGTCGGTGCTCGGGGAGCAGTCCCTCGATCTGCCCGAGCGCCGGCTGAACTCCCGCGCGGTGTGGTGGACGCTGACGCCGGAGGCGACCGACCGGCTGCGCAAGGCCGAGGTCGAGGTGCGCGGCGCGGCCCACGCCGCCGAGCACGCGGCCATCGGGCTGCTGCCGCTGTTCGCCACGTGCGACCGCTGGGACATCGGGGGCGTCTCGACCGCTCTGCACGCCGACACCGGGTGCCTGACGATCTTCGTCTACGACGGCCACGAGGGCGGAGCCGGGTTCGCCGAGCGGGGGTACGCAGCCGCCCGCGAGTGGCTGACCGCCACCCGCCAGGCCATCGCCGGCTGCGAGTGCGCCGACGGCTGTCCTTCGTGCATCCAGTCGCCCAAATGCGGCAGCGGCAACGACCCCCTCAGCAAGTCGGGAGCGCTGCGACTGATCGACGCGATTCTGGAGGAGGGCGCGTCCGAGGTCCGTTAGGAGGGATCCGGACGGGCGGCCCGGATCGCGGAGGAGGCGTTTCCGGGACGGTGACATCAGCCACCGCGGGGATGCGGGAACGGCGCACACTGCGGAGTTCGACTCCACCGGCGTTCGCAGCGCCGGGCCGCGCGGTTCACATCAAGGACACTTCCCCTGATAGGGACATGTTTAGGACATTCCGACTCGGAAAGTCGGGAGTGGTACACCGGCGCCGCCGTGCGGCGCGACGCTTCGCCGCTGAGCCTCCTCGCCGACGGCTGATCGGACGTCCGCCGTCGCATCCCGCTCGGGGCGGCCGGGGTGCTGAGTTCTGCACGACTCGGTGGAGGAGCCACACAAGCGGGGCGGAAGGGAACCCCCTTTGCGGTCAGCGCCCCGGTACCGAAAGCAGCCGATCCTGGAGAAGTCATGCTCGATCCGATCCCCCAGCACCCGTACCCGTCGGGGCTGGCCGTCCACGATGCGGCAGAGACGTCGGAGGAGGCGCGCACCCGAGGCACCGCGCGCGTCGTCGCCCACCGGCCGCATTCGGACGGCACGTTCACCTACGTGGTGGAGCAATTGGCCGGGGGCACGCGTATGGAGTGGGCGTCCTACTTCACCATCCCGGCCGGTTTATGGGCCATGACGGACGGTCGCGGGCCGGACGACACCAGCGAGGTCGATGCGGAGTCGGTACTCCGGTACGCCGAGGCGCAGGTCTCGGACGCTTCGGAAGCCTCGCAGGTACCGCAGGCATCGCAGGCGTCGGACGCTCCCGAGGCGGAGTTGGAGAACAGCGTCCCTTCGGAGCGGTGACGCCCCCGGGCTTCTCGGCCCGAGCGCCCGATCGGCGGCGTACCCCGTCGGCACGTCCTGCGGGGTGCGGCCGCAGGCGGCTGGCGGGCCGGAGTCGTCCACAGGATGGGGATCCGGCTTTCGGTCGGCTGCTGCCCGGGTGATCGTGGATACAGACCGTGAGATCCGTGCCTCACGGCGTATCCCGTCGCTCCTCGGAGGCAGCCCATGTGCCACGTCTTCTCGCCCCTTGCCCGTCCTCGTGCGCGGCGCGTGGGCGCCGCTTACGCCCGTTCCCACCGTCGGCCCGTGCGATCGCCGCGGCCGGAACGGATCGCGGCGACCCTGCCGAAGGCCGCGGCCGGAACGGCGGCGGCGCTGCTCCGCGGCCTTCGCGGTGCGCGTCCGCGCGCGGTCGGGCGCGACGACCGCGGCATGTCCACAGCCGAGTACGCGGTGGGTACCGTCACGGCCTGCGCGTTCGCCGCGGTGCTGTTCGCCATCCTCACCAGCGACGAGGTCCGCGACGTCGTCACTCGGATCGTCACCGATGCACTGCGGATCGACGGCTGACCGGGGCGGCGTCACCGCCGAGACCGCGGCCGCCCTGCCCAGCCTGGTGCTCGTACTCGGAATCGCCCTGGCCGCGGTCCAGGCCGCCGCGGTGCACGTCGCCTGTGTCGACGCCGCACGGGTGGGCGCGCGTGCCCTGGCCCGCGGCGAGTCCGAGCACGCCGTCCGCGCGGCCGTGGCGGACACCGCCCCCGGTTCCGCCGACGTCGAGGTGTCCGAGGACGGCGGCACGGCACGCGTGGCCGTCACCGCCCCGATACCCCTCGGGCCGCTGATCGACCTCCCCGTCCAGGCCCGCGGCCGTGCCGCCACCCCGCTGGAGGAGGGGGACGGCGCGATGGAGAACACGGAGACCCCGGACGGTGCCCCGCGGGGCGGGGCTCCCGACCGTGAAGCTTCGGAAGGCGCCCAGGGCGGCGGCCGTGCCCCGGAGGCCGACTGAGATGCGCGGCGAGCGGCCGCGGCGGGCGACCCCGTCCGCCTGCGGCGCCGCTGCCGGAGCGGCGACGGACCGGCGCCCCGGTGGGACGGCCGCGGTCCCGGCTTGGCGCGGCGGGATCCGCCCGTCTCCGAGGCGGCGGGTCGGCGGCGAGACGGTTCGCCCGGTGCAGAGTGACACTCCCTCCGGACCGGGGCCCGCGGCGCACAGGCGTCGCTCCGACGGCGGATCCGCGACGGTATGGGTGCTCGCGCTGTGCGCTGTCCTGCTGTTCGTCGCCTCGACGGTCGTGGTCGTCGCGGGCGTCCGCGTCGACCGGCACCGCGCGGCGACGGCGGCTGACCTCGCCGCACTCGCCGGAGCCCGACGCCTGGCCGAGGGGCGCGGGCCGTCGTGTGCCGCGGCCCGCGCCACGGCCGAGGCCAACGGCGCGGCCCTGGCACGCTGCCGAATCGCCGCCGATTTCTCGCTGCACGTCACCGTCCGGGTCCCCGTCCGCTCGTGGCCCGGCACGGTATCCGCCCACGCCCGAGCCGGCCCGCACCGCTCCACCTGGGCGCCGAAGACGCCCTGAAGGCCGGTCGGATGGGAGCCGGGACCGCCGGCGACAGAAGTGCCGTTCGGGGCGGCGGCCGTGCAACCGGCGCCGCACTCGCCCTCGGACACCCGCTCGGTGCGTCGGAGGCTCGGCGATTCAGGGCAGCGTCAGGCCGGAGACGAGGCCGGCGGCGAGTGGGACCACGCCGATGAGGACGAACGCGGGAAGGAAGCACACGCCCAAAGGGGCGGCGCTGAGGACGCCGAGGCGCTGAGTCCTGGTCAGGGCGCGGACGCGGGCCGTGTCGCGAAGCTCGGCGGCGTGGCGCTCCAGGATGGCGGCGACCGGCGCTCCGCTTTCGCCGGCGCGGGCCAGCGCACGCCCGATCGCCGCCAACTCCTCGGTGTCGGCCGCCGACCGCCAGGCCGACCGCGGGTCGGCGCCGAGGCGCAGCTGTTCGGCGACTCCCCCGAGGGATCGTCCCAGCGGTCCGCCGACGGCCGCGGCGACGGTGCCCAGCACATCCTCCAGGACTCCGCCCGCGCGCAGCCCGGCCACCAGCAGGTCGATCGCGACGGGCAGGCCGGCCAACGTGCGGGCGCGATCCGCGCGCGATTCGGCGGGCCGATCCGCGCGCGCCAGTCGCCGGCGCAGCGCCGCCGCGATCGGCAGGCCGACCAGCACGGCCGCCGCCGGCCCCGCCACGAACAGCAGAGTCGCCACGGGCGCGCACGGCACGCCCCACAGCACCAGGGCGCGCCGCAGTCCAGCAGGGACCGCGGGCGGGCGCGGCCGCTCCGCCGCGCGCAGCCGAGCCAGCCGCCGCAACGCCAGGACCCGCGCGGACTCGCCACGCAGCATCAGCACAGCGGCGGTGCCCAGGGCGACCACGGCGATTTCGAGAAAGCCCATGCGTTCACTCCAATCCCGATTCGGACAAGACCCGCCGCACCATTCGGTGGGTCCAGAACAAGCCCGCCGCATCGAGCGCCAGACCCGCCGCCAGACACAGGAGCCCGGCGGGCGTCGTGAACAGGAAGGCCAGCGGTGATCCGCCCAGGGCGGTCGCCATGCCCAGACCGAGTACTGGCAGCACGCTGAGCAGCACGGCCGTGGCGCGCGGACCGGCGAGCTGGGCGCCGAGCTCGCGTCGCAGCGCCTCGTCGGAGGCCAGGGACACCGACAGCCGGTCGACGACGTCGGCCAACCCGGCCCCGGTGTCGGCAGCCACGCGCCAGCAGGCGGCGAGGTGGCCGAGTCCGCGCGCGCCGCGCGCACCGGCCAGGGCGCGCAGCGGCATCATGAGGTCCTGCCCGCCGCGGGCCGCCTCGCTCAGCGGAGCCAGCTCGCGGCCCGACTCGGGATCGAGCTCGTCCACGGCCGTGACCATCGCGTCTGCGGGACTCCGGCCCGCGCGCAACTCCGCGGCCAGCACCGCACAGAGCTCGGCGACGGCACGGCGGCGCCGCTCCGGCTCCCGGCCCCGCGCCAGGGCGATCCGCACCCGCAGCCGCCGGATGAGAAGAGGGGCACGCCCGGCGGTCGAACGCCCGGCCCCGCCTTCGCCGCCGCCGTTCGCCAGCCCGTGCAGGCGCACGACCGCGGAACCGGGCGCGAGAGCGGAGGCGACGAGGCCCGCGGCCCCCACCGCGAGCAGCCATTCCGCCTGCCCGGCGAGCCAGTGGGCCGCCGGGAGCACCGGGGCGAGCAGGAGCGGGAGAAGCAGGGGTGCGGATTCGGCGGTCTGTGCACATGTCGACATGCGGTCTCCGATCCCGAAGGCGCCGGATACGGGGGTGTGGTGCGTCGGCGAGGAGGTGGGCGGCCCGCGGGGGGCGCGGCGGCGGCGATGCCGGACCGGGGGCCGGTCGGCGGGGTGCGGGCGCCGGGCCCATGCCGGTGGGCGACTCCCCTGGAACCACCCGCCACCGCCACCCCAGAGGCCGCGGCAATGGGGCGCACCTCGCGCGGCGGGCGAGTCCGCCTATCGCCCACCGGAGACGCGTCGCATCGCCCGTCTTCCTTAGGCCGCGAACGGTGGTGCACCGTTCAAGAGAAGCGCCGCCCACGCGCTCGGGGGCATGGGAGAAGCGCGTGACGTCTGGCGTTGCCGCCGGGGGCGGCGAGGGCGCCCTGCGGAGTACGCGGCGTGCGCTCGGCGGCAAGCCGGCTCCCGGCGCTTGGCGCACCGGCGCCCCCGTGCCGCGGTCTCCGGGGGACTCGCCGCTCGTGTTCCCCGGAGGGGTCCCCAGAGCTCGGGGGGCGCATCGGGGGCGCCGCACCCCCGCGCAAGGCAGCGCCCGACTACGCCGGTCGCGCGGCCGGTGGCGCTGGGGGACCGGGGCCGTCGGCCGGAGGGCTCCGCCACGCGCTGCCGATCCGCGCCAGCAGGTCCGGCAGCGCAGGACGGTCGGTGAGGGAGCCGTCGGCGCCGAAGGTCACCGCGGGCGGCGCGTGCACCGTGGCGTCCGGCCCGCGGCGGAGCGTGCACACCTCGGCGACCCGTCGCCTCCCGTCACCCTCCCGGGCCAGGTGCACCACCAGCGCGCGGGTCGCGGCCAGCTGGCTGTGCACACCCTCCCTGCTGAGTCCCGCGGCGCAGCCGAGAGCCTCGATACGGGCGGGCACGTCGACCGCGGCGTTGGCGTGCACGGTGCCGGTGCCTCCGTCGTGGCCCGTGTTCAAGGCGTTCAGCAGTGTCACGGCCTCCGGCCCGCGGACCTCGCCGACCACGAGCCGGTCGGGCCGCATGCGGAGGGCTTGGCGTACCAGGTCGTGCAGTCCGACCTCGCCCGTGCCCTCGATGTTGGGCGGGCGTGCCTGCAACCGCACCACGTGCGGATGGTCGGGCCGGAGTTCGGCGGAGTCCTCGACCAGCACGACCCGCTCACCCGGGTCGGCCAGCGAGAGCAGCGCCGACAGCAGGGTCGTCTTGCCCGTACCGGTGCCGCCTGAGATCAGGAACGCGGTACGCGAGGTGACGAGGGCATGCAGCAGCCGTGCGCCCGCTGGGGGCACGGTGCCGGAGGCGACGAGCTCGGCGAGCGTGAACACCGACCGCCGCGGCAGCCGCAGCGACAGGCACACTCCCTCGGGCGCCACGGGAGGAAGGACGGCATGCAGACGCGCTCCGCTGGGGAGCCTGGCGTCCACCCAGGGTGCGGCCTGGTCGAGGCGACGCCCGGCCTGGGCGGCCAGGCGCTGGGCGAGGCGGCGCAGCGACGTGTCGTCGGCGAATCGGATTCCGGGCGCCGGACGCAGGCCCGCCCCGTCGTCGATCCATACGCCCTCGGGGCCGTTGACCAGGATGTCGGTGATCCGGGGGTCGCTGAGCAGGGGATCGAGCGGACCGGCGCCGGCGATGTCGGCCCGCAGCAGCCGGACCAGCTCCAGCACCTCGGCGTCGCCCAGAGCCGTCCCCTCGGCGCGTACGGCAGCCGCGACGCGGGCCGGAGCGGGATCGCCGCCCTCGCGCGCCAGCCGCATGCGCACGGCGGTGAGCAGCCGCGGGTCCGCACCCGAGCCGGAGCAAGCGGCTGAAGGGCCGTTCGAGGCCGGTGGGGCAGCCATTCCTGCCCTCCTTTCGTGGGAGGCCGATCGGGAGGACGGAGGCCGCGACCTGAGGCGGGGCACGCCGACCGGCCGCCGGAGGCCGAGTGCCGGTGCGGCGTGCCGGCGGTGCGCGTCGCCGGGGGCCCGGGTGCTGCGCCGGGCAGCCGTTCCGAGCCTTCACAGGCCGGGCGTTGTGCGGCCGCGGGCGGTGGCCGTGCGTTCTGCCTGCGGGAAGGCGCAGGCGGCGAGCGATCGCCCCGGGCGGAGCCCGTCGCCTGTGGTGCCGGCAGCAGAACGGCGAGCAGGCGGTCGGCCGCCTCGGCCAGCGTCGAGGAGCGGGTGCCGGCGGCGGCCGCGGCCGCGCCGTGGCGCAGGCCGCGCAGGAGTCCGCGGTCCGTGCGCAAGCGGCAGGCCATCGGCAGATCGAGTGTCCGGGCGACGTCCGCCGCCGCCACCTCGCACCCGCCCTCGCGCACCACCAGCCGGACGTCGCGGGCTGTGCGTCGCAGCCGCGGCGCCGTTCGCGCCGCGGCGAACACGGCGGGAAGTTCCGCCGGTACCACCAATAGCACGGTCGAGGCGCGCCGCAGCGCTTCGTCGGCCGCAGGATCGGGGGTGCGGGGCAGATCGGCCACGACGAGGTCGGCGCCCCGCGCGGCACAGGTCAGCACGGAGCGCATCGCGACCGGCGGAACCTCCGCTGCGGGGCCGCGTTCCCACGTGATCAGCGCGATGCCGCCCGCTTCCGGCAGCCGTGAACCCAAGGCCGACCAGTTCAGCCGTCCGTGGCGCGCGACGAGGTCGCCCCAGCGGTCGCCGGGCGCGTCCTCTTGCCCGAGCAGGGTGTCGAGGCCGCTGCCGAGCGGGTCGGCGTCGACGAGCGCGCTGCGCAGGCCGGCGCGCCGGGCCGCCCCGGCCAGCGCGAGTGCCAGCAGACTGGCTCCTGCGCCTCCGCGACCGCCGACGACGGCGACCACGGGCGCGTGCTCGGCTCGCGCGTGCGCCGACTCGGTGAGCAGTGCGGACAGTCGTGATTCGTCGGTCGGCAGCGACAGGACGGCTCCGGCGCCCGCGCGGAGCGCGGCCTGCCATACCTCCGCGTCGCGCGGGTGCGAATCGAGACCGGCGACCAGGACGTGCCGCCGGGGTTCGGGGTCGAGCCGGGCGATGGCGGCGAGCAGGTCGGTGCCCACGACGACCATGGGCGCGCGGCTCCACTCGGTGACCGCTTGGGCGGCGTGGTGGGCCACCGTCGCCTCCACTCCCGCGGCGGCCGCCAGGCGTAGGAGGTCGTCGAGCAGGTGGGGATCCTCGGTGACGAGCAGGGGGCGGGCAGGGGCGGATGCGTCCATGGGACCTCCCGGTGCGGAGCCGTTCACTCCACGCTCGCCGGGCGGGTCGCCGAAGGAAAGCCGGATCCCCAACCTGTGGACGGACGGAGCGAGCCGGGAATTCCGGCAGCGCCGCAGACGGACAGCGGCCCGATCCCGCATCGCACTGATCGGCCGCGTTGCTGCCGCAGGCCGGAACACGGACCGCGCCCCGGGCGCGGGCGTAGCCGGGCCGGTGGGGGCGCGGTCGGTCCGGAAATGACGACGGCCCCCGCCGGGGGGATAGCGGGGGCCGTCTTACGGTCCGGCTCCGGGGGGGAGAGCCGGCACCGTTCCCGGATAAGTCATCGTCGTCGGGCACTGGGCCCGATGGGCTGAGCGGCGGTCCTCGGGGGAGCCGCGCTACGCCGTATCGTCACATAGCAGTGGAAATCGCACCAGATCCGAACAAGGGGCATTCCGTCGGCTAAGCGCGCGCTGGGGGAGCTGAGGGGTGCGGCGCCTTCCGTCGGTAACAGGTATAGCACGGGACGCTACCACGCCGAATTGGCGGGCCGGGGCGATCTTTGACCTCCCGGGGACTTTTCAGTGGACGCGAGGAGGCGTACAAAGGAAGGACAAGGTGGATTGGCGATCCACCGAACACGGAGGCCGGGTACCCACGCGTCACCAAGCCGCGGGAGGCTCGTCCAGGCCAGGGAGTCATCCCTGGTCGGACTATGAATAAGCACGCATGATAGCCACGGTCTTCGTGTTTCGCGGCGGTGCCCCGACTCGGGCCGCAGGGCTGGGCGGGGTGCCGCCCTCTGTTTTTCTCCGTTGGTCCCGAATCGGGCGAACCGTCACCTTTCTGTTCGACAGAAGTCGCGACCACGGGCGGCCCGAGCCGGCCCGAAAAGTAACCCGATCGAGATAGGCGGCGAAGCGCGCGCCCTCGTCCGCGGCGAGCCTGGTGGCCCGATCGCGCATCGGGCGCACGGGCTCACAGGCTCATCCCCGCTGCAGCGCCTCGCACGTGGCCAGCGAATCCCGTGCCCCGGCGGCGACGGCCCGGCAGCAGAAGGCCACCCAGCCGCCCACGCCTTCCGGTGTGCCGGTCAGGTAGCCGCGCAGTGCGGCCCCGTACTCCTCCCCCAGTTCCAGGTAGCCCAACTCGGTAGGGACCAGGGACTTGGGGTCGAGCCCGCGCGTGATCAGCGTCAGCCGTTCGGCGGCACGCGCGATCACGCCGTCCCCCCAGCCGAAGGGGCGCAGCGCGGCCAGTTCGCCGTGCACGACGGCGCCGACCACCAGCGCCGGAACAGCGGCGCGCGCGGCCAGGACCGTGTCCAGCCCTTCGATCCGCGCCGCGACCTCGGCGGCGCGGGGCGCCGGTCCCAGGCCGAGTGGATCGGCCGCGGAATCGGCGTCGGTGCGAGGGCGCCCCAGGGCGTCCTCGTCGACCCCGTCGGCCGCCGCGAGCGCGTGCAGGCGCGCGAGCACCTGGCGGGGCGCCTTGGGCCAGGTATCGGCGAGCGGCCCGAGTTCGCCGGAGACGCGCAGCGCCCCCTTGACGCGCGGGTCCTCGCTGAGGCCGGCGCGGACCTCCTCCAGGTCGGCGTCGGCGCCGTCGAGCACGGCCGAGGCGCGGGCGCCGCGCAGTGCCGACTCCATGGACACGTCGCTGCTACGGCGCCGCAGGATGCGGTGGCCGAGCAGGCGGTCGACGAGGGTGCGGGTCTCGCCGACGGCCGAGTCGACACCCGGGAGATCGGCGATCCGCTGCAGGGGTTCATCGGGAACGGCAGTCACGGCAGCAACCTTACTTACCGGTAATCGGATGTCCGTCCATAGCCCGTGGAAGACCGCCCGTCCCCAGGGAAGACCGTCCGTCCACAGCCCCTGGAGCGGCCACTTGTATGTTGTCGTCACCACTTGATGAAGTGGGTTGCACCACACGAGCTTTCTGTGGGACCGGATCAAGTAAGGAGACGTAACAGTGGCTGAGACTCCCCAGGGGCAGGGTCAGGAAACACTGTCCAACCTTCTTCAGGAGTCCCGGAGCTTCCCGCCCCCCGCGGATCTCGCCGCAGACGCGAACGTGCAGGCCGACGCCTACGACGCTGCATCCGCCGACCGGCTGCGGTTCTGGGAGGACCAGGCCCGCAGGTTGCAGTGGGAGCAGCCGTGGAGCAACGTTCTGGAGTGGAACCCCCCGTTCGCCGAATGGTTCACCGGCGGAAAGCTCAACGCCGCGGTGAACTGCGTGGACCGGCACGTCGACGCGGGCCGCGGCGACCGGGTCGCCTTCTACTGGGAGGGTGAGCCCGGCGACACCCGCACCATCACCTACTCCGACCTCAAGGGCATGGTCTGCCAGGCGGCCAACGCCATGCTGGAACTCGGCGTGGGCAAGGGCGACCGGGTCGCCATCTACATGCCGATGATTCCCGAGACCGTGGTCGCCATGCTGGCCTGCGCCCGTATCGGCGCCGTCCACATGGTCGTCTTCGGCGGCTTCTCCGTGGACGCCCTGGGCACCCGCATCGACGACAGCGAGGCCAAGCTCGTCGTCACCGCCGACGGCGGCTACCGCCGCGGCAAGCCCAGCTCGCTCAAGCCGGCCGTCGACGACGCCGTGCGCGACCGCCCCGCCGTCGAGAACGTGCTCGTGGTGCGCCGCACCGGCCAAGAGGTCGACTGGAACGAGGGCCGCGACGTCTGGTGGCACGACATCGTCGACCGCCAGCCCACCGAGCACGAGGCCGAGGCCCACGACTCCGAGCACCCGCTGTACATCATGTACACCAGCGGCACCACGGCCAAGCCCAAGGGCATCCTGCACACCACCGGCGGCTACCTCACCCAGGTCGCCTACACGCACTGGGCGGTCTTCGACCTCAAACCCGAAAGCGACGTGTTCTGGACCGCCGCCGACATCGGGTGGGTCACCGGGCACTCGTACATCGTCTACGGCCCGCTCGCCAACGGAGCGACCTCGGTCATGTACGAGGGCACGCCCGACACCCCGCACAAGGCCCGCTTCTGGGAGATCGTGCAGAAGTACGGGGTGTCCATCGCCTACATGGCCCCCACGGCCATCCGCACGTTCATGAAGTGGGGCGAGGAGTACCCGGCCCAGTACGACCTCTCCAGCCTGCGGGTGCTCGGCTCGGTCGGCGAGCCCATCAACCCCGAGGCCTACATGTGGTACCGCACCCACATCGGCGGGGGCCGCACCCCGATCGTCGACACCTGGTGGCAGACCGAGACCGGCGCCATCATGGTCACGCCGATGCCCGGCATCACCCACGGCAAGCCCGGTGCCGCCATGCAGCCCATCCCGGGTGTGGAGGTCGACGTCGTCGACGAGTCCGGCGAGTCGGTGCCCAACGGCCAAGGCGGCTTCATCGTCGTCCGCGAACCCTGGCCGGCGATGCTCCGCGGAATCTGGGGCGACCCCGAGCGCTATAAGAAGACCTACTGGTCGCGCTTCGAGGGCCTCTACTTCCCGGGCGACGGCGCCAAGCGCGACGAGGACGGCGACCTCTGGCTGCTCGGCCGCGTCGACGACGTCATGCTCGTCTCCGGCCACAACATCTCCACCACCGAGGTCGAGTCCGCGCTGGTCGCCAACGACAAGGTCGCCGAGGCCGCCGTCACCGGCGCCAGCGACCCGGTCACCGGCCAGGCGATCGTCGCCTTCGTCATCCTGCGCGGCGAGGCCGGCAACGGCGGCGCCGACCTGGTCAAGGAACTGCGTGAGCACGTCGGCGCGCACCTGGGGCCCATCGCCAAGCCCCGCCAGATCCTGGTGGTGCCCGAGCTGCCCAAGACCCGCTCGGGCAAGATCATGCGCCGCCTCCTCAAGGATGTGGCCGAGAACCGCGAACTCGGCGACGTCTCCACGCTCACCGACGCCCAGTCCGTCCAGACGCTCAAGGACGCGTTCCAGCAGAGCGGCACGGGCGACGAGTGACCGGATGAGCCGCGAGTAGCCGCGGCCTCCGCGGGCAGTGTCACAGGCACGGTGTCCGCGGCGGTGAGCCCTCCGCGCGCCATCGGGGACCGGAGCTCGGGTCCGGCCGCACGGCCGGTCCCGTACCGGTCCCCGACGCGTCGGCCCACCCGCGCCAGTGCGGGGCGGGGCCGCCCGCGGGAGCGGGTGCGCGCGGCGTGGGGACCGCCGGTGGCGCCGGATGTGCGAGGATGCATACGACGTCTGCCGAGCGAAGGGAGCGGTCTCCATGCCCGAAACCCGGTCGGGTGGCCAGGAGCCTGAGGAGTTCGACGCCGCCGAACACTCCCTGGGAGAACTCGTCTCCGAGGCGAGCGGGAACATGTCCCGGCTCGTGCGTCTGGAACTTCAGCTCGCGAAAATGGAGCTGGCCCGCGACGTCCAGAAAATCGGCATAGGCGCCGGGATGTCGATCGTCGCGGCCGTTCTGGCCCATATGGTCCTCATCCTGGTGGCGATCACCGCCGGATTGGGAATCTGGGCGGCCGGACTGGCGCCCTGGGTCTCCTTCCTCATCGTCACCGTCGCCTTCCTGCTGTTCTCCGCGCTCTTCGGCTTCCTCGGCCTGCGCCAGTTCCGCAAGCGCCAGGGCTTTCCGCGCACCAGCGCGACCATGGCCGGCACCATGGCGGCGTTCCGCCGCGACCGTCCTTCCTCCAGCAGCTGACCCGCTGGGGCCCGGTGCGCGGTGACTGACGAGTCGGCTGTCCTGATCGACGGCCCCTGGACACACCGGACCGTGAGCGCGGCCGGGACCCGCTTCCACATCGCCGAGGCGGGCGAAGGGCCGCTGGTCCTGCTTCTGCACGGATTCCCGCAGTTCTGGTGGTCCTGGCACGGCCAGCTGACCGCGCTCGCCGACGCCGGCTACCGCGCCGTCGCCGTCGACCTGCGCGGCTACGGCGCCAGCGACAAGCCTCCGCGGGGCTACGACCTGATCACCCTCGCCTCCGACGCCGCGGGCCTGATCCGCGCGCTCGGAGAGGCCGAGGCCGTCGTCGTCGGTCACTCCACCGGCGGCATGCTCGGTTGGACGATGGCCGTCTACTTCCCCAAGACCGTGCGCCGCCTGGCGGCGGTCTCCATGCCGCATCCGCGGCGGCTGCGCTCGGCCGTGCTCGCACGCGGCCAGGGATGGGCGAGCCGCCACCTGCTCGGCTTCCAGCTGCCCGTCGTGCCCGAGCGCCGACTCGTCGCCGACGACGCCGAGCAGATCGCGGCCATGCTCCGCGCCTGGTCACGGCCGGGCTGGCCCGACCCCGAAACCGAGCGCAACTGCCGCGACGCCTTCCGAATCCCCGGTGTCGCGCACAGCTCCCTGGAGTACCACCGCTGGCTGTTCCGCTCCCAGGCGCGCCCGGACGGCCGCCGCTACATGCGCAGGATGCGCCGCCCCGTCTCGGTCCCGACCCTGCACGTCCACGGCGCGCTCGACCCCGTCGTGCTTCCGGAGACCGCCCGCGGCTCCGGTCGCTACGTCGAGGCGCCCTACCGCTGGCGCATGATCGAGGGCGCCGGGCACTTCCCGCACCAGGAGCGCCCCGAGCTGTTCGACTCCGCCCTGATCGGCTGGCTGACCGACCCCGAACCCGACAGGTGAGCCGACCGGGCGCCGCCGCCCGCCCCGGGGCCGCCCGGCCCGTCCCGTCTTCGCCGAATGCACGGGTGCACAATGGGCACAGCGCTACAACGGGAACAGGGCAGTCGGCACGGCAGATCAGGAGCGGCGAGGATGAGCGACTCCACACGGACCCAGCGCGACCGCAACCCTGAGGGCAGGGCGCAGAACCAGCGCCCGCGCGACCGCTTCGGCCGCCCCCTGCCGCACGGGGCCGAGGGCGTGCCGCGCATCCCCGACGATGCGGAGTTCACACCTGAGGAGGGGCTGACCGAGGCGCAGAACCTGCTCGACGACGGCTACGCCTTCCACGCACACGAAGTACTGGAGGCGGTCTGGAAGTCGGCCGCCGAATCCGATCGCGAACTGTGGCGAGGGCTGGCCCAGATCGCGGTCGGGCTGACCCACGCCCAGCGCGGCAACCGCGTGGGCGCGGCACGGCTCCTGCGTCGCGGTGCCGAGCGCGTGGTCGGCTACGGAGCCGAGGCCCCCGACGGCGTCGACGCCATCGGGTCGGCGGCCTTCGCCCGGTCCGTCGCCGACCGGCTGGACGCACTGGACCACATGGAGGGCGAGGACCGCGTCGACACCCCGCCGAACCCAAGCGACCCCGGCGACGACGCCGGTTCGGTGGGGCCCGCCGGTCCTGCCGGTCCCGGCGGAAGGGAGACCGCGCAGAGCAGCGAGAGTCCGGAGAGCCCCGTCGGCCCCGACATCGCCGGCGCGGCCATCGAGATCGACACCAGCGGCCTGCGCCTGCGCCGCGGCGACAGCCGGCGCGCCTGAGATCGCCGGGCGCCCGCGGCCCCGGCAGGCCGGTGCGGGCGCCCTCTATGAGCGGCTTCGAGCCCGAAACGATCCGTACGGCGCGGTTGGACCTGCTGCCGCTCTGCGTCGGGCATGCCGAGGAGATGGCGGAGGTCCTGTCGGATCCGGCCCTGCACACGTTCATCGGCGGCGCTCCGGACACGCCGGCGGAACTGCGTTCGCGCTACCGGCGCATCTCCGCCGGCTCGCCCGATCCGGCTGTCTCGTGGCTGAACTGGGTGGTCCGGCTCCGCGGCGCCTCCTGCCTCACGGGGGCCGCCCAGGCGACGGTGTCGGCCGGGGAGCTCGGCCCCACGGCCGAGGTCGCCTGGGTGGTGGGGACTCCGTGGTAGGGGCGCGGCATCGGGGCCGAAGCGGCCCGGGGGCTCGTCGACTGACTCGGGCGGCGGACCGTGCGAACGGTGGTCGCCCACATCCACCCCGAGAACCGGGCGTCGGCCGCAGTCGCCACCGCCGCCGGGTTGGCACCGACCGCAGAGCTGCGCGACGGCGAACACCGGTGGAGCCGGAGCGTCGGGGGCTGACCGCGCCTCCCGCGGGCGCCCTCGGCGCGGCGGTCCCAGGGAGCGTCCGGAAGCCGTCCCTGCGCCGCACGCGGCCCGCACGCGGCGCGGCGTGCGCTGCGACACATCGCGGCCGAAGCGGTGGCGGCGCCTCGCCTGATGCGGTTTGCTGAACACATAGGGGAACCGCCGTGCCGCACCGTCGGCGTGACCGGCCGTGGGCCGCCCACCGACTGTGCGCCCCGAGCGCTCCACCGAGCCCTGCGCTCCTCCACTCGGCACATCCACGCTCGGCCGAGCTGTGCCCGAGGGCTGTGGAGGCCGGGTGCCGCCTCGAACCGCCTCATCCTCTTTTCGTCTTTATGAGCGGTTTAACCCCTTTTGTCTTCTATGTATCTATTTATATAAAATGCGAATTCAAATATATAACGTCCATATTCGCAGGTCACCATGCGATCACATATGGTCCCCGCATAGTCGAACTTCGTGACCCGCGCTCACGTTTCGTCCTACCGGTGCGTAGAATCCCCGGACACCGTTCTCGCTGGTCTCAGCGGAACGGCATACGGAACCGTGTTGGTGGCACCCGCAGGACCCTGCCGGGCGTGCCGTCGAGCCTGGCGACAGGTCTGGGAGGCGGCCGCACGACCCCGCGGGGGCCAAAACGTGCCCGTCTCTAGGAGGACGGATTGTCTGGGCTCACCCAAGCCGCCGATGGCGGCCCGGCCCTGGCCTTGGACGGCATGGATTTCACCCTGGTCGTCGTGGTGTTGGTGGTCGCGCTTCTCGCGCTCGCCGTCGCCGGATGGCTGGTCCGTGAAGTTCTCGCCGCCGGTCAGGGCACCGAGCGGATGCAGGACATCGCGCGTGCCGTCCAGGAAGGAGCGGCGGCGTACCTCAAACGCCAGTTCCGCACCCTGGCCGTGTTCGTCATCGTCATCCCGCTGCTGCTGTTGCTGCTGCCGGCCGACGATCTCGCGGTGCGGATCGGACGATCGGTGTTCTTCGCCCTCGGCGCCGGCTTCTCCGCCCTCACCGGCTTCATCGGCATGTGGCTGGCCGTGCGCGGCAACCTCCGCGTAGCCGCCGCCGCCCGGGAAGGCGGTGAACGCGGAGAGCACTCCGCGATGCGGATCGCCTTCCGCACCGGCGGGGTCGCGGGCATGTTCACCGTCGGCCTGGGCCTGCTGGGCGCGGCCGTCGTCGTACTCGTCTACCGCGGCGACGCCCCCAACGTCCTGGAGGGCTTCGGCTTCGGTGCGGCTCTGCTGGCCATGTTCATGCGTGTGGGCGGCGGCATCTTCACCAAGGCCGCCGACGTCGGCGCCGACCTCGTCGGCAAGGTCGAGCAGGGCATCCCCGAGGACGACCCGCGCAACGCCGCGACCATCGCCGACAACGTGGGCGACAACGTCGGCGACTGCGCGGGCATGGCCGCCGACCTGTTCGAGTCCTACGCCGTGGTGCTGGTCGCCTCGCTCATCCTCGGCCGCGTCGCGTTCGGCGTCGAAGGCCTGGTCTTCCCGCTGCTCGTGCCGATGATCGGCGTCATCACCGCCATCATCGGCATCTTCATCGTGGCGCCGCGCTCGCGCGACAAGACCGCCATGTCGGCCATCAACCGAGGGTTCTTCACCTCGGCGGTCATCTCCGCGGTCCTGGTGACGGCCACGGCGTTCGCCTACCTGCCCGGCAGCTTCGCCGAGCTCACCAGCGCGGGCGAGGAGATCCAGGGCCTGGACGGCGACCCCCGGCTCGTGGCCATCGGCGCCGTGCTCGTCGGCCTGGTGCTGGCCGCCGCCATCCAGTTGCTGACCGGGTACTTCACCGAGACCAACCGGCGCCCCGTCAAGGACATCGGCGAAAGCTCGGAGACCGGGGCCGCCACGGTGATCCTCTCCGGCGTCTCGGTGGGCCTGGAGTCGGCCGTCTACTCCGCGGTGCTTATCGCCGGCGCCGTCTACGCCGCCTTCCTCATCGGCAGCGCCTCGATCACCCTCAGCCTCTTCGCCGTCGCGCTGGCGGGTACCGGGCTGCTGACCACGGTCGGCGTCATCGTCGCGATGGACACCTTCGGCCCGGTGGCCGACAACGCCCAGGGCATCGCCGAGATGTCCGGCGACGTGGAGGGTACGGGAGCCGAGGTGCTCACCAGCCTCGACGCCGTGGGCAACACCACCAAGGCCATCACCAAGGGCATCGCCATCGCCACCGCGGTGCTCGCGGCCACCGCCCTGTTCGGGGCCTTCCGCACGGCGGTAGAGGGCGCGCTCACGGAGTCCGGGCAGGACGCGACCAGCTTCAGCCTGTCCATCGACGAGCCCAACGTGCTCGTCGGCGTCATCCTGGGCGCAGCGGTCGTGTTCCTGTTCTCCGGCCTGGCGATCAGTGCAGTGGGACGGGCCGCCGGACGCGTCGTACTCGAGGTGCGCGACCAGTTCCGCAACCACCCCGGGATCATGGACGGCACGGAGAAGCCCCAGTACGCGCGGGTCGTGGACATCTGCACCCGCGACTCGCTGCGTGAGCTGATCACGCCGGGGCTGCTGGCCGTGCTCACCCCCATCGCCGTGGGCTTCGCGCTGGGCTACGCCCCGCTGGGGGCCTTCCTCGGCGGTGCCATCGCGGCCGGTTCCCTGATGGCCGTCTTCCTGGCCAACTCCGGCGGCGCTTGGGACAACGCCAAGAAGCTCGTCGAGGACGGCTACCACGGTGGCAAGGGCTCGGAGGCGCACGAGGCCACGGTCATCGGCGACACGGTCGGCGACCCGTTCAAGGACACCGCCGGCCCGGCCATCAACCCGCTGCTCAAGGTGATGAACCTTGTCGCGCTGATCATCGCGCCGAGCGTCGTGATGTTCTCCGACAGCTTCTTCCTGCGGGCTGCGGTCACCGTCGTTGCTGTGGCGGTGATCGTCGGAGCGATCGTGTGGTCCAAGCGCCGCACCGGCGAACCGACCGCGACGAATCTGCCCGTCGACGGTGGCGACGCCGGTGCCGAGGTGACTGCCGGCGACTCCGCCGCCGACAAGGAGTCCGACAGCAAGGAGGAGGCCCGCGCCGCCGACGGCGGCCGCGAGGACTGACAGCTGCGGTGCCCTGCACGGGCGCGGGTGCCCGGCCCGGGAGGGTCGGGCACCCGCGCCCCTTTGTATTCGCCGGTCGATGCAGGCATGCGGGTCCACGGGCGCTCTCGCGCGGAGTCGGCGGCGGGCGGTACCGGCGACCCCCTAGGCTAAGCGGCGAAGAACCGCGCTGGAGGATGTCATCCGTTGTCAGGAATGAAAGGGCTGGCCGTGATCGTGGGAGCCATGCTCGGTGTCATGGCGGTAATCGCGATCGTGGCCACGGTGCTGTCGCCATGACCAAACGACTGATCGTGCTTAGGCACGCCCAGGCCGAGCCGCTGACCGACGGCTCCGACCACGAGCGCTCGCTGACCCCCGAAGGCCGCGACCAGGCGCGGGCCGCGGGCGCCGCTCTGGCCTCGGACGGTGTGGTCCCCGACCACGTCGCCTGCTCCACGGCGCTGCGCGCCCGGCAGACCTTCGAGCTGGTCGCCCAGGCCCTCCCGCACTCCCCCTCCGCCGACTACGAACGCGACCTCTACGGCGCCGACGTCTCCACGGCACTGGAGCTGATCACGCGGACCGATCCCGAGGTGGAAACGCTGCTGGTCGTGGGGCACAACCCGACGATGGCCCAACTCGTCGCGGCGTTCATGCCGGACGAGCCGCTGGACTCCTTCCCCACCGCCGGTCTCGCGGTGATCGACCTGGAGGTCGAGTGGCTCTACGCCGCCCCGGGCACGGGCGCGGTGCGGCTGCTGACCTGACGGGTTCCCCGCCCGGCGGCGACGCGCCGCTAGGCGGTGGTGAGTTCCAGCAGACCGGTGACGACGTCGGTGAGCGTGGCGCCCACGGCATCCGGGGCCGTGAACACGTCGCCGTACTCGACTTCCGATCGACTGCACCAGCCGGCCAGGCAGCCAGCCCGCTTCGCGCCGTGGCAGTCCCAGGCGTGCACGGCGACGAGTGCGAGGTGCTCGCGCGGCGTCTCCAGCGCCGCGGCAGCGGCGTGGTAGACGCCCGGGGCGGGCTTCCACACGCCGACCTCCTCGGCGGTGACCAACGTCTCGACGAAGCGGCCCAGCCCAGAGGACTCCAGGAAGCCCGTGGTGGCGGCCCTGCTCCCCTGCGTCAGACAGCCGATGCGCACACCGGCTTCGTGCAGTCGGCGCATGGCCGGCTCGGCGTCGGGGTGCGCCGGAAGCCGACCGAAGCCCTCCAGGACATGGGTGATGCCCTCCTCGGAGGCGGTGTTTCCCGAGGCGGTACGCAGCGCCTGGCGTGCCACCTCCGGGAAGGGGCGCAGATCCCCGGCGAGGGCGAGGGCCATGCAGTCGCGTTGCGCGCGCAGGAACCACGGCCGCAGCAGCTCCGCGGGCTGTCCGATCTCGACGAAGCGCTCGCTCAGCGGGTCCAGGTCGATGAGGGTCTCCATGACGTCGAACGCGACGGCGTAAGGGTGGTACGGGTGCACGGCCATGCTTCTCTCCCTCGATTTCCTTGGAGCAGCATCGGGATCGGGCGGCAGCGCCACAGCCCCGACGCATGCGCAGGGGCGGCGCTCCCGCAGCAGGTGGAAGTACCGTCCGCGGCGGTGTTCCAGCTGGGCACGGGCGTTCTGCGGGTCGGCGGGAACGTGTGCGGACGGACCGGTCACAGATCGTCTCGCCGCGGCGGGCACCGCCCAAACATGGCCGGTGCCGGGGAAGCGGCGAATCGAGGGGCCGGCTCGAGTTGGCGCACGCCGTGAAGACCGCTATAGTCGGACGAGCCGCCGTGGTCCGGCACGTTCAGTGCCGGTAGCCGCAGGGCGGCACTTCACTGGGTCTGCAGCCGTCATCGCACGGCCTGGACCGCGTTCACACGATCCGACTCACCTGCACCTCGCGTGGCGGGACTCCGTCCTGTCCGTCGGTGCAGCGGGTGGTTGTGCGGATGCAGTCGGATTCTCACTGCGAATTCGCCGATTTGGCGGGTTTGCGGGAGTCCTGCTAACGTGAAGACATAACAAAGAGCGGATCGCAAACCGCGCTTCGGCGCGGTTCGGTGTCCGTGGGGAGATTCCGTCTCTTGGGAAGAGCCTGGGCGGGCCCGCTTTCGTAGTGGGTCGGGGCTTGTACCGGATGCAGCG